>JALHNO010000045.1 GCA_022843465.1 Pseudomonadota bacterium | reverse complement strand
TCACCGTCGATCACTGCCAACACAGAATTGTTGGAATGCAGATCAATCGCAGCGTAAAGTTGCATGGCCGTCTCCTGTCGCGTGGTACGCCTTTGGGCTTCGTAACCACAAAGGTACCGCCACGCTCAGGAGGCGGCGACATGAGTCTTCAAGTCTTGACTCTTGCCAAATCGCGCAATAGGCAAGACTTGACCCCCTTGAGGGCCCAACCGCCCTGTAACTGCCGGGTCGCGCCATTGCAATCAATGGTCCGTACGTTCCAAATACCCTGTCCAGAAACCTGGCGGGGCAAAATTGCTCATTGCCGCGCTGGATAATAATTTGTATGTTTCAGTACCTGCCGGAGCGCATCGATGCGAAAACCCGAATTCAATATCAGCGGTATACGAAGTCTGATGCTCATGGCCGCCCTGCTGGTCCTGGCTGGTTGCGCCACCAAGCAGGCGCGGGTCGATCAGTTCGCCGCGTTTGCGGCGACTGGTACGGCGTTCACCAAGGCGGTGGACCCGGCGTTGACCGCATCGTTCGATGCCACGGCGACGACCGATTCCATGGTGCTTCTGCAGGCGCGCGATGCGCTACCCAGCTCTGATCGCCTGACTGCCTTGCGGCAGGCGGATGCCGACCTGGATGCGCGGCTGGCGATCCTGGGCGGCTTGCGCCGTCACCTGGGCGTGCTCCAGTCCTACTTCGATGCACTGGCCTCGCTGGCAGCGACCAGGGCGGAGTCTTCAGGCATGACCGCGGTCGCCCAAGGCTTCGTCAACGATCTCGGCAAACTCAATCCGGCCATTGCCAAGGCAACTATCGGGGGCAACACCATCGAAAGCCTGATCGCGCCGGCGGCGGATTTTCTCTATGTGGCGCATCAGTCGAATGTGCTGAACGCCGAACTCAAACGCAATGCGCCCACCATCGATCGCGAATTGCGTTTGATGTCCGCGGCCCTGCAGGCACTGGCGACGCAATACGCTTCCGATCTCGGTGTGGTCGCGGAGAAAAACTACCGCGATAAGATTGCCCTGCCGTTCGCGGGTTCGGGAAGTCTGGATTCAAACTGGAGCGACCAGCGCGCCACCCTGCTGCAGAGCACGCTCGACACCACTTCCCTGCAAGCCGCCGCCAATGCCGCAACGAGTCTGCGCACGAGCTTCGTCGCCCTGGTCGAAAATCGACTGACGCCTGAGCGCATCGCGGCTTTGCAGACCGATCTCGGCAGTATCCTGACCACCATCGAGAACGGCCGGGCGGCCAAGGAGACGCAGCAATGAATCCCTCCGATCTGGAAACCATGACCCTGCAGCAGCTGCGCGCCACCCGCCGATCGTTCTTTTCGGCCGAATGGATGCTCGCCCTGCAGGATGCCGATGCGGCGACCAAGGCCAGCGCTGCCCAGCAGATGCTGGCGGTGAACCATGTGATCGTGGTCATGGAGAACAAGGAGCTTTCCGACATCCGCGATCAGTTGATCGCCAACGAGGCACCCCTGATCGCCGGCGCGCAGTCCTTGACCCAAGCCCTGCAGGATCTTTCAAAGGTTCAAGGTGTGCTGACTGCGGTCAGTGGCTTTCTTGGGATCGTCAGCCGGATCGTGCCGTTGATATCCAACGTCTAGTCTGGCCCTGTCGCGCCGTGCATCAGCTGAGTTCTGCGTAAGGTCCAGGTAGCCGATCGCGGTTCGAGGCTCGTCGCGCCAGTGTTGCAGGCCCTCCTCTCCCCGAGAGACGAATATTTCCCTCTCCCACCGGTCAGAGCCTTTCGGAGTCTGTCGGCAGCAGTTGCGCGCAGTGCATCACTGTCAGCACATCGACATGATCGGCTTTGATGAGATAGATCAGGCGGTAGCTGCCTTCGATCAACTCACGCACATCATCGCGATCATAGTCAGGCACCTTGCGGCCCGATTGCGGGAACTTGCCGATTTGACGAGAACGCAAAACGAGTCGCCGTTCCAGTGCCTTGGCAGCACGTGGTGCATCAGCGGCGATATACCCGCAGATCGCATCCAGCCGTGCCTCGGCACGGTCTGTCCAAGACACCCTCATTCGACAATGCCGCGCCGCTTCATCATTTCTTCAACCGGCGTTGTGCGTCCAGCGTCGCTATCGGCAAGGCCTGCCTCGATCTCGCGCCGCAACACCAGGTGATACAACGCCTCGTCGATCGTCGCACTATCGGGCAGTCGATCAGCGAGCGTATGCAGATACTGTTTTACGTTTTGCGGATTCGCAGCCATCACAGAACTCCTTGCAGCAGTTGCGCACATTCTATCCTTCCCCCGCGCCGGCGTCGCCGGTCACGTCCGCGTCGTTCGGCCGCCGCTGCAACTTCGCCCCCGGATGCGTCGCCGCATGGATGGCGATTGCAGGAAAGGGATCAAGTCTTGCCTATTGCGCGATTTGGCAAGAGTCACGACTTGACCCCTTTCGTTTTCGACACCTGCGGACAGGCCGAGATCATCGAACGGACGAACGCCACGGCCCGACACGCGTGACGGCAACAATAGCGTCACCTTCGAGACGGAACAGGCCGCCATAACCGCCGAACCACAGCCGCCCATCGCGGCTCTGGTGCGTATCCTGGATCGCGTTGCTCGTCAGCCCATCGGCCTCACGATAGCGCTGGAACGTCTTGCCGTTGAAACGGTAAAGGCCGGAATTCTCGATGGGAAACCAGATCGCACCGGCCCGGTCCATGAAGAGGTCCCACACTTCTGTGCCTTCGACACCGTCGGCCTCGGTGACGGCGGTGAACGACTCTCCGTCCAGGTAGCAGACGCCGTTGTGGTGCGTCGCAAACCAGAAGCGGCCGTTGCGATCCTCGAGGATGCTGTTGACGTTGTTGTTCGACAGGCCGTCGGACTCGTTGTAGTTGCGCAGCAACTTGCCGTCGTAGACGTAGGCCCCACCGTTGGTGCCGAACCATAGGCGGCCGGCCCGGTCCATGATGATGCTGCGAACCATGCGCGCGCTGGTTACGCCAACCATTGGATCCGGCTTGGCCTCTGGTAGCTCGAACAGCGTGAATCGGGCTCCGTCAAATCGGTAAACGCCCTGCAGCGTACCTACCCACAGTTCGCCACGACGGTCGAATGCGAGGCTCCAGACATCGTTGCTGACCAGTCCGTCGCGCACGGTGTAGTTCGTAAACGACGCGCCGTCGAACTTCGTCAGACCGCCTTCAGTCCCGAACCAGACGCTGCCGTCGTTCCCCTCGACGATCGCGCGCACCGCAACGCCACCGAAGCCCTGAGGGACCGAGAAGTACTCGAGGTCCTTGCCATTCCAACGCGCAACACCGTCGCCATTGGTGCCGAGCCACATGAGACCGCGACGGTCCTCGTGGATGCGTCGTACGAACTGGCTGATCGGGTTGCCCTGCGGCGGAGCGGGTGCATCGGCATCGGGTCGGGTTACGCCGTTGTTGATCACGGCCGATGTGCCACCCGTTGGCTTGGCGCACGCGCTGGCAAAGACGAGCAGCGTCAAGGCGAACGGGACCATCGCGCTACGTGTGAGGATAGTCAACAGGGTCTGATGAAGCGCGGTGCCGTGCTTCATTGGTCTGCCCCACGCCGCATGTAGCCGCCGCCGCGCAGCAGCGGTAGGTTTGACCGAAACACTCCCACAGCAGTCGGCTTGAACGCGACCTTGGGCGCGCAGACTCGCAGACGAAGCGAGCACGAACCCGATGCGGAACTGCGAGGAAAGACGGCGCGGTGCATGGGCAAAGTATAGAAGCAGATGGCGCTGCACGCGTAGCAAGCGACGCATCCGTCTTGGTGAAGACCGCATTGCAGTCGAGACATGAGGTGCCGATGCACTGGAACCCCGAGCGAGGAACGTAGGGCGCAATAACCAAAGGGCATTGCGCCGCATTGAATTTGTATTGAGGTGCCGGTGTGCGGGAAGCCTGAACCGCCCTTTCAGGGCTTTGGGGTGATCTGTCCCGGTACCCAGGGCGTTGCCCTGGGCTGAGTTGAATTGCCCCTTCGGGGCGCACAACATCAAACGCAGCGCGGCAAGCCACGCTCTACAGAATCAAGGGCGAAATCAAGCGCAGGATCGTAGGGCGCAATAACCGAAGGGCATTGCGCCGCATTGAATTTGCCTTGAGGCGTCGGTGTGCGGGAAGCCATCCGGCGCAATGCCCTTCGGTTATTGCGCCCTTCTATGAGCAATTGCTTGTCAAGTACCCGTGCGTTGTTTTTGTCTTGGTTGCTGCTCTGTCTGTTGCTCCTCCCGTGGATGCCGCTCTTGCTGGTTGCTCTTGTTGT
>JALHNO010000044.1 GCA_022843465.1 Pseudomonadota bacterium | reverse complement strand
GCAGCGCCTGACGGCGCCGCGCTTCGATCAGCTCTGCGGACCCGACTGGTCGTGTCACATCCGTACTCCTGCTTGGGACGGGTGTGTAGTATTGCATTATTTATGCGACAGCCAGTAAGACCACGCGCTGCGCAGCGATGAAGACCTGTTGGGTCAGGCTCGCTATCTGATCGCCAATCCTCTGCGCGCGGGCCTGGTGCAACGGCCTCAGGACTACCCGCACTGGTTCGCGATCTGGGCGCCGCCGCCGTTTGGGACGAGTGCGAGCCAGGGTGACGTCGCCGAGTTGCTGATCCGGTAACGGATTGGTAGCTGTGCGCAGCGCGCTGGTGATCGAGACCGCGGTCGCGCCAATTTGGCGCTCCCACCAGGAAAGGCCGAGGCGCGCTTGGGTGGGAGGCCCGAGGCGGGCCGACCGTGGTGGTGATCGAGACCGCGGTCGCGCCAATTTGGCGCTCCCACATCCGCACCGAAGTCGCGCCAATCTGGCGCTCCCACATCCGCACCGCGGTCGTGCCAATCTGGCGCTCCCACTTCCGCACCGCGGTCGTGCCAATCTGGCGCTCCCACATCCGCACCGAGGTCGCGCCTATCTGGCGCTCCCACATCTGCACTGCGGTCGCGCCCGCGGGGCGCTCCTACTTGGGATCAATGACTTGATCGACGAAGCTGTCACCGCCAAGTTGGCGCATCTGCTGCTGGATCCAGCGCTGGCGCTTCTGCATGTAGGGGCTGGGATTGGCGATCAGGAATCGCTTGGGATTGGGCATGACGGCGGCCATGCGGGCGGCCTGGGCGTCGTTGAGTTGTGCGGCAGGGATGCCGAAATATTTCTGCGCGGCGGCCTCGGCGCCGTAGACGCCATCACCGAACTCGGCGATGTTCATGTAGACCTCGAGTATCCGGCGCTTCGGCCAGGTCAGTTCGATCAGGCCGGTGAACCAGACTTCCAGCCCCTTGCGCAGATAGCTGCGGCCTGACCACAGAAAGAGATTCTTGGCGACCTGCTGCGAGATCGTGCTGGCTCCGCGTTTGGCTTTGCCACCGCGGGTGTTCATGGCCTTCTTTATCTCCACCAGGTCAAAGCCATGATGATCGGGAAAGCGTTGATCTTCGGCGGCCATCACCGCAGCGGGCAGCGACTTGCTGATGCGGTCCAGCGACACCCAGCGGTGCTTCAGGACGAAACCCTTCTCGCCCGCCGCCCGCGCATCCATGCTGCGCGTGATCATGAAGGCCGAGCTGGGCGGCGGCACGAAGCGCAGAGCGCCAACCAGCAGCACACTGCCGATCACGAACACCAGCACCAGCCGAAACAGCCAGCCCAGGATTCGCCGCCAGCCCCGACGCGGCGTCGCGCGCGAGGGCTTCACAGGCATGATTTCGGCACAGTTTTTGAGTCGGTGTTCACGCGGTTTCGTTGCATACTTGCATCCATGACTGATCTTGACCGCGATACGCTAGATGGCGACTGGATTCGCCGATTTCTTTTTGAAGGGGCCAATGTGCGTGGCGTCATTGTGCGGCTCGGTGCTGCCTGGCGCCAGATCCGCGCTGGCGATAGCTATCCGGATGCCGTTGCCGATGTATTGGGCGAAATGTCCGCTGCCAGTGCCCTGCTCGCCGGTGATATTCGCATGTCGGGCAAGGTCTCGGTGCAATTGCGTGGCGGCAAGGTGCTGAAGCTCGGTTTTGTGGAATGCACCAGCGAGGGCCATGTCCGTGGGCTGGCGCGCTGGGACGGTGATGGCAGCGATCCATTCGCGCCGGAATCGCTGAGCGAAGCGGTGCTGGCGATCACGATCGAGCGCGAGGAATCCGGCCAGCGCTACCAGGGTCTGGTGCCACTGGAAGGCGCCAATCTGGCGCTTTCGCTGGAGCGCTATTTTGAGCAGTCCGAACAGTTGCCGACCGCGATCCATCTGTTTGCCAACGAGACCTCGGCGGTCGGCCTGCTGCTGCAGCAGGTGCCGGCCGAAGGCGGCATCGCCTCCGAGCATGATGCCCTCACCTTTGAGCACGCGCGCACCCTGGCGGCCACGATACGCGCCGAGGAACTGCATGATCTGGAAGCCGAAACCGTCTTGCGGCGGCTCTTTGCCGAGGACGACCTGCGGGTTTTCGAGCCCGATTTCGTCCGTTTCCAGTGCAGCTGTTCCCATGAACGGGTGGCCGCGATGCTGCGCGCGCTGGGTCGCGACGAGGCCTTCGCCGCGATCGGCGATGGCGGTCTGGTCGAGGTCCACTGCGAGTTCTGCAACCGCCGCTATGCCTTCGACGCGGTCGATCTGGAGGCCGTGATGCGGGGCGAAACCGGCGCGCCGGGCAGTGCGCTGCAGCAATAGCGATCGTCAGCCAGTGCAAGATCGGGACCCGGCGCACAGAAACCTGAGTATTCCGTAAGTTACAAGACTCTTGTAAACTCTCCCTCAAATAAGAAAGCCCGTGGCAAGGCTGGGGAACCGAACCACCCGTTTTGCTGTCCAACCTGGACAACCGCCATGAAAATTTCGCCCCGCACAATCAGCTGCACCCTGCTTACAGCACTCCTCGCCTGCACCAGTGCATCGGCAACGGATTCTGCCGTCCCGGGTTTGGACAGTGCGGACGGTTTGGCGCGTGAGCGCGCGCCCAGTCAAGGCAATACCCTGTGGACCGCACGCTCGGGTGGCTATCAGCCGCTGAGCGGTTATGGACTAGATCGACACTTTGATGCCGACAATCTCGGCGCCACCCTGGTCCTGCAACCGGATGGCAGCCTGAGCCTGTTCTCATCGATGACCGCGCAGAATTCCTCGCTGGCCGGCACCACCAGCGTGCCCTGGTGTGCGGAGTCCTCGGGTCTGCTGCGGATCGGATCCCTGGGCCAGGAATGCCTGATGCAGGGTACATTGCAGTTCGAGTTGCCCGGCCAGATCGCCTCAGCGCAGAGCGGAGTCAATTTTGCCGGACAGAATTGGGACGTCACGCTGAGCTACGGCCTGAGCTGGCTGATGGACAAACTCGATATCGGCGCATCGCCGGCATCGCTGCTGCCCGCCATCGGCGCCCACAGCGCCGCGCTGCCGCTGAACCTGATCGATGCCCAGGCGCATGGTCTTGCCGTTGGTGCCCAATGGCGACTGACGCCGGAGAGCGCACTGCAACTGAATGCCGCACTCAATCAGCTGCGTGTACAGAACAGCCCGCTCATTGCCGGCATGCAGATCAATCAGGCCCAGGCTGGCGTCGGCCTGGTCTACGGCCCATTCAGCGGCAATGTCAGCGGTCACGTCCAGCGTGCCAATGGCGCCGGTTTGCCAGGCGCCAGCACCGGACTCTGGGGCGGGCTTGATCTTGGTGTCTCCTGGCGTACGCCCTGGCGCGGCGAACTGACCGTGGGCGCACGCAATCTGGTTACCAAGGGCGAAGATGTGCTGCTGCCCAATCCGGAAGCCGCCAGCATCGACCGCACCTCCACGCGCACGCCCTACGTGCGTTACAAGCAGGACCTTTAGTCCTTCGGCGTTGGGCTGGCGCGAGATCTGGCCCCGTCGGCTTGAATATGGCGTGTACTACTTCCATCCGAAGGACAGATTCCTTCGTGGAGACAGTCGATGCGCATACGATGCCGGCCTACCCTGTTCGCTCTGGTATTCAGCTGTGCCTGCATCAACTCGACGTGGGCCAGCGGCGATAAATTCCCTGGCTCGGGGCTGAAGCCCGGCGAGGCCCCTGAGGGTCGCGTGCTGACATTGAACGAGCTCGATGCCTGCCTTGAAGTCGAACGCACGCTGCGCAGGCTGGATTCGGAAATCGACCAGGCAGAGCTGATTCAATCGCTCTCGGATACCCGGCAACGCGGCCTCGACAGCATCATTTCGGCAGAACGACAGACGCTCGACCGCAGCGATGCCGGAGACGTTGCCGAATTCAATGCCAGGATCGATGAACTCGGACGCGAAATAGACGAGTACAACGCAAGAGTCGAACCGAACAACGAACGCATCCGCGCGCACACGGCAGCTGTGGAACGGTTCAACGCGGAATGCACCTTCCGCTATTACGAGGCTGACATGCTCAAGGCGCTGTCGCAGCGCGAACGCCGCCTCGCCGCGGAGATCGAGGCAGAAACGAAGGCAGCGGAAAAATCGCCCTGAGACGGCGAGGCTCGGCTCCGATCAAGGCGCGAAGCCAGCGCATCCACTCAGCCCGCGTTTCGATGCGATCAGGTCAGGCGTGCCCACCCGCCACCGGCGACTCGCGTTCGAGCTTTTCGAGCTTGCGGGCAAGCGCTTCCGGCGATCTGGTATACGGCGCGATCAGGGCATAGAAGGCCGGCACCACGAACAGCGACAGGATGGTGGAGAAGGCAACGCCCGAGATGATCACGACACCAATGGTGCTGCGACTGGCCGAGCCCGGACCCCCGGCAACGGCAAGCGGCAAGGCGCCCATGATGGTGGCGATAGAGGTCATCAGGATCGGCCGCATGCGGGTCGCAGCAGATTCGACAATGGCCTCTGCGATCTCCATGCCTTCGTCGCGCAACTGATTGGCGAATTCGACTATCAGGATGCCATTCTTGGCCGCCAATCCGACCAGCATCACGATGCCGATCTGGCTGAAGAGATTCAGCGAGCCGCCGGTGACAAACAATCCAATCAGTGCGCCCGCGACCGCCAGCGGCACGGTCAACATGATCACCAGGGGGTGAAGGAAGCTCTCGAATTGCGCGGCCAGCACCAGATAGACGATCAACAAGGCCATCGCAAACGTAAACAGGATGGCACTGCCGGCCGTCTGATACTCGCGCGACTCGCCCTTGTAATCGATCTGGGCACGATCAGGCAGCTCTTCGTCGGCGGTCTGGCGCATCCACTCCAGTGCCTCGCCGAGGGTGTAGCCCGGCGCCAATCCAGCCGACAAGGTGATCGCGCGGAAGCGGTTGAAACGATTGAACTGCCCGGGCTCGGCCAGTTCGGTCAAGCTGACCAGACTCGACAGCGGAATCAATTCGCCGGTGGTCCCGGAGCGCACATAGAGATTGTTCAGATCCGAGGGCGAGGTGCGCTGTGCGCGCTGCGCCTGCAGGATCACATCGTATTCCTCGCCATCCTCGACATAAGTCGTGACCCGGCGCGCGCCCATCATGGTCTCCAGCGTGCGGCCGATTTCCGATACCGACACGCCGAGATCGGCGGCGCGCACGCGATCGATCTCGATGCGCAATTGCGGACGGGTTTCCTTGTAATCGGAGTCTGCCGCGAACAGGCCGGGATTGGCCTCCATGCGCGCCAGCATGCGATCGCGCCAGGCCGCCAATTCTTCATAGTTTGGCCCGCCAAGTACCACCTGCACCGGCTGGCCACCACTGCTGCGCACCAGGCCGGCACGCACCTGCGGCAAGGCGCGCACGCCGGGCAGCACTGAGAGATCGGCACGCACCTTCTCGACCAGTTCGGCCGTGGTTTCCTCGCGCTCGGTCCAGGGCTTGAGCAGGACGATCACCTGGCCGGTATGCATCTCGCCGCCCTGGCCAAAGCCGCCGGGCACACGGGTATTGGCGCGGTCGATCGGCTGGCCTTCGCCGAGATACTTGAACAGCTTCTCCTCGACCTGCTGCACCTGAGCAACGGTGTAGTCGTAGCCAGCACCCTCAGGGCCGACCACGGAAACGAAGAACGAGCCGCGATCTTCCGCTGGCGCCAGTTCGCGCGGAATGAACTTGCCCAGCACAAAGATCAGCGCAGCACTGCCCAACAGCGCAGCGGCAAACCACCAGACATGGCCCAGGGTGGCACGCACACTGCGGCGATAACCTGCGCTCAGACGCGTCAGCTGCTTCTGGATCCAGCCGTTGAAGCCCTGCGGCGCCGTATGCGCCTTGATCAGCTTGGAGCACATCATCGGCGTGAGCGTCAGCGCGACAAAGGCCGAAATGATCACCGCGCCGGCCAGAGCCACCGACAACTCCCTAAACAGTCTGCCGGTATTGCCCTCCATCAATCCGACCGGCAGGAATACCGAAGCCAGCACCGCCGTAGTGGCGATCACCGCGAAGGTGACCTGGGTGGTGCCCCGGCGCGCAGCGACCAGGGGCGGCTCGCCCAGATCGGCGCGCCGTTGCACGTTTTCGAGCACCACAATCGCATCGTCGACCACCAGTCCGATGCAGAGCACCAGGGCCAGCAGGGTCAGCAGGTTGATCGTGAATCCGAACGCCCACAGGGCGATGAAAGCGGTGATCAGACAAACCGGCACGGTGACTGCGGGAATCAGTGCGGCACGCGCACTGCCGAGGAACAGATAAATCACTACCAGCACCAGCAGAACCGCCTCGATCAGGGTCAGGTAGACGCGATCGACAGCGACATCGATGAACGTGGTCGAATCGAAAGCGACAAAGATGTCGGTGCCGGTCGGCAATGAATCCTGAATCGCCGGCAGTTCGGCGCGCACCAGTTTGGCGACATCAAGACTGTTTGCGGTCGATGTCTTGATCACCCCCAGCCCGACATTCGGCTGGCCATTGCCACGGAAATAGGCACGCGGTTCCGACGAAGCACGCTCGACACGGGCGACATCCCCGAGGCGCACCAGATACCCGTCGGCGCCTTTCTGCAGAGTGATCAGCGCAAAGTCTTCGGCGCGCTGATAGCCGCGCATGACGCGCAGGGTGAAATCGCGCGTCTGCGATTCGATGCTGCCGGCCGGCAGTTCGACGTTTTCGCGACGCAGCGCGGTCTCGACGTCATTGACGGTCAGATTGCGCGCCGCCAGCGCCTCGCGATCGAGCCAGACCCGCATCGAATAGCGCTGCTGTCCTCCGATGCGGATCTGCGCCACACCATCGAGACTCGACAGCCGATCCACCACGTAGCGGTCGGCGTAGTCGCTGAGTTCAAGGGTGTCGAGCGTGCTCGAATTCATGTTGAGCCAGACGATGACCTCGGCATCGCTTTCGACCTTCTGCACGCTCGGCGCCTCGGCTTCTTCCGGCAGACGATCCTGGATGCGACTGATGGCATCGCGGACATCATTGGCAGCGGCTTCGATGTCACGGCTGAGCGAGAATTCCAGATTGACGCTGCCCTCGCCGTTGCGGCTGCGCGAGTCGATCAGATCGACGCCTTCGATACCGGCCACCGCGTCTTCCAGCACCTGGGTGACCCGGGTTTCGACGACCGCGGCAGACGCGCCCGGATAGTCGACGCTGACCGAGACGACGGGCGGATCAATCTTCGGCAACTCACGCAGCGTCAGTCGGCTGTAGGCAATGATGCCGAGCACGACCAGGAGCAGACTCATCACGGTGGCGAAGACCGGTCTGCGGATCGAGATATCGGACAGATTCATTCCGCGCGCTCCTTAGTCTTCGGGCGTAGCGTCGCCGGCATCTGCGCTCGCGGCTGGCCCCACGTCCTTGATCAGCGCGCCGTCGCGCAGCTTGCCGGTGCCGTCGACCACGATGCGATCGCCGGCACTCAGGCCAGCGCGCACTTCCAGTTCTCCGGCGCGCCGCTGGCCGGGCTCGATACGAACGCGCTCCACCTTGCCGTCGGCGACCACACGATAGACAAAGGCATCGCGAGCCACTTGCACCACGGCGATTTCCGGAATCACCAGAGCCTGACGCTCGGGCTGGAACACGCGCACACTGAGCAACATGCCGGGGCGCAATTCGCGTTCCGGATTGAGTATTTCGGCGCGTGCGCTGATCGCGCGCGTCACCGGATCGACGCGCGATCCGATCGTACGCAGCACGCCACGAAACGTCCGCTCAGGATATGCCGCGCTGCGCGCCACGATTTCCTGGCCGGGCGCCAACGCCTGCAGGAAGGTTTCGGGTACGGCGAATTCGAGCTTGATGATGCTGATGTCATCGAGACTGGCAATCGTCGTGCCCGGCGTCACCAGGGTGCCAGGGCTGACGCGGCGAAAGCCGAGCACGCCGGAGAATGGCGCAGTAATGACGCGATCGGACAGACGTGCCCGCGTGGCATCGAGCCGGGCCCGCGCCGAGTCAACGGCGGCGCGCTGGGTATCGAGCTGGCTGGCAGGTACCAGTTTCTGTTCGGTAAGTTGCTGTTGGCGGCGATACTGCTGTTCGGCTTCGCGGAATGCGGCAGCGGCCTCCTCCAGTCCGGCAAGCTCGGCGCGACCCGAGAGATCGACCAGCACCTGGCCGGCCTCAACCAGATCGCCGTCCTCGAAATTGACGCGCACCACCGTCTCGGTGACCTTGGCGGTCACCATCACCGACTCGTTGGCCTGCGCAGTACCGAGTGCCTCGATGCTGTCGCTCCAGGGCATGACAACCACCGTCGTCGTGGTCACGGCAATTGCCGGCTGCGCCCGTGCCGGCCCCGACGACTTGTCCGAGCAGGCATTGATGACCAGCAGCACGCTGGCGACAAAGAGGATTCGACTGAAACCTGGCATCCGCACGCTTCCCTGATCGATGGCAGCCGAGCCAGGCCAGTACCCCGCATGTGCAGAAGTTCGACCACGGCGATCGGCGATATCCTGATGACCGAACCCAAGATCGGCAGCAGGCGTCGTCAGGCATCATCGCAGAATGGCGTAAAAATCGCGTGAGCCGCTGGTCATGCAAGTGGACGTCGCCTCCGCGTTCAGTCCAATCCGGTGGCGTCTGGCGGGTTCGGGGCTTGCCGCGCTGCTCGCCCGTGCTCGTGCAGGGCATCTCTGCCGGCTGCCATTTCGACTCCGCGGCACATTCAGGACGGTATCCCGCAGAGATGCCCTGCAACAAGGCCCGCGATCAAGGGCGGGGCAAGCTCCGCTCCCTGCAATTCCCTTTGGCCATTTCCCTTCGGCAACAACTGCAACGGCAATGGCAAATTCGGGATCAACGCCGCCGTACGCGGATGTCACCGCTGAAGGATTCAAGCTCGATGCGGGCGTCGCCATTGCCGATCTTGCCGTGCATCTCCGATCCGGGACCCTGCTCGTCGATGATTTTTAGGCCGAAGTCCGATGTCAGGGAACCACTGAAGGTCTCTGCATTGACCGTGGCACTGAGGCCGGCAGGCAGCCGCAGCGTGACCGTACCACTCATCGATTCGACGTCGACCGAGGCGTTGTCGACCAGATCAATATCAAAATCGAGATCGCCCGATACCGAACCGCCATCGATACGGCGCAGCCGGCTGTGACTGATTCGGGTGTCGCCGGAAACGGTCTCGACCTTCAACTCGCCTTCGACATCGCGCAGGGTGACATCGCCGCTGACCGACTCCGAGGTCGCGCGCTCGGCGCGACCAGCGAACTGGACATCGCCACTGACAGTCGAAAGGGTGAGGCTGATCGTCTTGGCCTGCAACTCGGCATCGCCGCTGACCGACTCCAGTTGCAGTCGATCGCTGCCGCTGATGCCGGCAACTTCGACGTCGGCGCTGACCGATTCAATCTCCAGCGAGGCCCCTTGCGGGACATGGACCTGGATCAACGAATCTTCGCGCGGCCCGCTGCCATTCCAGCCGAACCAGCCCTTGCGCT
Organism: Pseudomonadota bacterium; assembly: GCA_022843465.1. Classification (GTDB taxonomy): domain Bacteria; phylum Pseudomonadota; class Gammaproteobacteria; order Xanthomonadales; family Ahniellaceae; genus 0-14-3-00-62-12. Next base: position 3,927 of record JALHNO010000044.1, on the reverse strand, counting down.
CACTGATGCGTTCGGCGCGCACCTGCATGCGGCTGCCAGAGCCTTCGAACACCAGGCGGGTATCCTCGCCGAGAGAACCGGTGACAGCGACCATCTTGCGGTCCCATCCCGTCACCTTGATGCTGCCGCGGATATTGCTGATCTCTACTGTGCCGGTGGCGTCCAGCGGCTTGGCTGCCGGTTTGATCGGGGTGGCCGCGAACGCCGCGGGCGCAAGCGCCAGAAGCAGACTGCAGACAAGCATTTTCTTGTTCATGAGTGGCACCTGCAAAATGTTTCTCGAAAGCTGTTGAGGTTCAAACAGGGAATACGAATTTCAGGCGGCGAGCGCACGCAAGGTGAGCCGCGCTTTTTTCTGTTGTACATGACGCAGGCGATCAAGCAGGAAGGTACTCTGCGGATTCAACCGCAAGGCCTGGTCCAGTTCGGACTCGGCACTGCTCAATTCGCGCAGCGAGGCACCGATGGCCCGATCCGGATGCGCTGCCAGCCGCGCTGACGAGATCCCGGTGCTGTCGACCAGGGCCGCGTCCATGCTGGTCTTCAGCAACTCGGCCTCGCGCACCACCCAGGGTGCGTCACCGGTGCGACGCTCGGCGAGGACTGAACCGGTCTCGGCCTGCGGCAACAATCGCGAACCCAGTGCCAGCGCCGCGCAAGCCAGACCCGCCGCCAGCGCGTATCGGAACCAGGACGGTGGCGCCGCCGATCTGCGGGCTGGCGCCTGCAGCCGGGCTGCGATGCCGGGCCAGAGATCGGCCGCGGGATCGAGTTCGCGCGGCAGCGCCTTGAGTTGACGGCGATACTCGAGCTCGCTGACCGCGCCAGCCGGGCCGATCGGCTGATCGTTGCCCTTGCGATTGTCGAATTGGTCATTCATGAATTGCCTCCCATCCATTGCCGCAACAGTCCGCGCGCACGATGCAGTTGCGCCTTGGAAGTACCGACCGCCATGCCGAGCTCCTGTCCAATCTCATCGTGCTGCCAGCCCTCGACGTCGTGCAGCAGCAGCACAGCGCGGGCACGCGGTGGCAGCCGCGGGATCAGCGCCTCCAGATCGATTTGCGCATCCGGTGCGCTGGGCCGGGCGGTCAATTGCAACATTTCATCATCGCTGTCCTGATCGGCCTGGGGCGATGCGCGATCACTGCGCAACGCCATCAGGGCGATATTGACCGCCAGGCGATGCAGCCATGTGCTGAACGCGCTCTCGAACCGGAACTCGGAAAGCTTCTGCCAGACCCGCACAAAGGCTTCCTGGGTGAGGTCCTCGGCGCGACCGCGATCGCCGCCGAGCAGACGCAATACCGTGGCAAAAATGCGCCGGTGATGCAGTCGATACAATTGCTCGTAGGCCGCCATATTGCCGCCCACCGCCTGCCGCACCAGGGCGAAATCGGCGCCCTGCTCCAGTTCACGACTGGGGGCAGGTTCGAAGGAATCATTGCGGGTCATGGCGAGCATCATGCGACATCTGATGCAGGTTGGCATGCAATGGTTTAGCCATGCTGCCGTCATGGTCGTGCTGGATGCTGGCAATGCGGGTCCGCCCGCTGCGGGCCAGGGGCAAGCCATACCCTCGCGTACAGTGGACTCTGCGCGATTCGTCCCCAGATAATGTGGAGGAACACCGAATGGCCAGGACCGCAGCCAGCAGATTGCTGACCCTGCACCTGGGCCCGCCGCCGCACCGCCCACCCCATTGACCTCGCGCGCACCCGCCATCAGCGACGTGCGACGCGGATCGCCCTGAGGAAACTGCATGAGTCTGATCGATTTTCTGGCGGCTGGCTGGACCCAGTCTCCGGCCTGGTGGGTCGCGGGATATTTTCTGCTGGTGACCCAGCTGACGATTTTCTCGGTGACCCTGTTCCTGCATCGCTCGGCGGCGCATCGCGCGGTCGACTTCCACCCGCTGGTCGCGCATTTCTTCCGCTTCTGGACCTGGCTCACTACCGCCATGGTCACCCGTGAGTGGGCGGCCATTCATCGCAAGCACCACGCCAAGGTCGAGACCATCGAGGATCCGCATTCGCCACTGGCGCATGGCATCTGGAATGTCGTGCTGCACGGAGTGGTGCTGTATCAGGAGGCACGCCGCGATCGCGAACTGGTGGCGCAATATTCGGCCGGCATGCACGATGACTGGATCGAGCGAAATCTGTACACCCCGCGCAACACCTGGGGCCCGAGCCTGATGCTGTTCATCAACTTCTTCCTGTTCGGCGCCATCGGCGTCGCCATCTGGGCAGTGCAGATGCTGTGGATTCCGATCATGGCGGCCGGCATCGTCAATGGCCTGGGCCACTGGTGGGGCTATCGCAATTTCGAGACCGATGACTGCTCGACCAACCTCACCCCCTGGGGCCTGGTGATCGGCGGTGAAGAGCTGCACAACAATCATCACGCCTTCCCGAGCAGTGCCAAGTTCGCGCTGCGCCGCTACGAAGTGGATATCGGCTGGCTGGCGATCCGTGGTCTGCAGGCAATCGGTCTGGCCAAGGTATTGCGGGTCGCGCCGACACTGGCACTGCGGCCCAATATCGCCCTGCCCGACACCGATACGCTCAAGGCGCTGGTGGTCGCCCGCTACGACGTCAGCAAGCGCTATTTCCGGCAGGTGATCATGCCGGTGCTGCGCGAGGAAATGGCGCGCGCTGGCGAGACCCGCGAGCGCCTGTCACGTCGCCTGCGCAATGCGCTGGCCAATGACGGCCGCTGGCTGGACGGGGATATGCGGCAGCGACTGAACGAATGGGTCGCCCATCGGCCCTCGCTGGCCACGGTCTGCGCCTTTCGCGACCAACTGCAGGCCGTGATCGCCCGCACCGCCAGCAATTCCGAGGCGCGCCTGCAGGCCTTGCAGGACTGGTGCCGCGAAGCGGAGGCATCGCGCATCCGCGTACTGGAGAATTTCTCGGCGCAGATCCGCGGCATGATGCTGGTACCAGCACGCGCCTGATCCGCTGAACCACCATTGAATCGACGTCCGCGCGGCCGCCTGGCTGCGCGGACCGTGCAACATCAAGCGCCGCCGAGCACCTTGTTCCAGCTGGCCACCTGATCGGCCATCTTGGCCATCAATGCGCTGCTGTCGCCGTTGATGGTCACCGACTCGATGCGGTCGCCGCCCCGAATGGCATCGACCACGGCCTGGTCCTCGGACCCGACCACCTTGCCGAACACGGTGTGCTTGCCATCGAGCCAGGGTGTGGCGACATGGGTGATGAAGAACTGGCTGCCATTGGTACCGGGGCCGGCATTGGCCATCGACAGCACGCCCTTGTCATGACGCAGCTGCGGCGTGCACTCATCGCCAAAGCGATAGCCGGGGCCGCCGCGACCGGAACCTTCCGGGCAGCCGCCCTGGACCATGAAATCCGGAATCACCCGATGGAAACTCAGGCCATCGTAGTATTTGCGGCTGACCAGATTGACGAAATTGGCCACCGTCAGCGGGCAATGATCGGGGTACAGATTCACGCGAATGGTGCCGCGCGTGGTGACGAAATGGGCGGAAAGATCGGATGCGGCCATGAGGTACTCCAATGGATGGATCGCGCATCTTAATGCAGATGCCGGCGCGAACGCGCGTGCTGACGGCCGATCCCCGCTCCCGCTGGATCCCCTCTCCCGCGTGCGGGAGAGGGCCAGGGTGAGGGCAAACAACTCCCGAACGCAATTCGACGTAGCCGTTTTCCCAACCACCCTCATCCGCCTTCGGCTGTCTCCCGCAAAGCGGGAGAAGGGAAGTCAAGGACCCGGCGACCCCGGTTTGATCCCCTCTCCCGCGCGCGGGAGAGGGCACGGGTGAGGGAAACCTGCCTGACTTCCGAACGCAGTTCGACGTAGCCGTTACCCCAACCACCCTCATCCGGCCCTTCGGGCCACCTTCTCCCGCAAAGCGGGAGAAGGGAACTCAAAGCA
>JALHNO010000043.1 GCA_022843465.1 Pseudomonadota bacterium | reverse complement strand
GCAACACGATCGTTGGAAGCCAAAACCCCGCGCAGCGAAATCGATCATCAAGAGCGTCGCAAATGCCGTGTCATCAGTGTAAATTTGTGGGGAAACCTCAGACTCTGACCCATGTTTTCGCAAACCACCAGATCGAGCCCGACACCTTGACCGTGCACCAGGACCGCGGCGCACCGATGACCGCCAACAACTTCATCGCGCTGCTTGCTGTACTCAAGATCGATGTCAGCCATTCCAGGCCACGCGTCAGCAACGACAACCCGTTCTCCGAAGCCCACTTCAAAACCCTCAAGACCCAGCCCGATTACCCGGCGCGCTTCAACGACATACAGCATGCACGCAGTTGGTGCGGAGAATTCTTCGACTGGTACAACGATCAGCACCAACACAGTGGTCTGAACGGACACATCCCCGCTGACGTCTTTTACGGCCGCGCAGAGGCAGTCACCACGATCAAGCAAGCAGCCCTTGACGACGCTTACCGCCGTCATCCAGAGCGCTTCGTCAACGGTACTCCCAGAGCCAAAGCGCCACCCAAGGTCGTGTCGATCAATCCGCTGCCAACATCCGTAGTCAGCCTGCCATCGCCGATGGGAAATGCCGAAATCCAGAGCGATGCCAAGCCAACGCCACGATCGCGGTCCGTCGCGCGCGTCCAATTCCAACGAACTTCACGTCACCCGACCAGCGAGGTCGAAAAACTACACTGAGCTCTTGAACTGGCTGTCTCAAAGCTATTGACGCGTTCCGTAGGGAGTCATTCTTCAACTGGTTAGCGTCTCCGCCTGATTCGCGGCAGTCCGCGGGCGCGGCGGTAGGGGATCAGTTTAGAGATGACGTCAGCCGGGAAATTAGCGGGACCAGAGCGGTTGAGCTTACTGCAACTGCGATGACGCTCGGAGGTGGTGGGCAGCGAGAGGCGTGGTCGGCAGGACGGTGAATCTTCGGGGCATGACTGATGATGCTGCAGCGGCAATTGGGAAGGGTATTCGTTACAAGAGGACGGCGGTGGGCGAATATGCCGACGGTTCCCTCGGGATTGCGTCCAGCGACACTTTGGTTCCACGTGCTCAACGAGATTGGGCGCGGGCAAATGGTGTTCGAGTGGTGAACGGTGAAGGCCATGCAGAACCCACTCTCGTGAATGGAACAACCCCAAGTTCAGGTCCGCTGGTAAGATTCGAAATAGACTCACCTCATGGTCGAAGTGCTTTGAATCCGAATGGCCAGATGTGCAGCGATTGCGCTTCCACGATGGGTTCGACTGGAGCCAGCACGACCGCCACATCGTCTGGGCATCCAAGTAGGCGACGCCGACCGGAGTGAGGAGCTTCCAAATGAACTTGAAGGAGCATTGTGAGCGTGTTTCTGGGCTTCTTGCGAGCGCGAGTGAAGACAATCGCCAGCTGTTTGTTGCTCTTGCGGCAGATCGATTGCGGGGATGCGTTTGGATTTCATCCTTTGGAGCGCCATTATGGAACGTATTTGAGAATGCCTTGGGGAGCCTTTGGGGCGCCCTTCAAAGTGGTCATGCTCTCGACAGTGGCGATGTAGAACGCATTTTGAAGCAAATGGACGCTCACTTCCCTCCGGGTGGGGAGCCTCTGGCGGCCCAATTGCAAAGTGCTTTTATTTGTCTGACTGCAGGATTGACGTCGGAAATAGGCGTTGTTATCAACGCTCTTGTTGACGCTCTTGATAACTATCGATTCTACGTGGATCGCTCTTTAACCGGCCGGCTTGATAGTCCGGAGAATTATCCAGGCTTAACGCGTGAGTATGAGTATCAAATTGGACTAGCAGCTAGGCTATCCGGCGGAAAAGCGTTGACTGCGGATGAGCTAAAACAATTGCGCGTGAGCAATTCTGAATACGCTATAACCCCGGCTGTGGGATGGTGAAAACCGGAACTTTGGTCGCATTGCGTGATCAGCCTTCATTTTAATCGGTCGCAGTAGATTTCAGACACCCGAGTCATGAGCGACGACGCAGAGCGACGACGCAGGACACCCATTTTGTAGGATTTTCCCTACAATCATCGGCGGCGTTTTCCGACTGACACGCGGTCGGGCGAGGTCGATGATCTGGTCCATGACCTATGCCCGCTCGATTCTGATTCCGCCCGGTTCACCGGGCACGTTCCACTGCGTGTCGCGCTGCGTGCGGCGGGCTTTTCTGTGCGGCGAGGATCGGCTGACGGGTCGTTCCTTCGAGCACCGCCGGCAATGGGTCGAGGATCGGATCCACGAACTGGCCGGGATTTTCGGGGTAGCGATGTGGGGCTACGCGGTGATGAGCAATCACGTACACGTGGTGGTACAGACGCTGCCGGAGGCGGTCGCGGGCTGGTCCGCCGACGAGGTCGCGGCGCGCTGGCTTAGGCTGTTTCCGCGGCAGGACCAGAACGCCGAGATGCGCGCCGAGGTGCTGGCTGGCAATGACGAACGCATCGCCGTGCTGCGCGAGCGCCTGTCGGATCTGTCGTGGTTCATGCGCTGCCTCTCCGAGCCGATAGCGCGATCGGCGAATCGGGAAGACCACTGCAAGGGCCGATTCTGGGAAGGCCGCTTCAAGTGTCAGGTGCTGCTGGATGAGCAGGCCGTGTTGGCGGCGATGGCCTATGTCGATCTGAACCCGGTGCGGGCGAAGCTCTGCGAGACGCTGGAAGCCTCTGCGCACACCAGCGTCCGCGAACGGCTGACGCGAATCGAAAAGGAGCCGGCTGCGGCAGATCAACCGCTGGCGCCGATCGCCGGCATCCGCGGATTGAGCGTGCTGCAATTGAGCCAGATCGAGTACCTGCAACTGGTCGACTACACCGGCCGCCAGATTCGCGCTGACAAGCGCGGAGCCATCGCAGGCCCGGCGCCTGCGATTCTCAGGCGCATCGGCTATGGCCCGGACACCTGGACGCGCCAGGTGCTGGCGGTGAAATCCGACTACAGCCGGGCGATGGGCGCGGTGGAGAGCCTGGTCGAGAAAGCCGCCGAGATCGGACAGCGCTGGCTGCGGGGCATTGCCACCGCAAGGCGGCTGGCCGCGGCCTGAGGGCGGCTGGGATTTCGACTGTTCGCTCAGTACCTGAGGTAGCAGTTCCCCACGCCAACTCTGGGACGGTTTCCGTTTCCACCGCCGTCTAAGGGCTCAGGTCCGAGATCAGTTAGCCGCAAGATCGCCACCCTCGAAGCAAGCCTTGATGATGGCGCCGTGCGCCTTTGTCGCGCGTGGCGACGTGGGTGTCCCGCGTCGTCTCGTGGGTGTCCCGCGTCGTCTCGGGGTAACCACGACAGCGGCTCCGGCCGCTGTCGTGGTCTCCGGCACCACGTCACGCCGCTCTCATGTCACCCCGCCGAAACCGACCGCACACCCACCGAACAGCGCGGCGGCGCTGCGACAACACCGCGATAAAGCGTGTGACAGCAACTCGGCGCAGCGTGCGATACCTATCGGCAAAACGTGCGACAGCAATTCGACCAGCCCTCCCGCGCGTACGACAGCACAGCGGCAAACCCAATCAAAACCCTCCGATTTGGACGACAAATAATTCGGCAAAAAGTACGGCTGGAAATAGGCGCGCAACAGTGAGCCGGCCGCATTCCGGGCATCTGGGCCCTGGTGCCGCGCTGCGGCTCGGCGGGGCACTTTCTGCCGTGCGCCCATACATCCGGTAGTGGTTGCTCGGAGGATTCCAAGGGATCCTTTGAACGACGTACCCGAGCGCCGGTGCCGCCTGTCACGGCGGCAGCAGCCCCAGTTCCTTGGAGCGCACGATGGCCTCAACGCGGCTGCGTGCCGACAGCTTTTCCAGCAGATGGTGGATGTGGGTTTTCACCGTTCCCAGTGAAATGTTGAGCATCCGGGCGATGGCCTCATTGGATCGGCCTTCGGCGACCAGTGCGAGGGTTCGCAATTCCCGCGCCGTCAACAGCCCGGCGCGATCCGGCTGCTGCCGAGTCGCCAGTTCTTCGGCAAAGGCGCGCCCGCCCTTGGCCACCTTGCGCAGTCCTTGCAACAAATCGTCGGCGGGATTGGATTTGAGCAGGTAGCCGCTGGCGCCGGCATCGAGCGCCGCAAAAACATTGGAGCTCGCGGCAAAACCGGACAACATGATGACTCGGGGCGCATGTGCCGCGCTGATCAGATCCTTGATCCAGGGCGTCGACGGACCATCGGACAGCTGGAAATCCAGCAGCACCAGGTGCGGACACGTGGCCAGGTTCAAACTCATCGCAGCCTCGCGAGATCCCGCCTGACCGACCACCTGCATGTCCGGCTCGTATCCGATCAGCGACGCAAATGCCTCACGCACAGCAACATGATCGTCGACAATCAGGACTCGAATCAGCTCCTCCTTCAATGCTCGATCCCTCAGTTCAGGCGGCTCTGTCAGTATACGCAAGCACGGCGCCGAGCCCGACATTCAGCCTGGAACCCTCGGCGCTGCCACGTCCGGTACCGGAACACGGAGCGTGACGCAAAGACCGGCGCCCGTTCGACGTTCCAGGTCCAATACTGCACCAATCTCTTCTGCGCGTTCGCGCATACCGCGGATGCCGGCGTGTTTCCTCGTCGACAACGCGGCCAGATCGACGTCGCCGCCGTAGTCCAGCACCGAAAGCTCAAGCCGCCCTGCGGCAATTTCCAGGCTCACGTCGATCTTGCGAGTCCGGGCGTGCAGGATGGCGTTCGATACCGCCTCCTCCATAATTCTGCAGATCTGATGGGTCATCACCGGTCCCAGAGCGATGGCGCCAGCCGAAGTCCGGAAATTCAACTTGATTCCGGTAGATCGCAACTGCCGTGCGATTCGTGTTTCCAGCACCTTGTGCAGCGGCGGATTCTCGCTTTCCTCGCTGCGCAGGCGATGAACCACGCGGCGCACCTCGTCCAGACCTTCCTTGGCGACGCCATAGGAGGTCAGCAAGTGTTCGCGCAGCGGTTCGCAATTCTCGGGGACCATACGCGCCGCCAATTCCAGCCGCACCAGCGTTCCGCTGACACTCTGCGCCAGCGTGTCATGCAGCTCACGTGCCATTTCATTGCGTTCCTGAAGCAGCGCCGTCCTGCGACTCAACGCGGTCACGCGGAAGTGGTGGAAGATCACCCCGAAAATCAGGATCAGGCCGGCGACCAGTGACAGGAACAAGGGCGATTCATGGAAGGGGATGGCAATCGAGAAGGCAAATGACGCCGGCTGGGGGCTCCATGGCCCACCGTTAATCGAAGTCTCCACATCAAAGCGATAGGCTCCCGGCTTCAATCCGGTTAGTTCGGCGTGATCGCGTGTCCGAACGTTCACCCATTCGCGGTCCAGTCCATCCAGCCGATATCGATAATGAACCCGGTCAGGCGATGAGAAATTGACCGCGGCAAAACCGACGTCGATGCGCCTCGTTCGCGTGGCCAGATGATTCTGTGCTTCGTGATCGATGCGCTCGCCGTCGACGACCACCGACACGATCATCGGCGGTGGCGGCGACTGGTCGCGGGAAATGTTGCGCGGATCGATGCGGACGACGCCGTCGGTGGTTGCAAACCAGAGATTGCCGTCCCTGGATTTCCATGACAGCGGCCCCGAATCTCGATTGGACTCGTCGCTGCGCATGCCATCGTCGCTGTTGAACAACATCGGAGTGGCCTGGTCCAGTGTACCCGCCAGCACGCTCTCGAGCTGCTGGAGTTCGAGTCGGAACATGCCGCGATTGGTGCCGATCCAGAGCGCGCCCAGGTCATCGCCAATGATCGAGAAGAGCTGGTCCGTCGGCAATCCAGACTGTGCCCCGAAAGCATGGACGCGCTCGTCGACGATGATCTGCAGCCCGGCATCCTGAACAGCAATCCAGATCCGATTCTGGTTATCGGCGTAGATCGCGATGGCTCTTATCGTTTTGCCGTTGTCGGTAACGGAACTGAATTGGCCATCGCGATACCGGAACAGTCCGCGTCGCGGCGTAGTGATCCAGATTGATCCGGATGAATCCTCGGCATAGCGCCAAGCATAGTGTCCGGTGAATCCTTCCGGCTCGCCCAGTACATGCCAGCCGTCAGCGTCGAGAAATCGGGCGCCAGCATCGGTACCGCCAACCCACATCCTTCCCATGCTGTCTACAAAGAGGTTCATGAGGTAGTTGCTCGGCGCGCCCCGGCGTGTGTCCGGGCGCGGCGACGAACCCGGGCGCATCTCATAGACACCGGCCAGGGTTCCCAGCCAGATACGGCCATCGGGTGTTTCGGCCACGGTATTGACCGAATTGCCCAACAAGGGATCTTCGAGCGTGTAAACGGTGCGCACGCTGTTCCAGTTCGTGCGAATGGCGCCTCCGCTATTCGACCCTATCCAGAACTGACCGGTCGAATCCTCCATGATGGCCCATGTGAGCGTTACCCCTGGATCGTTGGAGATTGGATACGAGCGAGCGATCGCGTCCGTCAACAAGTGCAGGCCGGCGGAGGTGGTTCCGATCCAGAGACTGCCGTCGTCGCTGATCAGCAAGCGGCGAGCATTAGTCAGCGCATGCTCGGGTCCGGGTTCGAAGCGTTCAATCGAACCATTCACCACGCGGGAGAGACTCGCGTCATTGGTACCGACCCAGAGAGCCCCATCTGCAGCGCTTGCAAGATTGGTGATCTGGCCGCCGATGAGCTCATTGCTGGCCAGTCCGGGATTTATTTCCAGGCCCTCGGCGACCAGCAAAGGGGATCCAAGCGCTGCAATCCAGACTCTGCCGTCGGTCGAAACCGCAAGGGCCATGATTTGTGCTGTCGACGGCAACAGGGGGCTGATCATCGGCTCGCAGGCGCGAGCCGCACAGCGCAACAGCCCAGCCCGCCGGGTACCCACCCAGACTGCCCCACCTTCGTCCAAGGCCAAAGCCGAAATGGTTTCTGTGGTGCCAAAGCCCCAACCTGGTAGCGGCACGGACTTTCCGGTTTCAACGTAGAACAAGCCGCCCTCTGAGGTTCCCGCCAGCACACTGCCATCGCGCTGGCAGAGCAAGGACTGGGTTACAACATAAGCTTCACCCGACGCGGTTTCCACGCGAGTGCGCTCTGCGCCCTGAAAACGAACGATTCCGTCTTGCATGCCAACCCAAAGCGCGCCATCGGGCGCTGCGCACAGCGCGCGCACTTCGTTGCTGCGTATGGCTGGCGTATTGCGCTTGTTGAAGCTCTCGAAGCGCTTGCCATCGAAACGAATCAATCCATCATCGGTGCCGATCCAGAGGTAGCGATCGCGGGTTTGCGCCAGCGCAGTTACTTCGCCACGCGGCATCCCTTCGGCGGGGCCCCAAGCCCGATGCCAGTAGCCGGAAATCGGGGTGTCCGGATTCAATGCGGACAACGGGGACGTCACTGCCAGTGCCATCACGCACGCGACTGCGTGCCAGCCTGGGCCGAGTCGCCAGCGGGGGGCCCGAGCCGGCGCCAGAGCCCTCTGCCAAACTGATCCCGTCGCAACACCGGGATTATTACCTCCGGGATGTGGGGGTGGCACAGTCATGTCGGTATGGGCCTCACCGGCCTTGAGTTGGCCTCATCCGCGACCATCCGGTGGTCGAGTGTTCCACTCGGGTTCGGATGCAGTATGCGGCCCGCCGGTGTCGCCCGCCTGAGCGCCACGAATCTGACCATCGGTTTCGGTCCGCGGCGCAGCGTCCGCTGCCGGACTGCCGGTCGAATCGACGCTGGGCGGGTTGGCAAGTTCTGCGGCCAGGTCACGCGCTGGGCGAGTGCCGTCGACCCCTCCAGGATTCTCCATCGGGGACGGCACTAGCGCCGGATTTGGCGGTACCTGCGCCAATTGGAATTTCAGGGCTTCAACCGGGCTCGGAGGCAGAAGGTCGGCGGGCATGTGAAACGGGTCCGGCGCATTCTGGGAATCTGGATCCAGATTGCTGGACGCTGCATCGACCGGCCCGTGATTCGCTGCAATTTCAGCGGAGAATCTTGGTGTCGGCCGTGGTGCAGCATGCAACGGCACGGAGGGTGCCGCAGGCCGTATTGCGGGCTCGCTGCGGCTATCGCGCTGACTTGGGCCTGACCAAATTATTCCGGCCAAAACGGCAAGTCCAAGTGCGGACACGGCGTAGATGAATCGGAAGTTTGCCGTTCTTTCTTGCACGGAACGTCTCCTGGGTTGGCGATGTTTCCAATAAAAGGCTTTGTATGTTTTGAGACTGCTCAAGGCCGCCGCAACTTTCGTTGCGGCGGCCATCGTTGGGAAGGTCCCCGATCAAAAACGCAATCCCTGACCACCGCCCATGTAGCTGAGATTGGGCGACTGTGAAACGGTCAGACCCTGACCTCCGCCCATGTAGCTGAGATTGGGCGACTGTATACTGGTCAGGCCCTGTCCGCCCCCCATGTAGCTGAGATTCGGATAATTCGACACATTGGTGTAATTCGAACTGCTGCCCAGCGAATACAGGCTGCTGCCCGGCCCCGACTGGAAGTTGGTGTAGCTGCTTCCACCAGAAACCGTGATCGAGCCGCCCACCGTCGGTGAACCGCGCTGAACGAAATTGGCCGCGGGCAAAGGCGCGAGGGTTTCGGCTTCGATGTGCTCCGGGCCAGCCACGGAGTAGATCTGGACTCCCGTTCCTTTAGGGACGTCGACGTAGTTTTCGGTCATCGACGCGTCATAATTTTGGTTATATACATTCTTGATTCCGAAAACGCCGAGCCAGCCCTTGACCACCGCTATTGGCGCGGTCCAAACATTATTCCAACCCTTTCGATCTTCGCGGTCGTGGATATAGGCAGCGTATTCGCAGCGCGATCCGCAAATGTTGCCGACCAAGTTGTAATACCATTTGTTTTCGCTGCCATAGGGGCCAATATAGCGAATGCCGGATGGCTGGAAGGCACCAGCATTGGTGGGAAAATGCAGGTTGGTAGCGTCGTCGTAGGCATTGCCATCATCGTACTTGTTGACCGGATCATTTGCCGCATACGCATATCGATTGGGACCGACGCCGCGACCATTGGGATCGCTGGCATCAGCCGCCATATAGCGCGCCAGCACCGGATCGTAGTAACGACTACGTTGATAGACCAGACCGGTTTCCTCGTCGCGGCGTTCGCCGATGAAGTCCGTGTCCTCGGCTACAGCGCTGCCGGGATTGAAGCGTTCGCCATAGGGTCGATGGCGTAGCCGCTGGATTTCGACGCCACTGGCGTTGGTCAGCAGTTGCGTGGACCTCAAATGATCCCCATGCAGCCAGGTGGTAGTGCTCCCCACTCGGTTGGCAATTGCGTATCCGCCGAGGCTGATGTGCTTGGTGTGGACGCCGGACTTCACTGCGTAGTCCGGCCGTGGGTAGTGGGTGGTCAATCCGCTCGCGACTTTGGCCACGCGCTGGTCATTGGCGTCGTACTGAAACCCGACGCCGGCTGCGGAGACCATCCGGTTGGCCGCATCCCATCCGAAGCTGGTAGCGCCTCTGGCCGTCATGTTGCCGTTGTTGTCGTAGCTGTAGGCGACGCCGCCGGCGTTGGAGACTGCGTGCGGGCGTACGCTGGAGGTTCCAGCTGCCGGGTAGCTGTAGCTGCCGGGCAGGCGCGAATTGGTCAGCACGTTTCCGGTGGGCGTATAGGTGAAGTTCTGGTTGTCGGCGGCGTTGCTGGCGTTGACCGAGGTCGACACGCGGCCAATGCTGTCGTAGGTGTAGCTCCAGGCTTCGCCGCTGAAGGGGCTGGTGAAACTGGTGATCTCGCCGCCGGCGTTTCGCGCATAGTCGAGGTATTGCAGGGTGGTCGCGCCCTTGCTCGTGCTGATGCTCGAGAGCCGGTGGTTGGCGTCGTAGAGAAAAGTGCTGACCACGCCGTTGCCGTAAGTTAATACGCCAAGTGCACCCGCGGCGGTGTAGGTGGCGCTTGTGATGACCCCGGGAATGATGCTGATTCGGCCGGCGCCGTCATAGGTCAAAGGCGTGCCAGCCGTACCCAGTGTGGTGCCGTCCGGATAAGTGGTCCACTTCAGGCGTCCACCGGCGTCATAGCCGTATTGGAAGGTATAGCTGGCGGCTGGCGCGCCGGCCGAAGCCAGGCCGAGCATCAACAGCGACCACCGAATCGACAGTATCAGGGGTGCCCGACTCTTGTGTGCGGAGTTCATGAGGAAATCCTTTCTAGCCTTGTATCGGAGTGAGTTTTCGCCAGACGCACTCGGGTGCCGGATTGGCGGCGATGGGCGTCAGCTTGGACTGAGGAATATTGAGTCAAGGTTTTCATGGGATTACATTGACCACCTTGACTTGGCGTCCCGCCAGGTCATAGTCGAAGGTTGAGGTTTTCGGACCTTCGCTCATCGATGTCAATCGACCCAGGTTGAAGAAACCTGCGCGAGCCTGGTCATAGGTCCAGGTCTGAACAACCGTGCCTACCGACTCGCTGATCTTTCGCCCGATGTTGTCGTTGGCATAGATCGTGGTCTGTGCTTTGGCATCAGTTTGGCTCTGCAGCCAGCCATTGGCGAACCAGGCGTAGGTCCAGGTGCCGCGATCCGGATCGAGATCGCTGGTCATCCGGCTGAGCGAGTCGTAAACGCGCGTCCAGCGATTGCCCTCGGCGTCGGTGATCGAGGTCTGGTTGCCGAGCAGATCGTAGCTGAAGCTGGTGTCGCGGTTGACGCCGGCGATGACCACGCGCTCAATTTTCAGGCGCCCATAGGCATCGCTGATGCTGGTGGTGGGGCGCAGCAACTCATCGGTTTCGGTTTTGCTCCACAAGCCATAGCTGACGCTGCGAACCGAGCCCGAGAAGTTTGTGCTGCTGACCAGTCGATCGAGTTGGTCGTAGACGAAACTCTGGGTCTTCGGGGTACCGCTGTAGTAGGGCTCGCTGGAGCTCGCCACCTGACCGCGCTTGTGAAAACTGGTGTCCTGGGTGATCACCTGACCTGTCGGACCCTTGGCAGTGGTCCGCCAGGTGCGGCCCAGGCCGTCCATATACGCGCGCGTCCACTGGTTGCCGCTGCCGTCGGCGCTCGGCGTCTCGGTCAGAATGTGCTGCGTGGTCGGGCTGCCCAGGCTTACGTAGCTGGTGATCTTGAATCCGCTAAGCGGCGTGTCCACCCGGGTCTCACGGCAGAGATGATCGTAAGTGACGGTGGTCTTGTCGCTGCTGCCGTTCAATCCGGTGGCGACCAGCGGCTTGCCGCAAAGCACATCCCAGGTCTGGGTGTGAGTTTGGTTGAGCGCGTTGGTGGTCGAGATCGGATAGAGACGATAGGTGGCGTCGTAGACCTTGGTCGTGGTGTTGTCCAGTTCGTCCTTGGTGGTGAGCGCGTTGCCCCAGCTGTCGTAGGTGGCCTTGGTGGTCACGTAGCTGTTATTGGTGTTGAGCCAACGCAGCTTCTGGGTGGCATCGCCCTTGCTCGGCGCCAGGTTCCAGTTGGGCGTGGCCGCGCCCGGCTGATCGTAGGCGAATTGCGTCTCAGAGAGTTTGGTCGTGGTGGACAGGCCGCTGTAGACGCGCAGCAAGGCGGGCAAGCTGACAATGTAGCTGCTCACATTGGGCACGAAGGTCGTCGTCGTCGTGGTTTCGTCGCCGGAACTGTCGTAATCGCCATAGTTCGCCACGCTGGTGATGTTGCCGTAAGCGTCGTAGACCATGGACGAGAAGGTGCGCTTGCAGTTGGCGCCCGGGCAAACCGTGCCGCCGGAATACTCGTGTTGCCACTGACCGGTGAGCTGCGACAGATAAGGTTGCGTGGCGCCGTTGGTGGTGTATTGATAGATCGTAGAGGCCAGCAGCACGCCGGTTCCGCTACGGCGATCGACCCGGTCTGGCTTGGAAACCGAACCGTAATCCTGCTTGAAAGTGGTCTCGATGTAGGGGCACGCCGATTCACCGATATTGCACGGGAGCGTGGTCTTGGCGTAGCGGAAACCGAGGAAGCGGCGATTGACCGGATCGGTCAGGGCGCCGGAGTAGCTGTAGGAGGTGGTGGCCGTGCCGCCGCGACCGTCGGCCACGGTCATGGTCTGCACCGCCGGCTTGGGTGCCGGCCGGCAATTGGAACCCGCCGGACAGGGGGACTGCGCTGGCCAGGCGGTGGCGGGTGCATAAGTCAACGTGGTGACGCCGCCGAGTTGGTCGGTGATGCCGCTCAGCAGGAAGCCAGAGCTGCTGTTGTAGATGGCATTGGTGAACTGGCCGATGTAGTAGTTGTAGCACAGTAGATCGGTGCGCCCATCACCATTGGCCTCGGAATCGGTATAGATGATGTGTCCACCACCGTTGCACCAGTTGCCGCCCCAGGGCGCCTGCGCCACGAAGGTGCCGTCGGCGCGCGACATATAGAAGTAATGCATGTTGTCCAGGCTTTTCCGATAGCAATGCAGATCGCCGCGGCCATCACCATTGAAGTCGGCGGCCGTGATGTCGTCATTGGCGCCACAGACGTTACCGATCCAGACCGGTCGTTCGACGAAGCTGCTCCCGGTCGAAAACGCGATCTGGAATTTGCCGGTCGATGAATCGCTGCAGGAAATATCGACACGACCATCGCCGTTGTAGTCCTGACTGTAGGTCTTGGTGTTGGCAGCAGCGAACGCGCAGAATGTGGCTGACGACCAGGCCGGCTTGGCGACGAATGTCCCGTCACCGTTGGATAGAGCAACTTCGTAGGTCTTCGCGGCGGTCTTGTTGCAATAGAGATCGGCCTTGCCATCGCCATTGAAGTCCTTGCGATTGGTCAGCGCTGTACCGCTGCACCACCCGGTACCCCACGAGGGCCGACCGTTGAACGTGCCGTCTCCGTTCGACAAGGCCACCCAATGCGTTTGGGTCTCAGGCACATAGCAATACATGTCGGCCTTGCCATCGCCGTTGAGATCGGCGCGTTTGACGCCCACCTGCTGGCCGGTCTTCGTGCACCAGCCATTGCCCCAGGGCGCCTTCGCCTGAAAGCTGCCGTCGCCATTCGACAGTGCCAGCTCATGCACGCCGGTGGCGCCACGGTAACAATGCAGGTCCGCCTTGCCGTCGCCGTTGTAGTCGCCGATGTAGAGGTACTCGCCACCGGGGCCGGTGCAAAAAGGTGTTGCCCAGGACGTCAGTCCCTGGTAGGTGCCATTGCCATTGGATAGTGCTACCCAGCTATAGCCGTTGGGATTGGTGTAGCAATAGAGATCATCCTTGCCGTCGCCGTTGAAATCGTAGTTGTAGAAGATGTCGTCGGGCCCTGCGCACCAGCCATTACCCCAGGCGGCGGTGGTGGCGAATCCGGCGATTTCGGTGTTGTAGCTGAGCGTGGCTATCGGCAACGTCGGCGTTCCGCCGCTGACAAGGCCGCTGGTATTGACCGTGGCGTTCTTGCCGTGCTGCACGACGCTCGTCAATACCGATTGCGAGCTGCCATTGCTGTTGCCATAGTTGAGCTGGTATGCGCGCACCGTGCTGGTGCCCACCTTGACCTGAATGGCCTTGAGGCGCTTGTTGATCCACGACAGGCCAAGGCCGGTGGCGGCGCTGATCAGATCGCTGCGGGTCTCGTTGTAGAAGGTAATGCTGTTTCCGTTGTAGGTGATGCTCGCCGGATACATCCAGTTGCTGCCATCGGCGGCATAGGTGTAGGTGACCGCATTGGCATGGCTGTCGATGACGCTGGTCAGCAAATACAGGTACTTCTGCCCGCCAGAAACGAAAGCGGTTTGATACACGCTGCGCGTGCCATTCTTGGCAGTCACGGTCCAGGTCTGCGCAGTTGCGTCCCACTTGATCCGGGCATAGCTCTCGATCACGGTGGAATGTGTGCCGCCGGTGGTGCAGCTGGGACTCACGCTGCCCGTCGCGCAGGGGATCAACTGGATGCCGTCCAGCAACCAGACGTCGCTGGCGTCGTAGCGTGGCGCCCCGAAGCCGGGACTGGCGCGTTTGATGACGCTGAGTCCGGCCAGCGACCAACCTGCCCCCACCCAACCGTTGTCGGCACCATCGCCGGCCCGATAGCTCAAGGTAAGCTTCGGTTCAATTCCGTGAAATGCCGGCACTTCGATCGGTATCGGCTTGTTGACCTCACCGAAAAAGCGATCCATCTGCGACTCGCCGATGCCATCCGATCCCGTCGACACCGTTTGCGCCGATGCCGCCGAAGCCGCCCCTAAAACCAGCCCAACTCCCAACAGAGTGGTTCGAAAGATCGAACTTACCCCTGCTTCCCCGATTGACCTGAGCATTGTGTGTTCCTCGATTGATCGCAGCTGAACTCTTCCCCTTGCCGTGCCCCTGATCGGGGCGGCGGCGATCAGCAACTTATGGCGAATCAAGGTCACCCGCAATCGATCAAAAGGTAGAAATCGCGATGTGCAGGCTGTTGAGTCCGAGGCGATCGAGCGATCGCTGACCTCCGCGGACTCACACTCCAGCGAGCCCGCACCAAAAGACGCGGTGGAGCCGATCATGGTACAACCCACAGGCTAGTGTGGTGTGTCATAAATAAGCATAAATAAGTCAGGCGAGCTTTCCGGCCGCTCGGCCGACGCTCTCTATGATCTGGTCCGCGTTCTTTCGCCAGACAAATGGCTTGGGGTCTGCGTTGTATCGCTCAAGGTATTCCTGGATCGATTTCTCCAGGTCTTTGACGCTGGTGTGTGTTGATTTCCCCTTTCCAATCGCACGACCGCGTGTGCCTGAGCCCGCACCTTGATGGCGGTTAGCGGCTTCTTGATCTAGTTGGTTGATGGTTGCAGGGTGTATTGCCCTCGGGGATCTCGACAATCCCCGAGGGCTGCCCCACACCCCCCCCCGTGCCAATGTACCCCGAGACAACTGCCTCTTCGTAATTACTGAAGGTAGGCTCCTCGTATGGATAGCTCCAGCTCTTAAATTCAGTCCGGTTTATCCCCGCCTTTGCCAAGCGCGGCGGCTTCGTCCGTCGGTGCTACCGAGGTTGTCGGCAAGTCTACGCGGCGCCGTTTCACCTTGGCCTACAAGCGCAAGATCGTGACCCTCGTCGCCGGCTTGCCTTCCGGCGAGATCGGCGCTCTGCTCCGCCGTGAGGGGCTGTTCTCCTCGCATCTGACTCAGGGGCGCCAGCAGTTGGCGGCGCTCGATGCGAACACGCCGGAACCCAAGCGTGGCCCGAAGCCCAATCCTTCGCTGGCCGAAAAGCTGAAGGTCGAGCGCCTCGAGCGTGAGCTGGCGCGAACGCAGCCACGCCTGGCGCAGGCCGAAGCGATCATTGATGCCCAAAAACGACGACGCAGGACACCCACTTTGTAGGATTTTTCCTACAGATCCCGGCGCAGTTTTCCGACTGACACGCGGCCGGCCGGGGTGAATGATCTGGCCCATGACCCACGCCCGCTCAATCCTGATACCGCCTGGCTCGCCCGGCACGTTCCACTGCGTGTCGCGCTGTGTGCGGCGGGCTTTTCTGTGCGGCGAGGATCGGCTGACGGGTCGATCCTTCGAGCACCGCCGGCAATGGGTCGAGGATCGGATCCACGAACTGGCCGGGATTTTCGGGGTAGCGATCTGGGGCTACGCGGTGATGAGCAATCATGTTCACGTGGTGGTACAGACGTTGCCGGAGGCGGTCGCGGGCTGGTCCGCCGACGAGGTCGCGGCGCGCTGGCTTAGGCTGTTTCCGCGGCAGGACCAGAACGCCGAGATGCGCGCCGAGGTGCTGGCTGGCAATGACGAACGCATCGCCGTGCTGCGCGAGCGCCTGTCGGATCTGTCGTGGTTCATGCGCTGCCTCGCCGGCATGGCGGTGTTGATCTCGGCGAAAGTTCTGCCGGCCGTCCTCGGCAACTTGCAGAATCCCTATCTCGCAGCCATCGGGAAGCAGCTTGCCAGCGGCGCACTCAACCCGCTGTTCTGGGTGCTCGCTGGTCTGTGTTGGCTGGCAGCACTGCTCTCATTTCTCGGCCAGAAGAGGCGGCAAAAGCTGCTGGAGGCCCAGTCTAGCCTCGACACCCTTCGGGCCATGAGCTGGCGCGAGCTCGAGCAGCTGGTTTCGGAGGCCTATCGAAGAAATGGCTACCAAGTTCAGGAAACAGGCCAGGGAGGCGCTGACGGCGGGATAGATCTGGTGCTGCGGCGCGACGGCCAGGTCACTCTGGTCCAATGCAAGCACTGGCGCACCCAGCGCGTAGGCGCCCCGGTCGTGCGCGAGCAGTTTGGCCTGTTGACGCACCATCAAGCCGCCGCCGTCGTCATTGTGACCACCGGCGATTTCACGCCCGAGGCCAAGGCCTTCGCTGAAGGCAAGCCCATCGAGTTGATGGCTGGCCAGGAGTTGCTGGCGCTGGTGCAGAGCGTGCAGCGCCCATCATCCACCCGAGTCACCGCCGTAGACGCGACCGCGACGCTGCCTACGGCTTCGGAGCCGACTTGCCCGACCTGCTCGGCGCCCATGGTCAGACGCACGGCAAAGCAGACCAAGGCAGTCTTCTTGGGGTGCTCCAGGTTCCCTGCTTGCCGCGGAACGCGGCCGATATGACGAGCAGGCAGCCGCGCTGCGATGACATCTCGCAGTTGAACTCAGGCCTTCGCGTGTGGTCTGAGTTGACGCCAACCCCCAGCGTGTTCAGTACCAAGTCATTGACTTTGCACGCAACTTCCCTCATCATCGTTGACAGATGCTTGCATCTACCCGTCGAACTGGGGAAACCTGGGCGACAAATCCTAAGGCCGCTCACGCGGCCTTAGTTGTTTCTGGGGTGTCAGATGCATCTTTGCTATGTCGACGAAGCTGGTTGCCCTGGAGCGCTCCCCTCGGCGACATCCGATGTTCAGCCGGTCCTCGTGATCGCGGCCCTGTTCGTTCCCCAGTCGCAGCTGGCCTTGCTGACACGAGACTTCTTACAACTCAAACGGCACTTCAACCCGGGACTTGCACCGGCATCGTCGCCATGGCTTGACCTGGCGAAATGTGAAATCAAAGGGGCTGATCTCAGGCGTGACCTCCGTTCCGCTGGCCGCAACCGCCGCCGCGCAGTGAACGGCTTCCTCGACCGAGTCATTGGGTTGCTGGAGCGAGCGAACGCCAAACTCGTCGCTCGCATCTACATCAAGGGCCCGGGGAGTGCATTCAATGGCCGCGCCGTCTACACATCCTCAGTGCAAGCGTTGTGTGCTTCGTTCCAGCACTTCCTGGCCGTCCAGGATTCGCGAGGATTCATGGTCGCCGATTCGCGCACACCGGCACTCAACTCGGTTGTGTCGCACTCGGTGTTCACGCAGAAGTTCAAGGCAACTGGCGATGCCTACGACCGCATCCTGGAAATGCCAACCTTCGGCCACAGCGAGAACCACGTTGCGCTTCAGATTACCGATTTCATTTGCTCGTCCGTCCTCAGCCCGATGGCAACCAGCACGTACTGCCCAGGCCACATCAATAGCGTCCATGTTCACGCACGTGACGAGGACATCCGCAAACTCTACGCGCCAAGAATCAAGGCACTGAGCTACCGGTACAGCGACGGTCTGCGTCCGAAAGGCGGTCTCACGGTCAACGATGCGATCCTGCAGCGACACGGCGGCTTGATGTTTCGCCCGTAGATCGGGCAATCGTAATGCGGGTTCGATTGCCGGGTCGAGGATCGAACTCACGACCACCGAAGGCCACGCATGTGCGCGGTTGGGGTGGGAAGACGCAGTGTCGCCTCGGATCTCCCCTGGTCTGCAGGGACCGCCGCGGGTTTCCGCGCTGATGGATGAGATGGGTTCGCGCCTGAGGTCCACTCCGCCACCAATAGTCAGACAGGAACCGGCCCTCAAAGCGAGTTTTTTGCTGCCCGGAATCGCGTGTCGTTGGTAAGCGCCCAGCCAACCCACCTACCACCTCACGCCGCACCCCTTCAGTCTCCTCGGTTTGACCGAGGGGATTTTCATGTCGAGATTGGCGAAGCAGGCGTTGTGGCGCAAGCGGGTTTTGGCGTTTGAGCGGAGTGGGCTTTCGCGGCGGGCGTGGTGTGTTCGGGAGGGTGTCGCGGTGTCGACGTTGGACTATTGGCGGATTCGGTTGGTGGACTCGCCACGGGGGTCTGAGCAGGCCCTGGTGCCCATCGTCGTCTCGGGAGAGCCGTCGGCAACGGGCCGAGGCGCGGCCGGCGCCATTGAGATCGATTTCGGCGGTGGCCTGCGCCTTCGTGCCGATGCGGACGTGGACACGCGCTGGCTGGCTGCACTGCTGCGTGGCCTGCGCTGATGCTGCGTCCGACCGGCTGGTGGCTGGCGGTGCAGCCGATGGATCTGCGCTGCGGCATGGATCGCTTGCTGTTGGCGGTGCAGACCCAGTTGCGACGCGAT
>JALHNO010000042.1:7248-18325 GCA_022843465.1 Pseudomonadota bacterium | reverse complement strand
GAGATGCGCTCCTGCTCCCCCATCGTGGACCCACCTGACTGGAGAGCCGTATGCGAGAAACTCGCCTGTACGGTTCGGAGGGCGGGGAGGCGGGAGCCTTCCCGACCCCTATCATCAATGCGCAGATCACGGGTTCAGGCGGCATCCAGAGATTTCGGATCGACGCCGAGATCTTTCAGCTTGCGATAGAGGTGGGTGCGTTCCATGCCCGACAGCGTGGCCAGTTTGCTGACGCTGCCGGAGCACAGCCGGAGTTGCCGCATCAGGTAGGCGCGTTCGAAACGGTCGCGGGCATCGCGCAGCGACAGACTCAGATCGAGCAGGAAATCGCCGGCGGCACGGCCGGGGCCGGGGGCGACGATACCAAGGGCCTCGTTGATCTCTTCCAGATCGATTTCACCGTCACCGCCCAGGATCAGCAGGCGCTGCACAAGATTGCGCAGCTCGCGCATATTGCCCGGCCAGTTGTGTCGGCGCAGGCGCTCCATGGCCTCGGCCGATAGCTGCCGCGCCGGCAGCACATCGCGTTCGGCGAGCTGGGCGATCTGGTCGCGCAGCAGTTCGGCGATGTCTTCACTGCGTTCGCGCAGCGGCGCGGCGGTCACTGCCAGCACGTTCAGTTGATAGAAAAGATCCTCTCGCAGCTCGCCGCTCTGCAGGGCGTTCTCCAGTGCGTGACTGCTGCTGGCGATCACCCGGGTGGTCAATGGCAGCGCCTGACTGCCGCCCTCGCGGACGAACATGCGCGATTCCAGTGCGGCGGCCAGCCGGGCCTGGACCGGCTCTTCCAGCGTGGTGACCTCGTCGATATAGATCGTGCCCGAGCTTGCCTGTTCAAAGGCGCCGGGTATCACATCCGCATTCGACTCGATGCCAAACAGGCCCGCCAGCACCCGCTCGCGTGGCAGACTCGCCGGTGCGATGCGGACAAAGGCGGCATGTCCGCGCGGTCCGCTCTGATGGACGAAGCGCGCCAGGGTTTCCTTGCCGGTGCCGGCTTCACCGCGGATCAGCAGGGGCGCGTCGCGTTGCGCCGCGCGTTCCAGCTGTGCGCGCAGGGCGCTGATGCCGGCACCGCTGCCGACCGGACCGTTGCTCAGCAACTGCTGCTTGAGACCGGCGTTCTCGCTGCGCAGGCGGGCGGTTTCGAGCGCGCGCTGCACGGTCAGCAGCAACTTGGCCAGCGATACCGGTTTCTCGAGAAAATCGTAGGCGCCCAGACGCACCGCCTCCACCGCGGATTCGATCGTGCCGTGGCCGGAGATCATCACAGTCGGGCAGGGCAGGCCGCGGGTTTCGATCAGTTCACGCAAGAAACGCAGGCCATCGCCATCGGGCAGCCAGACGTCGAGCAGCAGCAGATCGGGTGTGAGCTCGGCCAGCGCCAGGCGGGCAGTGGCCAGCGACTCGGCGCTGCGCACCGAATAGCCCTCGTCGCGGAGGATCTCTTCAATCAGTTGGCGGATGTCCGGCTCGTCATCAACGACCAGGATGCGGGCGGCGTTCATCGGCTGTCTCGTGGCTTCATGCCACAAGCATAGTGGTTTGCAGGCATGGCCGGACAGTCCACGCTGCTTCGGCCAGGACGCCGGGGCCGCAGGCCCGCCCCGTTGATCGGCGCCGTTGATTACAGCGCGGCGCGGAAGCCCTGTTCGATGCCGTCGAAGGCATCGCGGCTGCTGGCCAGCATCACCAGAACGCCCTTGCCCACCTGCAGCTCACGGCCGAGCACGCCGCGTTCGCTGAAATCGCGGCGCGTGGTTTCGGCATCCGGCACATACATCACGGTGACCGCGCCTTGCGGACTCTGGACCACCATATGCAGCGCGCGGCGCAGGCCGAGCGGGCAGATCTGCAGATAGCTTATCGGCACCGGTGTGTGACGCAGATGCACGCCCAGCTGTTCGAAAGTCCGGCTGACTTCGACGCCCGGCAGCGTGCCCTGCGTGGTCAACGCCATCGGCTCGTGACTGAGATGCGCGACCGACATCGCGGCCAGGGTCTGCTGCGGGCCGAGCGCGAGCCAGGACATGCCGACGACGCCAACGGCCAGCGCAACACCGGCCGCCATCCGCCAGACCAGGGCGCGCCGCCCGGAATTGTGCTGGCGGTCGAGTGTGGTCTGACGCAGCAGGATCTGATCAGCCAATGTGGCCGGCACCTCGACCGCCAGGCTGCGGTCGAGCAGGGACTCGAAGCTCATCGCCTTGGCGTAGGCCTCGGCGCAGCGCGGGCAGCCATCGCGATGCGCGCGTGCCGCAGCATCAAGCTGGCGCGGTTGCACGGCGATCGCGCGGCGGAACTCAAGACAGTTCATGGACATTGGCCACTCCTTCCTGGCCGGAAAGCGCGGCTTTCAATTTCTGCCGCGCCCGGAACAACTGGGTCATCACCGCCGCCGGGCTCTGGTTCAGTTCGCTGGCGATTTCTTCGCAGCTGTAGCCCCCGAGCACCTGCATCAGCAGCGGCTGACGATATTTGGGATCGAGTGCGAGGATGGCGCGGCGCACGATCGAATCCTCGCCGCCCTGTTCCGGGCTCAGCCAGTCCTCGTCGGCGACTTCGAGTTCGTCCACCTGCTCGAACGTGGTCGGTGCCTTGCGCTCATAGAGGCGGGCATGCTCGCGGCGCAGGATCGTGGTCAGCCAGGCCTTGACCGCCTTGCTGTCGCGCAGATCATCCAGCGAACGCCAGGCGCGCAGGTAACTCTCCTGCACCAGGTCGTGGGCAAGCGCCTCATTGCCGCACAGCCAGTAGCCGAACCGGTAAAGGTCGCTATGGGTGGCGCGCACCAGGGCGTCGAACTGGGTCTGCTTGGCATTCATGCAAGCATCCAGACCGGGCGGGCTCGGCTTTGCTTTCATGCGCTTCCTCGCAGAGCGGGCAGGGGTGAAGTCCTCCTGCCGGCTTCAGGGCGGCCCGCGCATGGCATGGCAAGCCGCGCCAACCGCCCCGGAGCACAGTGTACCCGGGGCAGCTGCGGGCGAATCCGGCGCTGGCGCAGCGCCCACAGCCGGGGACGAAGACCGCTGGTCTCAGCCGGTACGCCGGGCACTGGGCAAGGCGGCGCTGCCGTGATGACGGGTCCGCCGCGTGCTCAGTGCGTACTGGCCCCGGCGAGCTTGGTCGGTGTGCTCATCAGCTTGTCCACCCAGGCAATCGCCAGCGCGGAAACCACAAAGCCGAGGTGAATGATGGTCTGCCACATCAGCACCTTCTCGCTGAGCTTGTCGGCCTCGATGAAGGTCTTCAGCAGATGGATCGAGCTGATGCCGATGATGGCCGTTGCCAGCTTCACCTTGAGCACGGCCGCGTTGACATGCGACAGCCACTCCGGTTGATCCGGGTGATTGTGCAGGCGCAGGCGCGAAACAAAGGTCTCGTAGCCACCGACGATCACCATCACCAGCAGGTTGGAAATCATCACCACATCGATCAGTCCGAGGACGGTCAGCATGATCGCGGTTTCGGCATCGTGTGGCGGCACCACGGCCGCAACACCGGCCGCGTTGGCAACCGCAGTGTGCGCGGTCGCCTCGACCGCAGGTCCGTGACCGGTGATCACTTCGTGCAGCAGATGCCAGAGTTCGCGCAGGAACTGCACCACGTACAGGGCCTGCGCAACGATCAGGCCAAGGTAAAGCGGCAATTGCAGCCAGCGGGAGGAGAAGATCAACCAGGGCAGCGGGCCGAGGCGGGGCAGGGGCGGCAGTTTTGCGGGCTCGGACATGACAGGTACCGTAGGAAACAAGGCGGCGATGATAGCCAATGTTGTTGTCAGCCGTATGCGTTCGGCAGGGCAGAGACCGGTGAGGGATGTTGCGGTTTGGCGTCAGCAGCCGCCGCTCGGACGGGGCGGTCTCTGGGCTGAAGGCCGATGCGCGCAGGAGCCAGCGGGGGCGGGCCAGGGCGCGGAAGACCCACGCCAGCATCGATGCCCGCGCAAGGGGCACAGGGCAAGGAGTGCGCCGTCTCACGCGCCCAGCTTTGCGCCGCCCACCGAGCTTGCCTCTTGCATCGCAGGCGCGATCAGCTGAGCACGCCGAAAGAACTGGACCAGCCGCGAAATCGGGGACTTCGTTCTGCCCGCGGCGACCCGCGGACTACTGCCGGAGCACCTTGTCGAGCGCCTTTCCCTTGGCAAGCTCGTCGACGAGTTTGTCGAGGTAGCGGACCTTGCGCATCAGTGGATCTTCAACGTCTTCCACCCGCACGCCGCAGACCACGCCCTTGATCAGGGTCGCGTTCGGATGGAACAGCGGCGCTTCGGCAAAGAACGTCTCGAAATCGCATTGACGTTCGATCTGCGCCTCGAGCCCTGCCTGGCTGTATCCAGTCAACCAGCAGATCACCTGATCAACTTCGGTCTGCGTGCGGTTCTTGCGCTCCGCCTTCTGCACATACATCGGGTACACGCTCGAGAACTTCATTCGATAGATGCGGTGCTGCGTCATCGTGGCTTCCCCGTCAATCAACTTGATTTCCGCGTGATCTGGACCTCGACGTCCCGATCAGGCCGGGTCGCGTCCGCAGGTTGCCCGTGACAATACAACCCCGGGCGCGCGGGCACTGTGCCAGGCCAGTGCAAGCCGGACTCATTTTCCGAAACGGCTGTTGCCCGGCGGCGCGTAGCGCGGATGCATTGCCATGGAATCCGGGGTTTCGTGGCGCGGTTCGACACCACAACCGCGGACGACGCTGCTTCGCAGCTTCATCCAGGCTGCGCCCTCTCCGGCGTGTGTCCTGCCGTGCGAACGGGCGGGATCAGGTCAGCTTTCGGGTTGCCAGCGGCCCGCCTGATCCGCGCATTCGACCAGCTGCGAATGAGTCAGTTTCGTCGCCAGATATTTTTCGGAACCCGCGATGCGTCTGTGCAGTTCCGTCTCGCCGGTATGGGCGAAGCGCTTGGTTCGGGCTGTCCAGACGCAGGCAAGCACCAGGTCGGGCTCTCCCAGGTGCCCGGCGCCGAGCGTGTTCGCCACATTCCACATGGCGTGCGTCTCGCCGAGATTCGCGGCCCGCATGTAGAGATCAAAGGCCTGTTGACGGTTTTGCTCCACGCCCTGGCCGTGGTCGTACATTGCAGCCAGGTTGTTGGTGGCGAGCGAATGCTTCTGGTCCGCGGCCAGCTGATACCACTTCAGTGCCTCCGCATGCTTGCCCTCGGCCTGCAGCACGCTGCCGAGTCCATTCTGGGCCTCGGCATGACCCTGCGATGCCGCAGCGAGATACCATTTCTTCGCTTTCTTGCCACTGCGGGGCGCGCCCTGGCCCCAGTCGTAGGCAACGGCCAACTTGTACTGGGCCTCGGCATCACCGGCCCTGGCGGCGGTGAGCAGAGTTTTCGACGCGCTGGAGAGGACGACTTCGGCAGAGACGAGTTGCGAAACCGAGCACAGCAGGACCATCGAGAAAAACAGGGCGCGCATGAGCAATCTCCAAGTTGTAAGCACTGGCTTTACACAATGTGCACGAAAAGCTGCTCTCGCCGCGCGTGGCTGAGCATATCGTCATTGCCTGGCCGCTGAAAACGGCGCGCAGTGGGGATTGCACCAGGCCAGCGCGAGCGGAATCGAGGGGGGCAGTGACAGGTCACTACACGACGTGAGCCGATGATTCCTGCGGACCTGTTTCGTGGTCATCTCAATACGTAGTCAGCTGTCAGCACGTAGGGCGGATCCCGCGCAGCGGTATCCGCCGCATGGGCTTATCGATTGCCTCTGCGGCGGTAGAACGGCGCGACGACGGTTGCTCCGATTGATGTTGTGGACACTGGTGGGCGCCCGGGATTCTCGGGTTTCGCGAGTGCGAGGGCGCTGGTTACCTGACGCGCGATGGCAGGAGATCAAAGCCGACCGAAACTGCCGCATCCTCATGGCCCCCAGTAATTGAAGCGAAACACTACGCCCGCGGGAATTTCAAAGGAAAGTTGGCCGCCGCATTCGATGGTGTGCACTCCAGGCTCCACTCGTGCCGGTGCACCGATCGGGTGCTGCCAACCCACGCCGTCGACCAGAATGGGCCCGCACAGTCCGCCGTCGTCGTCGTCGATGGCCAGATAGGTCAGGCCGTCCGGGGAGGGGCTGACACTGCCGCGAAGATGACCGTCGCTGCAAGACGTCATGACCATCGAGAGAGCGGTCAGGGCGATCATGCGAAAGGGCACGGGCTTGGCTGGCACCGTCATGTAGTAGCGCCCTCCGAAGCCGAACTCATACTCAGAGTTCGCTGGCTATACGAGGCAGGAGCGGCTCAAGTATGCGATGACCATGCACAACTGCGAGGATGAGGGTCTTCACTGAGGCGATCTTGTAGATCAGTCGATAGCTGTACACGAAACACTCTCGAACCGATTCATCCCGAAGCTCGGGCACAACCCGACCACGTTCAGGGAACTCACGCATCGACTCTGCTGCTGCCATGAACCGAGAGACGACAGCTTGTGCATACCAGACCGAGTCCCGTTCGATGTAGGCGGCAATCTGCTCAACGTCCTCTAAAGCCTCGGGTGACCAGCTCAGTTCGCGAGCCATCGACCGAGGCGCTTCTTGGCTTCTTCATGGCTCAGGTCACCTTCGGACTCCGCTCTTTCGGTTCCGCGTCTGATCTTTTCAATCACATAAAGGTGATACTGGATGTCCTCGTAGCTCGCGGAATCGGGAAGCGAATTCAGCAACTCAGCAACTTCGGCTTTTGGCGTGTTCATGTCGGACGGCATCTCAGGGAGCCAGATCGGATGGTAGCGCGACGGCTCATCTTGCGAAATCCAACGCCGCGCCACGCGGCTGCGAGCCCGGCACCCATCAGAAAATATCGAAGCTTCTGCACGCGGTCCGTTTGCAGGCAGACTGCGGAGCCAGAGATGATCGTGGCTAGCTCATGCCCGACAAGATGATCGGATCCGACGGCCGCTGTCAGCCGAAGGATGCGTGACGCGGGCTGGGAGATGTTGAGCCGCGTGGCCTTACCGGTTGCCTCTGCGACGATGAAACGGCGCGGCGACGGTTGCTCCGATTGCTGTTGCGGACACTCCGACGTCGGGTACCGCTGCGCGGGACCCGACCTACGCGCTTTGATGGCAGTCACTGAGGCTGCGCGCTGACCAAACCAACCTCGACCCCGCCACCGACAGCACGTAATCCGCACCCATCATCTGCGAGGCGGTGTAGCGAGCAGCCCGGATGCAATCCAATGGAATCCGGGGATTCGCGGCGTAGTTCGACACCACGACCCCGGATAGCGCTGCTTTGCAGCTTCATCCAGGCTATGCGCTGGCTTGGAAAACGCTCCAGTTGGGTATCCCTCTCAGTTCTTGTTGCTCGGCCAGGCAATCTGCACCGTTCGGTGCTTCATGACGCAGTCGCGCAGGTACAGGTTGATCAGGCTCTGATACGGAACGCCCGACTCGTTGGCCATGCCCTTGAAGTAAGTGACGACATCTTCCGAAAGCCGCATGGACACGGGCTTCTTGAGCTTGGCCGCATAGGGGTTCTTGCGGGACTTCATTTTGGAGAGATCGTATTCAGCTTTCATGGCGGTCACTGTGGGTAGTGGAGACTTTCCTGCTTCGTTGCCTTTCGTGCGGAGATGATGCGAATGACGCCGCCGTGGTCGCGCTCACAGTGGCAAACGAGCAGCAAATGAGCGCCGCTGCTCATGCCCAGCATGAGGAAGCGATCGTCTCGGCGAGCGTCAGGCTCGTCGTAGAATTGGACTGCGAATTCATCGTAGAAGACGCTTTGGGCCTCCGCAAAGGAAACGCCATGCTTCCTGAGGTTTGAGGCGGCCTTTGCTGGATCCCACTCAAACTTCAACATCCATACATTGTATGGATGGTGTATGTCTTTGCAAGACTTTGGTGTCGGGGACGAAGGCCCGGCGGCACCCGGCGAATGGGTCAAGCGTAGGGCGGATCCCGCGCAGCGGTATCCGCCGCGTGGCCTCGCCGATTCCCTCTGCGACGATGAAACGGCGCGGCGCCGGTTGCTCCGATTGCTGCTGCGGGCACTCCGACGTCGGGTACCGCTGCGCGGGACCCGACCTACGTGCTCACCGATTGCCTCTGCGACGTTGAAACGGCGCGGCGACGGTTGCTCCGATTGCTGTTGCGGACACTCCGACGTCGGGTACCGCTGCGCGGGACCCGACCTACGTGCTTTCGCATCAGCGACGTCGCCTGGGATTGCCGATCCCGGCACGCCGCTCGCCCTCAGTGGAAACTCCGCAATGGGATACAAGCCGACAACGATGGCACCGAAACTCGAACTGGGCGAAGGAGGGAGCTCTCGGGCTTGGACGAGTTACATGCCAGCGACCACCGCATCCGGGACATGGCCGTGTGGCCTCGGCCTGACGGTGAGCGTAGTAGCGCAGGAGGTAGTAGTAGGTCGGCTTTCGCGTTGCTTTCTCGATGGAGCGACACAGGCTTCGACCTGCGGTCGAGAGTTGGCTTGCCGGATCTGCAAGTTCACGGTAGGCAGGGAGCTCCAACTCTCCCGATGAGAGCCAAACGCGATCATGGTTGCGATAGCTCTCTGCCCACATCTGAAGGTCTCGACGCTTGTTCTCTGCAATCGGCAAGGAATAGGGTGGAACGACACCGTCAAAGTCTCCGGCACAGACGGGGGAGGTAACATCGAGCGCGTGGGTGAAAAGGTAGAGCGAACTCGAGCTTCTCCATGTGCGAGCACGGCGCGATGTCGGTGGCTCAAGAAGCTCCCAGAGTGGAGGTGAGCCGAAGAGGTCCTTCACACGATGGCGGCCTGTTCTCGCCTGCGCAGAGAAAAAACGCGGTTTGAGTGAATCTGCCCTGGGAACGTCGACATAGGCGGCGACCGGGAAGCGCGAGAGAACGTAGTCGCGATGGATCTGTCCGTTCCACCAGAGGTACGTCAGGTACTCTTCAAAGGCGTCGACCTGTTCATTCGTTGGTCGCGCCGCGCTGTCCACGACTATTCTTGCCAGCATGCGGGCTCCGGTCGGATGCGTAAGAAGGCGGTCGGAAAAAATCCGCCGCTGAAAAAATTAACGATCTCTCGGAGTTCGTTTACCGCTACCGAGATGCGGACCATTGACTGCTGAGCATCTGGTGAAGTCATATGGCGCCTGTCGCTGGAAAATTTTTCGAAAGAGTTTTTCTGCAGCCTCACCGCCGCGTTAGGCTGCTGCCAATCGGCAGCGAACACGTTGAACAACGGTACGCCCCGCTATTCGGCGCGAACGCAGAGTTGAGTCTACCAATCGTGGGGCGATCTGGCCGGGGCGCGGACCGCGATATTCAACACTACTTTTCCCCAGCAGCCTCCGCCCAGGAGACAAACCCTTCGGCCCAATGATCGCTGTCCAAAGTGTACTCGTCGATCACGAATCCATCGCCGCCTTCTGATCCATAATCAACGATCTGCGGATGGTCGCGAAATCCCGGCAGATCACGGAGCCGAGCGACCGCAGACTCCGCGTTTTCACGCGAGCTGTAGACGCCAACAAGTTTCACTTCCTCGTCATCGGCGACTGAGTGCATGTGTTGCAGAACAAAGACGCTTTTCATGATGTACCGCGTGGCGAGTGAGGCGGCCCGCCAAGCGGGTTGGGATTGAGCGGCTTGTCAGGCTTCAATTTGTGGCCTTGGGGCACAGCGAGTAGCCCGGACACAATGCAATGGAGTCCGGGGATGCGCGGCGCAGTTTGACACCACGACCCCGGATTGCGCTGCTTCGCAGCATCATCCAGGCACCTTGCTGACTCGCCGCCTAATCGCCGTAAGGCGATTGGAAGGGCTCTACGAAGAGTCCGAGGCTGGCAGCCAGTTGTTCGGACTTTGGACAGGCACACGGAACGCCAAGATACATGTAGCGCGTAGGGCGGATCCCGAGCAGCGGTATCCGCCGCGTGGCCTTGCCGATTGCCTCTGCGACGATGAAACGGCGCGGCGACGGTTGCTCCGATTGCTGTTGCGGACACTCCGACGTCGGGTACCGCTGCGCGGGACCCGACCTACGCGCTACTCGACACCCCGGAACAGATCGGCTGGCAGGGCGGGCTCTCGCTCCTCGCCCGGCCAGAAGAATTGCCAGCCCAAGCTCTGCAGGTGCCTAACTCGAACGGCTGCATGGTGCATCGCAAGCTCAATCGCCTGCCAGGAGTCCATGCCGTGGATGTCATCGCAGCCATGCTCGATGATGCCGAGGGTAACTCGCGATGTCCACTCGCCGGTCGGCTGCGCGACAGGCAGTGCAACCTGGAAAAGAAACGGTTGCTCCTCGCCCAGCGGCGAAACCGCAATCAACTCACGTTGGAGGGGAGCAGGGGAAACCATCATTTGCGCCCCAATGCTGTGTCAGGCATCAGCCGGAAGCTCAGTGCACTCGATGACCGGATCACTGAACCGAGCAAAACGCAGACGTGAGCATTGAGAGAACCCGAACATGGACTTCCCTTCACTGCCACCGGTGACGTCAGAGTCATAGAAGATGCTCCAGTAGTCTCCTCGACCATCGCCAGCAGCGCCCTCCCATAGCATCGAGTCTATGCCCTGAATCTCGAAAGCCACCCAAAACGCCCTGCCGGACCTCACAGCGTCCCTCGCGCACGCCACAACGTCGGATCTTTTGGTCCCGAGAGGTACCTCTCCGCAAGCTATGGAGTGCAGGCCAGCAACGGATTGGAGCTTTTCACGAACGAAGTCTGGCGCGTCATTTTTCGCGCCGAGAGAAAGCCCAGGGAGAGCGAGCAATGCAAGCATCGCGTATCGCATCATGGATACCCAACGAACCAGTGGTAGGCAGTGGCCCTGAGCTTGCTTGGTTATCTCGACCGATGCAAGGGAATCGGATGTGGCGCGAAGCGGGGTTGTCGATCGAGCGTTTGCGACAATATCCGGTAGTGCACGAAGCGCGTAGGGCGGATCCCGCGCAGCGGTATCCGCCGCGTGGCCTTACCGATTGCCTCTGCGACGGTAGAACGGCGCGGCGCCGGTTGCTCCGATTGATGTTGTGGACACTCCGACGTCGGGTACCGCTGCGCGGGACCCGACCTACGTGCTCACCGATTGCCTCTGCGACGATGAAACGGCGCGGCG
>JALHNO010000042.1:0-7148 GCA_022843465.1 Pseudomonadota bacterium | reverse complement strand
AACGGCGCGGCGCCGGTTGCTCCGATTGATGTTGTGGACACTCCGACGTCGGGTACCGCTGCGCGGGACCCGACCTACGTGCTCACCGATTGCCTCTGCGACGATGAAACGGCGCGGCGACGGTTGCTCCGATTGCTGTTGCGGACACTCCGACGTCGGGTACCGCTGCGCGGGACCCGACCTACGTGCTTCATGGCAGTCACATTGGCTGTGCGCGCCCATCACACCAACCTCGACCCCGCTACCGACAGCACATAGTCTGCGCCCATCATCTGCGAGGCGGTGTAGAAGCCGCCGGGGGGCTGTTTGGCGAGGACGTGTTCGAGGATGCCGATCGAGGTTTCGGCGGTGAGTTGATAGCCGTTGCTGGTGCGCAGCTGCTTTTTCACTTCGGTGCCGGCGGCGTTGCGCACTTCGCCCCAGATGGTGCAGCCGGTATTGCTGCGGAGTTCATCGTTGGGGCCGCCGCGTTTGATCTTGCGTTTCAGGTAGTTCTGCACGATGCCGACTCCGAGCAGGGGGCGGATCATGTTCAGTTTTTTCAGGCGGGCGGCGGTGCCGGGGGATACGCCCATATAGACCTCGACATTGGGAATGCCGGTCGAGATGTACGCGGTGTAGACATCGCCCCAGGGGATGGTCATCGCGTGGCGGGCTTCGCCGTCGCGGTCGAAGGTGCGCGTCTTGTAGGCCAGCGGCACACGCTCGACGATGCCGTTGCGGCGGATTCGGCCGCCCTTGCCGAGTCCCTCCACTGCGGTCAGTGCGGTGCCGTGGCTGGGTCCGCCGCCGGCTTCGAATGCCAGCACCAGTTCGGTCGCGTCGGGTAGATCGCGCTTGAGCATGGCCGCCAGGCAATCGGTCGGCACGACATCGAATCCCGTCCCCGGCATCACCACGATGCCATGGGAGCGGGCACGCTCGTCCTGCTGATGGCAGTGCGCGAACACCTCCATCTCGCCGGTGATATCGAAGTAGTGCGCGCCGCTGCGCATGCAGCCCTCCAGCATTGGCGCGCTGGTGGCCGAGAATGGGCCGGCGCAGTGCATCACCGCGTCGATGCCGGTAAGTGCGGACGCCACGGTCTTGCCATCGGTGAGGCAGAAGATGCGCGCCGGCAGGTCGTACTTGCGTGCCACGGCCTCGATCGCATCGCGGTTGCGCCCGGCGATCACCGGACGATGGCCGCGACTGAGCGCAACCTCGAGCATCAGGCCGGCGGTATAGCCATTGGCGCCGTACAGCATCCACGAACCCATCGGTCTTTCCCTTGCTTGTTTGGTCAACATATTGCCAAAGTGCAGTGTACGCACTGCGGCCGGCTACGGCGACCGCTGCGTGCGCCTGGACTTGACTGGTTTTGAAATTACGATGAACTGCTTCTCCCGCTGTGCGGGAGACTGGCCGGCAGGGTCGGATGAGGAGCGAGCGAGGGTGTTGGGTGTTGCGGCATCGAGGTGCGCAAATGGCGGGCACTATCGCGCGTTTCCCTCAGTAGCCCTCTCCCGCACGCGGGAGAGGGGATCAAGCCGGGTTCGATGCAGGTTTCCCCTCAGTGACCCTCTCCCGCAAGCGGGAGAGGGGATTGGGCTGCGTACTCGAGGGTTCCCTCAGGTCTTGGCAGCCAGCTTGGCGTACATCTGCATCAATTTCCTGAAGTAGACATTGGGCAGAAAGCGCTTGAGCCGCCAGCGCAGGCGCTCGGGCGCGGTCGGGATGATCATGAATTCGCCGCGCGCGGCCGCCTTGAAGATGTAGTCGGCGATATCGTCGGCGGTCTCCTTGGCGCGCTCCATCAGGGTGGCGGCGAAGCCGCGGAAACCATTGTCGGTACCGCGCGCGGTCTCCAGCAGGTTGGTCTTGAAAAAGCTCGGGCAGACCACCGAGACGCCGACCTGGTGCCGGTGCATCTCGGCGCGCACGCTTTCCGACAAGGCCACCACGGCGGCCTTGGTCGTGCTGTAGCTGGCGATGCCGGGTGCGCCGGCCAGGCCGGCGAACGAGGCCGTGCTGATGATGTGACCGCTGCGGCGGCGATGGAACATCGGCGCGAACGTCTTGATGCCATGGACGACGCCCATCAGATTGATGCCGATCACCCAGTGCCAGTCTTCCAGCGAGCTGTCGGCACAGCTGCCGGCGGTGGCGACGCCGGCGTTGTTGATCAGCACGTCGAAGCCTTCCGGCCAGTGCTGGTTGACCTCGTCGCGCATGCGTTCGACCGAGGCGGCGTCGGCGACATCGACCTCGACCGGGAAGTGTCCGGGTCGGATCGCGTTCAACTGCTCGCTGGCGGATTTGGCGCGGTCCATGTTCATATCCGCCACGGCGATCACGTAGCCGGCCTGCGCATAGCGTTTCGCCAGGGCGAGGCCGAGCCCGCTGCCGGCGCCGGTGATCAGGGCGCGCCTGGGCGCCGCTTCAGTTTCACGCATGAAGTTCCCCTCGGACTAATATGTGGCGATTCTACCGAACGGAATTCCCCGCAATGGAACATATCCTGCCCTCGTCGCTGACCGACCTTACCGGCAAGACCGCCCTGATTACCGGTGCCAGCCGCGGCATCGGCGAGGCGGCCGCCCATCTGTTTGCGGCCTGCGGCGCGCATGTGATCGTGTCGAGCCGGCGCCTGGAGACCTGCGAAGCCGTGGTCGAGTCGATCCGCGGACGCGGCGGTGTCGCCAGCGCGATCGACGCCCATATCGGCGATGTCGCTTCGATGGATCGCCTGTTCCAGAAGGTGCGCGACCGTGGTTTCGGGCTCGATATCCTGGTCAACAATGCCGCTGCCAATCCCTACTTCGGGCCGATGATCGATATGGACCTGGCCGCCTTCGAGAAGACCGTCGAGGTCAACCAGCGCGGCTATTTCTACTGCACGGTACAGGCCGCGCGCATCATGCGCGACAAGGGCGGCGGCGCCATCGTCAATGTGGCCTCGGTCAATGCGCGCCGCGCGGCGCCGGGGCAGGGCGTCTACTCGATGACCAAGGCCGGTATCGTCTCGCTGACCGAGGGCTTCGCCAAGGAACTCGCCCCGCACAGGATCAGGGTGAACGCGGTGCTGCCCGGTCTGACCGAGACCAAATTCGCCTCGGCGATCACCGGCAATGCCGATCTGATGAAGATGATGCTGAAATTGATTCCGCTCGGTCGCTCGGCGCAACCGGCCGAGATCGCGCCGATGATCCTGTTCCTGGCCTCGCCGGCGGCGAGCTATATCACCGGCGCGAGTTTTCCGGTGGATGGTGGCTATCTGGCCTGAGCCGGCTGCTTCGGGACGCTCTGAACAAGTCACTGGAACGTCTCCGCTACCCAGTTTATTGCCTGCCAGCGCCAAAAACCTGCGGTTTTGACCAGCTCCGCTGTTGAAAGCCGCCCCCTGACTCAGGGGGCCATCGCGGCTCCGGACTTGTTCAGAGCTTCCTTGGCCGCCGGCATATGCCAGCTGCGCCTGACTACATGCCCGCAGCCGCGTTGCCCCCGCCAGCCGGGTTGGATAGCCTGCGCGTCCTGTTTCTCCCCTGGTCGACGCCGTGACCCCAGTTCCAACACTCAGCCACCTCGACCGCCTCGAGGCCGAGGCCATCCACATCATGCGCGAGGTAGCGGCCGAATCCGAGCGGCCGGTCATGCTGTACTCGATCGGCAAGGACAGCGCGGTGATGCTGCGCCTGGCGCAAAAGGCGTTCTATCCGGCGCCGCCGCCATTTCCGTTGCTGCATGTCGATACCACGTTCAAGTTCCGCGAAATGTATGCCATGCGCGACCGCATGGCGGCCGAGCTCGGCATGCAATTGCTGGTGCACCAGAATCCTGAAGCGCTGGCGCTCGGCATCAATCCGTTCACCCATGGCTCGGCCGTGCATACCGATGTCTGGAAGACCCAGGGCCTGAAGCAGGCGCTCGATCATTATGGATTCGATGCCGCATTCGGTGGCGCCCGTCGCGATGAGGAGAAATCGCGCGCCAAGGAGCGCGTGTTCTCGTTCCGCTCCGCCCAGCATCGCTGGGACCCGAAGAACCAGCGCCCGGAACTCTGGAGCCTGTACAACGCGCGCAAATTGCCGGGCGAGAGCATCCGCGTGTTTCCGTTGTCCAACTGGACCGAACTCGATATCTGGCAGTACATCGAACGCGAGCAGATACCGATCGTGCCGCTGTACTTTGCTGCGATGCGGCCGGTGGTCGAGCGCAATGGTGCCCTGATCATGGTCGATGATGAGCGCCTGCCCTTGGCGCCCGGCGAACAGCCGGTCATGCGCAAGGTGCGTTTCCGCACGCTCGGCTGCTATCCGCTGACCGGGGCAGTGCTGTCCGAGGCCGATACCCTCGAAGCCATCGTCCGCGAAATGGCACTGGCGCGCAGCTCCGAGCGCGAGGGTCGCATCATCGATCATGACGCGGCGGCATCGATGGAGAAGAAGAAACAGGAGGGCTATTTCTGATGGAACGCATCGACGATAGCCACAAGGACCTGCTGCGTTTCATCACCTGCGGCAGTGTCGACGACGGCAAGAGCTCGCTGATCGGGCGCCTGCTGTACGAATCGAAGAACCTGTTCGAGGATCAGCTCAGCACGCTCGCCAGCGACTCGCGCCGGGTCGGCACGCGCGGTGCCGAGCTGGATTTTGCGCTGTTGCTCGATGGCTTGTCGGCCGAGCGCGAGCAGGGCATCACCATCGATGTCGCCTACCGCTTCTTTGCCACCGCCCATCGCAAGTTCATCGTCGCCGATACCCCCGGCCATGAGCAGTACACCCGCAATATGGTCACCGGCGCCTCGACCGCCGATCTCGCCATCCTGCTGGTCGATGCCCGCAAGGGCCTGCTGACACAGACGCGGCGGCACAGTTATCTGGTCAGCCTGCTCGGCATCCGCGAAGTGGTGCTGGCGGTCAACAAGATGGATCTGGTCGATTATTCCGAACAGACCTTCACCCTGATCGAGCGTGAGTACCGGGCATTTGCGGCGCGCATGGGCATCGAGCGGATCACCTGCATTCCGGTTTCCGCTGTTCTGGGCGACAACATCATCGAAGCCAGTGCCAACACGCCCTGGTACAGCGGCCCGAGTCTGCTCGGCTTTCTGGAATCGGTGGAGGTACCCGACCTGCGGGTGGACCAGCCGTTCCGCATGCCGGTGCAATGGGTCAGCCGGCCGAACGCCGATTTTCGCGGCTACGCCGGCAGCATTGCCGGTGGCTCGGTGCGCGCCGGTGATCGCATCCGCGTGCTGCCTTCGGGTCGCGAAAGCACGGTCGCACGGATTGTGGTGGCGCCGACCGCGGATGCACCCGACATCAACACGATTGAACGGGCGGTCGCCGGACAGGCGATTACCCTGACGCTGAGCGACGAGATCGATATCAGCCGCGGCGACGTGATCTCTGCGGCGGCCGAGCCGATCGGCATCGGCAAGCAGTTCGAAGCCACCATCATCTGGATGCACGATGCGCCGCTGCTGCGCGGTCGCAGCTATCTGCTGAAGACGGCCTGCCGCACCGCGACCGCCACCATCGCGCCGCTGAAGTACCGCATCGACGTCAATACCCTGGAACACCAGCCGACCGACCAGCTCGAACTCAATGAGATCGGCGTGGCCGAGATTGAGCTCGATCAGATGATCGCGTTCGAGCCCTACGCCGACAACCGCGAACTCGGCGGCTTCATCCTGATCGACCGCATCAGTCAGCAGACCGTCGGCGCCGGCCTGCTGCATTTCGCATTGCGACGTTCCGACAATGTGCACTGGCAGGCGGTCGATATCGACAAGCAGGCGCGTGCGCTGCAGAAGGGACAACGGCCGCGCGTACTGTGGTTCACCGGCCTGTCGGGCGCCGGCAAGTCGACGATTGCCAATCTGGTCGAAAAGCGCCTGCATGCGCTCGGCCGCCACACCTATCTGCTCGACGGTGACAATGTCCGCCATGGCCTGAACAAGGACCTCGGCTTCACCGAAGCCGATCGCGTCGAGAACATCCGCCGCGTCGCCGAGGTGGCGCGTCTGATGGTCGATGCCGGATTGATTGTGCTGACGGCATTCATTTCCCCGTTCCGCAGCGAACGCGGCATGGCACGCAGCCTGATGCGCGAGGGCGAGTTCCTCGAAGTGTTCGTCGACACCACGCTGGCCGCCGCCGAAGCCCGCGATGTAAAGGGCCTGTACGGCAAGGCCAGACGCGGTGAACTGAAGAACTTCACCGGCATCGACTCGCCCTATGAAGTTCCCGAGCATCCGGAAATCCATATCGATACCAGCAAACTCAGCCCCGAACAGGCCGCCGAGTGGATCGTCGAGCAACTGCTGGATTGAGCGGTCGGCCAGCGTCCCGGCCGACCGCCCGGCGCGGACACGAATTCAGCGAACGTTGCCGAAGTTCACG
Source organism: Pseudomonadota bacterium (assembly GCA_022843465.1). Taxonomy (GTDB): domain Bacteria; phylum Pseudomonadota; class Gammaproteobacteria; order Xanthomonadales; family Ahniellaceae; genus 0-14-3-00-62-12. Next base: position 762 of record JALHNO010000042.1, on the reverse strand, counting down.
CTGGCGGGTTCGGCTTGGCGGCACAATAGAGCATGCGCAAAGCCAAGCTCTTCAAAGTCACTTTTCTCAATATGGGCAAGACCTATGAATTGTTCGCGCGCAATGTGCAGTCGAGCGATCTCTGGGGCTTCACCATCATCAGCGACCTCGTGTTCGATGCCGGCGGCGACAGTCTGATCGTCGATCCCGCCGAAGAAAAACTGCGCGACGAGTTCAAGGACACCCGCGCCCTGCACCTGCCGATCCAGAGCATCCTGCGCATCGAGGAAGTCGACAAACGCAGCACCGCCCATATCCGCGACGCCAATACCGGCGAAAAAGTGATGCCGTTTCCGGCGATTCCGCCGAAGCCGCGGTAGCTCTCTTAGGAAATCCTGCGCGCGACCTTCGAAATTCGACCCGCGCCTCTCGTGGAGCTGACCGCATCGTTGCGGCGCGATCCAGCAGCAGCCGTGTCCCTTGCCCATCAGTGCGCCGTAGGATGTGCTGAGCGACACGAACCGCATCAATTCCAGGCTGCTTGAAGGCCGAGGTGAATTGTTCAAAAGCCGATGCGGTTCACTGCGTTCACCACATCCTACTTCCTTCGATCGATGGCAAGGGGTTCCCTGCCACTCAGTGCGCCGTAGGATGTGGTGAGCAACGCGAACCGGTGCGCCCGTGAGGGCGCACAGCCAGCGGGGTGGAAGTCCCCGTCGAGGTTATCCACGGCCTCGTAGTCGAAAGTAACTGCGTCGGAGCGATCCGGGGTGGAGAGCAACT
>JALHNO010000041.1 GCA_022843465.1 Pseudomonadota bacterium | reverse complement strand
CCGAGATGCGCTCCTGCTCCCCCATCGTGGACCCACCTGACTGGAGAGCCGTATGCGAGAAACTCGCCTGTACGGTTCGGAGGGCGGGGAGGCGGGAGCCTTCCCGACCCCTATCATCGTCGTTCGATGGTTCACGCACGGCGTGAGGTGGCGAAAACCCGCAAGTCGAGATGATCCGGTGGCTGGAGCAGCATGATGCGGTTCACTGCGTTCACCGCATCCTACGGTCTTGCCAATCAACCAACGATCAAGCAGTGTCGCGATGCAGCCCTCATCCCCGACCCTTCTCCCGCAGGCGGGAGAAGGGGGCAAGGCGCCGCCGCATCGCGGAGCGATGGCTTGGCGAGTTGCGCAAGACCTCAGGGCAAATGATCCTTCATCCGGAACCACAGCATCGCCAGGACCAGGGCCGGTGTGCGCATCAATTTGCCACCGGGAAAATCGCGGTGCGGGATGCGCGCGAAGAGGTCGAGGCGTTCGGCCTGACCGGCGATGGCTTCGGCGATGACGCGGCCGGCGAGGCCGGTGGCGGCGATGCCGTGGCCGGAGAATCCTTGCGCGTAGTAGAGATTGGGCTGCAAGCGCCCCCAGTGCGGGGCGCGGTTCATCGTGATGTCGACATAGCCGCCCCAGACATAGCCGAGACGGACGTCGCCGAGCTGCGGGAACACATCCACCATGCGTTGCCGCATGCGGGCGCCGAGGCCCGGCGGTGGCAGTTTCGAATAGCTGACGCGACCGCCGAACAGCATGCGGTGGTCGCGGCTCAGGCGAAAATAATCCAGCACGAAATTGGTATCGGCGACCGCCATATCGTTCGCAATCAGGCCGCGCGCACGCTGCTCGCCCAATACTTCGGTGGCGCAGATATAGGTGCCCACCGGCATGATCTTGCGTTCGAGTTCGGGCACCAGGGCATCGAGCCAGGCATTGCCGCCGAGTACACCGAAGCCTGCACGCACACTGCCCTCGGCGGTGCGAAAACGCACTTCGGCGCCTGGGTCGACCGCAGTTACCGCGCTGCCCTCGTAGATGCGCACGCCGAGCGCCAGCGCTGCCCGCGCCAGTCCCAGAGTGTAATCGAGCGGATGCAGATGACCACTGCGCGGATCGAACAGCAGGGCGCGATAGCGCTCGGTCGCGAGGTTCTGCTGCAGGCGCTCCTGGTTCCAGAACTGCAGACCCTGGTAACCGTATTGCCCGGACAACTCGTCCTGCCAGGCCTTCAACTCCTCGACCTGGCGCGGCTTGATCGCGGCGTGGGCATGACCGCGGCGCAGATCGCATTCGATCCCATACTTGGCGATGCGTTCGGCGATCAGATCGACACCTTCCAGCGACCAGTCGAAGAGACGGCGCGCATCTTCCTTGCCGAGTAGCTCAGCAATCTTCGAGATATCGCAGCCATAGCCGAAGATCAGCTGACCGCCGCTGCGTCCGGATGCGCCCCAACCCACGCGCTGGGCCTCCAGCACAATGACCTTGTAGCCGCGTTCGGCCAGTTCAATCGCCGTCGACAATCCGGTCAGGCCAGCACCGAGCACCACGACATCGGCCTGTTCGTCTCCCTGCAAGCGCGGCTGTGCCGCAAATTCGGAGGCGCTGGCGGCGTACCAGGAAGGCGCGTGTGCGGCGGCGGCAGTCATCTCAGACCGTCCGCAGATACCAGTCGTATTCCAGCGTGGTCACTTCGCGGTAGAAGCTGGAGAGCTCCTTGAGCTTCTGCTGGCCGTAGATATGACGGAATTCCTGACCGAACTGGCGCAGGATGAAATCGCTCTCGTTGAAGTCCCGTATGGTGTCGCGCCAGAACAGGGTGCGCGCCGGTGTCTGCTCGTAGGCATTGCCGACGATGGCCGGACCCGGATCGCCTTGGGCCTCCAGACCTTCGAGCATGGCGGCGAGCACGGCCGCGGTCACCAGATAAGGATTGCCATCAGCCCCGGCAATGCGATGTTCGATGCGCATATTGGCCGGATCGCTGTGCGGAATCCGCATCGCCACGGTGCGGTTGTTGTAGCCCCAGCAATCATTCAGCGGCACGAAGGCATTGAGCACGAAGCGTCGATAACTGTTCGCATGCGGCGCGAAGATCAGCATGCTGTCGCGCGCATTGGCCTGCATGCCGGCAATTGCATGCAGCATTGCCGGCGCCGGCGACTGTGGCGTGCCTGCAAAAATATTGTGGCCATCGCGATCGAGCACGCTGACATGGATGTGCAGGCCATTGCCAGCCTGATCGACGAAAGGCTTGGCCATGAAGCTGGCCAGCATGCCCTGCTGACTGGCAATCGCCTTGATGGCGCGCTTCAGGTAGATCGCGTCATCGCAGGCGAGCAGGGCATCGTTGCGGTGCTTGAGATTGATTTCGAACTGGCCAGGCGCGTATTCGGCGACCGCAGTATCGGCAGGGATCTTCTGCGCACGACAGACATCGGCGACGGCATCGGTGAACATCTGGTAATCGTTCAGGTCCTCCATGTAGTAGACCTGGGTTGTCGCATTGCGCTCGCGCGTGGCCGGATTGATCGAGGTCTGCGGCTCGCCCTTGGCAGTGAGCGTCTGGTCGAGCAGATAGAACTCCAGTTCGACCGCGACCACCGGCGTCAGCCCGAGCGCGCGATAGCGCTCCAGCACGCGGCGCAGGACTTCGCGCGGATTGGCTACAAAGCTGCCGCCGGAGGCGTCCTCCATGTTCAACAGCAATTGCGCCATCGGCTTGTTCTGCCAGGGCACCACACGCAGACTGCCCGGCACCGGCCGGCAGATGCGATCCTCATCACCGATGTCATAGCCGAGGCCGGTTTCCTCGACGGTATTGCCGGTGATATCGGTCGCAATCAGCGACATCGGCAAGCAGACCCCGTTGGCGTAGACCTTTTCGAGCGCGTCGCGGGTCACCCGCTTGCCGCGCAGCAACCCATTCATATCGGGCAGCAGCAGATCGACCAGTTCGCAATCCGCAATGGCATCCAGTTCGGCCGCATCCGCCGCCGGTAGCGTGGTGGCGGCGGCCATCGGATCGAGCGCCGTGACGGTGGCGAGCGGCGGGTTCTGGCTCATGGCGGTGCTCAGGGTTTGGATGGCTGGATACTAGCAAACCGTCGATCCCGGTGTAAAAAATACTCAACGCCCGCAGCACAGCTTGCAGAAAACCCGAGGAACTGAGCGGCGACAAGCCTTTGAGACCGGGTCTATTGCATTGCAGCACACGGTAACCCTTCGACTTCGGCGACAACGGCTGTTGATAAAATCGAACGCCACAGCTACCGTGAACGGGTCCTGTGCGCTGAGGGTTTATGCGTCGCTATCCGCTGATCGGTCTGCCCACGGATTGCAAACGGATCGGCCCACACCCGTTCCAGGCGGTGGGCGAAAAGTACATCCGTGCCGTGCTCGATACCGGCGTGGGCACTCCCGTCCTGCTGCCTTCGCTGCAGCCTACCCTGCCGCTGGCCGAACTGCTGGACGATCTCGATGGCCTGCTGCTGACCGGTTCCTACAGCAACATCGAACCGCACCACTACAGCGACGAGCCAAGCTGGGACGGCAATGTGCACGACCCCGGCCGCGATGCCACGACCCTGTCCCTTGTCCGTCTGGCCATCGAAAAGCACGTGCCGATCCTTGCCGTCTGCCGCGGGTTCCAGGAGGTGAATGTCGCCCTCGGTGGCAGCCTGCTGCAACGCGTGCATGAATCGCCGCCGCATTTTGATCATCGCGAAGACACCAGTCAGCCGCTCGACATCCAGTACGCGCCGGTGCACGAGGTGGTGCTCAGCGCCGATGGCTGGCTCGCCGGGCTCGCCGGCAGCGACCGCGCGATGGTCAATTCCCTGCATGGCCAGGGAATCCGCCAACTCGGCCGCGATCTGATCGTCGAGGCGCGCGCAGCGGACGGTCTGATCGAAGCCATCCGGCTTGACGCCCCTGATCCATTCCTGCTCGCCGTGCAATGGCATCCGGAGTGGAAGGTGCGTGAGAACGCGTTCTACACCGGCATCTTCAGACTGTTTGCCGCCGCCGCGCGCAAACGCGCCGATCATCGAATTTGAATATCGAGAGTTCCATGGCAAAGAAAAAGTCCGAGCCGAAGAAGACCGAGGCCGAGCAGCAGGAAAGTTCACTCAAGCGTTGGCTGAAGGAACGTCGCATCACCGAGGTCGAATGTCTGGTGCCCGACATCACCGGCAATGCCCGCGGCAAGATCATCCCGGCAGCAAAGTTTTCGCATGATTACGGCACCCGCTTGCCGGAAGGCATCTTCGCGACCACGGTGACCGGCGATTTTCCGGACGAGTACTACGAACTGGTTTCGGCGGCGGACTCCGACATGTTCCTGCGTCCCGATGCCGACACCGTGCGCATGGTGCCCTGGGCCAGCGATCCGACCGCGCAGATCATCCATGATTGCTTCACCCGCGATGGCAGGCCCCATGATCTGGCGCCGCGCAATGTGTTGCGGCGGGTGCTGGCGCTGTACGAATCGCTCGGACTGGAACCGGTGGTGGCGCCGGAACTGGAATTCTTTCTGGTGCAGAAGAACACCGATCCGGATTTCCCCTTGCAACCGCCGGCGGGCCGCTCGGGGCGACCCGAGACTGCACGCCAGTCCTATTCCATCGACGCGGTCAACGAGTTCGATCCGATCCTCGACCTGATGTATGACTACGCCGAGGCGATGGAACTGGATGTCGACACCCTGATCCACGAGTCGGGCGCCGCCCAGCTCGAAGTCAATTTCGAACATGCCGATCCGCTGTCGCGTGCCGACCAGGTATTCCTGTTCAAGCGCACCATGCGCGAAGCGGCGCTGCGCCATGGCATCTATGCCACCTTCCTGGCCAAGCCGATGGAAAACGAGCCGGGCAGTTCGATGCACATCCATCAGAGCATGCTCGACGCCAAGACCGGCAAGAACCTGTTCGCTGGCAGCAAGCCCGGTCGCCAGAGCGAGTTGTTCAATCATTACCTCGGCGGCCTGCAGAAATATGTGCCGATGGCGATGCCGTTCTTTGCGCCCAATGTGAACTCGTACCGGCGCCTTGCCATCGGAGAAGTGGCACCGATCAATGTGCAGTGGGGCTATGACAACCGCACCTGCGGCCTGCGCGTGCCGATGGATACGCCGGAGAACACCCGGGTCGAAAGCCGTTTTGCCGGATCGGATGCCAATCCTTATCTCGCGATGGCGGCCACGCTGGCCTGCGGCTATCTCGGCATCAAGGAAAAACTGATGCCGACCGAACCGCTGAGCGGAAGCGCCCAGGACAAGGGCTTTGGCCTGCCACGCTCGCTGGAAGAGTCCCTGCTCGCATTGCGTGGCAGCAAGGTCCTGCGCGAGCTGCTGGGCGAGCGGTTCGTCGCCTGCTACACCGCGATCAAGAGCAAGGAGTACCAGACCTATTTCCGTGTGATCAGTTCGTGGGAGCGCGAGTTCCTGCTGCTCAACGTTTGAACACCGTGTCACGGCGGTGTCGGCTGTGCCGAGTCGCCCACGATTGTCCGCACTGACCCAGGCTTCAAGGAGCTTCGATGCATCACCCCGATCTCGCCCAATTGCAGAAACTCGATGCGGCTCATCACCTGCATCCCTTCAATGACAATGCCGCGCTGGCCGAAAAGGGCACCCGCATTCTGACCCGCGGCGAAGGCACCTATGTCTGGGACGCCGAGGGCAACAAATTGCTCGATGCCTTCGCCGGACTCTGGTGCGTCAACATAGGCTACGGCCGCAAGGAACTCGGCGCCGTCGCCGCGCGCCAGATGACCGAACTGGCTTACTACAACAGCTTCTTCGGCTGCACCACCGAGCCCACGGTGCGGCTGGCGCAGAAGCTTGCCGAACTGTCCCCCGGCGATCTGAACCATGCCTTCTTTACCAATTCCGGCTCCGAAGCCAACGACACGATCCTGCGCATGGTCCGGCATTTCTGGAAGGTCCAGGATCAGCCGCAAAAGAACATTCTGATTGGTCGATTCAACGGCTATCACGGCTCCACTGTTGCCGGCGCCAGCCTCGGCGGCATGAAGGGCATGCACGCCCAGGGCGGCCTGCCAATTCCGGACATCCACCATATCGAGCCGCCGTTCTGGTTCATCGAGGGCGGCAACCATTCGCCCGAGGAATACGGGCTGATGGCCGCGCGCCGGCTTGAGGAAAAGATCCTCGAACTCGGGCCCGAGCGGGTAGCCGCATTTATCGGTGAACCGATCATGGGCGCCATCGGCGTCTACATTCCGCCGATCACCTACTGGCCCGAGATCGAACGGATCTGCCGCAAGTACGACGTGCTGCTGATCGCCGACGAGGTGATCTGCGGCTTCGGGCGCACCGGCGAGTGGTTCGGCCAGCAGTACTTCGGCTTTCAGGCCGACATCATGGCGATCGCCAAGGGCCTGAGCTCGGGCTATATCCCGATCGGCGCGGTGATGTTCAATGATCGCGTCGCCAATGTCCTGAAGGACAAGGGCGGTGAACTCGCCCATGGCTATACCTATTCCGGCCATCCGGTCTGCGCCGCAGTGGCTCTGGAAAACATCCGGATCCTGCAGGAGGAAGGCATAGTCGAGCGCTGCCGCACCGAAACCGCGCCCTACCTTGCGCAACGCTGGCAGGAGCTTGGCCAGCACCGTCTCGTCGGCGAAGCTCGGATCGCCGGCATGGTCGGCGCTCTGGAACTGGTGCCCGACAAGTCGAAGCGTGCGTTTTTTGCCGAGCGCGGTAAAGTCGGCGTGCAGTGCCGCGACCATGCGCTGAGGAATGGTCTGATCCTGCGCGCCACCTATGATGCGATGTTGCTGTCCCCGCCCTTGATCATCGACAAGGCACAGATCGACGAAATATTCGACAAGACATGGAAGGCGCTGGAACTGACCGCGGCCGAGCTGGGAATCAAGTAGAAAGAACCTGCAATAGCTTCAAGACCCATAGCGCACAGCCTTCGGGCACAGGCGCAACCCACGATGCCCTGCGGGGCCTGAGGAGAGAAGACCGATGAAACTGCGAATCCTTTGCACGATGATCACTACCGCCCTGCTGGCCGCCTGTGGCGGCGACAAGGACGCGACCTCCAAAACGGATGCCACCCCGCCACCGGTCAGCAAGAACGTCAATGTCTACAACTGGTCGGACTACATCGCCGAGGACACCCTGCCCAATTTCACCGCCGCCACCGGCATCAAGGTGACCTATGACGTATTCGACAGCAACGAGGTACTGGAAACCAAATTGCTCGCCGGCTCCAGTGGCTACGATGTGGTGGTCCCAACGATCAACTTCTTCGGCCGACAGATCCAGGCCGGCGTGTTCCAGCCGCTGGACCGCAGCAAGATTCCGAACTACAGCAAACTCGACCCGCAATTGATGGCGCGTATCGCCAATCAGGACCCCGGCAACCAGTACGGCATTCCCTACATGTGGGGTACCACCGGCATCGGCTACAACGTCGACAAGGTGACCGCGGCGCTCGGCAGCACCGAACTCACAACGAGCTGGGATCTGGTCTTCAAGCCGGAGAATATTTCCAAGCTCAAGGACTGCGGCGTCACCCTGCTCGACACACCCTCCGAGCTGATTCCGATCGCGCTGAACTATATGGGTGAAGACCCCAACAGCCAGGACGCCGCCGTCATCGACAAGGCCGCTGCCCTGCTGAAGACCATCCGGCCCTATATCGGCAACTTCCACTCTTCGCAGTACATCGATGCCCTCGCCAATGGCGATACCTGCCTGGTGGTCGGCTGGTCGGGCGACATCATCCAGGCGCGTGATCGCGCCGCCGAAGCCGAGAATGGCGTGAATATTGCCTTCTCGATTCCTAAGGAAGGCGCGCCGCAGTGGTTCGACATGCTCGCCATTCCGAAAGATGCCAAGAGCGTCGACAACGCCTATGCCTTCATCAACTATCTGCTCGACCCGGCGGTGATGGCGAAGAACTCGGACTACATCAGCTATCCGAACGCGATTCCGGAATCCTGGCCCCTGATGAACCAGGAAATCATCAATGATCCGACAATTTTTCCGCCGCCGGAAGTGCAGGCCAAGCTGTTTACCTTCGCCATCATTCCGCCCGATGTCGACCGCCAATACACCCGAATCTGGACCGAACTGAAGACCGGCAAGTAAGTCGCTGCGGGGCAGACAAAGCTGTCTGCCCCGTCCACCCAGAATGATGTCGACGACGGTATCGGGAGCTGCAATGGCTGCGGAAGTTTCCAGTGGAACCAAGGATCCGGCACGGGCCGACAAGGTCGGTGCCGATGACTATCTGCGTATCGTCGACATCCGCAAGGAGTTCGATGGTTTCGTCGCGGTCGACGACACCACGCTGAGCGTGCGCCAGGGCGAAATTTTTGCCCTGCTCGGTGGCTCGGGCTGCGGCAAGTCCACCCTGCTGCGCTGTCTCGGCGGTTTCGAGAAGCCGACCGCCGGCAAGATCTATCTCGACGACCAGGAAATGAACGATCTGCCGCCCTATGAGCGGCCGATCAACATGATGTTCCAGTCCTACGCCCTGTTTCCGCACATGACCGTGGAACAGAACATCGCCTTCGGCCTGAAACAGGATGGCCACAAGCGCGATGCCATTGCACGCCGCGTCGACGAGATGCTGACCATCGTGCAGATGACCAAATTCGGCAAGCGAAAACCGCACCAGCTGTCCGGCGGGCAGCAGCAGCGCGTTGCGCTGGCGCGCTCGCTGGCCAAGAGCCCGAAGTTGCTGCTGCTCGATGAGCCGATGGGCGCACTCGACAAGAAGCTGCGCTCGCAGATGCAACTTGAGCTGGTCAACATCATCGAGAAACTCGGCGTCACCTGCGTGATGGTCACCCACGACCAGGAAGAGGCGATGACCATGGCGCACCGGATCGCGCTGATGGACAGCGGGCGCATCCGCCAGGTGGGAACGCCCGACGAAATCTACGAGCAGCCGACCAGCCGATTCGCCGCCGAATTCATCGGCTCGGTAAACATGGTCAATGGCCGTATCGAGGAGGACATGGCCGACTACGTGACCATCCGCTCGCCCAAACTCGAACACCTGATCCATATCGGCCATGGAGTTTCAGGCTTCGAGGGCCAGGAAGTCTCGTTCGCGGTACGCCCGGAAAAACTCAGCATCGGCAAGACCGAGCCGACCCAGCCACACAACAAGGCCGAGGGCATCATCGAAGACATCGCCTACTTCGGCAGTCATTCGGTCTATCACGTGCGGCTGGCGAACGGCACCAAGTTCATGGCCAACTTCGCCAATATGCAACGCTGGGCCAGCGAGAGCCTGACCTGGAACGACAAGGTCTGGGTGTCGTGGGGAGAAAACGCCGGCGTGGTGCTCACCTCATGAACGCACCCTGGCTGAAAAAACTGCTGCCGCATCCGCGCTGGTCTGTGATTTCGGTGCCCTATGTCTGGCTGCTGCTGTTCTTCGCCATCCCGTTCCTGATTGTTCTGAAGATTTCGTTTTCCACGCTCGCAATCGCGATGCCGCCGTACACGCCGGTGCTCGAGTACATCGACAGCGCGCTGACGCTGAAATTGAATCTCAGCAATTATCTGGCCCTGGTCACCGACTCGCAGTATTTCCATGCCTATATCAGCTCGATCAAGATCGCCGCGATTTCGACCCTGCTGGCCCTGCTGATCGGCTACCCGATCGCCTACGTGATCGCGCAGATGCCGCCGTCATCGCGCAACATCTGGTTGATGCTGGTGATCCTGCCTTCATGGACATCCTTCCTGATCCGCGTCTACGCCTGGATCGGCATACTCAAGAACAATGGCCTGCTCAACAATGCCCTGATCGGCATGGGCATCATCGACGAGCCGCTGAAGATCCTGCATACCCCGATTGCGGCGTATATCGGCATCGTCTACTGCTACCTGCCCTTCATGGTGCTGCCGCTGTATACCAACCTGGTCAAGCACGACAAGCGCCTGCTGGAAGCCGCCTACGACCTCGGCGCCAAGCCCTGGAAAGCCTTCTTCAAGATCACCCTGCCGCTGTCGAAGGCGGGCATCATCGCCGGCTGCATGCTGGTGATGATTCCGGCCGTGGGTGAATTTGTCATTCCGGAATTGCTCGGTGGTCCGGACACGCTGATGATCGGCCGCGTGCTCTGGAACGAGTTTTTCAACAACCGTGACTGGCCGGCTGCTTCGGCGGTGGCGATCATCATGCTGATGCTGCTGATGATCCCGATCCTGATCTTCAACCGCATCCAGCAGCGCGAGATGGAAGGGAGGCTGACATGAGCGGTCGCACTCAGCGTTGGACCAGTTGGGCCATCCTGGGTCTCGGCTTCGCCTTCCTCTATGTGCCGGTGCTGATCCTGATGGTGTACTCGTTCAACGAGTCGCGTCTGGCAACGGTCTGGTCGGGTTTTTCGTTCAAGTGGTATGGCGAATTGCTGCGCGACAAGCAGATGCTGAGCGCGGCCTGGATCAGCATCAAGATCGCTTTTCTCACCGCAAGCGCGGCGGTTGTTCTGGGCACGATGGCGGCCCTGGTGATGACACGCATGGGCAAGTTCCCCGGCAAGACCCTGTTCGGCGCCCTGATCACCGCGCCGCTGGTCATGCCCGAGGTGATCATCGGCCTGTCGATCCTGCTGATGTTCGTGTCGCTCGGACAGATGGTCGGGCTGGCACCCAAGGGGATTGCCTCGATCTGGATCGCGCATGTCACCTTTACGCTTGCCTTCGTCACCGTCGTGGTTTCCTCGCGACTGGCCGAGCTGGACAAGTCGCTGGAGGAAGCCGCGATGGACCTGGGCGCCAACCGGATCAAGGTGTTTTTTCTGATCACCCTGCCGATCATCGCGCCCGCCCTGGTATCGGGCTGGTTGCTGGCGTTCACGCTCTCGCTCGACGATGTGGTGATCTCCAGCTTCGTCGCCGGACCGAACTCGACGACGCTGCCGATGAAGGTGTTCTCTTCGGTGCGTCTGGGCCTGAGTCCGAAGATCAATGCGCTGGCCACTCTGATGATTCTGGTGGTGGCGGTGGCCGCCTTCATTGGTTGGTGGATCATGCACCGCGACGAAAAGCGCCGGAAGCTCGATATGCAGATGGCGGCCAAGGAAAAATAGTCGCTGACGCTGCGGCGTTCGTTCGCCGCAGCGCAGTTGTCGCAACTCAACAAGGAAGCTCTGAACAGGTCCGGAGCCGCGATAGCCCCCTGAGTCAGGGGGCGAAAAACCGCAGGTTTTTTTAGAGTCTGGCAAGCAACGAACTGGGTAGCGGAGACGTTCCAGTGACCTGTTCGGAGCTTCCCCCAAGGCAGGGATCGTTGCGACTTACTTCTCGACCTTCATCGCGCCGCCGAATCGCTTCGCGGTGGCGCCTTCAACGCGGCCGATGCGGGCGGATTCATGCACGTTGAGCTCGACCTCGCGCTCAAAGACCAGACTGCCATCTACCTGGGCGCCGGGGCCGATGGTGATGACCGGCGTGCGCTGCTTGCCGCTGAACCAGCTGGTTCGATGCTTCTTGACCAGGATGCCACCTTCGACGCGGGCATTGTCCTGCAAGGTGATGTCGCCGTTGTGGGTGACCAGCTGCCCCACGACATGGGCGCGCGCCGCCAGCCGAAGACCACCATTGACGGTCTCGGCATTGCCGAGCACTTCGGCATCCTCGCCGAGTGAGATGGCGCCGTTCACGGTCTCGACATTGCCGCTGACCGATGCGCGCGCGCCAGCGCCGATGCTGCCATTGACGGTTTCCAGCGACTTGGCCTGGGCGCCCTCGCCCACGCGGATCGAACCGTTGACCGTTTCGGCGCTGGCGATCACGGCGTTGTCGCCGATGGTGATCGAGCCGTTGACGGTGTCGAGTTCGCCGGCGCGGTCACCTGCCTGGATCGAGATGCCCTTGTTGACGTGGCTGACATCGCCATGATCATGGTCGTGCGCGCTGACGCCGGCAGCGGCAAAAAGCACGAGGGAAAGACTGGTGGCGAGGCGGTTCAAACGCATGTCGGTGCTCCTGGTTGGGACGTGGTAGCGGCATAGATGCAGGGGCAATCCGTGGGGTTTACATGACCTCCGGCCTAGTCGGCGCCCGAGTGATCGCGCAAGACAAGCCGCGGAGTTGCCGCGCGCCGCACTGCGTCCGCTCCCGCCGCCTGGCCGCGGCCTCCACAACTGGCTGTTCGAGACGCCGGCCGGCTCCATTACTATGCAGGGATGGAAACCACGCGGAATCACATGAGCGCAAATCGAACCGTCCTGCTGCTGATCCTCGATGGCTGGGGCCACCGCGTCGAGACTGCCGACAATGCCATCGCCCATGCGCATTGTCCGAACTGGCGCCGGATGCTGGCCGAATGCCCGAATACCCTGATCAATACGCACGGGCTGCATGTCGGCCTGCCCGATGACCAGATGGGCAACTCCGAGGTCGGCCACATGAATATCGGCGCCGGCCGTGTCGTCTACCAGGATCTCACCCGGATCGAGGAGGACATCCGCCAGGGTCGCTTCGCCGACAACCCGGCCCTGCGCCTGGCGATTGATCGCGCGCGCAGCGGCGGCACGCTCCATGTGTTCGGCCTGCTGTCGCCGGGCGGTGTGCACAGTCATGAAAGCCATATCTTTGCGCTGTTGCGCGCAGCCCTGGACTCCGGCGTGGCGAGAATTGCCGTGCATGCCTTTCTCGATGGCCGCGATACGCCGCCACGCAGTGCCGCCGATGCCCTGGCGCAGCTGCAGGCGATCTGCGATGCCGATGCCCGCGTCCGGGTGGCGACGGTCAGTGGCCGCTACTACGCCATGGATCGCGACAACCGCTGGGAGCGCGTCGAGCCGGCCTATCTGGCGATTGCCGAGCACAGCGGCGAACTGCGCGGCAGCAGTGCGCTTGCTGCGCTGGAGTCAGCCTATGCCCGCGGTGAGAACGACGAGTTTGTCCGCCCGACCCTGATCGAGGGTGGCCGCCGGATCGAAGATGGCGATGCAGTCATCTTCATGAACTTCCGCTCCGATCGGGCACGCGAACTGACCCGTGCCTTTGTCCGCGCGGATTTCGATGGCTTTGCACGGCCCCGCCAGATTGCCCTCGGCGCCTTTGTCACATTGACCGAATATGCCTCGGATCTGCCGGTCAGTGCGATTGCCTATGCGCCGCAGTCGATGGCCAATACCCTGCCCGAAGTGGTGGCGGCCCATGGCCTGCGCCAGTTGCGCATTGCCGAGACCGAGAAATATGCGCACGTCACCTTCTTCCTCAACGGCGGACGCGAGCTCGCTTTTCCCGGCGAAGAGCGCATCCTGATTCCTTCGCCCAAAGTGGCAACCTACGATCTGCAACCCGAGATGAGCTGCCCCGAGTTGACCGACAGACTCTGTGCCGCCATCGAGTCAGGATCCTTCGACCTGATCATCTGCAATATCGCCAATCCGGACATGGTCGGGCACACCGGAATATTCTCCGCCGCCGTCAAGGCCGTCGAAGCCGTCGACATCGCGCTTGGCCGTCTGCGCACGGCCATCGAAGCGGTGCACGGTGCCGCCCTGGTCACCGCCGATCACGGCAATCTGGAAATGATGCGTGACCCGATCAGCGGCGAACCGCATACCCAGCACACCACCGGCCCGGTCCCGCTGGTCTTGATCGGTGCCGACGGCAAGCTGCACGAAGGCGGCGCCCTGTGCGATCTGGCGCCGACGATCCTGGGCCTCCTGAAGCTGGAACAACCCGCCGAGATGAGCGGACGTGACCTGCTGATCAGCGGGCACTAGGCGTGCACAAAGCCTCTACCCGGATTGCCAGGCGCCTGCTGTGCTGTGCGCTGCTGGCGTTCACGGGTCTGGCGGCAGCGGAAGCTGACGAGGCAGAAGCGCGCGCGCGGCTCGACAAGGTGCGCGCCGAAATTGCCCGCGAGAGTCAGGCACGCGGTGCCGTACAGGCTTCGTTCGCCGAAGCCAACGCCGCGCTGCGCGAAGTCGAACTCGCCGTCGCCGCGGCAGCACGCACGGTGGCCGAGACCGCTGCGGAACTGCAACAGCGCGAACAAGAGCTGCAAAAGGCGCAGGCGCAGCGATTGGCGCTGGAAACACGCTTGGCCAGCCAGCGCGCCAAATTGTCCACGCTGCTGCGCAGCGCCTATCTGCTTGGCCGCGACCAGGGATTCCGTGCCCTGCTGGCGCCCGATCGGATCGACGATAGCGCCCGCCTGGTCGCCTACAATCGCTACCTGCAGCGGCATCGCCTCGATCGCATGCGCGGCCTGCTTGAACAGTTGCGCGAACTCACCACGCTCACCCGGGAAATCGAACTGGCCAAGGCCGCGCTGGCGGTGCGACGCGTGGTCAGCGAATCCGAGATCGCCCAGTTGCAGGCGCGCCGAGGCGAGCGCGAGGCACTGGTGCGCAAACTTGATGCCAGGCTCGCCGACCACCAGCAACGCCTGCGTGCCTATGCCCGCGATGAGCAGGCGGTGCTTGGCCTGCTCGAGCGCCTGCGCGATGTGCTGTCGGATATCCCGAAACAATTGAGCGATGCCAGGCCGATTGCCGATCTGCGTGGACAGTTGCCCTGGCCACTGCAGGGACGCGTGCTGTCCGGCTTTGGCAGCCAGCACGCCGCTGGTCGCGCCTTGGCCGGCATCGTGATCGAGGCCGAACCGGGCGCCGAGGTTCAGGCCATCGCACATGGACGGATCGCCTACGCCGACTGGCTGCGTGGCTTTGGCATGCTGATCATCGTCGACCACGGCGACGGCTTCATGAGCCTGTATGCGAACAACGAGGCCCTGCTGCGCGACGAAGGCGACTGGGTGCAGGCCGGCACTGCCCTTGCCCGCGCGGGCGCCAGTGGCGGTACCGACCAGCCCGGGTTGTATTTCGAATTGCGCAAGAACAGCCAGCCGCTCGATCCGGTTCGCTGGCTGGCAAAGCGCGGCTGACGGCAGCCTGAAGTACCGGCAAGACGCGCTCAGGACCGATGGCACAGGCGAATTTCCACCATCCCTGCGAAGATGGGCGTTCCTGCAGGCGGCGCCGCCGCCCAGCACCACAACGGATACCCGAATGAACCACAAAGCCCTCACCGCGATCGCGTTCAGCCTGGCGCTGGCCGCTTGCGGAAAGAACGAAGCGCCGGTCCAGAACGCGTCGACCGAATCCGCCCCCACCACCAGCAGCGATCCCATGGCCAGCAATCCGTTCGCACAACCCAGCGATCTCTACATGCAGGCGCCCGCCTTCGACAAGATCCGCGACGAGCATTTTGCGCCTGCCTTCGACGCCGGCATGAAAGAGCAGCTGGCCGAAATGGACGCGATCGCCGCCAATGCCGAGGCGCCCACATTCGACAATACGATCGCTGCGATGGAGCGCTCAGGCCGTCTGCTCGACCGGACCAACAAGGTGTTCTCGCACCTGAGCAGCGCCAATACCAATGACGCGCTCGACAAGATCCAGAACGACTATGCACCCCGGTTCGCCGCGCATTTCGACGCCATTGTGTTGAATGACGCCCTGTTCGCCCGCGTCCGCAGCCTGTACGAGCAGCGTGACCAGCTTGGCTTGACGCCCGAGCAGGCGCAGGTGCTGACCCAGTATTACCGCAACTTTGCCCGCAACGGCGCCCTGCTCGATGAGGCGGGCAAGAACGTACTGCGCAAGCTCAACGAGGAGCAGGCAGGCATCGTCACCAAGTTCGGTGAGAACTCGCTGAAGGACACCAATGACTCGGCCGTGCTGGTCGACTCGGTCGATCAACTCAGCGGCCTCAGCGCGGAAACCATCGAGGCCGCCGCCGAAGCCGCCAAGCAGGCCGGTCAAGAGGGCAAGTGGCGGGTGGCACTGATCAATACCAGCATGCAGCCAGCGATGCAGTCGGCAAGCCATCGTGAACTGCGTGAGCGCCTGTACAAGGCATCGATCGAACGCGGCGCCAAGGGCAATGAATACGACAATCGCGCGCTGATCCTGCGCCTGGTGGCATTGCGCGCGGAACGCGCCAAGTTGCTCGGCTATCCCGAGCATGCCACTTATATTCTTGAAGAGCAGATGGCGCAGACGCCGGCCGCCGCCCGCAAGATTCTCACCGACATGGCCAAGCCCGCGGTCAACGCCGCACGCGCCGATGCCGCCAAATTGCAGAAGCTCATTGATGCCGAAGCAGCTGCCAATGGCACAGCGAGCTTCAAGCTGGCGCCGTGGGACTGGTCGTACTATGCCGAGAAACTGCGGATGCAGGAGTTCGATCTCGACGAAGCCCAGACCCGCCCATACTTCGAACTCGAGAGCGTGCTGCAGAATGGCGTCTTCTTTGCCGCCAACAAGCTGTATGGCCTGAGCTTCAAGGAGCGCAAGGATCTGCCGGTCTACCACCCGGACGTGCGCGTGTTCGAAGTATTCGAGCAGAGCGGCAGCCCGCTCGGCCTGTTCTATGCGGATTTCTTTGCGCGTCCGGCCAAGCGTGGCGGCGCCTGGATGAACAATCTGGTTGACCAGACGCGCCTGCTCGGCACCCAGCCGGTCATCGCCAACGATCTGAACATCGTCAAGCCGGCAGCGGGCAAGCCGGCGCTGCTGAGCTATGACGAAGTCAGCACCCTGTTCCACGAGTTCGGCCATGCCCTGCACGGCTTCTTTGCCGATTCCGAATATCCGCTGCTGTCGGGCACCAATACGCCGCGCGACTTTGTCGAGTTCCCTTCGCAGTTCAACGAGAACTGGGCGCTGGTGCCGGAAGTGCTGAAGAACTATGCCAAGCACCACGAAACCGGCGAGGTGATTCCGGACAGCCTGATCGCCAAGATCAAGAAGGCCGGTACGTTCAATCAGGGCTTCGGCACGGTCGAGTACCTGGCCTCGTCCCTGCTTGATCTGGAATGGCATGAACTGACCGCAGCCAACCTGCCGACTGACGTGCTCGCGTTCGAACGCGCCGCACTGGAGAAGAATGGCGTGGCCATGGAGGAGATCATGCCGCGCTATCGCAGCACCTATTTCGCCCACGTGTTCCCGGGTGGCTATTCGTCGGGCTACTACAGCTACCTTTGGTGCGAAGTGCTCGATGCCGATGCCTTCGACGGTTTCACCAGCGCGGGCGGTCTCACCCGCGAGAACGGCGACAAGTTCCGCAAGATGGTGCTCTCGCGCGGCAGCATGGAAGACGTCAAGCAGATGTACATCAACTGGCGCGGCGCCGAACCGCGCGTCTCCGGCCTGATGGCCAGGCGCGGTTTCAACAATTGAGGCGCAAACCAGCCTCATCCGGCTTCGGCTGACTCCGCAAGACGGGAGAAGGATCCCGCTTGATCCCCTCTCCCGCTTGCGGGAGAGGGCCAGGGTGAGGGGAATCTGCGACATCGTCCGGTATCGCCAGATTCGTGAGATGAGCTGGGGCCAGCGGGCCGATGCGCATCAATTCGCAGCGAATCGAACTCGTCGAACTCGTCACGAGGATCCAGAGCCAGCTTGCTCCGCAAGCGTCATCGCTCTGCGATGCCACAGAGCTTTCACTCGCTTGCGCGAGCGAGTCACCTTTTCTTGCGTGGCCAAGAAAAGGTAACCGAAAAGAAGGCCACCCCAACCTGGCTTCGTTCCGAATCGTGCTTCGCAAACCATCCCTGGTGGACGGCGCCCGGCCCGGCATCCCTGCCGGGCGTTCGACACCATTCGACATGCGATTCAACGCATGTCGAAAGCATGGTGTCTCACCCCTCCAGGTGTGTGCTCGGCGGCCGCGGTCGACGATTGCACGTCCATGTGCAAGCGTCGCCTGAGCGACATCCTGTCGCTCACCCTTCGGGCTCACCGTCCACCGATCACCGGCGCAGAGGGGCCCCATTGAAGAGCGCGCGCTTCCTGCGCGCAGAAGCCAAAGCCAAAGCCAAAGCCAGAGCCAGAGCCAGAGCCGATGTCTGTGGGCAGCCTTGCTCTGCTCTTCGGCTTCTGCGCGCTTGGAGCGCGCTTCTTTTCCCAGGGGCCCCTCAGCGCCGGTGATCGGTGGTCGCGATCAGCACGCAGTGCGGCCGCATGGATGCGGCCGGTCGGCGATCGCACATGGATGTGCGCCCGCCGACCAGCGAGCACCGAGCACGTACCTGGAGGGCAGGATGCCCGGAGGGCGGCGCTGTGGGGTGGCCTTCTCTTTGGTTACTTTCTCTTGGCCACGCAAGAGAAAGTGACTCGCTCGCGTAAGCGAGTGAAAGCTCTTTGACATCGCGCAGCGATGACGCTTGCGCAGCAAGCTGGCTCTGGATCTTCGTGACCAGTTCGACCAGTTCGACCAGTTCGACCAGTTCGACCAGTTCGAACGATATCGAGTCCGATTGAAATGATGCGCATCGGCCTGCGGCCTTGGCACATCCTACGATCCTCGCGACAACCGGGCGGCATCGCAGCGACGCCCTCATCCCCGGCCCTTCTCCCGCAAGCGGGCGAAGGGGGCAAGGCGCAAGCGAGCGATGGTTCTTCGGCATCGCGCAGTGATGACGCTTGCGGAGCAAGCTGGCTCTGGATCTTCGTGATGAGTTCGACAGGTTCGACAGATATCGAATCTGCTTGAACTGATGCGCTTCGGCCTTCGGCCTCGGCACATCCTGCGATCCTCGCGACAACCGGGCGGCATCCCATGTTCGGCCGGGCTGACAGGTGTTGGTATCGGGCGTTCGCCGGTAGCGTCGGAATGGAGGGCGTTGCCGACGGAGTCGAGGGTTTGCCCTCATCCGGGCCTGCGGCCCACCTTCTCCCGCACGCGGGAGAAGGGGCCGAGCCTGGCGGAATCGAGTATTTTCCCTCATTCGTCCTGCGGCCAGTCAACCAGTGGCGGAAGAAGGCCCCATCCCCTCCCGCGCTTGCAGGAGAAGGCGATCGCACGTGCTCCGCGTGCTTGCCGAACCGCCTGGCACCCGCGATAAAATCCCGGTCCGCCACCGGACCGAGCCGCCATGGACCTGCCGCTGTTTCCACTGAACACGGTGCTGTATCCGGGCAGTCACCTGGACCTGCGCATTTTCGAACCCCGCTATCTGGACATGGTGCGCGACTGCATGCGCGCGCAGACCGGATTCGGGGTCTGCCTGATCATCGGTGGCCAGGAGGTTGGCACCCCGGCGATTCCGGCGGCAATGGGAACCGAGGCCCACATCGTCGATTTCTGCAGTCTTCCTGACGGCCTGCTCGGGATCACCGTGCAGGGTCGAACCCGGTTTCGCGCAAGCCAGGTGCGCGCATTGGACTCCGGGCTGATCGTGGCACGGCCCGAACGAATCCCAGCCGAAGCACCACGGCCCGTTCCCGCCCAGTACGGCGTGCTGGTGACGATTCTGGAACGCCTCGCCGACCAGGACGATGCCGAACTGGTGCGCGCCGACAAAGCCAGCTATGACGATGCTGGTTGGGTCGGCTTCCGCCTCGCCGATCGTCTGCCGGTATCCCTGCTGGAGCGCCAGCAGGTTCTGGAGACGGAAGATCCAATCGCCCGGCTGGATCTGCTGGCGCACTGGCTGCCGCGCTTCCAGAAGGAATAGGCGACGGCGTCACGCGTTGCCAGCGATTTTCCGCTTTCGTGGGCGCAGTGCCGGCCCCGGCCCCGGCCGCCAGCGGCTAAACTCTGCTGCCCTCGCCGTGTAAATCAGGAGACCCTCATGACGCTCAAGGTTGCCATCAATGGCTATGGTCGCATCGGACGAAACATCCTGCGTGCGCTCTACGAGAGCAAGCGCAACGACGAAATCCAGATCGTCGCGATCAACGATCTCGGTGACGCCGAGACCAATGCGCATCTGACCCGCTACGACACGGCGCACGGACGTTTCCCGCATGAAGTCGGGGTCGATGGTGGCAACCTGGTGATCAATGGCGACCCGATCAAGGTCTATGCCGTGCGCAATCCGGCCGAGATTCCCTGGGGCGCCCATGATGTCGATGTCGTGCTCGAATGTACCGGCCTGTTCACCAGCAAGGCCAAGGCCGGCGCGCATATCGCGGGCGGCGCCAAGAAGGTGGTGATCTCGGCGCCCGGCGACAAGGACGTCGATGGCACCTTCGTCTACGGTGTCAACCACGACAAATTGCGCGCCGAGCACACGGTCATCTCCAACGCCTCATGCACCACCAACTGCCTGGCGCCACTGGCCAAGGTGCTGCACGAGAAGATCGGCATCGTGCACGGACTGATGACAACGATTCATGCCTACACCAATGATCAGGTGCTGACCGATGTCTACCACAGCGACCTGCGTCGCGCGCGCTCGGCGACCATGAGTCAGATTCCGACCAAGACCGGCGCCGCCGCTGCAGTGGGCCTGGTGTTGCCGGAATTGAACGGCAAGCTCGATGGCTTCGCCATGCGCGTGCCGACCATCAATGTCTCGGTGGTCGATCTGAGCTTCGTCGCCGCCCGCGCCACCAGCAAGGAAGAGATCGATGCTGCGGTGCTGGAAGCTGCCAACGGTCCGTTGAAGGGCATCCTCGGCAGCAATACCAAACCGCTGGTCTCGGTCGATTTCAACCACGATCCGCGCTCGTCGATCTATGACGCCACCCTGACCAAGGTCATGGGCGGCACCCTTGTGAAAGTCTGCGCCTGGTACGACAACGAGTGGGGATTCAGCAACCGCATGCTCGACACCACCCTGGCCTTGATGGCTGCCAAATGAGCATCAGGGCGCTGGCGTGGTGTTGCACACTCGCCGGTGCCCTCTGGCTGGCTTCTGCACCTTCGCTGGCCGCGGTTCCTGCCGTCAGCGGCGGTGATCTGGCGATATTGATCTCGGCGCCCGAGAGCGCGCCTGCGCTCGACGCTGCCGCGCGCCTCCGGCAGGCTGCGGAATCCGGCAATTCATTTGCGATGTATGACCTCGGCAGTCTGTCACGGCAGCATGAGCGCAAGCGCGACAGCGCGCTCGGCTACGATCCCGGGCTGGCACTCAAGTGGCTGTTGCAGGCCTTTCGCAATGGACGCGATCTGGCCGCCTACAAGCTCGCGCTGACCTATCGCGACATCGGCGATACCCTTGAGGCCATGGCCTGGATCCAGGTCTACAGTCACTACAACATCGGGCCCAAGACCAAGTCCGACGGCGCGGCGGCCAGTCTGATGGCGAGCCTGTACGACGAACTCGGCGAGGACCCGCACGAAGCCATCCGCCAGCGCACGATCAGCCTGCTGCACCAGCACGGCCCGCACCACGAGGCTGCCAGCAAGCGCGGTATCGATGCCGCCAGCCTGGGCGATATCGCGCTGATGGACGAGAACTGCCGCTGGCCGAAAAAATTGCCGCGTGGTCTCTGGCAACGCGGCCGCATCCGCGAATCGGCGTACGTCGAAGCGCTGGTGCGTATTGATGACGCCGGCAAGCCTTCCGAGGTCCATCTGATGGACTACGCGCGGCGTGCCCTGCACCCGGCGACCACGCGCGATCTCGTGCTTCGCTACCGTTGCCCGATCGCGGCCGATGGCCAGCCCTACTGGATGTTCATCAATATGAGTCTGGACGACCGCCGCCACAGTATCGCCACGGACTGATCGCGCGGTCTGACCTCATGTAGTTCGTAGGATGTGGTGAGCGCCAGCGAACCGCATCATTGACGGTCATTCAGGACTCGGCACACGGCGTGCTCCGATCGGCCATCGATGATAGGGGTCGGGAAGGCTCCCGCCTCCCCGCCCTCCGAACCGTACAGGCGAGTTTCTCGCATACGGCTCTCCAGTCAGGTGGGTCCACGATGGGGGAGCAGGAGCGCATCTCGG
>JALHNO010000040.1 GCA_022843465.1 Pseudomonadota bacterium | reverse complement strand
ATCGCTCCGACGCAGTTACTTTCGACTACGAGGCCGTGGATAACCTCGACGGGGACTTCCACCCCGCTGGCTGTGCGCCCTCACGGGCGCACCGGTTCGCTGCGCTCACCACATCCTACGTCCTTCGTTGCTGATGAGGCGGGGCGTGAATCGTAGGATCTGGTGCGCGGGGCTCAGCGGGCGAACAGGAAATACAGCAGATTGTTCTGGAAGAACGGGTTGACCCCGAGCTGGCCATGGTTTTCGCAGAGCAGGATCGTCTGCGTATCCGGGAAGAAGTTGAATGCGGATTCATCCGGCGCGGGTCCGTCAACCACCTGACCCAGCTGGGACGAGCGTGTGACCAGGCCATCGCCGGGTTCCACCATCAGACGATCATGAAGTTCCCTGAGGTCGTCGCTGTCCAGCTGCCGGCGACTGAACAGCAGTTGTTCTCCGGACTCGCCTTCGACCAGCAGGGCGCGCGCCAGGGTCTGCTCGCAATCGCCGCCGAATACCGCGATATCGACATCCGGATCAGCATAGGCCGGCGTCAACGCCAGCTGGAAGCGCTTGGCGCGACGCAGGTGGCGCTCGAACGTTGCCTGCAGGTAGCGCACCTGGGCCTCGCCCTGCTCCGGTCCTTCCGCGGACGCGCGCACCCTTTGCATCACCTCGGGTGAGTACACCGACCAGTTGCGGCGGCGCCATTCCTCCGGGTCGTAGATATCGATATCCGCAGGTGTGCCATCCGGCAGCAGGATGCTCTTCACGAAGGGATGCGGCAGCGTTTCAAAGGGTGTCGAAAAGGTGCTCATCACTTCGACCGGCACCACCCGCAGCGCGATCCGGAAGCCTTCGAACAGGCGCTTGACGCTGGTGACCGAGCCGAGATTGGGTGTGCCCAGCAGCACCACGCGGCGGATCCGCCGCGAGGCCTCATGCCACTGCGCGGGATTGTCCCAGGCCAGTACGTCGGTCGGCCCATAGCGCAGATAGTAATTGGTGATCAGGCCGCCATTGCTGTGGGCGATGATGTCGACGCGCAGATCGGGCTTGCCGTAGTCGCTGCGGATCTGGTCAATCAGTTCATGCAGTGCGCGCACTGCCTCGACATTGTCGCGACGCCAGTCGTAGAGCAGGACGTAGTAGCGCCGACGATCATCGCTGCCGACCGGCACGCCGGGTTTGCTGCGCACGAACTGGCCGATGTCCTCCAATGTGCCGAGCAGACCCGAATAGAAATCCAGTCCGGCGACACCGAAGAACAGTTCCCCCGGTATCAATCGCTTGCCGCCGCGCTCTGCCTCTTCAAGGCGCGTGAGGCCGCGGTAGTCGCTGAAGGCAAGCTTGCCGAGCGAGCCCGGCCAGACTTCGACACCAGTGTCCGCCTCGACCAGGGTCGAGCCCATCAGACCATGGATCACGATGATCGGCGGTTGTTCAGGATCGTAGTGGGCATCGGCGTAAAGCCGCGCCAGATCGGGCCGCGGATCGAGTTGCGCGCAGCCGGCCAACAGGGCGAGCAACAGCGCATACAGGGCACGCACGGCGATTGCGGAGTTCACAGGACGCATGGCTCAGGCATCTGCAGATCGGTTCAAGTCGGCCAGTCTAGTGGGCTCCGGCGCAATACGCCGTAAACGACCTGACGCGCTGCGACATCATGCAGACGGAGCCGGCTTCGCCACCCAGGGCAGGCTCAAGTCGGCAGAATCTTTCCGCGTACATAGAGCCAGCGACCATCAATGCGTTCAAATGTGCTGATTTCATGCAGGGACTGCGCGCGGTGGCCGCCTTCGCGCCAGCGTGCGATGAATTCGACGGTAGCGCTTGTCGGCGAGACCTCGGTATGGCCAAGGACTTCGAGCCCCATCCAGCGTGTGGTATCGGTGCGATCGAAATTCATCGCCTCCGGTCGTGTGCGCGGATGCCAGGTGGCCAGCAGGTACTCGCCCATCCGTACGACATAGGCGCTGTAGCGCGAGCGCATCAGCGCCTCGGCAGTCTCCGCCACAGCGCCGCCATGCAGGGGCGAACAGCATTCGCCATAACTGCGCCCGGAGTCACAGGGACAGGGCGCGGCGGTTCGATCGGTCGACTTTGCAGACATCGGCAGCACTCCAGGCCCCGACACTGTGGCACGCGCGCGCCATCAGCGCACGTGGCGGCGCGCCTAGCCCTGCCCCAGAAACGTGCGATAGGCCGGATTGGCTGTCTCGTCCTGATAGGAATAGCCCAGCCGATCGAGAAACGCCCGGAACTCGCCCATCTCGCCGGCAGGCACCTGCATGCCGACCAGCACACTGCCGTAATCAGCGCCGTGATTGCGGTAGTGGAACAGGGAGATGTTCCAGTCGTGGCTCATGCTGTCGAGAAAGCGGATCAGCGCGCCGGGTCGGTCGGGGAACACGAAGCGGTACAGCAGCTCATCGGTCGCGACCGGGCAGCGGCCACCGACCAGATGACGGATATGTGACTTCGCCAGTTCATTGTCGGTCAGATCCAGGGTCGGATAGCCGTTCTCCCGCAAGGCTTCGATCAGCCCCAGCGACTCGGCCCGGCTGCTGGTCTGCAGACCGACGAACACATGCGCCGCGCTGGCATCGCTGTAGCGGTAGTTGAACTCGGTGATGCTGCGCAGGCCGATCAGGCTCATGAAGCGCTTGTAGGCGCCGGGCTCCTCGGGCAGGGTGACCGCCAGCACAGCCTCGCGCTGCTCGCCCACTTCGGCGCGCTCGGCCACAAAGCGCAGCCGGTCGAAATTCATATTGGCACCGGAGGCGATGGCGACCACGGTGGCATCGCGCAATCCGCTGCGGCGCAGATACTCCTTGGCGCCGGCAACCGCCAGCGCGCCGGCCGGTTCCAGGATCGAACGGGTGTCCTCGAATACATCCTTGATTGCGGCGCAGATCGCATCGGTGTTGACGCAGATCATTTCGTCGACGTGCAGTTGCGCCAGCCGGAAGCACTCAGCGCCCACCAGCTTGACCGCGGCGCCATCGGCGAACAGGCCGACCTGTTCGAGCTTCACGCGTTCGCCGCGCGCCAGTGACTGCGTCATCGCATCGGCATCTTCGGCTTCGACGCCGATGATGCGGATGTCCGGACGCAGGCGCTTGATGTAGGCGGCGACGCCGGCAATCAGGCCACCACCGCCGACGCAGCAGAACACCGCATGGATCGGATCGGGATGCTGGCGCAGGATCTCCATGCCGATCGTACCCTGGCCAGCGATGACATCCGGGTCGTCGTAGGGATGCACGAAGCTCAGCTGTTCGCGCGCGCCGAGTTCGCGGGCATGACTGGCCGCTTCGTCGAAGGATTCGCCGTGCAGCACGATCTCGCCGCCGCGCGCGAGCACGGCATCGATCTTGATCTGCGGTGTCGTTACCGGCATCACGATCAGGGCGCGGCAGCCGAGCCGGCTCGCCGCCAGCGCCACGCCCTGGGCATGGTTGCCGGCCGAGGCGCAGATCACGCCGCGGCGCAACTGCTCGGCGCTCAGCTGGGCCATCTTGTTGTAGGCGCCGCGCAACTTGAACGAGAACACCGGCTGTGTATCCTCGCGCTTGACCAAGATTCGATTGCCCATGCGCGCCGACAGCAGGGGCGCGTGCTCCAGCGGCGATTCGATGGCGACGTCGTAGACGCGCGCGGTCAGGATGCGTTCGAGGTAATCGGGATGCATGCGGGGGCTCGGCTTTTTCCCGAGCTTAGTCGAATTTGGCACCCGGTTTCGGGCGCTTTGCAGAATCTGCACGGCGCCGGCCTGCTCCTTTCCGGCGCGCTTTGGGCTAAGGTCACGCGTTCGACCATCGTGACCGCCGATGAATTCAGCCGTGCCCGAAGCAAGCCCAGCTGCCCCACGTCCCGCGATGCCGCGCGCGGTCTGGATCCTCGGCTGGGTCAGTCTGCTGACCGATGTGTCCAGCGAACTGGCGCATGCTCTGCTGCCCCTGCTCTTGGTCGGCGGCATGGGCGCCAGTGTGCTGATGCTGGGTCTGATCGAAGGACTCGCGGAGGCGACGGCGGCATTCTGCAAGCTGTTTGCCGGGCGCCTGAGTGATGCGCTCGGCAAGCGCAAGCCGCTGATCGTCGCCGGCTATGGCCTGGCGGCATTGACCAAGCCGCTGTTTCCGCTGGCGACCGCGCCGATCCATATCCTGCTGGCGCGCCTGCTTGATCGCGTCGGCAAGGGCATCCGCGGCGCGCCGCGCGATGCCCTGCTCGCCGATGTCACACCCAAGGCGCTGCGTGGCGAAGCGTACGGCCTGCGGCAATCGATGGACACCGTCGGCGCCGTCGTCGGCCCGCTGCTCGCGATCGGCCTGATGATCTGGCTCGGCAATGTCCAGCATGCGCTCTGGTTCGCGGTGATTCCGGCGGTGCTCGGCGTCCTGGTCCTGGTGTTCTATCTGCGCGAACCCGAGACACACCGCGCCTCCGGCAAGCCGACCCTCAGCCTCAGTAGCTGGCGTGAGTTGCCCAAGGCCTTCTGGCGCGTGCTGGCCGTCGTTGCGCTGATTTCACTGGCACGCTTCGGCGAAGGATTTTTGATCGTGCTGGCCAGCGAGCGCGGCCTCGGCATGCGCTGGGCACCGCTTGCACTGGTCATCATGAGCGCGGTCTATGCGCTCGCTGCCTGGCCGGTCGGGCGTCTGGCTGACCGCATGGACCGACGCAGCCTGCTCGGCCTCTCCCTGCTGTTGCTGATCGCCGCCGATGTCGTGCTCGCCTTCGGCAGCGAACCCGTATGGTTCCTGATCGGTGTCGCGCTCTGGGGCCTGCACCTGGGTTTCAGCCAGGGCCTGCTCGCCGCCATGATCGCCGACACCGCACCGACCGAACTGCGCGGCACCGCCTTCGGTGTCTTTCATGCGGTTGGCGGCGTCTGCGCTCTGGCGGCCAGCCTGCTCGCCGGCGCCCTCTGGCACTGGTGGGGCGCACCGGCCTGCTTTCTTGGTGGTGCGGTGTTGGCGTTGGCGGCGACTGTTGTACTGATCGTGCAGCGTAGCCAACAACGTTGGGCGCAATAACCGAAGGGCATTGCGCCGTATTGAATTTTCCTTCAGGCGCGGGGGTGCGGTGAGCCATCCGGCGCAATGCCCTTCGGTTATTGCGCCCTTCTACGCTGGCTTTTTTGTAGGGCATCTCTGCGAGATGCCGTCATGGGGCCCCGCGGTGTTGAGATGGCATCTCACAGAGATGCCCTACAGACTGGAGCCGGGCAGCGGGGGAGTGGGAACCGCGGCACCGGCAAATTCATTCTGGCGCCAGGCCTCGAACACCACGATGGCGACGGTGTTGGAGAGATTGAGGCTGCGGTTGTCGGGGCGCATCGGCAGGCGCAGACACTGGGCAGCGGGTAGATCGTCGAGCAGGGACTGCGGCAGGCCGCGGGTTTCGGGGCCGAACACGAAGGCGTCGTCGGGTTGGAAACCGACCGCGTCGTAGCGCTGGGTTCCGCGTGTGGACAGCGCAAAGATGCGCGGCGGCTTTACTGCGGCGACAAAGGCTTCGAAGTCCTTGTGCAGATTCAGCGCGGTGAACTCGTGGTAGTCGAGTCCGGCGCGACGCATGCGGGCGTGGTCAATGGCGAAGCCGAGCGGCTGGATCAGATGCAGCTGGCAGCCGGTGTTCGCGCAGAGGCGGATGACATTGCCGGTATTCGGCGGAATCTCGGGTTGGTAGAGCACAACATGGAACACGGCGGGCGCCCGCGGCTGAGTCGGGGCGCATGATAGCGGCCGCGTGCTGCGCTCAACTGCGACGCGTACCCAGAGAGGCCGGCAACATCTGGCGCCAGGCGCGTACCGGTTCGCTGTTTGGCTCTTTCTCGACGATGATGATGACCGGCAACTCGGCCATGATCTGCTCGCTGAGCTGGTCCTGGCTGCGCGGTTGCAGTGCGACAAAGCCAGCCAACAGGGCGATGGTGATGGTCGAGAGGGTGAAGCGGCGGATCTGGGTGCTCAGTTGCATGGCGCTCTCCTTGTGCATGCACATAGATGCAGTGTTCGTGCCAGCGGTTTGAATTATCTATCGCGTTGATTTTGAAACGTTTCTCTGTGAGCGTCCGGTCCGGGTGTCCGGGTCCGGACGGATCCACTGTCCGCCGGTGGGCGCTGGCGACGCCCACCGTACGGTTCCAGCTCAGTCGACCGCGCTTTCTTCCTTGTGGATGCGGCGGATGACGACGACTTTCTCGCCGCCCTCGGCATCGACGTCGACATCGGCATCGACGTCCAGCTGCTTGAGCGCCGCCAGATCGGGATCGGCGGCCAGCGCGGCTTCGATATCCGCCCCGCTGCCATCGCCATCCTTCAGCATGATGATGCGCTTGCGGTGTTCCGGATGTTCAGCGCCTTCGGCACCCTCGTGTTCGCCATGACGGATCATCACGACCTTGTGCTTGCCGGACGCGCCGGCATGTGCATGGAGCGCATCGCCATCATGCGGGCCGTAAGGCACTTCCACGCTGCGATCCGGCAGTTCGATGCTCAGGCCCTTGTCGTTGCGCCGGACGGTGATCGCGGTACCGGCATCGGTATACATGCCGCGTGATTCACCGACGGCCAGTTCGCCCTCGAAGCGCAGGGTCTCGGTCGCCTGGTCCTTGTTCTTCAACTTGATCACGGTCACGTCGCCGGTCTCGCCCGCGGCCGCTGCGCCTGCCATCAGGCCGCTCAGGGCGACCGCGGTCGCCGCACGCACCAGTATCGATTTGAGTGTCATCTGCTGCTCCCTGGGTCTACGCGCACCATGCGCGTGTGCAACAGGAGATGCAGGTGCTGGCCAAAGGGTCGCAGTGAACTCCGCTCAGCCCCGATTGCAGGATTCCGCAAGCGGCATGTCCGCCGCCAGGCGCAGGCTGCTGTCGTCGCTGGGCCGGCGCATCCCAACGGGAAACTCGATGCGGACAGGGAAGTTCCGCCCATTGTCGCCCCGAAGATTGCTCAGGCCCTGGTAGCGCAGCAGCACCTGCGTCTCGCGGTCGTAGTAGGCATCGATATGCGGCGCGATGAAACCCCACCATGCCCCCAGCGAAAGACGGATCACCGATGCATCGCGTCCATCGATGGTTTCGCTGCGATGACGCCTGATCTTCAGACCGAGGATGTCGAGTTCGGCCGGCACCAGGAATCCAAAACGCACTTCCGCGCCGGACTCGAGTTGCTGCCAATGACGTTTGACGAATTCATCGAACCCGGCATCGGCCACAAACGACATCGTCTGCGGCAGTCGCGCCGTCTGCTCGGCCTCGGCGCTGCTGGTACGAACAAAGGCCTCGTGATCGGTGTCAGCGTTCGCACGCAATCCCTCACGATAGCCCTGCCTGGCATCGACCAGTTCGAATTCGGGCTGCGCGGCGTCGTCGCGGTAGCGCACCTGCTTGCGTGCAAAGTAGCGCTCGCTGTCGGCGCAACGGTAGACCACCAGTCGTTGCTGCAGTCCGGCGTCGCCGTCCTGCACGTAGTGGGTTTCGCGATACAGCGGCGCGCCGCTGGCCGGATCGCTGGCCAGTCCCTCGTAGCGCAGCACCCCCGCGCCCACGGCGGGCGCAAGCAGGAGCAGCACGGACAAAGCGGGCAGTCTTCGACGATGTGGCATGGGCTGCATCAGATCGCGCCGCAGATGAATGCGGCGCGAAGATTCCGCGAAACCCGGGCCCGAGCGCCCGCGCTCAGACCAATCTGGCGTCGAGCGTGATTTCGCATCCGGCCAGCGCCTTGGACACCGGGCAGTTTTCCTTGGCGAACGCAGCTACTTCCTGGAACTTCGCGGCGTCGATGCCGGGCACACTGGCACTCATCACCAGATCGATCCTGGGAATCACGAAGCCGGCACCGCCGGGCTGCAGATGCACACGCGCCTCGGTATTGATCTGGCTCGGCGTGAAGCCGTTCTTGCCGAGCGCTGCCGAGAACGCCATCGTGAAGCAACCGGCATGCGCCGCCGCGATCAGTTCTTCGGGATTGGTCATCCCGGTGCCATCGGTGGAACGCGCGCGAAAATCGTAGGGTCCCTTGAAGACGCCGCTTTCCAGTGCAAGCTCACCCTTGCCTTCCATGACACTGCCCTGCCAGGCAGCGGTTGCTTTGCGGATCGCCATATCGAACTCCTGCACGCGTGAGAGGTGCCCCGATGATGCTCCGATGCGCTGCATTTGGGTAGAGCGCAGGAAGTTTCGCAGGGCGGGACTTGCGCGCCAGGGAGCGACCGCAGTGGACGGTGCCGGCCCCGGCGGCTACCAGGGCAGTTGCTGGCCGTCCACGCTCATGAAGCTACCGTATTGCTCCGGCTTGAGCGCGTCGATCAGCGCAATCATCGCGCGCACCGAATCGGCCACCGCCAATGGCGCGCTCGGACCGCCCATATCGGTCTTCACCCAGCCCGGATGCATGGCGACACTGCCGATGCCACGTTGTGTCAGTTCGAACGACAGCAGGCGCATGGCCATGTTCAGCGCCGCCTTGCTGATGCAGTAGCTCGGCGTCGAGAAGCCCTTGCGGTGCGCGATCGAACCGAGTTCGCTGCTGATATTGAGCACCCGCGGCTGTTCGCCGCGGGCCAGCATCGGCGTCAATGCCTGGGTCAGCAGAAAGGGCGCGGCGGCATTGGTGCGAAAGCAGGACTCCAGATCGCCGGCCTCGACATTGCCGAAGCGTTCGCCACTGGGCAGGATGCCGGCGTTATTGATCAGCAGATCGAGCGCATCGCAGTGATCGGAAAGGGTCTCGGCAAACGCGGCGAACTGATCCGGCTGGGTGACATCGAGGGCCAGCAGGGTGAGCCGGCCGGGATGGATGCCGGCCAGTTCCGCCCAGCGGGCATCGCCGTCGACCTTGCGCAAGGTCGCGAACACGCGCTCGCCGCGGGCCAGGTAGCGCCGGACAAACTCGAAGCCGATGCCGCGTGAAGCGCCCGTGACCAGGATCCGTCGCATTGCCTTTCCTTCGCTGACCATGACCTTGGTCAGTGTAAATGCAGGACGCCAGGACTTACCATGAGGGTCCGCTCCGGCGTTCCCGCTCGCGGTCAGGCATTGCGCCTGACTGGCAGCACGCCGGCCATCGATTCGAATCCAAGGACCTTCACATGATGCTTCGTCGTCTCAGCCTCGGCATTGCCTGCGCGCTCGCGGCCGCTTCCCTTTCTGCCGCCAAGGTCGATATTCCCTACGAGGAATTCAAGCTCGACAATGGCCTGCGCGTGATCGTGCATGAAGACCACAAGGCGCCCATCGTTGCGGTGAATCTCTGGTACCACGTCGGCTCCAAGAACGAGAAGCCGGGACGCACAGGGTTTGCCCATCTGTTCGAGCATCTGATGTTCCAGGGTTCGGAGAATTTTCCGGACGAGTTCTTCAAGCCCTTCGAGGATGCCGGCGCCACCAACCAGAACGGCACCACCGATTTCGACCGTACCAATTATTTCCAGAACGTGCCGACCACGGCGCTCGACATGGCACTGTGGATGGAGTCCGACCGCATGGGCCATCTGCTCGGCGTGATCGACCAGAAGGGCCTCGACGAGCAGCGTGGCGTGGTCCAGAACGAGAAGCGCCAGGGCGACAATGCGCCCTATGGCAAGGTGTTCTACAGCATTCTTGAGGGACTGTTCCCCGAGGGTCATCCGTATCGCTGGTCGCCGATCGGCTCGATGGATGATCTGAATGCGGCCTCGCTTGATGATGTGAAGGAATGGTTCCGCACCTGGTATGGCCCATCCAACACGGTGCTGGTGCTTGCAGGCGACATCGACGTCGCCACCGCCAAGGCCAAGGTGCAGCAGTATTTCGGCGAGATCGAACCGGGCGCACCACAGGCACGCCGCAAGGTGTTCGTACCCAGGCTCGATGCGCCGGTGCGCGACGTGATGCACGACCGCGTTGCGCAGGCACGCGTGCATCGCGCCTGGACCTCGGCCCCTGCCAATACGCCCGAGGCCGATCAGCTGGCCCTGGCCGCGCGCATACTCGGCGGCGGCAAGACCTCACGGCTGTACCAGCGTCTGGTGCTGAAGGACCAGATCGCCAGTTCCGCCAGTTCCTATGCCTATGGCCTGGAGATCGCCGGCCTGTTCATGATCCAGGCCGACGCCAAGCCGGGCGTCGATCCGGCCCGCATTGAAGCCGCCATCGATGAAGAAGTGGCGCGCTTCCTCAAGGATGGCCCGAGCGCCGATGAGGTCAAGCGGGCGCGGGTCGGCTTCGAGGCCGGTTTCGTGCGCGGCGCCGAGCGTATCGGCGGCTTCGGTGGCAAGGCCGATATCCTTGCCGAGTGCGCGACCTATATCGGCCGACCGGACTGTTACAAGGATTCCCTGGCCACCATTGCCGCTGCCACCCCGGCGAGCGTGCGTGCCGCTGCGGTCGCCACCCTGCACCCGGAGTTCTACAGCCTGACCGTTCTGCCAAGCCCCGACTACAAGGCCAGCGCCGAGAAGCTCGATCGCAGCAAGGGCGTGCCGAAGATCGAGCAGTTCCCCGATCTGAAATTCCCGGCGATCCAGCGCGGCAAGCTCGCCAATGGCATCGAGGTTGTTCTGGCCGAGCGTCACGAGGTGCCGCTGGTGCAACTGCGTCTGCTGTTCGATGCCGGACATGCCGCCGATCAGGGTCGCAAGCTCGGCACTGCCAGCTTTACGCTGAACATGCTCGACGAGGGAACCAGCACGCGGGATGCGGTTGCGATCGCCTCGCGGATGGAAGAACTCGGCGCCCAGATCGGCACTTCCTCCAGTCTCGATGCTTCCGGCATCTGGCTGTCGGCGCTGAAGGATGAGCTGGCACCGTCGCTGCAGCTGTATGCCGACATCGTGCGCAACCCGCGTTTTGACGAAGGCGAGATCAAGCGGGTACAGGGCCAGTGGCTGGCCAGTA
Organism: Pseudomonadota bacterium; assembly: GCA_022843465.1. GTDB lineage: Bacteria > Pseudomonadota > Gammaproteobacteria > Xanthomonadales > Ahniellaceae > 0-14-3-00-62-12. The sequence continues at coordinate 13,419 of JALHNO010000040.1, read as the reverse complement.
TTGCGCAGGAAAAGACCGATCCCTCGTCGCTGGCCAATCGCATCCTGCCGCCGCTGATCTATGGCGAGGGCCACGCCTATGCAGTGCCCGGCACCGGCACCGGCACCGAGGCCTCGATCCAGTCGCTGACCCGCGCCGATCTGAGCCAGTTCCATCAGGACTGGATCCGTCCCGATGGCGCCCGCATTACCGTGGTCGGTGACACCACCCTGCCCGAGATCATTGCCGAATTGAACAAGGTATTTGGCGACTGGAAGGCGCCGGCCAAGCCGCTGCCGCAGAAGAATATTGCCGATGTGGCGATACCGACATCGGCGACGGTGTATCTGATGGACAAGCCGAACGCCGAGCAGAGCACGATCTTTGCCGGTCATCTGCTGCCGCCGACCAGGGCCGAAGATCGCTTCGTCACCAATACCGCGATCACCGCCCTTGGCGGCCAGTTCACCGCGCGCCTGAACATGAACCTGCGCGAGGACAAGCATTGGGCCTACGGCGCCTACACCGGTGCCGGCGAAGCCCTCGGACAGCGCAGCCTGTATGCCTGGGCACCGGTGCAGACCGACAAGACCATCGAGTCGATCCAGGAAATCGCCCGCGAGTTCAACGAGTACGTCAGTAGCCGTCCAGTCACCCAGGAAGAACTCGATCGCCTGATCGCCAACGATGTACGCAGCCTGCCCGGACAGTACGAAACCGGTGCCGCCGCAGCCGGCACGCTGAACTCGATGGTGATCTTCGGCCACCCCGACGACTATGTGCAGACGATGAAGGCACGCATCGAGCAGCAGACGCTGGCACAGGTCGGTGCGGCGGCCAAGGCGCATATCAGGCCGCAGTCGCTGACCTGGGTCATCGTCGGTGACCTGAAGAAGATCGAGGATGGAGTGCGCGCGCTCAAGCTCGGCCCGGTGAAGATTCTCGACGCCGACGGCAAGGTACTGCGCTGAGTCTGCCGGATCGGGGCGCCCGGCGGGCGCTCCGATCCCGGATCTGGCCGCGCAACGCGGCCAGCATTCAGCAAAAAGCGGGTAGGCTTGCGGTCATCTCCACCAGCCGCCCGGTAACGACCATGCGTATCCTGATTCCCGCCCTCTGCACTCTCGCCCTCGCCAGCTGCACCTGGGTAGAACCCGACGCCGGTGGCAAGCAGATCCGCGTTGCCTACGGCAAGGACCTCAGCGCCTGCACGCACAAGGGCACGGTCACCGTCTCGGTGCGCAACAAGGTCGGCTTCTATGAGCGCAATGACCTGAAGGTGCGTGATGAGCTCGAGTCACTGGCCCGCAATGAAGCCGGCGATCTCGGTGCCGATACGATCCAGGCGATGACCGAGCCTACCGACGGCGAGCAGAAGTTCGGCGCCTACGCCTGTCGTTGAGCCACGTTCAACGTGATTGGCGCCGTGCTGGCCCCCAAGGCGTTGACCCGCTCTGCTGTTGAGAGAGCCAAACGGCGGGGCCAGCTCCGCTGCTCGTCTCCGCTCCTGTAGGGCATCTCTGTGAGATGCCATCTCGGCATCACGGCGCATTGAAGCCGGCATCTCGCAGAGATGCCCTACAGAAAAGCTTGCCCCGATGCTCGTCGCCGGCCCCGTAGGGCATCTCGGTGAGATGCCATCTCGACATCGCGGCGCATTGAAGCCGGCATCTCGCAGAGATGCCCTACAGAAAAGCTTGCCCCGCTGCTCGTCGCCGGCCCCGTAGGGCATCTCGGTGAGATGCCATCTCGACATCGCGGCGCATTGAAGCCGGCATCTCGCAGAGATGCCCTACATGGAGCCAACGCGCAAGCAGCGGGGCAAGCCCCGCTCTATGCAATCCCCTCGGGGGACAAATGCACACAGCAGCGGACGGCGAATCGGGACGCTCGCTGGCCGGGACTTGAAACGCAGCTCAGTCATCGAAGCCTGAGCGGAAGATCAGCTGCGGCAGGATGAAGACATCGCCACGCATCACCTGCTTGATGTGGTTGGTACAGATGTAATGGAAGATCGGCAGGCCATCGGGATCGATCACGCTGGCGTCCATCAACTTGATGCAGGGTTCCTTCGAGTCCGAGCAGCCGAGGCCACGAATCTGCGGCGTGGTGCTGGGAAAGGCGCGTAATACCTGACGCAGCGGATGGAAGGCACTGACCTCGAACTGCACGGTATCGCCCTCGACCACGGTCAGCAGGTTGGGCTGATAGGCAAAACCATCAATCGTCACGCAGTGATGGTTTGTCGTGGGCTTGCACTGGGCCTGCAGATCGCCGGCGAGCAACAGCAGGACAGCCAGCAGAACCAGTTGCAGAAAATGCATGCCGCGCATAGGGGAAAGTCAATCGGCCAGGGTCGATGAAACTGCCGCGCCACGCCCCGAACCCGGTGCGGCATCAGCGGATGCGTTCGAGAATACCGTCGAGCTCGTCCAGACTGTGATACGCAATTACCAGTTTGCCGCGGCCATTGCGGCCGTGCTGCACGGCGACGCGGGTCGCCAGCCGCTCGGAAAGATCGCGTTCGAGCGCCTCGATATCGGCATCCGGTTTGCGTTTGGGCGCAGTCTTCGCCGACTTCGCCGCATCCGGCGCCGCCTGCAACTGGCGCACGCGCTCTTCGAGTTCACGCACGCTCCAGCCGCCATCAGCAGCCTGCAGCGCGAGTTGGGTCGCCTGCGCGGCCGGCAGGGTAATCAGGGTACGGGCATGGCCCATTTCCAGCCGATGTTGCTCCAGCAGGATGCGTACGGCCTCCGGCAGGTCGAGCAGGCGCAGCAGATTGCTGACCGAGGCGCGCGAACGCCCGACGGCGCCGGCGGCTTCCTGGTGGGTCAATGAAAATTCTTCGATCAATCGTTTCAGCGCCGCCGCTTCTTCCAGCGGATTGAGGTCCTCGCGCTGGATGTTCTCGATCAGCGCCATCGCAATCGCGGCCTGGTCGGCGACTTCACGGACGACGGCGGGCACCTCGCTCAACCCGGCCAGCTGCGCCGCGCGCCAGCGGCGCTCGCCGGCAATGATCTCGTAGCGGTCACGACCCAGAGCGCGCACCACGATCGGCTGGATCACGCCCTGGGCGCGGATCGACTCGGCCAGTTCGGCCAGGCGTTCCTGGTCCATGCCGGTACGCGGCTGATAACGCCCCGGCTGCAGTTCGCCGATCGCCAACTGACGCAGTTCGCCGCCCGCGCTCTCGGCGTTGTCGGCCGCGGTATCGATCCCGAGCAGGGCGTCGAGGCCTCGACCAAGTCCACGCTTCTTGATTGCCATGCTGATTCCTTCAACGCTGAGGCGATGCCAGCGGCGCGCCGGGCATCGGAACTGCAGGGGATACCACGGCGGCGCTCAGGTCGTCACCGCGGCGGCCATTCAACTCGCGATCGATTCCACCTTGGCGCCACGCTCGCGCCGCAGCATCTCGCCGGCCAGGCCGAGATAGGCGATGGCACCGCGCGATTCGCGGTCGTACTGCGAAATCGGCAGACCATGCGAAGGCGCCTCGGCGAGGCGTACATTGCGCGGCACCACGGTACGGAACACCTTGTCGCCAAAGTGCTTGACCAGCTGATTGGAGACGTCGTTGCCAAGGTTGTTGCGGACGTCGTACATCGTGCGCAGGATGCCTTCGAGCTCGAGCTCCGGATTCAGCCGCGTCTTCACCGCCTTGATGGTGTTGAGCAGGGCGCTGAGTCCTTCGAGCGCGAAATATTCGCACTGCATCGGCACCAGCACACCCTGGGCCGCGGTCAACGCATTGAGCGTCAGCAGGCTCAGCGAGGGCGGGCAATCGATCAGGATGAAGTGATAGCGCGACGCAATCGGTGCCAGCACGGTGCGCAAACGCGTCTCGCGGGCGATCTCGTCCATCATCTTGACCTCGGCAGCGGTCAGATCACTGCCGCCGGGAATGATGTCGTAGCCACCCTGGCTGGCCACGATGGCGCGCTCGGCGGGGACTTCTTCGAGCAGCACCTCGCAGCCATTGGGCTTGGCCTTGGCCTTGTCGATGCCGGACGCCATGGTCGCATTGCCCTGCGGGTCCATATCGACCAGCAATACCTTGCGGCGCGCTTCGGACAGGGCAGCCGCAAGATTGACGGCCGATGTGGTCTTGCCGACACCGCCCTTCTGATTGGCTACTGCGATGATCCGAGTCATGAGTGCGCGCGTTCCGGCCGCGCAACAGGCGCGGGGCCGGCGAGTTTAGCCCAGAAGCGCCGAGCATGGCGTCAGACGCGCAGCCGGCGCGTCATTCAGGAAGCGCCATCGGCGTGCCGCAGCACGACCAGAACCCGCTCCCCATCAAGCCCGGGCACGCTCAGCGGACGCACTTCCTCCAGGCGAAATCCCTCGGGGATGGCGTCCAGTTCAGCGCCGTATCCGGGGCCCTTCATGGCCAACAGGCGCCCTGCGGGTGCCAGCCAGTGCGCGCACCATCCGGCCAGGGCACTGAGCGGCGCCACCGCACGCGCGGTTGCGGCCGCCAGCTTCGCAGCGGGCGCATAGGCCTCGGCGCGCTGTTCGACGACTTCGACCCCGGCCAGACCAAGATTGCGCTTCACCTCGCGCAGGAAGCGGGATTTCTTGCCATTGGACTCGATCAGCACCACCCGGCGCTCGGGCTGCAGGATGGCCAGCGGCAGCCCGGGCAGTCCGGCGCCGCTGCCCATATCGGCCAGCTCCTGCTCGCTCCAGTATTCCGCCATCGCCAGCGAATCGAGCAGATGCCGGGTCAGCATCTCGGCCGGCTGGCGGATCGCGGTCAGGTTATAGGTCTGGTTCCAGCGCTCGAGCAGGCGCAGATAGTCCAGCCATTGCTGAACCCGGGTCGGATCGTCCGGCAAGCGCATGCGTTCAAGTGCGCTCAGCAGCGGCGAACGCAGGGATTCGATGGTGGGCATGCGCGGTAGCCTGTGGGCGAGCGGCACATTCTAGCCCGGCCACATCACGCCATGCGCAGGGTGCGGTGACCGACCAAACTGGACGCCCAAGTCTGCGATCATCGCGGACAGTCCATCCTGCCTGAGGCACCACACCCGCATGCTGCGCATATCGCGATGGATTCCACTGCTGGTCGCGGCCCTGCTGAGCGCGCCGGTCTCGGCAGTGACCGAGATCACCGAGACCCTGGCCAGTGGCGCGCATATCCGCATTGCGGTGCCCGCCGGCTGGACACCCGGCGATGGTCTGCTGCTGTATCAGCACGGCTTCAATATGGAATTCGACAGCGACCCCGATCTCGGCCCGATCCGTGATCGTCAGCTTGCCGATGGGTATGCGGTGGCAGCGAGTGGTTATCGCGGCCGCGGCTGGGCCCTGTTCAACAGTGTGGCGGACAACCGCGATCTGCTGGCGCGCTTTGTCGAACGCTTCGGGCCCCCTGGCCACCTGCTCAGCATGGGCGGTTCGATGGGCGGGCTGATCGCGCATCAGCTTGCCGAGGCGGAAGGCTTCGAATCCCTGCGCGGTGTTTACTCACTGTGCCCACCAGCGGCTGGTACGCGCACCTGGGATACCGCTTTCGATCTGCGCATGGCTTATGACGCGATCTGCGACGGAGTCGGCGGCGGTGAGCTGCTGCGCGGCGAGGAGCCGCTGCCCTGGGCCTATGACCTCAACGATATTCCGACCGATCTGGGCGATCTGTTCGGAACCGAGTCGCTGCAGCAGAGCCTGGTGCGGATCAACCAGTGCACCGGCATCGCCCTGAGTCCCCTGCTGCGCACACCGCCGCAGCGCGACCGCCTGCAGCAGCTGATGGACTTTGGTGCCTTCAGCGACGAGGATTTCCTGTTGACCAATCTCGCCTACGCGACTTATGCGCTGGGCGATCTGGTGCGCGCGCCGGACAAGCTCGCAGCACGCAATCCGTTCACCAGCTTTGGTGTCGACTACGACAGCGGGCTGATCCAGTCGCGGGTCCCCGATATCCGCTCCGACGCCATCGCGCGTCTGGACTTTCGACTGGCGACAGATCTGAGCGGACGCGCCGCCGCTCAGGTGCGCATGCTGTCCCTGCACACCAGCGCGGACGAACTCGTGCGACCTGCGCATCAGCAGACCCTGCGCGCCCTGTATCCGGCAACGCAGTTGCTCAGTGCCCTGGTCAACGAAGACGCGCCCAGTCACTGCGGCTTTACCCTCGCCGAGGTGACGGCCGGCTGGGAGCTGATCCGCGCGGCCGCCCAGAGCACCGCGCCGATGCCGGGCGTAGTCGAGGTGCAGACGCGCTGCCTGCAGTTGCAGGGCAGTGGTGTGGCCGGGCCGTGCCGCATCGACGTCGGACTTGTTCCCGGCGACATCGACGAGACCATGCGCGCGCGCGCAAACCAGAACCCGACCACGGAAGTCGCCGCCTTGAATCTGACTGGCGCCTGGTATGACCCGCAACGTTCCGGTGAAGGACTGCTGATCGAGACGCTCAACGAAGAAAGCGCCCTGGTGATCTGGTTCACCTACCCGCCCAGCGGTCAGGGTGCTCAGGCCTGGTTGCTCGGTGTCGGGCGCATTCAAGGCCATGGCATCGTGGTCGACGATCTGCGCAGTGTCAGCGGCGCGCGTTTCGGCGCCGCATTCGATCCCGATGACGTCGTGCGCGCGCACTGGGGACGCTTGAAGCTTGCCGCGCAGGTGCGACCGGATCTGCCTGCACCGGTGCTCTATCCCGGACTCGGCCAGCTCCAGCTGAGTGTCGAGTACGACGGTCCCGCGGGCTGGACCGGCAGCCGCCTGCTGCATCAGCAGTTGCTGGAAGTGGGCCGCAATCCGGCATTGCCGCCGAGCGCCGGCAGCGATCCGCGGCGATGGCAGAACAGCGGGACGTTCTACGATCCCGCGCGCTCGGGTGAAGGATTCCAGCTGCAGCAGTTCGATGCCGGCAATGGCAGCTGGCCGACCGTGATCACCTGGTTCACTTTCGATACCCAGGGTCAGCCGATGTGGCTGATCGGTCTCGGTACCGCCAATGGCAGTGCGCTGGAACTGGACCTGCTGCGTCCGAGCGGCACCCATTTCGGTCTGGATTTCGTCGCCGCCAATGTCGTGCGCGCGCCCTGGGGCAGCGCGCGCATCGAGTTCGACGGCTGTGATCGTGTGCGCCTGCACTGGCAGGCCATCGATCCGGCATATGGCAGTGGCACCCTCGCGGCGCAACGACTGACCACGCCCAGCCCGGTGCAACCCTGTGCTGCTCCAGGCACTCCAGCGCCCTTGCCGGCACCCGGCGCGCCATGAATCAGGCCCGATTGCGGCAGGCGCCTGCGGCTTGATCAGCCGGCCAGCATGCTGCCGCGGCAGCAGGGCGCACCGCAGCCACACTGCCAGGCCGCGCGCATCGCATCCTGTGGCACCACCGACAACTCGATGGCGTAGTCAAAACTGAGTTCCTCGCCGATGTCGATAGCGCGGAGGGCCTGGATGTACACGCGATCGCGGCGCTCGTCGCCATTGATATCGACGTAGATCATCGCCTCGCAATTGGGATCGCAGCTGTGGTTGATCCAGCGCGCCAGATTGCCGCCGTCGCTGCCGTCGATGTGGTACCGCGCGTTCAATGAAAACAGAAACGTGTGGCCGCTGATGGCGGACTGGCCGAAGCGTGCGCTGACCTCGGCCTGGTCGAGGCGGCGACCGCGGTATTCCAGCAATCGTTCGCCGACGTGCAAGGGCCGCAATGCGAACACGCCGTAACCGTGGATCGCCGAACGACGGCGGGAAAAGCGGCGCTGCATCGGGGCTCCAGACCTGGCGCTGATCGCGGGCTCGGGATCAGCGCATCATCATGCCTGCGCGTGCTGGCCGCTCGCAAGCCGGTCCCGGCACTTCAGGCCACCAGGCGTGCGGCCACCAGCCGTTGCTGCAACTGCAGGATCGGCGCGAGTGGCCGCTGGTTGCGCCGTTGCGTGGGCAAGGCCTTGGCGATGGTCGTCATCAGCGCCGCGTTGTCCCAGGGCTTGGTGACCAGCTCGAGGGGCGCAACATCCTTCAGTGCATCCATCGCTTCCAGAATTTCGACATAGCCGCTCAACAGCAGACGCGGCGTATTCGGTTGGATCTCCATGAACTGGCGCAGAAAGCAGACGCCATTCATCGCCGGCATAAGGTAATCGGCAATCACCAGATCGAATTCCACCTCGGTAGCGCGGCCGAGCGCACTGCCGGGCTTTTCGAAGGACTCCACTATGGCCTCGCCACGCAGGGCGGCGACCGGCATGAAGTGGATGATGCGGCCCAGACTCCTGAGCACGTTGCGGTCGTCGTCGATCAGCATGATGCGTGGCATGGCGGCGGTCCTTCTGTGATTGGCTGCGAGATCGCGCTGGGCGATCCGGGGGGAAGGCTTCAGCGTGGAGCCAGTCTAGGCAGCGCCTGACCGCGGCTGAATACGTACAAACACCTAAGTCCGGGAAGCGCAGCCGCACGCTTTCAGGTGCCGCCGATGCCAGGTCCTGGTGCGTAACAATCTTCACCATCCGCGGAATCTGCGAGCACGTAAGCTGCGAACGGAAAGCGTCGCTCCCTCGACGCCTTTGGACTACGGAGAGGCCATCGACCAGAATGCATCGCAACCCTGATCAGCGGCGAGGGATCAGGGCGACCCTGGAAGGGAAGCCGGAACGGCCGCGTGCGCGGCCCCCGCGCTGCAGCACTGCGACGTGAAATGGCTGGTTGACGCGCGCATACTCGGACCCGCGCATCCTGTGGTGCGATGCTTTGAATCAGTGACAGGGCAGGTGGCAGAAAATGGCTTCGGATGTTGACCTGAGTGCGCGCGTGCGCGAACTGGAGAACCAGTTGCGCATCGCCGAAGCACGCGCCCGCCAGGGTGAGGATCTGCTGCGCATTGCCGGCCGTTCGGCGCGCCTCGGCGGCTGGACCTTCGATGTCGCAACGCGAACACTGACGCTCTCCGACGAAGTCTGCGCCATCCGCGAACTGCCGCCGGGCACGGTGCTGCGCATCGAGTCTGCGCTGGAGCGCTACGCGCCGAAGTCGAGTTCGGCCATTACCGATGCCTTCGAGCGCTGCCTGCGCGATGGCACACCCTACGACCTGGAAGCCGAGATCGTCACCGAGACCGGCAAGCTGGTCTGGGTGCGCACCATGGGTCAGGCCGTGCGCGCCGCCAGCGGCGAGATCGTCCAGCTGCAGGGCTCGTTCCAGGACATCTCAGAGCGCAAGCGCAGCGAGGCCGAGGCGGAGCGACTGAACCAGCGACTGGCGGCAACGCTCGAGCGCATCACCGATGCCTTCTTCACCGTCGATAGTTTGTGGCGCTTCACCTACGTCAACCGGCAAACCGAGCGGCTGCTGCGCCATCCCCGGGAGCAGATGCTTGGCGTCAGCATGTGGACGCTGTTCCCGCAGGCGATCGGCAGCATTTCCGACCTGTCCTACCGGCGCGCCGTCGATGAACAGCGGATGGTGGAATTCGAGCATCTGTTCGAGCCTCTGGGCCTGCACGCCGAGGTCCGTGCCTATCCGACCGAAGAGGGCCTCGCGGTCTATTTCCGCGACATCACCCAGCGCCGGCTGGTCGAGCAGGACGACGCGCGGGCCGAACAGACGCGCAGCGGTCTCCTGCAGTTGCAGCAGGAAATCGGTGCCGTCGGCCTCGGCGCGCAGGCGGCGATGGAACGCATCTGCGAGCGCGCACTGAGCCTGACCGGCGCCGACAGCAGCAGCATCGAACTGCTCGACGACAGCGGACTCGTGGTGAGGGCGGCGGCCGGCGCGCAGGCTCCTGTGCCCGGTCTGACACGCCGAAGCCCCGACCCGCTCGCTGCGCTGGCACTGGACTCCGGTGAAGTGGTGATCGTCAGCGACACCGCCAGCGATGCGCGGGTGCCCGAGGGCGCCTACGCCGCCAGCGTCTGCGCACTGATGCTTGCGCCGCTGCGTGATGAGGATCGGCTGGTCGGCGTGTTCAGGCTGGCATCGCAGCAGCCCCACCGCTATAGCCATCAGGATCAGAGCACGGTGCAACTGCTCGCCCAGTGCTGCAGCAGCCTCCTGCAACGCAGTCGCGCCGCCGAAGCCCTGCGCGCATCGGAGGCCAAGTATCGCCTGCTGTTCCAGAGCAATCCGCACCCGATGTGGGTCTACGACGTGTCCAGCCTGCGCTTCCTTGCGGTCAACGCCGCAGCGGTGCACAAGTATGGCTACTCCGAAGCCGAGTTCCTGGCCATGGATCTGCGCAGCATTCGGCCCGCCGAGTCGGTTCCGCTGCTGCAGCGCGCATTGTCCGGTCCGGATGAGCAGCGTCGGCATCTTGGCCTGTGGCAGCACCGGCGCAAGGACGGCAGCACCATCGACGTCGAGATATCCTCCGACCGCATCCTGTTCGATGGTCAGGTCGCGCGTCTGGTGCTGGCCCACGACGTGACTCAACGTCTCGCGGTCGAGCGCGAGCTGATCCGGCTCAATCGCGCCCAGCGCCTGCTCGGCCATTGCATCGAGGCACAGCTCCATGCCAGCAGCGAATCGGGCCTGCTTGCGGAGATATGCCGGATAGCCGTCGAGACGGGCGGATACAAGATGGCATGGATCGGCTATGCGAGACACGATCCCGAAGCAACCATCGAACTGCTGGCGCAGGCCGGCAATGTCGACGAATATCTTGCCGGATTGCGACTGAGCTGGTCGGCGGAGCAGCCGACCGGCAAGGGCCTGGCGGGGCAGGCCATCCGCAACGGTCGTGCGATGGCCACGGCGGATTTCGCCAACGAACCATCGCTGGCGCCCTGGCGCGAGCGCGCCGAGCGCGCCGGCATATCCAGCGTGATCTGTCTGCCGATGCGAGACGGCGAGCACACCTTTGGCCTGCTCTGTCTGTATGGCGAGTCGGTGACTCCGATCCTCGAAGAAGAAATCCAGCTGCTGCAGCAGCTTGCCGATGATGTCGCCTTCGGCGTACTCAATCTGCGCGTGCAACGCGAACGCCGTCGCCTGCAGCAGGCCGTATTCAGCGTCGCCTCTGGAGTTTCCGCAACTGCCGGCAATGAGTTCTTCGAGGGCCTGGTGCGCAGCATGGTCGACGTACTTGAAGCCGATGCCGGTCACGTGATCCGGCTCGATGCCGGCGAACCCGGTCTGGCGCGCAGCCTCTTTTCCCTGACCGCCGGCGCGATCAGTCCGAACTTCGAATATCGGTTGGCGGATACACCCTGCGCCGACCTGCTGGAGCGTGGCCACTGCACGGTTCCTGCCCAGGTTGCCGGCGCTTATCCGGGTGATCCGATGCTGCGCGACATGCAGGTGGAAGCCTATGTCGGCCGGCGCCTGGACAATTCGCGCGGAGAGCCGATCGGCCTGCTGTTTGTGCTTTACCACCGGCCACTGCAGGACGCCGAATTTGTTTCATCGACGCTGCAGATCTTCGCCGCCCGCGCCGCCGCCGAACTTGAACGGCTGGACGCCGACGCGCGCATTCGCGAACAGGCCTCCCTGCTCGATCAGGCGCATGACGCGATCGTCGTGCATCGCGTGCCCGATCACCGCATCGAATACTGGAACAAGGGTGCGCAGCGCCTGTATGGCTGGAGCGCGGATCAGGCACTGGACCAGCCCATGGACCAGCTGCTGCGCATCAGCGGTGAGGAGGCTGCCGAGCCATTTCGCTGCGTGATGATGGATGGCGAGTGGACCGGCGAGTTTCACGAGTGCCGGATGGACGGCACGCCGGTGCTGGTCGAGGTGCATTGCACCCTGGTGCACGACAGTCACGATCAGCCGCGTGCGGTCCTGTCGATCATGTCCGACATCAGCGAACGCCGGCGCGCCGAGGACGATCTCAAGCGCGCACTGATCGAACTTGGCAATCGCAACCGCGAACTGCAGGATTTTGCGTTCATCGCCTCACACGATCTGCAGGAGCCGTTGCGCAAGATCCGCGCGTTTTCCGATCGCCTGCTGTCTCAGGCGCCCGACCAGATCAGCGATCAGGCACGCGACTACCTGCAGCGTTCGGCTTCCGCCGCCGCTCGCATGCAGACCTTGATTGACGATTTGCTGGAGTACTCGCGGGTGGACTCGCGCGGGGGCAATTTCACGACCGTGGAACTGGGCCCGATGCTGGCTACGGTGCTGGAAGATCTTGGCGAGCGGATCGAGGCCAGCAAGGCCGAAATCGATATCGGCAATCTGCCCACGATCGAAGGCGACTATACGCAATTGCGCCAGCTGTTCCAGAACCTGCTGTCGAACGCGCTGAAATTCCAGGATCCCGCTCGCCGTTGCCGAATCGAAGTCCGGGCACTGCCGTTGCCACCGGAACAACGCACCGAGGGTTACCTGATTACGGTGACCGACAACGGCATCGGCTTTGATCCGAAGTACGCCGAGCGCATTTTTGCGCCCTTCCAGCGCCTGCATTCGCGCGAGGACTATGCCGGAACCGGTATTGGCCTGGCCATCGTGCGCCGTATCGTCGAGCGCCATCATGGCCGCGTCGAGGTCAGTTCCGCGGTGGGCGCAGGCGCCAGTTTCCGGGTGACATTGCCGAGCCAGCAACCAGGATCCCGGGAGCAACACGTCACCGGACAATGAGGTAGATTGTTCGCCAACGGTTTGCCAGTAGTACAAGCATCGAGGTAACTGATTGATGGAAATGTCACAGGCACTGGTTACCGTACTGATCGTCGACGACGATGACGATGATCGCCTGATGATGCGCGATGCCTTCCGCGACAGTGGCCTGCACAATCCCCTGCAATTCGCGGTCGATGGCGAGGAAATGTTCGACTATCTGCGCCGGCAGGGTCGCTTCACCGATCGTCCCGCCAGTGCCCGGCCCGGCTTGATCCTGCTCGATCTGAACATGCCGCGCAAGGACGGCCGCGAAGCGCTCCGCGAACTCAAGCTCGACCCCAGCCTGAGCCACATTCCGGTGGTCGTGCTGTCGACCTCACGTTCGCCCGACGATGTCGCGCTGTGTTACCAGAACGGCGCCAATTCGTTTCTGAGCAAACCCGACAGCTACGTCGCTTTGCTTGATCTGGTGCGCAACTTGGCCACCTTCTGGCTGCATACCGCCAAACTGCCCACCCGATAGTTCTGCAGCATGTGCGCGGACGCCGCAGGATGTGGTGAGCGCAGCGAACCGCATCGCTTTCAGAAGATCGCCCGCGGACCTCGCACACATCATCGCCGCGCGATGCCACCAGACTTTCACTGGCTTGCGCATTGCTCCCTTCTCCCGCATGCGGGAGAAGGGCCGGGGATGAGGGTGGCACCGCGATTCCAATAGGTCGACAGCAGGATTTTTCCGGATGAGTGAATCCGAACCCTGATCCGCGCTTCGACATCAGACCAGCCAACTGTAGGATGTGGTGAGCGCAGCGAACCGGTGCGCCCGTGAGGGCGCACAGCCAGCGGGGTGGAAGTCCCCGTCGAGGTTATCCACGGCCTCGTAGTCGAAAGTAACTGCGTCGGAGCGAT
>JALHNO010000039.1 GCA_022843465.1 Pseudomonadota bacterium | reverse complement strand
CGATTTCTTCTGCGAGCATCGAACGGCGTGGCGACGGTTGCTCCGGTTGTGGTTGCGGAGCTTGATGCTGCGGACACTCCGACGTCGGGTACCGCTTCGCGGGACCCGACCTACTTGCTCGACACCCGCTCCCGCGATTTTCGCTGAGCCGTTGACGTTGCCCTTGCCCTTGTAGCGTGGCTTGCCGCGCTGCATTTGATCTTCTCGACGAAGAAGTCAGATCCAAAGCAGCGGGGCAAGCCCCGCTCTACAACAGCAACGGCAACCGCAACCGCAACCGCGCCGGCTCAAACCCGCTCAGGTGATCATCGAAGAGAACGGCGCCGAGTCGTTGAGGTACTGGTTCTTCAGCTTCACGTAATTGCGCGCCGAGTAGAACAGCATCTCGACTTCCTGATCGCTGATCAGGCGGACCCGCTTGCCGGGATTGCCCAGCCACATCTCGCGCTCGCCGACGACCTTGCCCGGCGGCACCAGACAGCCGGCGCCAACAAAGCCATGCTTCATCACCTGGGCGCCATCCAGCACGGTGGCATGCATGCCGATCAGGCAGGCATCGGCGACCGTGCAGGCGTGCAGGATCGCGCCATGGCCAATCGTTACATCGTCGCCGATCAGCAACGGAAAGCCCCCGGAGGTGTACGGGCCGTCGTGGGTGACATGTAGCACGGCACCGTCCTGGACATTGGTCCGGGCACCGATGCGGATGCGATGAACATCACCGCGGGCCACGGCGAACGGCCAGATCGATGAATCCTCGCCCATCTCGACATCGCCGATCACGACCGCCGCGGGGTCGACATAGACGCCCGCGGCCAGTCGTGGCAACTGTGATCTGAAGGCTCGAATGCTCATGATGCTCCCGCTCTGGTGATAGGCAATTGTAAGGCGTGCTGCCTGCTCCGGCATCAGCGACCGCGATCAGCAGTTGAGCGCACGCACGCGCAGCGTCATGATGGCGAATTGAGTCCACCGGGTACATCATGATGGCCACTTCGCCCGCCGAGATCAGCCACCAGGCCGGGATCGCTGCCCTCAGTGCCGGTGACCATGATGCCGCCATCGCGCAACTCCGGTTGGCCATTGCGCAGGCACCGCAGGTGGCGCGCTACTGGTCCAATCTGGCCGAGGCCCTGCGTCGGCAGGGCGATCTGGCGGAGGCACTCCGCTGCTACGAGCGCAGCATCGAACTCGATCCGCAATACGCCAACGGTTGGCGCGGACTCGGTGCCGTGCGTTTCGCGTTCGGCCGATACGAGCTGGCCGAGGCCGCCTTCCAGCGTTGGCTTGAATTGGGCGAAGACCGCGCGACCGCACACGCCTTCATCGCCGACTGCGCGCGCGTGCGCGGCCTGGCCAGGCTCGCCATTGAGGGCTATCGGCTGGCGTTGACGCTTGCGCCGCGGCATCGCCACAGCCTGCTCAACCTGCCGCATGTGCTGGTGCTGACCGGAGCGGAGGAGGAGGCGCTCAGCATCGCCGACCAGGCCTGTCGCGATTGGCCGGGCGATGCCGACATGCTGAGCAGCAAGGGTCGTTGCCTGCAGACGCTGGAACGCTACGAAGCGGCGATGGACGAATTCGCCGACGCCTGGGATCTGACGCCGGGGTCGCTGCGCCTCTGCTGCCAGATTGCCGAGGTCTGGGAGCAACTCGGCGATCTGATCCAGGCCGATCTCTGGCTGGCAAGGGCGCGTGAACTGGACCCCGGCAGTCTGGATGTGCGCCTGCGCCAGGCCAGTCTGCTGCGCGTCGCCGAGCAGGCAGATGAGGCGCTGGACCTGCTCGCCGAACTGCGCGCGGCCCATCCCGACAACATCGAGGTGCGCCTGCAGCAGGCTCGCGCCGAATTCGATTCTGGTGATGCCGAGGCCGCCCTGCACAGCTATCGGGCGCTGGTCGATCTGCAACCCGATAACGCAGCCCATGACATCGCGCTGGCCCACATCCAGGTCGCCCTCGGCGATCTTGCCGCCGCCACCGAAGGCTTCCGTCGCGCCCACGTCAAGAACCCGCGCGCGCTCGGTGCCGTCGCCGGGCTGGCGACCACGCTGCGCGCGAAGCTTCCCGAGTCCGAGTACCAGCTGTTGCAGGCCAGCCTGGCGCGGCCCGAGATGCCCGCCAATCTGCGCGCGCAACTGCAGATGGGCCTGGCGATGGTGCTGGACGGCAGGGGCATGCACGTCGCCGCCGCCGCCGCCGCGCACGACGCCAATCGGTTGCAGGCCCTGCACAGCATCAAACGTCATCGCGGCTACGATCCGGCGGAATTCGATCTTCAGATCCAGGCGATCGAGCGTGGCTTCAGCCGCGAGCGCATGCGCGAACTGGCTGCCTTTGGCGATCCGGATGCGCGCCCCACCTTCATTATCGGCATGCCGCGCTCGGGCACCACGCTGACCGAGCAGATTCTCAATGCGCATCCACAGATCCTCGGCGTCGGCGAGCGGCCGTATGCATTGCGCAGTCTGCTGCGCTGGACGCGGTGCAAGGATGTGGCCGCTGCCCTCGAGGCCGTAGTGCAGCCGGATCTGGCGCCGCCTGCTGAAGCAGCGCGCTGGCATCTGCAGCAACTGGAAGCGCTCGCACAGAAATCGGCGCGCCAGATACCGCCACAGCGGATTGTCGACAAGATGCCGGACAACTATCAGTGGGCCGGTCTGCTGCACGTGATGTTTCCGAATGCGCGGCTGATCCACCTGCGCCGTGATCCGCGTGACATCGCGCTGTCGAACTGGATGAACCTGTTCGCGCAGATCCGCTGGGCCAACCAGCTCGATCACATCGCGCACCGATTGCTTGCTCATCACCGGCTGATGAAGCACTGGCGGCAGCATTTGCCCGCGGGCGTATTGATCGAGATCGACTACGAGGAACTGGCGGCCCAGCCCGAACAGCAGGCACGCGCTCTGATCGCCGGGCTGGGTCTGCAATGGGACCCGGCCTGTCTGCAGTTCCACCAACAGCGCAACCTGGTACGAACCGCCAGCGTCACCCAGGTACGCGAACCGGTCTATACACGATCGGTGCAGCGTTGGCGGCACTACGCCGAGGCCCTGGCCCCGTTGATCGAGCAACTGCAGCAGGCGGGGCTGATCGCGCTGGACGCGGAATGATCCGGGGCTGCGCCGGTCGAAACGTGAGTCGCGCCTGCGACGCCCTGGTCATGACCCCCCCACGGGTGACCAGATGCTTCACGTCCGTCAACGAAATATCAGTTGCATAACATGGGCTTGACACGCAAACTGTGCGTGATTACTCAATCACCAATGGGGAATGCAATGAAGAAGGGTATGGATCGCCTGCGCATCGCGCTGGGCATGGGATTGCTCAGCACCGCCGTCTTGGCGGCAACGCGTTCGGCGCGGGCAGGCACGACGGGACCCTCCGGAACGGTCGTGGCTGGTGACGTATCCTGGTACTTCAGCAATTCCACCTATGGTCAATCGGGGGCGCCCTTTGGAAGCTGCGGCAAGCCAGGGCGCACGGTCGACCGCAAGGGACGTCCGCTGAAATCAGAAAAGCTGGCCGGAGTGCCAAGCCCCAATGGCTCGAGTTCCAGCGGCTGCGGCTTTGGCATTACCGAAGCCAGCATGAGCTCGTCCGACCTCACGGACGCCTTCGATGGCGTGCTGGTCATGGCCGTCAATGGCACCGTGTTCCAGAATCCTGATGGTTCCATCGATCGCAACGGCACCACCATCACCTCGGACACCGTCAACATCGGCGGCCTGAATACCGAGGTGCAGTTCTTCTTCGAGCCGACCCAGAACGCGGTCCGCGCGCTGTATTCGTTTACCAATACGACGGCAGGCAGCCTGCCCGCCAATGTACTGCTGGACAACAACCTGGGCTCGGATGGCGGCACGGTCATCGCGGCCACTTCCGACGGCGACACCACGGTTGAACCCACCGACAGCTGGTTCGCCAGCAATGACAATGGCGTCGATCGCGCTGTCCGCCCCAACGGCGTCAGCATCATCGACCCGGCGATCACCTGGGTGCGCTTCAGTCAGGGTGCTGCCGTCACGACCAATGCCCAGCAGTTGGCGAGCCCTGGCGTGTTCCGCGAGTCGTACACGCTCAGCGTGCCGGCCGGAGCAACCCAGCGTCTGATGGTCATCGTCAAGCTCAGCAACAACGTTCCCGAATCCATCAGCGCAGGATCGGCACTCGATACACTGCCGGAGCTGCAGAGCGCGGGCCTGCTTGCGGGCCTCAGTGCGCAGCAGCAGGGCGAAATCGTCAACTGGAGCGCCGCAGCCATCGCCGGCCCGGCCAGGCCGGTCCCGACCATGTCCGAATGGGGACGTCTGGGTCTGATCCTCACGCTGGCCGTCGGCGGTCTTGCCGCTGTACGTCTGGGCACGCGGGTCAACAGCCGCGCCGGTTGATGACCGGTTCCAGGTGACGCACAAGGCCCGCCAAGTGCGGGCCTTGTTGTTTCTGCGGTCGGCGTTGGCATCAACCCGGGGGCACGCCGCGACCATCCGATCGAGTAACACAGCCACGTGCTGCGGTTTACACTGCACAGACCTGCCAGCGGGAGCCGCCTCATGAATGCCCAACTGAAGCCATCTGCGCCGAGCGCCGAAGCTGTCGACCTCGGCAGCCTGCTGCACGCCCAGCAGGAGGCGCAGAAGGCACATACCTCCAGTTACGTCGAGCGCATCGCCGATCTGCGTCGACTGCGCACGGCATTCAAGGCGCGGCTTCCGGAATTCGTGGCCGCCATCGCCGAGGACTTTGGCCAGCGTTCCTGGCATGAATCTGTCGCCAGCGACGGCATGCCGGTGCTGCGCGAAATCGACCACATCTGCAAGCATCTGCGCCGCTGGATGCGCGCCAGTCCGCGCCGCGTCGATATCAACTTTCTGCCGGCGCGGGCGGAGGTGCGCTTCCAGCCCGTCGGCGTGGTCGGCATCATCGCGCCGTGGAACTATCCGGTGAACCTGGCATTGGCGCCCCTGGTCAGTGCGCTGGCGGCCGGCAATCGGGTGATGCTCAAACCGTCAGAGCACACGCCGCGCACTTCCGAATTGCTGCAGCAGTTCCTGTCCACCCTGTTTCCGCGCAATCAGGTCGCCTGCGTGACCGGCGACGCCGCTGTCGCTGCCGCATTCGCCGCCTTGCCGTTCGATCATCTGTTCTTCACTGGCTCAACCCAGGTCGGACGCATGGTGATGGCAGCGGCGGCGCCGAATCTGACCCCGGTGACGCTCGAACTCGGCGGCAAATCGCCCGCGATTCTTGCACCGGACTATTCGCTCGACGGCGCCGCCCAGAAAATCGCCGCAGGGAAATTCTTCAATGGCGGCCAGACCTGCATCGCGCCGGACTATGTGTTGCTGCCGCAGGCCGACCAGGCCACCTTCGTTGCCGCGTTGCGCGCTGCGGTCAGCAAGGCCTATCCGGATCTCGACCAGTCGAAGGACTACACCAGCATCGTCAATCAGCGCCAGTTCGATCGCCTGACCAGCTATCTGGAGGATGCCCGCAGCAAGGGCGCCAGCGTGATCCATCTGGCCGAGTCGACAGCCACCGGGCGCAGAGTCTTTCCGCCGACCGTGGTCACCGGCGTCAACGACAGCATGAAACTGATGCAGGATGAAATCTTCGGTCCGATCCTGCCCCTGGTCGACTGCCCCAGCGTCGATGCCGCCATCGACTACATCAATGCACGGCCACGGCCGCTGGCGCTGTATCACTTCGATCACGACCGCCGACGCACCGAGCGGGTACTCGATCGCACGATCGCCGGTGGCGTGTCGATCAACGACACCCTGTTCCATTTCGCACAGGATGAGTTGCCGTTCGGAGGAATCGGCGCCAGCGGCATGGGCCACTACCACGGCCATGCCGGCTTCCTGACCTTCAGCAAGCAGAAGCCGGTGTTCTACCAGTCGCGCTTCAGCGCACTCAGCCTGTTCCGGCCGCCGTATGGAAAACTTGCCGATCGCCTGGTCGCCTGGCTGACGCGCTAGCCCGGTTTGCCCCTGCAGCGCATGGCTCGTCGCGCTGCTCGACGCTGACCCTGTAGGGCATCTCTGCGAGATGCCGTCCCAACACCGCGGCGCATTGGAGCCGGCATCTCGCAGAGATGCCCTACAGAGTGCCAGCGTACAGGAGCGTGGCTTGCCGCGCTGCTCTGGCTCTGCTCTTGCCCTTGCTCACAAGGCGACAACAACCGCGCCCTCGGTTTCAAACATTCGCCATCGCATCCGCCGGCCGCGCAGGGAGCGATTTCGGCACCGCATATTTCCGCCCCAACCAGATCTGCAACACGAACGCGACCAGCAGCGGCCCGAACCAGGCCAGCATCTGCAATGTCGGCCCGGCCAGCGTAGGCAGGATGCGCGGCAGACCGATCGACAGAAAGGCGATATGGGTCGCGACGCCATTGCCCAGCATCGCGTTCATGTGTTCCTGCCGCCACCATTGCGGATGCGCAGGGCCACGTCGGCGCAAGCGCAGCATGCCGAAGCCAAGCAGGAAGCCAACCATGCTGAAGCCGGTGAGCAGCAGCGACCCGATCGCGATACCGATCGTGAAGATGCCGGCGCCTGCCAGCAGATTCAGCACCGCCAGCACCCGATAGACCGGACCGGTATAGCGGGCGAAGTCGCGCTTGTCGCGAATTGCGCGCCAGGACAGCCAGCAACTGGTCGCGGTGATCACCACGAGATAGGCCAGAAAAGCATCCATCGGACCGGGGTCACTCATCACGCCGTACCCGGTGAAAACCATCGCCGTCACCACGATGGCGCACATCGCCAGCAGATAGAGCTTGCCAACCGCCTTGTGCAGGGGGCTACCCTTGCGGGTGAACGCCGCGATCCAGAACGTGGTCAGGGCAAGCACGCCCACCAGATAATGCAGTGACTTGGTGATGGCATAGAATTCCATGGCAGGGCTCCGCGTTAAGGGTCGCCCACAGATTGATCGCACGGCGCACACCGCTCAGGTGCCTGAGGTCATCGATCCATCCTGCCGAAAGTCACCACTTGCGGCGATCCGCTTGATCGCAGGAACGGCCGCGGTCAGCATCGCCGCATGAAAGAATCCGAACCCAGCCGCTGGCAGATCCTTGCCGAGCCGATGATGATCGCGGCCCAGGTCACCTGGTTCGCGGTCTTGCTCACGGTCTGGCGCTCCGGCGTGACCGACCTGCTGCCGTTCAGCGAATTCGCGCAACGCGCCATCGCCCTGCTCAGCCTCGCCATATTCGGTGCGCTGATGATCGGTTGCGCCCTGGCCGATCGTCAGCGCCTGGCACCGCTGCGACCGCTGGCCTCGACCGTGCAGATTCTCTGCGCCCTGATCGTCTGTATGGTTCCGAAGAACACCGTCGGTCCGATCCTGCTGATCATCGTGATGGCCGAACTGGCCGCGGTGCTGAGCTGGCGCGGTCTGCTGCTGGTCTTCGTGCCGGTCAACCTGATCGTCGCCGCGATCCTGGCGCAGCGCTGGGGCTGGGCCGATGCCAGTATCGCCACCCTGAGCTTCTGCGGCTTCCAGCTGTTCGCCATCATGACCACTCGCTATGCGCGCCGCGCCGAACTCGTCAGCGCCGAACTGCAGCAGGTCAATGGCCATCTGCTGGCGACCCGAACCCTGCTCGCCGAGAGCGCCCGTGATCAGGAGCGGCTGCGCATCTCGCGCGAGTTGCACGATGTCGCCGGCCACAAGCTCACCGCGATGAAATTGCATCTGCGCGCGCTGGCACGCAATCCGAAGTTCGCCGATGTTCCTGAAGTCGACACCTGCGCCCAGCTCGCCGATGAGCTGCTTGGCGACATCCGCGAAGTCGTGCGCCAGATGCGTGTGCATGACGGCATGAACCTGCGACAGGCGATCGAGCAGATCGCCCAGGCCATGCCCAAGCCGCGCGCGCATATCGAAGTCGCTGCCGAAGCTTCGGTCAACAATGCGATGCAGGCCGAAGCCCTGCTGCGCGCGGTGCAGGAGGCCATCACCAATTCCGCGCGCCACGGCCACGCCGAAAATATCTGGATCGTGCTGCGCCGGGCCGGCGATCGCATCGAACTCGATGTCCGCGACGATGGCCGCGGCGGCGGCGAGATCCGCTACGGCAGCGGGCTGTCGGGCATGCGCGAGCGCATCGAGGCCCTGGGCGGCGAAATCGCGCCGCAGCGCCTCGGTACCGGTGGCTTCGCCCTGCACGCCTGGATACCCGGGACATGACGGTACGTATCGCGCTGGCCGACGATCAGGCCCTGGTCCGCAAGGGGCTGCAGGCCCTGCTCAACAGCATCGGTGGCATCGAGATCGTGGTCGAGGCCGACAGTGGTCGCAGCCTGATCGACGCGCTTGCCCTGCATCCGGTCGATGTCGTGGTCTCCGACATCCGCATGCCGGAACTCAGCGGCATCGATGCCTTGCTCGCCCTGCGTGAGCGCGGCGACGGCACGCCGATGATCCTGCTGACCACGTTTGATGACAGCGAATTGCTGCTCGCAGCGGTCGACGCCGGCGCCCAGGGTTTCCTGCTCAAGGACGCCTCTCCAGAGGACTTGCGTGATGCCATCCTGCGCGTCGCTGCCGGCGAAACTCTGCTGCAGCCGGTCTCGATCGATCCGGTCCGCAAACGCCTGCGTTATGTCGATCCCGGCAGCAGCGGCCATGAGCAGCACATCAAGGTCGAGCTCAGCGAACGCGAACTGGCCATCCTGCGGCTGATGGCCGGCGGCTACTCCAACAAGGAAATCGCCCGCAGCGTCTTCCTCGCCGAGGGCACCGTGAAAAACTACGTCAGCGAGATCCTCGAAAAGCTGCATACCCGCGACCGCACCCGCGCGGTATTGAAGGCGATCACGCTGCGCCTGCTGTAGCCGGCGCATCCAGACGCCAGCGTTTCGCCCACGTCTGCGCGTGCCGAACCGCAACGGCACTGCATCAGTCTGAAATTCAGGCGATGAACCCCTTCTCCCGTTTACGGGAGACAGCCGAAGGCGGATGAGGGAAACCTGCGGTAGCGCCTGGGGTCTGCCACGCGAACCGCAACAATAGCCAACATATCGAACGTTTCCCTCATCCGGCCCTGCGGGCCTGTCTCCCGCAGGCGGGAGAAGCGGTCCGTTCCCAATATTCAAACTGATGCAGTACCACCGCAACGCCAGACTGGCCCCGCTGGCCGCATTCCCCCACAATGCGGCCTTGCCATGGAGTATCCGCATGCCCGCACTCACCGAACCGACGATCAATGCGCTGGACGATTTCCTGCATGATCGCTGCGCCGACACCGACGGCCTGGTCAATGTCGAGATGATCGACGGCTTCATGTGCGCTCTGGCAGTCACGCCCGGCGGTATCCCCGACGACGAATGGCTGGCCGAGGTGACTGGTCCCGGCTTCAAGTTCAATTCGCGCGAAGAGGCCGACCAGACCCGCGAACTGCTCGGCGAGTTCCGCAGCGATGCCGAGCGCCGCGTCCGTGTCGATCCCGATACGCCGGGCGACGAGGACTATCCCTTGCTGGCGCTGCCGCCCAATCTCGATGACATCGATCCGCAGAGCACCGAGGAGCTGCTCGGACTGGCCTGGTCGATCGGTTTCTACCGCGCGCTCGATCTGCGCCCCGACGTCTGGGATCGCCTCAGCGAAGAACTCGAGGGACTTGAAGACGATCTCGACCAGATTGCCGAGCTGATGATGATCGGGGACACCGAAGAAAATTCACCCGCCATCACGCTCGAGCGGCGAATGGAAATCGTCAGCACGATCCCGGGATTCCTCAGCAGCCTGCACAGTTGTCTCGCGGCGCCCTGAATCGTCCCGCTCTTCTCCCGCGCGCGGGAGAAGATGCCGCAGGCAGATGAAGGAAACCCGCCCCGGCACAAAGTCATTGCCATGCCGTCTGGGGCGCACACCAGACGGTCGCGCGTTTCCTACCGTGGCCTACTCGCGCGCACGGGAGAGGAGACAACTGCGACAGCGACATTGCCCGCGTCACAGCAGACGTGCAGCCGTAGCAGATGACAGCTAGGATGCGCCCACCAGCCGCGGAGGGACTGCCTTGGATGCAATGAAACTGCTGCGCTCGATCCCCTTGTTCGAGGCGCTGTCCGAAGACGATCTGCGCGCGCTGTCACTGACCCTGGAGCGACGCACCTTCAAGGCCGGCGCGATGATCTTTGCCCAGGGCGATCGTGGCAGCGCCATGTATATCGTCGACAGTGGCGACGTGAACATCCATCTGCCGGGTGAGGCGTCCCGGCGCATTTCCCTGAAAGACATCGCCCGCGGCGAATATTTCGGCGAACTGGCCCTGTTCGACGACAAGCCGCGCAGTGCCAGTGCCCTGGCTACGACTGAGGCCGTGCTGTTCGAGCTGCAGCGCGACACCCTGGCGCACTATCTCGAAAAGCGCCCGGCGGCGGCGATGGCGATCCTGCGCACGATGAGCGAACGCCTGCGCGAAACCAATACCATGCTGTCGGCGCGTGCCGCCAAGAACGTGGACGAGGAGTTCGACAAGAACCTGTCCTGGAGCGATCGCCTGGCCGACAGCGTCGCCGAACTCAATGGCAGCTGGAAATTCATCCTGTTCCTGATCCTGCTCACCGCCGTCTGGTGCGTGATCAATACCCCGTGGATCGTCCCCCGCGCTCCGCTCGATCCCTATCCGTTCCAGCTGTTCAACCTCGCGCTCGCCATCCTGGTCGGTCTGCAGGGCCCCTTGATCGTGATGAGCCAGAACCGGCAGTCGCTGAAGGATCGCGCCCGCGCCGACACCGACTTCAAGGTCAATCTGAAGAACGAGGTCAATATCGAAACCCTGCTGCGCGAGCTCAGCGAATTCCGCGAAGAAGCCCGCGAACGCAGCGACGCCGCCGAACGCCGCGGCCGCCACGACACCCCGGACATGATCCTCTAGCGAACGCGCTTTCTGTAGGGCATCTCTGCGAGATGCCACCACCGGCTTTCTGTAGGGCATCTCTGTGAGATGCCATCCCAACCCCACGGGAAAACCGACCCGGCATCTGACACAGATGCCCTACAAGAACCCGCTTTCTGTGGGGCATCTCTGCGAGATGTCATTGCTTTCTGTAGGGCATCTCTGCGAGATGCCATCCCAACCCCACGGGAAAACCAACCCGGCATCTGACACAGATGCCCTACAAGAACCCGCTTTCTGTGGGGCATCTCTGCGCGATGCCATCCCAACCCCACGGGGAATCCAACCCGGCACCAGACACCCACTCCCCGCAAGCCTTGAATCACGCCGCAACGCCCCCATGTAACCCAGTCGCGGGGGAGCAGGCGTGGTTGACAATCCGGCACAATCCGGATGACCGGATCGCCCTTGACACCCTGTCTATACTGGCACTCCCGTTGCAAGAACGGTGTCCGGATCTGTCTTCCAGCCGCGCTGGGTGACACCACAACAGACTGAATCACGCGCTACTGAGCCCTGCGCGAGAGCCTTGTCTGTCCGTTTCCGGCCCCGAACTTCGTTACATAGACACGATCGTCAACACGGTCACAGTTTCAAGGACAGCTAATGGCAGCCATCGAGTTCGAACCCCGCGACCAGCAATCCGAGATCAAAAAGCTCATTACCCGGGGCAAGGAGCAAGGCTACCTGACCTATGCCGAGGTCAACGATCACCTGCCGGACGACATCGTCGATCCCGAACAGATCGAAGACATCATCGGCATGATCAACGACATGGGCATCCAGGTCCATGAGTCCGCGCCCGATGCCGAAACCCTGCTGCTGCAGGAATCCTCATCGGTGCAGGACGACGAAGCCGTCACCGAAGAGGCCATCCAGGTGCTGTCGGCGGTCGAAGAAACCGGTCGCACCACCGATCCGGTCCGCATGTACATGCGCGAGATGGGCACCGTCGAACTGCTGACCCGCGAAGGCGAAATCGCCATCGCCAAGCGCATCGAAGAGGGCCTCGCCCAGGTGCAGAACGCGCTCGCGCAGTTCCCCTGGTCGATCTCCCTGCTGCTCGAAGAGTATGCCTCGCATCTCGACGGCAAGAAGCGCATGAGTGAGTTCCTCACCGGCTTCTATGACCTCGAAGCCCTGGCCGAAGCCGCCGCCGCCGAAGCTGCTGCTGCGGCTGCTGCCGCAGCCCTGCTCGCCGAGGAAATGGACGAGGACGAGGACGAGGGCAGTGGCGGCAATGGCAAGGACGACGACGACTCCGGCGACACCGAAGAAGCCGGTCCCGGCGAATCCGGTCCCGATCCGCTCGAAGTCAAGCGCCGCATGGAACTGTTCGGCGATGCCTACGAGAAGTTCAAGGCCAGCTTCGCCAAGGCCGGTGCCGACGACAAGAAGACCCAGAAGCTGCGCGCCCAGATCACCGAAGAATTCCTGAAGCTCAAGCTGCCCTCGATCATGATCGATGGCATGGTCAAGAAGCTGCGCGAAGTTGTCAACACGATCCGCAGCCATGAGCGTGCCATCCTCGATATCGCCGTGCGCCAGGGCAAGATGCCGCGCAAGGAATTCATCAAGGCGTTCCCAGGCAAGGAGACCAATCTGCGCTTCGTCGAGAACGAGGTCCGCAAGGCCAGCAAGTGGGCCAATACGCTGAAGAACTGCAAGGCCGAGATCCAGGAACAGCAGGAGCGCCTGATCGCGCACGAGGCCACGCTGTATCTGAGCCTGCCCGAGATCAAGGACATCAACCGCCACATGTCGATCGGCGAGGCCAAGGCCCGTCGCGCCAAGAAGGAAATGGTCGAGGCCAACCTGCGCCTGGTGATCTCGATCGCCAAGAAATACACCAACCGTGGCCTGCAGTTCCTTGATCTGATCCAGGAAGGCAATATCGGTCTGATGAAGGCGGTCGACAAGTTCGAATACCGCCGCGGCTACAAGTTCAGTACCTATGCCACCTGGTGGATCCGCCAGGCGATCACCCGTTCCATCGCCGATCAGGCACGCACCATCCGCATTCCGGTGCACATGATCGAGACGATCAACAAGCTCAACCGCATCAGCCGTCAGATGCTGCAGGAAATGGGCCGTGAGCCAACGCCTGATGAGCTGGCGACCAAGATGGAAATGCCCGAGGACAAGATCCGCAAGGTATTGAAGATCGCCAAGGAACCGATCTCGATGGAAACGCCGATCGGCGACGACGAAGACAGCCACCTCGGCGACTTCATCGAAGACACCAGCGTCGAGTCACCGGTTGAATCGGCGACCACCACCGGTCTGCAGGAAACCGTCAAGGACGTGCTGTCCGGCCTCACCCCACGTGAAGCCAAGGTCCTGCGCATGCGCTTCGGCATCGACATGAATACCGACCACACCCTCGAGGAGGTCGGCAAGCAGTTCGACGTCACCCGCGAACGCATCCGCCAGATCGAAGCCAAGGCCCTGCGCAAACTGCGGCACCCCAGCCGCTCGGAACAACTGCGCTCCTTCCTCGACCTCGAGTAAGGCATTCAAAGGGCGGCGCTCACCCCGCGCCGCCCCTCGATCTGGCTCTTGATCCTGTAGAGCGTAGCTTGCTGCGCTGCCTTTGCTCTGGCTCTGGCTCTGGCTCTGGCTCTGGCCCTTGCCCCTGCTCGTGCCCTCGCTCTCGCCGTGCCGCTCCCGCCTCGGCCCAAATTCCCCCAAATCGCACCGCGCACAAAGTGCCTTCCGGCACCTGATCCTGATCGCCATCGCTGGATACTGGCCTCCCCATCGTGGAGGCCCAATGAAACGACAATTCCTGTTGCTGCTCACCCTGGCGCTCAACGCTTGCGCCACGCACAAGCTCGAACGCACGCCGATCAATCCCTGGCCCTGGGGCGGACCGCTCTCGATGCACCAGGCCGAAGTGGTCAGCGGCGCTCAGCGCACGCTCTATCTTTCCGGTCAGGCCGCAATGGATGCCGAGGGCAATCCCCTGCACAAGGGCGATCTGCGCGCGCAGTGGAACACCGCCTTCGACAATCTGGAAGCCGTGCTGGCTGCCGCCGATATGAAGCTCTCCGACGTCGTCCATCTGGTCATCTACACCACGGACATCAAGGCCACCACCGACAACTGGGACCTCTACATCGAGCGCATCGGCCGCGCCGGCATCAAACCGCCGCAGACCCTGGTGGGTGTCCAAGCGCTCGCGTATCCGGAGCTGATGATCGAACTCGAAGCCACCGCGGTGCAGTGAGCGGGCGCGCCCTTCAGCCGCCAGGCATCGCGCATTCCTGGATATCCATCGAGTAGGGGATGTACAGCATCAACTCCGACATCGAAACCCGTTCCCATTCGATGCGGCTGCTCAGTCCCGAGATCGAAACCTTGCATCCTTGGCCGAGGGTGCGGCGTACCTGATCGGTATCCTCGGCGATCGCCTTGATGATCTCGTGACGGAAGCGCTCGGGTCGATTGAGACTGAGCGCGGTCTCTCCCGCCGCCTCGATCTCGGTGCGGCCAACCCGCTCGGACTGCTCGACAAAGGCGCGCAGCGCCAGCGCCATCTCCTCCGCACGCTCGGGCTGGCCACCGATACTCGTCCGCAGAAACAGCGCCACCTGGTTGGCATCCGGCCGCTTGGCATCGTTGTCCAGCGCGATCCGGTAGTTGTCCTTGTCCAGACGCACGGTGAACGTGCTGCCATGGACGATCTCGAAGCGCTGACCCGCGCGTGCCAGCATCTTCTGGATCGTCGCGTGAATCTCGTCCTTGCGCCCCTGCTCGCTGCGGGTGTCATTGAACAGGTTCAGTGGCAACAACAGATAGTCACCCGGCCGCGTGATCGCCACCGCCGGTGTATCCAGCAGATCGCGATAACTGATCCGCGAGCCAGTCACCATGATCGATTCCAGCGAATCCGATTCCTGCGACCGGGCATCTGTGGTCGCGAACAGCAGCACAAGCACAGGCAGCAGCAGACCGAAGCGGGCAACAACGGAAGGGCGCATACGAATTCTCCAGGCAGGGATTCAATACCGCGACGATACCGCCGGATCGCCCAGCCCGCACCAGGCTCAGTTCTCGAACCCGTTGCCGAAGACGGCATCCGCCAGCGCGATGACGGACACGCGGACATCGTCGACACCGAAGCCGGGGTCCGACGCGGTGCTGGCGGTTTCGTTGCGGAAGCGAAATCCGAAGCGCAAGCTCGGTTGATTGTCCCATTCCGGCAGTGACAGCACCGCGTGTTGCCAGACTGCACTGAACGAATAGTTCGACACCGGCACGGTAATCAGGGTCCAACTGGTGCCACTGTCGAGCGAGTAATACACCTGTCCGCTGGCATTGGCCGAACCGCCGCATAGCCACCAGAAATCCAGTGCCGTCCCGGTCCTTCCTGCCGTACTGATGTCCGCGCTCATGCGCGCGAAATGCCAGGAATCAAAGAAACAAACGCCATCAGCTGGCATGTAGCTGGCGTTACTGATCCCACTGGCAACTGCCGCGTTCGACACGATGTGCAGATACGGGCTCATCGGAGACCCGGAAATTCCGCCGGGCTGCGCCGCCGTGGCCGCGACCGTAAACGAAAAGGGAAATCCAAGACACACCACGGTGCCACTACCGCCGGCGTAACTGTTATTGATCAACCAGTAATTGGAGCCAGCGGTGCCGGCCACACCGCCGACATCTGCGGTATTGAGCACAAAGCTGGTGGTCGCCGCCCCGGCAGCAAAGTCCTCGAAGAATAGGTCCTCTGCCAATGCCGGCGCCATCGTCAACACCCAGATCAGCACCGCCAGAATGCACCGTTTCATCCGTTCCCGCCTCGAGCTCTATTCCCCACCACGCGAATACTGACAGGCCACCGACAACAGGCGGCTGGCACCGGCGCCGTCAAGTGTAGACGATTGCAAAACCAGCAGCGGACCCGATCGCTCTGTCGCACCGGCCAAGCACAGCAGCCGCCACTCCAATCGTGGGGATCCATTGTCCGCGAAGCCGAATGCGCGTGTTTGGCGGCGACGCAAATGTTCGAGTCGGAGCTACGCCGAAGCAGATGCAGAGAAAGACCCCTTCTCCCGCTTGCGGGAGAAGGTGGCCGCAGGCCGGATGAGGGCACTTGGCTACGTGAATCTGTACAGGTGCGCCGCAACTGATGCAGCGCACTCGCGCCTGGACAGGCTGCTCGCACTCGACTGTCAAAACAATCGCCAAGATTGTGCGCGCTGCCGAACGCCCGCGCATGGCGAGGGAACGGCGAGGGCATGGCGAGGGCATGGGTGCCCGAGGTAGAGCAATGCAGGAGCAATTGCCGGATGCCCGAGGTACGAGCCCACGGATGGGCGAGGTAGAGCAACGCTGGAGCAGTTGCCGATAACAACGCAGGAGCAGTTGTCGGATGCGCGGGCCGGCGACCTGCGCCAGGGATGGTTCGGTGCGTGCTCGTAATCACCAACATAATGGCCAATTTCGATCGCTGCTTGCTACCATGCGCGCTTGTTCAGGGCCTATAGCACAACGGTTAGTGCAGGGGACTCATCAATTGGTGGCGCCGCGGCGTAATCCGCGAACGCGAACGGGATGAATTCAGGGAAACCGCAGCGATCGGGTCACCGATGCCGGCGGCAATCCTGAGCCAAGCCAGCGCTACAGCGCTGGAAGGTGCAGAGACTACCTGAGGACTGATGCCTGGCATCGAGCGTCCTTGATCACAGGCTAGAGCGTCCCGCACCCGACCTGCCAACAACGCAACATCGGCAGAGGGTGAAGAGATAGTCCGCGCTGATTGGAAACAATCAGACAACGTGAATCCCTTGGTTCCAGGTTCGAATCCTGGTGGGCCCACCAACTTCTCCTCGAGCGTGAACTTGCGTAGGTCGGGTCCCGCGAAGCGGTACCCGACATCGGGTTCTGATCGCGTCGACGATGGGTTAGCATTTGCCTTTGCTCCTGCAAAGCAGCCATTCCATGAGCCATGACGACTTCATCGAAGTCTACGAAGACGCACTGCCACGCGCGTTCTGCACGTCGCTCGTCCAGCGCTTCAACGCCAGTGCCGAAGCTAAGCGTGGCAGCACCGGCGGCGGTGTTGATGTCAGCCACAAGAACAGCTGGGACATCGGCCTTGTCGGGAAGCCACAGTGGGCGGCCGAAGAGCGGGCCTTGAACGAGGCGATGCTCGCCGGCCTGCTGCAGTACGTGCGCAAGTACGCGTATGCCATTCTCGGCCCGCACTGGTTGAACCTCGTCGATCCCGCCACCGGTGTAAAGAAGGCGCTTGATCCGGAAGCCGTGGCAGCGCTGCCGGACGACACGCTGCGCGCCGTGGTGACGAAAGTGTTCCGACCCGGCCCGGTAAACCTTCAGAAATATCTCGCCGACGAGGGCGGTTATCCGCGCTGGCATTGCGAACTGGCGCCAAAGGCGGACCGCTTCGAAACGCTGCACCGCTCCCTGCTCTGGACGGTGTACCTCAACGACGAATTTGACGAAGGCGAGACCGAGTTCTACTACCAGCACCGCAAGATCGCACCGAAGACCGGCGCCCTGCTGATCGCCCCGACCGCATTCACCCACACCCACCGCGGCAACATGCCCAAACGCGGCGACAAATACATCGCCACCTCATGGATCCTGTTCCAACGCGTCGAGCCCGCCTGAGCCTGGTCGACCGACACGCGCTGTGCTGGATTTCGCCCTTGATCCTGTGGCGCGTGGCTCGCCCCGCTGCGCTTGATTTCGCCCTTGATCCTCTCCCCAAAGTCGATTTCATAGAGCGTGGCTTGCCGCGCTGCATTTGAATTCGCTCTTGATCCTCTGACGGGGGACTTCCCCGCCGCGTTTGACGTCATGCGCCCCAAAGGGGCAATTCAACCCAGCCCAGGGCAACGTCCTGGGTACTCTGGTGGGCGGGGTCAAACGGGGGCGATGGCGTCTTGGCAGTGGGTCCACTCGATGCGATGGAACCGTCCCGTAGCCCACGGCGGATACCGCTGCGCGGGATCCGCCCTACGTGCTGAGGGGACTTGCCCCGCCGCGTTTGACGTCATGCGCCCCAAAGGGGCAATTCAACCCAGCCCAGGGCAACGTCCTGGGTACTCTGGTGGGCGGGGTCAAACGGGGGCGATGGCGTCTTGGCGGTGGGTCCACTCGATGCGATGGAACCGTCCCGTAGCCCACGGCGGATACCGCTGCGCGGGATCCGCCCTACGTGCTTGATTTCGCCCTTGATCCTGTGACGCCGGGCTCGCGCCGCTGCGCATTGTGTTGTGCGCCCCGAAGGGGCAATTCAACCAAGCCCAGGGCAACGCCCTGGGTACGTGGCCAGAGTCGCCCAAGCCCTGAAAGGGCGATTCAAAAAAGAGGCGCAAGCGTGAAGCGTTCATGGACCATGCCGCACAGACCGCCATCGCGGTTCGCCGAATACAGCCAGATCACTGCGAAGCCGTGCCGGCGAGAGTTCGAAATTGTGGGTGTCCGGAATTCCAGGTGTCCGGAATTCCAGCGCGGAATTCCAGCGTGATTCAAGGTGAGGCAGGAAAGTGGGTGTCTAGTGTTGTGGCCCTCCAGCATTGTGGCCCCGTGCAGCCGAATCCTACGCCCGGCCGTCAGATCCGTGCCCATACCGGCGCTTGCGCGACCGCCGACGAACCACCAGACTGACTGAATAAGGGTGTTTGAAATTCCTGTACCCCGTAGAATCTTGGCGGCATACCTTGCTCTCCGCTCGGTCAGGCTCAGCGCTCCCCCTATGCAGTACCGTTTTGGCAACTATCTCCTCGACGCTGAGACCCGACGGATGACATTCGAGGGTACGGCAGTCCATACGCCTAGGCGAGTCTTCGAGCTACTCCTTTTTCTGGTGCAGAACCGGCATCGAGCGGTCGACCGCGACACGCTCATCAGGCACATCTGGAAGCACGATCAGGTTTCCCACCACCAGCTTGCGCAAGTCGTGCTCTCCGCGCGCAGGCTGGTTGGCGATAACGGCAGCGATAGTCGGGCCATCCGCGCGATCAGTGGATACGGCTACCACTGGGTTGCGCCAGTGGAGGAGTGCGGCGGCGGTACGACGGATACCGAACTGCGGCCAGCTGTCGGAACTTCAACCATCGATCCCGAACAATTGGCCCCAGGGCGCGTGGATGAGCCCCCATTGGCACAAGAACCAACGGTCTCGCGACTCACGCGAACAGCGTTGGTGCAGCGTCTTCCAATCCGCGCCATGAGCGTGGCGCTGCTCCTGCTCCTGTTGGCGGCAGGGTCGTGGGAGTGGTTGCGTACACGTTTTCAGCACGAAGGCGTTGCCGCCAGCCAGAGGGCGGTCGCTCCCGCCTCGGCGAATTCCCTCGATGCACTCGGGCGATTGCTCCGCGAAGGCGATTTTGACGCCGTACAGAAGGGGCTCGCGCAGCTTCCGGCTTCGCTGTTCGAATCGCCCGATGCGCGCCTGCTGGCAATCCAACTCGATCTGGTTCGAGGCCATTGGCAGGAGGCGGAGGCGAAGATGCAGATCGCGGAGCTCAGGTTCACCGAGATGGGCGATCCGATTTCGCATTCCCGTCTGCTTGCCTTGCGCGTAGAGTTGCTGCGACGCACCGAACGCCCGCCCGCCGAGGGCGTGGTTCCGGCGCGCCGTGCTCTGGAGGTGCTGCTGAATGCACCCTCCGAGGTATCTGTGCCGGACGAGGCGTTGGCCGACGCCTATCGAGTTCACGGCCGTGCCCTGAGCAATGTGGGTGAATGGGCGCTTGCGCTGGATGCCCTGCTGCGCGCCCGGGAGTTCTATCGACGCGCCGGCGACCGCCCGTCCGAGCTGGATTCGGAAGCTGCCATCGCGCGCATCTGGATGCGTCAAGGGCATGTGAGCCAAGCGCTTCAGCAGCTCGATCGCATCTCAAGGGCATACGCGGATATGCGGGCGCCTGCGCAGGAAGTCTCTGCGCTCAACACCATGATGCGGATCCAGATCGGGCAAATGAGCTGGATGGCCGCGCTAGCCACCAGCGACCGGACCATGGAAGTGCTGGGCCGTATTCCCGAGTTCCAACGACGATCGCGATCGCAGTATTTGCGCGCTTGGGTCCTGATTGAATTGGGGCGTTCAAGGCAAGCCGCCGCATTGCTGGAGGATCCGAATGTCGATACTTCGCAAAGTCCGCCCTACGTCGCGATATTGCACGCGTTGGCCTCCGGCAACGACGCCTTGGCACTGGACCTGGCTGTGAGCGCGTTCGACATGAATGATCTGGTCGATTCGAGCAATGATGTGTTGTTCGAGCATCGCGAGGGTGCGATGGCATTGTGGTTCAAGGCGGCAAATCGGTTGCGCGCGGCACGGGGAACAGTGGCGACGATGCCGACTCAGTTTTTGCCGGTGCTCCAAGCACCCGAGTCGATCGCGGGGCTTGTTGCTCGGGCACGCTGGCTTGCTGGTTCAGGCGATCAATCGGGTGCGCTGCGTGCATTTGAGGATGCTTGGCAACGCGCGCGCGATGACCACCAAGTGCTACAGGCGCGCATGATTTTGGATGCTTGGACAGAATGCTTGCCAACGCTCCGTGAGTCGGTGGATCGGGTCGATCGCTTGATCACCGAATTGCGTGCACTCGACCCCGTCGCGGTGGACGCGGACTACGGTACCGCCGTCCTCGCGCTGCGCTTGGCTGAAGCGCGAGGTGATGCAAACCTGGTGGAGCAGGAGCGATTCCGGGCGGCTTCGCTGGCTGGCGAGCGAAAGCTTCACCGGATCGGCCATTAAGAGCCGGGCGCGGCGCATCCGGGAGTTGCGCCGCGTCCGACAGGATCTTCGATCAGTGGCAGGTCAACTTGAGGTGTTCAAGGTACGCACCGGTTGGTCGGTCGGCGCTGATTTCGGCGAGATTGTGGCCAGCCTTGCACTTCACTTCATACAGCGTGCCGCTCGTAGAACCGCCCATGGTGCTGTAGGAGTATTCCGGTGTGCCCGTGTAGTCCTGGCATATCGCGCCCATGGCGAGAATCTTGCCCGAAGAATTGACACGGACGCGAACACCACCTATCAATCTCCCCGCATCGCACCAGTATTTTCTGTTATTTGACGGCGTAGTCGTGGTTGTGATGACTTTGACGTTTCCGTCGGTGCATCCCATTTCGAGACGGACAACCTGGCTCGAGTTGTAATAGTACTTGAGGTGCTCGGCGAGATGGAACGAGCCGCATTTCGCAGTGACCGGGGTGGTATGGGCTACGAAGTTTGGTTGCGTGTGCACGGTAGTGCGCCTATGGCTGAACCAGCTTTCAATATAACCGGCGCACTCTGCAGCGGCTCCGGAGCAGGCGGCGCCGGCTCCCGCCCATGCCGCTCCGCAACCCTCGGGAATCAAAGGCGCCGTTGTACCCCCGTCCTCCGCCGTCGCGGCGACTACGGCGGCGCAAGCCAGCGCCCTCCAAGCGACCGCGAAGCCGCAAGCGGTCGCGGCACCGGCGCACTCGGAAACGCCTTTCGCACCAGCAAGGGGCAGCCCGGGGTCCTTGATTGGCAGCGGATCATAGTTCGGAAGCGACAAGGCAGAGAGAGCATGTTCGTCCTGAACTGGCTGCCTCGAATCGCTGAAATGACGAATCAAGGGATACGCTTGCTCCAGCAACTTTTGCCGGCCCGACTCGGACTGCCCATCCTCAAGTCCAGCGGGCAAGGTAATTTCCAGGTCGGAGTCATCGATCAACTTGACTTCGACGTGCTCGTTGACCTCGAACGGCGGTGGAACCGTCGTCTCGGCCGAAACTGGGGCGGAGGCGCCGGCCAGAACCAGGCAGGCAATGAAGACTCGACTCCGAGCCGCTCGATCAATTCGGGACATGATGCTTGTGCGAGTGTGCGTCACGGTAAACCTCCGCAATGTGGATAGGCGTCGGTCTGTCACCGACGTCATCAAGCTTCCATCGGATGCAGTTCGAGTCGATTCACCCGTGGTCAGAACGTGATCAAATTCGAATCACATATCCATCACAAGGGAAGCGGTGCCCCCTAAGAGAAGCGGTGCCAGGGACAATTCCGGGTGGGCGCTCGGCAAGTTCCGACGTATGAGCGAGCCTTTGTCCGATGGACATGCGGCGCATGGTGAAATCAAGGGTCAAGGAACGAGTAGAAGGTGCCGGGAACAATCTCGCTGAAACCCTCACGTGACACGAAGCCGGCCCTCGGGCAATGATCCCACCCATGACCGATCAATCAGAACAGGGGTCACCATTTAGGCTTCCCGCACACAGACGCCTCAAGGCAAATTCAATGCGGCGCAATGCCCTTCGGTTATTGCGCCCTACGTTCGTGATAGAGAAGGCCAAGGCGATGGACCAGAACTGGTTGCGCGGCATCGGTACGGCAAGACGGTTGGCATTGCCGGGTCATCGAGCGTACTTGCCGGAAATCACGGTCGGACATGTCGCGCGCAAGTTGGGCCAACCTTGCCAGTCGGCGCGCAGCAGCCCCAGGGCCATCATGGCCTGAGCGCGTGGTTCAAGGTGAGGCAGGAAAGTGGGTGTCCAGTGTTGTTGCGGACACCGGCGGCCAAATGGTGACCCCAGTCTGGTGACGCCAATAACTCAGGGCGTCTCAAACCCATCGCCAAAGATGAGCGCAGACGGCAAGGCCGCATCGATTACCCAGAATCCGCCGGTGAGTTCAAAGATACCGCCACTCGCCGGTTGCAGAGGATCAGCGTCAACTTGGCCGATGGTGCCGTTGAGCTCAAAATCGCCGCCGCTCACTGGTCCGCCGCCAGCATCGGCGGTCGACCAGTCAATGCTCAGGTCGCCACCGCTTTGCACCGACGTGGTGGACGCAGCCAGCAGCGCTGCGAAAAGCCCGACAAATCGTCTTGAAGGTCGCATGGTGGTTTGCACTCGTCTGCGGCTCAGATGCATTCGGGATTGGCGCAGATGTGCAGACGAAGATCGTCATTGCCGGCATCGTAGTAAGCCAGCACCGGACGTTCATCGCTGCGCAGCACCATTGCGGCCACGGTGCCGAAGTCGCCTGAGCCGACCACGTTGCGGCTGGAGCCGGCGGTGCAGCCCGAATTGGTGCAATCGAGTACCCGCAGATCGCTCACGCCAGCTGCAACGAAGGCGCCATGAACGATCAGGGCACGACCATCGCCGCGCAGTGACACGCCGACCGGGTTGGTCGTGCTGGACGTGAAGGAGGTCGGCGTGCTGGCGACGCACAGTGCGTCTGCACAATCGTGCACGGTCAGCGACGACGCTGTGCCGGAGCTTGCGATGAGCGGGCGGCCATTACTGCGGATCGCCATCGCCACCGATCCGGAATACGACACTGTGCTCAGGTTGCGCAGAGTGCCGCTGGTACAGCCGGTATCGTTGCAGTCGTAGGTGCGCACGCGCGCGCCGCTGCCCGCGTTGCCACCGAAGGCCATCAGCGGCCGGCCGTCGCTGCGCATCACGATCGATATGCTGTGCGGGACATCGGTGCCCGAATGCGCGACAGCCGCGCCGCTGCTGCAAGCGAGGTTGTCGCATTCATAGACGCGCAGCCTGAAGTTGGTGTCGTCGCGATAGGCAAGGAACGGGCGGCCATCGGCGTGCAAGGCCATCGCCAGCGCCGCACCGACGGTAACCGTGTTGTCCAGCGTGCGGGCGGTGCCAGTGGAACACGCGGTGTTGCTGCAGTCATAGAACCTCAGCAAGCCGAGATTGACCGAGCGGTAGGCGATGACCGGCAAGCCGTTTGGCCGGATCGCGAGCGCCACTTGGGTGCCCACGTCGCTGCTGTTGTCGACGGTACGCCGGGTACCGCTGGTGCAGGCCGCGTCGGCACAGTCGTACAGCTTGAGGCTGGTATTGGTCGCATCGTAATAGGCGATCAGCGGACGCTGATCGGCGCGCAGTGCCACGGCAACAAACGATCCCACATTGCCGGCGGTATCGGGGGCGCGGTTGAATCCCATCGGCAGCAGTTCGCAATTCAGAGTGCCATCGCTGTTGATGCCGCGAAAGTACTCTCCCTCGCCGCAGGTTCCGCTGATCCGTGTTTGCACTTGGGCGCTATTGATCTGGGCACTGCCAATGGCACCGGGCGCTATCTTGGCGCTGGTAACATTGGCGTCGGCGATGGCATTGGTGTCCACC
Source organism: Pseudomonadota bacterium (assembly GCA_022843465.1). Taxonomy (GTDB): domain Bacteria; phylum Pseudomonadota; class Gammaproteobacteria; order Xanthomonadales; family Ahniellaceae; genus 0-14-3-00-62-12. The sequence continues at coordinate 1,059 of JALHNO010000039.1, read as the reverse complement.
GCGTTGTTTGCGAGCTGTGCCGAGCCGACGGCATCTGTGGCAATCATCGTGCCGGTCACACCAGCGGTTGCGATGGCCACGGTGCCGTTGCCGGTGATCGTACCGCCAGTCAGGCCGGCACCGGCGGTAACGCTGGTCACGGTGCCGCCACTGTCATTGTCGATGTTGTCGGCAAAACCAGCGGGCACGCCGCCGAGCCCGGACCACGGCGCCGCACTGGCGGAATTGGCGCGCAGCGCCTCGGGTACCGGGCGCACCAACTGGCGTGGGCTCAACACGGTGTAGCTGCCGACGCTGGCGCCGGGCCGCACGCGCAGTTCCAGATAGCGCTGAACGCCAAAAAAGATCGAGCCACCAAAATCCAGCGTGACGTTGAACAGTCCTGCGCTCACCGGCACGTCCTCGATGTCCGGAGCGCAGAGAAGAAGTGACGCGGAACCTGTGGACGTGCTGTACAAGCACGCCTGCACATCGTATAGCCCCATTGCGGGAACGCCCGCTTCCTTGAGTTGACCCTGATAGCTGAACGCGCTTCCAAGTGTCTGCGCGCCCGCGGGTGGCCCGTAGATCCCCGCAACCAGTCCAATCACAACAAATAGATGGATCCTTTTCATCACGCGCTCCAACGAGTCATCAATGCAATACGCAATTAGCGCCGATCCGGGGACAAACCGTTTGAGGCAGCGCCATCCAGGTTCCGGCGCGAGAGACCCCGGAGAGACCCGGACACCAAAAGGAGCCGGACACCCACCACTTCCGACATCTCCCGTGTTGTACGCCCCGAAGGGGCAATTCAATTCAGCCCAGGGCAGCGCCCTGGGTACGGGCACAGATCGTCCCAAAGCCCTGAAGGGGCGATTCAAAACGGAAGAACAAGGGTGGATCGCGCATAGGTCGCGCAACGCAGACCGCCATCGCGGTTCGCTGAATACCACCAGTGTCGTAGACCCTATGAGCCCTAAAGCGGATCGCCGACACTGCGATCCCCAACCGGCGAAAGCGGAGATACGGCAATGACGGCGATCCTGAATACATTGTGCCTGATGGTGATGGCGATCG
>JALHNO010000038.1:19914-26956 GCA_022843465.1 Pseudomonadota bacterium | reverse complement strand
GGTCGCAAGCCTGCGAAAGACCCGTGGCTCGCAACGTGTGCTACGTGGCTGCGTAGCGCAATCTGACCTGCCCCCTTTTTTGCGTTGAATGTTGCATTATTTATGAGACGGTCAGTAATGGGCAGCGCCTTGTTCGGCGCCGGTGTGCCGGCGCTCGACGATGCCGGCTTGAGCAAGTTGCTGGAGCGGCGGCTCGCCGGGGATCGCACCGGCGCCTGCCTGGCTGTGGCGGTGGTCGCCGAATCGGTGTCGCGGGCGGTTGCGTGTGCCGACCCGGGCAGCAAGCGGTCGCTTGACTACAGCACGGCCTTCGAGATCGGATCGGTCAGCAAGACGATGACGGCGACGCTCGCCGCCGAGTTGATCGCCGACGGCAAGCTCTCGCTCGACGACCCGCTCTCCGCCCATCTGCCCAAGGGTACCCGGGTGCCCGAATTCGCCGGGGCGCCCATTCTGATACGTCATCTGACGACGCATACCTCCGGCCTGCCGTCCTTGCCGTCACGGCTGAATGCGACCGGTCTGGAGGATCCCTATGCGAAACTGACCGCTACGGATCTCTACGCCTCACTGGCCGACGTGAGCCTGACCGCGAAACCCGGCACCGCGTTTGCCTATTCGAACTTCGCCATGATGCTGCTGTCGGATATCGTGGCGCGACGCACGGGCAGCGATCTTGATGAACTCTTGCAAGATCGGCTGTTTGCGCCGCTGGAGATGCGCCATTCATTCATCGGCGCGCCGCCAAAGGGGACCCGCGTCGCTGGCGGTCATCTGCAGACCGGCGCGGCCACACCCGCATGGAATTTTGCGACCAACCTCGCGGGTGTCGGCGGCGTACGCTCGTCACTGGATGACATGGTGCACTACGTGCAGGCGCAACTGGGAAAACGCAGCAGTGCCCTGGATCCGGCCATCAGGATGACGCAGCAGCGGCTGTCGGATGCGCCGGGCGTGCCGATGGCGATGAACTGGATGATCATGCCGCGGGGCAAATCGACCGTGCTGGCCCACGAAGGCGGGACTGGCGGATTTTCTTCCCTGGTTGCTTTTGATCGCGCGGCCGGTCGTGGGGTGGTGATTCTTTCGGACACTGCACTTACGGCGGTCGGCGGGCTGGGTCAATTGGGTACGCACCTGCTGGATGGGTCGATGCCGCTGCCGTCACCGCGCAGGCGGATCGATCCGCCGGCAGATCTGCTGGCTGCGCTGGTCGGTGCCTACCAGCTGGACGGGGGCATGCGGATGCAGCTCAGCGAAAAGGATGGCGCTCTGGTGATTCAGGCCAGCGGTCAGCCGGCCTTCGTGATGGGCTATGACGATGCCGGGGATTTTTATCCACTGCAATTCGACGCCTTGCTCAGTCCTCGCCGCAGTGGTCAGGGCGGCTACGGCTTCGTCTGGAGTCAGGCGGGCGCTGTGGTCAGTGCCAAGCGTGTCGCTGACAAGCGTGCGAGCCCTGCGCCAGCCTACCCGAAACTCAGCGCTGAGCAGGCCCTCGAATTTGTCGGCAGTTATCCGCTGATGCCCGGTTTTGCTCTGGACGTGATCGCAGATGACGCCACCTTGTATGTTCAGGGTACCGGGCAGCAGCGTATCGAGGTCGTGGCGGTGGCACGCGATGTGGTGCTGGCGGAATCGGTCGGTGCCGAGATCAGCTTCGAGCGTGATGAGTCGGGCAGGGTGATTGCCCTGGTGTTGCGCCAGGGTGGACAGACGCTGCGTGGCGTGCGCCAATGAGCATCTGGATGTTCAATCGAGCGTCGCCTCCAGACGCCATCGCAGACCTTGCCTGGCACGAGCTTGCTGGGCTGGCAATTGCGGTGGTGCGCGGTGCGGACGCCGAGTTGAGCCTGCCTGGGCCCCAGGTTTCGGATTCCGGTATTTCTGCATGAGTACGCCCAGCCTCCGGCTTGATCAGTCGCTGCCCTCGGATGTCGTCTCGCAGAATGCGGGCGGCCTGATGTCCTACCGCAATTTCCCCGCATTCAGTCTGCCCTGGCTGCGTCGTCGCTGTGCGCTGTTCGGGGTGGTTTTCGGCCTGTTCTTCGTGCTCATCACGCTGAGCATGCTGCTGGCCACGAAGGACATCAAGCTCGCGCTGACTTTGGGCGGCTTGACCTTCCTTGCCTTCATGCTGATGAGCAGCGGAGGTCCGGCACTGGCGACCTGGGTACGTCATCGTGGCTGGTCGCAGCGCCGCGAACGCATCGGCGTGGTGCTCGGATTATTGCTCGGTGTAGCTGTGAGCTATGTCATGGATGGCACGGTTTCGAGACGGATCGAACTCGAGTACATCAAACCCGGCCTGGAGTCTTCCGGCCTCCTGACTGCTGACATGCGCAAGCTGAGGAAACCGTCGCCTGGGTTACGGGCGGTCAATCTGGTCTTGCTCTGCGGCATCTACACGATGCTGGGTGGTGGTCTGGCTCTGCGTGGTTACTTTGGCGAGACCCGGCGCTGGCAGGAGTTCCTGCGGGCACAGGAGCTTGCCGATCTTCGTCAGCGTCAGCAGTCGGCCGAGCTTCGACTTGGCGTACTGCAGGCCCAGATCGAGCCGCATTTCCTGTTCAATACCCTGGCTTCCTTGCGGGCCCTCGTGCGCCAGGATGCCGGGCGCGCCGAGGCGACCATCGATGCGCTGGTGGATCATCTGCGCGCGACCATTCCGAAATTCCGCGAGAGTGATGGCAACTTCCAGTCCACGCTCGGCCAGCAGTTCGAGATCTGTCGCAGCTATCTTGCGCTGATGCAGGTGCGCATGGGCAAGCGGCTCAGTTTCAGCCTGGACCTGCCAGAATCGCTCGCGACCCTGCCATTTCCTCCGCTCATGCTGATTTCCCTGGTCGAAAATGCCGTCAAGCACGGCGTCGAGCCCAAGCCCGGTCCCGGCCATATCGGTCTGCGTGCTTTGCGCACGCAGTTCGCAGGCGTGGACGCGATCCGCGTGGAGGTCAGCGACAATGGCCGTGGTCTGCGCGAAGGCGGCAGCAGCGGCATAGGACTGGCCAACATCCGCGCTCAGCTGCAGGCACGCTTCCAGACCAGTGCCGAACTCGAGATTTTCGGGCTTGCCGAAGGCGGCACCCGCGCAGCGATCACGATCCCCGAGGTGCCGGCTTGAGTCGCCGGCCGCTCGCCCTGCTCGCCGAGGACGAGATGCCCCAGCGCGAGGCGTTGCGGGCGCTGTTGACCGAACTCTGGCCAGAATTGCAGCTGCTGGTCTGCGCTGATGGCATCGAGGCGCTGGAAGCGATTGCGGAGCACGAGCCGGATGTCGCCTTTCTCGATATTCGCATGCCGGGGGCGAACGGGTTGGCAGTCGCCGAGGCATTGAAGGCGCGCTGCCTGGTGGTGTTCACCACCGCCTATGACGAGTTCGCGATCAAGGCGTTCGAGGCAGGCGCAGTCGACTACCTGCTCAAGCCGATTCGGCGCGAGCGCATGGTGGAAGCGATCGGGCGCCTGCAGGCACGCCTTGCCGATGCAAAGCCGATCGATATGGCGGCCGTACTGAAAACACTGCAGACGCATCTGCCGGCGCCCGCAACGCGCGAGCGCCTGCGCTGGATCACCGCATCCCTGGCCGACAGCACGCGGCTGATCGCGGTCGATGAGGTGCTGTACTTTCATGCGCAGGAAAAATATGTGCGTGTCGTCACCGCCAGTGTGGAGGCGCTGATCCGCACTCCTCTGCGCGAATTGCTGGAGGGGCTCGACCCGGATCGATTCTGGCAGGTGCACCGGAGTGTCATCGTGCGCGCCGATGCGGTCGACCGGGTGCGCCGTGATGAACTCGGCAAGTGGCAGTTGTTCCTGCGCGATCGAGACGAATGTTTACCGTTGAGCAGTGCCTTCCAGCATCGCTTCCGGGCGATGTGAGTGGGCTGACCGCAGCCGCGTCACTGCCGCATAGTCCGGGAAAATAGCGCGGCCGCCCAGCATCCTGCTTCCCGGGTCTGGTCGGGCTGGCTGCCGTAACGGATTGTCTTTTAACGGAAATGAAACGCGCGAATGAAACATGGGGGATTGCTGTAAGGCCGCGGCGCCCGCACAATGCAGCCTTGCTCCGAACTGGATTTACCCCACCGTGACCGATCTACCGATTACCGCATCCAGGATGCGCCAGATGTGCGCGCCCTTCGCCAAACCGCATTGGCCACGTGCCGTCTGGCAGTTGCTCAACACTTTCCCGGCATTTGTTGCCATGTGGACCCTGATGGCGATGAGCATCGACTGGGGTTACGGCTGGACGCTGCTGCTGGCGCTGCCGACCTCCGGATTGTATGTACGACTGTTCATCATCCAGCATGACTGCGGACATGGCTCGTTCTTTGGCAGCGCCAGGCTCAATCATCTGACCGGTGCCGTCCTCGGCCTGATCACGCTGTTTCCCTACGGTTACTGGCGCAAGACCCACAATATCCATCACGGCACCTCGGGCAATCTCGATCACCGCGAACTGGGCGATATTTCGACCTTGACCCTGCGCGAGTATCAGGCACTGTCCTGGTGGGGTCGGCTGATGTATCGCCTCTACCGCAGCACACCCGTGCTGCTCGGCATTGGCCCGCTCTGGCAATTTGTCATCAAGCATCGACTCCCGTTCGATATGCCGCTGAGCTGGAAGAAGGAATGGCTGAGTGTGCTCTGGAACAATCTGATGATTGTCGTGATCGGCGGTTTCCTCGGTTACTTCATCGGCTGGGAAAAGGTCGTGATGGTTCAGTTGCCGATCATGCTGATTGCCGGCGCGCTCGGTGTCTGGCTGTTCTATGTCCAGCATCAGTTCGAGAACGCCTACTGGCGCCGCGACGCCGACTGGGACTCCGGTGAGGCCGCGGTGGGCGGAAGTTCGTTTTTTGATCTGCCGCAGGTGCTGCACTGGTTCACCGGCAATATCGGTTATCACCACATCCATCATCTGGCGAGCCGTATTCCCAACTACCGCCTGCGCGAGTGCTTTGAATCCAGCCCGTTGCTGCAGACTGCGCCGCGACTGACGATCTGGTCCAGCCTGCGCTGCGCCCGGATGAAGCTCTGGGATGAGGAACAGGGCCGGATGGTTGGATTCCCACGCCGCAAGCTGGTGCATCAGTAAGCAAACGCGCCACCGCATCGTTGCCCCGCTGCTCTAGATTTGGCCCTTGCTCCTGTAGAGCGTGGCTTGCCGCGCTGCGTTTGATTTGGTTTTATCGTCGTCAACGTCAACGTCAACGTCAACGTCAACGTCGAGGACAAAGAGCAGCGGGGCAAGCCCCGCTCTATGAAATCCCCTTTAGGGGACAGGATCAAGATCCGCAGCAGCGGGGCAAGCCGTGCTCTGCAAGAGCGGCGCGCGGATCGGTGATCCCACGCGCCACGACTGCGCCCCGGCTGGCGCCTCAGGCTTGCTTGCTGATCCAGAGGTGGTACCCCAGCAGTCCGAGCCCGGTTGCGCCAAACAGGATGCCAAAGGTCGCCGGATCATCGGGGTTGAGATTCAGGGCGTCGATCAGGCCGAAGGCTGCGCCGACCAGCACCAGCACCATGCCCCACTTCAGGGCTGAGTGTCGACGGTTGAGTTCGTCGGTCTGGAACATCGCCTTGACCAGGTCTTCCGATGCGTGCGTTTCCGACAGGCGCCGGCGCAGTCGCGACTCGGTGACCAGTTTGACGATCCACACGATGCAGATGAACAGGGTGATCGGGATGAACATTTCAAATTGCATAAAGGGCTCCCTGGCAGGTTTGGCGGCGGGGAATTCCGCTGCTTGACGGCATAGACGCGGGCAGCGCGGATTCGGTTGCATCGAATCCCGATCTTTCCGGGGGCAGGTTCCGCTGACTGAAGACACTGCAACCGTTGCCGTCTTGGGTGTATCCATAGGCCCATGATCGATGACCTTGCCCTGGTCGCAGCCGTGCAGAAATCGGAGCGCGGCGCCTTTGAACGTCTGGTGCGCGCGCACCAGGGGTTGGTGTGGCATGTGCTGATCCGTCTGGTGCAGCATGCCGAGGATGCCCGGGATCTCAGTCAGGAAACCTTTCTGCGGGTGCATCAGCGGCTGTCCCAGTACCGTGGGGACAGTCCGCTGGCGGGCTGGATCGGCAGAATCGCCTACCACATCGGCGTGCGGCATCTTCAGCGCAAGCGCATTCCGCTGGAGTCCGAGCTCGGCGAAGACGGCGAACAGGACGTGCTGGCTGGAATTGCCGGTGAGGTCGATGTCGAAGGCGCCCACGCCGATCAGCAGGTGATGGATCTGCTCGGGCGTGGCATGCAGCGTCTGTCGCCGATGCAACGGATGCTGCTGACTCTCTATCATCTGGAAGAACTCGGCATCGCCGAAATTGCAGGCATCACCGGACAGCCCGAAGGTACGATCAAGAACAGTCTGTTTCGAGCCCGGCACCGGCTGCGTCAGATGCTGGAGCCCAAGTTGGAGGTGGCATGATGAATCCGATGCAACAGGAACGAGAACTGCGCAAGCAGGAGGCTGCCGAGATCGCCGAGCGGATCGGGGCGCCCTGTTCGGATGATGCCGGCATTGAGGCCTACCGTCAGGTCATCCGGGCAGCGCGGCAGCCGGTCGCGGATCAGTTGCCTGCCGACTTTGCCGAGCAAGTTGCGCGTCTGGTGAATGCCGACGAGGAAGTCGGATTCCTGGATCGCTGGCTTCCGATGATCGCCGCCGGAATTATGCTGATCGCGGGTGTGTTCAGTTCCGCTGGCATGCTGGGCGGAGCCCTTGTCGAGGCCACGGCGGCGATGAGCAAGCTCGGACTTGAGCAGGTGCCCTGGTCCATGCTGTTGCCGGCCGGGCTTGCCCTCGGTCTGGCCGCTGCCTCAGAGAAAGTGATCGCGGCGCGTTGGCGCTGAGGCGACACCGGGTCGCGCTGCCTGCGGTTCGCTCCTGCCCTCGCCGGCAACTGCTCCTGCTTTGCTCAGGCTGCCCTGGAATGCTGGCTATGATGGTCCCTTCTCCCGCATGCGGGAGACAGCCGAAGGCGGATGAGGGTGTTTGGTCGCGCCAATGAGCCCGGACAGAGACGGTCCATG
>JALHNO010000038.1:0-19904 GCA_022843465.1 Pseudomonadota bacterium | reverse complement strand
TTGCTCAGGCTGCCCTGGAATGCTGGCTATGATGGTCCCTTCTCCCGCATGCGGGAGACAGCCGAAGGCGGATGAGGGTGTTTGGTCGCGCCAATGAGCCCGGACAGAGACGGTCCATGGTTCCGGGCGCGCGGCCCGGCATCCGGCAATTGCTCCTGCATTGCTCTACCTCGGGCATCCATGCCCTCGTCGGCAACTGCTCCTGCATTGCTCAGGCTGCCCTGGAATGCTGGCTATGATGGTCCCTTCTCCCGCATGCGGGAGACAGCCGAAGGCGGATGAGGGTGTTTGGTCGCGCCAATGAGCCCGGACAGAGACGGTCCATGGTTCCGGGCGCGCGGCCCGGCATCCGGCAACTGCTCCTGCTTTGCGCAGCACAAGGATGTGCAAGTGTGCGGGCGCAGGAGGCGCAAGAGCGACCTCTACCTCGCCCATCCATGGGCTCGCCATGCCGGGCGTTCAGTGAGTCTGACGATGCCTGAGGTCGTAAGCGCAACCGGTGCGCCATTGCGAACCATCCCTGGTGCAGGGCGTCCCGCCTGCGCATCCCTGCGCAGGCATTCAGTAGAGCTCGACATGCGATTCAACGCATGTCGAAAGCGCTCTGTCGGGGCGGTCGCAGACACCATCCCTGGTGCAGGGTATCCGGCCCGGCATTCGGCAACTGCTCCTGCGTTGCCCTACCTCGGGCATCCATGCCCTCGCCATGCCGGGCGTTCAGTGAGTCTGACGATGCCTGAGGTCGTAAGCGCAACCGGTGCGTCATTGCGAACCATCCCTGGTGCAGGGTATCCGGCCTGCGCATCCCTGCGCAGGCATTCAGTAGAGCTCGACATGCGAATCAACGCATGTCGAAAGCGCTCTGTCGGGGCGGTCGCAGACACCATCCCTGGTGCAGGGTATCCGGCCCGGCATTCGGCAACTGCTCCTGCGTTGCCCTACCTCGGGCATCCATGCCCTCGCCATGCCGGGCGTTCAGTGAGTCTGACGATGCCTGAGGGCATCGTCAAAGCGACTCACTTCACCCAACCACACTGCTGGGATTTGTTCTTTTCCTGCAGCCAGGTCATCAGCGGGGCGAAGTAATCGAGGATCGCGCTGGCGTCCATCTGCTCGGTGCCGGTAAGTTCCTTCAGCGTGGGCTGCCAGGCTTGCGACGAGCCCTTCTGCAGCATTGCCCAGAATCGCTTGCCGGCTTCCTTGTTGCCGTAGATCGAGCATTCGTGCAGTGGACCAGTATGTCCACCGGCATCGCAGAGCGCCTTCTGGAACTGGAATTGCAGGATATGGGCGAGGAAATAACGCGTGTAGGGCGTGTTGCCGGGCACGTGGTACTTGGCGCCCGGATCGAAGTCCTGCTCGGTGCGCGCGATCGCGGGGGCAACGCCCTGGTACTTGGCACGCAGATCCCACCAGGCCTGATTGTAGTTCTCAGGCGTGATGCGGCCGGAGAATACCCCCCAGCGCCACTGGTCGATCAGCTTGCCGAAGGGCAGGAAGGCGACCTTGTCGAGCGCGAGTTTCATCTGCTCGTTGATCACGGCTTCCTTGCTGACATTGGGCGTGCCGACCAGGCCAACGCTGTTCAGATACTTCGGGGTCAGCGAAAGCACCACGGTATCGCCGATCGCCTCGTGGAAGCCATCATGCGCGCCGCCCTGGAACAGCGGCGGCAGGGCGTTGTAGGCGAGGTAATAATAGACGTGGCCGAGCTCGTGATAGATGGTGGTCAGCTCGTCCTCGGTCGGTGCGATGCACTGCTTGATGCGGACATCACCGCTGAAGTTCATGTCCCACGCGCTGGCGTGACAGACCACATCACGGTCGCGCGGCTGCACCAGTTGCGACTTGGTCCAGAACGAATCCGGCAGCTTGGGCATGTCCAGCGATACGTAGAAATCCTCGGCCAGTCGCGTCATCGATTTCGCGCTGGCGAGGTCGGCCTGGCGGCCCAGCTCCACCAGTTTGGCGGGGTCGCTGGGATTGCCGGCATCCTTCTTGAGTTTGGCGAATTCGGCATCGCGCTGAGCCCTCAGTGCGCTGCTGATGTCGAGACTGGATACGCCCGGATAGGGCTCGAGCATGTCGTAGATATTGCCCCATTGCTGGGCCCACATATTGCCGGTCAGGTGCGCCGGAATCATCCCGCCTACCGCGCCCTTGTCGCCGTATTTTTCCACCAGTTCGTTGCGCACATAGCAGTGCAGCTGCTCGTACAGCGGCTTGACCTGGTCCCAGAGGCGATCCGTCTCGACTTCGAACTCGGCCGGGCTCATGTCGTAGCCCGAACGCCACATCTCGCCGACATCGGCGAAGCCAAGCTCCTTGCCGCCTTCGTTGATCAGCCCGGCGAACTCCTGGTAGTCCGCCCGCATCGGTCGCGCCACGCTGTGCCAGCCCTGCCAGGCATCGAGCTGGGCGTCGTAATCCTTGTGCTCGGCGAGCACCTCGGACAACTGGACCAGATCACGGCACTGGTCATCGGTTTCGCCATCGCGGCAGTATTTGCCGGAACCATAGGCGCCCTCGAGCTTGGTCGCGAGGCTGGTCAGACGCGAGAGTCTTGCCGGATCCTTGGGGGCTGGCATCGACGTGGAGAGCTTCAGCAGTTTCAGCGCGCGCGCGGTGTCGGGTTTGAGCGGCAGGCCATCGAACTGCACGGCCTTTTCGACGTTGCGCTTGAGATCACCGAGCGCACGCTCATTGGTTTTGGCAGCGATCAGTTGCGAGTCGCCATTGATATAGGTGACCGACAGCCAGGCGGCCGCGGTCTGCTCCGGATAGTCGAGCTTGGTGCGGGCATTGATGTCGGCGATGAAGCGGTCGGCGTCTGCCGGCGTGGCGGCTGCGACCGGGGCGCTCGTGGCCGGCGCCCCGGCCTCACGCGTCGGCTGGGTCTGGCAGGCGGAAAGGGCGATCATGATCGCCGAGCTGAGCATGAGGCGTGACAAGGACATAGGATTTCCCCCGGGTCTGGCAACAGATGAAGAACCGCAAAGGCTAGTCGGCAGCGACGGGACTGGCAAGCACGGGCGCAGATGCGCGCTCCAGCAAACCGCGCTCCTGCAGAAACCGGCGTGCGTCCTCGGCATCCTGCTCGAACCAGGCCCGTGCCGAGCCGAGCCGGAACGTATAACCCCAGTCGTCCATGTCGGCGCAGGCGCGCTCGAATCCAAATCCGGGGATCTGGGTCGCGAGCAACAACTGCAGATAGCAGGTGGCATCTTCTTCGCGTTGGCAATCGCTGGCATCGGTGTGGACACGGGAGCGCTCGGCCGGACCGAGCACGATCAGATGGCAGGCCTCGTGCAGCAGGGAATGCACGGGCGTATCGGCACGGACAAAAACGCGATTGGCGATGATGCCGGCCTCCGGCAAGCCCCAGAAGCAGCCGGGCAGGGGCTCATCGGCGCCCACCTGCAGCAGGTCCAGCCCGTAGCTGGCGAGCAGTTGTCGGGCGCACTGAAGTTCGATGCCGGCGCAGCGCAGGACTTCGTCGACGATACGCATGGTCGGGGTGGCGGTAAATCAGCCCGCGTTGGCCCGCAGCATCGTCTTGCCGTCACGATGGGTGCGCTGTGCCAGCCAGGGCAGCGCAGGCAGGGCGGCCGTGGCCGAGCCGAGGTAGGTGTCGCGGACGAACGGGAAGCTGCACAGTTCCTTCAGCAGCAGTCCGACCCGGCGGCCATCGGCGATGGTCTGCTGACCGACCTCGCGGAATCCATAGGTGCCATGGAACAGCACCGAGGCATCGTCGCGCGGGTCAAGAAAGATTTCGCAGGCCAGCAGGGGTGAACGCACCTCGGCATAGCTCTGCACGTCCGAATAGAAAATCCGGCCCAGGCCATGACGACGGTAATTGCTCGCGATCACGATGCGATCAATGTAAACGAAGTCTTCGTGCTGCGACCGGAACCACTGGTAGTTGGGACTGTCGTAGTCGGCGTGGGCATCGAGCGCGATCAGGAATCCGGCCAGATGGCCATCGATTTCGGCAACCCGGAAGTACCCGGCGACTGCGAAGAAATGCGCCAGACGGTGTGCATCCATGGGCAGGATGCTGGCCCCGGCATTGTTATTGAGCGCCAGGACCTGGTCGAGTTCCTGTTCTCGCACATCGCGGATGATCAAGGCCATTGCACACTTCCGGATCGACTTGCAGTCCGCGCATTATGGCAGTGTTGGATGACAGTAAAAGGCCTTGACAGGGCTGCCCCGGGCTGTTGTACCCCACCCTGTCTTTGGTTTGGTATCACGGCACTCGACAGCAGCCTATGATGGCGTTATGAGAGTGTCCCGTTTCGAGCACATGGATTGGCTGCGCTACGCTGGCCTGTTCACCCTGGCCTGCGTCGGCATGCCCCTGGTGATCGAGAGCTCGACGATTCTGAGCCCCGGGGTCCTGGGCGCCTGGCTGCGCCACAGCGCGCTGCCAGAAGGCGTGCCGCGCGAAGCCGTGACCAACCTGGTCGGCTGGTGGGTGTCCTATGCGGTCTTTGGTGTCTGCTACTGGTACGTCACGGCGGGGCTCGGCGTGGCAACCCGGATGTGGCCTCGGCTGCCCCTGCTGGTGGCGATGTGCAGCGCGGCGATCGCGATCAGCTGGTTCAGCGAGAGCGGGCTGTCCGGCATCCTGCTGATGCTGGTGGCCGGCGTGCTGCCCTGGCTGCTGCCGATGTGGGTGGGCGTGATCTGGCTGATCGGGCAGAACTTCAGTCTGGTGCCCGTCTTTCTTGCGATCGAGGATCCCAGCGGCGAGCCGACCTATCTCTGGTTCGACGCCATCCTGCAGAGCTTTCTGTACCTCGGCTTCTCCAGCTTCACCTTTGCCACTTCCTACGTGACCAAGGGCCAGGCGCAGGCGCGCGAGGAACAGCGACGGCTCAACGCCGAGCTGCGTGCAACCCGCGCCCTGCTCGCAGAGTCCAGCCGCGTCGCTGAGCGGGTGCGGATCGCCCGCGAACTGCATGATCTGGTGGGTCACCATCTGACGGCATTGACGCTCAACCTGGAGGTCGCCAGCCATCTGGTTGGCGGCACCGCCCACGACAAGGTGCGCCAGGCCCAGTCGGTCGCCAAACTGCTGTTGTCGGATGTGCGCGAAGTGGTCAGCCAGATGCGTGACGATTCCGATATCGACCTCGGTTCGGCCCTGCGCACCCTGGTCGAGGGTGTGCCGACACCGCTGGTGCACCTGGATGTCCCCGATGTCTTCCACATCGATGATGCCCGCCGCGCCCATGTATTGTTGCGTTGCGCGCAGGAAACCCTGACCAACACGATTCGCCATGCGCGGGCCGAGAACCTGTGGTGGCGTTTCGGACTTGATGCCGATGCCGGTGGCATCGTGTTCAGCTCGCGCGATGATGGTGTCGGCGTGGAAGGGTTCAGTGCCGGCAACGGTCTGAATGGAATGCAGGAGCGGATCGAGGAAGTCGCCGGCGAAATGCAGATCAGTACGGCTCCGGGGCGTGGCTTCTCATTGCGGGTATGGATTCCGATGGAGGTGAAATCATGATTTCAGTATGTCTGGTGGACGACCAAACCCTGGTGCGCCAGGGCATTCGCAGTCTGCTCGAGCTTTCCGATTCGATCAGGGTGGTTGCCGAGGCCTCCGATGGCGCCCAGGCGATCGAGATGATTCCGCGTGTGCGTCCCAATGTGGTGTTGCTGGATATGCGGATGCCCAACCTGTCCGGTCTGGACGTGCTCAAGCAACTGACGGCACGCGGCGAACTGCCGCCTACCATCATCCTGACCACGTTTGACGATGAACAGCTGGTTCTGGCCGGGCTCAAGGCTGGAGCCAAGGGCTATCTGCTGAAGGACGTCTCGCTCGATCAACTGGTCGATGCCGTCAAGACCGTCGCGGCCGGTGGCTCACTGGTCAAGCCGGCGGTCACCCAGCGGCTGCTGGCCGGGCTCGAACATATGCATAACCAGTTTGCCAGCCTCGATCAGCCCGACCCGCTGACCGATCGCGAGACCGAGATTCTGCGCCTGATGGCGGGCGGCTACAGCAACAAGGAGATCGCCAATTCACTCGGCGTGGCCGAGGGCACGGTGAAGAATCATGTCTCCAACATCCTGTCCAAACTGGGGGTGCGAGACCGCACACGCGCTGTTCTGAAGGCTTTCGAGATCGGAATCGTCTGAGCTCGGCGCCCCACTGACGGGCTGGAGTCCGGCGGCGCGGGTCCGTGCCGGGGTGACCCCAGCATGGTCCGCGTCGCAATGCAACTGTTTTGGGCGATAGCCTTTTGCCACAAAGGTTCAGTACTATCTCGCTGCTAATTCGCCATCGGCCAGACTCCCATGCTCCGACTCCTAGAAATTCTGTTTGCCATCCTGCTGGTGCTCGCCTTCTTCCTGGTCGTGGGTTTGTTTCTGCCCAAGACGGCGCATATCCAGCGCACGATCGAGGTCGCCAACCCGATCTCCCAGGTCTACGACTCGCTCAACGGCTTCCATCGGTTCAATGACTGGAGCCCCTGGTTCGCTGCCGATCCGGCCATGCAGGTGAGCCGCAGCGGAGATACCTACGGTCCCGGCGCCAAGATCGATTTCGTTGCTTCCGAGGGCGGTCGCGCGGGTACCGGCAGCCTCGAGATCATCGAGAGCGAGCTCAACGATTCCGATGCCCTGATCCGCATGACGCTGCGCAACGACTGGGATGGCGACAACAAGCGCAGTTCCTTCAAGCTGGTGCAGGACGGCAAGACCCGCGCGGTGAAGGTGCAGTGGGATGTCCGCGTCGACTATGGCTGGAACATCCTCGGCCGTTACAAGGGCATGTACCTCGACGGTGCGCTCGGAGAGGACATGGAAACATCGCTCGGAAAGTTCGCCGGCTTCATGGCGACGGTGCCGGCGATCGAGTACAGCCAGCTCAATGTCGAAGTGGTCGAGCGCATGGGTGGCACCATCCTGTACGTGGGTGGCGGCGTGCCGTCGCAGCCTCGCCAGTGGGACGAAGTCGCGCTGCCGCTGATGGAGCGCTCCTGGAAACAGGTCGAAGACTTCATGAAGGAAAAGAACATCGAACCCGCCGGCGACAAGTTGCGCATCCTCAACATCATCGGTGACGAGGCGGTCGATGCCAGCATGGCCTACCCGGTGCTCGACATCGATGTGGTGCCTACCGGCAATGTGCGCATCGGTACCGCCTATGCCGGCCAGGCGCTCAAGGTCATCTACAAGCGTAGCCGTGCGGGCATCGGGGCGCCGCGTGGTCCGCGCGAAGCGCTGAAGGCCTACGCGATGACGCATGGATACGAGTTCGCCTGGGATGGCGCCGGCCAGTTTGACGAGTGGGTCGACGAATACGACGACTCGGGCTATCCGATCACCCGCGTCTATCTGCCCATCAAGATCAATCCCTGATCGCGCCACCGGACCCACCGATCGCCCCGCCCTGTGCGGGGCGATCTGTATCCGGCGGTGCAAGCGGTATCGAGCGCCATAGGGTCCGGATCGCCAGTTCGAAGCGGCGGGGCAGACAGCGCGGATTGCGCTGGCAGTGCCGGATCCCGGCGCCTGCGTGCTGAAAGATTTTCTGGAACTTCGGCCGCCTGACCGGGTCGAACGCTCACCGCCTTGAATCTCCGGCGCGCATCCCCACGATGCGCAACGCCCCGTCAGCGTCGCGGCGGTCAACTCCCCTCTCATCCAACTGTGAATAACTCCATGATCGAGACAAGAAAGCTGTGCAAGCATTACGGCGGTCTGAAGGCCGTCGACGGCATCAGTTTCAAGGTCGAGCCTGGCGAAGTGCTCGGCTTCCTTGGCCCCAACGGTGCCGGCAAATCCACGACGATGAAGATGATCGCCGGTTTCCTGACGCCGACCTCAGGGACCGCGACCGTGTGTGGCTTCGACGTTCAGGAGCACCCGATCGCTGCCAAGCGGCTGATGGGCTACCTGCCGGAGGGCGCACCGAGCTACGGTGAGATGTCGGTCGCCGGATTTCTCGAGTTCATTGCCGATGTCCGTGGCCTCGCCGGCGAGGAACGTCGCCGTCGCATCGATGACGCGGTCGGCCGCCTCAGTCTGTCGGGGGTGATGGCACAGACCATCGACACCCTGTCAAAGGGGTTTCGCCGTCGCGTCGGACTGGCCCAGGCCATCGTCCACGATCCCAAGGTGCTGGTGCTCGACGAACCCACCGATGGCCTCGATCCCAACCAGAAGCACGAGGTGCGTGCACTGATCCAGGCGATGAGTCGCGACAAGACGATCATCGTGTCTACCCATATTCTGGAAGAAGTGCATGCGGTCTGCAGCCGGGCGATCATCATCGCCGGTGGCAAGGTACTGGCCGACGACACGCCGCAGGGGCTGGAGGCGCGTTCGCGCTATCACCAGGCGGTCTCGCTGAGCACCGCCAATCCCAAGGATGCGCAGGAACTGCTGGCGCGCATCAGCGATGTGTCGGCGGTCGAAATCGATCCGCAGGACGGCCGCGTCACTGCCTTCCCGCGCAAGGGCAAGCCGATCTTTGACGCCGTCACTGCGGCGCTCCGCCAGGCCAATTTCCAGTTCAGCGAGATCGCGCTGGAGCAGGGGCGCCTCGATGAAGTGTTTCGCCAGATCACCCAGACCGAACGCAATGCCGCCATGGCAAAGAAGAAGGAGGCTGCATGAGCACGTCCGCTGGCAATCTCACCCGCGTGCTGATGCGGCGTGAGCTGAAGAGTTATTTCGCAACGCCGGTCGCCTATGTCTTCATCGTGATCTTCCTGGTGCTGGCCGGCGCTTTCACGTTCTATCTGGGCGGCTTCTATCAGCGCGGCCAGGCGGATCTGCTGCCATTCTTCAATTTTCATCCCTGGCTGTACCTGTTCCTGATCCCCGCGATCGCCATGCGGCTGTGGGCGGAGGAGCGCAAGTCCGGCAGCATCGAACTGCTGCTGACCCTGCCGGTGACGATGTGGCAGGCCGTGCTCGGCAAGTTCCTCGCCGCTTGGGCCTTTGTCGGCATCGCCCTGGCGCTGACGTTTCCGATCTGGATCACGGTCAACTACCTCGGTGATCCCGACAATGGTGCGATTCTTGCCGGATACTTCGGCAGCTTCCTGATGGCCGGCGCCTTCCTGGCCGTCGGTAGTTGCCTGTCGGCATCGACCCGCAACCAGGTCGTCGCCTTCATCCTGACCGTGGTGATCTGCTTCGCCCTGCTGCTCGCCGGCTGGCCGCTGGTGCTCGACATGTTCCGCGGCTTCGGGTTTCCGCAAGCCGTGATCGATGCCATTGCGGGGCTCTCCTTCATCACTCATTTCTCCGCCATCAGCAAGGGCGTGATCGATCTGCGTGATCTCCTCTACTTCGTATTGATGATCGGCTTCTGGTTGTACGCCAGTGCCGTGGTCATCGATCTCAAGAAAGCCGATTGAAGGTGATGCCGATGAAATTGAATCGACGTGCTTTGACGGGAAGCTCGCTGGCGATCCTGGCGGTGCTGCTGATCGCGGTGCTGGTGCTGGCCAATCTGCTGCTGCGCGGTGTCCGTCTCGATCTGACCGAGAACCGGCTCTATACGCTGTCCGAGGGCACCCGCAAGGTGCTCAGCGAAATTCCCGAGCCGATCAACCTGTACTTCTATTTTTCCGATCGCGGCACCGGTGAACTCCCGGTCGTGCGCAATTACGCCACCCGTGTCCGCGAGATGCTGGAGGAGATGGCCGCCCGCAGCAATGGCAAGCTCAGGCTCTCGGTAATCGATCCGTTGCCGTTCTCCGAAGACGAAGACATGGCCTCGGGTTATGGCCTGCAGGCGGTGCCGACCGGTGCCACCGGCGAGACCATTTTCTTCGGGCTGGCCGGCACCAATTCCACCGATGGCCAGTCGGTCATTCCGTTCTTCCAGCCGGACAAGGAAGCCTTTCTGGAATACGACGTGGTCAAGCTGATCCATAGCCTGGTGGTAGGCAAGAAGCCGGTCGTGGGTGTGATCAGCGGGCTCAGCATGGCCGGCGGCTTCGATGCGGCTACCCGGCAGACAAGGGATGCCTGGGCGGTGTACCAGGAACTCGGCGACATGTTCGACCTGCGCCTGATCAATGGCGATGCCACCACCACGATCGATGCCGAGATCGAGACCCTGATCCTGGTGCATCCGAAGGGGCTCAGCGAAGACCTGCAGTACGCCATCGACCAGTTCGTCATGCGTGGCGGGCGTCTGGCGATCTTTGTCGATCCCAATGCCGAGATGGACCAGTCCGGCAATGACATGGAAGATCCCAATATGGCGCGTTTCGCCAGCAAGGCTTCCGATTTGCCGGCGCTGTTCAAGGGCTGGGGCATCGAGTATGACCCGGGCAAGGTCGTGCTCGACGCCGGCAACGCCCTGCCGGTGCAGGTCTCGCCCTCGGCGCCGCCGGTGCGTCATCTGGCGATCCTCGGCCTCGGCAAGGAAAGCCTCAATGGCGAGGAGCGCGCCACGGCACAGTTGACCAATCTCAATTTCGCCACCACCGGTCAGTTCAAGCTGGCCGAAGACGCCACGCTCAAGCTGGTGCCGCTGGTGCAATCGAGCGGCAACTCGATGCTCGAGCCGGTGGAGCGGATCAAGTTCGAGCAGGACCCCTCGCGTCTGTTCGATGGCTTTGCGGCGGGCAATGAGCATCTGGTGCTTGCGGGTCGTCTTGACGGCAAGCTCAAGACCGCATTTCCGCAGCGCAGCGGCGCCGAACATCTGGCCGAATCCAGGGAAGACGTGCATATCCTGCTGGTCGCCGACACCGACGTGCTGACCGATCGTCTGTGGGTGCAGGTGCAGAACTTCTTCGGCCAGCGGATCGCCAATGCCTTCGCCAACAACGGCGACTTCGTGATCAATTCGGTCGACAATCTGGCCGGATCGAGTGCACTGATCGGTATCCGCGGACGGGCCAGTTCGGCACGGCCGTTCACCACCGTCGAGGCGATCAAGCGCCAGGCCGATCAGAGTTCGCGCCTCAAGGAGCAGGAACTGCAGCAGGAACTTGACGAGACCGAGCGCAAGCTGACCGAACTGCAACGCGGCAAGGATGCCGAGTCGGCGATGATCATGTCGGCGGAACAGCAGGCCGAGGTGCTGAAGTTCCAGGCGCAGAAATTGCAGATCCGCAAGGATCTGCGCCAGGTGCGCCGCCAGCTTGATGCCGATATCGAGCGGCTGGGCAACTGGCTGAAATGGTTCAACATCCTGTTTGTACCCAAGCTGCTGATTCTTGCCGCCATAGGCTTCTATTTCTGGCGCAAGCGCAAGTCGGCAACGCTCTGAGGAAGACATCATGAATCAACACGGTTTGATCAAGTTGCTGGCCGCCACGGCGGCCGTGGTCGGGCTCGCCTTCTGGGTGAACGTGGGCCGCAATCCCGAGCCCTCGGGAGACTCCAACGGCGGTCCGCTCGTTCCGGGCATGAAGGCCGCGATCAATGACGTGCAGACCCTGCGCGTCGTCGGTCCGGGCGAGAAGATCCTGGTGACCCTCAATCGCGCCGAGAAAAACTGGACGGTCGCCGAGCGCTCCGGTTATCCCGCCGATATCGAGAAGGTGCGCGAGTATCTGCTGCGGCTGGCCGACTCCAGTCTGCTGGAGGCAAAGACATCGACTGAATCCCTGTACGCCAAGCTCGGCGTCGAAGACGTCAAGGCAGCCGAGGCCAAGGGTGCGCGCGTCGAACTCGATGGTCTGAAAGCACCGATCAGACTGGTGATCGGCAACTATAACGGCCAGGCCGGTGGCGGCACCTTTGTCCGTCGCAATGACGAGGCCCAGACCTGGCTCGCCAAGGGCACCCTGATTCCGGAAAAGCAGGCCGTCAACTGGCTGCAGAAGGCGTTGGCCGATGTACCCTCGTCGCGCATCAAGCGGGTAGAGATCGTGCAGTCCGGCAGCAATCTGGTCGCGCACAAGCAGACACCTGCCGATGCCAATTTCCAGATCGATAGCGTGCCCAAGGGGCGTCAGCTGAAATCCGCCTTCGAGGGCAATGCGCTGGCGGGCGTGCTCTCGGGCCTGCGCTTCGACGATGTACGCAAGTCGGAAGACTTTCCGATCGATGCCGGCAACGCCTTGGTGCAGGCGCGCTTCGTTGCGTTTGATGGTCTGGTGATCGCGGCCAGCAGCCGCTCCGATGGCGAAAAGATGTGGGTGCAGTTTGTGGCAAGCTTCGACGCCGCACTGGCCGATGCCCAGATCAAGCTGGAACAGGAGCAGGCCGCGACCGATTTCGAAGCCGCCACGCGCGCCCATTCCGAAGCACTCGCGGCGAAGGCACCCGCAGGCGAGGCTGACGCCGATGCCGATGCCGATGCCGAGGCCGAGGCCGCTCCTGAGGCGCCGGTGAAGCCGCTGGCACTCAGCGACCCCGAAAAATACCGCAGCGAGCGCATCCAGAAGGTCGAGCAGGAAGTCGCCGGGCTCAATACCCGCTTCAGCGGCTGGTTGTTCCAGCTTGCGCCTTACACCTATTCGAACATGAGTCGCAAGCTTGAGGATCTGCTGGAGCCGACCAGGATCGAAAGCTGAGCGCGGGGCAAGAGCCCGCTCGCCAGTGATGAGCCGGGCGCCGCGATTTTGGCGCGCCCGGCGTCCTGGTCCCATGTCGACAGCTTCCTTTCGTTCTCATGGTCGCCAGGCGTGCGTTGAGCGGGTAGTGTAGGGAGCAAACCCACCGCAGGAAGCACCCGGATGCCCGAGCCCGAACCACTCGACTGCGGCACGCCCTTCGAAGTGCATTACTCGCGGATCAGCGCGGCATTCACCCTGATCCTGGTGGCGCTGATTGGCGGCTCGATGGCATGGACCGGATTTCTGCTGCTTTGGCTGCCCGTGTTCTGGCTCGTCGGCCTGTTGACCCTGGGACTGACTGCCGTCTTCGTGCTGCCCGTCGGTCTGCGCGCCCTGCGCGCGCTCGGCAGCCGTGATGCGCCCATGGTGTTCGATGACGAGGGCGTGACCGATACGCGCCGGAAGCCCTCTTTCGCGGCCTGGCGCGACATCCATCAGGTCACTCTCGGGTACGGTGAGACGGCCTATATGCTGCGGATCGATTTCCGCGAGCGCGAGGTGGCCGCCCAGTACATCAGCGGCCCGTTCTCCCTGGGCCGCATAATACGCCGCCTGTATGCGCGAGGTGACTGGAATCTGGATCTCTGGTACCTCCGGGGTTCGCGCCACGAACTGCTGCGGATCGCGCTCGCCTATCGCAGTGCCGGCATTCGCAAACGGGTAGTTGCGGCCCGAGTGGAACGACCTGAGGGCTGGACGGGCCCGCTGTAGCCGCAACGCGACTTGTTCGCGGGCTTCGGTCTTTCGGGCGCAGGCGATCGCGCTTGTTTCGCTGTGCTCCAGGCACGATGATCTGACAACGACAACGCGAGGACTGACATCTATGCCCAGCTTCGCTGCCCTGCTGCGCGGTATCAATGTCGGCAAGGCCAAGCGGGTGCCGATGGCCACTCTTCGCGAACTCCTTGCCGGCCTTGGCTATCGCGATGTACGCATATTGCTCAATAGCGGCAATGCAGTGTTCCATTCCAGACGTACTTCAACGAGCGCGCACGCCGAGGCGATCGCGGAGTCCATTTCCGATGCGCTTTCTATCGATGTGCCCGTCATCGTGAAGTCGGCCGCGCAGTTTGCCGGGATCGTGGCGGGCAATCCGTTCGCGCGCCCGGATATCGATGCTGCCCGTCTACTGGTGGTTTATACACAAGACGCAGCGGCGCTTGACGGGCTTTCGGCGCTTGCTCCGCTGGTCAAGCCGCCCGAGGAGTTTTCGATCGGCGCTGAAGCTGCCTATCTGCATTGTGCGGCCGGCATCCTCGAGAGTGCCGCTGGCGCGGCCCTGCTTGGCAAGCTGGCGAAATCAGCGACTACGCGCAATTGGGCGACAAGTTTGAAGCTGCAGGCACTGCTTGCGGGGGACGCCTGATAGTCTGCGAACTGCGAACTGCGAACTGCGAACTGCGAACTGCGAACTGCGAACTGCGAACTGCGAACTGCGAACTGCGAACTGCGATGCGTGCAGCCGCGATCTCTTGTGCCTGGCGCAGTCGAAACATTTTACTCAGGAAGCCGGTAGATGCAGCAGAGTCTTGCCCATGTCGCGCTGGTGGTGCGTGATTACGACGAAGCGATCGCGTTCTATACGCAGAAACTGAACTTCCGCCTGGTCGAGGACAGTTATCAGCCGGAACAGGACAAACGCTGGGTCACCATCGCGCCACCGGGGACCAGCACCACCAGCCTGCTGCTGGCACGCGCCAGCACGGCCGAGCAGGCAGCCTTCATCGGCAATCAAACGGGTGGTCGCGTGTTCCTCTTCCTGCAGACCGATGATTTCTGGCGCGACTACGAACGGATGCGCGCTGCCGGCGTGGTCTTTGTGCGACCGCCCATGGAGGCTCCCTATGGAACGGTCGCCGTGTTCGAAGACCTCTACGGCAACCGTTGGGACCTGCTTCAGTACCGGTAACATCCGGTCGCGTCCAGTTGCCGGATATTCCCGGCCAATTGGCGCCGAGGAGTCGGCACGCTTCAGCGCAGCTGACTGTCCTTGCTGCCGCGCCGGTTGTAGGGACCGCTGCGCGTGTTTTCGGCATCACGCACGGTCTGGCACCCGATACAGAGTCGTACGCCCGGCACGGCCTTGCGGCGTGCCGCCGGTATCACGCGCTCGCACTCCGCGCAGTGTTTGCGTCCAGGACCCTTCTGCAATTGCTGGCGTGCGCGATCAACCGCGTCCTTGATCGTGGCGTCGATCTGATCCTGCACCGCGCCGTCGCCTGCCCATCCGGTTGCCATGTTGTCTGACCAGAAAGCTGCTGGTGTCGACATTTTATCGCTGTTGCACGAATGCTGCAGTCCTGCTGTTTGCGAGCCTTCAGCCGCGCAGCGCAGCCGCATGGTGCAGCGCAACCACAGGCGTCTCGTTCTGCGCGCATAATCAGCCTTCGGCCCAACCGGATAGGGGAGATACGCATGAGACTTCGAAGTGGAGTGGCTGCGGTGCGTGGGTTTGCGCTGGCATTGACCATCGCGATGGGATCGGCAACGGCACAGACAATCAGCGCAGATGGCATGCGTGCCCCAGGGAGCATAGGATTCGACAGCGATGGCGTGCCGCTGATTCGCGCGGCCAATGACTATGACGCCGCTTATCTGCTTGGCTATGTACACGCGCGCGATCGCCTGTTCCAGATGGATTACACCCGGCGCGCGGCCAGTGGCACGCTCGCCGAACTGGTCGGTGCGCCGGCGCTGGCCAACGATATCCAGTTGCGCACCCTGGGCCTGCGCCGCGCCGCGCAGAAGAGCTGGAGCGCTGTAGACGCCGAATTGCGCGGACAGTTGAAGGCCTACGCCGATGGCGTGAATTTCTACGTGCGTGGTCATGCCCTGCCGCCGGAGTACGGCGCGCTCGAGCTGACGAAATTCGAGCCCTGGTCACCAGTGGATTCGCTGGTGATCGGCAAGATCCTGGCGTTCCAGCTGAGCTTCGATCTCGATATCGACTACACGCTGCGATTGGGCGCCTATCAGCAGGCCGGCGCCGCCGCCGGATTCAATGGCTCGGCGCTGTTCTTCGAGGATACCCATCGCGTGCAGCCGTTCGATGGTCGAGTGTCGATTCCCGGCTTTGTGCCGGCAGGGCAGAATGACAGTGCTGCGGCCAAACAATTCCAGAGCAGCGTGCCGATGGTGACGCCGGAACAGATGGCCCTGGCCCAGGACCTGCGCAGCAAGGTCGAGAACAATCCCTGGATCGCACCGACCCTGCGCCCGCGCGAGAATCGTGGTGGCAGCAACTGGTGGCTGGTGTCAGGCGCCGAGACCGTCTCCGGCAAGCCCATCCTCGCCAATGATCCGCATCTCTCGCTGGATCTTCCGTCGGTGATGCATGAGGCGCATATCGTCTCGACCGATAGTCGTTACTCCACGCCGATGAATGTCTCGGGCCTGACACCGCCCGGCGCGCCGTCAATCCTGCTCGGCTGCACCGAGAAGTTCTGTTGGGGCCTGACCACCAATCCGCTCGATGTTGCAGACACCTATCAGGAGCCACTGCTCTTCAATACCTACGGCGTGCCGACCCACACCGTCTACAAGGGCAATGCCGAGCCGATCAACTGGGTGTTCCAGAACTACTACGTCAATCGTCTCGACGGCGTGCCGGACAATGCCGCCCGCGATACCAGTATCGGCTATACCAATGGCGGACTCAGCCTGCTGGTGCCACGCCGCAACAATGGACCGATCCTGTCGATCCAGGGCAACAGTGGCTTGTCGGTGGCCTATACCGGCTGGGGCGCCACGCATGAGCTCGATGCGATCCGGCGCATCAACCGCGCCGGCAACATGAGCGAGTTCCGCGCCGCACTGCAGTTCTTCGATGTCGGCTCGCAGAATTTCGCCTATGCCGATACCGACGGCAATATCGCCTACTTCACCACCGCGGAGACCCCGGTCCGCGAAGACCTGCAGACCACGAATTCGATCGATGGCGCACCGCCGTTCCTGATTCGTGACGGCTCGGGTGCGCGCAAGAATGGCTGGTTGCCGGTCAGCCATCCACAACCCAACCAGGCGCTGCCCTACGAGATCCTGCCGGCGAGCGAGATGCCCCATGTCATCAATCCGGCCAGCAACTACATCGCCAACGCCAACAACGATCCGGTCGGCAATACGCTGGACAACAACGCATTCAATCAGGTGCGCCCGGGCGGCGGCCTTTACTACCTCAACTTCGGCTACTCCAGTCTGCGCATGGGCCGTATCGATCGGATGATGCAGTCCTTGCTGGCACGCCCGGAAAAAGTGACCGCGGCCGATATCCAGACGACCCAGGCGAATGCGCAGCTGCTCGATGCCGAACTGGTATTGCCGCATCTGATCACGGCGATGAATCGTGCCGGCAGTTCCAGCTACGCGCCCTTGCGTGCGCTCCACGATGATCCGGCCGTGGCGGAGGCAATGCAGCGTCTGCAGCATTGGGATTACTCCAGCCCGACCGGCATCCGCGAAGGTTTCGATGCGGGTGACAATCCGCTGGCGCTGGCCGAGCCAGCTCAGGCCGAGATCGATGCATCGATCGCGGCCACGCTGTTCTCGGTCTGGCGTGGCCAGGCCGTGCGCGCCACGATTGACGCAACGCTGAATCGGGTCGGTCTCGCGTCCGCGCAGCCAGGATCGAGCGAGGCTTATGTCGCATTCAAGCACCATCTGGATCGCTATGCCGCGCAACGTGGCGTCGGTGCCTCCGGGCTGAATTTCTTCCAGGTGAGCGGCGCGCCTTCGGCCGAGGATGCCCGCGATCTGGTGCTGCTCAAGGCACTGCGCGATGGTCTGACGCTGTTGGCGAGCAACGAATTCGCTCCCGCATTCGGGAACTCGACCAATCAGAACGATTATCGCTGGGGCAAGCTGCACCGCATCGTGTTCGATCATCCGCTCGGCGGTCCGTTCAATGTGCCGGGGCCTGGCCTCTACGGTCTGACCAATCTGGCGCCCAACCTGCTCGGCGTCGCGCGTCCAGGCGGCTACGAGGCGGTCGATGCCTCCAGCCACAGCACGCGCGCCAATACCGTCAATGGCTTCATGTTCGGCAGTGGCCCGGCACGGCGTTTTGTAGGCGAGTTGACGACACCGATTGCCGCCAATCAGATCTATCCGGGCGGGCAGAGCGGTGTTCTGGGCGATCCCCGCTATATCTCGCAGCTGCCGCTGTGGCTGGTCAATGGCTACAAGCGGCTGCCGATTGATGTGACAGCGCATGCCGCAGCAGCCACCAGCACGCTGAATTTTGTTCCGCTTCAAT
Source organism: Pseudomonadota bacterium (assembly GCA_022843465.1). Taxonomy (GTDB): domain Bacteria; phylum Pseudomonadota; class Gammaproteobacteria; order Xanthomonadales; family Ahniellaceae; genus 0-14-3-00-62-12. The sequence continues at coordinate 2,096 of JALHNO010000038.1, read as the reverse complement.
GAACGCGCGGGCAGGGAAGCCTGAGCAGCTTGAGAAGCCGCGCGGACCATTTTCGCGCGGCTTCGATGTGGACCGGGCGCGGCGAGCGCTTGCCCGCCGCTGTCCGTCACTTGCACGTTGGATGCGGCGCATCGGGCCGATCGAAACCGGCTGGCATCGGCCGTTCGATCCGGTCGATGCGCTGGCCAATTCGATCCTCTACCAGCAGCTGTCCGGCAAGGCTGCGGCGACCATTGTCGGCCGCGTGCGCGAACGCCACTGCGAAGGCGGGCGCATGAGCGCCGATCGTCTGCGCGCCGCATCGATCGATGGACTGCGTGCCTGCGGTGTGTCGTTCAACAAGATCGCCGCGCTCAAGGATCTGGCCGAGAAGGCCGAAGCCGGTGTAGTTCCGAAGGCGGCGCAATTGCGCTGGTTGCACGATGAAGAGCTGATCGAGCGGCTGACCGCGGTGCGTGGCATCGGCCGCTGGACGGTCGAGATGATGCTGATCTTCCGGCTTGGCCGGCCGGATGTCTTGCCGATCGCCGATCTCGGCGTGCAGAAGGGCGTGCAGCGCGTACTGGAACTTGATGAACTTCCCAAGGCCAAGGCGATGCCCGCCCTGTGTGCGCATTGGGCCGGGCATCGAACGCTGGCAAGTCTCTATCTCTGGCGTGCCGCCGACAGCGCGTAGGGCGTGCGGTCGTTGGCCGCGCTACTCAGACCGGCTGGTAGTACCAATGCCAGGGTTCATAGACCACGCCATGTGGATTGTCGCGCGGATAACTCATGCGGAATCCAAACTGGCGCGCATGCTGGCGCAGCCACGCAAACGCCGGGGTCGTCTCGAAGATTTCCTCGGCGGCCGGACTACCCGGCGTACCGATATCGATCGCGCGTCCGCTGTGATGTTCGCTGTAGCCGGGCGCAGTGTTGATCGCCAGTGCCTGTTCGATCGTCATGCCACGCTCGAGCTTGCGGCGCAGGATGCCGGCCTGATAGGCAGCACTGCGAAATCCCGAGACCGCTTCCAGATCGACACCGGCATCCGCCGCCATGCGCCGCATCGCAGGCCAGGCGCGCGCGGCACCATGCTGCAGCCATAGCGTGCGGCCGACATAGTCGCGGCCGGCATAGTGCAGGCGCAGCGGCTCGGCGATCCGCTGCAGGCTGTGTTGCTCGGCATACGAAGCCGGCACGCCCAACTCTGCACAAAGTTCGCAGGTGAAGTCTTCCGGTGTGTGACTCAAGGTTGCCGGATCGTGCGCGCTTGCTCCGGCGCGCAACAGCGCGTGGATCTCATCGCGACTCGCTGCCGACTCATGCATCGGCCGCAACTGCAGCAGGATCTCGCGCAGCGCCCGCGACTGCACCACGCAACAGGCACCGACCACGCCGCCCTGTACCTTGTCCTCGACCAGATCGGCACGCAGCAATCTCGGCTGTGCCAGATCCGTCGCCAACCCCGCCTGCGGACCCTCCGCCGGCCACATCTCCGCAAACCGCCCCCGATCCGCCCGCGTCAACGCTGGCCGCAACACAAACCGCGCCCCATTGAGCAACGGCGCCGGAAGCAGAGGCCAGGGCAGGGCAGCAGCGGAACGCGTAGGGCTATGTCTAGGGGGCATCAAGGGCAGGCGCGGGTGGTAGGGCGGGCATCATAACGTGTGGCTGCTTGCGCGCGTATTTCGGCCGGAAAGGCGTGCAAACAGGCACCTGCCAGCGGAGTCTATGCGAGCCGGTGTTGTTGATGGTTCTGCTGCGCAGTGCCGGGGGCTGCTTCGACCCAAAGCAGTCCTTCGGAACCACGACCTGAAGACCCGACTTCGGCCAGCAGTCGTAGGTCGGGTCCCGCGAAGCGGTACCCGACATCGGAATGTCGTCCCCGATAGGAGATGCCGCGAGTGTGACGGTGCTTCGTTGCGCCGGAAATTTGTTCACTGACACCGAATTCATGAAGTTCCCTTCTCCCGCCTGCGGGAGAAGGTGGCGCGCAGCGCCGGATGAGGGAAACGCGCGACACTCTCGCGTCGTGGCCGAACATCAAGTTCCCTTCTCCCGCCTGCGGGAGAAGGTGGCGCGTAGCGCCGGATGAGGGAAACGCGCGACACTCT
>JALHNO010000037.1 GCA_022843465.1 Pseudomonadota bacterium | reverse complement strand
AATAGCTCAAGTTGCTCGGTACACTCTGTCATGACGGCGTGCTCCGTGGATTTTGCTTAGACACCTGAATCCTAAACGGTTGCACGCCGTCACTGGCACTTCTTCATGAAATATTCGGGTTAGGGTGAGGGAAATCTGCGATTGCATTTGGTCTACGCGATCAAGCCTGCGATCAGACAAATCCGGCAACGGCACCTCACAGGGATGCCCTACAGAAAAACACGCAGCTTGCCGGCTTGCCTTACACTTTGCCATTCGCACGAGCGATGTTCGGTCGGGCATCCGGAGAGACCTGCTTGCTGCCCCTGGTTCGCATCGCCTGCACCGCAGAACTGCTGACGGCGTTGCCGGTCGATCCGGCGCGCTGGCTGTCGCCGAGCGAGCTGCAACGCCTGCAACGGTTGCAACAGGCAGGCCGCCGAGATCACTACCTTGCCGGGCACTGGCTGTTGCGTTGTCTGCTGGCCGAGGTTGATCAAGGTGATCCCGCAGCGTATCAACTGGAGGATCGGCCGAGCCTGCCGCCGCGGGCGATGGATCTGTCCTGCGATCTGCACTGCACACTCAGCCACAGCGGCGACTGGATTGCCGCTGCCATTGCAGATCAGCCTATCGGCATCGATATCGAACAACGCTGGCCCGCGCGCGATTCATTGCGGGGTTTTCAGCAGATCCTGCTGGCAGAAGGCGAGGCAGAGCACAGCCTCGACAGCGATCAGCTCTTGCAGCGCTGGGTGCTGAAGGAAGCCTGGATCAAGCGCCATCACGGCAGCGCCCTGCCCGATCAACTGGCCCGGATCAGTCTGCGCAGCTGCGCAGCGGATCAGGCGAACCTGATCCTGGTCAGCTCAACGGAGCTGCACTTCGCGCTGAGCATGGCCGGACTGACCATGGCGGCGTATCCGGTTGCCGGAGACGCCACCGCAAGCTTCTGGTGTGCCGAAGGCTAGAACGAATCAAGCACGCCGACGGAAGCCAATCAGGACCAGGGCGCCCACCAGCAGCAACAGCGCCGGCAGCGAGAGCGCAGGTACTTCACGCACCGCGCCACCGACCCACAGGCCAGGCAGGTTGTTATTGCTGGCAAAGGGATTGAGGGCAGCACCGCCACAACCGGTGGCGCCCTGATTGGAATCGAAACCCGCCAAGTCGGTGCTGCTGCGCGCTTCCAGAGAGTGCTGATTGCCCATGGCAGCGGTATCGGACTGGCGCAGCCAGATATCGAACGACTGGATGCCGCCCGAGGAGTTGGTCGACACCGTGAAATCGCAGACGACGCTATTGGCCGGCGTGCGCGTTGCCTGACCATCGCTAAACGAAAAATCCTGCAGCTGCGCGGAAATGTCACTCGCAGCCGCGTTCGGCGGCAGCGGCGCACTCAGCTGAAACGAACCGGTGACGCGATCGGATGTCGTGTACGGCGGGTCCGCGAAGGTGAAGTTCTGACCGGAGTAGCTGTAGGTGGTCTGTGCCGAAACAATTGAACTGAACATGCCAAACAGCAGTACGCCAAGCCATGCCTTCATCCGATATCTCCCGTCTGTGAGGCATCAGGATAGCGGCTCAGCGCAGCTCGCTCCACCCCAGCAGCGTGATACCCAATGCAGAGGCAAGGAGATCACCGTTCGATGCGCCAGCGCCCAGGCAACGAATGCACGGCATTCAAAGCGCATGCTCGGCGGCGCCGGGGGCTGCTCCGCTGCCGCTCGCAAGGATCCCGCTCAGGCCGTTTCGGCCTCGGTTTCAAGCACGATGGTCTCGTCCATCTGCAGCCATTCGACGTCGATATTGCCGCTGTCCGCGTGCTGCAGCTCAACGCGCAATGCGCTCCAGGCCGGCGTCGAGCTGCGCGGTCGTGCGCCGAACCAGGAGGAAAGATCATTCATCGTTGCGGTCCTGATATTCAATGAGGGATGCCCATCGCACGCAGCCAGACTAGGTCCGTCGGGCCTGCCGTACTACCTGTCTTTCGTCAGGTCAGGGCGTAGTGCCGGAGAAGGACTTGCCTCGCAGACCCATCGCACCTGTCCCCGAAGGGATTTCACAAGGCGGTATGTGCCTGGACCTGCAGGGCATCTCGGTGAGATGCCATCTCAACGCCGCGGCGCCTTCATGACGGCATCTCACAGAGATGCCCTACAAAGAGCCAGCGTGCAAGAGCAGGGCTTGCCGCGGCGCATTTTCGCTTTGCCAAGAGGCAGGAAAATCAAGTGCAGCGGGGCAAGCCCCGCTCTACAACATCAACATCAACATCAACATCAACGTCAACATCAGGGTCAACGACGGGATCAACGACGGCGACGCAGGCCGCGCGCGCTGAAATCTTCAGAGGACAGCAGGACGGCGAACGGGGTGGCCGCGTTCGAAACGCAGCTCGACGCTGATCGCCTACACTCGGCGCCTCTGCATGCAAGCACCATGGGCCTGAGCACGATGAAACACCACGACTACATCCTGACCCTGGCCTGTCCTGATCGCACCGGTATTGTCTACCGTGTCAGCGGCCTGCTCTACGAGCTGGGCTGCAATATTCTCGACGCCCAGCAGTTCGGCGATGAAGAAACCGGACGCTTCTTTCTGCGCGTGCACTTCGATGTGCCGGCAGCCGCGGTCGCCGATCATGTGCGCCAAGGCTTCGATGCGCTCGCTGCCGAGTTCGCGATGGACTGGCAACTGCACGACGCCCGCCGACGCGCTCGTCTGCTGGTACTGGTCAGCCGCCAGGGTCACTGCCTGAACGATCTGCTGTTTCGCGCGCACAGCGGCCAGTTGCCCGTCGATGTCGCCGCCATCGTCAGCAATCACGATGACTTTTCGTCGCTGGCGGCCTCGTATCAGGTGCCGTTCCATCACCTTCCCGTCTCTGCCGACAACCGTACCGCGCAGGAGCAGCAGATCCTCGACCTGGTCGCCGCCGAGCACATCGATCTGGTGGTGCTGGCGCGCTATATGCAGATCCTGTCGACCGGCCTGTGCACGGCGCTCAATGGCCGCGCGATCAATATCCATCACAGCTTCCTGCCGAGCTTCAAGGGCGCGCGCCCGTACCATCAGGCACACGCGCGTGGCGTCAAGATCATCGGCGCGACCGCGCACTATGTCACCGCGGATCTCGACGAGGGACCGATCATCGAGCAGGACGTGGCACGGGTCGATCATGCGATGACACCGCGCGAACTGGTACGACTCGGCAGCGATACCGAGTCCCTGGTGCTGGCGCGCGCGGTGCGCCGCCATGTCGAACATCGGATCCTGCTCAACGGCCACCGCACCGTGGTGTTTCGCTGAGTGAGGCCGCCGCCACTGCCACCGGCAATCGAGAATCCGGCGCCGCCAGCGATGCATCGGGCGGGCGCACCCTATGTGATCGAGCACGAGGGCCTGCGCTCCCTGCACTTCAATCGTGCCGAGATCCAGAGCGTGATGTGGATCGAGCGACCTGACGATCTGTATCTGGAGTACACCCGGCTGATGATGGCCTGCCTGATGTTTGTCGCGCAGCCGCGCGCGATCGCGATGATCGGACTCGGCGGTGGCTCACTGGCGAAGTTCTGCCATCGTCATTGCCCGCAGGCGAGCATCCTGGCCTGGGAAATCGATACCGAGGTGATCGCTCTGCGCGAGGAGTTCCGGATTCCGCCTGACGATCAGCGCTGGCGTATCATTGCCGGCGACGGTGCCAAAGCCATAGCGCAGGCCGACCGTGCCGCCTTCGATGTGCTGATGGTCGATGGCTATGGCGGCAATGGCGTACCACCGGCACTTTGCAGCCAGGCGTTCTACGAGGCCTGTGCGCACAGTCTGGACGATGCCGGCGTACTGGTCAGCAATCTGCACGAAGCGGCCGACGACTTCGATCTGCAATTGGCGCGTATCCAGCGCAGCTTTGTCGCCAGTGTCGCCGTCCACGAAGGCGAGCGCGGCAACTGCATCGTATTCGCCGGTGGTGCTGGCTTCGGCGATGCCATGCGCCGCGCCGCCGTCCGAAGACCGCGAGATTTCGATCGCCACGCGTGGACGCAGCTCAAGCCGGCCTTTGCGCGCGTACTCGGCAGTATCCGCCAGGCGCACACCGGTGCGCTGCGCGCGCAATGGAACCTCTGAGCTCCGCCTTGCTTCAAGCCGGTGCCGGCGACAGGCTGGCCAGCGCATCCAGCAAGGAGCGGTCGTCGGCCTGGGCGCCGAACAGCCGACACGCGGTGCACTCGCCGAGCTTCCGGTAACTCTCCCACTGCGCCTCGTCGAAGAACTGATTCGCCGTGCTCTGGTGCGGAAAATCGGGGTTCGCGATCTGGTACTGGGCAAGGTCGGCTGGCAAATCCGCGCTCACCACGGCGGGCTTGATGTACAGCAGCCAGGCATGGCGATCGCTCGCTGCAACCCCGGGGCCATAGTCGATGCGCGCCAGCGCAGCCTGCCTGAGGCTGGTTCGGCTATTCCCCAGAATTCCATCGCTGGACTCGCGGCGATTGAGGCGACGCAGATCGTCCAGGGTGCCGAGCACTGTGTTCTTTCCGAATTTCTGCTCGAGTTCGGTAGCGGCAAGAAACTCGATCTGCGTATTGAAGTCGATGCGCGCCTTGCGCACCAGATTGCCGAGGTCCTCGAAACCGCTGTCAGGATCGCAGCCGGCGTCAATGCTGACGATGAGCTTCATGCGGCGACGGATCAATTCGTAGACCCCGAGGTTTTCGAAGTGTCCACCGTCACTGAGATACCAGCGGCGCGCATTGGTGCCGGTGTAGGCTGCGGTCAGCTCGGTCTTCAGCAGGCCGTAGACCGGAAACAGACGGAACAGCCAGTGTGCCTGCGGTGAACGCACGCCGGCGATTCCACTGGTGCCCTGGACACCGGCATCCCACCAGTAGCCCAGGCGCACATTGAAGAATCCGCACAGCATCGCCAGCGGCAGACTGGTATGGAAACCGGCACCGGTACTGAAGGCGGCACCGGAGATCCCGACCCATGACGCAAACGGCAGCACCTCGGTGCGATCCAGTGATGGCCGCTGGCGCGCCGACTTCAGTGCCTCGAAGCGAGCGGCAATGTACTGCCACAGCGGGTAGTGCGGATGCTTGTCGCCGGGCGGCACATTGCGGCTGCCGAACAGATCGGCGAGCTCCCAGCCACGATCGTTGGAGAATGGCCGGAAGCCGCGCTCGGGGCCCGATTCACTGGCCCGCGCCGGGTGAAAGCGGCGATCGCTGATCTGGCGGCGAACGGCCTCGGTCATGCCCAACTGGGTGTCCTGATGCACCCGATAGGCCGCATCCTCATCACGCCACGGCAAGGCGTAATCGGTGCGCAGCACATGGCGGGCGCCTACGCAGTAACCGAACGGGCCGACCGAGAGCTGCAGACCCTTGCGATCGAGTTGCTGCACGCCCATCTGGGGATGCAGGGTTTCGTTGAGGCAGGTATTGATCAGGTGTATCGGCGCGCCCTTGTCGCGGCAGGCGCTGCGGGCATCGCTACCGGTGACCTGATCGTCATTGCGCTGCACTTCGGTCACCGCGATATGGCCACTCATGCGATCCGGATTGGAGGCACCGAGATAGGCGCGCGCCAATCGCTGTGTGTAGATATTGCCCAGACCGCTGGCGTTGACGAAGCCACGAAAGAAGCTCTGACTGGTCGCCAGCAGCAGCAGGAAACCGATGGCGCACAAGGGCGCCATCAGCGATTCCGGCGCAGTTGCGGTACGACCAAACTGCCAGACCAGACCCTGTGCGATCACCGCCAGCGCCACCGCCCAGATCAGGAACAACGCGAAGGCGACCATGGCGAGCACTACGCTCAAGGGCAACGCGCGTGCCTGATCGGAACGCGCGGTCAACCGCTGGTACCACTCGAAGACCCGCGGTGCGAACGCGGCTCCGCCGAGGCCCGAGCCGAGCGCGGCGAGGATCGTGCCGAGATTGTCGCCAGCCGAGAAATGCTCGTAGACATAGCCGCCGAGACTGTCGATGAGGTAAAGCAGACTGAGCGCCGCGATCGGCAGCAAGACGTTGGACAGTGACTTGGTCAGGTGATGGCGTGGCACCCGCGGCCAGGCACTCTGGTCGTTACGGTTGTGGCGATTGATGCGGGCCTGTTCGGCGGCGACGATCAACATCGCGGCGAACGAGAAAACGCCCAGGGAGATCAGGAACAACTCGACAAAATCCTGGTCCAGTGCATCTTCGATCGCCACGAAGCAGGCCAGCAACGGCGCGCCGATCGGCTCGTTCAGCACCGTCGCAAAATAGCTGAGGACGATGATTGGCAGCCAGGCCAGCAGTTTCCAGCGCAGCCTGAGCACACTGATCGCGCCACTGAAGTGCAGGCCGAGCATGGCCACCCAGAGACTGAGTACGGCGGTGCGGAACAATGAGGCCGCATGCCAGATATTGAGGTCGGTCTCCGCCATCACGCCGTCCTGGCGACGGAATACGAGATAGACAATCAGGGCGATCAGCAGGGCCGGACCGGGAGCGACCAGCAGGATGCGGCGCCAGGGCGCGCCGCGCGGACGCTGTTCGGCAATCGTCCAGTAGGTCGCCGCAACCGGCGTGAACGCAAACGCAATCAGCGCGAACACCAGAAAATGGTAGGGCGAAAACGCCAGGACATCGGCGTACTGACCGGCCCATTGCAGACGCGGATGCCAGACTTCGGTCAGTTCGTTGCGGGGCAGCGCGAAGTACAAGGACCAGCGCAGCAACTGCATCAGCAGCAGCACAATCATTGCCAGGGTGGCGTAGACCAGTTGCAGCGACAGCCAGTTGCGCAATACCGTCGCCAGCGCCAGCAGATAGTCGCCGGTACCACTGGGCGCGAGGTAGCGGCCGTTTTCGCGCAACCAGTGCATCACATGGCGCGCGTAGCCCGGGCTGGGGCCTTGAGCCTGCCCGCTGTCGGGTGTCGACGCCGCCACGTCATCGGCAAGCACAGCCTCGACATCGGCCGCGGAGCGAATCTGCGGACGCTGGAAGAGCTGGGTCAGAAAGCCGCCTATGAAACCGCCACCGGAGACTGTCGACAGGAACCCGAAGCGACCCAGCAGGGGATCGCGGGTTTTCTCTCCGGCGTCCTCGCGCTGGCGAGATATCTTGCTCAGCCCCTGCAGGACGCCCAGACAGAACGTAGCGCTGCGAACACCACCGCCCGAAAGCGCCAGCCCGGTACGCGCGCGGGCGGAATCGGGCCCGAGCACCTCGTGTTCGGCCGTTCGCAGGCAGTCGGGATACCAGAGTGCATCGGCGCCGTCGGCGGACTCGGACGCTTCGCAGTCAACAGATGCAGCAGCGCGCGCACGCGCGGTCGGGGGCTCGGTCATCGCACCATCTCCAGGCTGATGAAAACAACTTGGCGTACGTCCGGCCCCCGGAGCCGGATAGCGACACGATACGCCGGTTACCGGCGCGATGCGAGACCACAGCACCCGTCCGCAACTGCAGCACTGAAAATTGCGGCAGCGTTGCGCTCAACGCTGGCAGTGCGCGCAATAAAAGCTGGCGCGTTGCTGCATCGGGCTTGCCTTGATCGGCGCGGCGCAGCGGCGGCAGGCCTCACCCTCGCGGCCATAGACGAAGAGTTCCTGCTCGAAATAGCCCGGCTCGCCATCGGGCTTGAGGAAATCGCGCAGCGTGGTGCCACCGCGTTCGATGGCGTGACGGAGAATGCGCCGGATCGCCGCCGCAATGCGGTGGAACTCGGCCCGAGTCACTCGTCCAACGCGGCGGGTGGGACGCACTCCGGCTTCGAACAGGGCCTCGGCAACGTAGATATTGCCGACCCCGACGACGATGGCCTGATCCATCAGGAAACTCTTTACCGGGGCGTTGCGGCCGCGGCCGAGTGCGAACAGATAGTCGCCATCGAACTGGTCGCCGAGCGGCTCGGGGCCGAGTTGTCGCAGCAGTTCGTGGACTTCGCCGGCCGGCTGCCAGAGCAGACAGCCGAAACGCCGGGGGTCATGGAAGCGCAGCAGTTGACCGGAACCCAGGACCAGATCGACATGATCGTGTGCCCGCACAGGGGCGTCGCCAGGCAGCACACGAAGGCTGCCCGACATGCCCAGATGCAACAGCGCCGCGCCGGCCTGGGTGTGCAGCAGCAGATACTTGGCACGGCGCTCGATCGCATCGATGCGCTGACCGACCAGGGTCGACTGGATCGCAGCCGGGATCGGCCAGCGCAGATCGGGACGACGCAGGGTGGCCCGGATGACGCGCTGCCCGATCAGATGCGGTTCAATACCGCGCCGCGTGGTTTCGACTTCGGGCAATTCGGGCATGGAAGCAATCGCAAGGCCAGGTCAGTGCGTCATTGTTGGTCGCCAGCGCTGTCTTCGCAATCGCCCTTGCAGGAAAGTCGCGTCTCTGTTTGAAACTGTCTCCTCTCCCGCGCGTGGGAAGCGAAGCCTCCTCTTCTCCCGCGGGCGGGAGAAGATGCCGCAGGCAGATGAGGGAAACCTGGCTCAGCGCAAGGTCATTGCCGCTGTTTGCGAGCACCGGACAGCATCGTGCGTCTCCCTCACCTCAATCCTCTCCCGCAAGCGGGAGAGGAGGCCACCAACTCTTCCCCGCGCGCGGGAAGAGTTGCGCGCACTTCAAACTGAGACACTACCTGCAGGAAGTTCCGGTCGCAGAAAGACAAAACCCGCCATAGGGCGGGTTCTGTGTCGCGAAACCTGAAGATCATTACTTGATCTTGGCTTCCTTGTACGGCACGTGCTTGCGCACGACCGGGTCATACTTGCTGATTTCCATCTTGTCCGGCGTGGTCTTCTTGTTCTTGTCGGTCGTGTAGAAGTGACCGGTGCCGGCCGTGGAGATGAGACGAATCTTGTCGCGCTTGGATGCCATGACGAATGCTCCTTAGATCTTTTCGCCGCGTGCGCGCAGGTCCGCGATCACGCTTTCGATGCCGTTCTTGTCGATGGTGCGCAGACCATTGCTGCTCACCTTCAGTTTGATCCAGCGGTTCTCGCCCGGCACCCAGAAGCGGCGCTCGTGCAGATTGGGCAGCCAACGACGCTTGGTCTTGTTGTTGGCGTGGGAAACGTTATTGCCGGAAAGCGGACGCTTGCCGGTGACTTGGCACACATTTGCCATGGGACACCTCTGGATCGGATACGGCATCTCACCCGTGGCCCGGGCGATATCGGCCCCGAACTGCCTGAGCAGGTACGCGGATCGGGATAGGGAACTGCTTTCCCTTCGCCTGCAGATGCGACCGCGCGTCGCATCCAACTGGCCAGAACAACGGGCGTGGAAGGGGGCCGCTTTATACCGGATGCTGGCGCCCAGAGCAAGTTTGGCCGGCACTTTCACCGCGGTTTCTGGCTCCGGACAGGCCGCAAACGCAGACAATCTGCTGTGCGGTCGCGCCTTGACTTTCCCGCAAAGCCCGAGCCGGCGCGGAAAGTTCTACACAGCCGGCAAAGACTCGACGTCGCTTAGCGAACAAAGCTTATGTCGTATCATCAAACATCAACATAACTATTTGATTAGTAATCATTTAATCGATATTTTTCGGAACCGTGCACGGCGCGCTTGACACCCGCTCCAAGGCCGTCAGCTGCGGCCTTCCAGGACTTCGTGCACAGACTTATCCACAAGGGCAGCACCCCCTTGGGCGCGCAATTCCTGCCATTGATCGCCGAACCCTGCTCAGCGTTCGGGACAGATTGCAACATTCAGCGACCGACCCGCACAAACAGCAGCCAAGTGACCGCCCGCAGCCGCCCCGGATCGCCCCAGGCGGCCTCGAAACGCGCGCGAAGTCCGTCCAGCGGATCGATCCCGAGGGCGCTACGGTAGCGCTGCAGCGCCGACCAGGATGCCAGGTAGGCCAGGTACTGGGCCAGATCCCAGTCGACCCGCATCGCCAGCTCCGGCATGGCCAGGCGCTCGAACGGAAACTCCAGATCGTCGTAGGCGCGCTCGATATGGCGCCGCTCGGCCGGCCAGTAGGCTTCGAGCAGGTCGCCATAGAGATAGCGGCACACCGCATCGACTTCGGGGCTGACACTGCACTCGGCATAGCCCCATTCGGCAATCACCCCCGCGGGCTTCAGCACACGACGGGCTTCGGCATGAAACCTCGGCACATCAAACCAGTGCAGGGCCTGCGCCACGGTCACCAGATCGACGCTGTGGTCCGCAAGGCTGCAGCGTTCGGCGGGCGCAACCTCGTAGCGCACGCGCGGATGCGGCTCGGCACTGGCGATCTGCGGGGCACTGGGATCGCTGGCATGCACCGTGTCGAAGTGCGCGGCCAGGGCGATGCTGGCCTGGCCATTGCCGCAACCGGCGTCCCAGGCCAGCGCAGTCGCCGGCGCATGCGCCGCCAGCGCGGAAAACAGTTGCGCCGGGTACAGCGGCCTGGCCGCACGGTAGTGATCCGCATGTCCGGAGAAGTGATCCTTGAAGCTGCTCATTTCAGTAGGCTCCTTTGGGCGCTGACACAAGACGACTTTCACCGGGGCGCAGCCCCTCCAGCGCATACGGGCCAATGCGTGCCCGGATCAGTCGCAGGGTCGGCAGGCCGACCGCCGCCGTCATCCTGCGCACCTGGCGGTTGCGGCCCTCGGTCAGCGTCAGCGCGATCCAATGGGTCGGGATCGCGGCACGATAGCGGATCGGCGGATCGCGCAGCCACAGGTCCGGCGGCCCCCCGGGCAAGAGCGCTGCGAGCGCTGGCCGGGTGCGGCCGTCGCGGAGCGTCACGCCGCGCGACAACTGCTCGATGGCTGCGCCGCTCGGCGCTCCTTCGACCTGGGCCCAATAGGTCTTCGGCCATTTGTGGCGGGGATCGGTGATCCGATGTGCGATCGCACCGTCATCGGTCAACAGCAGCAAGCCTTCGCTGTCGAGATCCAGCCGTCCGGCCGGGTAGACATCGGGTACGTGGACGTGGTCGGCCAGACAAGGTCGACCGGCGTCGCGACTGAACTGGCAGAGCACGCCGTAGGGCTTGTTGAACAGGATGATCATCCCGCCCCCCGGTCGCAGCAGGCGCCGGCCGGACGCGGCCCTGAGCATAGCCAGCAGCCGATCCGGCAACGGCGCCGCGCAACAAAAAGGCGGCCCGAGGCCGCCTTCGTGTGATGCTGCGCTTGCATGCGATCAGCGGAAACGGAACAGCCCGGTGCTGGCCGATGCCGAGACATAGCTGTCGCGCTCGCGGCGACGGCGCATGCGCTCCTGCAATTCCTGACGACGGTCGTCCATCCAGTCGGCGCGCACCAGGGTGTTGGCTTCCTCGCCATGAACCGCAGCCTGTTCCTTGCGGTACACGCAGAAATCCTCGTAGGCCTCGAGCTCATGCTTGAGCTCGCGGACGCAGAGCTCGATCATGATGGCATCGTCGAGATAGCCGACAACCGGAACCGAATCCGGGATGACATCCTTGGGATCGGCAAAATAGGTCAGCGCGGTGAGCACACGCGTCTTGTCCTCATCCTGCAGGCCCCAGCCGACGTCATGCACCATGTCGATCAGATGTTCCAGCTTGGCCAGGCGCGCGCCGATGAACTCGGGCACCTTGACGCCGGAAGCATCAGAGAGCAGCTTGCGCGCCGAATCGGTGATCTGGCGTGAATCCACACTCCCCGCAGTCTGGTGGGCCCGCTTGAGCACCTCGGTGAAGTGTTCGAGATCGCTGTCAGACAGCTCGATATTGATCGAAAGACCCATGGCACACCCTCGGATTGGCAGACCGGCAGACTAGTGCAGCCCCGGCGCGAAGGTCAATGACAGGGTCATGTCAAACCTGCCGTTCCGGTCGCTGCGCCGGCCTCGAATGCGGCCAGAGTCAGGCTACAGGATGGGCGCCAGGCCGCCGCCAAAGGCCGTGATCAGGCGGGTATAGATGCCCTTGGCCGACAGATTGACCTCGGGAAAATCGCCGACCCGTACATAGCAGTCATGGAAACGCGGATCAGAGGGGCGCAGTGGCGAACAATCCGGCCGCAGCTCGTAGCTGGTGGCGTAACGCCATAGCCAGATATCAAAGAAGGGAATCTTCTCGCTGATCGTTTCGATAGTCTGGTTGATCGGCGTCAGGATCGCCTTGTCCGGCTTGCGCGCGACCACCCAGCTCTGGTTCGGCCCGATATCGGTCATGATGCTGTTGCGCAATGCCGCTGCGAACGACCGGTCCCAGATGATCACGCCATTCTCGGTATTGAAGCCGTGCGAACGCGGATCGAAATTGTGCGATCCGATCAGGCTGACCTCGGCATCGACGACGATCGACTTCGCGTGCAGACCGCGGCGCGGACCGGTGCGCTTGAGCGGCACGGCATGGCGGCCACCCAGAGCCCTGGCCGAGCCGAACAGGCTCAGGCGCGGGTTGAACTTGAACACGGCGTCACTACGCCCGACGTAGGGCTTGTACTCGTAAATCTCGAAACCGAGCTTCTGCAGGTGCAAGCGGCGGTGCTTGTGGCTGATGGCGTAGACCGGAAAAGCATCGGTTGCCGCCAGCGAATTGGTCGAGACGATGACTCGTAGATCCGGATGATCTTTGCGCAGAGTCTCGAAGGCTTCGCGTCCGGGATCGGACAGGATCAGGTACGGCGTCTGTACCACCACCTCGCGCTCGGCCGCGCCGATCAGGTCGGCGATCTGCTGTGAAACCTCGACGCGCTGGGGCTGGCTACCGCGCACCCGTTCGTGCGGCGGATCGGAAAAATACTGCACGCGCGCCACTTCGAGATGACGGGTGGCAAAGGTGTTGCGGATGAATTCGACATCGTCGGCACGCGCCGAGGCGAGCGCAATGCGCTCGGCATGGCGCATCGAGGGTGCCGGGCGCGGCTTGGGATCGCGGCCAGCACGCACGATGCGTTCGGCAACATCCCGCAACGCGGCCAGCGGGCGGGCACGCTCGTGGCGCCAGAACGCCTCGAAAGAACGCCGCATGACGCGGCCCTCGACGCCGACCACCAGCAGGTCGCGATCGCGATAGTTGTATTCGCTGTCCAGATCGAAATAGCGATCCTCGACATTGCGCCCACCGACAATGGCAATGCGCTGATCGATCAAAAGCAGCTTGTTGTGTGCGCGCTGGTTGAACTTGAGAAAACAGCAGATGATGCCGGCGGCGAACTCCAGCGGCTGGGTCGCGGCTTCATCAAAGGTCGGGTTGTAGACGCGCAACTCGAAATTGACGTGGGCGCGGGCAAGTTGCGCCAGCAGCTCCCGGTTGTCGATCGAAAACAACTGATCGACCAGCACCCGCACACGCACGCCGCGCCGCGCGGCGGCCAGCAGTTCCGCGAGCGTGAAAATGCCGACGTCATCATTGGCGAAAATGAACGACTGCACTTCGATGCTTTCGCGGGCGGCCCGGATCAGATGGATACGCAAGGCCAGCGAAGGCTCACCGGCATCGAGCAGGTTGACCGCATGCGGGGCAGCGTGCTCGTTGCTGCGCGCCAGCAGATCGGCGGCGATTGCCTGGTAAGGCGAATCCACGGCACAGGCATGTGCAGCTGCGCAGGTCAGCGAGGTTTCGCGGAGTTCCTCAACCAGGCCATTGGCACGCGAGATCAGCACCGGGTTGGATACACAGGCTGACAACAGCAGCACCGGAATCGCCAGAGCGATGGCGACGATGGGACGCATCATTCCTTGCTTCCATCAGGATCGGGATGCCGACAATAGCGGCGGACAGCAGAGCGAAACAGCCAGCGCGCACGCTGGCCGCCTCGCCCGGGATCAGCCGTAGCGAGACTCAGCCGCCGCTGCCGCCGGGGCGGTAGGGGCTCATCGAACCCAGATAGCGCGAAAGATTCTCTTCCAGCGCCTCGCGCGCCTTTTCATCGGCATTGAGGTTGGTGAAGTTCACCTTGCCGCTGATCGCCGAACCGACACCGGAACGACTCAGCACGTCATAACTCTTGACCGAAAGATTGGCACTGAACACGGTCTCGACCTGGCCATAGAACGCCAGTTGCGAACTGCCCGTCGGCTGCGCATTGATCACGGTGACCGCCCGGATATTGTTCGCACGAGCCAACAGGCCGAGCAGACGCGGCACATCGGGACGCCCGCTGTCCAGAATGGCATTCATGCCCGGGATGGTGTCCTCATCGGCGATCAGGAAGCCGCGGCTCTCAAGCTCCTGCTCCAGCATCTGTTCCGCGGCAGCCGTGATGCCGAGATCGCCGATGCCGATCACCATGACCTTGGGCGGACCGACCGGGCGCGGTGGCGGTGGTGGCTGGTTGCGCGCCACTGCCTGCCGTTCGGCAATGCGCTCGGCCACGCGCTGTCCGGGACGCTGCACGAACTCCGCTTCAACCTGGGCTTTGTCGGCACCGGCAATGGCATTGTCGGACCCAGCTGCACCGTCACGGGCGTCACGCTCCACCGCCTTGCGGCTCTGGGCCAGGTCGTGCAGGGCCTGCAGCCCCGGGGTCGCCGACGGGTCACCGTCACCCTCTTCATCACCGGCACTGGCAATACCGGTGTAGAGACCATCCGGTTGCTCTCCAGGAGCGGAATCGCCGCTCTCGGCGTCGCCGCCAGCGTCAGCAGTGGAAAGGGCCGCACTGCCACCGAGACTTGAGACCGCCGTCTGGACGCTGGCGGGCTCCGCCTCGGCGACCGTGTCTGCGCTGGACAAGCCAGGTATGCGATCACGAAATGCAAACGCCGTACCGGCCAGCGCGATGAAGGCGACAGCCGCGGCGATCGGCAAGGCGTAGCTGCGGCTGCGCTGATCGGGACGCGCCAGCACTGAGGCGCGCGGTGGCTCGGCAACAATGGCGGCCGGTATGGCGTGTTGGGCAGTAGCCGGAGTCGGCGCATGCGGTGCCGAGCGCGCGGCTGGCGGTGGCGTCGCGATGCTGGACAACGGCAACGGCGGCGTGGCGCGCGAAATGGCCGCCGGTGTCGGCAGGCTGCCGATCACGGTGGACGCAGCGGCAGGAAGCTTGGCACGCGCCGTGATCGGTCCGCCGCGCTGGATCGCCGGCAGCTGCTGCAACGCCTCGGCGAGTTCGTGACAGCTCTGGAAGCGATCCGCCGGCTCCTTGGCGACCATGCGCGCAAGAATCGAGGCCAACTCGCCGTCCACTTCGCCATTGAGTTGGCGTACGTCCGGCACTTCGGCGCGGACCACTTCCAGCAGCAGGCCAAGCGGTGATTCGTCGGTGAACGGCATGCGGCCGGTCAGCATTTCGAACAGCACGATGCCGAGCGAGAAGATATCCGAGCGCAGATCCATCGGCTTGGCCAGACAGACCTCGGGTGACAGGTAACCCGGGGTTCCTACAAACTCTCCGGTTGCGGTCAGCTTCTTGGAAAAGTCGTGCTGTGCCAGCGCGATGCCGAAATCGGCGATCTTGATGGTGCCGCGGGTCGACAGCATCAGGTTGGCCGGCTTGATGTCACGATGGACAACGCCCTTGTCGTGCGCGACAGCGAGCCCGAGTGCGGTCTGGTGGATGACCTTCGCAGCCTGATCCGGCGTCATCTTGCCTTCGCGCTTGAGGAAGGACGACAACGATTCGCCTTCGACAAATTCCATCGCGAAGAAGGGCTGGCCTTCGTCCTCGCCAATGAAATAGATCTGGATGATGTGGGCATCATTGAGCTGAGCCATCGAACGCGCTTCGCGCAGGAAGCGCTCCTTCACGCTTTCATCGTGGGACAGCGACTCCGACAGCGTCTTGATGGCAACGTAGCGATTGAGCGCCGATTCGTAGCCCTTGTAGACCACGCCCATGCCACCGCGACCCAATTCGCAGACCACATCGTAATGACCTACTCTCGTGCGCATGTTGCTATCCCCAGGAAAGGTGCCGACACAGAATATCACTGCAATCTGAACACTTCCCGAGCGGGCAAGCCCTCACCTACACTCGATTCAATATTCACGGAAATTAGACATGAAAAGACGTCACCTGCTGGCCAGTGCCGGTGCCGCCGCCACCCTGGCAGCCTGTTCGAAGCGGGCCCCGGAGCCGGCTGTGGCGGTCCACAACTGGAAACTGGTGACCTCGTGGCAGGGCCAGTTTCCGGTTCTGGCGGCGGCGGCCGAACGGCTGGCCGAGCAGATCGGGATCGCCAGCGCCGGCAGATTGCGGGTGCAGGTATTCGCCGGCAATGAACTGGTAGCCCCATTCGAGGTGTTTGACGCAGTCGCCAGCGGCAAGGCCGAAATGGGACACAGCGCTGCCTACTTCTGGCGCAGCAAGAGCCCGGCCGCGCCGTTCTTCTGCGCCGTACCGTTTGGCCTGAACGCGCAGGAGATGAATGCCTGGCTGCAGCATGGCGGGGGCATGTCGCTCTGGCGCGAGCTCTATGCGCGCTTCAACCTGGTGCCATTTGCCGCCGGCAATACCGGGGTGCAGATGGCCGGCTGGTTCAACCGCGAGCTGACCTCGGTGGCTGATCTGAAAGGATTGAAAATGCGTATCCCGGGCCTCGGTGGCGAAGTCATGAGCCGGCTCGGCGCCCAGGCCGTCAATCTTCCGGGCGCCGAGATCGCCAGTGCCATGCAGAGCGGCGCGATCGATGCCTGCGAATGGCTGGGTCCGCACAATGACGAGATATTCGGCCTGTTCCGCGTAGCGAAGTACTGTTATTACCCGGGCTGGCAGGAGCCCGGCCCGACCCTGGAGTGCATCGTCAACCAGCAGGCCTTCGACAGTCTGCCGGCCGATCTGCAAGCCGTGGTCGAACTCTGCTGCCGCGCGCTCAACGACGACATGCTGGCCGAGTTCACTGCGCGCAATCAGCGCGCATTGAAGGATCTCCGTGAGGAGCACCATGTCGAGTTTCGCCGCCTTCCCGATTCCATCCTGGCGGCGCTGCGCGAGACTTCCGAACTGCTGTTGCGCGAACTGGTCGGGGATGACGGCCTGGCGCGCCGTGTATTGGAGTCGTTCAGCGCGTTCCGCGATCAGTCGCGCGCCTGGCACGCAATCAGCGAAATTCCGTACTACGAAGCGCGCGAGTAGTTCAGCGCAGCGCGGCGAAGCTGCGCGCGTCTTGCGGCCATGGCGGCGTCGACCTGATGGCGGGCAGCACTTCGTCCACCGTATCCACCAGGGTCCACATCGCCGCATGCGCCTTGGCCATCATGCCCTCGGCGATCGTGTGCTCGAGAAATTGCTGCAGGCCGCTGTAGAAACCGTGCGTGTTGACCAGGATGATCGGGCTGAAATACAGCCCGAGCCGCTTCAGCGTGATCGCCTCGAACAATTCTTCCAGGGTTCCACAACCACCGGGCAAGGCCACCACCGCGTCCGAACCGGTCAACAGCCGGTGCTTGCGCTCGCGCATGTCTTCAACCACATCGAGCCTCAGTACGCCCGGGTGCTGCCATTCCACCTCGGTCATGAAGCGCGGGATGATACCGACGACATCGCCATCGGCCGCCAGCGCGCCATCAGCCAGCGCGCCCATTGAGCCGACACCGCCGCCCCCATAGACGATGGTGCAGCCCTCACTGGCGAGCAGGCCGCCCAGACGCCGGGCCTGAGCGTGATAGTCCGGATCGCAGTTGGCACTGGACGCACAGTAGACACAGATCCGCATGGGCCAAATCCTCCGAAAGCGTGCAGGATAGTGCACGGCCAGGCGAAGTAGCGCCAATGACCCCAGCCCGGGACTCGCCCCGTTGCCGTTGCCGTTGCCGTTGCCGTTGCCGTTGCCGTTGCCGTTGTAGAGCGTGGCTTGCCGCGCTGCTCTTGATCCTTTGTCTTCGTTGACGAAGATCAACGGCAGCGGGGCAAGCCCCGCTCTACAAAATCAAGGGCAACGGCAGGGCGCCAAGCCCAGCTCGGTTAAATATTCTCGGGGACGACAGCAATGGCTGCGCCATTGGACGCCCCCGACCCGGCTCGCCATAATCAGCGGCTGGCCAACGCCGCCCGTCCCTGCTCCCTGATCGCCACACCAAGCACGAACCGATGAACTTCAACTCCTGGCAGTTCGTCCTGTTCTTCGTGGTGGTATTCAGTTGCAGCGCGCCGCTGCGGCGCTATTCCACCACGCACAAATGGCTGCTGCTGCTGGCGAGCTATTTCTTCTACGGATCCTGGAGCTGGCAGTACCTGGGTCTTATCCTGTTCAGTACGGTGCTCGACTACACGATTGGATTGCGTCTGCGCGAAAGCCTGCGTCCGCGTCGGCTGATCGCCGCGAGTGTCATCATCAATCTCGGCATTCTGGCATTCTTCAAATACGCCAACTTCGTGATCGAGACGGCGAACTGGAGCCTGGCCGCGTTCGGCGCCGGCCTTGAGCTGCATGCCATCGACATTCTGCTGCCGGTCGGCATCTCGTTCT
The DNA here is from genome assembly GCA_022843465.1 of Pseudomonadota bacterium. Taxonomy (GTDB): domain Bacteria; phylum Pseudomonadota; class Gammaproteobacteria; order Xanthomonadales; family Ahniellaceae; genus 0-14-3-00-62-12. The sequence goes on along the minus strand of JALHNO010000037.1, from coordinate 9,949 downwards.
ATACCTTCCAGAGTCTGAGCTACACGATCGATGTCTATCGCGGCGATCTCGCCCCGCGCCGGAACCTGCTCGACTACGCCCTGTTCGTCGCATTTTTCCCGCAACTGGTGGCGGGACCGATCGTGCGCGCGGCCGAGTTCTTCCGCGAGCTCGATCATCCCCGCCATTTCACCGAGAAGCAGATCGCCTACGCGCTGATCCTGATTGCCTTCGGCTACATCAAGAAGGTCGTGTTCGCCGATTCGCTGGCGCTGGCGGCCGATCCGGTCTGGAATGACATTTCGGGCAGCTCGCCATGGGCGGTGGCCTTGGCAGTCTATGCCTTCGCCTTCCAGATCTATTTTGATTTTTCCGGCTACACCGATATCGCCATCGGCATCGCGATGCTGTTCGGCTTCCAGTTTCCGAAGAACTTCGACTATCCGTATATCGCGACCAGTGTGCAGGAGTTCTGGCGGCGCTGGCACATGACGCTGTCGCGCTGGCTGCGCGACTATCTGTACATCTCGCTGGGCGGCAACCGCCGCGGGGTTTCACTGACCTATGTGAACCTGATGCTGACCATGCTGCTCGGCGGCCTCTGGCACGGCGCCAGTTGGAACTTCGTGATCTGGGGTGCCCTGCACGGCAGTTATCTGGTGTTCGAGCGACTGGTCCTCAACCGTATTCCGGGCTGGCAGTCCGAGCTGCTGCCGATGCGTCTGCTGCGCTGGTTGCTGACCTTTCACATGGTCTGCTTTGCCTGGATATTCTTCCGTGCCAGCGATCTTTCCAGCAGCCTGCAGGTACTCGCCAAGCTCGGCGAACTGACCTGGTCCGGCTTCGATCCGCAAGCGCTCCTGGTGCTCGCCATCGCCCTGCCCGGCTTCCAGGTCCTGCACTGGGCTGGCGCACGCTGGGACCTGAAGCAACGACTCGGCGAGGCACCGCTGGCCGTGCATGTCAGCGCGACGACGGCCGCCCTGCTGGCGCTGATCTGGTTTGCGCCAGACTACGCGGCACCCTTCATCTACTTCCAGTTCTGAGCCCGACGATGATCCGCTACCTGCTGCCGCGCATCGTCCTGCCCCTGCTCGCCGTACTGGCACTCGAAGGCCTGTTCCGCAGCAATTTCTGGGAGCGATTCGCGGCGCCGGATAGTCATGCTGGTACCAGCGTGCGCCTCAAACAGGCGGTAACACAGGGCACCGAGCACATTGACTTCGTCACCCTCGGCAGTTCACGCGCTGTGTATGGTCTGGATCATGCGCGTATTGCGACGAGTGCGCGTGCACATGGTCAAGTGCATGCCAATCTGAGCATGCCGGGCTCGCACTGGATGAGCGTCACCACGGTCATAGACTGGCTGCGCAGTGAACGACCGGAAGTATCGGGCGGCATCATCGCGCTCTCGGTCGCCGACATGCACTACGTTGGCAATGGCAACTATGAGTTGGCCATCGTGCGACCGTTCCAGGGTTTGCTCGGAACCGATGGGCACGGCTCAACGCGCTTCAGCCTCCAGGACCCCAGCAGCTACGGCTCCATTTCAGCTCTGCACCAGTACCGCGGTGATATCCGCGATGCCTTGTTGCATCCATGGCAACGTGGCAGGGCGATCGGATGGTATGCAAGCTTCGGACAGCACCAACTGTTCGATGGTCCGCGACAATCTGGCGATGCCTGTGCAATGCCTTGGGACAGCCTCGCCCTGTGCGCGGGCCATGTGCCGGTTGATGACAATGAGCGGCAGGTGGTTGGGCAATGTTCCAGCCTGGTCGGTGCAGCCGGCCATGGCGGTGACTGGTCGACGCTGGACTCCGACGCGCTGCCTCCCGACCGTCTGGAGGTACTGCAACAGCGCCAGCGCGAACTGCGCGCGATCGGCTGGAAGAAGCCGCCCCTGGTCATCCTGATGCCAATCACCCATCACTGGTCGCGTGAACTGATGCCCAAGGGTGCGCGCGAGTGGGCGCATATGGTGCTCGATCCGCTCGTCGCCGAGGGCAGCATACGCCTGCTCGACTACAGCGATTTCTTCGATCGTGATGGCATCACCCGCTGCGATGTGTTCTGGGACCTCTACCACCAGAACGAGAAGGGCCTGACCGAACTGACCGATGCCCTGCTGCCGGAAATCGAAAGCTATCTCCACGATCGCCGCTAGGCACCGCGTCGCTCATGGTCAATTTGGCATCGAATCGATTGCGGAGTCGGCACGAGCCGGTCGCCGCCGATAAACTTCGCACTGCACACCTGGAGGCCCCGCGCATGTTCGATCTGAAGGACCTGACCCCTGAGCATTTTCAGTCCCTGCTGGAATCCGAGCTGGCCATCGAGGGCACCGACCAGGCTCTGGTGCTGGAATCGGTGGAACTGATTCGCTCGCCTTCACCGCGTGGCCAACCCTTCTCATTGACGCTGCGCGCGCCGGAAGGCAAATCCGGCCCGCAGGGCATCTATCACCTTGTGCACCCGCAGCTGGGTACGCTGCCGCTGTTTCTGGTTCCGCTGGAATTGAAGAACGGCAGCGTCCGCTTCGAGGCCGTGTTCAACTGAGGCCGGATTGTCGATCTCGGCAGCCTGTAGGAGCGCCGAACCGGCGCGACCGGGGAGGTGAATCTGCGAGGCCGCGGTCGGCCCGCCTCGGGCCTCCCACCTGGGAACCACTCGGGCCTCCCATGTCACCCGCACTCAGGTATGCGACCGGGGAGTCCAACCGAGAAAATCATAGATGCCGCGCTGCTCGATCAACGAGAAACCCAGTCGCTGATAGAGCCGCTGTGCGGGATTGTTCGGCTCGACGTGCAAGGTCAGATCGAGCGATCGGGCCTGCGCGAGATGCTGCAGGGCCGCAACCAGGCATTGGCCGATACCGGCGCCGCGCTCTGCCGGCAACAGGGCGATTTCCATCAGGCGGATTTCGCTGGCGCCGGCGCGCAGATAGATGCGTCCGATAAGCGCACGATCCGGGGCGGCGGGATCCAGCCAGAGCCCGTTTTCACCACTCGAATCGATGGACACTGCTGCCAGGGGCGCCGTGATCAGCAGCATCTCGGCGCCCGCGTAATGCTGCAGATAGTGGGCATGCTGCAGACGCGCCTGCTCGGCGAGAAAGGCATGCTTGGCGGCATCTGGCCACGGCGCTGGCGCAAGTTCCTCCCAGCGTGTGCTGGTGTACAGCGCAATCAGGAAATCGAGGTCGTCCTCGGTCTCGGCACGCAGACCAAGACCACGATCAAGTTTGACGAGGGCGGCCTGCAGTTCCGGCGCGAGCGCGCCTGCCGGCACGCCCGCTGACATCAGACCGCGCTGATCTGGAAGACGATGTAGGAACTGCTCTTGCGCGCCGCCATCCACGCTGCGTCGCCCACCGGCAATCCGTCGGGCAGGGCGCTGATGGTCACCCCCATACCGGCGCTGTCCATATCGAGCACATAGCTGCCACCCGCGGGCAGCCGATAGGGCGCTTCCACACCAGCATTGCAGCTGGCGAAGCCGACGCTGTTGGATCGGCCTGAACGGCAGTGCGCGACCCGGAAACCCGCGAGCGCACGTTCATCCATTTCGAACCCGTAGAGCTTGCTCTGCGGCGACACCTCGCCTGCCCGAAAGCTGGCGATGCGGCATGGATACAGCTTGCCCTCGACATCGCAGAGTGCATCGATATCGACCGCTGCCGCTGTCGACGCAAACTGCATCGCCAGCAGGTCCAGCCGCACCATCTTTCCCGGCAGGGTAATCTGACCGCCGCGCTTGGATTGCGGGCTGATGCGGGCCTGCGCCTGGACGGAAGAACTACCACCAAAACCGATTGCAAGAGCGACCGGCGCAGCGCCAGCCAAGGCACTGAGGCCCACTACCAATTGACGACGTTTCATGACACCCCCCGGTGTGTTCCGCGCAATGTAGCGCTTTGCGCGTCTTTCCGCACGCGGTCTGTTGCCGACGACACAAGTGCGGGTATTGCGGCAAGCAGGGGCATCAAGCCGATTGTTCGGGATTCCGGCTCGATTGCCGGGCTCCGATGGGCTGGTTGCGCTGACTGCCGCCACAATTATTGACTGACTCGCGCCAGAATGCAGCGCGTTGAATTCGGCGCGATCGCGCCCTGGTCCGAACCCAGGTCACCGCCGATCAGCGGCTTGCCGCTGCCGCCTCGTGCCGGTGCCCAGTCGCCTTCGGTTTTCCGGCACCGCCGTCAGACGGCGTGCATGCTAGGCCGCCAGCGCCACGCGATAGTCCTCTGGCCAGAAGCCCTGCCAGCGCGACCACGGCGCATGCTGGGCACGCAGGGCGGCCATCTCGGCATCCACTTCGCTGGCCATCGGATCCGGCCAGATATCGTGCCAGACGGTATCGAATTGCGACCCGGACTCGGCAACCCATGTGTACGCGTCGGCCTCGATGATCGATACGCAGGGACCGAGTTCGGCGCGCAACTGCGGCCCAACCAGGCGAATTACGTCGGCGGACTGTTCGAGAATCACAATGGCTTCGATGGCGGCCCGGTGTTCGGGATCGGCAAGAATTTCCCTGGCCACAAGGCCCAGCCCCAGCCCGGTGATCAGCACGCTTCCGCCAACCTTGCGGGCGCGCTCGATCGCAGTGCGCTGAGTCCACCACTCGTCGTAGAGATCGGTCATGAAGGTGATGCCGCCGCGACGCAACTCGGTGTACTCACCCGGCCGGTAGCGGAAGCATTGCGGCCGGCTGTCCGGTATCTCTACCAGGCGAGGCGGCAACACCAGGCGGCGAATGCTCCATTCGCCGCTGGTGCCTTCGGCAATCCGACAGGGCGCGTAGGCCGGCTTGCCCTCGTTGCCCTGGATCATCCGCGTGGTGGAAACACGCCCTGCAGGGCGATGCAGTAGCTCAAGGTGAGGTAGGGCATCATGTTGTTGTGCGGCTGGTCACCACCCGCAGGTGCACAGGTGCTGGCATTCATCGCCACCAGCCCGGTGTTGACCGTGGTGTAGAGATTGTTGCCGCGACCAAATGGGCGCGCCATCAGGTTTCCGCTCGTCGTGTTGGTTATTGCTCCCTCATTGGCCGCGTTGACGCCGTGGCCATGCGAGGGGATCTCACTTTCCAGCAAGGTAACGGTCTCCGACCCGCCAGTCTCGCCAAGATCGTGCAGCGACAGGCCCGGACCCTGGCCGGGGTGCATGGCCGCCCTGCCCTGCATATCCGGTAGGGCAAAGTTGGACTTGCCATTGCCGCCGTAGGTGGTGCCCAGCAGCGAGAACAAAGCCGTGTTCTGCGACAGCGGCAGCAGTTGGCCGTCACAGAACGCCCAACCCTTGGGCGAGAAATTGAACGGGAAAATTCTAATCTCGGCAACAAATGGATCAGCCATGTTGTTAATCCTCAGGATTGACTCGGAAAGATCCCGAACAGGGAAATGATGTAGTTCAGGCACAGATACGGCTGAAAATTGGTGTGCGGCTGGCTACCGCCGACGGGCTGAACCATGGCTGCGTTCATCGTGCCCGGCGTGCTTGCTGGCGGCGGGAAGTACAGATTGCCCACCGAAGTTGCCAAGGTGTTGTTACCCGCGTTGGAGCTGCCGCCAGCAGCAGAACTGCCGAGGAAGGGATGCGAATGCGCCGGTATCTGGTTTACCGTCAGCGTGATCTCTTCCGCGCCACCGGTCTCGGCCAGGATGAAGCCATTGCCCTGGTGCACCGGCAGGCGACCGCGTAGATCGGGCAGCGCAAAAGTAGATTGCCCATCCCCGCCGTATGTCGTGCCGATCAGCTGGAACAGGGTTTCGTTCTCCGAGATCGGCAGCAGCTGGCCTTCGCAGAACATCCATCCCGCTGGCGCAAAGTTTCCGGCGAATATCCGGATTTCACCCACATAAGGTTGTGCCATCTTCGTGACCTCCGGTCAGTTGGGTGAGGGGAAAATGCCCTGCAGGGCAATGCAGAGACTGAGTGTCAGGAACGGCTGCATGTTCAGATGTGCCTGCGAGCCACCGGTATTGGCCAGCGTGTTGCCGGCCATCGCGGCCAATGGCGCGCTGCTGCCATAGGGTGTGCCCAATGCCGACGGTGCCGAAGCGAGGAAGGCACCCGTTGGATCCGGCACGGCCGCAGAACCCGAGCTGGCCTGGACCACATGCGCGTGCGTCGGCAATTCAGCGATGCTCAAGGTATGCGCCTGCTCACCGCCGCGCTCGCCCAAGGTATGACTGCCGCCCACGTGGATTGGCACGCGAGCGCGCAGATCCGGCAGCGCGAAATTGACCCGGCCATCACCGCCATAAGTTGTACCCAGCAGCGAAAACAGTGCCTGGTTCTGGTTGATCGGCAGCAACTGTCCGTTGCACAGCGCCCACCCCTTGGGCGCAAAAACAAAGGAGAACATTCGGATCTCGCTCAAGAAGGGTTCAGCCATATCGATCTCCTGGTCGTCTTTCACTAAGGAAGCACACGCGGCTCAGCAGGCCCCGGTACCTGTTGCCACCATCGGGCCGGAACATTGGCGATGTTCCGGCCTACCCGCTCACTATCGATGTTGCCCGCGCTGAGTCACGGCCCCCGGCCTCGAATCAGAACGGTCCTCCGTTCGGAATCGTACAGGCCGCACCGCTCACCGCAACCGCGGCGTTGAACACCCGGACGAACGGTGGATTGGTATTGAGATTGTTGGCGCCACCGCGATTGCCACGATTGCCGAGCACGGTCTGGCAGTCTGCCGATGGGCCGCCCACTGAGCAGGTTCCAGCGCCTACCGTCCGCACCGTGCCGGCAGCCGGCTCCAGCGAGTAACCATCGTCGGCCATATTGTTCTGCAGATCGGCGCAAACTGTACCGCCACCTCCCACATTCAGGCTGCGGATTTCGACCGTCTCGCCGGAATCGAAGCCCTGATCATGGCCGGCAAAACTGTTGCCGTTCAACGTCGCGTCCAGCGTCGCCCCGTGGCTGGCATCGAACAGGGTGCGCAAGCCGGGCGTGGTGTAGCCACCCGCACAACTCGGGTCGGTCGTGCACAGCGAGGGACCGCCGGTGACCGTATTGTTCAGGAACTGCACGCGGGCATTGGAGTTGACCGTATTGCGCGACTGGACCAACCACGGCGCGTTACCGGGCCGGATGAAGCTGTTGTTCTGCACCAGGGCCTGCAGCAGGCCGCCTTCGGCGATCAGGGTCAGCTGTCCCACACCGCCTGAGGCATTGCTGACGTCGGTAAAAGTATTGTTCTCGATGATCGTGTCGACCACGCTGCCGCCGAGACCATTGCCGAGATTCCAGGCCAGCACGCCACTCTGCGGGAAGTCGTAATCACCGCCGATGCCGCTGCTGCCGTCGTTCGAGGTGAAGGTGTTGCGCGCCACGATGAAATCGCTGTTGCCGGTCGCCGCCGCGTCATTGACGAAGCGCAACGAGGCCAGTCGACAATTCAGGAAGGTATTGCTGGTCGGGCCAACCGCACGATTGCCGATCGTCACATTGGCGGCACCTGCGCCCTGCACCACGACATCGATGCAGTGGCCACCGACCGAGGCCAGCGCTCCGACCGTGAATTCCTTGTAGGCATTGCTGAAGCTGCTGTTGGTCACGGTCATGTTCAGCGTGCCGCCGGTCACGAAGGTGTCGAAGAACTCGCCACCGCGCTGGAAGGTGCTGTTGTTGACCGTCACCGTGCCGCGCAGACCCAGGATGCGGATGCTGCCCTCGTTGTTGGCATCACCAACATTGGCCACATGGAAGCGGTTGCTGTCCTCGATGGTGACGCCTTCCAGGATCAGGCCGTTCCACACGGTCGCTGTGTTACCCGCCAGCGTGGCGCCGTGGATGGCCTGATCGCTGATGCGGCGGATGATGGTGCCGGTCATGCGGAGGCCGCCATCGACGTCCTGCCCGTGAATCGCATCGTGGGTGCTGATGGTGTTGGACGCGCCCGCCATATTGCCGATGTCCTGGATGATCATCCGGTCCAGCGTGATCAGTCCATCCGTATTGTTCAGTCGGATTGCATCATCGGTTTTGTTGCTGATCGTTCCGCCCGAGCCGGCGCCGGCGCCGGTGCCGGTAACACTGACGGGCCCCGCGCCGGTATTGGTCAGCGAAATCACCTGGTTGGCCGATGCCGTCGCCGAGTTGATGCTCTGGAAGGTCAGGCCCGCTGCGGCAATGGTGGTGCCGTTGACATTGAGCGCCGTGCCCGTCGTGCTGGTGATGGTGTTGGGATCGAAGCCGGTCTGTACGCTGATGCCCGTCGCACCGCCGGTGGCATTGAAGCCGGTGCCACTGGTGGTGGTGATGCCGAGCCCGCCGCCAGTGAAGTTGATCGTGCTGCCGGTATTTGTAGCGAGTGTGACCGCCGCGTTGGCAGCGGTGTTCAGGGTCTTGGTGGTGCCGGACAAGTTGACCGTACCGCCGGTGTTGCTGGCGATATTGATGCCGGTATGGGTGGCACCGGTGCCGCTGAGGTTGCCGGAGAATGTGGTGGTGCCACCGGTGCGCGCGGTCACTTCGATCAGGCGCGCCGCCGCTGTGCTGGTGATGGTGCCCGCGTAGGTGACATTGCTGTTGCCAGCGTTCAGATCGAAGGCGATGCCGGTCGGCGTGGCGATGGCGCCACCATTCATGATCACGGCGCCAGTGACGGTGTCGAGGTTGATGCCCTTGCCGCTGCTGCCCGAGGAGCCTACCGAGGCGAAGAAGACGCCAGCACCAAAATTGGCATTCGTCGCGTCGATGGCCGGTCCGCCGGTCGCCGCGATCGTGTTGCCGGCACCGGTGATGGTGATCGGCGAGGCGTCGACACGCAGGCCGGTGCCATTGGCGGTGGTAATCGCAATCGCACCGACGTTATGCACCGCTGCCGCGTTGCTGCCGGTGATGACGATGCCGCTGCCGGCGCCGGTGACGCCAACGACTGCGCCGCCGGACAAGCTGGCATTGCTGGTCGCGATCGAGTTGATGATGCTGATGCCGGCGCCGGTAATGCCGCCGAGGTTGGCCTGGTTGGTGACCGTCCAGGTGCCGCCAACTGCATCGAGCGCGATGCCGCCGACGCTACTGGCGGTGACATCCATATCGATGAAGTTGCCGGTCAGCGTGCCGGTGGCGAGGTTGAGCGCACGGCCATTGCCGTTGAGGGTGACTTCATTGACGGTCAGCGTGCCGAAAGCAGTTCCGCTGATATCGGTTCCTGCGGCGCCGCTGTCGGCCACGGTGAAGCCGCGCAGGAAGTTGTTGCCCGCCGCGGGAACCGTGAGGCAGTTGCCGCCGCAGGTAATCACCGGCGGGGTGCCACTGAAGGCCGCAAATGCCGAGCCCAGCACCGGCGTCACGCCTGAGTGCGTGGCCAGCGCGCCTGACGCACCGTCGCCAATCAATCGGGTGCCCACTTCCAGAGTGACCGTGGCGGTCTGGTTGCCTGGGAACACGAAGATCGTGTCGTTCGGCGTATCGATCGCTGCAACGGCGGTCAACGTGGTCGCCGGGCAGGCCTGGGCGCCGGTGTTGTCGCCGGTACAGGTCGTGCCGACGGCGTTGTCGTCGACGAACCAGACCAGCTCATCCTGGTAGGTAAAGGTGATGCTGGCGGTATCGCCACCGGTGACGGTGTAGAAGAAGTCGGTCGTCGCGCCGGCCGGGTTGACCGGCGGGAAGAAGGTGAACGTGCCATTGGCATTGAGGATCAAGGTGCCATTGACGCCGTCATCGAGCGTGGCGCCGGGTGCCGTGCCATTGGCGGTGCCCAGTGTCGCACCAAAGCCGGTGATGGTGCCGGCGCCCAGGATGTCATTGGCATCGGCCTCGGCAGCACCGGGCGCTGACAGGGTCAGATGGCGATTGACCGGGTAGGCATCGTCGTTGGCGACGGCGGCAAAGCTGAAGCTCGCGACGAAGTTGGCCAGCATGTTGTCCGGCGGATCGCCGGCATCCTGGTCGGTGATGCCCGCAGCGAGCACGGTCAGCGTACAGGTCTGACCGGCGACTGCGCTGTC
>JALHNO010000036.1 GCA_022843465.1 Pseudomonadota bacterium | reverse complement strand
CGACGTACAGCGTGTATTGACACGGGCGGACTCACTGTAGGGAGTTGAATTCGGGCGCCCGTGTTGGAACCCGATAAAACGGATACCGCAGGTACAGCAGCGGCCGTAGGCGGCCTACGGTGAAGACTATCGGTGCCGGCGGTTCGCAAAAAGCTGTAGAAAGCAGCAGCTTGCGCGCGTTGTCGATGGTCTGCTAAACGGACCGATCACGCGCCTTGCCGACATGGCTGCAGAAGGGGTCAGGGACTGCAGAAGGGGTCAGGGACGAATGGCACTTAATTAAGCCGTTCTTGAGCGCCAACGGCGCGCCTCAAGCGAGCCCGGGGCAACGCCCTGGGTAAGAAAGCGCCACCGCAACAAGCCCTGAAGGGGCGATTCAAAACCGGGCTGTATCAACGCCGTCCGAGGCATTGACTCGCCCCTTCAGGGCTCAAAACGTCGCTCGCCGACTTCCCAGGGCGTTGCCCTGGGCTGAATTGAATTGCCCCTTCGGGGCGCGCCAAGCCTTAAGTAAGTGCCATTCGGGTCAGGGATTTGCATCGATCCAGCCAGCGCGGACCGCGGCGGCGAGATCTTCTTCGTCGTCGATATCGCGCTGCAGTTCCGGGTAATCGAGCAATGCGATGCTTTCGCGCGGTAGCGCCCGCAACGTGTCGCGCAGGCCACGATCACCCTGCAGCGCGCTCGCCGTCTTCAGCAACTGCGGTGACACCGCAGCGGGCAAGGCGGCCATGCCCTGATGCGATAGCGCGGCACAGCCCGAGGCTGCCTGGGCTGATGCGCTGAGAAGAGCGTTCAGATGGGCAAGCTCAAGCGCGGGCTGATCGCAGCCAAGCAAGAGGCAGGTGCGATCACTGGTGGCCAGTTGGAGGGCCGCCAACTGCAGACTGCCTGATAGTCCGCGTTGCCAGTCGCTGTTTTCGATCAATTCGGCATCGACATTGGCGAGCGCGGCGCGGATGTTTGCGGCCGCGGTGGCGACGACAATCAGCAGACGCTGCGGCTGTGTGGCCCGTGCCAGGCGGGCGCAGCGATGGATCAGGGTTTCTCCCTGGCGGCGCAGCAGTTGTTTGGGCTGGCCCAGCCTTGTGCTGGCGCCGGCAGCGAGCAGGATGCAATCGTGCGCAGCCTCAGTGCGCATGCAGGCGCGCGTGCAGTTGCGCCGCGATCGACAGCGCAATCGCCTCGGCGCCCGAGCCGCCGAGATCGAGTCCAACCGGGGCCTGCAATCTGGGTGTCAGGACGGCACGTTGATCTTCCGTGAGCAGTTTGAACAGATCATCGCGTCGACGCGGCGGACCGAGCAGGCCGATGAAGCGGATGCCGCCCGCCGCCAGCGCAACCAGGGCCTGTCGGTCCAGATCGAAATGATGATGCATCACCAGGGCGGCATCGAAAGCCTGTGTCTGCAGTGTGCGCAGGCCCTGCTCGATTGATACGGCGAGCGCGTGGTCGGCGAGATCCAGCTGATCGCGCCAGCGTTCGCGGCGCTCGATCACCGTGCTGTACCAGCCGAGCGCATGCAGTTGTGGCAGCAACAGCGCGGTCTCCGGGCCACAGCCCAAGAGCAACACGGCGGGCGGCGGCGCCAGCATGACGCGACCGGGCACCACGGTTTCCTCGGCGCCATGCGCCAGGCGTGGCAATCGCCACTCGCGTGCACTTGCGCCGACCTGGCCATATACCCCGCCATCGGCGTCAATCTCGATGATCAGGTTGCCGCGGCCGCTGCTCCATGCATCGAACAGTTGATCGGCGCCGCCGAGGGCTGCCAGCGGCAGCAGCAGCAGACGCAGCCGCCCGCGACAACCGATGGCCGAGCCGGCAAACAGGTCTTCGTCATCGCGGGTGTCGATGCTCATGACATCGAAGGCGAGGGCGGCACTGACCTGGTCCGCGCGGCGCTGGATTTCCGGTTCCAGACAGCCGCCGCTGAGCCAGCCAAGTGTTTGCGCCTCCGGGCCAAACCAGGCCATCGCACCCGCCTTCGCATAGGTCGAGCCCTCGGTCTCCAGCACGATCACCAGGGTTGCCGCGTCGCGATCACGGATGCTGCACTGCGCGGTCTCGAGGACATGGCGCAGCGCACCCGGACGCGCAGCCCTCGGCGCCATGGCGATGCGGGTGTTCTCGGACATGCCGCGTCTTTTCCTGGTTTGCCATCGCAGCGACGGCGCGTGGATTGTTGGACGAGTAGGCCGGCAAAGCAAACGCATCATGTCGCCGGGATGGGTACTGCATCAGTTTGAATATTGGGAACGGACCCCTTCTCCCGCCTGCGGGAGACAGGCCCGCAGGGCCGGATGAGGGAAACGTTCGATGATGTTAGCTATTGTTGCGGCTCGCGTGGCAGACCCCAGGCGCTACCGCAGGTTTCCCTCATCCGCCTTCGGCTGTCTCCCGTAAACGGGAGAAGGGATTCATCGCCTGAATTTCAAACTGATGCAGTGCCCCGGGATGACAGGACTCACTGGGCGCGGCACAGCGGAGTAGAATTGACCGATCCCGTCGATCCGAGGACTGACCATGAAGCTGCGTGTGAATGGTTCCGAGCACGAGGTGACCGCGGCCGCGGACATGCCCCTGCTGTGGGTGCTGCGCGACCTGATCGGATTGACCGGCACCAAGTTTGGCTGCGGTATCGCCCAGTGCGGTGCCTGCACCGTGCATCTGGATGGCGCGCCGGTACGTTCCTGCGTGACGCCGGCAAGTGCTGCCGAAGGCAAGGCGATCACCACGATCGAGGGACTCTCCGCCGATGGCAGCCATCCGGTGCAGCGCGCCTGGACCGAGATCGATGTCGTGCAATGTGGCTACTGCCAGTCTGGCCAGATCATGTCGGCGGTGGCCCTGCTCGCCGCCAAGCCCGATCCCAGTGATGCCGATATCGATGCCGCGATGAGCGGCAACATCTGTCGCTGCGGCACCTATCAGCGCGTGCGCGCGGCGGTGCACAAGGCCGCCGAGCTGGCCAAGTCCTGATCGAGCCGCGCGCCGATGCGCGCCGAATTCTGCGGAGGTGCCCGATGAATGCTGTCATCCCGACGTCGCGACGCGATTTTCTCAAGCAGACCGCACTTGCTGGAGGCGGTCTGGTCATCGCCTTTGTGGTGCCCGCGGCCAACCGATTTGCCCATGCCCAGGAGACCGCCGCGGCAGCGCCGTTTGTGCCCAATGCCTTTCTGCGCATCGCCGCGGATGACAGCATCACGGTGCTGTTGGCGCATTCGGAAATGGGTCAGGGCATCTGGACCAGCCTGCCGATGCTGATCGCCGAGGAACTCGATGCCGACTGGAGCAAGTTGCGCGTCGAACACGCACCGGCGGCACCAGCCTATGCGCATGCGATGTTCGGCATGCAGATGACCGGCGGCTCGTCGACCATCTCATCCGAGTTCGATCGCTATCGTCAGGCCGGCGCGATGGCGCGCGCCCTGCTGGTACAGGCGGCCGCCACCCGTCTGGGTGTCGCCGTCACCGACTGTCGTACCGAAAGCGGCAAGGTGATTGCCGGCGAGCAGAGCCTGCGTTATGGCGAACTGGTGGACGATGCCAGCAAGCTGGCGGCGCCCGCCAGCGTCATCCTGAAGGAGCCGAAGGACTGGAAGCTGATCGGCAAGAGCAGCCGCCGGCTCGACACGCCCGAGAAAATCACTGGTCGCGCCGGTTTCGGTATCGATGTCCGCTTTGAGGGTCTGCTTACTGCGGTGGTACTGCGCGCGCCGATCTTTGGCGGCAGCGTGAAGTCGGTGGACAGCAAGGCCGCGATGCTGGTGCCCGGCGTGCGCCGTGTGATCCAGGTGCCCAGTGGCGTCGCCGTGGTGGCGGATCATTACTGGGCGGCCAAGCTCGGCCGCGACGCGCTCGCCGTGGAGTGGGAGCCCGGCCCGAACGCCGGACTCGACAGCGAGGCCATGCGCCTGCAGTTCCGCGAACTGGCGGCGAGCGAGGGTCTGCAGGTGACTCAGGCCGGCGATGCACCGGCGGCACTGTCCGCGGCGACAGCCGTGCTTGAGGCGGAGTATGTGGTGCCGTATCTGGCGCATGCGCCGATGGAACCGCTGAACTGCACGGTGAAGATCGACGCCGATGCCTGCGAGATCTGGACCGGCACCCAGTTCCAGACGATGGACCAGATGGTGGCCGCCCAGATCACCGGACTGAAACCCGAGCAGGTCCGCATCAACACGACCTTTCTCGGCGGCGGATTCGGCCGCCGCGCCACCCCGGTCTCGGATTTCGTTACCGAGGCCGTGCACGTCGCCAAGGAGGCAGGCGCGCCGGTCAAGACGGTCTGGAGTCGTGAAGACGATATCCGTGGCGGCTACTACCGGCCGATGTACCTGCATCGGGCGCGTGTCGTGCTCGGCGAGGATGGAATGCCCTCGGCCTGGGATCACAGCATCGTCGGCCAGTCGATTCTGGCCGGTACGCCGTTCGAACCGATGATGGTGAAAGACGGTATCGACGGCACCTCGATCGAGGGCGTGGCCGACTCGGCCTACCTCAAGGCCGTGGCGAATCATCGCGTCCAGCTGCATTCTCCACGCACCGGCATCCCGGTATTGTGGTGGCGTTCGGTCGGACATACCCATACCGCCTTCGTGATGGAAACCCTGGTGGACGAATTGGCTCAGCGTGCCGGCAAGAGTCCGCTGGAATACCGGCGTCAGTTGCTGAAGGACCATCCGCGCCATCTCGCTGCGCTGAACCTCGCCGCTGAAAAAATTGCCTGGGACACCAGCAAACCGCTGATGGGTCGTGCCCGCGGCATCGCCGTACACGAATCCTTTGGCAGCGTGGTTGCCGAGATCGCCGAGGTCTCGATCGAGCGCGGTCAGATCCGCGTGCACCGTGTGGTCGCGGCAATCGACTGCGGTGTCGCGGTCAATCCCGATGGCGTGGTTGCCCAGCTGGAATCGGCGATCGCGTTTGGGCTTGGTGCGGCGCTCTACAGCAGCCTGAGTTTCAAGGAGGGTCGCGTGCAGGAGTCGAACTTCCACGATTACCGTGTGCTGCGCCTGAGCGAAATGCCGCTGATCGAGGCCCATATCGTGGCGAGCAGTGCGCCGCCGAGTGGCGTTGGTGAACCCGGCACGCCACCGATCGCGCCTGCGGTCGCCAATGCGGTGGCGGCGCTGACCGGACAACGTCTGCGCGAACTGCCGCTGCGACCCACCGCCTGAGGAGGCCGTCATGCTCACCCGCATCCTGATCTGTGTTGCCCTGACGGTGCTGATCGCCGGCTGCGGACCTTCGGCCGAGCAGAAGGCCGCGGGGATCCAGGCCTTTGCCACCATCCAGCAGGTCCTGCAGCATCCGCGTTGCCTGAATTGCCATATCGAGGGTGATGCACCGCTGCAGTTCGACAACAGTCTGGTCCATGCGCAGAACGTGGTCCGTGGCATCGCTGGCATGGGCGCGCCCGGCCTGCCCTGCAGCACCTGTCATGGCGATCGCAATGCCCCTGACAGCTATGGCCCACTGGCGCCGCCCGGTGCGCCGCACTGGAAGCTGCCGCCGCCGAATCAGAAGATGGCCTGGCAAGGCCTGGCGGCTCCGGCGCTGTGCGCCCGACTCAAGGACCCGGCCCAGAATGGCGGCCGCGATCTTGCGGCGCTGTTGCAGCATGTCAGCGAAGATGCACTGGTCCTCTGGGGCTGGAACCCGGGCGGCACGCGCACGCCGGTTGCGGTTCCGCATGCCGGGTTCGTGGCCGCGTTCAAGACCTGGGTCGACGCCGAGGCACCCTGTCCGGCGGGCTGACGCCGGCTTGCCCATCCCTGATCCCGATGCCGCAACGGCAAGGCGTCGATCGCGGCGCGCGCAGCGCGCTTACGGTGCGGATTCCGCCAGACGTGCGCGCACGCGTTCGCCCACCAGCAGCGCCGGGTAACCGGGATCGGCCCCTTCCAGCAGCGGAAGCCCGCGCTCCAGCAGGGCGCGTGCACGCGCGCTGTCGCCATGCAGGGACGCCGCATCGGCGCGCGCCATCAGCAAGGAGGCATTGCCAGGGAAGCCACGTTCCGCCAGCGCCTCGGGCTTTTCCAGCTCGGCTGCGCTGGCGCCACTGTTGGCCGTCTCCAGCCACCAGCGCAGCAGCAGGCCTTCACCGACACCGAGCCGCGTTGGCGATCGCAACATCTGCTGATGCGCCTGGTCGAACAGCGCCGCCGCTGCGCTGCCCTGGCCCTCGACATGGCGCTGGCGGGCACGAATCAGCGACAGCAGGAAGCGCATGTCTTCGCGCTTGCTGCTGGCGATGAAGGTCTCCAGCACCTGCTCCGCGGTCGCCAGTGCGCTGAGGTCCTGGCCATGAATCACGACGAGGGCCCGGTAGATGTCGCGATTGGCGCGCGACAGCTCATCCTTGGCCGGTACCAGCCGTTCCAGCTCGGCATCAATCGCAGCCAGGCCATCACGTCGCAGCAGGTTGCTGGGATGCTGGGACAAACGCATCAGCTCGAATTGCGGCAGCAATCCGGCCGGTACCAGGCGCAGTGCTTCGTCGTAGCTCGTGATCGCTTCGCTTTCTCTGCCGCGCGCAGTCAGTATCTGGGCGCGACTGGCGGCCACGGCGATGGTATCGGTCGGTCCACTGGGCGTGAGCTGGGCGAGCGCGCGCTCGGCATCGGCCAGGCGACCCTGGCGCAGCAGCAGATTGACCAGGGAACTGGTCAGCGCGACCGAGTCTTGCCGGCCGAGCGCGTCCTGCAGGATCTCCTCGGCTTCGCTGAACGCACCTCGGCGGCTGAGCATCTCGGCCAGTTGACTGGCCGTCGCGGTCTCTTCGGGATGGGCCTCGCGGTAAGTCGTCAGGGCGGCAATGGCGCCGGCTTCATCACCGGTCAGGTTCTTCAACTTGGCCAGCTGCAGCAGGGCCGAATCATTGGCCGGGCCAAGCGCGTACAGGGCTTCGTACTGCGCAATCGCCTCAGCCAGGGTGTCGGGGGCGAGCGCGAGCATGCCGGCATACATCGTGCGCGCCAACGCATCGTTCGGAAACATGTCGACGCAGCCCTTCGCAATGCGTTGCGCGCGCTCCGATTGCGTGGCGAACGCAGCGTGATTGGCGCGCACGATGCATTGCAGGGTCGGTGTCAGCCGATGCAGATGCGGCATCGCCTTGGCGTACGCCGCCTTGGCGATGTCGAAGCGGCCCATGCTGTGACCAAGGCTGGCCACCCGCAGGGCGGCCATGGCGAACTCGGGATCGAGCTCGAGCGCCTGCTCCACTTTCGCCAGCGCAAGCCGGTAGTCGTCCTCCAGCATCAGCAGCAGATCGGCTTCGAAGAATGCCGCAAGCGCCTCCGGGTTTCGGCTCAGCAACTCGACTACCGGCAGATCATCGTCGCCGGCGGCACGCGCTGCACTGAGATCCAGATGCGGCTTGATCGCGATGCTGGCCTCATCGATCAGCTGCAGCAGTGGCCGGTCGCGCAGTTCGAAGGCGTGCAGGCGGTGCAGTGGCTCGACCTGATGGATCTCGATCCGCGCGCTGGCTGACTCTGGCGTGCCGGAGGCGCTACCGGTGATGAAATAGCGGGCGCCCGAAGCCTTGGCCTGCCGGGCCAGCAGACTCAGTGGAATGACGCCACCGTCCTTCAGATAGGCCTTGAGGAAATCGCTGCGCCAGGAAAACGACAAGGTCAGAAAGCGATGCTGCGAAAGATCGACCAGCAATCCCTCTGAAACCCCCAGACCCAACCACCTGGGTGATTGCGCACCTTCCACCGCAAAAGGAGTGAGGGCGACCGATCGGATCAGATCCGGTCGCGGCCGTTCGCGCACGACACGGGCGCCTTCCTCATCGACGCTGGCCACCTTGACCGTGGCGCGACCGAGATCATGTTCGTTGAAGCCGGCGTACAGTCCGCCAGCGAGCAGGCCGGCGTAGATCAGTCCGAACCAGCCATCGCGCCAGCGCAGGCCGGGCTGCCCATCGGGCGCACCGAGCCTCCAGCCCAGCCACATCGCCAGGGGCAGCAGGCCAAGCAGGCCGAGCAGCAGGATGTCGACCAGGGCGTCGCTGAGCTGATAGCGACTGACGAAAAAATCCAGACTCTCGACCAGACCCCAGCCGATGCCGATGTAGAGCACCAGGTTGCGCCAGACGCCGCGCTCGCGCAATTGATTCCAGAACCTCATGAGTACTCCCGATCGCTGGATGTGTTGCTCAGGCCGAGCGGCGATGCGAATGGATGGACATCAGCACGCCGAACCCGGCGAGCAGGCTGACGGCGCTGGTGCCGCCATAACTTACCAGCGGCATCGGTACACCGACCACCGGGAACAGGCCGGCGATCATGCCGCCATTGACCATCACATAGACGAAGAAGGTCATGCTGATCGACCCCGCGATCAGCCGCGACCAGGTATCGCGTGCATGCGCCGCGATCCAGAGACCGCGCCCGATGATGAACAGGTACACCAGCATCAGCAGGATCACCCCGACCAGGCCGAACTCTTCGGAATACACGGCAAAGATGAAGTCGGTGGTGTGCTCAGGCAGAAAGTCCAGGCGCGCCTGCGTCGAACCCATCCAGCCCTTGCCGAACAGGCCGCCGGAACCGACCGCGATTTTCGACTGGATGATGTTCCAGCCGAGCCCGAGCGGATCGGATTCCGGATCGATCAGCATGCGCACCCGGTTGCGCTGATACTCGTGCATGTAGTGCCAGAGCAGCGGTACCGCAGCTGCAGCGGCAGTGACAAGAAGCAGAATCCGGCGCCAGCCGAGACCGGCGAGAAAGATCACGAAGGCTCCGCTCGCGGCAACCAGCACCGCGGTGCCGAGGTCAGGCTGCTTGGCGATCAGGGCGGCCGGCACCGCGATCAGCACGGCGCTGGCGAACAGGTCGCGCCAGCGCGGCGGCAATGCCCGCGTGTGCAGATACCAGGCCACCATCATCGGCAACGCCAGCTTGGCCAGCTCCGAGGGCTGGAAGCGGAGCACCCGCAAATCCAGCCAGCGGTTGGCGCCGCGTCCTTCGCCGAGGACCAACACGAGGACCAGCAGGATCAGCGTTCCAAAGAAGAACCAGGGTGTCAGCGTGCGGAACCACATCGGCGGTATCCGCGAAAACACCAGCATGACGCTGAATCCCAGCCCCATGCGGATCGCCTGGTTCAGCACCTGGCGCGGGCTCTCGGCACTGGCGCTGTACAGGGTCATCAGACCGACGCCACAGACCAGCAGCAGGGCGAACAGCAGCGGCAGATCGATGCGCGCGCGTCGCCAGAGCTGGCCGAGGCGGGCTTCGATCGGATCGATGAGGTCGCGATCAATCACCGGGGTGTCTCCGCTGCCGCCGGCTCGATCGGCTCGGCGGCATCGATCTGCTCAGACGCCTCGATGTCCGGCAACAAGCTGCCAGCGGCATCGCCGAGCATGAACTGATCGAGTATGCGACGCGCCACCGGCGCGGCGGCCTTGGAGCCGCTGTCGCCATGCTCGACTACCACCATCAGGGCGATGCGGGGTGCTTCGGCGGGCGCAAACGCTATAAACAGGGCGCGATTGCGATATTCCTCGGCGGCGTTTTCGGAACCGGCGGCGGTACGGCGGGCGCGATTGACGCGCTGCGCCGTCCCCGTCTTTCCTGCAATCCGGTAGGGGGCATTGAGTCCATAGGCGCGCGCCGATCCGGTCGGGCCATGCATCACCGCGATCATGCCTTCACGGACCGCCGCCAGGTGTGCGGGATCCCGGATGACCGAGGCGATCGGTTTGGACAGCGTGGTCGGTACTACCGGCGCATCGAAGCGTTCCTGGGTGGCACGCAGCAGATGCGGGCGATGGCGGATGCCATCACCGGCCAGGGTAGCCAATGCGCTGGCGAGCTGCATCGGCGTGACCACCCAGTAGCCCTGACCGATCCCTGCGATCACCGTCTCACCGGGATACCACGGCTTGCCCAGGCGCTGTTGCTTCCATTCCCGCGAGGGCAGCACGCCCGTGCCCTCGCCGTCGAGGTCGATGCCGCTGGCCTGGCCGAAGCCGAACTGGGCGAGATAACTGCTCATGCGGTCGATGCCGGCGTCATGGGCCAGCTGGTAGTAGTAGGTATTGACCGACTGTGCCAGCGATTCGCGCAGGGCAATCCGCCCGTGTCCGCCCTTGCGCCAGTCGCCATAGCTCTGGCTCTGACCGGGGAGATGAAAACTGCCGGTCGACAGCACACTGTCCTCGGCCCGGCGCAGCCCCAGTTCGAGACCGGCGAGCGCGTAGAACGGCTTGATGGTCGAACCCGGCTCATAGCCGCCGCGCAGCGCGCGATCAAACTGCGGCTGATGCGGCGCCGCGACCAGGGCGGCATAAGCCTGCCGCGAGATGCCATTGACGAAGGGATTGGGATCGAAGCTGGGCTGACTGACCATGCAGAGCACTTCGCCGGTGCGTGGGTCGATCGCCACTGCAACCCCG
Source organism: Pseudomonadota bacterium (assembly GCA_022843465.1). Taxonomy (GTDB): domain Bacteria; phylum Pseudomonadota; class Gammaproteobacteria; order Xanthomonadales; family Ahniellaceae; genus 0-14-3-00-62-12. The sequence goes on along the minus strand of JALHNO010000036.1, from coordinate 20,936 downwards.
GCGCGGCCTTCCAGGGCTTCAATCGCAGCGCGCTGCAGGCGGGCATCGAGGCTCAGATGCAGGATCTGACCCGGCTTCGGCGGCACCCGCTCCAGCACCCGCAGTGCGCGGCCTTCGGCATTGGTCTCGATGCGCTCGTAACCGACCTCGCCGAGCAGGATGTCCTCGTACTTGCGCTCAATGCCGGTCTTGCCGATGTGCGTGGTCGCGCTGTAGCGCGGGTCCTCCAGCCGCTCGCTGTCCTCGGCGCCGATGCGGCCAACATAGCCGACGACATGGGCGAGATCGGCGCCCATCGGGTAGTAGCGTTTCAGGTAGGGCACCACCTCGACGCCAGGAAAGCGGTGGCGATTGACGGCGAAGGTGGCGACCTCGTCCTCGCTCAGATGGAAGCGCAGCGGCAGGCTCTGGAAGCGCCGTCGCGACTTGCGCAGTGCATCGAAGCGCTCACGCTCATCGGCATCGATCGGCAACACGCTGGCCAGCTCGTCGACCACGCGGGCGACATCGCCGGCCTGTTCCGGAATCACTTCAAGCCGGTACTCGAGCACATTCTCGGCCAGCAACACGCCGTTGCGGTCGTAGATCAGCCCGCGGCTGGGCGGCAGCGGTCGCGACTTGACGCGGTTGGCCTCGGAACGGGTACTGAGTTCGTCGTGGCGCAGAACCTGCAGCCAGACATAGCGCCCGATCAGCAGCAGGATGAAGCCGATGATGATCAGGAATCCCTGGGTCGCGCGCGCGCTGAAGATCTGCCCTTCGACCACGACGTCCTTGAGCAGGCGCTGCTCGGGACGGAACGCGCGGCGGAGCGGGCGCATCGCCACTCAGGCCTCGCGCGGACGATTGCGCCGACGCAGATCGTCCAGCATCAGGAACAGCCAGGGCCAAAGCACCGCCCCGACCACCGGCGCCATCCAGAACTGCCAGTCGATCGCGATATCGCCGGCAATGCTGCGGATGGCCAGGGTGAGCACCCGATCATTGAGCAGGATCGCCAGTACCGCCAACGCCTGCTGCCACATCGGGAAAAAGCGCAGACGGGCGCGGAAGCGCAGCAGGATGAAGGCGATCGCGACGAGGCGGAAGGCGTGCTCGCCAAGCAGGGTGCCGATAAGGATGTCCTGGGTCAGACCGAGCGTGAAGGCCATGCCCAGTCCAATCCGGTCGGGTGTCTCAAGCGCCCACCAGATCACCAGCAGACCCAGCCAGAACGGACGGTACGGCCGCCAGACCTCGGGCACCGCGACCACGGTCAGTACCAGGCCCAGCGCCAGGCTGATCCAGAACAGCCAGCCGCCTTCGCGGACCCGGCTCACTGCGGCGCCTCGGCGGTGGTCGCCGCGGCGGCTTCTGCTGGCACGGGCGAGGCCTGCGCGCTGGCGGCTGCTTCCGACGGCGGCAATGCCGGTTCCTTCTGATAACTCAGCAGCAGCACCTGATTGCCACGGGTCAGGCCGGCCAGCGGTGTCGCCTCGGCAATCGCGAAAGTTGCCGAGTCGTCTCCACGCACCTCGCGGATTTCCGCAACCGGAATTCCGCCCGGAAAATGACCGCCCAGGCCCGAGGTCAGCAACTGGTCGCCGACCACGATATCGGCACTGAACGGGATGTGCGGCAGTTCCAGACGGTCGACCTCGCCGGTGCCATAGGCGATCGCGCGCAGTCCATTGCGCGCCACCCGCACCGGGATCGCATGACCGGGATCGGTGATCATGATCACTTCGGCACGATTGGCCAGCGGCTCCAGAACCTGGCCGACCAGTCCGTGCGCATCCATGACCGCCTGGCCACGGCGCACGCCCTGCTCGCTGCCCTGATCGATCAGCAGGCGATGCCGGTAGGGATCGAGATCAACCTCGAGCAACCCGGCCAATTGCGCGTGCAGGCTGAGCCGGTTGCGCGCCTCGAGCAGGGCGCGCAGACGGTTGTTCTCTTCGCTCATGCTGTCGATCTGGCTGATGCCGGCCTGCGCCAGCAACAGCTGCTTGCGCAGTTCGGCATTCTCGCGGACCAGGCCGGCACGTTCGGCCACGGCATCGCGGCCGGCGCGGCCCAATCGCACCGGTGCGGTCGCCAACCAATAAGCCGGCCCGGCGAGGCCGGCAATGCGGCGCTGAATCCCGGCCAGGACATCGCTGCGGTGATCCACCGCCATCAGCGCGGCAGCGATCGCCAGATAGCCGATCAGGCGCAGGGTGCCCGAGCTTTGCTCGCTGAACAGGGCGGGGTTTTCGCTGTTGCGCAATGCCTGATCTCTGCGGTGCAAGCGTGCCGCTTGCGATCGTACAGTTCGCCGCCTCCGGGTCGGCAAGCGGCACGCTTGCCTTGTACTCCCTGTGCCCGGTCCCGCTGGTTGCGGCCAGCGATCCGGCCGACCTACTCGGGCGAGAAGAATTCGTTGCCGTGCATGTCGATCAGTTCCAGCGCGCGGCCACCGCCACGGGCGACGCAGGTCAGCGGGTCGTCGGCGACATGAACGGCGAGTCCGGTCTCCTCGGAGATCAGCCGGTCGAGGTCACGCAGCAGGGCGCCACCACCGGTCAGCACGATACCGCGTTCGGCGACATCCGAGCAGAGTTCCGGCGGTGTCTGTTCAAGCGCCGAACGCACCGCGCCGACGATGCCGGCCAGTGGCTCGTGCAGGGCTTCGAGGATCTCGTTCGAGTTGATGGTGAACTGGCGCGGCACGCCCTCGGCGAGATTGCGCCCGGACACTTCGATTTCGCGGACATCGGCCTGGGGAAACGCGCAGCCGATCTCGATCTTGATGCGCTCGGCGGTGGATTCGCCGATCAGGGTGCCGTGATTGCGCCGCACATAGTTGATGATGGCCTCATCGAAGCGGTCGCCGCCGATGCGCACGCTCTGCGCATAGACGATGCCGTTCAGCGAGATCACCGCCACCTCGGAGGTGCCGCCGCCGATATCCAGCACCATCGAGCCCTTGGCCTCGTGCACCGGGATGCCGGCACCGATCGCCGCGGCCATCGGCTCGACGATCAGATAGACATCGCGGGCACCGGCGGACTCGGCGGATTCCTTGATGGCGCGCTTCTCGACCTGGGTCGAGCCGTACGGCACGCAGATCAGCACGCGCGGACTCGGGCGCAGGAAGCGCGACTGGTGCACCTTCTTGATGAACTGCTGCAGCATTTCCTCGGCCATGGTGAAGTCGGCAATTACGCCGTCTTTCATCGGTCGGGTGGTGACGATGCTGCCGGGTGTGCGGCCGAGCATGCGCTTGGCCTCGGAGCCGACCGCGGCCACCCGGCGGCGGCCACCGCCGAAATCCTGACGGATGGCGACCACCGAGGGTTCATTCAGCACGATGCCCTGGCCGCGCGCGTAGATCAGGGTATTGGCGGTACCCAGATCGATGGAAAGATCATTGGAGAAGATGCCGCGCAGGCTCTTGAACATGGCGCAGACCTTGATTTGGGAAGGAAGTGTGCAACGGGTAAACGAGGGCTTTTGCAGCGCATGCTGCGAAAGGGCGGGAACTGTAACTGGCGAGGCATTGCCCCACAAGGCGATTCGTGCTCAAAATTGCGGTCTTCTTTGAGGCAGACACATGCATATCGATAACGCCGATCTCGATCGGCTGGCGCGGCTGGCGCGCCTGGGATTGGACAACGGGGAACGCGAGCGGCTGATGGCCAGCATCGACAGTGTCCTGGACATGGTATCTGCCCTGCGTAATGTGGACGTTAACGCGGTGCTGCCGATGGCCCATCCGCACGATGCCCAGCTGCGCCTGCGTGCCGATGAAGTGGACGAAGTCGATTGTCAGAGCGCACTCGAGAAGATCGCCCCGGAGATGCAATCGGGCCTGTATCTGGTGCCCAAGGTGATCGAATGAGTGCCCTGCGTTTTGCCGATATCGCCGGCTGGCGGGCAGCGGCTGCCGATCAGGACCCGATTGCCGCAGCGCGCACGATGGCCGAAGCGGCACAGCCGGCGCTCAATGCGCTGATCACGCCCGCAGTGGTGACGGGCCCGCACACCGCGACGGCAGGCGGCGCACTCGCCGGGATTCCCTACGCGCACAAGGATCTGTTCTGCACAGCCGGGCTGCGCACCACGGCAGGCTCGCGGATGCTGGACGGATTCGTTCCGCCCTACGATGCCACGGTGTCGGCGCGGCTCGATCAGGCCGGTGCCGTCTGCATCGGCAAGGCCAATATGGACGAGTTCGCGATGGGCTCGTCGAACGAGAACAGCGCCTTTGGCGCGGTCCGCAACCCCTGGGATCTGCAGCGCGTGCCGGGTGGTTCCTCGGGGGGCTCGGCAGCCCTGGTGGCCGCCGGCATCGTGCCATTCGCGACCGGCTCGGATACCGGCGGCTCGGTACGGCAACCGGCCGCGTTCTGTGGCGTCACCGGATTCAAGCCCAGCTATGGCCGGATATCCCGCTACGGCATGATCGCCTTTGCGTCCAGCCTGGATCAGGCCGGCGTGATCGCCCGCCATGCCCGCGACTGCGCCGAGGTACTCAACTGCCTGGCCGGGTTTGATCCGCGCGATGCCACCAGTGTCGAACGGCCCGCCGAGGATTTCGTCGCCGCCTGCGATCGCGGCGTCCGTGGCCTGCGCATCGGCATCGCCCGCGAGCTCTACAGCGCCGGGATACGCTCCGAGATTGCCGACTGCACACGCGCCGCGCTCGCTGAGCTTGAACGCGCCGGGGCGCTGCTGGTCGACATCGAGCTGCCGCGCCTGCAGCTCTCGGTGCCGGCCTACTACGTGATTGCACCGGCCGAGGCATCCAGCAATCTGGCGCGCTATGACGGCGTCCGCTATGGCCATCGCGCCGAAGCGGCGCGTGATCTCAACGATCTCTATGCGCGCAGCCGCTCCGAAGGCTTCGGCACCGAGGTCAAGCGCCGCATCCTGGTCGGCACCTTTGTGCTCTCGGCCGGTTACTACGATGCCTACTATTTGCGTGCCCAGCAGGTACGCCGGCTGATCGCCGAGGATTTCGCCCGCGCCTTTGCCGGCGTCGACGTGATCGCCGGCCCGACCACGCCCGATGTTGCATTCCGGATCGGCGAGAAGGCCGACGATCCGCTCGCCATGTATGCCGCCGATATCAATACCGTGGCGGTGAATCTGGCCGGCCTGCCGGCGATCAGTGTGCCCTGTGGCTTCGTCGATGGCCTGCCGGTCGGCCTGCAGCTGATCGGTCCGGCCTGGGGTGAGGCCAGCCTGTTTGCCGCCGCCCATGGCTATCAGCAGATCAGCGACTGGCACTTTCGCACCCCGCAATTCGGCGCAGGAGTCCCGTCATGAGCAGCGAATGGGAAGCCGTGATCGGTCTGGAGGTACACGTCCAGCTGTCCACCCGCTCGAAAATTTTCTCGGGCGCGACGACCGCATACGGCGCTGAACCCAATACCCAGGTCAGTTTCGTCGATGCCGCCCTGCCAGGCACCCTGCCGGTGCCCAATCGCGGGGCGATCGAGCGCGCGATCGAGTTCGGCCTTGCGGTCGGCGCCACCGTGGCCGAGCGCAGTGTGTTCGCGCGCAAGAATTATTTCTACCCGGATCTCCCCAAGGGCTACCAGATCAGTCAGTACGAGCTGCCGATCGTCAGCGGCGGCAGCGTCAAGGCGCGCCTGGAGGATGGCCGTGAGATCGAAGTGGCCCTGACCCGCGCGCATCTGGAAGAGGATGCCGGCAAGTCGGTGCATGACGCCTTCCATGCCGCCTCCGGTGTCGACTTGAATCGCGCCGGCACGCCCCTGCTGGAGGTGGTCAGCGAGCCGGTGATGCATTCCGCGGCGGAGGCCGTGGCCTACATGAAGGCCCTGCATCGCCTGGTGCGTTGGCTCGGCATCTGCGACGGCAATATGCAGGAGGGCAGTTTTCGTTGCGATGCCAATGTCTCGGTGCGGCGTCCGGGTGCGCCGCTGGGTACCCGCAACGAGATCAAGAACGTCAATTCGTTCCGCTTCGTCGAGAAGGCGATCGACTACGAGATCGAGCGCCAGATCCGCGCCCTGGAGAACGGCGAGACCATCGTCCAGGCAACCCGGCTGTACGACGCTGCCGCCAATCGCACGCGCACCATGCGCAGCAAGGAGGACGCGCTTGACTACCGCTACTTCCCCGATCCCGATCTGCCGCCGCTGCTGCTCGATGCCAGCGACCTGGAGCGCGCCCGCGCGCGTCTGCCGGAACTGCCGGATGCGCGGCGACGCCGCTTCATCGAACAACTGGGCCTGCCCGAGTACGACGCCGACAAGCTGACCGAAGAGCGTGCCTGGTCGGATTACTTCGAAAGCATGCTGCAGGTGCTGCCCGCGCAGGCGAAACTCTGCGCCAACTGGGTACTGGGTGAGCTGGCCTCGGCGCTGAATGCCGATCAGATCGCCATCGAGGACAGCCGCGTCGATGCCAGCGCGCTCGCCGCGCTGCTGGCGCGGATCGCCGATCAGACCATCTCCGGCAAGATCGCCAAGGATGTGTTCGCCGCCATGTGGGCCGGCGAGGGCACAGCCGATGCGATCATCGATGCGCGCGGCCTGCGTCAGATCACCGATGATGGCGCCCTGGCCGGTGCGATCGAGGCACTGATTGCGCAGTTCCCGGAACAGATTGCCAAGTACCGCGCCGGCGACGAGAAGATCTTCCAGTTCCTGATCGGCCAGCTGATGAAGGCGACCCGCGGCAAGGCCAATCCAGCGCAGCTGAACCAGATGCTGCGGTCCCGGCTCTGATCTCGCTCGGTACGCGAACAGCGGCAGGCTGTGCCTTTCCTTCTCCCGCTTTGCGGGAGAAGGTGCCGAAGGCGGATGAGGGCGGTGGGGTAGCGCCTCGTCAAACTGCGTTGGATTAAGCGAATGAAACCTGCTGGCAATCCCGATGCTGTCTCAATGCACGATGCCGCGAACGGTTTCGCCTGCATCTCGACTTTCTCGGCGAAGAAGCGTGCGAGGCTGGGGTTGCTCCTGATGTTTCGTTACGGGTTCTGGCGATGGCGCGTTTGGCTACCGTCCGTCAGCGACGATGCAAGCTATCCAGCATTCATTCGCTGGGGCATGCGAATCGAAACCGGCTATGACAACTGGTCTGGTTACGATCTCCTGGCGACGAATGAGGCCTCCGATGGCTTTCTGAGAGCGTTTCATGTCCGTCACTGTTCGTGAGTCCAGTGTGGTTGGCCCGATGCGGCGCGTCCGTAATCCAACTACGCATCGTAGCGGACCGATGGGACACGACTCGATGTTTCCTGATGCTTTTTCGGCCATCGGCCGCTCAATGCAGCGTTCGGATATGAGTGTACGGCCGGGCTGACAGGTGTGTTTGCCCTCACCCTGGCCCTCTCCCGCAAGCGGGAGAGGGGATCAAACTGCCGCACTGGGGCTTGCCATGCCCGGCCAGCCTCGCCACCATGCCGGTCCTGTTTGCCGTCCCTGGATAGACCATGTCAGCACTGATCTGCGGTTCGCTCGCCTTCGACACCATCATGGTGTTCCAGGACCAGTTCAAGAACCATATCCTGCCGGACAAGGTGCATATCCTGAATGTGGCCTTCCTGGTGCCGCGGATGCGCCGCGAGTTTGGTGGCTGCGCCGGCAATATCGCCTACAACCTCAAGTTGCTCGGCGGCGATCCGATCCCGATGGCCGCGGTCGGTCAGGACTTCGGCGCCTACCGCGAGCATTTCGAGGCCTGCGGCATCCGCCTCGACCATGTCCGGCAGATCAATGATCTGTACACCGCGCAGGCCTTCATCACCACCGATCTGGACGACAACCAGATCACGGCTTTTCATCCGGGCGCGATGATGCGCTCGCACGAGGCCCGCGTCGGCGACGTCAGCGGCGTCAAGTTCGGCATCGTGGCGCCGGACTCGCGCGATGCGATGCTGCAGCATGCGAGCGACTTCGCCGCCGCCGGCATCCCCTTCATCTTCGACCCCGGGCAGGCGATGCCGCTGTTCAAGGGCGAGGAATTCCGTGCCTTCATCGAGCAGGCCGATTACGTCACGGTCAATGACTACGAGTCCCAGGTCCTGCAGGAACGCACCGGCTGGAGCGCCGAGACGATTGCGTCCAAGGTGCGCGCCTATGTGGTCACCCGCGGTCCCAAGGGCGCCATCATCAATACGCCGAAGGAAGCCATCGAGATTCCACCGGCCAGCGCGCTGCGCGTGGTCGATCCGACCGGCTGCGGCGATGCCTTCCGCGCCGGTCTGATCTTCGGTCTGATGCGCGGTATGGATTTCGCCACCGCCGGCCGGATTGCCAGCCTGATGGGCGCCCTGAAGATCGAACACCATGGCACCCAGAACCAGCGCTTCGATTTCGCCAGCTTCGCCGACCAGTTCCGTCAGCAGTTCGGCTACGCCCTGTAAATCGGCATCGGCGATGCGCGCATTCGGCAAAGTGCTGCTGATCCTGCTTGGCCTGCTCGTGTTCGCCTATGCGATGTACTGCGCCCAGGTCTGGTCGAGTCAGCGCAGGATGATGTTTCCGGGCGCCGCGATGGTGGTAAGTCCGAAGCGCGATGACTGGCCGGCAGATGCCCAGTTGCTGGTTCTGCCCGGCAACGACGGGACCAGTGCCCAGGTGATCTGGCGACCCGCGCAGACCGCAGGCACGAGCAGCACCCTGGTGTTCTTCCATGGCAATGCCGAATTCGCCTTCCAGTCGGTGGCGGCAATGGCGACGCTCGCTGGCCCAGGCCGCAATCTGCTGCTGATCGAGTATCCCGGCTACGCCGGTGCAGCGGGCAAGCCGGGCCTGGCGGAAATCCGCGCCGTCAGTCTGCTTGCCTACGATTGGCTGCTCGGCCAGGCAAGCGTTGATCCGCAGCGGATCATCGCCATCGGCCGTTCGATTGGTGGTGGTCCGGCCGCGGAACTGAGCCGCCAGCGACCGCTCGCTGGTCTGGTGCTGATTTCGACCTTTGCGTCGATCGCCGATTTCGCCAGCGCCCTGCATGTGCCGCGCCTGCTGATCCGCGATCCCTTCGACAACCGCGATGCCCTGAGAAAGTATCCGGGCCCGGTGCTGATCCTGCACGGCCGCCGCGACGATGTGATTCCGTATGCGCATGGCGTCGAGCTCAGCAAGGCTACCTCCACAGCAAGTCTGGTCACGCTGTCCTGCGCCCACAACGATTGCGCGCTCGCTGGCGGCGAGATCGCCTCTGCCATCGGCACGTTCCTGGTCGAACGCGGCTACTGAGGCCGGGTCACGCGGCCGCGCAGGCCGCTACGGCTTCTCGCTACGCCGACGCGAACTGCCAAGCTTGCGGGTAATGGTATTGCGACCGATGCCGAGCAGGCGCGCCGCCTCGATGCGATTGCCTTGGGTGATCTCGAGCGCGGCATCCAGCAGCAGGCGATCAAACACGGCACGCGCGGCATCGAACACCTCGCTCTCGCCGCTCTTCAGCGCACGCTGGATCTCGTGGCGCAGCGCCTGTCGCCAATCGACCACCACGCGCGGCGTTGCGTTTGCGGCAGCGGCACCGGTGACCAGGCCGCCGCCGGCAAAATTCTGATAGAGCAGCCCCTGCTGTGGCGCCGGACCGGCATCCTCGCCGTCATCGCTCATCGGCGGTGGGCTGAGCTGGAAGCTCATCACCCCGGTGCGCGGCAGATCGCCGATCGCGATCTCGCGACCGGGCGCCATCACCGCCAGGCGCCGGCACAGGTTTTCCAGTTGCCGCACATTGCCGGGCCAGACCTGGGCACTGAGCAGCTGGATGGCGGCGCGCGAGAAGCGCTTCGGTTCGGTGCCGGTCTCCTGGCAGGCGCGTTCCAGAAAGCGCTCGGCCAGCAGGGGAATGTCCTCGCGACGCTCGCGCAGCGAAGGCAGGTGCAGGCGCATTACATCAAGCCGGTGCAGCAGGTCGGGGCGGAACTCGTTGCGTGCCGCCTTGCCTTCAAGATCCTGATGGGTCGCTGCAATCACCCGCACATCGACCCGGATCAGCTCGCGACCGCCGACGCGATAGAACTCGCCCTCGGCGAGCACGCGCAGCAGCCGCGTCTGCAGCGTGAGCGGCATGTCGCCGATTTCGTCGAGAAAAAGCGTGCCACCCTCGGCCTGTTCGAAACGGCCGATATGCCGGCGCTGGGCGCCGGTGAAGGCACCGGCCTCATGGCCGAACAGTTCCGATTCGAGCAGATCGGCGGGTATCGCCGCGGTATTGAGCGCAACGAAGGGCTGATGGGCGCGCGGCGAATGCCGATGCAGGGCGCGCGCGACCAGTTCCTTGCCGGTACCGGTTTCGCCGGTGATCAGGACATTGAGCTGGGTCGGTGCAACCCGCCCGATCGCGCGGAACAGTTCGCGCATCGGCGGCGATTCGCCGCTGAGCTCGGCGGTCTCGCGCTCCGGTCGCGGACTGCGCTGCGGGCTGGGGCTGGTCTCGCTGCTGGTCGCACGCACCGCCAGCGCGACCGCCCGCTCGAGATCGAACGGCTTGGGCAGAAAATCGAAGGCGCCGCCCTTGAAGGCGGCACTGGTGCTGGCGACATCGGTGTAGGCACTCATCACGATCACCGGTACCTCCGGATGCTCGCGCTTGAGTGCTTCCAGAAACGCAAACCCGTCGGTGCCCGGCATCCGCACATCGGTGAACACCGCCGCCGGCTGGGCATGCGGCAGCACCGACAAGGCGGCGCGCGCATTGTCGAAGTCGCGCACCATGAAGCCGCCATCGCGCAAGGCCTCGGCCAGCACGAAGCGGACGGAGCGGTCGTCGTCAATGATCCATATTTCGCTCATCGGGTTGGGCTCGGTGGGGGCGATTGCGGCGTGCGGCTTCGGTGGCCGGCGAAGCGATGGATTATGCGGGTCTGCCAGATCCCCCATCCCTCGCCGATGAAGCTGGCGAGGGATCGCCCCCTTGACTCAAGGGGGCTGGACGCTTCGTTGGTTTTCGAGGCAGACGAGCGACAAGCAAAGCGGTTGGATGCGAAGGGCGATTGCGGCGTGCGGCTTCGGTGGCCGGCGAAGCGATGGATTATGCGGGCCTGCCAGATCCCCCATCCCTCGCCGATGAAGCTGGCGAGGGATCGCCCCCTTGACTCAAGGGGGCTGGACGCTTCGTTGGTTTTCGAGGCAGACAAGCGACAAACAAAGCGGTTGGTTGCGAAGGTCGATTGGGGCGTCAGGCTTCGGTGGCGGGCGAAGCGATGGATTATGCGGGCCTGCCAGATCCCCCATCCCGCGCCGATGAAGCCAGCGATGGATCGCGTTGTTCCCCTCTCCCTCCGGGAGAGGGGCAGGGGTGAGGGAATCGACACGCGGTGCCGAAGAGATACCTTGATCGCAACGGGATCCACCATCACGCAGCCTCCAGCGGAAGCATCAACGTAAACACCGTGTACCCAGGGCGACTGCGGAAACTGAGGGCGCCGCCATGTTCGCGGACGATTTCCTGGGTGAGGGCGAGACCGAGTCCGGTGCCTTCGGCGCGGCCGCTGACCAGGGGCAGAAAGATCTGTGCCGTCAGGTCTTCCGGCACGCCGCTGCCGTTGTCGACGACATCAATGCGCATTGCCAGCCGATACAGGCGCTCGCCGAGACTCACGCCGTGTTCGATCCGCGTGCGCAGGCGCACTTCCGAGGCACTGGCCTGCAGGGCATTGCGCACCAGATTCCACACTGACTGCGCCAGTCGATCCTGATCGCCGATGATATTGGGCAGACTGGGATCGTAGTCGCGCACGATCCGCGCCGACCAGGCGGCATCGGCCTCGGCAAGCAGGCGCACGCGTTCGAGGATCTCGTGCACATTGACGCTCGACAATGCGCGCTCGGGTTTGGGATCGAGCAGGCGCTCGACCAGATCCGAAAGCCGCGAGGTCTCGCTTTCGATCACCTCGACATAGCGGCGTTCATCGCTGTCGTGTATGCGTCGCGCCAGCAATTGTGCGGCACCCTTGATGCCGGCGAGCGGATTGCGCACCTCGTGCGCCAATCCCTTCAGCGTCGCCGACAACGCTTCGGGCCAGCGCGAAGCAGCATCCGCGGCATCATCACGAAGCCGGAATTCAATCAGGGTGCGATACGGTCCCACCATGCGCAATGGGGAAACCACGGCCTGGGCGCTGAGTTCGATCTCCGGCAGCGGCCGGAACACCAGATGATCGATACGCTGCGCCTGCGACTCGGCCTGGGCGCGATCGGCCAGGGTGACCAGGGCGGCCGCCCCCAGATGCTCGAGCTTGAGTTTGAGCCAGCGCCGGGCGCCCATGCCCACCCAGGCACAGAAGGCCGGATTGACGTGCGCAATCTGCAGCGCCTCATCCAGCAGGAGCACCGGGGTGGTGAGCTGATCGAGCAGTTCGGTCGAGAATCCCGCGTTCATTGCACCAGTCTAGTGCAAAACCCGCCAAATCCCAGGGCCCGGACACGGCCGAGCTTCCGGCCAGATCGGTACCCTGTCGGCGCTCAGCGCGCCGCCATATTGATGAAGGCGAGAAACTCGCTGCGGGTACGCGCGTCCTCGCGAAAACAACCGAGCATCTTGCTGGTAATCATGCTGACGCCGGTCTTGTGGATGCCGCGCGTGGTCATGCATTGATGCGAGGCATCGATCACCACGCCGACGCCGCGTGGCATCAGGACATCTTCGATACAGCCGGCAATCTCTGCGGTGAGCTTCTCCTGCACCTGGAAGCGGCGCGCATACGCCTCGACCACGCGCGCCAGCTTGCTGATGCCGACCACCTTGTTGGTCGGCAGATAGCCGACATGGGCGCGCCCGATGATCGGCGCCATATGGTGCTCGCAATGCGACTCGAATTCGATGTCGCGCAATACAATCAACTCGTCGTAGCCGGCGACTTCCTTGAAGGTGCGGCGCAGATATTCGCCCGGGTCTTCGGCATAGCCGCTGAACCAGTCGCCATAGGCATCGACCACGCGTCGCGGTGTATCGACCAGCCCTTCGCGTGCCGGATCATCGCCGGCCCACTGCAGCAGGGTGCGCACCGCGGCTTCGGCCTGGGCGCGGCTGATGCCATTGGATTGGTCGCTCATATGCACTCCGTAGGGCGGGATCTCCCGCGCGGCTATTGCCCTTGCAGAGCGGGGCTTGCCCCGCTGCTCGTCTCTGACCCTGTAGGGCATCTCTGTGAGATGCCATCCCAACACCGCGGCGCATGGGAGGCGGCATCTCGCAGAGATGCCCTACAGAAAAACCAGCGTACAAGAGCGGGGCGAGCCCCACTCTATGCGATCCCTTCGGGGACAACATCAACGTCAACATCAACATCCGATATCAGGATCGACATCAACATCACGCCGATGGAGTTTCGCAGATTTGGCGCGGCCGGGCATGCGGACAAGTCACCGATGCGCTCCGCGACCACAGAACCGGGCGCAAGGATTCATCCGCCCGCACCCGGCGGCCGGCCTGCGCGATGCTCCTGCAACCCGCTGTCGACTCAATCCCGCGCTGCTTCCGCCATACTTGCCGATCAACAAACACGTGATCCGCATGGATGTCTCCCACCTGATCGACCCGCTCAATGCCGCCCAGCGCGAAGCCGTCTGCGCCGGCGCCGGCCATTACCTGGTGCTGGCCGGTGCCGGCAGCGGCAAGACCCGCGTGCTGATGCACCGGATCGCCTGGCTGACCGAGGTCGAGCGGGTATCGCCATGGTCGATTCTGGCGCTGACCTTTACCAACAAGGCCGCCGGCGAGATGCGCCATCGCGCCGAGGCCCTGATGCCGAGCGGCACCCGCGGTCTCTGGATCGGCACCTTCCATGGCATTGCCCATCGCCTGCTGCGCCAGCACTGGCGCGAAGCCAATCTGCCGGAGACCTTCCAGATTCTCGATTCGGACGATCAGCTGCGTCTGCTCAAGCGCGTCATCGTCGGCCTGGAACTCGACGAGTCGCGCTATCCGGCGCGGCAGATGGCGGCCCTGATCAATGGCTGGAAGGACGAGGGCAAGCGTCCGGGTTCCATCGCCGCCGAATATGTGCCCGGCCTGCAGATCCAGGTCGATATCTATCGCGCCTATGAGGAGCAGTGCCAGCGTTCCGGTCTGGTCGACTTCGCCGAATTGCTGCTGCGCGCGCATGAGCTCTGGCTCAATCACGACACCCTGCTGCGGCATTATCGCGAGCGCTTCCGGCATCTGCTGATCGATGAATTCCAGGACACCAATACCCTGCAGTACGCCTGGGTGCGCCTGCTCGCCGGCGACACCGGCCAGGTCTTCGTGGTCGGCGACGATGACCAGGCGATCTATGGCTGGCGCGGCGCCAAGGTCGAGAATGTGCAGCAGTTCCTGCGCGATTTCCCGGGCGCGCGCACCCTGCGACTGGAGCAGAATTATCGTTCCACCGGCAATATCCTGAACGCCGCCAATGCCGTGATCGCCAACAACCCGACCCGGCTCGGCAAGCAGTTGTGGACCGACTCCAGCAAGGGCGATGCTCTTGATCTGTACGCTGCCTACAACGAGCAGGACGAGGCGCGCTTCGTCATCGAACGCATCAAGCAGGCGGTCAAGGACGGTGGCCGCAATGATGAATGCGCGATCCTGTATCGCTCGAATGCGCAGTCGCGGCTGTTCGAAGAAGCCCTGATGATCGAGTCGATTCCGTATCGTGTCTACGGCGGTCAACGCTTCTTCGACCGCATGGAAATCAAGGACACCCTGGCCTATCTGCGGCTGACCGCCAATCGCCACGATGACGCCGCGTTCGAGCGCGCGGTGAATACGCCGCCGCGCGGCATCGGCGAACGCACGCTCGACAGCCTGCGGCTGTCGGCACGCGAGGGCAAGCAGTCGATGTGGAATGCGGTGCAGGCCGAGCTTGTTGGCGGCACCCTGGCCGCCCGCGCCAAGTCGGCACTGCGCGGCTTTGCCGAGCTGATCGAGCGAATCGCCGCCGAGTCCAGCGATCTCACGCTCGCCGAGCAGATGGCCGCGGTGATCGCAGCCAGCGCGCTCAGGCCCTACTACGAGGCGGATTCCAAGGGCCAGGCGGAATCACGGCTGGAGAATCTGGACGAGCTGGTCAATGTCGCCGCGCGCTTCGAGCGCAGCCCCGAAGACGAGGAGGCCGGGCTCAGCGAACTCGCTGCGTTTCTTTCGCATGCTGCGCTCGAGGCCGGCGATGCCGAGGGCGAGGCCTGGGAAGACTGCGTCCAACTGATGACCCTGCATTCGGCCAAGGGCCTGGAATTCAACCTGGTATTTCTGGTCGGCATGGAAGACGGCATGTTTCCCAGTCAGCGTTCGCTCGAAGAGGATGGCCGCCTGCAGGAGGAGCGCCGGCTCGCCTATGTCGGCATCACCCGGGCCCGGCGCAAACTGGTGCTCTGTTACGCCGAATCGCGCCGCTGGCATGGCGTGGAGACCTACAACCGACCCTCGCGTTTCCTCAGTGAGATGCCCAAGGAAGCCCTGCAGGAAGTGCGGCCGCGTGTGCAGGTCAGCCGTCCCGGCAGTTTTGGCCGCAGTGCGGAGTCGTTTCTGGTTGATCGCGGCCTGTTGCGCGGCGGTGTCGTCGAGGTGGCGCCGATCAAGCTCGGCGCCGAGGTTCGCCATGCCAGCTTTGGCGATGGCACCGTAGTCGATTTCGAAGGCGCCGGTGCCCATGCCCGCGTCCAGGTCAATTTCGAGGACAGCGGCCGCAAGTGGCTGGTGCTGGCCTACGCCAACCTGGTGGTGCTCTGAGTCCGCGCCCAGCGCCTGGGCCCGACGACCGCGCCACAGCATGCGGCGAGGCGGTCACAGTGGAACAAGTATGAAATATCCGGGTTAGGATGCACGCATGTCCGCAACCGCCCAGCACATCGAACAGGCGCGCCAGCTACTGGGGCAGGTTCCCTGGTTCCAGGCGTTGCCGGAAGAGGCCCGCGATGCCCTGCTTGCGGGCTGCGAGGCCCAGGAACTGCTGGGCGGCAATGTGCTGTTCTTCGAAGGCGAAACCTCGGATTCGGCCTATCTGGTACTGAGCGGTTGCCTGGGCGCCTTTCGCAGCGGTGAGCGCGGGCCTCTGCTGGTCGGCCAGATTGTGATGGGCGAAACCGTTGGTGAACTGGGGGTACTCACCCAGCGTCCGCGCAATGCCAGTGTCCGGGCTCTGCGCGACAGCGAGGTACTGCGACTGCCGGCCGCGCATCTGGAGGCCGTCGGTGCCCAGTATCCACAGGCCCTGGTCGGACTCTCAAGGCTGGCCCTGCGCCGCGCCACCGAACCGCGCGCCCAGCAGTATCACGATGCCACGCCACGCACGATCGCCCTGCTGGCGCAGTCGGCCGGGGTCGATCTGATCGCATTCGCGCAATCGCTGGCGACCGCCCTGTCGCGCTTTGGCAGTGTGCGTCTGCTCGACGCGCGCCAGGCCGGCTGGCCGTCGGCGCAGTATCTGGCGGTCGAGTCGGAATCGCGCTTTGTGGTCTATGTCGCTGACGGCAACGATCCCGAGTGGCGTAGCCAGTGCCGGCGCCAGGCCGATGCCTGGCTGCTGGTCGCGCGCGCAGCCGCACAGGCTACCGGCGATGCCGAGATCCTGACGCCGCACGAGGCCAGTGTGGTGCCACCGCCCGAGCACCTGGTGCTGCTGCATGACGAGAAGCCGCGCCTCGGTGCCGGTCGCCGCTGGCATGGCATGCGCGAGCACGCCCATCTGCATCACGTCCGCCACGGCGGCGATATCGCGCGGCTGTGTCGCCTGCTCTGCGGACAGAGTCTCGGTCTGGTGCTGAGCGGTGGCGGTGCCCGCGGCTTTGCCCACATCGGCGTGATCAAGGCGCTGCGCGAGGCCGGCTTCGAGATCGATTCGGTCGGTGGCACGTCGATCGGCGGTGTGATCGGTGCCGGCATCGCCGCCGACTGGTCGGTGGAGGAAATGACCGAGGTGTTCCGCCGCTGTTTCTACGACACCAATCCGCTGTCGGACTACACCTTTCCGTTCATTTCCCTGGTCTCGGGGCGCAAGGCTTCGCGCCTGCTGCAGGAGGCCTTCGGCTCGCGCGATATCGAGGATCTGCCGCTGCCGTATTTCTGTGTGTCATCCAACCTGACCACGGGCCAGGCCGCCGTGCATCGCCAGGGCCCGCTCTGGGAGTGGCTGCGCGCTTCGATTGCGATACCCGGCATCCTGCCGCCGGTGCTGAAGAACGGCCAGGTGTTCGTCGATGGTGGCGTGATCAACAATCTGCCGGTCGATGTGATGCGCCAGCATCATCAGGGGGAAGTGATCGCGGTGGATATCGGCGGCAACTATGTGCTGAAGTCGGCCATCGAGGAAGTCGACCTGCCGCCGTTCTGGCAACTCGCCACCGAATGGTTCCGCAAACGCCGGCGTCCCAAGCTCTCGCAGATCCTGCTGCGCGCCGGCATGGTCAACTCCGGTGCTGCCGCACTCGAAGCGCGCGAACTGTCGACCCTGCTGCTGACCCCGCCGCTCGATGACATCGACCTACTCGAATGGAAGTCCTTCTACCGC
Organism: Pseudomonadota bacterium; assembly: GCA_022843465.1. Classification (GTDB taxonomy): domain Bacteria; phylum Pseudomonadota; class Gammaproteobacteria; order Xanthomonadales; family Ahniellaceae; genus 0-14-3-00-62-12. The sequence goes on along the minus strand of JALHNO010000036.1, from coordinate 3,490 downwards.
GCCATCGACCGTGGCTATCAGCACACCCTGCGCATCGTCGGCGGCCGTCGCGACGTGCTGAGCGAGGCGGCCAGTCTGCTGTAGATAACGCAGATTGGGCCCCGCGTGACATCCGCGCTCCAGCGTAGGAGGCCCGAAGCGGGCCGACCGCAGTCTCCACCGCCGCCTCGCAGCCCCCAGCACCCAGGTCAATGTAGGAGGCCCGAAGCGGGCCGACCGCTGTGTTCGTGATTGCCTCGGAGTCCCGAGTAGCTGGGTGGTCGGCGCACTGGCTTGAGCTGCGGTCGCCCATCGACGCGGACCTGTCTTTCGGGGGTACCGGTCCGCGCAAATTGCGATCAGGATGGCCACTACCTGATGGGCAAGGGGACGGGGGCATGGGCCAGTACAATGGATTCTTTCGGGTTTTGCTGATCGCGCCCGCGCTGCTTGGCGCCGGCGCATGGCCGGAGGCTGCGCAGGCTGCCCTGATCAATGTGACCACTACCGCCGACGAGTACGACAGCACGCCCAACGCAACCTGTTCTCTCCGTGAGGCCATCCGCACCGCCAATGACAACGCCGACTTCGGTGGTTGCACGCATACTGGTCCGTTCAACATCGAGAATATTTTCATCCCGGCCGGAACATACGTTCTGACCCGTGCCGGTATCGATGAAGACCTTAACGCCACCGCCGATCTGGATGTCACCTCCAGCCTCAATCTCAATGGCAACTCGGCGGCCACCACCACCATCCAGGGCGGGACAGGTTATAGCGGCCGCATCCTGCACGTGCTCAGTGGCACCGTGACCGTGCAGAACATGACCATCCGCGATGGCAATGTACCCAATGGCCGTGCCGGCGGCGGCGTGCGCACCGAACCGGGCAGCACCACGACGATGTTCAATGTGGTCGTGGGACTCAACACCGCCGACGGCAATGCCGGCGGGATTCTCAACCGCGGCACGATGACCTTGAACAGCTGTGCGGTGACCAATAATCAGACGCTGAATGCTGTGGGGGGTGGTGGCGGGATTTTCAACAGCCCCGGTGCATCGTTGACGATCAACGACGGCAGGATCCTCAACAATGAGACCCTGGGCGATCCCAGCCATGGCGGTGGGATCCACAACGACGCAGGTGCCACTCTTGAGCTCGACAACACCACAATTGATGGCAACATCGCCGGCGATCCTGGCGTACTGAACACGCGAGATGCAGATGGGGGCGGCATCTATTCGCTTGGCAATACGACGATTGACCGGAGCACCATCGGCAACAACAGGGCACTGCGTCCCACTTCTTCCGGCGGCGGTATTGGCCTTGCCGGAGGGGCGATAACCAGGATTGACCGATCGCTGGTGACGCTCAATGAGGTGAGAGTTGGTGGTGGCATCAGCGATCAATCCGGAGGTTCTCTCATCGTCGAGAACTCCGCGATAACGGACAATCTGGCAGAGGCTTCCTGTGGTGGAATTGCCGTCTTTGTTGTAGATCAGGCCATCGTGCGCAACTCAACAATCAGCGGCAACAGTGCCGAGGATTCATTCGGATCGGGAGGGGGCGGTGGTGGAATCTGTTCCTCTGCGCAGATGTTGATCCTGGAGAACACAACCATCAGCAATAACTCCGCGAACGACCACGGCGGTGGCATGAAGATCAATTTTGGGGATGCGTTGTTATTGAACGTGACTATTGCAAATAACACCAGCAATGCGGATGGAATTTCAGGGGGCTCGGGTGGTGGCCTCTTCGTCGTCTCTGGTAACAACAGCACGGTTGCCTTGCGCAATAGCGTGCTAGCTGGAAATCTAGAGAACAACGTGGGCGATCACGACGACTGCGATGGCGTCATGCTGTTGCAAGGTCACAACTTGATTCAGAATACCAGTGGATGCACGTTGGTGGGCAGTGATTCAACCGACAAACTGGGCGTTCTATCGGGGCTTGGAACACTGGCCGACAATGGCGGCCCAACCATCGGCGCAAGCAATGCCACCATCACGGCCACAATGCCGACGCATCTGCCAGTTGCCAGTAGTCCACTGATTGATGCCGCCAATCCACAGGGCTGCACCGATGCGAACGCGGCTGTGCTCGCCACTGACCAACGCGGCCTGCCCCGTCACGTCGACGGCCCCGATCCCGACAGCACCGCTACCTGTGATATCGGCGCGACCGAGTTCGGCGCCAGCGCGCCCTTGCCCGATCCGGTGTTTGCCAACGGTTTCGAGTAAGCCTGCGCTCCGTCACCCTGGTATGACATCGTGCCTTGGCCCGATGCCACACCAGGAGCACGTGTGACTTGTTGCATTCCCGGTGTCCGCGAAAGCACTGCACGTGACCTCCGCGCCCCAACGTGGGAGGCCCGAAGCGGGCCGACCGCTGTGTTCGTGTTTGCCTCGAAGATCCGAATACCCGGGTGGTCGGCGCACCGGCTTGAGTTGCGGTCGCCAATCCAGGATCGAAGGAGTCTTCAGGTCCTTTCTCGACACATCACCCACCCCGTCCAATCCTGCTTATCGTCGCGTAATGCAATCCAAAATGTGCGCCGATCTCGCTCAAGGAAAAGGTGCCCAGCGCATACGCTTCCCGAATGGCGGCGTTGCGATCCTCGGCGGCCTGTTCGATGGCCTTCAGCGATTTCCACGCGCGCTGTGCCCTGGGTACTTCCCTGGATGGCGGCTTGGACTTGCCAGTGACGCGTGCCACGAACGCCTCGTCGCCCAGAAACACCTGGCCGCTCACTTCCGCCGTCGGATCGGCAGCATCCACTCCCGCAGCCACGAATCGCGCATACGCCGGCCGCGCCACGCCCCGGCCAGCACCGAACAGGCTCAAGGTAGCTTCCACCGCCAACCGCTCTGGCGCCGTCGCCTTGCCCATCACGGCGCGGTAGCTGCTCCACTGCCAGCCATCCGCCTGCGCGCACAGGCCGGCACGCACCGGATTGAGCACGATGTAGCGTGACAACTCCAGCAGGTAACTGTCTTTGTCGACCAGCACCGACTTGTAGCGTCCCTGAAACACGTGCCCCACACGCCGATGCCGGCGATTGAAGCGCTGGGTGTAGATCCCGTTCAACTCCCGCATCCCGCGCGACAACGTCGGCCGATGTGTCTGCACCAGCAGCTGGTAGTGATTGCTCATCAGGCAATACGCCCACACTACCCAGTCGAAGCGCGCGCACACCCGCGCCAACTCGGCAAGAAACGCCTCACGATCATCGTCGTCTGAATACACCTCAGCACGGGCATTGCCACGCGCCATCACAAGATGCAGCGCGCCGGCGTACTCGCTGCGGAGAGGGCGGGACATGGAGGCAGACTGTCGATGGTGATGTGGCATTTCAAGACCTGAAGACTCATGTCGCCGCCTCCTGAGCGTGACGGTACCTTTGTGGTTACGAAGCCCAAAGGCGTACCACGCGACAGGAGACGGCCATGCAACTTTACGCTGCGATTGATCTGCATTCCAACAATTCTGTGTTGGCAGTGATCGACGGTGA
>JALHNO010000035.1 GCA_022843465.1 Pseudomonadota bacterium | reverse complement strand
CCTGCGGCCTCAGCACATCCTACGATTCTCGCGACAACCGCGATGTGTCGCAGAGCCGCCCTCATCCCCGGCCCTTCTCCCGCAAGCGGGCGAAGGGGGCAAAGCGGAAGCGAGTGAAAGCTCTGTGGCATCGCGCAGCGATGGCGCTTGCGGAGCAAGCTGGCCCTGGATCTTCGTGACGAATTCGACGAGTTCGAACGGTGTCGGATGTGCCTGAATTGATGCGCTTCGGCCTGCGGCCTCAGCACATCCTACGATTCTCGCGACAACCGCGATGTGTCGCAGAGCCGCCCTCATCCCCGGCCCTTCTCCCGCAAGCGGGCGAAGGGGGCAAAGCGGAAGCGAGTGAAAACTCTGTGGCGTCGCGCAGCGATGACGCTTGCGGAGCAAGCTGGCCCTTAATTCTCGTGACGAGTTCGACGAGTTCGACAAGTTCGACAAGTTCGAACGATATCGAGTCCGATTGAATTGATGCGCTTCGGCCTGCGGCCTCAGCACATCCTACGATCCTCGCGACCACCGGGATGTGCGTAGGGTTGCCCTCATCCCCGGCCCTTCTCCCGCTTGCGGGAGAAGGGGGCAATGCGCATCCCACGGTTCAATCGACGATCGAACGACAACGCGGTGTCACCCTCATCCGGCGCTCCGCGCCACGTTCTCCCGCTTGCGGGAGAAGGGAACCCATTCGCTGCCGACTATCCCCGCGTCACGGTGCCTTCTCCCGCACGCGGGAGAAGGGAACTGCCCAGGCCTCGTTGCCGAACCACTTCAAATAGCGCAACACCGGTCGCCACCGAAACATTCAGTGATTCAATCTGACCCGGCATCGGAATGCGCACATGGTAATCGCAGCGTTCGCGCGTCAATCGACGCAGGCCTTCATCTTCTGAACCCATGGCGATCGCGACCGCGCCGCGAAAATCCTGGGCGTAGAACGACTGCTCGGCCTCACCTTCGAGGCCAGTGATCCAGACGCCGGCTTCGCGCAGGATGTCCATTGCGCGCGCCAGATTGGTCGCGCGCACGATCGGGATGCGATCGGCAGCGCCCGCCGAGGCGCGGCGCACCGTGGCATTGGTGGGCGCGGCGCGGTCCTTGGGCACCACCACGGCGGTGACGCCGGCGGCGAGTGCGCTGCGCAGACAGGCGCCGAAATTATGCGGATCGGTGATCTCGTCAAGAATCAGAAACAACGCCGATGCGCCGGCGGCTTCGATCAGACGCGGCAGATCGCTTTCGGCCAGTGCGGTCGGCGCCTCGTAGAACGCCACCACGCCCTGATGGCGCTCGCCCTGGGTCATCTTGTCGAGCGCCTGCATCGGCCGCGCGTGGATGCGCACCCCGCGCTCCTTCGCCTCTTCAAGCAACTGCTTGACGCGTGGATTGCGGGTGTCCTCGGCGTACATCACCTCGCTGACATTGTCGCTGTCGTACTTGAGCGCCGACTCCACCGCATGGATACCGGCCAGAACATCCTTGCTCATCGTGATTTCTTCCTGCTGGGTTTGGCCGGCTGCGGCTTGGGCTCGACCTCACGGCCACCGGCGAGGCGCAGATCCACCTTGCGTTCTTCCATGCTTGCACGCAGTACCTGCACCCGCAGGGTATCGCCGAGCCGGAAACGCAGGCCGCGGCGTTCGCCGGCCATCTCGCGGCGCGCCGAGTCGAAGTGATAATAGTCATTGGGCAACTGGGTGACATGGATCAGGCCGCTCACCCCGGTATCGGCGATCTGCACAAACAGACCGAACGAGGTAACGCCGGAGACGATGCCATCGAATTCCGATCCCACGTGCTTGCTCATCCACGCGCACTGGTAACGCTCGTCGACCTCGCGCTCGGCCTCGTCGGCACGGCGCTCGCGTTGCGAGCAGTGCGTGGTCATCGTCTGCATGTCGTGCAGACTGTAGGTGTAGTTGTTGACCTTGCCACCGGCCAGCACATGACGGATCGCACGATGCACCAGCAGATCTGGATAGCGCCGGATCGGTGACGTGAAATGGGTGTAGGCCGACAGCGACAGGCCGAAATGTCCCTCGCACTCGGGCAGATAGACCGCGAGACTCTGCGAGCGCAGCAGCACAGATTCCAGCAGGGCCGCATCCGGACGCTCGCGCACCTTGCGGATCAATTTCGCATAGTCAATCGGCAGGACCGCATCATGCGGCGGTAGCCGCAGGCTGAACTCGGCGAGAAATTCCTGCAGATCGGCAAACTTCTCCTCCGGCGGCGGCGCATGCACACGGTACGGTGACGGCACCTTGGCGCGATCGAGAAAGATCGCCGCCTCGACATTGGCCGCGATCATGCATTCCTCGATCAGCTTGTGCGCGTCGTTGCGCGCCTCGGGCTGCAGGGCCAGCACTTCGCCGGCGGCACCGAGCTTGAACTTCACTTCCTTGCTGTCGAAATCAATCGCGCCGCGCGCCGTGCGCGCCTTCGCCATCAACTTGTACAACTCGTGCAGATGCTCGAGCTGGGGCATCAGATCGCCGATCGAAGCGCGTTCTTCGGCATCTCGCTCGCCGAGCGCGCGCCAGACCCGGGTGTAGGTCAGTCGCGCATGCGAGCGCATCACCGCCGGGTAGAACTTCGAGTCGAGAACCTCGCCGCGGGCATCGACCTGCATATCGCAGACCATGCACAGGCGCTCGACATCGGGATTCAGCGAGCAGATGCCGTTCGACAGGGTCTCCGGCAGCATCGGCACCACAAAACCCGGGAAATACACCGAGGTCGCGCGATCAAAAGCCTCGGCATCCAGCTTGCTGCCGGGCCGGACATAGTGCGAAACATCGGCAATCGCAACCAGCAGGCGATAACCCGATTTGAGCTTCTCGCAATACACCGCATCATCGAAATCGCGGGCATCCTCACCGTCGATGGTGACCAGGGGCAGGGCGCGGATATCCACCCTGCCCTCGCGCTCCTTGGCCGAGACCTGCGGTTCCACCGCCTCGGCCTCGCGGGTGACCTCGATCGGCCATGCATTGGGCAGGCCATGTGATTCGATGGCCACCTGGACGATCAGGCTGGCTTCGAGCTTGTCGCCAAGCACCGCCATCACCCGGCCCATTGCCGGCCGATCACGCGAGGGTGGCTCGGTGATCTCGACGACGACGATCTGTCCGCTGCGCGCGCCATTGCTCTGGCCAGGCGGAATCATCACTTCCTGGCTGAGCCGGCGATCATCCGGAATCACGATGCCGAGGCCGCCGCGCTCGTCATAGCGACCGACCAGACGCGGACGCCGACGCTCAAGCACCTCGGCAATCGCGCCCTCGCGGCGACCGCGCCGATCCACTCCGGTGACATTCGCAAGCACGCGATCGCCATGCATCACCGCACGCATTTCCTTCGGCGACAGGAACAAATCCTCGCCGCCCTCATCCGGCCGCAGAAAACCAAAGCCATCGGGATTGGCGATCACCGTGCCGGCGATCAGATCAAGTTTCTCGGCCAGGCCGTAGCCACCGCGCCGATTCACCAGCAACTGGCCATCGCGCACCATCGCGGTCAGTCGCTTGGTCAATGCGTCCTGCCGATAGCTGTCGCGATACTCCAGCGCCTCGGCAATCACCTCGGCGGTCATCAACTCGGCACGCTCGGACAGGAACTGGATCAGTCCCTCGCGGCTGAGAATCGGATGATCGTAGCGATTGGCCTCGCGTTCAGCCTGCGGGTCGTAATGCGCCGCAGGTTTGTAGGGCGGCGCCTTGATCACCTTGGGCTTCAGCGAAGTCGGCGCCAGCCCCTTGGCGGCCGCCTTCTTTGCCGGCGCCGTGCTGCGCACCGCATATTTTCCCGTAGCTGGCTTGTCAGCCCCGTATTTCGCCGGTCGCTTGCCGGTCTTGGCGGCCTTGCCGCCGGTCTTCTCTTCAGTTTTTTTGGTCATACCGTCCATGGTAGTGGATCAGCCCCCCGCTCCGCCCGTTTTCGTTGACATCACACCCCCCAATCGCTAGAGTGCGCGGCCTTCCAGAGCATCGGAACGACACCTGCCCAGGTGGCGGAATTGGTAGACGCACTAGTTTCAGGTACTAGCGGGGCGACCCGTGGAGGTTCGAGTCCTCTCTTGGGCACCAGATGCAAAACAAAAAGGCCAGCGAAAGCTGGCCTTTTTGTTTTGCATCTGGTGCCCAGCGGCACGCGTGTTGGCCAAGACCCCCGCTCGTAGTCGCGCGCCTTGCTGCGCTCTGTGGCAACGTGCACTGCTGCTCTTGCTCTGTCCCCATGGGGATTGACCAGCTCCGCTGTTAAGAGCCATGGAGCGGGGATTGCCCCGCAGCTCTCGCTCATGGTTTGTACTGCATCTCGGTGCGATGCCATCTTCAATCCTCCACAACGTCAAGACGGCATCTCGCAGAGATGCCCTGCAACAAGCCGCATGTTTTCTTGTCCGCGCACCTCGTCGCCGTTGATCTTGCGCCGGTACCAACGGGGATTTCATGGAGGGGACTTGACCCTCTGCTGTCGCTTCGGAAGCAGCCGACACTTGTCGAGGCTGGAGGCGTTGCTACGAATCCGGATAAGACCCCGATCCTGTGTCATTCCGCCACTGGCGGCCACTGGCGGGCTGTATGCACCAGCGCCAGCACCCACACGGCGTTCTCGTTGATCTCTATCTCGTACACCAGACGGTAACTCTCATGCGGATTCAACTCGCGGGTGCCGAGGATCCCGCCAACATGCCCGAGCATCGGGTACTCCGCCAATTTCGCGGCGGCGTCACTGAAAAGCAGGTCCATCCGTGCAGCGGCCAACGGGTTGTCAACCGCGATATGGTTCCAGATGTCGTCACGGTCCTGCTCGGCTTCGGGCGTCCAGAGCACCCTGACGCTCACGCCTGGTCGGCCAATTTACTGCGTCGTGCGGCGAACTTGGCATCGACCTCGTCATTGGATCGACCACGCCCCGCACGCATCGATGTCCGAGCCACTTCGACCTTGTGCTGCAGGAACTCGTCGTACTCGCGCACCTGGCGTTGGCGCTGAACGAACTCGCGCATCAGTTCTCGCACCACCTGCGAGGCAGGGCGATGCGCCGCTTCGGCTTCGGCCAGGAACTGATCCCGCAGCTCTGGTTCCAGCTTCATCGTGAACACAGCTTGCTTCGACATGGCGACCTCGCGAACCCCGTGGTGATGACGTAGTATAGACCTTGTCACTACCTTGCTGGAACGGGCGTCTGGGGTCAGCGCATGCGGTCGCTGTGACGCAGGTGGCTGTCCGGGTTTCCGCGAGTCCTCTCTTGGTCACGCGTGTTTGCCAAGAGCCCGCTCGCTGTCGCGCGCCTTGCTGCGCTATCCCTGCTCCGCAATTCTGTCCGCACATCCACTGCAAGAGCCAAGAGAGCCAAGAGAGCCAAGGACACCCACAATTCCGAGATCTCCTCAAGCAAAGAGCCAAGGACACCCACAATTCCGGAGAGCCAAGGACACCCACAATTCCGAGATCTCCTTGAAGAGCCAAGGAAAGTGCAGAGAGCCAAGGACACCCACAATTCCGAGATCTCCTAAGAGCCAAGGACACCCACAATTCCGAGATCTCCTAGCCTCCGGCGCGCATTGATCTAGCAAAGAGCCAAGGACACCCACAATTCCGAGATCTCCTCAAGAGCCAGAGAGCCAAGGACACCCACAATTCAAGAGCCAAGGACACCCACAATTCCGAGATCTCCTTGAAGAGCCAAGGAAAGAGCCAAGGACACCCACAATTCCGAGATCTCCTCAAGAGCCAAGGACACCCACAATTCCGAGATCTCCTAGCCTCCGGCGCGCATTGATCTGACTGCCATCGCCTCTGCGCGGTGGCAGTCTGTACGGCATGACCTATCCGCGCTCCACCCTTGCTCCTCCCGGCGCGCCCGGCGTGTTCCACTGCGTATCGCGCTGTGTACGTCGAGCGTTCCTGTGCGGTGAGGACAGCTACACCGGTCGATCCTTCGAGCACCGTCGGCAATGGGTGGAGGATCGCCTACGCGAGATCGGCGAAATCTTCGCGGTGTCGATCTGGGGATTCGCCGTAATGAGCAATCATCTGCATGTCGTAGTTCAGACGCTGCCGGAAGTGGCATCGGCTTGGTCGGACCTGGAGGTGGCGGAGCGTTGGGTCCAGTTGTTTCCGCGGCCCGATCAGGCACCTGAGTTGCGTGCCACCATTTTGGCCGGCCACGCCGATCGCATCGCGGTGCTGCGCGGCCGGCTCGCCGACCTGTCGTGGTTCATGCGCGTATTGTCTGAGCCCATCGCGCGTCGGGCGAACAAGGAAGACATCTGCAAAGGCCGCTTTTGGGAAGGCCGTTTCAAGTGTCAAGCCCTGTTGGACGACACCGCAGTCATTGCAACCATGACATACGTGGACCTTAATCCGATTCGTGCAGGAATGTGCGACACGCTGGAAGCATCGCATCACACCAGCGCCCGCCAGCGCCTCACCGAGATCAAGGCAGAGCCCGCATCAGCAGGTCACGCACTGCCGCCGGTGTTGGGCATTCGAGGTCTGTCGGTGCTGCGGATGACTCAGGCCGAGTATCTGGGACTGGTCGACTTCAGCGGTCGCCAGATTCGCGCCGATAAACGCGGTGCGATTGCTGGCCCTGCGCCGTCGGTCATCGCCAGGCTGGGAACGCGCAGTGAGTCCTGGACGCGGCAAGTGATGGCGGTGGGCTCCGGATTCGGCCGTGCCATCGGAGCAGTCGACAGTCTGATCGAGAAGGCCCGAGCGATGGGGCAATGTTGGCTGCGCGGCATCGGCACCGCGCGTGAACTGGCCAAGGTCACTGGCTGAGCACCTATCTCACCGCACCGCCGGCAGAAGAGTCCAGCGTCTACTGATTCGGTTGCCCGCACCGGCGGTTGAGCCGTGGTGACCGTGGCCGACTTCAAGTTTTGAAGCAGAACGCCAAGCGCCTCTTCGACGGTGCGTGGGTCGTTGACGTCGGGCGTCACTGCGGTGCAGAGTGTGGGTGTCCGGTATTCCGGGTACAGAGTGTGGGTGTCCGGTATTCCGCGGTATTCCGCCTCGTCCGGTATTCCGGTGGGGCGCCGCTGCGGTGCAGAGTGTGGGTGTCCGGTATTCCGGCGGTGCAGAGTGTGGGTGTCCGGTATTCCGGCGGTGCAGAGTGTGGGTGTCCGGTATTCCGGGGTGTCCGGTATTCCGGTGCGAGTGCGAGTGTGGGTGTCCGGTATTCCCCGAGTGTGGGTGTCCGGTATTCCCGGTGTCCGGTATTCCCGTTTCCGGTATTCCCGTTCCTCTCGCGGAGCTGAACACAACTGCGGCGTCACGCGAGAGTCGCGAAGGCAACCAGGTCCTGACCTGTGCTTACGGGACGTTGTGCGATATCTTCGCCCCAGCTCTGCAGGCAGCGACCCGAAGCCTTCGACTCCCATCGTTCTAATCAAGCACGCTTGCCATGCACGCACAGATCACTCTGACTATCAGCCAGATTCATGAGCTGCTGCTCAACGTAGCAACGGTGCGGCCGGTTTTCATCTGGGGCCCGCCGGGGGTTGGCAAGAGTTCCCTGGTCGAGCAGTTTGCAAGCTCGTTGGGGCTTGAGTGCGTCGCGCTGCTGGGCTCACAACTGGCGCCGGAAGATCTGATCGGAATCCCCAAGATCGAAGGCAACGTGAGCCGCTTCTATCCGCCTTCGATGATTGTGCGTGAGCGCGAGTTCGTGTTGTTCATCGACGAGCTGAATATCGCCTCTCAGGAAATTCAAAAAGCGTTCTATAGCCTGATTCTCGACAAACGCATTGGCGAGTACCGACTACCCCCCGGATCAATCATCATCGGTGCGGGTAACCGGGCGCATGATGCGGCACTCGCCAAACAAATGCCCAGCGCCTTGGTCAATCGGATGGTGCATGTGCACTTGAAGGCCTCGCACCGGGAATGGCTGGACTGGGCCGGCGTGCAAGGTATCCACCCCTGGGTACTCGACTATGTGCGCGCACGCCCGAGCCAGCTCGCGACTGAAGTTCCCCCGACCAAGGAAGAGCCGTTTTCGACCCCGCGCAGCTGGCATGCGGTAAGCGACACCTTGCATGCCTTTGGCGATGACATCGCTCCTGACTTTCTGGACGCGGTATTGTTCGGCAGTCTCACCCGAGATCACGCGGTCGGGTTCAAGGCGTTTCTGAAACAGATCCGCAATCAGTTCAGTGTCCACAAAATTCTCAAAGGACAGGAGTCCTGGCCAAACGCCCCGGAAGATCGCGATCTCGCTTACTTCCTTACCCAGAGCCTGCGGGACTTGTTGGTGAAGGAACTTCCGGAGCGGGAGAATCAGCTCGGCCGTGAGAGCCGCGAGCTTGCGCAGTCCGCGAAAGCGGCACTGAAAGCGCTGGCGCGTATCGATGGAGAGCTCGCGCAGCTCGTTCTGACCGAGAGCGATGCAGGCAATCGCGTGCCGGACTGGTTTGTGCTGGAGATTGCCAAGGAGCTACCGCGCCTGGTGCAGCAGAAAACCGCCGATGAGCAAAAATAGCGGTCCGGCGCGCAAGCCCAAACCCCATGACGTCGCGTTAAGCCAGCTCCAGGCGCACTATCTGCTCGGACCAGTGGCGGAGAAAGTGAGTTATTGCCCGCTTTCCAGATATCGGCAGGTCGAGCTGCCGCGCGCGGCCTACTGTCAAATCGAGGGTGAGACATCCATCAATTTCGATGACGGCCTCAAGCTTGATGCGCCGCATTGGCTCGGCGTGTTTTCGCTCGCTACACTGGTACTGGCAGTCGGCGGACCTCGACGCTTGCCGACCCCGTCCACACTGTCCGATCTGGCAGCACAGCTGGCCGCACTGTACTGGTGGCATCAGCTGAAAATAGGCGTGCTGCCCGAGCATTTCGACCTGCCACCCGAACTGGTGCAGTGGGGCCGGCACCCGGTGGCCGACATTGCGGCCAGACTGCGCAGCGAACCACCGGATGAAGTGCTTGATGGCGCCTGGACCTTGACCCGCTCGGCATCGCCGTTGATGCTTCCGGGAAAGAAGGTCACGTTCTGGGGCCCGAACGGATACCAGAGCATCGATCATGAGCAGCGGTTCGCGCAGGCGTTGGTCGACAACGCCAAGCGAGCTTTACAGCTTCAGTACGAAGCGAATAATACCGCTCGCCCCGGCAGCAATCCCAACAGCACCGCAGCAACCGCAAGGCGTTGGTTGATTTCGCACTACCCGCTGCTGGGATCCCTGTTGACGCAGTTCGAATTGGTCGAAGATTCCGCCGTGTGTGATCGCCTGGATATCTCGATCGCTGCAGTACAGATCAGCACGGGCGAAATCTTTATCAATCCGCGGCGACAACTGAACCTCGAACAGGCGAAGTTCGTCGTGGCACACGAGGTGCTGCACGCGGGCCTGAACCACAGCAGCCGCAGGCGTGGACGTGATCCCTACCTTTGGAATGTAGCGTGCGACTTCGTTATCAACGACTGGCTGGTCAGCATGAATCTGGGCACCCCTCCCGACGGCGGATTGTTGTTCGACGAAGCGCTGCGAGGCTGGGCTGCCGAGGACATCTATCTTCGACTCGCTGCCGATTTGCGCGCGCGTCGCCGGCTTCGCACCTTTCGTGGCGACGACGTCGACATGTTGGACGAACGACCAGGAAAATTCTTTACGGATCGCGAAGAATTCTATCGCCGAGCCCTCTTGCAAGGGCTGGACTACCACCAATGTTCGGCCCGCGGAACCTTGCCGGCGGGACTGGTGGAGGCCATCCGCACACTCAACCAGCCTGCAATTCCCTGGCAGGCCAAGCTCGCGGAATGGATTCAGGAGCGATTCCCGCTGCCTGAACGCCGGCGCAGCTGGGCCAGACCGTCGCGACGCCAGTCGGCCACCCCGGAGACACCGCGCCCACGGTTTGTAGAGCCAGAAGAAGATCGCACCACGCGCACTTTCGGCGTCATCATCGATACCAGCGGATCGATGCAGCGGGACGACTTGGGCAAGGCACTGGGAGCGATCGTGGCCTACTCGCAAGCCCAGGCTGTCAAGCAGGTGCGCCTGGTCTACTGCGACGCCCAGCCCTACGATGAAGGTTTCGTTCCGATCGATACCCTGGCTTCAAGGGTGCAAGTGCGTGGCCGCGGTGGCACCGTTCTGCAGCCTGCGGTCAATCTCCTGCAGAGCCAACGAGACTTTCCAAAAGACTGCCCCATCCTGATCATCACGGATGGCCTCTGCGAGTCAGACCTGCAGGTGACCCATGACCACGCCTTCCTGGTGAGCGCTGGCATGCGGCTACCATTTGTCACCCGCAAACCAGTGTTCAACATGACTTAGCAATTTGCCCGCGTCATGACCAGACGGTCTCAAGCGCGCGGGATTGATACGAACGATCGAAGCCCGCTCTCCACGGGATGCACCGAGGGAAGTCTGCCAAAAAACAGTCGAGCCACGCGCTTGATTGTCAGAGACATGTTTCGATTCCCGACCAGAATCGCTCAGTGTTTGATACATGTGTCAATTGCAGCCTGCCCGTGGACAAAGCGAAGCCGTTTTGGCGTGAAACCGGGGCGTTGGGACTCAGCGGGACGATGTAGTCAAGCGCATGGGCGTCGCTCAGGCTGCTTTGTCGCGCTCTGAACGCGGCGGGCAGCCGAAGTGAAGTCCGCGGCATTTCAGGGAGGGCAGGCATTTGACGGCCACCCATCCGCCGCGCCTGCCCCGGAATGCCCCTCAGGGCTTACCCCGAATTGCGTCGCTAGCGGAGAGTGCACTCAGCGACTGAGCTCTCCTGGCGAATTGACTCTGGTGGAACGGCGCTGGCGGCAGATCGAAGACACAAGCGAAAGAGTGAACACGATTCCGGCAGAAATCATGATCGCTGGGAGGGATGCGCCAGGTGCGTTGCTGCCTGGCGAGGGAAGAGCAAAAATCCAGGGAACAATGAAAACGGCATGGAAGGCGCTGAGCACAACGGGCGCGCAGAATGTCGCGTGGATACCTGCAAGCACGATCGCCCGAAGTATCGAGGCCACTTTCCACACCCTGGTCAAACCCCAATGAAGCGCTAGCCCCGGAATACAACAAACCGCAAAGAACACCAGCAATAGCGCGATCATGAAGATCGCCCCAATCACATTCGAAATTGCTTCAAGCATGAAGATCTCCTGCCGAACAGAAAAGCCACGGGTCATCGTAATCCGTGTCGCAGTTTGCAAGCCGCCTCCCGTGGCGGAATTGCCGATGACAGAGTTGCTTCTGGCACAAACCTGCATCACCGGCTGTTGCCTGAACCGCGATGCATCCTGAAAGGACGCGCAATTCGCTGCAGAATGTGATCATGGTGGACCCAGCGCCGCGGTCACCGCAGGCACAGCCGATGCATGCGGCTATGCGCGCCAATCGCGTCGCCAGACTTGACGCCAAGGTGATACGCGGCGCCTGGGCACGCGAGCGCTGAATGGACGGAAAAGCTGCTGCTGGGCATTGAAGCGTGTGCCGCAGCAAGCACCCTTCGCGTTCTGGCGAAGATGGCAAGCACAGTGGCCTGCTTGGCAGCATCACCCAAGCTACGCGCTGACCGTGACGTTGATTGCGCCCGGTCAGAGCAGCGAGGTGTCGGCCGGGTAGACCCAGTGCCTCGCGACGGGTGTTTGATCCCCGAGGTCAAGACCAAGATCAGGGTCGGGTTCAAGATCAGGATCAACGGAAGCGGGGCAAGCCCCGCACTTGTAGGCCGTTTTTCTGTAGAGCATCGCTTCGAAATGCCATCATGCGTGCGCTGTGGTGTCGGGATGGCATCTCACAGAGATGCCCTACAGGATGAGAGACGTGCTGCGGAGCAAGGGCGCTCTTGTACGCTGGCTCTTCTGTAGAGCATCTCTGAGAAATGCCGTCATGAGTGAGCCCTGATGTTGCGATGGCATCTCACAGAGATGCCCTACAGGATCAGAAACGAGCAGCGGGAATGGCCGCGCCTGCGTGGGCTCAGCGGTCGAGTCGCTCGATCTCCGACAGCCGCCCATCGATCAGCAGGAGCAGGCGGTAGTCGCGGGAGGAGCCGGGGTCGTAGATCCATTCTTCGCGGCGCAGGACGCGCAGGCGGGCATTGCCCTGACCGTCGCGTTCGAGCAGGTCGGCGTAGCGTTCGTTGCGGCTCCTGGGCTGGCCGCAGCGGGCGATGATCTCGCCATTGCTCAGGCCGCGCGGCAGCGCATCGAGTTTGCAGCGTTGCTGTGCGCGATCGAATCCGTAGCCGAGGTGCTCTTCGTGCTGCAGACGATCATCGCGAAACACCAGACGCTGCAGGAAACGATTGCTGCCGAAGTTGTAGTACCAGACTTCGACGCGACGCTCGACGCGCTGTTCCTGTGGCCCACTTTCGCCGAGTATCAGCCAGTCACTGTACTGATCGATCCAGTATGGCTCGCCGCAGCGCTCGCGCACCTGCAGAGCGTGATCGCCAGTGCCGACCAGGCGACCATTGCAGCGCAGGGCCTCAGCCGGGCTCGCCATCACCAGCAGCAACAACAGGCACAAGCCAGGCAGTGGGTTCATTCGGGATTCCGCAGAAGGGTGGTTTGCAGGATATAGCAGGGACTGGACCGGGCGTTGATAGTTCCCTGCTGCGACATGAATGCGCGGCGCTCGGGAACGCGGCGCGTAGCCGCATCGGAGAACCAGCGATCCGATGCGCCGCCGAGCCCGGCCCAACCACAATCGACTGGCCTGCATCGTCGACAGCGGACGTTTCGCGAGTTGCCCGGAAACCGAAACCGCTCGCCGGATCTCAAGCGGGTCCTGGATTGCGCCCCACGGGTTCCTCCGCCTTCGGCAATGCCCCCCCATTCGTCAGTGTTACTGCGCCCGCCCCTGAATATGCTGGAAGCACACTTCCGGGCGCCAGTCGCAAAAGCCGACTGACACGTCAACGGGCACCGACAGACTGCACAGGGGCACTGCAATGATCACGACACTGGATACAAGACGGCGCGCACGCAGCCAGCCTTCGGACGCTACGGCACGCCCCAGGCTTGCCAGTGTGTTGGCGGGTATCGCGGTGCTGGCACTCGGCATGGTCGCTGGCAGTGCCCAATCGGCCACGCTCACCGTCACCAGCAGCGCCGATACCGATGGCAGCACCTGCGGCGCCAGCTGCACCCTGCGTCAGGCCATCAATGCCGCCAACATCGATGTATTGTCCGACACCATCAACTTCAATGTCCCGGGGGGCATCGCCGTCATCCGGCCGCAAACGGATCTGCCGGCAATCAGGAATGCCCTGTTCATCAACGGGTATAGCCAGTCGGGCAGCGTGCAGAACACCTCGGCGACCGGCTTCAACGGAGTCATCAGGATCGAGATAAATGGCGACGACATCCCCTTGTCGCGCGGTTTGCTGATCCAGTCGCCGCTGGCGGTAACCATCTCGGGGATCGCGATCAGCGGCTTTGATGGCAGTTTCATGTCGACACTCGGCCGCGGCATCGAGCTGGCCGGTACCGGATCGGTCAACATCCGCGGCTGTTTCATCGGCCTAACCCGCACTGGCAGCACGGCGCCCAATCAGAACGGCATCCGGGTACTGGCAACCCAGACCGGCGCCGTCAATATCGGCAGCAATGTCGCCAACACCGCCAGCAACCTCGCCAACCGCAATGTCATCTCGACCAATCTCAATATCGGGGTGGTTGCCCTCGCAGGCGCGGGAACCCTCGGCGTACTCAACAACCTGATCGGCACCGATCTCTCCGGTACCGTCGGCAATGGCAATGCCGTCGCGGGCATCAGCACAGCCGCCAGCGGCTCGGTGATTCATGGCAACATCGTCAAGGCCAGCGCCGCCGGCTTGATTCTGTCGGGCGCTGGCTTTGTCGTCACCGGCAATGTGATTGGCCGGGTGCCCGGCGAGAGCGCCGGCGCCGCCAACGACTTCGGCATCCGGATCCTGGGCGCCGCCACCGGCACGGGTCGGATCGGTGGCGAGGGCCCCCTGGCCAATCAGATCCTCTCCAATACCAATGACGGTATCGAACACACGGCAGCCAATCTCGATGTCGATTTCGCCCTGAATCGCATCATCTTCGGCGGTAGCGCCCCCGGCGAAATACCCGTCGACCTGGTGGGGGCCAACGGATTTGACAGCAATGACGCCGGCGATCCTGATGTCGGGCCCAATGGTCTGCAAAACCGGCCCTCGATCTCCAGCGCGACCCGGCCCAACAGCGACATCAATACACCGATCACGGTGTCCGGCACCCTGAACTCGTTGCCCAATACGAGTTTCCGGATCGAGTTTTTCGGCAATCGAGGGCGCACGGGCGATGTCACCACGTCGGCCACCACGGATGCCAACGGCAACGCCAGCTTTGGTCCGCTATCGGTGGTGATCCCGGACGAAATCGCTGAAGGGATCGGGGCAACGGCAACCCGCGTCGATGCAACCAGCGGACTGCCGGTAGCGTCCAGCGAGCGCGGAATCCCCACGTCGGTCCAATTGCCGGTGCTCCCGGTCACCTTTACCGTCAACAGCACGACGGATCCCGGCGACGGCTCCTGCGATGGCACCGAGTGCAGCTTGCGGGAAGCCATGCTGGCTGCAGACAGCAATGGCAATGGCCAGGTGACCGACCTGATCCAGTTCGCCATTCCGGGTGCCGGGCCACACATGATTGCGCTGACCTCGCCGCTGCCGGCACTGCAGCAATCCGTCGAGATCGACGGCTATACCCAGTCAGGTGCCAGCGCCAATACGGATGCAAGCGGCGTCGGCAGCAACGCCGTCCTCAAGATCGAGATCCGCGGCGGCAATTTTCATTTCAGTGATTTCTCGAACAGCGCCAACGGGATGGTCGTCCGTGGACTGTCGATCACCGGATTCAATTCTCCGTTTACGCCCGGTGGACTGGGCTTCAATGGGGCCAACTCCCGCTTCGAAGGCAACTGGATCGGCGTCCGCCCCGATGGCAGCGAAGTGGCCGGTCGTCTCGTCATGTCCATGCAGAGTCTCGGCGGGGTATTCGGAGGCGACAACCCGGCGCAGCGCAATGTCTTTGTGAACCCGCAGCAATTGGTGGCCACCCGTGGCCGGGTCGTCAACAATCTCTTCGGGGTACTGCCCGACGGGCGCACGCCGGCCACCGTGAATGCCTTGCAGAACATCACCGGCAACGAATCGGCGCTGGCGATCTTCACCCCGGCCGGCGAACCCGCAACCCGAGCCGAGCGCAACGTGTTTTCGACGCCCGCAGGGTTTCCGGCTGTGGAAATCAACAATGCCGAACTGATCGACAACAGCTTCGGGGAATCCTGGGATCGGCAGTCGGCATTGCCGCTGGGCAGCGCGGCGGTCGCGAGCATCAACTCGGTGATCCGTTCCAGCGAACAGCGCATCCGCGGCGCGCTGGACGCCGCCGCCATCGAGATCAACAGCAGCAATCTGACCGGGAATATCGTGATCAACCAGCCGATCGTCGGTGGTGCCGGTGTCGGCATCCGTCACTTTTTCGCCAGCAGCGTATCGATTCGCGGGCCGATCCATGGCATGGCGAACATTGCCATTGATCTGGTCGATGGTGATGACTGCAGCCCGTCCTGCGTGACACCCAACGATCCCGGCGATGGCGACACCGGCTCCAATGGCCAGCAGAATTTTCCGGAACTGGTGAGCGCATTTCAGACTGGAAGCAGCATAAGCGTGACTGGCTTGCTCGATTCCCTGCCGAACAATCAGTACCGCATCGTCATCTGCGGGCTGGCGACTGCCAATGCCGACAATCACGGCAATTGCGACGAGGTGCTGGAAGAGGAACTGATCGTGACTACCGATGGCAATGGACTCGCGACCATCGTGGCGACGGTGCCACACAACCCGGCGCACCAATTCCTCACTGCCACGGCTTCGCTGATCGTCACGCCCGATGTCAGCGAGTTGACCAGCGAATTTTCGCTCAACCTGCCGATCACGGTCGAGAGCGCCTTGTTCGCCAGCGGCTTCGAGTGAGTGCGGGATGATGCATCGCTGCCCCTCATCTTCAGAGTACTGAGCGGGCGGCGCCGGGCCGAACCGGAACCGGACAAGTCGCCGCATCCCGGTGCCTGCCCGCAGCGGCGCCGGGTGGGGCCGCGAACGGCCAGACCGCCGCCTGGTCGAGGCTGCGTTTTTCACCGGCGCGGTGCGGACGGGTGCGCCGTCAGAGCCGGCCAGCCGCTTCGACTGGTCCTCTTGCGGCCGAGGTTGCGCTACTGTCGCCGCATTCCCCGCGACCGCTCCGGCATGGATAGATGGCAACCCTGATTCCCAATCGCAGTGCCTGCCTGCCACGCATGAGCAGCGGCGAGCGGCGGTTTGCGCTGCGTCTTGAGGACAAGCTCGAAGACGATTATCTGGTCTGGTACGACGTGCCGATCGGTCCCAGACAGCGCCAGCCGGATTTTGTGGTGCTGCATCCCAATCGCGGTCTGCTGATTCTTGAAGTGAAGGACTGGAAGCTCGATACCCTGCACAGTATCGACAAGTTCAGCGCTACCCTGGCCACCGATCGCGGCCACGTCACCGTCGGCAATCCGCTGGCGCAGGCGCGGGTCTATGCCACCGAGCTTGCGCGGCTTCTGGAGCGCGATGCATCGCTGTGCTATCCGGCCGGTCATCCGCACATGGGGAAACTGCTGGTGCCCTGGGGCCATGGCCTGGTGCTGGCCAATATCAGCCGCGCGCAATTCGATGCCAATGAAATGGGCGAAGTGATTCCCGCGCATCTGGTCATCTGCAAGGACGAGATGCGGGAAATCGAAGATCCGGTCGCGTTGCAGCAACGGCTGTGGGCGATGTTCAGTGTGCCGATGGCGGTCTGGCTGAGCCTGCCGCAGATCGATCGCATACGCTGGCATCTGTTTCCCGAGATCCGGGTTTCTTCGCCGATCCAGGCCGATCTGCTGGACGCCGCACAGGACGCCACCGGCAGCGCCGAGTCCCTGCCCGATATCGTCCGGGTCATGGACCTGCAGCAGGAACAGCTGGCGCGCTCGCTGGGGCCTGGACATCGGGTGATCCACGGCGTTGCCGGCTCCGGCAAGACCATGATCCTGGGCTACCGCTGCCTCCATCTGGCGCGCCAGGCGGGCAAGCCGATCCTGGTGCTCTGCTACAACCGTACGCTGGCGGCACGACTGCGCCAGATGATGGCCGCCCAGGACTTGCGCTCGCGGGTGGATGTGCGCAGTTTCCACTCCTGGTGTGCGGCGATGCTGCGCAGCTATAACGTGCCGATGCCGATCGACTGCGGCGATCCCGAATTGTTTTTCGCTGCCCAGGTGCGCGCCGTGACCCAGGCGGTCGAGCGACGCGCCATTCCACGCGGCCAGTATGCGGCGGTACTGATCGACGAGGGCCACGACTTCGAACCCGAGTGGCTGACCCTGATCGCCCAGATGGTGGACCCGAGGACCAATTCCCTGTTGCTGCTGTACGACGACGCGCAGTCGATCTACGCGCACCGTGGCCGCGGTTTCAGTTTCGCCAGTGTCGGCATCGAAGCCCGCGGCCGAACCACGATATTGCGATTGAACTATCGCAACACCTACGAAATTCTGGCGGCGGCCAAGGCTTTCGCCGGTCACCTGCTGAGCGCCGGAGTCGACAACGAAGATGTGCCCTCGGTGATCGCGCCGGAAAGCGTGGGTCGCCATGGACCCGAGCCACAATTCATCGACTGCGCCAGCAGGCAGGACGAGAGTGAAACCATCGGCACGCTGATCGAGGATGCACGCAACCAGGCTTCCTCGCTGAATCAGATCGCCGTGGTATATCGCCGGTGGAAGCATGTCGCTGGCATCACCAGCGCACTCGAACGCAGAGGCATTCCCTGGCGCTCCGCCAAGAACACGATGGACAAGGAACAGCTCTTCGACGGCGAGGCCAGCGTCAAACTGGTCAGCATGCACTCGAGCAAGGGTCTGGAATTCGAATGGGTCTTCATTCCGGAAATCGGCACGCCGGAATCCTATGCCAGACAGGACCCCGAGGAAGCGCGATTGCTCTACGTCGCGATGACCCGTGCCACCGAACACCTGATTGGCACGCGCACACCGGCGGGTTGCGGCTGAATCGCTTTGGAGCCGGCATCTCGCAGAGATGCCCCCAGAAATGAGAGCAAGACTTCCCCGCTGCTCTTGATCCTTGGTCCTTGTTGACGAAGACAAAAGGCAACGGGGCAAGCCCGCGCTCTATGGCTCTCAACAGCGGAGCTGGTCAATCCCCTCGGAGGGACAAAGGCAAATCAATAGCCGCGTGGCGGGTGAAATCGCGAACTGCCGCGCAGTTGCTTGCAGATTGCTGAAGTAGGCTCCCGCCACAATTTGACGTGGATTTCACATTAATATGTCGGCTTACTGCATATCTACCGGAAACTCCCCATGAAACGCATTCTCGTCGCGCTGATCATAAGTCTGGCTGCTAGCACCTCGCCGGCTTCACCTGCTTACGCCGCCGAAAGCCGGCCCGGACAAAGGGACGCCTTCGAGGCCGCATTCGGGCCGAATTTCCGCGCCCATCCCTTGGCTCCGGTATTTGCAGAAGACCCCAGCTCGGACGCGGTGCTGGCCAAGTCGCAGCACCGCAATCTCGGCGAAATCACCCAGATGGTTGGGCTGCTGCGCTGGAACGCCATCGCGATCAATACCAGCGGCCTGGATCACACGCCGGTTCGACCCGGTGAATCGCGCGTATTCGGCGAGCAGTTGGGGCCGCATCGTTCCAGTCGTGCGATGGCCATCGTCCATATCGCCATCTTCGACGCCATCAATGCGATCCACCGTCAACACCACAGCTACTCGAATCTCCCGCCTGCCGATCCCCGCAGTTCGATGGAAGCGGCGATCGCACATGCCGCGCACGACACTCTGGTAGCGCTGTATCCATCGCAGCGCGCACGCCTGGATGCACAACTGGCGGTCGACATGTTCTTCATCCGTCCCGGTATCGCCAAGTCCCTGGGCGTGGCTCTGGGCCGCAGATCGGCACAGGCGATCCTCAACGCACGCGCGGCCGATGGCTCCGCACATGCGGAAATGCGCATGAATGAGGACTACATCCCCGGCGACATGCCCGGCATCTGGCGCCAGGACCCGATCAGCCTGATCCCGCTCGCACTCGGCGCGCGCTGGATGGAGACACGGCCGTTCGTGATTCCGTCCGCCAGTCACTTCCGCGTTCCGCCACCGCCGTCGATGGACAGTCCGGAGTACACCGCCGCGTACAACGAAGTTCTGGCGCTGGGCGGCGATGGCATCATCACGCCGACGCAACGCAGCCCCGCGCAGACACAGACCGGCATCTTCTGGGCCTACGACGGCACCCCGAGCCTGTGCGCGCCGCCGCGCCTGTACAATCAGGTCACGGTGCAGATCGCGCTGCAACAGCACACCTCCGCGATCGCGCTGGCGCGTCTGCTGGCCCTGGTCAACACCGCCATGGCCGACGCCGGCATCTCGGCCTGGGAGTCCAAGTACCACTATGCGTTCTGGCGGCCCGTTGCCGGCGTGCGCGAGTCCGACATTGGCAGCGGCAGCAGCGGTCTCGGCGACGGCAATCCCGACACCCATGGCGATGCCAGCTTCACGCCACTGGGTGCACCGGCGAGCAATCTGGCAGGGCCCAATTTCACGCCACCGTTTCCGGCGTATCCATCGGGCCACGCGACCTTTGGCGGCGCCTTGTTCGAGACCCTGCGCCTGTTCTACGGTCGTGACGATATCCCGTTCGTCTTCATCTCGGATGAGTTCAACGGCAGCACGGTCGACAATCAGGGCAATACCCGACCGTTCCTGCCAAGACTTTTCCGTTCATTCTCCGAAGCCGAGGAAGAGAACGGCCAGAGCCGCATCTATCTCGGCATCCACTGGTCGTTCGACAAGACCGCCGGCATCGACCAGGGGAGGCAGGTGGCCAATCACGTCTATCAGCAGGCGTTCCAGCCGCTGCCGTGAACATTGGCCGCTCGCGAGGGCAACGAGCGGTCCAAGGCCAAGCACCGCCTCAATCGGTGCTACGCGTTGGCTGAGTCGCAGCCGGACCTGGCGTTGGCACCGCGCAAGGTCCAATCCAATCGGATGTCGCGCGCCGCTCGGTGCAGGCCGCCACCTGGGTGAAGGCGTTCGCCGGTCAACGAGGCGGAATCATACGAGGCAAAAAATCCGGCGATCGACGCAATGTCATCGGGCTGACCGCGTCGGCCGAACGGAGTCTATGCAGCGGTTCCCCTCTCGAAATCCGAGCCGATAAACCCGGCGCCGTGCGTGCCTACGATGTCGATCACGCCGGGATTCATGAATTTTGCAGCGCGCTTGCGCGGCCCCGGGCGCAGTTTCCGGCAGGGGACGCTCACTTCATGGCACGCCGCTCACTCAGGCAGCAGGGCAACGATCTCGTCGGCGCCCTGCGCCTGTGCCAGTTGACGGGCGCTGAGGCCATCGCGGTTTCTGCGCCCAGGCTCGGCGCCATGCTGAAGCAGCAGTTGCACCAGCGGCGTATCGGATTGCTCGGCCGCCTGCTGCAAAGCCGTCTCGCCATCAAAATTTTCGGCATCGACCGGGGCACCCGCCGCGAGCAGATGGCTGATCACGGCCAGGCGTTGCTCGCCGCGTTCGCGCGGTCGGCGCATGGCATGCACCATGGCCGCCTCGTTGGCGACGGCGCCCCGCTCCAAGAGGATCGGGACGAAGCGCGCGTCCATATCATTCAACGCGTGCGGCCATGCCGTTGCCAGGGCCGGCCCGCGCAAGTCCGGCTGTGTCTCCAGCAGCAGATCGGCGCAGGACGGATTCATCGCAACGCAAGGGCCAAGCACGAGGCTGGCTTCCGCAAGCGTCAGCTCGCGGATGCGCGGCTTGCCAGCCACCCCGGCCTGGGCCAGGACCTCACGCCATACGATATTGCGCGGATCGTCATCGAAATTCGACTGCGACGAGCAGGCCGCGGTGAGCAGCGCCAGCAGGATGCTGGCGATCGCAGCACAGCAGTTGAGTTCGCGCATATTCAAAACCTTCATCAGTGATCTCTCCACCAGCGGTCCATCGCCCAATGCAGCTTGTTGAGTTCTTCGGTGGTCACCGATCGGCTGCCGATGCGCTTGCTGGAGACGAGTTCGACTTCCGGCGCCACCCGCCATTTGCTGTCTCGAACATCGCAGTACACCAGCGCGCGCACATTCACCTCGCTGCGATGCAGCTGGTTGCTGGCGAAGTCGATAAGTTCGGTATGACCGACGAATTCAACGGGGATGCGCATCAAGGCAAATCCGTCCTCATCGCGGATGAAGCGCGCCGGTTTCAGCAGACGGATGTCAGTAGGGACGCTGCCGAACCGATGAAAGGCATACTGGATTCCCGGTTGCTGCAGCAGGGCGATGACCTGCGCATCGCTGGGGTCGTCGATGCCGCGGAACTTGCTGGCACCGTCGCCCATCAGGGTATCCGGTTCCCACTTGCCGTCTCGGAATCGCCAGCGTACCGAATCCTCTGCCAATTGCTCAGCCTCGGGAAAGGAGGCGGAAATGGCCGGCATGATCACTCGGGTCTGCGGGTGATACACCCAGAAGCCCGGATGGCCCCATTCGCCACTGGCGATGGCCAGCCAATGCACATCCCCCGAGGGCGGTCCGATCAGTTCGATGCGGTCGGGCTTCCTGTACTGGTAGGTAAGCTGGAGCGCCCGCAGCACTTCCTTGCGGCTCGGCAACTGCGCAAACGCTGCATCGGTTGGCGGCGACGGCGCATCGGCATTTATGATCACATTGAGCTCGGGTCGGCTGTCGCAGCCGGCGAACAGCACGGCAGCACTGAGTAAAACTGCAATCCGGAAAAGCATCACCAGGACAACCTTCGCGCAATGAGTGAATGGTTTTCGGCCCATGGAGCGGGCACGGTGGCGGCGATCATAGCCGTGTCAGGGCTTTGATGCGTCCAGCGAGTCCGGATCAGGGCGATTCGAATCCGTTGCCGAACAGCGGCGTTTCGCCGGCCGCATTGGCGCCGGCAATGGCAAACGACAGGCCGTCGGCGCCGCGATGCTGCCAGGCCCATTTGCGCCAGGGACTGACCCGGAACGCGGGCAGACCCGAGGCCGGGCCCGCCGGACGAATCCAGTAGTTCACGCCCAGATCGTAGGTCACATACAGTCCCGTGATCGACGCAGCCAGCGTGTGGTCGCGTTGATCGAGCAAGGCACCGAAATAGTCGGCCCAGGCGATCGCCCCGGCGACATCAAGCGCGTGCTCCTCATCATGCAGGGGATCTTCAACGGCAAAATCGGTACCGTCGTACTCGATCACATAGCGCGGCGCCAATACCGTTCCGAAAGCGCCAGCCTCGGTGCGCAATGCGGTCTTGAGGAAGGTCCCGCTGCGCCGGATCATCTGCGCACTGTCGCTGTCGCCCCTGCTGGCATATGCACGTCGCAATGCCTCGGTCAGCAGTGCCGTCATCCAGGTCGAAGCGCCATACGCCGTACTGTCCCAGTCGCCATGCTGATCACCGGTGTGATAGAAACCGCCATCGATGCGGCCGGCACTCGGGATCGCGCCATTGCTGCCGTTCTGATGGACCACCAGGGCGGCGATCATCGCATCGACGCTGTCGCGGCGCGCGACCGTACCGTTGATTTCATAATCGATCAGATGGCTCATCAACTTGAACGCAACCATGCGCTCGGTCCAGAAACCCAGCCCTGCGCTCCAGGCGTGCGGGTCGCCGTTGTGGTAGTTGGCAGTGCTGGTGATGGCGGGCAGAAAGGTCTCGTCGCCGGTCATCCAGTAGGCATAGGCCAGCGACTCGTTGAATGAATATTTGTTGTCGGTCGGGTCCAGTGCGAACTGGCCGCTGGCATTGATCCGGCCACGATAGAAATCGGTGTTGCGCAGGGCTTCGCGCAACGGCTTGACGAAACCCGAACGGAAATGCAGCGCGAACATCACCGAGGCGCGGTCGTACAACCAGGGCTCGAAACCGGTCTTGTACGGACACTGATTGGCGACCGTGACCAGCGGGTCGTCTTCATTGATGACGGTGTAGAAATCGTTCTTGTGCGCGCGCTCCTGCTCCTGATGGCCCGGCCAGGTCAGGATGGCGTCATTTGTGGCGGGATCGTCGCGCGTTGCCGGATTGCCGGGATCGAATGTCAGCGCACGGCTGCCACGCAGCACCCCATTGCTCAGCCACTGCGCCGGCAATTCGGCCAGCACATTGGGTTCGAACACATTGTCGGCGGCGATGAAACTGCCGCTGGTGACCTGGTGCCAGGTGGCAGCGCGCAGTGCACGTGTCGGTCGTGACAGCGTGCGCGGCGCGCTGCCCCATTCGACGGTAAGGCTGCGGACCGTACTGAGCGTCGGAAAGCTGACCTCGACCTGCACCAGGGCCACGCGTACCGACTGGCCATCAATGCCGGCGTCACTGCGGTGCCGCCAGGGCGTCAGCTGGATCACATAGGCCGGAATCTCGACCGCGCCATCGAGCACCCGCAGATTCGCCAGCGCGGCATTGCTGATCGAACCACGCGGAAACGGCACACCAAAACTGGCGACCGTCGGCACATTGGGCATCACTGCCTCGGTCGCATGCAGGCGCACCTCGATCGAGCCCTGCGGCACGGCCGGCGCAAGAAAAGACTCGACCGCACGCGCCAGCCCGGCGTAGCCGAACAACATCAGGAACACCAGCAAGAATCGTATCGACATCTTCCCCTCCAGAAAACCGGGGTAGCACTTTATTGCGCCACGATGGCAGTCGAAGCGAACTGCGGCACAGCTTGCGCACCTGCCTTTGCGCCGATGCCGATGGGCCGGCGCGTCGAACGATCCGCAGCCGTTTGCCCTCAACGCACCTCGATACGCACGACCGCGTCCCTGACCGCACCCGCCATCGCCTGCACATTGCCGCCGGAAACCTCGATCGCGGTGTCGCGGGTTTCGACTGGAATCAGGCTATGCAGATGGCTGCTCTTGACCGCGTAGTTGACGTTCTGCGGCAGGTCGCCGGTCCACTCGAACACCTTGGCGGCGTTGAGCTTGGATGCCACGATGCCGACCACCCTGCCCTCGCTGTCGATCAGCGGGCCGCCGCTGTTGCCGGCCTGCACCGGCACCGAAATCTGGTAGGTACGCCGGTCATCCTGGATGCCACTGGTGGCACTGATCACGCCGGTGGCGAGCTTGGGCTCGACGCCCATCAACTCGGGCTGTGGAAACCCGATCGTGAATACTTCGGCACCCAGGCCGATGGTGTCGCTGGCGACACGCAGGGCACGCAGCCGGGTCGGTGTCGCCAGACGCAGAATAGCCAGGTCATTGTCTCGGTCGCTGCTGAGCAGATGCGCAAAGACCACCGAACCATCGCTGAGATGCAAAGTCAGGCTCTGACCGCCTTCGACCACGTGGAAGCTCGTGGCGACCAGATCTCCAGAAATCAGGAAGCCGGTGCCGCTGGACGCCGAGCCCTGACGCCGGGCATTGCCCTCGACTTCCTCCGAACGATCATCAGTCCGGCGCACACTGGCATAGGCGCCCGCCAGACAGCGGGTGTGGATATCCGTTGCCGCGCGAACTGTTGCGCGATGGTCGAGACTCTGGTTGGCATAGGCGAACACGGCATCGACCAGACGAGTCAGATTGCCCTCGCTCATGCCCCACTCGCGCATCTGGGCCGAATCGATCCCGACCCGCTGCAGCAGCGTGCTGCGATTGCTGCCGGAGCGCACCGAATTGAGCATGCCCGGGACCAGACTGCGGATACGCGCGCAGAAACTGCTCAGTTCAGGTGCAACCTGAGTGGTAACCGAGGCCATCTCCTTGGCCTTGGTATGGGCCGGCGGCTTGTCGGAGAAATGCACCGTACCGTTCTCGTCGGTCCATTTGTACACCTGGGCATGGGCTGCACAGACACCGGCGAGCAGGGCCAGCAGTAGGATCGAACGCATAGTGCCCCCTGATCGCGCCATCGGTGACGCTGGGCTCGCGTGGCAGGCGACCCAACCGCCTACATGCCGGCCGGCGCCCGTGGCTCCGCCCTCCTGCATCGTCTGGCAATCGTACCGGAGTGCGCAACCAGTGCAATTGTTCCGCCTCGAGGATAGTTCGGCTTCGGCCAGTGCAGCGTTGGGTGCCGTCGGATTGTGCTCTGCGATTTTTCGCAGTTTCGGCCAGCGCTACCCTTGTGCGGGACATCGCGAGTGACCCAGGCGCAGATCCAATCCGGGCGACACGACTCCAGGTCCGACCGCTGAAACAGGCGATCGCGTCCGGCAGGGCCGTGCCGAGCGCGAGCGGGCCCGGTCCCCTGCCCCAGGTGGATCGGACCACCATAGCGAGCGCTAGCGTGGCTGGTGCCACGGCAGCAGATAAATCGCGATCGGGTTCGTCGGCTGCGGGGCACCGGTGATGCCGTAGGCGATGGCGGCCTCGCTGGGCTCGGCATAGGTGCGAAACAAGCGGTCCCAGACCAGGGTGATGGCACCGAGATTGCGATCACGGTGCTCCGGCGCACTGCTGTGATGAAGTCGATGCGAGGCCGGCGTGTTGAACCAGCGATCGAGCACACCCATCGAACCGATCCATTCGGTATGCAACCAGGCCTGCCAATGAAAGGCAAACAGCTGCAGCGCAACGATCAGCAGTGGATGAAAACCCAGCCAGACCCAGGGCAGATAGAACGCCGGCGCCAGCAACTGGCTGAGGAAACTGACACGGTATGCCGTTGCTACCGTATAGGCATGCGAGGAGTGATGGGGAGCGTGATAGAGCCGCCACAGCAGAGGCAGGCGGTGCGCCAGCCGGTGCTCCCAGTAGTAACTCAGGTCGACTGCCACCAGTGCGGCCAGCATGCTCCAGGGCGAGAACTCGATCGGGTACCACGCCCGCTCATGCGCGGCGACATACAGCGCCGCCCAGATCCCAACCGTCGCCAGCGCGAACATCACATTGGGAATCAGCATGCTCAGACTCATCGCCATCTCACGCAACACCGCGGCCTTCAATCGCCCGCTGCGCGCCAGCCAGACCAGTTCAAATACCGCCGTGACCAGACCAAGGCCCATTGCGATGGCGATCAAGGCGGCCAGCCATCGGGCATGATCCGCAGTCACCACTCAGATCGCCGGCTCGGCTTCGCTGGCGCGCACGTGCCCAGGCAGTTGCGGCAGGTCCTGCCAGGAGTCCTGGCGCCGAAGTCGGGCGTTGTATTCGCAGAATGAAATCAGCCTTCCGTGGGTATCGGTCATGTGGTGACAGCAATTGGAGATGCGATCCTGATCGTAGTTGTAGCGATCCATGAACGGCTTGATCGCAATTCCGAAGACGTCGCGCGGTCGAATCAATCTGCGTGCCAGGCGCGCGAGCCAGCCGCGCAGGCCGGAGCGCCGGGTGCCGATGATCTCCTGCATCTCGCGCTCTTTCAGCAGGGTCTTGTAGGCCACCTCGTTCATCACTGCGTTCAGATCTACATGACGCGCGATATTGGCGAACAGTCCAAAGCGCCGCGCGTAGAGCGTGACCCAGCCGCAATTCGGATGGGAACAGGGAATCGGCAGGAAATCGCTCTCGCGTGTGCTGCCGGAGACACCGGCGACGACACCCTTGACGCAGTCGCTGAGCGTCAGCCGGTCGGCGGGATCCGGCTCCAGTTCGTAGCGCCCCGAGAAGAACGCTGGCTGCATCGCGATCAGACGCACATTGCGGTAGCGCCGACCCTGGGCCACCACCCAGGCGATGTCGTGCTCACTGACGCCGCGGCTCAGGGTCATCGTCAACTGCATCGGGATGTCGAGGCGATTGAGCTTCTGCAGCAGGCGCTGACGCAGACGCTCCGGCGCGGCGCGGCGCAGCAGGCGGTTGGTGGGACGATCGGTACCGTCGAACTGCAACAGCACCAGAACCTTGTGCCTGAGCGGCAGAAGACGCTCGGCAAAGCCAGGCTTGCCGAATTCGATACCATTGGTCGGCAGATAGATCTTCGCCACACCCGCCTGATCTGCGAGCCAATGCAGCATCTCCCAGAACTGCGGGTGCAGTGCCGCCTCGCCACCGGTGATCTGGACCGAATCCAGCTGACCCTTCAGTTGCAGCAGGCCGAGCATGTGCGTCTTGAACTGGTCCAGTGGCAGGATGCGATCGCCACTGCTCTCGGCATAGCAGACGCGGCAGGCGAGATTGCAGGCATCGGTGATCTCGACCAGCACGGTGCAGCTCTTGTTGCCACGCTGATCGGCAAAATCGTGCGTCCAAGCAATGTCGGTCGGCGCGCCGCAGTCCTGATCCGGTCCGCAGCAGGATTTCCCTTCAGAGAAGGCAGGGAATTCCAGCACCCGGTCGGCTGCATAGGCCCGCCCCCAGCGATCCTTGTTGGACAGTCGATAAAAGCGCGCGTCGTTTTCCAGCACAGCCTGCTGCGCCCCATGCAGCGCGCAATGTTTGGCAAGCCACACCCGACCATCCCGTTCGTACACGGCCGCCGGCAGGTGCTGCAGACAGTCGCTGCAGAGACTGAGCGTGGTCTTCAGAAGACGGTCGCTCTCAAGCAGCGCGAATCTCGCCTGCACGGTGGCAGCATCCCAGTCGCGCATCGGCGCGGCGATGCCGAGCAGGCGCGCTTCAAGATTCGGTTCCGTCGAAGCGGATTCCACGCGGACCGAAAACGGCAGCGGCTTACGCATGAGTCAGCAGACCCCGCATGGCCCAGGCGCAGAGCGCGTAATATCTGCGGCGCGCGCCCGGCCAGCTCGAACGGTTCTCGCGCAGCAGGCGGCGAAGCTGGGCGGAAGAGAAATCCAGATTCGCGCGCTTCTCGGCAGCGACATGCACACTCCATACTGCAGCTGCGGCCGAACGCGGCAACAGTTCATTGACCGCCTCGGCGGTGTAGCGCACATGATCATGCTCGTCTGCCAGCACCGCCGCAACCGCTTTGGCCGGATACGGGGAGGCGGCATGGGCGCAGGCATCGAGGTGCATTTCCAGTGAGCGCGCGACCCGCTTCTCCAGGCAATGCGCATGCGCCAGAAAATGGGCAAGCCGCAGGCGCCGGGTGTCGCGATCCTGATGGCTGCGCACTGCCCAGGACTCGGGCGTGTGATGACGGATCACCGCATTGAAAATGCAGGCATGCGGCAGGTCCTCCACCTGCTGACCGAGTTTGTCGATGGCCTTGGCATACAGCGCGATGTGCTTGTCCTCTTCAGCCATATGGGTACGCATACGCTCGGCGAGTTCAGGGGCCTCGACATGGGCCACCGGAAAATAGTCGTCCACCCGATGCGGATAGGCCTCGCCATTGAGATAGAGATTCAGCACGCGTGCGTGCAGCACCGGATCGGCCACGATGTCGCGGTGCAGCTGTCGCTTGGTAGCGTCGATCAGCCCCATCAGCGCGCTCCGAGCAGGCAGGCACCGAGCACCAACCCCGCCAGTGCAACCAGACCCAGGGGAACGCCGACCACGATGATCAGGGTTACCTTCAACCAGGTCGGCATCGGCGCTGACGCCGGCTCGACGATTCCCGACATCGGCGCCATGCGCTCCGGCGGCAACGGCTTGTTGCTGTCTTCACCCTCGTTCATGCCCTGCTCCTCACTGCGAAAGGCCCCAACGCGCCGGCGGTCGCCGCGTGCGCTGGATAACGGCGATGGTTCCGGCGACCACCAACGCGACGCTCATCCATTGATAGGCTGACAGCCCGGCAAATGCCTTGAGCGTTTCACGCCAGAACTCCGAGAAAAAGCGGAATACCCCATAGGCAATCAGATACAGCGCAAAAAGGCGACCGACCAGCAGTCCGCGTCGGTGCAGAAAAATCAGCACCGCGCCCATCATGAAGTCGAACAGCATTTCGTAAATCGCTGCCGGATGACGCGGGATGCCATGTGCATCGGCCAGCGACCAGGGGCCATCCCATGCGACGCCCAGGCAGCAGCCACTGAGCAGGCAGCCAAGGCGGCCGATACCCAGCGAAAACGGCAGGATCATCGCAAAGCGATCATTGGGCGGCAGGCGATAGCGGAGCAAGGGCTTGGCCGCTTCGGCCGCCAGAAATCCGAACAGCAGGGCGCCCACCACGGAACGCCCGGAAATCAGCAATCCATACCAGTCATCGAAGGGTTGCAGCGGCCATAGACCATCGCCCAGCAATACGGCGAACTTGGCCCCGATCAGGGCAGCGAACAGTGTGATCGCCTGCAGAAACCAGTAGCTCTGGCGATCCCCCTGCGCGGTCAGGCCGCGGGTCAGTGGAAACGCCAGCATGATGGTCAGACCGAGCAGGACCATCAGGACATAGGCTGCATGCAACTCGACATTGCTCATGCGCCAATGATCCCGTCGATGTACAGCCACCAGAAGACAAACGCCAGCAGGGCCGCATCCGCGAACCAGTGAATGCGTCGCTCACGGCGATCAAGCATGGCGTGAAAGCCCAACTCATCGATCAGCAGAACGACGGCAAACACCGCGATCGCAACCAGGGCCGCAACGACCTCGCCGCGAATCACCAGCACCACGAACAGCAGCATCGACAGCGCAAGCGCAGCGTGCAGGCCTTGTTCGATGCGCGGTACTACGCGCGCCTTTTCGTGCAGCCAGCCATCGTACCCAGCAAGCGCTGCATACGGCAGAAAACCCAGGGCCAGCCAGAGAAGTCGCATGCAATCGCCCGCAATCTGAGTGCGCCCGGACGGTAGCGGGTGCCCCCGAGCTGGTCAACGCGAATCCATTGCGCAGCAAAAAACGCCACCCGGGGTTGCGACCACCGGGTGGATTCATCGGACATGCGCAGCATCTCGGCGCCCTGGGACAGCCCGGGGATCGTCCCGCAACCGCGCAGAACGATCCATCCTGCTGTTCGGATCAACGACGGGCGTCGAGCACCTCGACCATCGCCGCCTCATAGCGATCCACCTGATGGATCTCGCGCAGTTCGGCGATGCGCTCGAGTTTGGCGACATCCAGATAGCCGGGCCTCGTGTTGCCGCCACCGACCACCGTGTTCCAGTGCTCAAGCGTGTCTTCGAGCGCGCCGACCTCGTTGTGGAACACCCAGGTGCAATGGATACCGGAGCCGTCGAACGGCAACCAGGCATCGCCGTTGCCATAGTCAGCGTTGCGCGCGAGATTGCACTCGTTCTGATCGGCGAACGGCCCCACGCTCATGTACTGCGCCGACGACGGGAACCCGCCGGTCATCGTGTACGCAATGTAATAGTAGCCCTCGCCCGGGCCGTAGATCGACGCCGTCGCCAAGGGCGCGGCCAGCGTGCATGCCAGGGCAAGACCCGCAGCCAGACTCAGTTTCTGAAACTTCATGATCAGTCTCCAATGCGCTCAGCCCCACCACGGGGCCGGTGCCGACACGCTAGGCAGCCAGCAGCCGTCTGCACAGGAGGAAACCGGGACAAAACCGGGCAGAGAGGGAAGATCGTGGGTCGATATCGGGCAAGGGGCGCGCGCCAGCCGCTGCTATCGTAGAATCCATCTTGGCGTGCAGGCAGGTTCAGATGGCAGATTCAAGTCGCGCAAAATCCTTCGTCACCCCCATCTTCGTCGTCGCCGTGCTGATCGCTACGTACTTTGGCTGGCGCTATATGGAAGAGCGCAAGGACGTGCCTGCGACGGCGCCCGATGGAGCAGCAACAACGCAATCGTCCGACACCGTCGCCACGCCAGCGGGCAGCGCTGCGCCGGCGAACGAATCGGCAGCAGCGAACGCGACCACCGGAGAAGTTCCCAGCGGCTATGACACCGTCGTCGCGCCTGCGCGTCCTCCGCTCAGTGCCAGAGAGCGCAAGCGGCTGCGCCAGAAGATTGCCCAGGCCAATCATCTGCCGGCAGAGACATCCCTGCTCGACGGCCGCGACATCGATCGCGGCAAGGCGCAGGCACTGGTCGATGGCAACGAATTCGACAAGAAGTTCAAGCAGCTGCAGCAGGATGCCCAGGCCGGCATACTCGCCCACGAACTCTCGCTCGCCCTCAGCGACGAATTCGCCGTCCGCATCGCCGCCTCCAGACTCAAGATGCGCATGCCCGAAGTCAGCTGCGGCATGCGCCTGTGCCTCGCACGAATCCAGGGCCATCTCAGCCCATCCGAATGGAATGATTTCCTCAGCACCTGGCGCAACGACCCCGCCGCGAACGCCAGCAACGCGGTCAGCCGGCTGGTCGAGTTGGCTGATGGGGGCAAGGAACTGAGGTTGATTTTCTAGAAGCGTCGGCTTCACTCATTCCCGATTGCACGGGCAGACCTGAACCGTGGTCGCGCCGCAAAACGAAAGGCCCACGATTGCGCGCAGGCCTTTCTGATCGGTTCATCGCCGTGGGATGCCGTCATGAAGTCGCCGCGACTTTAAGCTGGCGTTTCACAGAGATGCCCTGCAGGTCCAGGCAGGCAGCGGGGCAAGCCCCGCTCTGCAACAGCATCGGCATGTGGGGAGCGTTTTGATTCTCAGCCCGTACGCGCGGCGCGGCGCATCAAACCCCGACGGGGCGATTCAATTCAGCCCAGGGCAGCGCCCTGGGGAGTGCGGCAACCGTTTGATTGAGCCCTGTAGGGGCGACTCAATAGGGTGCACGATATGCAGGCGTTTGAGTCGCCCTTTCAGGGCTTTCCTGCGATTCGATCCGGCTACCCAGGGCGCTGCCCTGGGCTGGCTTGAATCGCGCCGTTGGCGCTGGTGTTTGCGTACTTCCCGCCGGCGAAGCGGAGCGCGTGGCTTCTGTGCGCCGGGAGCGCTCTTTCTTCTCGGGGCCCCTCTGCGCCGGTGATCGGTGGTCGCGATAAGCACGCAGTGCGGCCGCATGGATGCGGCCAGTCGGCGATCGCACAGGGCGAGGGCATGGTGAGGGCATGGCGAGGGCATGGCGAGGGCATGGATGCCCGAGGTAGAGCAATGCAGGAGCAATTGCCGGATGCCCGAGGTAGAGCAATGCAGGAGCAATTGCCGGATGCCCGAGGTACGAGCCCACGGATGGGCGAGGTAGAGCAATGCAGGAGCAATTGCCGAGAGCAATGCAAGAGCAATTGCCGGATGCCCGAGGTAGGGCAACGCAGGAGCAGACCTTGGGATGATCGATCGAAATCGTGGCGTCGCCCTCATCCCCGGCCCTTCTCCCGCAGCCGGGAGAAGGCGGCAATGCGCAAGCAACCGCGGCAAAACAAAAGGCCCACGCTTGCGCGCAGGCCTTTTGGATCAATCTGGCTCCCCGAGCTGGATTCGAACCAGCGACACACGGATTAACAGTCCGTTGCTCTACCGACTGAGCTATCGGGGAATTGTGGAGCCGCGCATTGTCTTTAGCTGCGGCTGAGCTGTCAAGCGGCAGAGTGGATCAATTGTCGGTGGGCGCCCTCCAGGAAAGTCGGGCGGTTCAGAGTCGAGCACCGGAATCGCTCTGGGCTGGGCCATCAAGTGGCGGCGATCAAAGTCTGCGTCACCGATAAGCCCGGTTCATACACACGGCAGATTTCCCTCACCCTTGCCCTCTCCCGCAAGCGGGAGAGGGGATTCCTGTTAGCTTGCGATGTAGCGCTGCAGCTGGTCGATTTCGCGGGCTTGTTCGTCGATGACGCGTTTTACCAGGTCGCCGATCGACAGCATACCGAGCACCTTGCCCTGGTCGACCACGGGCAGATGGCGGAATTTGCGCTCGGTCATCAGCATCATGCAGGTTTGCAGGCTGTCTTCGGGGCTGACGTGGACGACCGGCGCGCTCATGATCATCCAGACCGGGGTTTCAGCCGATGAGCGGCCCTTGAGGATGACCTTGCGGGCATAGTCGCGCTCGGAAACGATGCCCATCAGTTCCTCGCCGCGCATCACCAGCAAGGCGCCGATGCCGCGGTCGGCCATCAGCTGGATTGCAGCGAGCACGGGCTCGTCGGGATGCACCGTGTACAGTGCCGGATTCTTGCCTTCGAGCAGATGACTTACCAGGGTCATGGCGTCCTCCTTCGGCGGTGGCTCAAGTCTACTCTGGAGACAGGCGCTTTGTTGGAGGGTGCGGCGGCCATGCGTCGTGGGAGACGCCAGGCGGGCCAACCGTGGTGGTGGTGCCGGTGGTGGTGGTGGTGACCGCGGTCGCGCCAATTTGGCGCTCCCACACAGGCGGGCCGAGGTGCGCGTTTTGTGGGAGGCCCGAGGCGGGCCGACCGTGGTGGTGATCGAGACCGCGGTGGTGGTGACCGCGGTGGTGGTGGTGACCGCGGTGGTGGTGGTGACCGCGGTCGCGCCAATTTGGCGCTCCCACATTTGCACTGCGGTCGCGCCGATTCGGGGCTTGCAGCCTTGCACAGCGGACGCTCATCGCGCCGGCGCAGTCAATTTGCGAAATCTCTGAGCCACGCGATGCAAGGCTTCCGATGCGCGCCAGGAAGTGATCACGCCATGCTACCGCCATGGGCTATTCAGCATTGCGCAGAGGCCGGTACTCCGAGGCCGGCACCATCTATGTGATCACCACGGTGACTGCTGGTCGCCGCAGGCACTTCCAGTCCCCCTTGGCCTGCGCGGTCATGCGTGACGCACTCCGCCGGGTCGAGGAGTCCAAATTGCTGACCCATCTCGCCTGGGTGATCATGCCGGACCATGTGCATTTGATGTCCATCCTCGGCAACTCATGTGGATTGAGCCAGGCGATCAACCGGTTGAAAACCGACAGCGCTTGCCGCATCAATCAATTGAACCAGAACACCGGCACCTTCTGGGCGGGAGGCTTCTACTGACCGTCTCATAAATAATGCAACATTCAACGCAAAAAAGGGGGCAGGTCAGATTGCGCTACGCAGCCACGTAGCACACGTTGCGAGCCACGGGTCTTTCGCAGGCTTGCGACCA
>JALHNO010000034.1 GCA_022843465.1 Pseudomonadota bacterium | reverse complement strand
CGACGTACAGCGTGTATTGACACGGGCGGACTCACTGTAGGGAGTTGAATTCGGGCGCCCGTGTTGGAACCCGATAAAACGGATACCGCAGGTACAGCAGCGGCCGTAGGCGGCCTACGACGAAGACTATCGGTGCCGGCGGTTCGCAGAAAGCTGTAGAAAGCAGCAGCTTGCGCGCGTAGTCGATGGTCTGCTATCTGGACCAATCACGCGCCTTGCCGACATGGCTGCGAGCGATTGCGGACATCCGATGGGTCGCCCGGTTGCTGAAATTCGGGGTGGCCCAGGCGGGCGGTATACCCGCAGATCAGGGGCGTCCAACCCGAGTTTCCATGATAATGCCGCGATGCAGCCCACCTTCTTCTGGCACGACTACGAGACCTTCGGGGTCGATCCTCGGCGTGACCGCCCGGCACAGTTCGCTGGCATTCGCACCAACGAGGCCTTTGAGCCGATCGAGGAGCCGCTGAGCCTGTACTGCGCGCCAGCCATCGATATGGTGCCCACGGCCGATGCCTGTCTGATCACGGGCATCACGCCGCAGCAGGCGGCCCGCGATGGCGTGCCCGAGCCCGAATTCTTTGCCCGCATCCACGACGAGATCGCCCGACCCGGGACCTGCACCCTGGGCTACAACTCGATCCGCTTCGATGACGAGGTCACCCGCCACGGACTCTGGCGCAACTTCTTCGATCCCTACGGCCGCGAGTGGCGCAATGGCTGTTCGCGCTGGGATCTGATCGATGCGCTGCGCATGGCCTATGCACTCAGGCCCGCCGGTATCGAGTGGCCGCAACATGAAGGCGGCCTGCCCAGCTTCCGTCTGGAACAGCTCAGCGCGGCCAATGGCATCGCGCACGGCCACGCCCACGAGGCGCTCAGCGACGTGCTGGCAACGCTTGGACTGGCGAGGCGATTCCGCTCGGCGCAACCGCGCCTGTTCGATTTTCTGTTCGCGCTGCGCGACAAGCGAAAGGCCGCGGCCCTGCTCGACTGGAACCAGGCCACGCCGGTCTTGCATGCTTCATCGCGCTTCGCCGCCGAACGCGGCTGTCTGGCGATGGTGATGCCGATCAGCCAGCACCCGAGCCAGCCCAACGGGGTCATCGTCGTCGACCTCGACAGCGACCCCGGCGATCTGATTGAACTGGATTCATCCGACATCCGCGACCGCCTGTTCGTGGCGCGCGCCGACCTGCCCGAGGGCATCGAGCGGATTGCACTCAAGGTGGTCCACGTCAACAAGAGTCCGGCGCTGGCGCCGCTGTCTACCCTGACCGGAACTGACTGCGCACGCATCGGGCTGGATGTCGAGCGCTGCCTGCAACATCGCGAGCGCCTGTTGCAGGCACCCCTGCTGGCGCAGAAGGTGCGCGAGGTGTTTTCCGAACCAGGTGCATTTCCCGCCCAGGAAGCCGAATCGGACCTCTATCGTGGCCTGCCCTCCAATGCCGACCTGGCGCTTGCCGGCAAGGTGCGCAGCACGCCCGCAGGGCGCTTGCGCGAACTCGGCGATGGCTTCGCCGATGAGCGCTATCGGGCGCTGCTGTTCCGCTATCGCGCCCGCCACTATCCCGACACGCTGGACGCTGAAGAGCAGGCGCTGTGGCTGGATTGGCGGCGCCAGCGCCTGTTGCAGCGGCCCGAGCCGCTCGACAGCGGCATCGACGCGCAGTTGCAACGGATCGCTACGCTGCGCGGCGAACGCGGCGGCGAACCCGGCTGCACGCGCATCCTCGACCAGGTGGAAGCCTGGATCCGAAATATCCGTGAGGACCTTGCATGAAGAAACGCTACTTCACCCCGGCAAGTTTCAAGTTTCTGCGCGCACTCAAGCGCAACAACACGCGCGAATGGTTCGAAGCGCACAAGGACGAATTCGAAAGCCACGTGCGCGGCCCGTTCCAGGCACTGATCGCCGACCTGGCTGCGCCGCTGGCGCGGATCAGCCCGCACTTCGTTGCCGATCCGCGACGCCAGGGTGGCTCGCTGTTCCGTCAGCATCGCGACACCCGTTTCAGCAAGGACAAGACACCCTACAAGACCTGGGCCGGCGCGCGCCTGTTCCACGAGCGCGCCAAGCAGGTGGCCGCGCCCAGCTTCTATCTGCACATCGCCGACGGTGACAGCTTTGTGGGCGGGGGCATCTGGCACCCCGAACCCGACACCCTGCGCAAGCTGCGCAGCTTCCTCGAAGAGAATCCGGCGGCCTGGACTGCTGCCACGCAGTCGAAATCATTCCGGTCCCGCTATGAGTTCTGGGGTGAGTCGCTGAGCCGGCCACCGCGCGGCGTCGATCCGGCGCATCCGCTGATCGAGGATCTCAAGCGCAAGAACCTGGCGGCGGGGACGGCGCTCAGTGAGGAGGAAGTGCTCGGCGACCGCCTGCACGAACTCGTGCTGACGCACATCAAGGCGCTGGCGCCGATGTTGGACTATCTCTGCGCCGCACTGGATCTCGAGTTTTGAACGCCGGGCCTGGACTCAAGGCAGTGCGCGCGGCGTCAGCAGAAGGAGATTGACATGCATCCCCGACACCCCGAGCGTCATCGCAGCAACCGGATCGGCTGGCTGCGTGCCAGCGTGCTCGGCGCCAACGACGGCATCGTCTCCACCGCCAGCCTGATCGTCGGTGTCGCCGCGGCCGCTGCGCCGCATCAGAGCATCCTGATCGCCGGTGTCGCCGGGCTGGTAGCGGGCTCGATGTCGATGGCCGCGGGCGAATACGTTTCGGTCAGCTCGCAGTCCGATACCGAGGAAGCCGACCTCGCACGCGAGCGTATCGAGTTGGCCGAAAGCCCCGCCAGCGAGTTGGAAGAACTGGTCGGCATCTATGTACGACGTGGACTCCAGCCCGCAGTCGCGCGTCAGGTCGCCGAACAGTTGACGGCACACGATGCACTGGCAGCGCATGCACGCGATGAGCTCGGCATCATCGCCGCACAGAAAGCGCAACCCGTCCAGGCCGCCTTCGCATCGGCGATCAGCTTCGCCATCGGCGCTGCCCTGCCCTTGCTGGTTGCCTGGTTGCTGCCGCAGGCATGGCTGATCAGCGGCACAGTCGCGATCTCGCTGTGTTCACTCGCCGCACTCGGAGCCGCGGCGGCACGCAGCGGGGGCGCACCCGTCGTACGCGCCGCACTGCGGGTCCTGTTCTGGGGTGCGCTTGCGATGGCATTGACGGCCGGCGTCGGAACGCTGTTTGGTGTTGCCGTTGCCTGAGCCGCGCTCAGCGCACGGGCGCTGAGCGCGTTCTCCGATCGACTCAGGGCTGATAGCCGCCGGCAATGCCCTTGACAGCTACCGCGACTGCATTGTGGGGGTGCAGACTCTCGAAATGGCTGGCCTGCACCCAGAAGTCGGCGACATGCGGCTCGTCGTCCAGCGCATTGCGGACGCGGCGTGCCGCGTCTTCGCAGAACATCAGATTGGCGGCGTTGAGCTTTGCGAAGGCCTGCTCGTCCTCGCGTTTGACGGCGGTCTGAACCGGTGTCTGCAGCGCCGCCTCGACCTGATCGATCAGCTCGATCAGCGGAAAACGCTCGAAGCTGGGCACCAGACGCACCTTGATCGCAGCCGTGCTGCGCTGGCTGTGCGGGGTCGCCACGATACCCTGCTCGCTGCCGAGCCATTGCAGTACCTGCTCGAACTGCAGCGCGCCGCGATCGGCGAACTCCTGACGGAACTGGTCCTGGATCAGCTGGCGTGCCAATGCGGCCGAGCAGGGACAGGTGCTCGAATAGGTGACATCGAGTGCGGTTTCCACCGTGAAATGGCCGCGATCCAGCGTGCCCGTCAGCACCACCGGATAGGAGCGCCAGCCACTGTTGTCACTGACCAGGGACTTGCGGCGCACCATGTAATCGAACTGGATGCGCAGCAGGGCGCGACTGGACAGCTCGGCGTGGGATGCCAGAAATTCCTTCAGCACACGACGCACCGAACACGGGGTAAGCGTTTCGCTGCCGAGCAATTTGTCGACCAGCAGATAGAGTCGCGACATGTGAATGCCCCGGGCATCTGCGCTCTGCAGATTGACGAAGGCATTGACCCGCGCCGGCACCTGGATCACGCTGCCATCGGAGTCGGCGATACGCACCGGCACCTCGATATCACCCATGCCGACCCAATCGAGGGCGCCAGCAATGGCCGGGCGGGCTTCCTTGGCGATGTCGGGCATCACACGGACAGCGGCGGGTTGATTCATGGTGCGGACTCCGGATCCAGAAGACAACAGGCAGACATGATGAGATAGGGCATGTGCACGGCAGATCAAGTCCCTGGAAACATCTGATCACGTCATCACAACGTATTCGCCGGCCAGCCTGGTGCCAGTCGAGTCCCAGGAAAACCTGCGGAGTTCTGCTTCCTGAGCCAGGGCTGCGGCTGCTGCGGCCCGATTCAGGAGATCGCGAATGTCCATAATGTACTGCACCAGTCAAGCCACAGCGCTCAATCCGCGGCGGATTGCCCCTCAATCGGCAGCTCGAAACTGAACACTGAACCGCCTCCTGGCCGGTCCTCGTACCAGAGGTGGCCGCCCATCTGGGTGACTTCCTGCTTGGCGATGGCCAGGCCCAGACCGCTGGATTCGCCGCGATCTTCGGCGTTGATGCTGCCGAGCCGCACATAGCGGCGGAACAGTTTCTGCTGATCTGCGTTGGAAATGCCGGGACCGCGATCCATGACGCTCAACTTGCAGAACCCGGCGCGCCCCGGACCGACCACGATATCGATCGTGGTGTCGGGTTGGCCGTACTTGATCGCATTGGAGATCAGATTGCCGAGCACATGGCGGGTTGCCATCAGATCGGCATGCACCACCGGTTCGCCCTGGATGTCCAGTACCAGCTGCATCTGCCGACTGCCAGCCGCCCAGTGATAGTTGGCAAGTTTGCGTTCGCACAGTGGCCGCAATGCCAGCGCCACCGGCGTGTGGCGTCGGCGCAGCTCGCCGTCGGCCCAGCGGCCCAGATAACCCTGGATAAAATGCAGCGCGTCGCTGGCACTCACACCAATCGACTCGATCAGAGCGCGCGCCCGGCTCGAGTCCTGACCGACTTGCTGCCCCAGCATCGAGGCGCTGAACTGGATGGCCGACAGCGGCCCCTTGAGATCGTGTGCAACGATCTGGGTGAGATCGGCGCGCTCGCGGGCTATGCGTTCGAGATGATCGCGCATCTGTTTGAGTTCGACATGCGTACGCACCCGTGCCAGCAGCTCTTCGGCAACAAAGGGCTTGGTCACGTAATCCACCGCGCCCGCTCCGAAGGCGCGCACCAGCAGTTCCCGCTCGTTCGCAGCAGTCAGGAAGATGACGGGAACCGCGCGCAGCGCAGGCCGTGCACGCAATTGGGCGAGCACGGCGAAGCCGTCCATGCTCGGCATCAGCACGTCAAGCAGGATCAGATCCGGCGTTCTGAGGCTGGCGCGCTCCAGCGCCTGGGCACCCGAGGTTGCCGGCATCACGTCAAAACCGGAACGGCTGAGCAGGGTACCGACAGTCTGGATATTGCTGACCTGGTCGTCCACCACCAGTACCAGCGGCTTGCCGACATCCGATTGCGGACCATCGCTCATTGTTGGCGTGCTGTTCAATTCGAGGCATCCCTTGCGGAGACCGATTCCAGGCCTGAAATCCAGCGTTCAAGTGCTGCACGGAGCCGTCCGAGACTGGATTCCAGACTGCGCAGATCGAACAATCCGGCGTCACGGGCAATCGTCTGGGTGAGACCACGCAAACTTGGCATGAGCTCGGCATCGCCCAGCATACGCATACGCTCAAGCAGTTCGTCGATGTCCGAGCTGGACAGCGTCTGTGCGGCGCGCTCGAGCTGTGTCCGGCAGGCAATCAGTGAAGCCCGCAGCGGTTGCAGGCGCGCACGATCAATGCCGCTCAAGGTTTCTTCGGTGTCCGTGCGCGCCGCGGTGCCAGCGGTCCGGGCCGAAGTGGCCGACCGCTCGCCAAACAATCTGCGCAACTCGACGAGCAACGCTGCCCTGCTGATGGGTTTTCGCACGTAGCCGTCGAATCGCGAACGCAACGCCACCTCCTCGCCGAGCAGACTGGAGGCCGTCACGGCAACCAGGCGAACACCATCCAGCGAGGAGTCTGCCCGGATCTGCTCCAGCGCCTGGACCCCATTGACCTCTGGCATCCGGATGTCCATCAACACCACATCAGGAAGCAGTTCGCGGACCAGGGCCACCCCCTCGGCGCCGCCGGCAGCCGTCGCGAGTTGGTGGTGTGTCGCAGCGAACAGACTTTCCAGCAAGGTCAGATTCAGGGCGACGTCATCCACAGCAACGATGCGAAGCGGAGCCAGATCGGACAGATCAGCATCCGCCGCCGGCACCCGGGTCGCTGCCGGCGTCAATGCAATGCGCGGCAGTTCAAGTCGCACGGTGGTCCCCTGTCCCAGCTCGGATTCGATCGAAATGCGACCCTCAAGCAGATCGACCAGTCGCTGCACAATCGACAGGCCCAGGCCGGTTCCGACTCGGCCAGGGGCACTGAGGTCGCCAACCTGGGTGAACGGCTCGAAGATGCGCGCATGATCCGCAGCGG
The DNA here is from genome assembly GCA_022843465.1 of Pseudomonadota bacterium. Classification (GTDB taxonomy): domain Bacteria; phylum Pseudomonadota; class Gammaproteobacteria; order Xanthomonadales; family Ahniellaceae; genus 0-14-3-00-62-12. Next base: position 27,686 of record JALHNO010000034.1, on the reverse strand, counting down.
CGATGCCGACACCGCTGTCGCTGACCTCGATCCGACAGGCGACGCAGAGTTCATCGTTCGCAATCGGCTCCACATCCAGGCGAAACGCCACCTCGCCCTGCTCGGTGTACTTGATGGCATTGCCGATCAGGTTGATCAAGATCTGGCGCAACCTGATCGGGTCGATCAGCAAACCATCGGGGACCCCGGCAGCAACATGGCAACGCAGACGCAGGCCCTTCTCCAGTGCCATCTGCGAGAACACGGTGTGCAACGATTCGAACAACTCACGCAGATCGGTCGGCACCGGCTCGACCGTCATCTTGCCCGCCTCGATCCGCGACAGATCGAGGATGTCATCGATCAGGTCGAGCAGCGCCCGCCCGCTTTGTTGAATGGCCTTGACGTAGAAGCGCTGACGCTCGCTCTGCACCAGGTCTTCAAGCAGTTCGGTAAATCCGAAGATGGCATTCATCGGCGTGCGCATCTCGTGGCTCAGGTTGGCCAGGAACGAACTCTTACGCTGATTCGCCTGCATTGCGCGCAGGGCTTCGCTCCGAAGCTGCGCATCGATGTCAAGTTGCCGCAGGTGACCGCGCAACAACCAGTAGGCAGTTGAGCCAGCAACAAGCCCAAGCACCACGATGACAAAGATGGTCCAGTTGCGCTGCTCGATCAAATCGGTGCTCTCCTGCCGATGAGCATCAACCCGGCGTTCCAGAACATCGATGAGCAGGCGGGTCTTGTTGCGAAGCTGGTCCATCAATGCCCGACCAAAATCGCTGCGTACATACTCGATGGCCTGCACACGTCCGGACTCGCGCATGATCTGGATCGCCATATCCAGCTCCACCTTCTTGTCTTCAAGCTCACCGCTGATTTCCGCGAAAGCCGCCCGGCTGTCCGGGTGGCGGTTCAGTAGCGAAACCAGCTGCAGCGACAACATCGGCAGGCGGTTTTCAGCGGCATGGTAAGGCTCAAGGTAGGTCGGCTCGCCCGTCAGAAGATAACCGCGCTGCCCGGTTTCCAGATCGACAAGGAGGCGGGCAAACTCGCGCAGCAGGCTGACACTTTCCTGGACGTCCGACCCGCGGTCCAACTGGCGATTCAGCCGATTTCCCTGGACCAGGGCCACACCGGCGGCGGCCAGAATAAGGAGGCCGGCCATCGCGACCAGAAGCTTCACGCGCTGCCAGCGCTCAGCGACTTTCTGCGGCGCTTCGGTAATACGTTCCAACTGCTCGATCGGATCGAATGGGTTCACCGCTCGCCGCCCGCTCTCGCACATGCATCGCATGCGCTTCCGCAAGCGCAGCACAGGTGGCCAGCACCCGGCTTCATCGGCGGACCCCGTGCGCTGGCCATGTCGGAAGCTGGGTGTACCGCCGCCGCAGGGAGCGGCTACGCTGCCGGCTTGCCAGCCGCGGATCCCGGCGGCCCAGCCAGTGGAAAGGAGTTGTTCGCATGTTCAGACGCATCATGGTCCCGCTTGGAATCGGAATGTTCGTCAGCTGTGCGCTGGCAGCATCGCCAACCCCGCAAGTCGAACATCTCCGCATCAAGCATGAGAAATTTCGCCTCGACAATGGGCTCACGGTGCTCGTACACGAGGATCATAGCGTGCCCCTGGTCGCGGTGAACCTCTGGTACCACGTTGGCTCGCGCGATGAACGCCCTGGCCGAACCGGATTCGCGCATCTGTTCGAACATTTCTTCTTCAATGGCAGCGAACACTACCCGCATGGTTTCCGCGAGGCGATGGACGACCTCGGCGCCAACAACCGCAATGGCACGACCAGCAATGATCGCACCAACTTCTTCGAGGACGTCCCGCTTTCCGGCCTCGAACGCACGCTCTACCTGGAGGCCGATCGCATGGGCTTTCTTGCCGGCAATCTGTCCGAGGAAATGCTGGAGCGCGAACGCGGTGTCGTCAAGAACGAGAAACTCCAGGGCGAGAACCAACCCTATGGGCGTGTCTTTGGCCGCATCGCAGAGACCATCTATCCTGCCGGTCACCCGTATAGCTGGACGCCGATCGGCAGCATCGAGGACATCGACGCTGCCAGTCTCGGCGACGTCAAGGACTGGTACGCGGCCTACTACGGTCCCGGCAACGCCGTGCTGGTACTGGCCGGTGACATCACCGTTGCACGCGCGCGCGAACTGGTCGAAAAATACTTTGCCGGCATTGCCCCGGGGCCACCGATCTCGCGACTGCGCCAGTGGGTACCCGAACTCGCCAGCAATATCCGCGACAGCATGCAGGACCGCGTGCCACAGCAGCGCATTTACCGGATCTGGCATCTGCCGCCGGTTACCGATCCGGTTACCTACGATATCGAGCTGTTTGCCGATGCACTGGCCGGCAGCGAAAGCGCGCCGCTGGATCGCCGCCTGGTGTTCGAGTCGCAACTCGCCACCGATGTATCCGCATTCGTCTGGGGCAAGGAGCTGACCAGTACGCTGATCGTGCAGATGAGCATCCGTCCCGGTGCCGATGCTGCCAGCGCGGAGCGCGAACTTGATCAGGTCATCGCCGATCAGCTCAAGCAGGGCATCGGCGAGACCACCCTGGCACGCAGCCGTACCCGCATGCTGGCGCGATTCGCGCGCGGCATGGAGCGACTGGGCGGCATGGGCGGCCGCTCCGATGTACTGGCCGAAAGCGAGACCTTCCATGGCGACTCGAACGCCTATCTGGATCGGCTGCAACATCTGGCAAATGCAAACCCGGATCGCGTGCTGAAGGCGGCACGCGTCTGGCTGGGCAAGTCGCATTACACGATGAGTGTCGAACCAATGCCGCAGCTGAGCGCATCCACTTCCGATCTCGATCGCAGCGTGCTCCCGGAACTCGGCGACACGCCCGACCTCAAATTCCCGACAATCCAGCGCGCCACACTGGACAACGGCCTGCAGGTACTGCTGATGCAGAGGGACTCGGTGCCACTGGTCCAGCTTGCGCTCAATATCGACGCCGGGTCGGCGTCCGATCCGCAGGCCGCGGCTGGCACCTCGACCCTGGCACTGGAGATGCTGCTCAAGGGGACACAGACCCGCGATGCCTTCGCGATCGTCGATGAACGCGATGCACTCGGCGCTGTGCTGGGTACGTCCAATGGCCAGGACCTGTCGACGATCTACCTCAATGTGCCACGTGACAGTCTGTCCAAGGCCCTGCCCCTGCTCGCCGACGTCAGCCGCAATCCGGCTTTCCCCGACGCCATGCTCGAAATCCAGCGCAAGCAGCAGTTGACGTCGATCCGTCAGCAGAAAGCCAGTCCCTCGGGCGCCGCACTGCGCATCCTGCCGGGACTGCTCTACGGTGCCGGGCACGCCTATGGGCAACCGGTAGGCGGGCTGGGTGACGAGGAAAGCGTGGCAAGACTGACGCGCGCGGATCTGCAGAACTGGCATCGCGCCTGGTTCCTGCCCAACAACACCAGCCTGGTGGTCGCCGGCAATATCACCATGGCCGAACTGCTGCCGATGCTGAGGAATTCTCTGGGCCGTTGGCCGCGCGCCGACGCCCCACAGAAGCGTCTGGGCAGCGCCGCGCCGTCCGCTGTCGGTACCGTGTATCTGATCGACAAGCCGGGTGCGCCGCAGTCGGTGATTGTCGCCGGGCATCTCGCGCCGGCGCCGGGCAAGGACAGCGACCTCGCACTGGACACTGCCATCCGAAACTTCGGCGGCATGGCAACTTCGCGACTCAACCGCAATCTGCGCCTGGAGAAGCACTGGTCGTACGGGACCCAGGGCCTGATCACCGCGAGCCGGGGAACGCGTGCCTTTGTCGTGGTCGCGCCGGTGCAGACCGATCGCACCAGCGAATCCATCGAGGAGGTCCGGAAGGAAATCCGTGGACTGGCCGGTGCGCGTCCGCTGGCGGGTGCGGAATTCGACAGCATCAAGCGCAGCCAGGTCGCCCGGCTCGCGGGACGATTCGAGACCCTGGCCTCGCTGGTCGACGCCGCCACCGATGTCGTCAATACCGGTCGCGATCCGGACTATTACTACGGACATGCGCAGGCCCTGCGGGCCCTGTCGGCCGAACAGATCAATGCGGCAGCCGCTGCCGCCATCCAGCCCGATCAGTTGAGCTGGATCGTGATTGGCGACCTCAAGCGGGTCGAGACAGCGATTCGTGCGCTCGACCTCGGCAAGATCGTGCGCATTGATGCCGATGGCAAGGTGCTGGCGAATCCCTGAGCACGCGCCCGGCCATGCCCTGCCCTACCCGAGGGCCGCTCCAGCGCGGCCGCGCCGCGCCGCGCTGCGGATGACCCGCCCGATACCTTTGTGTCTTGAGTACGGGCAAGCAGCGAGCGCCGCGGGAGCGGCGCCCGCAGTGCCATCAACCGCCGTTGGCCAGGCGATCAGCCGCCTTCTCCCATGATTCCAGCCGCGCCTTGGCATCGGCGACGGCAACCTCGTGCTCGGCCTTGGCACGGGTCTGACAGGCGTCCTTCTGCGCACCACTGAGGGCGTCGCATTGTTCCCTGGCGACCTTGTAGGCTGCGTCCGCCTTGGTGATGGCAAGTTCGTAGGAGGCCTCGGCCTCGGCACGCGTCAGCTTGCTCTGCGCTTCGTCGAGTTCCTGCTGTGCCTCAGCCTGATCCGTGCTGAGGTCGGCATGGACCTCGTCACGGACCTCGCGCATATCGGCGCGCGCATCCGCCATGTCCTCGGCGGCATCGGCGCTGGCTTCCTGGACTTTCTCACGCTGCTCCTGACGCGCCTCGGCGACGTCTTCGGCGGTTTCCTTCGGCGACTCGGAACAGGCGGCAAGCGTCAGCGCGGCGATCAGGGCGGTACTTGATGCGATCAGTAGTCTGGTTTTCATGATGGGTTTCCTTGACGTGGGCTGGCACTGGGAGCCTGAATCGGCGCGACGCGGCCAACCGTGGAATGCGTCGACAGGCACAGGGCTACAAGTCCCATGCCAGCCGGCGTCAAGAAATTAATCCCACTATTTACATCGGGTTACGCGACTTTCTTCAAAGAACGCACAGGGCAGGATGCCCGATCGCATCGGCTTGAGGATGCGATCTGCATGGCACCGTGTCGCTGCGCGACGCCAGGACCATGTGCCCGGACGCCGCTCAGAGGCCGTACTGCTTGCGCTTGCGGTACAGCGTCGAAGCATCGACGCCCAAGGTCTTGGCGGCCGCATCCAGGGTCGTCGCGCTGGCCACGATCGCTTCGATGTGCGCACGTTCCAGTGCCTCGAGACTGACCGGATGACCGACACGCAGCGCGCCGCCGGACTCGCTGACGACGGCCTTCCCGGTCACCGGCAGATGCTGGGGCCGGACCACTTCTTCGGGACACAGAATGCTGACCCGCTCGATGACATTGCGCAGTTCACGCAGATTGCCCGGCCAGTCCTGGGCAACCAGTTGCGCCATCGCCTCATCGTCGATGCGGCGCGCAGGACGCCGGTAAGCAGCCACGAACTGGGCGAGAAAAGACTCGGCAAATCCGGCAATATCATCGCGGCGCTCGCGCAGCGGCGGCAGTTCCAGAGCGATCACATTGAGCCGGTACCAGAGGTCTTCGCGGAACGTGCCGGCCTTGACCATTTCTGCCAGATTGCGATTGGTCGCCGCAATGATGCGCACGTCAGCCTTGCGGGTGACCGGATCGCCGACCCGCTCATACTCGCGATCCTGCACGAACCGCAGCAACTTGGGCTGCAGGGAAAGCGGGAAATCGCCGATTTCATCCAGGAACAGGGTGCCGCGATCGGCAATCTGCACACGACCCTGGCGATTGTCGCTAGCACCGGTGAACGCGCCCCTGGTGTGTCCAAACAACTCGCTCTCGAGCAGTTCGGCACTCAGCGATGGGCAGTTCACCGTAGCAAAGTTGCTGCCGTGACGTTCACTCCATTGGTGAATCGCACGTGCGACCACATTCTTTCCGGTGCCGCTCTCGCCCAGGATCAGGATCGTTGCATCCGATGCCGCTGCCTGCCGTGCCGTCTCAAGCAGACGCGCCATTGCCGGGTGTGCACTGGAGAATTCCGGTGCTGGTGCGTCCCCGCCATCCTTCAGTTGCTCGATTCGCAACTCCAGGCGGCGTGCTTCCGATTGCCGTTCGGCGCAGAGCAGCAACCGGTCCGGTGGGCAGGGCTTGGTAAGGTAATCGACGGCACCCTTCTGCATCGCGGTCACCGCCGTCTGCAGCGAGTCCTCGGCGGTCGACATCACGATCCGCATCCACGGCGCATCCGCGCGCAGCAGCGGCAGCAGATCAAGCCCGGATTCCTCGCCAATCATCAGATCAAGGAAACACATGTCAAAGACATTCTGCGCCAGCCGCTGACGCGCCTGTTCGCCGTTCTGGGCGGAGACCACATGGAAGCCGGCGTCCTCCAGGCACCATCGGTAGTTGCGCAGCAAGGCACTGTCGTCATCGACGAGCAAGACCCTGCGCCCTGGTTGGATCGGCTGTTCCGCCATCACGGTGCTCCGGAGTCTGCAAGGCGCCGAACATAGCGGCAGTTCGTGCGAACTGCACGAGGCAGCCGGCTGCTTCGTGCAGCCTGCCCGGCTGATGAGTTCAAGTTGCTGTCGTTACGCATTGATTTATATAGATATTTGTCCAACGTTCGGCATGGCACACGGCTTGCCTTATCTGCTGGCGAAGCAAGCAGACCGCCTGCCTTCCGCCCCGACCCAACCAGGAGAACCCTCATGCTGCACTACGCCGTCGTGTTTTTCGTCATCGCCATCATCGCGGCCATTCTCGGCTTCGGCGGAATCGCCGGTGCAGCCACAGGAATCGCCAAGGTGTTGTTCCTGGTGTTTCTGGTCCTCGCGGTGATTTCGCTGCTGACCGGCCGGAAAAGGGTCTAGCACCGCACGCGCCGGCCGCCATCACGGCCGACCGTTTCATCCATTCCTTCCGGGAGTATCCAATGAGCAATACGCACACTCTGCGCAAGCAAGTAGAAAACGCCGCCGATCACACCGCCGACCTCGCTGAAGGCGCCGGAGAAGCGCTGAACCGCACGGTCGACAAGGCCGTCGACAGGAGCGTCGAAGCGGTCGCTGCAGTCGGCCGGAAAGCGGGCAAGGCAGCCGACAAGCTGGAGCACACCCAGGCGGATGCCGGTGCCGCCCTGGCCGAAAAACTGGCACTCGCCTCGGAGTCGCTGAAGGCGGGCAAGGAAGCCACACTGAGCTTCCTTGATGATGTGATGGAGGGCGCCAGCAAGCTGTCACGACGCGCGGGGCGCTATGTCCGCGAGAATCCCGGCAAGACCTTTGCGGCCGTCACCCTGGTGACCCTGGTGGGTGCAGCCGCCCTGCGTCGTAGTCGCAACTCGACGCAGGCGTCCTGAGTCGATCGCACACATGGCAACCGCTGGGACGGGGAGCACGGCTATGAATCAACAATTCGACTCGACGCTCCCCCAGCCAGATGCCGAACCAGGCCCCACTGACTCCGCCAGCAGCCAGCGCGATCCTGCGCAGAGCGGCGATGTTTCCGAAGGCGTGCTGGCTGCCGCGGGCCGCTGTCTTCGTCAACTGCAGGACAGCATCGAGGCCGGCGCCGAGTTGGGGCAGATCGAGTTCGCCCTGTTCCGCATGGGCCTGGTCCGCATGCTGCTGCTGGGCATCGCCGTGTGCGGATTGCTGTTGTCCTTGTGGCTGGTCCTGCTTGCAGCCTCCTGGGCCGCGCTGATGGCAATGACCGGTTCGCCCCTGCTCGCCTTTGCCGGGCTCGCGGTACTGATTCCGCTTGGCGTAATCTGGGCCTGCCTGAAGATTCGTCACTGGTACCGACTGAGCTTCTTCCCGCGCACGCGCCGGCAGCTCGACGCCACCCTGCGCGAATGGAGCACCTCGCCATGACGACGCCACGCAATCTGATCGAGGAGGCAGCCAGCGCCGAGGCGCACGTCAGCCAGGCGCGATCCGGGTTGCGGTCAGCAAGCTCGGCCGTCCATGCCGACTTCGATCGCAATGCCCCCTGGCTGGTGCCCTTGCTGGGTGTCGCCAGCGGCCTCCTGCTCGCCCGTGCTCCCCCGCACTGGCACAACCACCTGCTGCGGCATGGCTTGCCGGCAATCGGTGGCGGAGTATTCTCCTGGGTCACTCCGTTCCTGCGACGCTGACCAATGAGCGAAAACCGACCGTGGGGACTGGCCCGACTTGAACTCGGAAAGCCCATTCAATGGGAGATTCCGACCGAACCAGAGCGAGCCGAACCAGCGCCACCCGTCGTGCGCGGAAGCACCCAGCGCAATATTCTGCGCGTGCTGATCGCGATGCTGGTGCTTACCCTGGCCTATACCGCCAACGTCACCCAGGAAATCCTGATCCCGGTGGTACTCGCTGCGTTCCTTGCGATGTCGCTGAGTCCGGTGGTCTCGCTGCTCGCGCGCTGGATGCCGCGCGCCCTGGCCACGGTCCTGGTGATGGGATGCTGCCTGCTCGCCATGGCCACCGCCGTGTCCCTGCTGATCGATCCGGCCGCCGAGTGGCTTCGCAAGACACCGCAGACGATGCAGTCACTGGCGCCGAAACTCAAGAGCTTCATGAAGCCGATCACAGCAGCCACCGATGCCACCGAGAGCCTGGTCCAGATCGGTACCCAGACCAAGTCTGCACCCACCGCGCCCATTGCGGCCAGCGGAGTGCGCGTCAGTGATGCCCTGCTGCAGGCGCCCAGACTGCTGATCAAGATGCTCAGCATCATGCTGCTGTGCTTTTTCTTCCTGCTGCGCGGCGACGATCTGTTGCGGCGTCTGGTCGAGCTGTCGCCGACGCTCAGACACAAGCGCAATGCCGTGGCGATCGTCCGCGCCATCCAGTCCGATACTTCGCGCTATCTGCTGACCACCACCCTGATCAACATCATGCTGGGCGTGATCACCGCGATCGGGCTTTATCTGCTCGGACTGAAGGACGCCCTGCTGTGGGGCGCGGTGGCCGGTCTGCTCAATTTCATTCCCTACGTCGGCGCGCTGGTCATGGTCGGATTGCTGGCCTTGCTGGGCCTGCTGCAGTTCCCCAATCCCGGCATCGCCCTGCTGCCCGCAGCGTTCTTCCTGGTACTCACCGCGCTGGAAGGCCAACTGATCTCGCCCACCATCCTGGGTGCCCGCCTCAGCCTGAGCCCGCTGGCGATCCTGCTCTGGCTGATCTTCTGGGGCTGGATGTGGGGCGTTGCCGGAGTGCTGCTCGGGGTACCCCTGCTGATGTGCCTGAAGATTGTCTGTGAACGATTCGACGGCAGCCGTTGGATCGCGCGCGCCATCGAGTGAACCCCGTGTACTACTGGATCTGGATTCTCGGATGGGTGCTGAGCTTCATCGCCTGCGCCTCCGTGCTCAGCGAACGCCGGGCACCAACCGCGACCGCAGCCTGGCTGATCCTGCTGCTGGCGGTGCCCTATTTCGGCACCCTGATCTATCTGCTGATCGGCACCCGAAAACTGCGCCGCGGTGGCACCCGCACCCGACGGCTCCAGCATGCTGATCACAATGCGGTAAGCAGCGAAAACGCCCTGCCGCTGGATCGCCTGCTGCGCCGACTGGGCGTACCCGGTGCCCAGGGCGGCAATCGGGTGGAGTTGCTTGCCGATGCCCGTGCGGCACGCCTGTCCCTGCTCGAAGTCATCGACAGTGCACGTCAGGAACTCTATGTCCTGATGTACCACTTCGAATGCGACCGCTGTGGGCTCGAGGTGATGGCCGCACTGATTGCAGCGGCGCGCCGCGGCGTCAAGCTGCGCATGATGGTCGACGATCTCGGCAGTTCCGCCCTGCTGCGCGGTCATGTCGAGGCTCTGCATCAGGCCGGCGGCCGGGTGGTGCGCTTTCGCCCGGTATGGTTCGCGCTGTTCAAGCGCGCTGCCAATCTGCGCAACCATCGCAAGATCGTGGTCGCCGACGGCGCGCGCGCCTGGGCCGGCGGACGCAATATCAGCGACACCTACCTCGCCGACCACGCCGAGCAGCGCCGCTGGCTCGACCTCAGCATCCGCATCGACGGACCCAGCGCGCGCGTGCTTGAAGAGGTCTGCCGCTCGGACTGGCAACATGCCACCGGAGAAGTCCTGCCGGCTGCGCCTGCCGTGGACGACAGCCCCAGCAGCGGCAGCAAGGTGCAGATCATCGCCTCCGGCCCCGACCAGCGGTTTGATGTCTGGCACATGGGCCTGATCAAGGCCTGCTTCGAGGCCGAGGAGCGCATCTGGATCGCCACGCCCTACTGTGTTCCCGACGAGTCGATGTTGAACGCCCTGCTCACCGCCGCGCGCACCGGCGTGGATGTGCGGATTTTCACCCCGAAACGATCGGACAACCTGCTGGTCGATCTGGTCGGCCGCAGCTATCTGCGTGAACTGCAGCGCGCCGGCATCCGCATCCTGCGCTACCGCGATGGCATGATGCATGCCAAAGCGGTGCTGATCGATGCCAATACCGCGATGGTCGGATCGGCCAATCTGGATGCGCGCAGCTTTTTCCTCAACTATGAGGTCATGGCGGTGGTCGATGACGAAGCGATCGCGGCGACACTCGAACACTTTCTGAACCATATCGCTGCACGCAGCAGCCTGGGCATGCGCTCGGCCAGCATGCTGACCGAGATGCTCGGAAACTTCGCGCGGGTGTTCGCCCCGATGATGTAGCGGCGCCGGGCATGGCGGCGCCGGATCAGCCCAGCCTGGCCTTGACCCAGTCCTTTACACTGTCGATGGCGGCGGCAACCGCGGGGCCATCTTCACCGCCACCCTGGGCCATATCGGGACGACCACCGCCCTTGCCGCCGATCTGGCCGGCGACATGGGCGATCATCTCGCCCGCCTTGAGCTTGCCCAGCGCGGCACCGTGGACGCCGGCAATCAGGGCGATCTTGCCTTCCGAACCGGCCGCCAGCAGCACGGCACAATCGCCCAGCACCTGCTTGAGTTGATCGACACCATCGCGCAGGGCCTTGGCGTCAAGGCCATCGATGCGCGCCGCGATCAGCTTGATCCCGGCAATCTCGATCGGTCGCGATGCCAGTTCAATGAGCGCCGCATTGGCCGCACGCGCCTTCAGCGATTCCAGTTCGCGTTCAATTTCGCGCTGGCGCTCGAAGATCCTCTTCAGCTTGCTGGTCACTTCGTCGCCGGAGGCACTGAGCAGGCCGGCGACCTCGTCCAGACGGCGCTCCTGCGCCTCGATCCAGGCTTCGGCACCGGCTCCGCTGACCGCTTCGATACGACGTACACCGGCGGCCACGCCGGATTCGGCAATGATCTTGAACAGGCCGATATCGCCGGTGCGCTGCACATGGGTGCCACCGCAGAGCTCGGTCGAGAAATCGCCCATTCTCAGCACGCGCACACGCTCGCCGTACTTTTCGCCGAACAGGGCCATGGCGCCGAACTCGATCGCCTCCTGCATGCCCATATTGTGGACTTCAGCCTCTACATTGCGGCGGATTTCCTCGTTGACCATGCGTTCGACCCGGCGCAGGTCTTCCTCGTCGATCGGCTGGAAGTGCGAGAAGTCAAAACGCAGGCGATCCGGCGCTACCAGCGAGCCCTTCTGGGTCACATGATCGCCGAGTACCTGGCGCAGTGCGGCGTGCAGCAAGTGGGTGGCACTGTGGTTCAGCACGATGGCCTGGCGACGCTTGCGATCGACCTCGGCCGACAGCCTGGAACCAGTCTTCAGCGGCTTGCCGCGCCATTGCCCAAGATGACCGTGGAAGGTTCCCGCCAGTTTGATCGTATCCTCAACGCGGAATTCGGAGGCGTCGTTGTAGAGCCGCCCCTGATCGCCAACCTGGCCACCGGACTCGGCGTAGAACGGCGTGCTGGCGAGGATCAGCATGCCCGACTGACCATCATCGAGCACATTTACCAGCTTGCCATCGCGCAGGATGCCGACGACTTCAAGGCCATCGGCCTGCATGCTGCCGTAGCCAAGAAACTCGGTCGCTGGCAGATTCTTCATCACATCCGCCGACAGACTGTGGCCGGCATCGAAATTGGAACCGGCTCGGGCGCGTTCGCGCTGCTCCTCCATCGCGCGCTCGAAACCTGCCATGTCGACACTCATGCCGCGCTCGCGGGCGACATCGGCAGTCAGATCGACGGGAAACCCATAGGTGTCGTAGAGACGGAAGGCATCCGCGCCGGCAATCAGATTGCCGGACTTCTGCGCCACATCCTCGAACACCTTCATGCCGGTATCCAGCGTCTCGGCGAAGCGCTCTTCCTCGCCACGCAGCGTCTGCTCGACCATGCTGCGCTTGGCACGCAGTTCCGGATAGGCATCGCCCATCAACTGGTCAAGGGTGGCGACCAGAAAATGAAAGAACAGCTTGTTCTGGCCCAGCTTGTGGCCATGCCGCAGGGCGCGACGGATGATCCGGCGCAGCACATAGCCGCGTCCCTCGTTGGACGGCAGCACGCCATCGACAATCAGGAAGGCACAGGCGCGGATGTGATCGGCGATCACCCGCAAGGAGGGACTCGACAGATCTTCGGTGCGCGTCGCGCGTGCGGCCGCTTCGACCAGGGCCTGCATCAGGTCGATGTCGTAATTGCTGTTGACGTGCTGCAGCACCGCGGTCAGCCGCTCCAGACCCATGCCGGTATCGACGCAGGGCTTGGGCAGGGGCGTCATCGTGCCATCGGGCGAGCGCTCGAACTGCATGAAGACCAGATTCCAGATTTCGATATAGCGATCGCCATCCTCGTCCTTCGAGCCCGGCGGGCCACCGGCAACCTCCGGACCGTGGTCATAGAAGATCTCGGTGCACGGGCCGCAGGGGCCGGTATCACCCATCGCCCAGAAATTGTCGGATGCGTAGAGCGCACCCTTGTTGTCGCCGATCCGCACGATGCGTTCGGCAGGCACACCAATTTCCTTGTTCCAGAGATCGTAGGCTTCGTCGTCGGTGTGATAGACCGTGACCCAGAGCTTTTCCGCCGGCAGGCCATAAACCTTCGTCAGCAGCTCCCATGCGTACAGAATCGCATCGCGCTTGAAGTAGTCGCCGAAGCTGAAGTTGCCCAGCATCTCGAAGAAAGTGTGGTGACGCGCGGTATAGCCGACGTTTTCCAGATCGTTGTGCTTGCCCCCGGCGCGCAGCGAACGCTGGCTGGTGGTCGCGCGCGTATAGCTGCGCTTCTCGGCACCGAGAAACATGTCCTTGAACTGGACCATGCCCGAGTTGGTGAACAGCAGGGTCGGATCATTGCCAGGCACCAGGGAACTGGACGGCACGATCTCGTGGCCCTTGGATTTGAAGAAAGCGAGGAACTCGCTGCGGATTTCAGCGCTGGTTTTCATTGAGAGGCCGGAGGAAAGCGGGTGGACGCGGGTAGACCAGCATTCTAGCCGGCAAGTCCGGGGCCTGCACTCAAACCGACCGCACAGCACGCTCCCAACTGCAAACGCTGCGGGTGGTGGCCTCCTCGTATGGGCGAAGGGAAATCCCCCTCTCCCGCTTGCGGGAGAGGGCCGGGGTGAGGGCGAAAGCTGCGTCTCTGCCTGGTGTGTGCGAACAGCGCCGCGACCAGTCGACATTGTCGAAGACCGCCCGCATCCGCCTTCGGCTGTCTCCCGCACGCGGGAGCACCCGCACGCGGGAGCAGGGATCAATCGGTCACATTCTCGCCGCCTCAGCCGCCCCTACCACCGCGATAAAGCCCCTGCTGCGCGATGTACTCCAAGACTGGATCGGGGACCAGCCAGCGCACCGAACTGCCACGGGCCAGCGACTCACGGACCGACGTAGCCGAGACTGCCAGTGCCGGAATGTCCAGCATAAGGACTCTGCCCGCAGCCTCCATGCGCAGCGCTGCAGCATCCGCGCAGTGCCGCGCCGCGACCTGCGCGTTCAACGACGCTGGCCAGTCCTTGACCGTGGCGGCCCCCGGGCGGTTGAGCACAACAATATGCGCCAACTCAAGGATATCCAGCCAGCGATGCCAGGTACTGAAGCCGGCAAAGGCATCGGCGCCCACCATCAAGGCCAGGCACTGCCGAGCCCCCAGCTCCAGACGCAGCTCAGCCAGGGTGTCGACGCTGTAGCTGGGGCCTTCCCGACGCAGCTCGCGATCATCGGCACTCAGTTGCGTGCTACCTGACAGCGCGATTCTGAGCATATCCAGTCGTTGCCCGGCGCTGGCCTCAGGCTGTGGCCGGTGCGGTGGCAGCTTCGCCGGAATCAGTCGGACCTCGGCATCCAGAGCCTGCGCGGCCTCGCTGGCCGCGCGCAGATGGCCGATATGGATGGGGTCGAACGTACCGCCCAGCAGGGCGATCATTCCGCTGTGAGACTCGGATCCCGCTCTGACCGTGCTGGCCGATGCAGACTGGGCACCCTGGTTCAAGCCGGCTCTTCCATCAATTCGGCAGCCGAGCGATCCGCCATCCGCAACAGCACACGCTCGAGCGCAAGGAAAGCATCGCCGCCCGCACGCCCCTTGGACATCCGATCGACCAGGGCCACTTCGGCCAGGCGCTGCTCCCAGAATGCGCGATCGCCGCGCGCCATTCCCCGCTTGTACGCCGACTGGCGGCTGCCGAACAGGCGCTCGTTGCGCATCTGGTTGTCGACCTGATTGCGCGGAACCGCGATCAGGCGCAGCATCACGTTCAACGAGGTCACCAGCCAGCCGCAGAGTCCTGCGACCTGTTCGCCCTCGGCCTTGAGGCCTGCGAGGACACGGCGCACGCGGCCGGCATCGCCAGCGATCGCCGCTTCGACGAGAGAAAACACGTCGTAGCGCGCGCTGTCGGCCACCAGCTCGATCAGTGATTCGGCATCGATGCGCCGACCAGCACCCAGCAGCACCAGCTTGTCGACTTCCTGCGCAGCGGCAAGCAGATTGCCTTCGACGCGTTCGGCCAGCAGTTCCACTGCGTCAGCGCTCAGATCGACGCCGCGCGCACGCGCCCGCGCGGCGATCCAGCCCGGCAGATCATTGCGATAAAGCGGCTTGATCTGTACGTAGACGCCGGCCTGATCGACCGTCTGCACCCATTTCAGTTCATGCGCCTTGCTCCATTGCATGGCATGAATGACCAGCACCGCATCAGGTGCCGGCCGGGCGCAGTATTCGGTCAGCGCAGCCGCGCCCTCGATACCGACCTTGCCGGTCGGCAGCCGCAGTTCCAGGATCCGGCGCGCGGCAAACAGCGACATCGAGGCACCGGCGCGGGCGAGATCGTTCCAGTCGAATCCGGATTCGACATCCATCACCTCGCGTTCGCTGTAACCCAACTCACGCGCGCGCCGGCGTACCGCATCAGCGGCTTCGAGCAGCAGCAGAGGCTCCTCTCCCGCCAGCAGATAGACCGGCCTGAGCTCGGCGGCATCGCGCAGATGGCGGTCGAGTTGCTGAGCCGTGATGGCCACCGCGGTCAGCCCGTGATCGACTCAAGCCGACGCAACAGCGCCTGCAGCATCTCGCGGCGCAGCTCCTTGCGGGCGAGTTCGTCTTCGGCAGCGGCACCGAGTGCCTGGGTTTCATCGAAGCGGTATTCGCGGCGGCGTTCGAGCGCGCTGCGCGGCGCCATCACCTTGCCTTCCGCATCCAGCACCTCGAACTCGACCCGATGCACGACCTGGTATTCCTGGATGCGCGCAGCACCCGAGTAGCTCAGCGGTACGGTCGCCTGCTGATCGGCCAGGATACGCAGGACGCTGACCTTGGCCTCTTCGCTATCGACCAGTTGCACACCCTGGCGCAACAGGGCGCGACCGAGTTCCTGCGGCAAGGGGCTCAGGCTGTCGACGGATTCGATGCGCAGCGTCTGCAAGGCGGCCGGCAGCGTAACCGAATCGCGCAGATGAAAGCCGCAACCCGCCATGAACAACAGAGAAACGCAAAGCAGCATCGACAGGACTTTACTCACGGCGCTCCCGGCAGGCATCTGGCAATCAACAGGGGCGAATGGTAGCTGCTCCGCCGCCTCGAAGCGCAGCGCCGTGGCGACTGCGCCTGGATCAACGACGGACTAAACCACCACGTTCACGATCTTGCCCGGCACCACGATGATCTTGCGCACGGTCTGGCCTTCCAGAAACTTTGCGACCGATGGTTCGATCAGGGCCTGCTGGCGGATTTCCTCTTCGCTCGCCGCAGCCGACACTTCAATCGTCCCGCGCAACTTGCCACTGACCTGCACGGCCAGCTTCAGCGAGTCGCGCACCAGCGCTTCCGGATCAGCGACCGGATAGCCGACGTCCTCGATCAGGGTTTCGCCGTGACCCAGCGCCTGCCATAGACCGTGCGCCGTGTGCGGCGTGATCGGGTTCAGCAACAGGCTGATTGCACACCAGGCCTCATGCATCAGGGCGCGGCCCTGATCGGAATGATCCTCGAAGCGGGTCAGCGCATTCATCAGCTCCATCACCGCAGCGATCGCGGTATTGAAGGTGCGGCGCTGGCCGATGTCATTGCCGACTTTCTGGATCGTCTCGTGCAGCTTGCGACGGATCGCTTTCTGCTCGGCATTGAGTGCCGCCGTGTCGAGTGCGACGCAGGGTCCACGCTCGACATGGGAATGCACCTCGCGCCAGAGCTTGCGCAGGAAGCGCGCCATGCCCTCGACGCCGGCTTCGTTCCACTCCAGCGACAACTCCGGCGGGGCGGCAAACATCGAGAACAGGCGCACGGTATCGGCGCCGTAGCGGTCAATCATGGTCTGCGGATCGACCCCATTGTTCTTCGACTTGGCCATCTTCTCGGTGCCGCCAATCAGCACCGGCTGGCCATCGGCAATCAGTCGGGCGCCGGTGACCTTGCCACGCTCGTCGAGCACACGGTCAACGTCAGCCGGATTGAACCAGACCTTGGCACCATTGGCTTCCTCGCGGTAGTAGGTATCCGCTACCACCATACCCTGGCACAGCAGGTTGGTCGCCGGCTCGTCGGAGTGCACCAGACCGGCATCGCGCATCAGCTTGTGGAAGAAGCGGAAGTACAGCAGATGCAGGATGGCGTGTTCGATGCCGCCGATGTACTGATCGACCGGCAGCCAGTAATTGGCACGCTGATCCACCAGATCCTGGGCACCGGGCGAGGTATAGCGGGCGTAGTACCAGCTCGATTCCATGAAGGTATCGAAGGTATCGGTCTCACGCTCGGCCGCGCCGCCACACTGAGGACAGGTCGTGCGCCGCCATTCCGGATCGGCCTTGATCGGCGATTTGACGCCGGTGAAGGCGACATCCTCGGGCAGCACGACCGGCAACTGCGACTCTGGAACCGGCACCGCACCGCAGTCGGCGCAGTAGATGATCGGGATCGGACAGCCCCAGTAACGCTGACGGCTGACGCCCCAGTCGCGCAGCCGGTAATTGATGCGGCGCTCGCCCTGCCCGGCCTTGCTCAGCCGCTCGGCCAGTGCGTTGAAGGCCTGTTCGTAATTCATGCCGTCGTAGGCGCCCGAATTGATGCAGAGGCCCTCTTCGGTATAGGCGCCCTGGTCGAGATCGACATCGCCGCCGTCGAGCGGACGGATCACCTGCTTGATCGGCAACTCGTATTTGCGGGCGAACTCCCAATCGCGCTGATCATGTGCCGGTACCGCCATTACGGCGCCGGTGCCATAGCCCATCAGGACAAAATTGGCGACATGGATCGGTATCCGCGCCTTGGTGATCGGATGGATCGCATGCAGACCAGTGGCCATACCCCGCTTTTCCTGGGTTTCCACGGTCGCCTCGGCGACGCCGACGTTCTTGCATTCCAGGCAGAACGCGGCCAGTTCGGGATTGTCGGCGGCAGCGCGCACGGCGAGCGGATGCTCCGCCGCCACCGAGATGAAGGTAACTCCCATCAGGGTATCCGGGCGCGTCGTGTAGACGCGTACCGACTCGCCGGACTCCGAGCCCTCGACCGCGAAGCTGATCTCCAGTCCCTCGGAGCGTCCAATCCAGTTGCGTTGCATGGTCTTGACCGCGTCCGGCCAGCCAGGGAGATGGTCCAGCTCGTTGAGCAGTTCTTCCGCATAATCGGTGATGCGGAAGAACCACTGCGGAATCTCGCGGCGCTCGACCAGGGCACCCGAGCGCCAGCCGCGGCCATCGATCACCTGCTCATTGGCAAGCACGGTGCCGTCCACCGGGTCCCAGTTCACCACCGAATTCTTGCGATAGACGATGCCCTTGCGGAACAGCCGTGTGAAGAACAACTGCTCCCAGCGGTAATAGTCGGGGCTGCAGGTTGCGAACTCGCGGGTCCAGTCGATGGCATAGCCGAGCGACTGCAACTGCGCCTTCATGTGCTCGATGTTCTGGTAGGTCCAGGCCGCTGGCGGCACCTTGTGCTTGATGGCGGCGTTCTCGGCGGGCAAACCAAAGGCGTCCCAGCCCATCGGCTGCAGCACATTGTGGCCGGTCATCCGCTTGTAGCGGCTGATCACATCACTGATCGTATAATTGCGCACATGGCCCATATGCAGGGCGCCCGAGGGATAAGGCAGCATCGACAGGCAGAAATACTTGGGCTTGCTGGCGTCCTCTCTGACTTCGAAGGCACGCTTGCTGGTCCAGAACTCTTGTGCCGCCTGTTCCAGGCTGCGTGGGTCGTAATGTTCTTGCATGGTCGTAGTGCCGGGTCAGCGGCCAGTTCAATCCGGGGAATACAGCAGACTACCGTAGCGGACGCGATCAGAAAACCTCGCACCGGCTCGAAATGGCGCTCGTCAGATTGGCGCCATCGCAGACCTGACCAGGCGACTTCACCTGGCGCAGACGGCGGTTGCCGCCGCGCTCCACTATCATCTGCGGTTTACTTGGGAGATTCGCATGCGCACGTCCCTTGCCCTCGCCCTCGCCGGCCTGCTCTCCGCTTCCGGCCTGCACGCCCAGTCCAGCACCATTCTGCGCTGCGGCCATCTGATCGATCCGGTCGCCGGTCGCGATATCGGCGCGCAATCGATCCTGGTCGAGAACGACCGCATCAGCCAGGTACAGGCCGGCCATACCCTGCAGAAGGCGGGCGCGCGGTTGATCGATCTCGGCGCGCATACCTGCCTGCCCGGTTTTACCGACATGCACGTGCATATCGCCTCGCAGCAAGGAAAAGACTCGTATTCGGAGGGCTTCCGGCTCAACCCGGCCGACCATGCACTGCGGGCAGCGCAGTACGCCGAGCGCACCCTGCTTGCCGGATTCACCAGTGTGCGCGATCTCGGCTCCGGTGACGGCGTAGCGATTTCACTGCGCAATGCCATCGATGCGGGTGTCGCCAGGGGCCCCCGCATCTATGCCGCAGGCAAATCGATCGCAACCACCGGCGGCCATGCCGATCCGCGCAACGGCATCAGCCAGGATCTGCTGCACAGCCTGGGCTACCCAGAGCCCGAGGACGGCGTTGTCGACGGTGTCGATGAAGCCCGCAAGGCCGTGCGGGCCCGCTACAAGGAAGGCGCCGACACCATCAAGATCACCGCGACCGGCGGCGTGCTCAGCTATGCCAAGAGCGCCGACAACCCGCAGTTCACCGTCGCCGAAATCCAGTCGATCGTGGATACCGCCCGCGACTACGGTTTCATCGTCGCCGCCCATGCCCATGGCGCCGAGGGCATGAAGCGCGCCGTGCTCGGCGGCGTTACCACCATCGAGCATGGCACCCACATCGACGATGAGGTGATCGCGCTGATGAAGCAGCATGGCACCTATCTGGTTCCGACCATCCTCGCCGGCACCTATGTGTCCGAGAAGGCACAGATCGACGGCTGGTTCCCCGAGATCGTGCGTCCCAAGGCGGTCAAGATCGGAGTACAGATCAAGGCGGCCTTTGCCCGCGCCCAGAAGGCCGGTGTGCGTTATGCCTTTGGCACCGACAGCGGTGTATCGCCACACGGCGACAACGCCCGCGAATTCCAGCTGATGGTCGAGGCGGGTGTCAGTCCCATCGATGCGATCCGCTCGGCCACCCTGACACCGGCAAAAATACTGGGTGTCGAGGCCGACTCGGGCCGGATCGCAAGCGGCCAGTTTGCCGACATCATTGCGGTAGCTGGTGATCCACTTGCCGACATCGGCGTGCTGCAGAGGATGGCTTTCGTGATGAAGGGTGGCACGGTCCATCGTCAGCCGCAGCCCTGAACAGCGGGCGTCGGGCAATCTTGAATTGCGCTGCGCCGGCCTCACCTAGCCAGAAACATCTTCAAGGCCTTTCATGTCTACTTCGCCCTATATTTTTGACGTCAGCGACGCCGATTTTGAGAACAAGGTCCTGCTGGCATCGACGCAGCAACCGGTGCTCGTCGACTTCTGGGCGCCCTGGTGCGCGCCGTGCAAGCAGCTCACGCCGATCATCGAGAAGCTGGTCAATGATCTGAAAGGCAAGGTGCTGCTGGCCAAGGTCAATACCGACGAACAGCCGCAGTTGGCGGGTGCCTTTGGTGTGCGTTCCCTGCCCACGGTAATGCTGATCAAGGATGGCCGCCCGCTCGATGGCTTCATGGGCGTGCAGCCCGAATCGGTGATCAGGGAGTGGTTGACGCCGCATCTGGGCGGCATTGAAGTCGCCGAGGAAATCGCGGAAGAGAGTGCCGCGCCCGCACTCGATCCGACGGCCCAGGTCCAGGCCGCGCGTGACGCCATCGCCGCGGAACCGGACAAGGCCGAGCTCAAGCTCGATCTGATCAAGGCCCTGCTCGCGGCGGCCGAGTACGCCGAGGCCGAGTCTGTGGTCGCCAGCCTGCCGGCCAACCTGGAAACCCACGACCTGACGCGTCGCGCCCGTGCCCACCTCGATTTCATCAAGGTGCTGCGCGATGCCCCCGACGAAGCCGCGCTCGCAGCGCGGCTGGCACAGAAGCCCGATGATCACCTGGCGCGCTATCAATGGGGCAGTCATCGCCTGCTTGCCGGTGATCACGAAGCCGCGCTCGAGGCCTACTTCGAGATCATGCGCAGCGATCGCAAATTTGAAGACGATCTCGGGCGCAAGGCCCTGATCGCCGCGTTCCTGCTGATCGACGATGCCGATCTGGTCAGCCGGACCCGCAAGCGTATGGCGGCGATCCTGTTCTAGCGCGCGCTACCGCATGGTGCAGCCAACGCACTGCGTTTGGAATCAGGACTCCAATCAATGCGATCAGGGTCCGACCACCGTATCGATCCAGAATCAAGATGAGTAAAGCCAGCAAACTGCGCCGACTGATGAACTGGTGGCCGCCCTTCATCGGTGCCGGGATAACCGTCGAAACCATCAGCGAAGATTTTCGCCATGTCCGGGTCGGGCTCAGGATCGGTCTGTTGAACCGCAACTATGTCGGCACCCATTTTGGCGGCTCGCTGTTCGCGATGACCGACCCCTACTGGATGATCATGATCCTGGAGAATCTCGGCTCGGACTATCTGGTCTGGGACAAGGCCGCCGAAATCGAGTTCGTCCGTGCGGTCAAGGAACCGGTCTGGTGCGAATTCAGACTCGATGCCACCACCCTCGATGAGATCCGGGCGGCCGCGGCATCTGGCGAAAAGCATCTGCGCTGGATGCCCGTCGAGATCGTGACCGCGAGCGGCGACGTGGTGGCACGCGTGCGCAAACAGATCTATGTGCGCCTGAAGGAACGCGAGCGGCCGCGCTGAGCAGACTCAGCTGTTGCGGCCACCGGCGCGCGCAATCACCAGCTTTTCGGCCAGCGCACAGACTTGTTGCGCCGGCTGACTGGCGTCGATCATCGGCACCGTGGGCGGCGGCCGCTGGAATCCCTCGAGCACCGCATCGACCATGGCCGGAACACGGTCCTCGGCAAGGTGGACACTGCCCGCGTCGATATCCGCCTGGATTCGCGCACGTGCAATGTCAGCACTGACATCGAGCCAGATGGGCACAAATCCGAGTCGATACCTGGCGGCCAGCTCGGACAGATGAACCAGATCGCGGGTCTTGGAGAAGGTCATGCCATCCACCACAGTGGACTCGCCGAGCGCCGCATTGACTTCGACGGCGTGAAAGGCAGCGCGCACCGAAGCGCGCTTCTCCGGCTGACTGTAGGCGCACTGCGGAAACAGTGCGCGGCGGATCGCGTCGCGATTCACTACCCGCACCTGCAGCCGCGCGCGCAGGTGATCAGCCACGGTGGACTTGCCGGCACCCGGCAAACCGATCAGGGCCACCACGACCGGCGAGCGCAAGCGCAAGCCAAAGCGAGGACGCACCTCGGACGAGTCTGGAAGCGGTTCTGACATGGCAGCCGGGCAGCAGAGCGTGCTGATAGCTTAACGGCAGCGAACCCGCAGCGCGCTGGCATCCCGCCTGCGACTGCGGCAACATGGAGGCCATCTTCCGGAGTCGATCTTGCCACGCATCAACACCACGCGACTGCAACGCTATTTCCTGACCGGCGTACTGACGATCCTGCCGATCTGGCTGACCTGGATCGTGTTCACCTTTGTTCTGCAGGGCCTGACCTATCTGTCGGCACCGTGGATCAATGGCGTACTGGCACCACTTGCCGAGGCCCTCCCCAGCGTGTTTGGCTGGCTGAGCAAGCCCTTGGTGCAATCCGCCATCGGGATCGTGATGAGCCTCCTCTTCATCCTCGCCACCGGGGTCTTTGCCACCCGCGTGGTCGGCCAGCGCGTGCTCAGGATATTCGAGGGCTGGCTCAGTCGCGTGCCCCTGGCGCAGACCGTCTATGGCAGTTCCAAGCAGTTGCTGGAAGCCCTGCGCACCAAGCCCGATGGCACCCAGCGTGTGGTATTGATCAATTTCCCCTCGGCCGAGATGAAAACCGTAGGCTTGGTCACCCGGGTCATGCGCGATGAGATGACCGGCGAGGAACTCGCCGCTGTCTATGTGCCTACGACGCCCAATCCGACTTCCGGTTATCTGGAGATCGTTCCGGTATCGCAACTGACGCCGACCGACTGGACGGTGGACCAGGCCATGTCCTTCATCATCTCCGGCGGTGCCAAGGGCCCGGATACCATCCGTTTTGCACGTGGCGGAGATCGACTCGAATGAACCAGCTGTTTTCCCGCGGCCAACTGCTGTTTGTCGTGTTGACCGGCCTGTTCATCACCAATGTGCTGATCGCCGAATTCGTCGGCGTCAAGATTTTCGCACTCGAACCTACGCTGGGCCTGGATACCTTCAACTGGCGCCTGTTCGGCCAGAGTGGCTCGCTCAGTTTCACCGCTGGCGTGATGCTGTGGCCTGTGGTTTTCGTGATGACCGACATCATCAACGAATACTACGGACCCCGCGGTGTCCGCTTTCTGTCCTGGCTGGCGGTCGCCCTGATCGTATACGCCTTCGCGTTCGCCTATCTCGCGATCTGGCTGGTACCCGCAACCTGGTGGCTGACCGTGATGGCCCCCGCTGGCGTCCCCGACATGCAGGCCGCGTTCTCGGCGGTGTTCGGACAGGCGCTGTGGACGATCGCCGGATCGGTGGTCGCCTTCCTGGTGGCCCAATTGATCGATGTCAGCGTGTTCCACCAGATCCGTCGTCGCACCGGGCCCCGCTGGCTTGGCCTGCGTGCCACCGGCTCAACCCTGGTCTCGCAGTTCATCGACAGCTATGTCGTGCTCTACATCGCCTTCGTGCTCGGCCCGCAGCAGTGGCCGGTCGCATTGTTCCTTGCCGTCGGCACCGTCAACTACTTCTACAAGGGGATCGTCGCGATCCTCGCCACGCCGATCCTGTATCTGGTGCATCGAATCGTCGATTCCTGGCTCGGCCACGAAGAAGCCGAACGCCTGCGCGCCCATGCTGCCGCGGGGTAGCACCATAGCCCCAAGTATGCTGGTGAGCGCAGCGAACCGCATCAGCTCTCGAGCCAAGCCTGCACCAGGCCATACGCCATAGACCATCGTTAAGCGGATGATTGAGCATTCGAACGAGGAGCGGCGGCACGCAGCCCTCGTCTGGAAGATGCCGGCGACTGGGCACTCCGCCGATCCAGAACTCGTCAGCTCCAGCGTGCGACGCGAATCGCTGCCGCGCGCACGCACAGAAGAACCACCAACCAGCAGCGACTGAAAGAGGCGGCCTGAGCAGATCCAAGTCCCCATTTCTTGCCAGGAACGGTTTGTCCGGGTTGACATGAAGCGCCACACCAACGCTGCGCCACTTCCAGGTCCGACCACGCCTGCGCTACTTCTGGCAAAGTCTGCCCGCCCACATGCAAGTGATTGCTCGTCACGGCGAAACCCCAGAGCGAGACAGCGAAAAACCCTCCAATCTCGCGCACCCGTTCCTCCAGCCACTGCCGGCGATGCTCGTACGAACGACCGGTATAGCCGTAGTCGCCACAGAAGAACGCGCGGCGCACGCAGTGCGACGCGCAGAGGAACACGCCGGGTGCGCCGGGAGGAACGAGGGTGGATCGGGGATAGGGCATGGCGCACAGACTGGCCCTGCGCCTTGACGGTCGCACTCAGATCATCGAGCGGCGGAAATTGGGAATTTTCAGAATCATGGATGTGCTGGCTTCAGTTCCTGACGGCGCTGGTTTGATCCATACCGTCCGGTGCCGCAAATGCCCGGCCGCGCTTCGTCGACGGCTTGATACCGCCGATCGAAGTCGATCGCCCCGGCAGTACAGATCACGGTGCAAACGTTCCGCACGTGCCGAGACCGACCTGAGCCGTGTTGGCGCCTTCATCCAGGAACTTCAGCGCTCCAGCCAAGGTGTTGTTGGCCTGGATGTAAACCGAGTTTGACCCGCCGGTGCCTTCAACGGTGAGCTGTGCACCCGCCGGTGGACCGGCACGCTCCGCCAGATAGACGCCAAAGTTGCCATTCATCGGCACGAGGTCGTAAATATTGTTTCCTGTGATGACATTGCAGACCGGCGTGGCTTCGTCGGCGAGCACAAAAATACCAGTGTCGGCGCAAGGCGTATTGGCCGGACCGCAAAGTCCCAGATTCGAGCCAGATGGCGCGGGCATGACGTTGTTGGTGATCTTGAACCGCGCCGTGTTGGCTCCGGCCACGCCCGCACCGTTCTGGGCAATGAAATTCAGGATCGTGGCGTTTGGCACTTCGCGAATGATATTGTTGTTGACGGTGACGACTCCGCGAGTGTTCGCTCCCTGCACGACGACACGGATGCCATTACCGATGCCCGAGCCTGAGTCCTTCACGCCCTGCGTTCCGATGATGTTGCCGTCGATATTGCCGACGAAGGAATGTGCAGCTGGCCCGGTATCAGCACCCGCGGTTGTGAAGGCGTTGATCGCGTTCGAGCTCGATTGACTCGAAACAGCGCCCGGCGCCGTCAGCTTGCCGACAATCGTGTTGGCCAGAACCTGGAAGGTCACGTTGGAGACCTGCGACGAGTCGATGTCGATGCCTTGGCCGTTGCCGGTGAATACATTGCTCTGCACCGTGAAACTGTTGGCCGCGTTCAGAACAAACGTGGCCGGTGCTCCAGAATTTACGCCGATACGGCCAGTGTCGCCTGCTTGTACCTGTACGGCAACCGCCCGTACGCCATTGAAGGTCGAGCCGGAAATCACGCCGTTGGGCAGCACCGACGTGCCTCGCATGACCAGCAACAAGCCATCGTTGCCAATCGATCCTGACGGCTCGCACGGCTGACCTGCAACACAGGAGATCGTGCTGTTCGTGAAGTTGAAGCCAGCCATATTGGTGTTGTTGTTGTCGACAGTGACGCCGTTGTGCGGGCTGTTGATGATCGCTGAGTTATCAATCGTCACCGTACCCGTGATGTTGGTCATCACGATGCCGTCATCGGCTGCACTTCCGGCGGAGTCCGTGACATTGAGGCGGGTCAGGCTCGGACTCTGCGTACTGGTGAGTACGATGCCGTCAGAAGTCGAATTCTGGATCGCACCCCCAGTGCAAGTGCCCGCAGACGTGCAGGCTCCGCCATTGCCGGTGATGGTGAGCCCGGCGTTGGTACCCGTGTTGTTCACGATAATTCCGCTGACTGCGCCGTTCGAACTGATACTGCGGAACGTCAGACCACTCGCACCGATCGTTGTGTTGGCAACGTTGAGCGCGGTAGCGCTTGTCGTCGTCAGCGTGTTCGAAGCTCCGGTGATGCTGAGCGTGCCGCCACCGGTCGCGGTGAACGCCGCATTTGCGCCGGTATTCAACGTGACACCGCCGGTGAAGTTGATCGTCGCACCGGTGTTGCTGGTCAGACTGATACCGTTGCCGTCGCCATCGTTACCGTCGGTGATCGCACCCGAGAACAGCTTGGTGCCGCCGGTTGCGTTCTGGACCGTGATCAACTGACCCAGGTCGTCGGTGATGGTGCCGGCGTAAGTGATGTTGGCTGCACCGCCGGAACTGACGGCCGCGGTACCGATCGCGAAGTCGGTGCCGGCCGCTTCGGTGATCGCGCCGCCGTTGATGATCACTGCGCCGGTTACGGTGACCAGATTGACGCCCTGCGTCGTACTGTTGGTCGAACTCACCGTTGCGAAGGTCGCGCCACCAGCAAAGGTGGTGTTGATCGCGGTCAGGGCCGGGCCGTTTGTTGCGGTCAGCGTGCTGCCGCTGCCGGTGATGGTGAGCGGTGAGGCGTTGCTGCTGAGGGCGGTGCCGTTGCTGTTGGAGAGGGCCACCGAACCGAAGTTCAGCGTGGCACCGGCATTGTTGGTGTCGAGGAGCAACGCGCTACCGGCACTGGTCTTGGTGACCACCGCACCGCCGGTCAGGGTCATGTTCGCCGAGGCTGGCGCATTGCGGATTTCGATGCCATTCAATCCGGTGGTGCCGAAGTTGAGCTGGCTGGCGACGGACCAGGTGCCACCGACTGCGTCCAGCCGGATACCTTCGCCGGTCGCTGCGGTGACGTCGATGTCGAGGAACGAGCCGGTCAAGGTGCCGGTCGTCAGCCGCAGTGCGCGGCCGCTGCCGTTCAATGTTGACTCAGCGACGGTCAAGGTACCGAAGCCGGTGCCATTGATATCCGATGAGTCGCCGCTGGCGCCACCGCAGTTGGCGATCGTCACCCCGCGAATGGTGTTGCCGGTGCTGAGCACGACGCAATCGCTGAGGCTGCCGGTGCTCAGCACCGGTGCCGCGGCGGAGAACGCCGGGAACGCCGAGCCGGTGACCGGCGTGATCGCCAGAATCGCGCCCAGCGTACTGCTGGATCCATCGCCGATCAGGAATTCGCCGGCTTCCAGCGCGGTCTGGCCGCTGTAGTTGCCCGAGGCGACGAAGATCGCGTCGTTTGCCGTATCGAGCGCGGTGACGGTCGAGGTGACTGCGGCCGGGCAGGCCTGGGTGCCGACGTTGCTGCCGGTGCAGACCGGAGCGGTCGGCGTGTTGTCGACGAACCAGACGAACTCGCTCTGATAGGTGTAGGTGATCATCGCGGTGTCACCGCCGGTCACGGTGTAGAAGAAGTCCGTGCTCGCGCCCGCTGGCGTCGCCGGCGGGAAGAACGTGAAAGTACCGTTCGGGTTCAACAGCAGGCTCCCGTTCGCGCCATCGTCGAGGCGGGTGCCGGGCGCCGTGCCGTTGGCGGTGCCAATGGTGGCGCCAAAGCCGGTGATGACCGCGGCGCCGAGGATGTCATTCGCGTCGGTCCCGGTTGCCGCTGGCGCCGACAGGGTCAGATGATGGGTGACCGGGTAGGCATCGTCGTTGGCGACGGCGGCGAAGCTGAAGCTCGCGACGAAGTTGGCCAGCATGTTGTCCGGCGGATCGCCGGCATCCTGGTCGGTGATGCCCGCAGCGAGCACGGTCAGCGTACAGGTCTGACCGGCGACTGCGCTGTC
>JALHNO010000033.1 GCA_022843465.1 Pseudomonadota bacterium | reverse complement strand
CCAATACGAAGCGGGGGGTGGTGACAACACGCGCGAGACCGCAAAGCCCTTGCAGGCGGAACACGGCTGGCAAGACCACAACTTCCATGTTGCGGGCGACGAGGACTGGATGACCTATTCCCTTGGGGAGGGTTATACAGCCACGGTGCGGGTCGAGCCGGTCACGGCGATACCGAACGCGCGTTGGCAGATCACGCTGAAGACGGTTCGTCAATTGCCCAATGGCAGCTGGGAAGTCATCGACGTGGCGCCGCCATCTACCTTTGGTCCGACTGGCATCGAAGTGAGCGGCGCGGCCACCATCCCCGGTGGTCAGGGTTACTGGGTGCAGATGAAAGCTGCCGACGGCGTCTTCTCTGGCGCTCAGTCTCCCTACCGAATTCGAGTGACAGTCGCCCCCACCAGCGGTGGATCGCAGTCTCCACCCACTCCGCCGCAGCCGGCCGCCTACACACCGCCGACATCGGCGAGCATGACGCAGTCAGACGGAGTCGGTGCCACCACAGGCAGTTTTCGTGTCAGCGAATCCGGAGACGCCAACTATTCGATTCCCTTCTACACCGCCCCATCCGCTGGAGGCACGGCGCCGCAAATGGCGCTGGCGTATAGCAGTAGTTCGGCCTTCGGCGCCGCCGGTGCTGGATGGTCAATTCAGGGTGCGTCAGCAATTTCGCGTTGCCGCCAGACCGTAGAATACGGTGACATTGCCGATTCCTTGCTAGAACAGCCCCCGGTATCGCTGACGACATCGGATCGCTACTGCCTGGATGGTCAGCGATTGGTGTCGGTTGTGCGCAACACGGCGGGCGTCTGTGCCAATGCCGCGGCCGAATATCGCACAGAAATCGATAGCTATCGCACCATTTGCGGATACACAGAGTCCAGCAACGCCGGCGGCGGGCATGCGTATTTCGCTGTGTACGGAAAAGACGGCACGGTCAGTGTCTACGGAAGGGATCAGTGGAGCCCGGCGCAAGGCGGCGCGGGTTCGGCCGACTACTCCAGCCGATTGATGGCCAACGCAGGCACTACGCCTCGGGCAGCAATCAGCTGGGCTATCAGTCGGTTCGAAGACACCACAGGGAACTACTTCGATTTCATTTATTCCAAAGACCAGACTAACGGCGAGCAGTACCTTTCGGAGGTGAGATATAACGCCAATAGAACCGTCGAGGTTGCTCCTGGCCTGGTTGGACAGGTGCCAAATCAGAAACTGCGGTTCAATTACACGCCTCTTCCTTCAAACGAATGGGAGCAGGGTCGCGTGGCCACGGCAACCACGCGGCAAACGAAAGTGCTTACTTCGGTTGATTCGCTAGGCGTGGGCGACCAGTGGCTGCGCCACTACCAACTTCGTTACTCGAGTCCTGTACTCGGCGAGCGCCGCAACTTGCTCGGCCTAACCGAGTGTGCCTCGAGCGCTCCAGGCGCCGTATGCTACCCGGAGACCCAGTTCAACTGGACTGCCTCTGGCGTGAATTTCACGGGTGGTAGCACCGGTTCCGGAAGGGTCAACGGTTTCGAGGGATTGGCCGCAGAGAAGTTTGGTGATGTCAATGGTGATGGATTGACCGACATCGTCTGGCTCAAGCGCGCAGCATCGAACGACCCTGAGTCTGATGTCGAAGAGTTCTGGATTACGACCACCGTGATGCAGAATGGCTTGCCCGTACCGGGCAATGGTGCGTACCGCTTCGCGACAGGCGTTCCCTATTCGGCCAGCCAACGCAATGCCCAACGTTCCTGGCACTTGCTCGACTACAACGGCGACGGCAGAGATGATCTGTTGAGACTGGCTCAGGTTGGCGAAACAGCCCGCTGGGTAGTGCATCTATCCGTACCGACTTCGCCAGGGTCAAGCATCTACAACTTCGACTCCTCGGGAATTGTTCTCAGCATCTATGCCGCCGATGGCTCCGACACCATGGCCATGTCGGATTTCACCGGCGATGGCCTGCCGGACCTCCTCATTGCGGGCGCCGGGGAGACCGGATCCGCTTTGAATCTGCGCATGTATCCGATGGAGCGCAGTGGTAATGCCGCACTGCCTTACCAGTTTGGACTCGAACTGCCGGTAGTGCTGAACACCAATGGCGTTCTTTTCGCCTCTGATAATCTCGGAGACCAAGCATCTCTGCGATGGTCCTTCTCGCAGAATCAGCGTTCCCTGAACAAGTTCCAGCCAATGGATATCGATGCAGACGGCCGGGCTGACCTGTCTGCAGTGCTGTACACCAATTACACCACCGGTCCTTTGTGCACGCCGCGAGGTCCGGGAGACTCCCCTGCGCGCTTCCTGACCGACCCCGAGGCTGCGGCACAAGACCCATCACGTGGCAGCGGCTCCACTTCGCAACTGTGCTATGTGCCTTATCCGACGGTCATGCGCGCCAAGGGCCTGAACGCGAGTGGTCAATTCGAGTTCGTGCCCTATGGGCCGAGACTGGGCCAGGGTTGCTTTGTCACCCACGATGGCGCGGTAACCGGCACCATCGACAATGGTTCTATTCAATACGGGGACTTCTCCGGCGACGGCTATGCTGATGTGCTGTTCAAGCAGTTCAATCCTTCGCAAAGAACCAGCTGCAACGTTGAGCAAGCGTTGGCCGATTCGTTCGCTTTCCGGGTCAATCGGGGCGATGGCTTTGGTGTTGACGAGTCGGGCACGAACCCGGCCACCGTGATCGGTGGTCTTGATAATGAGGTGAACAACGACACGCAGGACGGCGAATTGCAGTTTCTGGATGTCAACGGCGACGCACGCGCGGACCTCGTCTACCCACGCTACTTCGGCACTAAACCAGATGATCCTCGCAATCGCTATCGAGTGCGATACTGGAACGGCAGCACCTTCGAGACCGCCCAGGAATTCCCCGGGACCAACACCAACCCGCTGACGCCGTTTTTCCCAGCGGCACGTGGCGACAAGTCTTGGCGCGGTTTCCTGATCGATCTGGACAACGACGGCTGGGTAGAAGGCCTACGCCTCAAGCCCGTTTGCGACTCGGACGCATGCAATACTTGGCAGGTGATGCCATCGGTCAACATCGGCCGCCCGCAGCAGCGCATCGAGTCGATTGTCACCGGTCTGGGTGCTGCGACCGTGTTGACATACGCGCCACTCACCGACAGCAAGGTATACGCACGAGGGGCGAACACCGCTTCCCTGCCGCTATGGGGAAGAGGATCTCCCGTATTCGACCTTTATGGGCCCTTGTATGTTGTCAAAAGGGCCGAGAGCTCAGCTCCGACCGAGACCGACGCCAATGCCGTCGCCAGCGTGCGCTACTTCTACGCGGGTGGTCGAATCCAAGGTGGTGGACGCGGCTTTCTCGGCTTCAAGGAGCTCCACACTTACGCCGATGCGCTGCAACCCGGCGCGCCATCTCAGCGGATGCGTACCATCACTCGAAATCGACAGCACTTTCCCTTTATCGGCATGCCAGAGGAAACCACTCAGGAACTGGTCACCGTCAACGGAGATGGTCTGTCGACCGGCGTCGTTAGACTCCTGTCTCGCGGCAGCAGCGACTACTATGCGCGCACAATTCCGAGTTCGCCCGAGCCGATATCAGTACTAGCCAAGACCGAAGAGGCGTACGCCTACGATCTTCTGACCGGCGCCCAGATTTCGGCAGCACGTACGCAATACACGTCCTACGACGCCTACGGCAGCGTGCTGTCTATGTCAGTGGCCGATCTCAATGCAAGCGGCACGGCAATACGCACGGCGACCACAACCAGTGTTTACGCGGCAAACAACGTCAACCGCTGGTTCCTGGGGCGATTGACCGAGACCTCGGTATCGCATTGGGTCAGCGGCATGCCAGTCGTCGAGCGCGTCAGTGAATTCGAGTACGACGCCAACACTGGCCTGTTGATCGGTGAGATCGTCGAACCCGAAGGGCAAGTGGACGAATCGCTGCGCAAGGCATACGAGCTCGATCCCTACGGAAACCGAGTGCGCACCGCCACGTGCAGCAACCGACACTTCGGCAGCCGCACCACCTGCCTGGATACGGCTTCAAGTAGCTTCAAGAACCATTGGGATACCATCAACCAGCAGCAACACGTGAAGCGCATTGGACGTGTGAGCTATGACAGCCGAGGTCGCTACGTCACCACTTCCTATGTGTGGGCGAACAACGGCGAATTCCCGGACGAACGCATCAGCCAGTCGACCGCCGAAACCGACTTCGATCGCTTCGGCAATCCCACGCGCACCACCTCGACCAATGGCAGCATCGCCCGTGCCCAATACGGCGCGCTCGGCCGTGAGCATGCGCGCTGGAGCAACGATGGCGCTGCCACCGAGACCCGCTACGCTTGGTGCGGTACGGTCACTTGCCCGGCCAATATGCGCTACCGCACCGAAGTGCGTGCGATCGGTGGCGCTACCAGTTGGAGCTACCACGACATCCTAGGCCGCGCTCGCTACGCTGTGTCGGAAGGCTACAGCGACACCTCCGATCCGGAAGCGGCACTGTTGGGCTTCAGCAGTAATCAGTTCATTGCCAAGCAATCTCACTTTGACGTGCTTGGTCGTGTGGTCAAGTCCTCAGAACCCTATTTCGCCCAGGGGCCATCCAGTTCCTCGCCCCAGGGGTTGGCTTCAGGCGCAGCAATGTACTGGACCAGCACCACCTTCGATGCGCTGGGCCGAGCCACTCGCGTCGAGTTGCCCGAGACTGGGGCTTTTGCCGAGACCAGCTACCAGGGCTTGAGTACCATCAGTAGCACCCGGGCTTGCGCCAGCGCCAGCCTGTGTCCTCTGCAGACCCGCACAGAAACCAAGAACTACTTGGGTCAGTTGGTGTCCACCACTGACGCCAACAGCGTCACGGTGTGGAACTTCTACGACGCCCAATCGCATTTGCTCCGCGTGGAGCAGGGTCGGGGCGTCGCCAATTCTGCTTTGACCATTGAAGTCGAATACAACAAAGTCGGCTTCAAGACCTCCATGACCGATCCTGACAAGGGTGGCAGTTCGTCTGATCCTGAGATGCGTTCCTGGAAGTACACCGTGAATGCGCTTGGTGAGGTGGTGGATCAGAGGGACCCGAAGGGCCAGCACATCAAGAATCACTACGATGCCCAAGGCCGGGTGTGGCAGCGCACGGATTTACGCGCCAACGGCACCACTGAATCCATCGCCAGTTTTGAGTTCGACTCCAGGCCAAACGGATTGGGTGGACTAGCCTCCGAGTCGATTAGTGCCGGCACTTTCAGCAAGACCTACCAATACGACAGCCTGGGGCGTTCGCAATCGGTGACTACGGGTCTGGATGGTGGCACTTACGTGGTCGTCACCACCTACGACCAATACGGCCGCACCTACTGGACCCAGGATGCCAGCGGTGATGCCATCCTCACCGAATACACCCAGCGCGGCTTTGTAAAGCGTCAGAAGGAGGCAGCCGGCAGCGCAAGTGGTCAGGTCTTGAATGAAGTGCGCGCGATCAATGCGCGCGGCCAGGTCACGGAGGAACGCCGCGGCGGACTGGCATCGCTGACCACGTATCGCGAGTACTGGCCCCAGACGGGAAGGCTGAAGTCCATCATTGCCAGCGGTGGCACCATCCAGAACCTCTACTACGAGTGGGATTGGCTCGGAAATCTGACTCGTCGGTGGGACCGCTCGAGCGGCTCGGATATGGAAGAGCGCTTTGAATACGATGTACTCAATCGACTGCTCAACGTCAGGCTGACGCGGCGCGCCGGCGGTCCGATCGTGACCGATGTTCTGACCCAGTCATTGAGCTACTCCGATACCGGCAACATCATCAGCAAGACCGGTGTCGGTGCCTACACCTACGCGGAGACAACCTGTGGCCCGGCGGGCCCGCATGCGGTCACCAGTGCCGGTGGCGTCAGCTACTGCTATGACGCAAACGGCAACCAGTGGGCATCCAGCAACGGTCGCAACCTCAGCTACAGCGTCTTCGACAAACCACTCTCCATTGCCGTCCCCGGTGAAACCGTCAGCTTCGGCTACGGCACCGGTCGCGAGTTGGTCAAGCGCGTCGACAACAACGGCGCCGACACCACTCGGTTTGTCGGCGGCGTCGAGGTGCTGGTCAATGAAAACGCCACGCGCCGCTCGGCAGCCGGCACCATCGTGAAGACCCAGGGTGGCAGCCGAACGCTTAGCTATGTGTACACCGATCATCTCGGCTCAATCAGCGCGATTGTTGCTGCCAACGGCAGCATCAATCAGCGACAGAGCTTCGATGCGCACGGCAGCCGTCGTGAACCCGCCAACTGGCAGGAATGGAACACGGTGCAGCAGGTCTTGTTCAACACGAGCTTCACCCGCCAGAGCTTCACTGGGCACGAGGGTATCGACAAGGTCGGTCTGATCCACTTTGGCGGCCGCATCTATGACCCACGGCTAGGCCGATTCATCCAGGCCGATCCATTGGTCGAAGACGCCAATCAGGCGGACGGTCTCAACCGCTACAGCTATGTCATGAACAATCCGCTGACGCTGACCGATCCAACTGGGTATCTGAGTTGGGGCGAGGTGCGGCCGGTCGTGTCGATTGTGGTAGCGATCGTGTTGCAGAACTATACGCAGGGCTTCGTCGGTATTCAGGCGCTGATGGCGCAGACGGCGATCGGCGCCACGTCTGGCGCTATCGCGGGTGGCTCGCGCGGGGCCGTGATGGGGGCTTTCGGCGCAGCGCTCTTCCACGGCATTGGCACACATTTCGATGCGGTGGCGGGGCCCCCAGGTTCTGGATTCTGGGGCTCTGGTTTGTCAGGGCCGCAATTTGCGTCCAAAGTAGCGTTGCACGGGCTGGCTGGCGGCGTGATGAGTGAACTCGGTGGAGGCAAATTCGGTCATGGCTTTGCCAGCGCTGCCGGGACGCAGTTAGCCAGCACGAAGATTAGCCAGATCGGTGGCGGAGCTAAGGAGTTCCGCGCCCATCGGATCTTTGTGGCCGGCGTCGTTGGCGGTACCATCTCGGAACTGACGGGAGGGAAGTTTGCAAATGGCGCAATTCAGGGCGCGTTTTCTCGGGCGTTTAATGATGAGTCCGCAACAAACAGGTTCGACGGTGTTACAAGGAAGGTCGAAACGCTTAATAATAAGCAGGGTGAAGATCTGGACGCATTCGAAACCCGGGTCGGAGCGCGTATCGTTGAATTGACGGATCGTGATGGGGTGGAATATAAGACCGTTATTGCGTGGCGTGCGATCGCAAAAGATTTTCATGTCCGGGTCGAATATTCTGCGATAATTCAAACGCAAGATGCTTCGTTGTATTCTGTGGCTCCATATTATGAGAAGGGATATTCGGTGTTGTATCAAGGAGGCTCGCCAGTCACCATCCATGCTCACCCTCCGCCGGGCTCGGCTGTGACAAAGAGTGACTTGATTCAACATCCACGCCAGCGAGTCGGTCGAAGAATTCAACATGATCAAGACAATTTCTCTTCTGACGACATGAAGCTAGACTATTCGATACTTGCGACACACGGTGGCAACGTGGAGTGGGAAAGGAAGTGAGAATGAAGTTATTGGTGGTTCTTTGGATATTGGGTATTTTGTCATTTTTTGAATCGTCAAATGCCGATGCGACGTCAAATGTTGGGATTGAGGCTGCGAAGATCAATTTTGAGGTCTCGCGGAACGTAAGAATTTCTCTATTCTGCAAGGATTTGAAATGCACTCTTGAGACGAACATTGGAGGGGTAATTCGTAGATACGAGCACGCAAGACTATTTGCCGAAGACGTTGTGCGTGCATATTCTATCGAAGTGTTCTCTGGAATCGACGGGTTTGAGGCGAACCATTTTGTAGTTCGAGTGCCAGTGGATTGCCGCGCTGATAGTGATTTGCAATGCGCCAGGTCAATTTTAATTCGAAATGGCACAATTTTTTCAAGCAAATATGTTGTATTGGTTCATCGGTAGGTGTTTCTAATTATTCGCAGGGGAGTCGAAGGTAAAGGCCGCCTGTATCGGTTTTAGGGCGATCAACGACAACGACAATAATAGACACCCATTTCGTAGGATTTTTCCTACAGAGTCTTCTGTCATTTCCCGACTAAAAATCTGTAGGGCAGGGTGAATAATCTGTCCCATGACCTACGCCCGCTCAATTCTGATTCCGCCCGGCTCGCCGGGTACTTTCCACTGCGTGTCGCGCTGTGTGCGGCGGGCCTTTCTGTGCAGCGAGGATCGGGCGACCCCAAGTTCCGCAGCTATTCGCGTAAGTGATTGATCTGTCTATACCGCGACAGCGAAAAATGACACTACACTGTGGTTCGGGCGGGTTTCGGTAGCTTCAAGGCGTCGAAAAGGCTTGACGAGACTGGGACACCCAGAAGCGACAGGACAAATCTGGCAGAACATTGGAGGGGCAGTTCCGCTACTCGGTAAGGCGTAGCGAGCCGCCGAGGCACCGAGTCATGGGTAGGGGCCCATCCGACGCTGCCAATAGCTGACGCTAAGGTTCTGTCGTGCGACCCGGAACAACACGGGACAGTCAAGATTCAGAGTTTCCCTACAAGCAAACGAGCAGATCTCTGACTACAGCTAGGCGCCAAAGCGGGGATCCTGGCGTCATGACTTACGCGCGCTCCATTCTGATTCCGCGCGGGATTGACAGCAGGAAGGAGGGTTCATCAAGCCGACTGCCTCATCAGCGGGATTTTCCATGTATAACACGATAAAATATGTTATCGGCATAAGCGCAACGCAGGGAGTGGGGCGATGGGGCAGGGGGCGGAACTGGTCGTGGCCGGGGAGGGTGGGGCGGTGTCGCTCCTGGGCGATGCACGCTTTCAGCAGCTGGCGGCGGTGCCGGCGGAACTGGAATGGTTCGCCAACCTGGACAACCCGCGGACCCGGCGTGCCTACCAGGGGGATCTGAAAGAGTTCATGGTCTTTGTTGGCATCGCGCTCCCGGAACAGTTTCGCGGGGTGACTCGTGCACATGTGCTGGCCTGGCGTGAATCGCTGGAACAGCGTGGGCTGCATGGGGCCAGCATTCGCCGCAAGCTCGCCGCGCTCTCCTCGTTATATGAGTACCTGTGCGATCGGCAGGCGGTGACCCACAACCCGGTCAAAGGGGTGAAGCGGCCGCGGGTTGACACCTATGAAGGCAAGACGCCGGCCCTGGCCGATGGTCAGGCGCGGCAGCTGCTCGATGCGCCGGATGGGTCGACGCTGAAAGGCAAGCGCGACCGCGCCATTCTGGCGGTGCTGCTCTATCACGGCCTGCGTCGCGCCGAGCTCTGTGCGCTGGACGTCGGTGATCTGCAAGAGCGCCGTGGTGTCAAACATCTGCGCATCCAGGGCAAGGGCGGCAAGCTGCGTTACGTGCCGCTGCATCCTTCCGCCGCCGCACGCGTTGAGGACTACCTGGCGCTGGCCGGTCATGCCGGCGACAAGAGTAGGGCGCTGTTTCGGGCGCTGCGCAATGCCCGCGATGATGGCCGGCTCAGCGACAAAGGCGTCTACAGCAATGTGGTCCTGCACTACGGCCGCCCACTCGGGTTCACCAACCTGCCGCTGTTCGGCCCCCACGCCATGCGCGCCACCGCCGCCACCAATGCCCTCGAACACGGCGCCGATATCGCCAAAGTCCAGGAATGGCTTGGTCACGCCAACATCCAGACCACGCGCATCTACGACCGGCGCCAGACCCGGCCGGAGGACTCGCCGACGTTCAAGGTGGCGTACTGATCAGGATGCAGAGGACTGGTGCAAATTCCAGCACCAAGACTCCGGTCGCCTGGGGGCACATCGAGGCCTAGGCACTGCAACTGACCTTTAAGCCCCCCGGGGAGTCGCCAACATCAACTCGGCACTGAGTGATGGAGTGGGTATCGACGCACAAACATGATCTGCGTACCAGAAGCGACCGCCAACAATAAGCCCTCAAGTTCGATCACCCCTCGAACATGGCCATGCGGACTTGCCCAGATTGCGGTGGATTCCCCCGTGGTTAGGTCCCAGCAACGCAGGCTGCCATCCTCTATCCAGGACAGCACTTGACCGTCCTTCAATTTCAGCGATCCGGGCCACCAAACCGATCCCACATGTCCGCGCCATTCCTCAGGTCCCCCCGTAGCCGGGTCCCAACGGTACAGGCTGCCATCCTCGCTCCGAATCAGCGTATAGCCGTCCTTCAATTCCAGGGTGCTCTCGACTGCATCCGCATGCCCGGGCCATTCCACCGATGCCCCCGTGGAAGGATCCCAGCGGCGCAGGCTGCCATCAACGCTCAAGGACAGGACGTGGCCATCCTTCAATTCCAGCGCGCCACAAATCGCATCTGTGTGTCCGGGATGTTCCACCGACTCCCCCGTAGCTAGGTCCCAAAGGTACAGGCTGCCATCATCGCTCCAGGACAGCACCTGGCCGTCCTTCAACTCCAGCGCGCCCCAAATCGCATCTGTGTGTCCGGGACATTTCACCGATTTCCCCGTCGCCGGGTCCCAGCGGCGCAGGCTGCCATCCCGGCTCCAGGACAACACCTGGCCGTCCTTCAACTCCAGCGCGCCATCGACCGCCCACGCATGTCCGCGCCATTCCACCGAAGCCTCCGTCGCCGGGTCCCAGCGGCGCAGGCTGCCATCCCGGCTCCAGGACAACACATGGCCGTCCTCCAACTCCAGCGCGCCCGAAACCCATCCCGTGTGTCCGTACCATGCCACCGATGTCCCCGTGGCCGGAACCCAGCGGCGCAGGCTTCCATCTGCGCTCCAGGAAATCACCTGACCGTTCTTCAATTCAAGCGCGCCCTCGACCGCCCACGCATGGCCGCGCCATTCCACCGATGCTCTCGTGGACGGGTCCCAGCGGCGCAGGCTGCCATCGTCGCTCCAGGACAGCACGTGGCCGTTTTTCAGTTCCAGCGCGCCCGAAACCGATCTCGTATGGCCGCACCATGCCACCGATGCTCCATTGGCCGGGTCCCAGCAGCGCAGGCTGCCATCGTCGCTCCAGGACAGCACCTGGCCATCCATCAATTCCAACGCGCCCCCAACCCATCCCGTGTGTCCGCGCCATACCACCGATGCTCCTGTGGACGGGCCCCAGCGATGCAGGCTGCCATCCTCGCTCCAGGACAGCACGTGGCCGTCTTTCAATTCCAGCGCGCCCGAAACCGATCTCGTATGGCCGCACCATGTCACCGATGCTCCCTTGGCCGGGTCCCAGCAGCG
Source organism: Pseudomonadota bacterium (assembly GCA_022843465.1). Classification (GTDB taxonomy): domain Bacteria; phylum Pseudomonadota; class Gammaproteobacteria; order Xanthomonadales; family Ahniellaceae; genus 0-14-3-00-62-12. Next base: position 26,400 of record JALHNO010000033.1, on the reverse strand, counting down.
CAGGCTGCCATCTATGCTCCAGGACAGCACCTGGCCGTCCTTCAGCTCCAGCGCGCCCCAGACTGGTTCGGTGTGTCCACGCCATTCCACCGATGCTCCCGCGGCCGGGTCCCAGCGGCGCAGGCTGCCATCGTCACTCCAGGACAGCACCTGACCGTCCTTCAATTCCAGTGCGCCATTGACCCGGCCACGGTGACCGAGAAACACCGATCGCAATGGCGATCTCCGTGGCGGCTCGGGGTGCGCCAATACCAGCCGTTGGCCGGGCGTAGGAGGTTCGCCCAGCCAATCGGCCGCCATGCCCGCCAACACTTGTGGACGATCTTGAGGCGCCAGACGATGCAGGGTCGGTTGCATTGCCGCCAATCCGGCGAGCCAGTCCTGATCGTCGCCAGATAGTGGCAGCTGTTGCGCCAGCGCGAGCGACTCGCTCAATCCATCCCAGTCGGCGAATCGTTCCAATCGCAGCTGATGAAATCGGATCGAGCGCACCAGCGTGATTGCTTCAGCAGACCTCTTGGCCGCCACCAGATGGACCAGACCGTGGCGCAGTGCATAGTCATTACCCGGAACAGACCAGTGGATCGCGTGCCTGAGCAGCAAGTCCTGCGCGGCATCGCGATCATCAAGGGGAATGACCTCTGCAAACACCTGGGCCAGTCGGGGATGGACAAAGGCGTACTGAGGATCCTGGCGCTCGCCACTGACCAGAAACCAGCGCATCAGTGCCGGCACCAGGGCAATGGGTTGCCCGAGGATCCGACGCATCTCCGACTGCTTCAGCGGTGCGCGAGTCAGGGTCAACAAGGCAAACACCGGATGCACCGGCTGCCCGATATCGGCAAAGGGCCGCAGTTCGCGTTCAGCGTAGGCCCGGAAGCTGGGGGCCACTTGGAGATTCAGCGATTGCGCCTGTTGCTTGCTCAAGTCGTCGATCAGGAATCGCGTGAACAGCGGGATGCCCTCGCTGGCCCGCAACAGGGGCTTGATGAGCTCAGATCGCGCTGGCTGCGACAGCACCGCCAGCGCGATCGCCAGCCAGTCGTCGAGCGCCTCCTCATTCAGTGGCAGTAGTTGACTTCGGGTCCATTCCTCTCCCGAGTTCGGCAGGCGAATCCATTCTTTTCCTGAACGCTGGCACCAGTCGCGAAGGATCGCTGGTGGGTGTGCCGGATCCTGCTGACGCACGCCGATCACCACGTACACACCTTGTCCCAATTGGCCCGGCAAGAATGCCGGCAGCGTGTGCGCCTCCGCCTCGTCCAAACCATCCAGCACCACGATCAGAGGCTTCTCTGTCACCGGCAGCGCCAGAAGCCGGTGGATTTTGTCCTTGGGGGCCTTCGCATCGTCGGTGGCCAGCTCCGCGCGCTGGCCGAGTTGGCTGCGCATTTGTCGCAGCAGATGCTCCAATGCACTCACCGAATCGATGGTCTCCGGATAGTTGCGGGAGAAAAAGTGGCGCACGACTCGATCGCCAGCCATTTCCCGTGCCAAGGTCCATGTTGCCAACAGTGAGGTCTTGCCAAGACCCGCCGCCGCGCCGACGAAACGCACCCCTGAGGCCTGTTCCGCCTGCCAGCGATCGAGTTCAGCCAGCGCCGACGCACGACCCACCAAAAGCCGGGATCGCTCCCGGATGATGGTGTTGACATCTTCCGCCGCAATGCCGAATCGCCCATCGATGACCTGGCCGCGTTGCTTGGCCTCCTCGCGGATCAATTGCATCAGCAACATGCGCAGCAGTCGTTCCTGTCGCCGCAACTGCATCGAAGTCTGGTCCTGGCCTTGCTGCAGCTCGTCCAAGACCTCTTGCACATGGCCCACTCGGACTTGCAACTCCGAGTCCTTGGGTAGTTCATCCAGGCGGGCCCTGAGCTCGTGCATGACCTCGATGAATCTGGTCGCCAGCGTTCCACATTGCTGCTGCAGCTCCACGGCAATGGCCTCGTACTTCTCCTCGACGATCGTCTTGAGAGCTGCCTGGTCTTGCCCTAGGGCATCCAGCTGGACGCGGAAATCCGAGAGCAGTTCGACGACGAGCACCGCGAAAACCTTTCGGTTGTCCTTGTAACGTTCGGCGAACTGCAAGCGAGTCAGGGCCCGCCAACCGTCATCCGCTTGTCGGAGTCGCCCAATGAAGGCTTCAGGCAGGGGTCCGGTGACGGCTTGCACTTCCAACAGCAGCGCATCGAGCGCAGCTGCCCATAGCGCTTCGACCCGCGGCGCCGTATCGGCCTGTTGCGGTTCGTTCAGCAGGCTGTCGACCCGTACCGAGAGCATCTTCTGGGTGTGGACATCCAGCACCGGCAAGGGCGCTGACTTCTCCGCATCGCACCAAGCATTCAACCGCACCGCCAGTTGAGTCCATCGGGCCTGATGCACGTCTGCCGACCGACCCCAGCCGCTCTCCTGGAGCGCTTGCACCTCCGACTGCTGATGCTCCGCCAGTAGCGTCTGCAAGGCCTGTAGTTGCGCCCCACGCACTGCTCGGGCGAGATCATGATTGAGTGGGCGGCTGGTATCGAGAACACGCTCAGAGAGTGACCGAGCCGCCCGACATAAGGCGCGATCGCTGGCATTTCCTAGGATGCCCCCGGCAGCACCCGCCAGTCCCGCACCAAACAGACCAAGCAACGGAGCGGGTCCAGCAGCCATCGCCAGGACCAAGGCAGACCCCAGACACGCCGCTCCCGTCAGGAGCGCATAGGCTCGATTCTGATCATTCACCTGCAAGGCTCCGTTCGCATGGCTCTCCGCATTCGGCAACGCGATTCCACAGATATCGCTCTGGCAGCTAACTCATCGAAATCTCGATGCCGTTGATCGGCATCTTGTCGATCAGCTACAGCATTCCTTAATGTAATGGTTTGTGATACTTCTGAGGCATGTGGTGCTCGACACGCTCCTGACTGTGACCAATCACCGCCACCCGAGATGACAAGCCGGCAGCGTCACGCCGTCGAAGGATGTCAGACCTATGTTTTTGAATGATCAGGAGACGGCTACCGATCTCCTTTACTACGAATCGATTGCCAAGACTGTCGTCAAACTGATCCGCCAGACGCCTACTGTACCGATCACTATTGGTGTCCATGGCGATTGGGGTGCCGGCAAGTCCAGCGTCCTGAAGATGACCGAGGCTTCCTTCGAAGACGATGATCGCGTCCTCTGTCTTTGGTTCAATAGCTGGACTTTCGAGGGCTTTGAGGACGCCAAGACGGTCGTCATCGAAACCATCGTGGACGAACTGCGTCGCGCACGTTCGTCGTCAGCCAAGGTTTCAGAAGCAGCCCGGAAGGTTCTAAAACGGGTCGACTGGCTCAAGCTCGCACGGAAGGCCGGCGGGTTCGTATTAACCGGGGCAACAGGCATACCGACCTTCGACCAGTTGAAGGGCGTCTACGATTGGGCAGCCTCCATCCTAACCAAGCCCCGGGACCAAATCGCCATCGAAGACTTGCGAGGGTTCACCGAGAAGGCTGGAGAGCTTATCAAGGATACCCCCGGGGAAAGCGACCATCTGCCCGAGCACATCCATGCCTTCCGCGAAGAGTTCAAGGAGCTGATTGACGCCGCCGACATAGATCGACTGGTCGTGATCGTCGACGATCTTGATCGCTGCCTGCCCAAGACGGCAATCGCCACCCTTGAAGCAATCCGCCTCTTCCTTTTTGTCGAGCGAACTGCGTTCGTCGTCGGTGCCGACGAGTTGATGATCGAATACGCCGTACGAGATCACTTTCCGGACTTGCCGCCGAGTTCCGGCCCGGTCAGCTACGCACGCAATTACCTCGAGAAGCTGATCCAGGTCCCCTTCCGCATTCCGGCCCTGGGGGTGGCGGAGACCCGGGTCTATGTCACCCTCCTCCTCGCAGAGAGCGCGCTGGGCAAGGCAGATGCAAGATTCGGGAGGCTGTTGGCAGCAGCCAGAGAGGACATGCGCCGCCCGTGGAAAAGCCGGGGCTTGGATCGAAAGACGGTCGAGACGGCCATGGACGGAAACATTCCGTCCGACGTCAGTCAAGCGCTCCTGCTCGCGGCCCATGTGACCAAGATCCTGAGCGAAGGCACGCGCGGTAACCCGCGGCAGATCAAGCGCTTCCTGAACTCCCTTATGTTGCGCCACGCCATCGCTGAAGAGAGAGGTTTCGGCGGCGATGTCCAACGACCAATCCTCGCCAAGATCATGCTGGCGGAAAGGTTCTACCCTGATTTCTACGAACAGGTCGCGCGGCTGGCTGCCACGGATCCGGACGGCAAGGTCGAGGCTCTCGGTCGATTTGAGGATCACGTTAGGACTCCTTCCAGCGCTGGTGAAGAGGAGGACGCGACGCCAACCAGCAAGGGCGGCAAGAAGTCGGCGGCTGCCAAGGTTCCCGCAATGCCGTCCGAGGGCGAGGAGTGGTCGAAAAACGACTGGATCAGGGGTTGGGCCGCGATCGATCCCCTTCTGAAGGATGTCGATCTTCGCCCCTACGTCTTTGTCACCCGCGACAAGCGCGGGGCGCTCGGCGGACTCGTTTCCGCCAGCCATCTTGAAAGCTTGGTCGAGCGGCTGATGGGACCGCGGATGCTGGCGCGTAGTGCCGCCGGTGACGTAGCCAAGCTAACCGGACCCGAGCCGGAAGAAGTCTTCGACGCGATCCGCAGTCGCATCTTGCAGGAAGACAACTTCACGAGACTCCCAAACGGCGTTCAAGGTCTAAACGTCGTCGTGGAGGCGCACCCGGGACTCCAGCGGCGATTGCTTGAGTTCCTGCGCGAACTCCCCGTGACCAACCTTGGTGCCTGGGCCGTTTCCCACTGGGGAACCGCGTTCAACGATGCCGGCGCCAAGCGTGAATTCGCTCAAATTGTCGCCGGCTGGGCGGAACAGTCTGAAAACCACGTGCTGCAGGTGGCCTCCAAGGGCGTCTCGAAAGTAAAGGGAGCTTGAGCGGCATGGGAACGTCGAAGGGTTATGGCGGCGCTAAATCAGGCCTCGTCCCCTCCTGGGTTGACGATCCATCTCCCGGCGTCGCACCAGGGGCAGTGCCGGTCGCACCTGGCGGCGTCCCGCAGCCAGGGCCACCGCCTCCCTCCCGCACAAAGCCAGATACCTCAGGCGCGGGTTCGTTTCAGGGTGCTCGCAGCCTGTTCTCGCGATTCGCCAAGACCGGCAGTCAGAGTGCACTCGGCGGCGCGCTCTCCAGCTATGTGCGCAACGGCACCGGTGGTGCTCGGCGTGCTGCCCGGCGTATGGGTGTATCGCGGGCAGCTGGAGCCACACTTCTCGGCGTCATTCGCAACGTCCAGAACCTCGGTGCGGCTGAGACTCTGCGGCAGCTCAACCTGCCAGGTCTCGCCGGTCGCTCCGCCGCAGATGTCTTCCTCGCGATGCTCGAGTTCGTCTGCCCACCCGGCGGCGCGATCGACGAGGCTATCGCGCGTCAGGCGATGCTTGAGTCAATCGGCGATCTGGCCGAAGCCGGGGTTGGGGACTTCGACGCAATGACCTCCGATCAACTGCGGGAGTTCTTCCTCGATTTCATCGCCCACTCGATCGAGGGGCGTGTCATGGCCGATCTCGGCGCCCGCGGCGTTACTCTACCAACCGACGTCGCGACCGTTGAGGCAGCACAGCAGCAGCTCCACGACTTCGTCACCGGCTGCACCCAAAGCGAACTCTCCGGGCGGCTCAATGGAGTTGGACAGCTCGACGACCGCGACATGGACCGCGTCGTCAACGAGATCTACGAAGCCGCCTTTGAGCTCGTGGCCGCCGCCGGGGAGGCTGCACGATGAATCATCACAGCATCGTCTGCCGCTTGGGGACTGCCGACAGGACCGCAGTCAAACCCTCACGAGTCGACAGCCGAGTCACCGAATTGTCGTTCATCGATGGCCACCAGCGTCTCAGCTATGGCCTTGGGCAAGCGCTCGACCAGCTTGGAGAGCTTGGCCTCCGTCCGTCCGAACGCACGGTCGATCTCGCACTCCTCGCGGCGGCGTTGACGGCCGCTGACACCCGGATCTCGCGTTCGAGCGAATCGCAGAACGCCTGGACCCGTGAGATCGACCTGTGCCTGCCTGTTGCGGAGCCTAAGCTGTGGAACGGCTTGGCCCCCTTGATCGTCACAACGTTGAATTTCCTGACCGGAGACCGTTGGACTGTTCGGTTCCGAGCTCGGCCCAAGGGTCTCGCGGCACTGGCGCCCGCGCCAGCGACACTTCGCACCGCCATCGCCGACTCTGTCTGCCTCTTTTCCGGTGGACTGGACAGTTTCATCGGCGCAATCGACCTGTTGGCCGCCGGGAAGACTCCCATGTTGATCAGCCACCATTGGGACTCGATCACCAGCAAGCACCAAACCTATTGTGCCAAAGTCATCGCCATGCGGTTTCCCGGACAACCGTTCCATCACCTGCGCGCACGCATCGGATTCCCCAACGAGCTGATAGCCGGCTCGGCCGGGGAGAACACCCTGCGTGGACGCTCATTCATGTTCTTCGCGCTGGCCGCCATGGCAGCCGATGCACTCGGCGGTAGCAGGGTCGTCCACGTCCCTGAGAACGGGCTGATCTCGCTGAACGTCCCGCTCGACCCGACTCGCCTCGGCGCGCTTAGTACCCGCACAACCCACCCCTTCTACATGGCCCGTTTCGATGAACTCCTCGCTCGCCTCGGTCTCCAGATCCGCCTCGAAAACGCCTATCGCTTCCAGACGAAGGGGATGATGGTCAAGGCTTGTGCCGACAGCGCCTTCGTAGGAATACATGCTAAGCACACCATGTCGTGCTCTTCCCCGGCGAAGACCCGGTGGGCCAGAGACGCAAGCGCCCGGCAGCCCAAGCACTGCGGGCACTGCGTGCCCTGTCTCATCCGCCGCGCCGCACTACTGGAAGGACTGGCCTTTGACGATACGTCTTATCAGATCCCGGATCTCAAGGCGAAGATCCTCGATAGCGCCAAGGCTGAGGGCATCCATGTACGGGGCTTCCAGATTGCTCTCGCTCGGCTGGCTAGGAAGCCGGCCCGAGCCAGGCTCGACATCCATCGCCCAGGACCGTTGACCGATCATCCGACCGAACTCGCAGCCTATGAGCAAGTCTACGTCGAAGGCCTCCGGGAGGTGGGGAGGCTACTGAACGGCGTACGAGCGACCCCGCAATGAAATACACTGCGGAACAACCACACTTGGTCGATTTCCATTGCCACCTTGACCTCTACCCGGATCACGAAGCCCTGATCGCGGAATGCGATCAAGCCTGCGTCGCGACACTCGCAGTGACCACAACGCCTAAAGCTTGGCCGCGCAACCGCGACTTAGCGCAGACATCGACCCACGTACGGGTCGCACTCGGCCTCCATCCGCAATTGGTTGCCGCGAGGGAGAGCGAAATGCTGCTATTCGAGCGCTACCTGCCCGAAGCTCGATACGTCGGCGAGGTAGGGCTAGACGCCAGCCCACGCTACTTTCGCAGCTTCGAAGCCCAAGAGCGCGTCTTTTCGCGCGTGCTCGCCGCCTGCGCCGAACAAGGCGGAAAGATCCTCACGGTCCACAGCGTTCGCGCGGTCAGCAAGGTACTCAACCACCTCGACCGCGGTCTACCGCCCCCCCGTGGTCAAGTTATTCTGCATTGGTTTACCGGAACAGCAGCGGAGGCACGCCGCGCTGCGGAACGAGGCTGCTATTTCTCGATAAACTCCCAGATGCTGCGCGTGCCCAGACACCGTCAATTGGTCTCATGCCTCCCTGCGGACCGTCTACTTACTGAGACAGATGGGCCCTTTGTTCAAGCGAAAGGTCGCCCGATCCGGCCGTCAGCTGTGGCGGACACCGTTACTGAATTGGCATCGTTGCGTGACGAACCAGTGGATGTCATGGCAACGCGGATCGTCTCCAATCTGCACGCTTTGGTTGCCTCTGCAGCGTCTGGCCGTTAAGCGCTTGATGCTGCTCGTCAGCGTTTGTCCTTCTGAGTCAGAACGCTTCCTGCAAGCGACTTGGTGGACTTTGCGGTACGTCCATCTGTCAGGGCTTTTGCTGCCTTGGTCGCGGTAGCGGACGAGCTTTGCTTAGTCGTGTTGGCTTGCGCCAGTGCGCTGCCGGCTAGGGACTTCGCCATCGGGCTGGACTTGGGACTGCTAAGTACTTTGGCGGCCGTCTTGGTGACTTTGGTACCGGACTTCTCGTTCTTGGACATGTCTATCGATCCTCAAGCTGTGGTGGGTCGTCAGCGCAATTGATCATTGCAAAACTACACTATTACAGATAGTGTAACATCAGATTCTTAGATCAGCGCATACCGCATGGAAATGGACTTCGAAGACGCCCGGCTTCGTCAACTCGAAGCAGACGACAAGTTCACCGGCGGCTTCGATGTGGCGATCGTGAAAGCTTTCCGCAAGCGTATGCAGCTGATCCGGGCAGCGGTGGATGAGCGCGCGTTCTATGCGATGAAGTCGCTGCACTACGAACGGTTAAGGGGAGATCGAGAAGGTCAAAACTCGATGCGCCTGAACGATCAGTGGCGACTGATCCTGCGCATCCGCCAGACCGAAGACGGCAGACGCGTCGTGATCGTGTCGATCACGGACTACCACTAACTCGGGGGAGACGAGAGATGAAGATTGCAGAGACGTTCCCGCCGGGCGAGTTCCTACGGGATGAGCTGGAGGCCCGCGGTTGGTCGCAGACCCAGTTGGCCGAGATCATGGGCAGGCCGTTTCGGCTGATCAACGAGATCATCGCCGGCAAGAAGGCGATCACGCCAGAAACGGCTATTCAGCTGGGTGATTCGTTGGGTACGGGCCCAGAACTTTGGATGAATCTGGAGAGCCAGTACCAGTTGTCCAGGGTTGGTGCCTCGGATGGCCAGGTTGCACGTCGTGCGAAGCTGTACGAGCGCTTCCCTGTGCGCGAGATGATCAAGCGCGGTTGGCTGCAGAAGACCAAGGTGGTTTCCGAGCTAGAGCACGCCTGCCTCGCCTTTTTCGGCCTGGAGAGCCTCGATGAACCGCTGAATTTCTGCCACGCGGCCAAGAAAACTGAAGTCTTGGAAAATGCTTCCGAGCTTCAGTTGGCATGGTTGTATCGTGCTCGACAGCTGGCGTCTGAACAGATCGTAGCGCCCTACACGCCAGAGCGTCTTCGTCAGACATTGACGACGCTGGCCAGCCTGCTACCGGCGCCGGAGGAAGCGCGTCATGCGCCACGACTACTAGCGGAGTGCGGGGTACGCTTTGTCGTGGTGGAGCCGATTCCCGGATCGAAGATTGATGGCGCCTGTTTCTGGCTCACCGATACGCAGCCCGTTGTCGCCATGTCGCTGCGGCTGGATCGAATCGACAACTTCTGGTTTGTGCTGCGACACGAACTGGAACATGTGCTGTGTGAGCACGGGAAGGGTCGCGGATATCTGATCGATCAGGACCTGGATCCAACCGAGCAAGTCAACGACGAAGAGGACGCCGCCAACCGTGAAGCGCTCGACTTCTGTGTGTCCCAGAGTGAGCTGACCGGATTCATAGCCCGCGTTGGCCCGTTCTTTGCGGAAGAACGCGTTGTGCTTTTTGCACAACGGATCAAGGTTCACCCTGGCCTGGTGGTCGGTCAGTTGCAGCGACGCCTGCGTCGCTACGACTTTCTCCGAGCGCATCAAGTCAAGGTGCGTCAGTTCGTGGTTGCGTCGGCACGAACCGATGGTTGGGGTGTTATCGATACGGCGTGAGGTGCACCTAGTGTCTGCTTATTCGAATCAGATGAAAGCCTACATCGAACGCTACCGACAGGAAGTGGGTAGCGACGGCCTGGTCGACCCGCATCAGATCGCCCGCTGGGCTTATGAGCACGGGCTGCATAAGCCCAATCCAAAGACCGTCATCGACATCATCGCAGGCGACATCGCCCAGATGTTCCGTGAAGAGTACCGAGTGGATCGGTATGGTCGTCGCTATCGTGCGAAACATGCGGTGACCAGAAAGCAAAACGGGCAGACGCTTTCTCTATGGGGTGATCTAGATGATCCGAACACGCCGCACTCGCATTTCGTGAAGTCCTTCGCCCAGCGCCGCCAGCAGATTGTTGGCGATTGCGTCCAGCTCAAGACGGATGCAGATGTCTACAACGACAAGCGCAAGCCAGCTGAGCCTATCCAAACCGTACTCGACTTCACACTGGACGTGATGGAGCTGCAGCAGCGGATTCCGAAGGCAGCCTAGTCATGTTGCCAGATGGTGTGCGCCGGCGCACACCGCTCAAATCCGTCAAAACGAGCGAGCGCTTGGCAGGGGAACCTGACGGCTCCAGAAGCCAAGGGCGCTCCTGTGGGGCTCCGCCTCACCCCGCGGACCCGCTTGACTTGTTAAGCGCTCGGCGCCTGATCGTATCCGCTGGAAGAAGGGTCACGGGTGCTTGTCTACGAAGCTCCCAGATCTGACCAGAATGCATGGTGTGCCGCATTTGGCGCATACGGCAGCTGGAGATGTACTAGCGACCTTGCATCTCATCGGGCAAGCGTCGCCCGTCAATGGCAAGCCCTATTTGGCGAAGCTGCTCGGCGAGTAGGCAAGACCTCAGAAACTGGTGCCGGCCTTCACCATCCCGCCGAGCTTGGTCACCGTGTTGCTGACCTCCCGTAAGAGATGGCCGGCATCCGGCGACTTCAATGCTGAGAGGTGCTCATCGAATTGCTTTCTCAATTCCAGCGCCGATGCGTTCATGCGATCTGCCGCATGCGAGGCCTTCACCAACGTCTTGTACTCGTCGACCGTAAGCATCACGGCCTGAGGCTCCCGACGGCAGGTGAAGAGCGCCCTGCCCTGATGCGCAACCTTTTTCATCGGACCGTGCACCCCAAGAGCTTCCGGTCGGATGCCGTGATCTCTACGAGATCGTCCAAGGAATCAGGCGCGTCGTCTATGGCCATGGAGAAAGCTCCTGCTACCAACATCTCATTATCGCAGACAGTCGCGCTAGCGGCGACCACACGCCACCACTCCGCTTGGTGGATTGCGGATGCGCTATCGACGAATGAGGCCGCCAATCTATCACTGCTCAGCCCACGTATCCTATGCAACATGGACGCCTCGACCACCCGACACTGCCTAGCTGCCGAGCTCCGGCGTCGGCGCCTCGCCAACGGCCTGACGCAGGCTCGCCTGGCACAAGCCGCTGGTGTGTCGAGGTCGCTCGTGGTTCGCGCGGAGAACGCGGATCCCGCGATCGATCCTGATCGCTATGCTGAGCTCCTCTGGCATACCGACACGCAATTGGTGGACGCTGAATCGCCGTCTGCTATTGCCTAATTCTGGCAGCTCGCTTCGCGGTCGCCTGCGGCGCATGGATGTGGATGCCCATCGCTTTATGCCTGTCTTAGCCTTATTATCGCGTATCGATAATATCGCTAATTTCAGCATATACAAGTATGGATCCGATCACCAATCCCTTTGCTCCCGGTGCTGGCGCACCACCACCAGAGCTTGCCGGACGCGACGCCCTCAGGGAATCCGTCCGAGTCGCACTCGCCAGAACGCGGCTCGGACTCCACGCCAAGAGCGTCCTGATGGTTGGCCTGCGCGGCGTCGGCAAGACCGTGTTGCTCGACCGCATGCGCGATGATGCCGAGGGCGCTGGCATCCAGACCCTGCGCGTCGAGGCGCCAGAGAGCCGCTCGCTACCGGCGATGCTGGCCCCTCAATTGCGACAGGCCCTGCTTCGCCTATCCCGCACCGCCGCAGCACATGATCTCGCCAAGCGTGCGCTGCGGGGGCTCGCCGGATTCGCCAAAGCGCTCAAGATCACATACAACGACATCGAGGTCGGCCTGGACTTCGACCCGGAACCCGGACTCGCCGACAACGGTGATCTTGAGCACGACCTGCAGGCATTGCTGGAAGTCGCTGGGAACGCCGCCAAGGCGGCCGGAACCGCATTGGTGCTATTTCTCGACGAACTCCAGTACGTCCAAGAGGACCAGCTCGCCGCCCTCATCACCGGCCTGCACCGAACCGCACAGAAGCGCTTGCCGGTGACCTTGGTCGGCGCCGGCCTGCCACAGCTTCGCGGGCGGATGGGACAGGCCAAGTCATACGCGGAACGTCTATTCGATTTCCCTGAAGTTGGGCCCCTGGACGACACGTCTGCTCGGCTTGCTATCGAAAAACCCATGGCTGCGCTGGGCGTCGCGATCACTGACGCCGCGCTCACACGCATCGTCGCTGATACCCGCGGCTATCCCTACTTCCTGCAGGAATGGGGCAAGCATGTCTGGGACGTCGCCACAGCCTCACCCATCGCGATTCAAGACGTAGTTCAGGCCTCTACCGAAGCCATCGCCGCGCTCGATGAGAGCTTCTTCCGCGTTCGTTTCGATCGACTGACCCCGGCCGAAAAACGCTATGTACGAGCGATGGCGGCCATCGGTCCAGGTCCGCACCGGTCTGGCGATGTTGCAGAGGAGCTTGGCCGCAAAGTGACCGCACTTGGACCCGTGCGTAGCAGCCTGATCACCAAGGGCATGGTTTGGAGCCCGAATCATGGCGACACCGCCTTTACCGTGCCACTGTTCGATGAATTCATGAGACGCATCATGCCAGGCGACGACTGGCGCGTGAGCTGATTCTCCAACGCATCCTCTAGCAGCGATGTCCTGACGGTCCGATCAACCGCCATAGCCTCAATCTCCTTCGTGAGCGGCTTTCCCTGGCACATTTTGAATCTCCACGGAGCTGGGCAAGCATTGCTTGTCATGGGACGTAAGCAGGCCTGAGCCAAGAGCAAAGGCAGATAGATAGCTATCTAACTACCAACTCACTGCAAATCATTGATTCTAGACACATTTCTCTTGGAGGCGCTCTTTCTGGGCTATGGTTTGCGCGTATGGCTGATCGCGATGCGCCTCGACCGCGCCGCGTAAGCGGCCCGACGGGGCCCCGCCAGCTTGCTGGTGGGGTAAGGGAGGGCGGGCGTAGCCCGCGCAGAGGCGCAAGAGCGCGCGAGCATGTGTGATTTGCAAGGCCGCGCGCGTATGCGCCGGCCAGAAAGCACGCGCTAGCGTGCTCCACATTGGCGACATCGTCGCCTAAGAGCACTTCTATTTAGAAGTGGAGCATAAGGAACGACGTTTCAGCGGATCTTGTGCGACATTTATGCGTAGAGACGTCTGCACAGCTGCTCGCACCTACTAATGCAGCAGACCGAAAAGCTGATTTCATGCCTGTCGTGCCTAGGCTAGGTGCTCTTTTCCAAGACGCAGGCCCGCCTGGGCCGACTCCGATAGCGGCTTGCCCCTAAACAGCCATCGCATATCCGCTCACCCGCTAGCGGATACCAAGCGCCGCCCTCGCCTTCGCGATCGAATCTCCTACCGAGTCCGCAGGGACAACCGGATCTGGCGGCGGTCCATTTGCCACGGGCGATGGCACGCCACCACCGACTGCCGCGGAACCACTGCTAGGCGTTCTTGCTCCATCATGCTTGCGCCTTGGGAGCTGACTCAACTGAGCAACCAGCGCCCGCCCCTTGGCGCGGTCTTTTTCTTTCCGTGCCCGCTTCACCGCCGCCGTCAAACCTAGCGCGGCATAGAACTTTTCCGTGAGCCGCTTGATCGCAACGACAGATCTCCATCCACCCTGCTCTGTTGGCACTTTGATTTCAACAACGCTGACAAAACCCAACGCGGCCAGCGTACGCGCATGCCTTTGCGTACGACGAAAGCTCCGCTCGCAACGCACTTCCTTGCCAAAAGCGCGATGGTCGAGCCTTCCCCATGCGTGCCGATCCCAGCGCCGCTGACCAGGCTCACCCGATGGTGACCCCAGGTATCCAGTCGAAAGATCTGCTGCGGCCAACAAAGCTTGGGCCAGCGTGATCAGGTTGCGTCGACCGTCACTACGCATGCGCCGCGAACGCACTTGAGGACCGTCACGGTCGAAGATCGGTGCGTCCGCGCAGAGTGCCTGAAATATCGCGCCGTTGCCGCGAACAGCGGACTCCAGACGGACGATCGCACCCTCGATAGGCTCGATGTACTTCCGGTGCTTTGGCCGCGCCCATGGCAGCGCGCGGAGCTCGCTCCCCGCCACTACCGTCGCCATGTCTGCCTGCCAGTTTGTGCATTACGCCTGCTTTTGGCGTGCAAAAACTTGCGGCAGGTGATCGAATTGCCTAAGATCATCCCACGCACCTGATGTAGCTAGCGGTCCCGCCAAGAACTTGGCTAGCTGCAATGTTTTAAGGACGGCCCGCCTAGGCGGGCCGTTTTCGTTTAAGCCGTCTGCATCAGAACCCTCTTGTTCATACTGCGAGTCGCCCTTGCCGGCCTCTGGTCACCAGTGTCGTGCCCTCAACCCGCAAAGCGGTCAGATCCACTTCGATGTTGAAAATGCCCAACGCGGCCAGGTGCGTAGCGACCGTGTCGAGCTTCGCGTAAATTCTTACGTTGCCCCGAAACGAGCCCAAGGTACGCACGCTGTCACCCACCCGCACCGACAGCACATACCCACCTTCCGGCTGCGCAACCACGATCGCAACATCCACAGCGCCGGTAGAGGCGAGTGCGCGCAACGCTTCGGTGGTGATCAGTTCGGGCATGTCACGATCATGCCATGGAGATGCGTTTCCGTCAAAACGCTTTGCGTAGCGTATGATTCTGTCATATCAGGACTGCTGCTGTTAGCTATTCTGATAGCTAGCTATCTTGCACGGTTGACTCGTTGTGCCCAGTAGCTTGTCTTGACGAGGTCTTGTCACAGCTAGCTAGCTAGCCATAGACTTGGATAGCTATCTATCTAGCTACATGAGGTGTCCGTGATCTACGCATGCGTCAACACAAAAGGCGGGGTTGGCAAGACCACGACCGCTGTTCACCTGGCGGTGATGCTCGCTCGACAAGGCAAGACACTGCTTATCGATGGTGATCCACAAGCTAGCGCGGCGTCCTGGGCGGCCTGGCGCCGTGAGGCTCCACAGTATGAGCCTAGCCCGACGACCACCTGCCTCGCCGGCAAAGCCATCCTGAGCGAAGGCAAACAACTTGCGACAGGGTTCCAGCATGTTGTGGTTGACGCCGGTGGCCGCGACTCGATTGGTCTGCGCTCCGCGCTGCTCCTTGCGCAGCGAGCAATCATCCCGGTTGGGGCAAGCAACCTGGACGCCGCTGCCATGACCGATCTGCTCGAGGTCGTCGAACTCGCCAAGGACTACAACCCGGACCTGGACGTCCGAGTGCTGCTCACCCGGGTCGATCCGAGAACGAAAGACGCCGCAGAGATGCTGGAATTCCTGAACGAACAACAGTTGCGGGTGCTGCCGACCAAGGTATGCGAGCGTGTGGCCTTCAGGCGGGCGATAGGCGAGGGCGCTACGGTCGCGGAAATTGGACGGGACCCCCACGCTATCGCCGAAATCGAGGGCTTCTTCCGGGAGGTCACCTCATGAAAAAGAAACCCGATATCTCGTCTTTCGGCCTGGCGAAAGATCCTTCCGCATTTCTGGAGGCCGGCGCAGGCGACCTTGCGAACTCAACTGCTACACCTAGCCCCAAGGCTCCAGCTCCAACGCCGCCCGCCAAGAAGCCAGAGCCCACGGTGCAGAAGCTCTTTCGTCTACGCTGGGATACAGCGAACGCATTAAAGATCGGGGCTGTCCGCGAAAGCATCGAGAACGGATCACGTGTGACCGAGACCGAAATTGTCGAGGAGTTGATCCGGAAGCACTTCGGACTGTCTGGCTAGCTATACATGTTGCTATCATGCTAGCTAGCTAGCTATAGAAACGGCTATCAAATCCGGCGTTATAGCAGAGGGATTCCGCCGAACCTGTCCAGGGTGGCAGTCATGGCCTGCCCAGAGTGAGCGTCACGTTCTGCATGAGGCCATCATCGCCGTCAGCGTTAGGCACGATATGACCTATGCCTTCACCAACGTTGCGGCCTTGGGGTCGTAAACGTAACTGGTGATGGAGCCGTCCTTGATGCGCGCCACGGCCTCATCAATGACGAACAGAGGGACAAGAAACCATTCCTCGGGCTGCACAGGGTGACCGAAACGGTCATTGATGGTGATGTTCAACCGCGCGGGCGCGAACAACCTGTGGAACAGGTTCTCCATCCGAATGCGATTGATCCCCGCGAGCTTGTAGGTCGCAACAACCTCGACCTTTGCTAGCAGATATGTCGCTTCGTTCTCGGCGTTGGCGATGCGCGTTTCCACCCGGCCACCGGTCACGCCTAGCTTATGGATGATGTCCCGATTCTGCGCGACGTAGGGATGATCGGACAGAGAACGCAAAACGTAGATCGTGCCGCTTTCGACGTCATCCGTCTCAAACTCGCCGCCGAAGGAGAGTTGCCCACTCTCAGGGGACGCCAGCCGCCGCGCCGCCGGATCGTTGTAAAACGCACGCTGGAGCGAGCGCAGCAGCAAATTGCTTTCGGTGCCGTTGGAAAAGATGAGGCGTAGGCGGCGGTCCACCTCCCCAGCGGTGGTTTTCAACGGATCGCCAACCTCGGCAACGTAAAGAGTAAGGCCATCGAGTACGAAAAAATCCCCAGCTTCAATTGCACGGCGGCCCGCTTCGATGGGCTGGGACTGGCGCATGCCGGTTTTGACTTCCGTTTGCACACGCTCGAACAACGGGCGGAAGGTCTCGAAATCCTCGCAGGGCTTGCGATCCGCGATCTCCTCGGCGGCGCGCTTTTCGGCGCTGGTACGGACATGCCGCAAGACCGTGATGTCGTCCGCGCCGGCAACATCCGCCAGTTCGGCAGCCAGGTCATCGATGTCGATAGTTTCGTCCGCCGAAGCGGCAACGGTCGGTGCCCCAGCAAGCAAGCCCTGATGGTCCAGCGGCTCCAGCAAGGCGCGGCAATCCGGGAGGGCACGGAGACGGTCGAGCCGCACGGCATATAGACGCTCGAAAATGTTGCGGTCTTCGCCATGCTTCGGCGCACGCCCGTGCTGCTCCGTAAAACGTTGGATTTCCTCGAAGCCGGCAATGACACGCTCCTCGCTGGCTGGGCGGCCATTCTTCTTTTCAGGCGGCGCAAACTCGGCCAGCTCTGCCGCCAGATCGTCAAGATCGGAATTACTCATAACGCCCCTCTGCTCTGAAACGCATGAAGGCGGCGGCACCTTCGGCCAGGTGCTTTTCCCAGGCGTCCTGCGACGTCACCGATGGAGCCCTTCCACGCTCGCGTTTGAACTCAACCGCGCGCTTGGCGATCAATTTGGCATCTTCAGGCGTAATCGAGGTGCGTTTGGCCGAGATGGCCGCCGCGACCTGCTTCAAGCTGTCCTCGCTCATGGTCTTGGCGAGTATGGCGTAGGCTTCCCCGAAGGGGTTGATGCGGTCGATCAGGTCAATGTCCAACTCGCGCATGTCCATCGCGAAGCGCCGCACGCCGTCGATCAGGGCGGTGTTGGACGACCCATCGCTCTCGCCTTCGGTGACAAGCCGCTTGGCCTGCTGCGTAAGGTTGAGTGCGGCGATGGCGTGCTGGCGCACGGCTTCCTGATCTTCGGCGTCAAGCTCGGGATACTTGTCCTTGATGATCTTGCCCATGCGAACCTGCGTCAGCTCCTCGGGCACCAACTCCTCATCGAACAGGCCGCGCTCGATGGTGGGCTTGTCCTGCACGAAGGCCGCAATGACTTCGTTCAAGTCTTCCTGGCAAATTCGCGCCGCCTCCCTGCTCTTGGGCTCGACGAGGCCTTTGATCTCGATTTGGCAAGCCCCTGTTTGCTCATTGACGCCAATATTGCACCGGTCCGGGTCGTAGCCACCCTCGCCGTAGTTGAATCCTGGCGTCGGGCCACCGTCGGGGTTCTTGGGCTTGAACTCAAAGCGCGGGGCAAGCACCTGCTCCATCAGCAAACTCGCTGCGATGGCCTTCAACGTATCGTTGACGGCCTCGGCGACAGCTTCTTCGGCCGCGTCTGGCTCGGCGATCAGGTTAGTGAACCTTGCGCGAGTCTTTCCAGGTGCATCTCGGGTGGCACGACCAATGATCTGCACGATCTCGGTCAGGCTGGCGCGGTAGCCCACGGTCAGCGCATGTTCGCACCAAATCCAATCGAAGCCTTCCTTCGCCATGCCCAGCGCGATGATGATGTCCACATGGTCGCGGTTGTTCTTCTGCGCCGGGTCTTTGAGCGAGGCGGACACGCGGTCGCGCTTGGCGGCATCGTCATCGACGAGATCGGCGATCCGCAGCACGCGACCATCGGGGCGCTTGACACATTGGAAGCCGGTCGCTGGGTCAATGCCTTGCCATTCACCCAGCGCCTCGATGATGTGCTCCACCTCGCGCATCTTGTCCTTCGTACTCTCGCGTGAGTTGACGTTGGGGATGTGGATGATGGTCTTCTCGACGGGATCGAGGACGTTGAGGATGTCATCGACATAAGGCCCGCTGTAGAAGAAATAGCCGATGTCCAGTTGCTTGAGGTACTCGTAGCCGTTGAGCTGCTCGTAGTAGGTGTAGGTGACGGTATCGAACTTCGATTCGTCCTGCGGCGCCAGCACGGCCTCGGCGTCGCCACGGAAATAGGAGCCGGTCATGGCAACGATGTGCGTCTTGCCGTTGATGAGTTCCTCGGAACCGACGAAGCGCTTGATGAAGGGACGTGCCGCAACATCCTCAACCATTGCCCGTCGAGCTACGTCTGCCTCCATCAGCAAGTTGCCCCCGTCCCTAGGCATGTTGCCGAACAACATGGTCGATTGCATGCCAATTGGATCGCTCGCCTTTTCCACATAGGCCAAGCTGTCCGGCACAAGGTAGGGGAGGCGGCGCTGCAACTGACAGTCGACATCGACCCCTCGAGTACGCAGCGGCCGACTGGTTGCCGGCACCCGAAGCCTGCGCTACTCTCAATGCCGGTTGGTCACCTCCGTCTAAGAGCTGGTGACCGGACCTGGTCAGCAGCCCTCGTACCCGCCAGCCATCGCGTCTGGCGACCCAGTACACACGTTATCGGCACGACGCCGACGATGTTCTGTGTTCGACGACGGATATCCATGCTGACCACACTCCGCATAGATGACATCACAGCTCAGCGCCAACGTAGGGCGGGTCCGGGGGGACAGCCCCCCGAGGCCGTTGATTTGGACACACGTGTGTCCAAATGGCTCTTTCGCCGCCAACAACAAAACGGCATCGCAAGCGCGCTTCTCGACGACACCTCCTGCCTGGTCAACACAAGTGCTCCTCTCGACGACACCTCCTGCCTGGTCAACACAAGTGCTCCTCTCGACGACACCTCCTGCCTGGTCAACACAAGTGCTCCTCTCGACGGCACCTCCTGCCTGGTCAACACAAGTGCTCCTCTCGACGGCACCTCCTGCCTAGTCAACGCAAGTGCTCCTCTGGTCATAGCAATCCCACTCAAGCGCACACCCCTACGCCATCAGAGTCCTCGAACATGATCTTGCTGATTCGTCCGCCCGCACCAGCATCGATACCCGCTCGATATCAGCGCGCCTGGCGTGCACTCCAACAAGCCGCCACACCTCATAGCCACCTCGGACCATATCAGTCGCTTCGGCAAGCGCTGATTAGCCTCGCACCCGTGCTCCGTCCGGCGAGCTGGTGCGAGTACCGGCGCGCTGGTGTTCTGCACTTCGGCGTCGTCCGCAAATACGACGAGGCCGAAGCCCTGCAGGCGTTGCGCCAAAGTGATTACACGAAAACCCGACCCGGCCGCAGGCATCGGCGGCGGACCATCACTCACGAGGAAGTGCTTAGATTAGTCGCACGCGCTCGAGAACTGGGGGACGACACGCTGGCAGCGTCTGTCCTCCTAGCTTGGATTTACGGGCTGCGGGCGGCTGAAATAGGGAACCTGGAACTAGACGGTAATACGTTGATTGTCAAAAGTGCCAAACGCACCCGTGTTCGCGGTAGCGACCGCCAAATCACCATTCCTGATAGAGACCGCTCGTTGGTCAGATTCTTGCTGCCCCGTTTGGTCGGCGTCACCACTGCGGCATTGCGCATGCGACTGTGGCGCTTGTGCCGAGACGTCATGCCGCGCCGACAGGGCATTACTTTTCACCGCCTACGTCACCAAGTGGCGAGCGATTACAAAGCGTTTGGCGCAGACGAGCTCAGTCTGGCGCGTCTTCTCGGACACCGCTCTTGCCGGTCAACACGAAGCTACGGCGACAAGCGGCGGGGTAAGAAGAAACGTCAGATGCCAGAGGTCACTGCAGAGTTCGAACCAAAGCCGGCTCCACCTCTGCCGGGGGCACAGAAATTTCCAGCGCCGGGCCAGTGAAGCACACCGAGTGTCGGAAATCTCCGTCTCCACCCGGAAACCGGCAGCATGTCCTTCGGAGCCCCCACCGGCTCCGGCGCTCATGCGCCTTTGCGCGGGCTGCGCCCGCCCTCCCTTTCCCCGCCATCAAGCCGGCGGGGCCCCGTCGGGCCGCTTACGCGGCGCGGCCAAGGCGCATCGCGAAACGGATTATCGAACACCGGGACCATTGAAAGGCGTTTGGCGGGACGAAGCATCCAAGAGCGACGCCATCGGTGACGACCCGGTAACCCTCACCGCTTCAGATATCGATACACCGATGCTCGACCCAGCCCAAAGCGCTTTCCCACTTCAACTGGGTCGGCGCCAGGCTCAGCCATCAATCGCTTGAGCTCCTGGACCTGGTTCGGCGTCAGCTTGTGCCTCCGGCCCCCGGTGCGGCCTTCGGCCCGGGCGGCGCTAAGGCCAACATGAATCTGTTCACGACGACCTGCCCGCTCGAATGCATCGAGGCGCTGGACGATTTCGACCAGAGTCGTGACATCCAACCGCGAGGCCAATGCCCAGTCGCAGATCTCCAGCCGGACGCTCCGGTCGATTAGATCGGCGAGCATTCCGGCGAGCTGCTCCAAGGTAAATCCGAGATGCTCCAGCCTCGGCACAACCAGGCAATCGCCTTCGTTCAGGCCCCTAAGGGAGGCCGACCATTCCTGGGAGGGCTCGGCATCGGCCGCGCTCAAATCCACATAGACCTCGGCACACCCCGCCCGACGGAGCGCCTCCTGCTGCTCGACCAGGTCAATCTCGCCACCAAGGGCACGGATGTATCCGACCTTCCGACTCATCACCAGCTTCATTAGTGGAGCCGCTGGAGTCTAGCGGAGCCCTATCGCGTTGTTGGCAAGAGTGACGTATCACAAACATATCTTTATGATATTATCCCTGATGCCAGATCGGCACCCCACGGAGGCAATATGACGTCTAGCCTGGAACTCAGCATTCAAGGCTCCGCACCGGAGCCATACCGCGTCCGCATCGGCATCAAGCAGGGCAGGGTGGTGGCGGAATGCACCTGCCCGTTTGGGCGCACCGAACGTGGTCGCCGGAGCCTCTGCAAACATCGGCGGGCGGTCCTTAGCGTCGACTCCAAGGTCCTGAAACTGCCTGCGGCAGCTCTAAAGCGACTGAAAGCCTGGGTGGCCGATCACCAGTCGGCAATTCAGGATCTCAATGGTCGGACCGATCTCGCCAGAAAGACCGTTCTGCCAGCAACGACCCAGCCCCGTGTCGGCCTCGCGGCTTGTATCGATATCGAGACCACGGGCGTGTCAGCGCCGACTGATGCGATCACTGAGGTGGCGGTCGCTCTGTTCCGGTATGCCGAGGACACCGGCCAGATCCTCGGCATCGTGGACCAACAGTCATTCCTAGGCGAACCTTCGGTGCCGATTCCTCCGGAGGTTGCGAGGCTGACGGCGATCACGCCGCAGCTGGTGCAGGGCAGGGCGATCGACTGGGATTCGGTGCGACGCGTCATGGACCAGGCGGAATTCCTGGTTGCCCACAACGCTGAGTTCGAACGGCGCTTCCTTTCCCGAATTCCCGGCCTGATGGCAGACCGGTTGCTGCTGTGCACGATGCACCTGCCAACCTGGCGCAGGGCCGGTTCGAAGTCTTCCCTGCGCCTTGAGCATCTGACCGCCGCGCACGGCATCGGTCATGTTGCCCACCGCGCCTTCGGGGATGTCCTGGCCACCGTCCAACTCCTCGCACAGACCTCGCCGACTACCGGCAAGCCCTATTTCTTGGAGATCCTGCGTGCCGCCCATACACGGTTGTCCCCCGAATTGCAGCAGCCGGCAACGGGACAGGGCAGGCCGGCAGGGCGCCAGCGTGCATTGACGCCTTCAATGGCTTGAAGCTGGATTGACGCCCATGCGCAATGACCTAAAGGATCTGCTGGACACGATCCCCGGGTTTGACCCGGATAGGGTTCTCAGCCCGGCGATGAGGGCACTGCTCGCGTTGCTGGCGCACGACGAATCGCGGCCCCCGGAGGCCTGGCTCACCGGGCATATCCGGGAAATTCTCTGTCGCGAACTCTCGGCTCGATATCCAAACGCATTGTCAGAGGGCAGAAGACCTCGTGGCTTCTGGGCGCCCACGGAAGCGGCGGTCCATGATGACGATCAGGAAAGCGAACCTTGCGAGTGGACAACGGAGGATCTCGAGCGCTGTGTGGACCGACTGGCCGAACCGGTTAGAGAGGCGCTGAACGCCCTGCGAACCTTCTCGCCCCGGACCGACCTTCACCAACTATGGTCCGGACAGGTGGAAGTCACCAAGGGCTATCGCGACGACGGCAAGCGGGAGTGGGAAATGCGTCTCGCGCGACAAGGACCCTTTCGAGAATTCTTTCGCCCCACACCCGCGCATCTGAAGAAGCTTGCGCACCTCGAACAGGATGCGCCGAACCTCGCCGCTGTCACCGATCACTTGGTGAATCAGCTGAAGCTCGCGCAACGCTCGCGCCTTGGCCTGCGCAGTGCACCGCGCGTACTCCTCGTCGGACCGCCCGCCGCCGGCAAGACCTGGTGGGCCGAACAGGTCGCCGCTGCCCTCGGGCTTCCTTGCCAACTGATCTCGCTCGCCAATGTCACCGCGAGTTTCGAGATCTCCGGCGGCAGCACCCAGTGGGCAACGGCCAGGCCTGGGCGAATTGTTCGAGCCTTCCTCGGCCATTCCACCGCATCGCCGGTGATCGTGCTCGACGAGATCGACAAGGCCCTGACCCGGAACGGCTATCCCACCGCGGATGCTCTGCTCGACCTGATCGAGCGCTCCTCAGCAACCCGCTGGCATGACGAGTTTTACTCCCGCAATTTTGATGTCTCGACCGCCATCCTGATTGCGACCGCCAATGACCCGGAAAAGATCGACGCGCCGCTGCGCTCGCGATTCCACGCCTTCAACGTAGCGGCCCCGCGGCCAGACCAGATGATCGCCATGGTGCGATCGATCTGGCGCCACTACCGCAAGATGCGCCACGACCTCAGTCTGCCGGCCACTCTCGACGAAAACGTCGTCGAGCACATCGCAACGCGCACCGACGATGCGCGCTCGGTGATGCGCGAGCTGGACCGAGCCCTTGCCAGATCCGTCGAACGCGGCGGGCGGATCCGGATCGGGGTCGACGATCTGCGCCAACGCCAGCCCGAGCCGATCTACCTGCCAGGGCCGGGCAGGGGATCGGCTAGGCACTGAGGGGCAGGGTTTCCAAGGTGATAGATAGCTATCTTCATGGCAAGAAGCGCCGTTGCAGGCGAAGCTGCGTAGCCGATGCGTTGACCGTTCAAGAGTGCGGCTTCCCCAGCCGAAGTGTCAGAGTGAACTCGAAGACCCTCGAACCGTGATGTCAATCAAATCGAAATACCACTCTAGTCTGACGCCAAGACGCTCATTGCCTGACGTCTGGTTGGGGTATAGCTCAACTAGACGATGTCTGACGGCGCTCGGCGCCGGCCTTGATCCAGGATTGGCTTGGTGCCGCACTATTCGGGAATTGGCCCCAACAATCAGACCGAGCAGCCGTGGTGCCATCGCGCGTCGTTGGCGCGGCGGGACTGCTTTGTGTTCGACGGTGAGGGCCTGAAGCCGGGGTTCTCGCGTCCAGCTTGGCATTGCCTCTGTGGCTTTTCCCCAAATGGATTCGGGGGAACGCGTTGGCCGGACCAAGAGGGCTGCACCGTCGGCTTCGATCGCCCGTCTTCAGCAACGCGCCGAATTGGTCAGCCATGGGTCGGAGTATCCAGCGCGCCACTAGAATCGCCTTACCAGTCACCACATGCCAGATCGGTGCTGAGGCTGAGGAGTTCGAATTCGCCAGAGTTCGCAACGGATTGGCTGGCGAAGCCTTGATTATTCAGCAATGCTCGTTGTCACCGCGCCAAGGACGAAAACGAGATGCGCCGTGTTAGTGGCCTCCTGAACACCGAAATCGATTCCGTGCAGGGACTCGCCGACGCGCTTTTTGCGCGCAGCTTCCGCGGCGGGATTCCACCGGATCGCGGGCGGCACTTTGTGACCCTGGCGGAAGTCGAGGTGGGCCGGTGGGCATTGTTGTGCTACGTGCACTTTCAGCCATTTGGCGACACCTGCCTTGGCGGAGGAGCGTGTACAGATAGCGCCCTGCTGCGGCGCTTGCCTCGTTCCAGCATTGGGGCACTGCGCGATTCAGGCGGACCCTATGCGCAGCTCCTGCGCTATGCACTGGCCAAAATGGCGACGGAGTTTTTTGCATTTTTCGGCCACACCTCAGACGCTCGGGCGACCAAAATTGACTTGGCGGTCGGCTTCAGGCGCACTCCCGTTGAGCACCTCCTGATCTATACGCCCAACCACATTGACAGCACGCTTGAGCGCGCGCTGATCGCCAAGATCGCGTCGGTTGGGCCGTTCTAGGCACGACTACGCACTGAGCAACAAGTGTCGGAGTTCTTCTGGCGTGCGCCAGTGCTCTTGACAGGTGAATCGGGGAATCGCCCAGCGATCGGTGTTTGCGTCCACGTATAGCCCGCCTCCCGCGAAAGCGGCCGTCACCCTCGACTGCTTGGGGAAGTATTCGCTGACAAGGAAGTTGTTCAGAGCGCCATAGGGGTAGGCGAACAGACCTGTAGCCAAATCGCCCAAACGCTCGCGCAAGAACGCCTCGGCGTCGCCGATCTCGCGCTCAGCATCAGCATGGGACGTCACGGTATCAAAACGCCCACGCTCAGAGCCGGTTGCGACAATGGTCTCAAGTGATGGATGGAGATGGTCCCAACTGTGATTACCGATCTCCAGAACGCCTTCCCGCGCAGCTTCTAACCACCAAGTATCACGCCACTGATCGCGGCCCGCAATGCAGCTGCGATCCAGTTGTTCGCGCGCTCTCGGCGAGACAATCACGAAAGAGGTTGCGCTTGCAGGTCCAAACGGGAATCCGAGGTCAACGCCGCCTTCGCGCATCACGCGGGCCATGCTCTTTAGATAGCCGTAGTCGGGGTGGCTGAAGTCCAGGTAGTCGTGATCCGTACCGTCATCCAGGCTGATGCCCACAACGCGTTCGGCGGCTAGTTCAGCCACATGGCCCTCAATCACAGCCTGAGCGATGCACGCCAATGAGGCAATGCGAAATCCAAGGTATCGAATTTCCGCAAGATCGCGCTCCAACGCCACGTGGTCGTTGGTTTGGTACTCCCATGCGGGAGCATGAAGTGCGTGGTAGGTAAGGATAGGAATTCTGGCGATGTCCGACATCTGGCGGTCCATTCCTCAGTGGCGGTGGAACGATAGCGGGTTGGGCACCCCGCAACGGGATCGAAGTCCAGGCGCGAGCCTTAGTTGCATACATGCATAAATGTAACTGTCAACTATTGCATACGTCTTTGCGGTCGGCTAGCGTCCGCCACCCTCGACCGTCGCTCGCGACCTTGGCTGATCTAGCCGCGCTCTTGCGGGTTCTGTCCACGTCTTCCAATTCTATAGACCCCTTCAACCATGATCAGCATTTCATCACGCTCTTATCGGCGCGTCTTTTCGCGACTGGCGCTATTTCTCGTAGTTGCATCGGCCGCTCTTCCGGCGTTGGCGATCACGAAAGACCAGTACGAAGCGGACAATACTCAAGCGTACGGGAAGGACTTGCTGCTTGACTCGCAGCCTCAGGACAGAAATTTCCACATCAAGGGCGACGTCGATTGGATGAAGTTCCAAGTGCCTCCGGGGGCATCTGCTTCCTTGTGGTTCCGGGCTGCGACGCCCTCCTGGGACAGATGGAAAGTGGAGATATTTGAGGTCACTGCGGGTGGAAATGTTGCGGCAGGGACTCACCTGTTCGGCAGCTCCAATCCGCCGTCAGTGAGTCTCTCGAATTCATCTCAGGCAGTTCGCAACTACGCGGCTAAAGTGTATGCCAGCGGCGCAACTTTTGACGGCGATGTGTCTCGGTACCTCGTGTCTGGGCAAACAACGGGTGGGACCGCCTTTCTCCCGGATCAATACGAAGCGGGGGGTGGTGACAACACGCGCGAGACCGCAAAGCCCTTGCAGGCGGAACACGGCTGGCAAGACCACAACTTCCATGTTGCGGGCGACGAGGACTGGATGACCTATTT
>JALHNO010000032.1 GCA_022843465.1 Pseudomonadota bacterium | reverse complement strand
GGCCGCGGAAGACTTTGCTGCGGGCTTACGACACACCGCGCTCGGCTCTGATGCCGGGCACAGCGAGCACCTCGACGCCCGCGCGCAACAAACCAAGCAAGTGCTGACCTACGCCCAACTACTATTCGGTTGCTGATCGTAATGTAATCCCGCCGCCCAATGTGGCGCGTCGTGGATGGCGAGTGGGAAAAATCTTACTTGAATCAACGGAATCGACTGATGGCGCCGCCTAAACCCGCTCCCTAATCTGACCGCCTTTGTTGAAGCGGGAGATCGGGGCTATGGGATATTCGCACCGGGGCAAGGGACCCGCAAGTCCGGGTTCGGAGGCGTCCGCTCCGCCGAAGTTGCTGGATCGGGTTCGCGCCCGGATTCGTCGACTGGGGATGGCGATCCGAACCGAGGATGCCTATGTCGACTGGATTCGACGGTTCATCCTGGCCCATGACAAGCGACACCCCTCCGACCTGGGCGGACATCAGGTCGAGGCTTTCCTGTCGAATCTGGCGGTGCGTGATCGGGTGGCGGCTTCGACCCAGAATCAGGCGCTGGCTGCCTTGCTGTTTTTGTATCGCGAGGTGCTGAATGTCGAGTTGCCGTGGATGGAGAATATCCGCCGGGCCAAGCTGAGCGAGCGCGTGCCGACGGTGTTGAGCCGCAGCGAGGCGCATGCCTTGCTGGCCGAGATGTCGGGGACTACCTGGTTGATGGCAAGCCTGCTGTACGGCAGCGGACTGCGTCTTATGGAATGCCTGCGGCTGCGCGTGCAGGATGTGGATTTTGCGCGACGCGAGATCATCGTGCGGCATGGCAAGGGCGGCAAGGATCGTCAGACGATGCTGCCCGCCGGCGTTGAGGCAGCGTTGCGTGCGCAACTGATCGAAGCCGAGCGGATTCATCAACGCGATCTGGCGCTTGGGCTGGGCGCGGTCTGGTTGCCGGATGCGCTGGCCCGCAAGTATTCCGGTGCCGAGCGCGAGTGGATCTGGCAATACGTTTTTCCGGCAACGCGGCGCAGCACCGACCCGCGCACCCAGTTGCAGCATCGGCATCATGTCGACCAGACAGTCCTGCAGCGTGCCGTGCGTCGCGCGGCGCTGCGCAGCGTGACGAACAAGCACGTGACCTGTCATACGCTGCGGCATTCGTTCGCTACACATCTGCTGGAGGGCGGCTATGACATCCGCACGGTTCAGGAGTTGCTTGGGCACAAGGATGTCAGCACCACGCAGATTTATACGCATGTGCTCAATCGCGGTGGGTTTGGGGTGCGCAGTCCGCTGGACGCGTGAACGAAGGTAGCGGGACAGGCCGCCTTCGTGCGTTGGTTCTGGGGCGTCTCTGCGAGGTGCCATTGTTGACGCGTCGCGGTGTCGGGATGGCATCTCACAGAGATGCCCTACAGGATCAGTGTTGGGATGGCATCTCACAGAGATGCCCTACAGGATCAGTAGCGAACAGCAGGGCAAACCTCACTGCATGAAGTCTCCGGCGTGTACGACATCAAGACCAACATCAAGATCAACAGCCGCGGACACGGCGGTGAACCTGAGCGGGCGGGTGATCAGGGCGGGGTTGTGGTGATTCCGATGGCCAGGAGCCAATTTTCCACGAGCGCGGGCCAGGCGGAGACTGGATGTGGGTATGGCCGGAGGCCGAAGGCGTGTCCGCCCTTGGCGAAGAAGTGAATCTCTGCTGGCACGCCGGCGTCATCGAGCGCACGGGCATAAAGGGTTCCGTTGCAGATCTTGTCGACGGGATCATCCCAGGCCTGCAGCAGGACGGTCGGTGGCGTCTGCCTGGTCACCTTGATGCCGGGATCGAAGGTCGTACCGGAGCGACAGAGGTGCCCAGGATAAAGCGCGATGGCAAAGTCGGGGCGGCAGCGTTTGGTTGGAACCAAAGACTCCCCGGCGGTCGGCTTGAACGCATAGTTGGGCCCACCTTGCGACACGCTGGACTTGCACAGCCCATTTAATGTATATACGATAATTGCCGCGTGAACCACGACCCCAGCAAACGTCGCACGAACCTGCGAAAACACAACATTGACTTGCCCGGGTGCATGGAAGCGCTTGATGGCCCGACGCTCACGCGGGAGGATGACCGTGAAGACTACGGGGAGCAACGGTTAGTGAGCCTGGGATGGGCGCACGGCCGGGTCGTCGTACTGGTATGGACCGACCGCGAGGACGGCCCCAGATTGATTTCTTGCCGAGAGGCCAAGCCCCATGAACGAGAAGCGTACTACCGCGCGTACCCAGAAGGGTGACGTGCCCTACAACCTGAAGAGCAAAGCGGCCACCCTGAAGTACTGGGAAGGCGCCACTGCGCACACGGGCGTTGCAGAACTGCGTGCCAAGCGTGGACGGCCAGCAAAGACAGCCGACGAGCGCAAAGAGCAGATAGCGTTGCGCGTGGATAAGGAAGTGCTTGAGTGGTACCGCGCACAGGGCACTGGATGGCAGACCCGAATGAACGCGGTGTTGAAAGCGTACCGAGATGCGACAGTCTAGCTGCCGGACTTGACGCCGCGTAAAGCCGCCGTCGCACGGCAGTGATGGTACGCATGTGCTCAATCGCGGTGGGTTTTTGGGGTGCGCAGTCCGCTGAACAGGTAAGCGACGGCAGCGGGACAGGCACGACCCAAAGCAGCAACAGCAACAGCAACAGCAACGTCAATGGCAGCGGGGCAAGCCCCGATCTACAACATCAACATCAAGATCAACATCAAGATCAAGATCAGCGTCACCAGCAACGGCATCAGATTCGGCGACGGACACGGCGGTGAATCTGAGCGGGCGGGTGATCAGGGCGGGGTTGTGGTGATTCCGATGGCCAGGAGCCAATTTTCCACGAGCGCGGGCCAGGACGAAACCGGCAGCGCGTAGGGCCGGAGCCCGAAGGCGTGTCCGCCCTTGGCGAAGAAGTGAACCTCCGCTGGCACGCCGGCGTCATCGAGCGCACGTGCATAAAGGGTTCCGTTGCAGATCTTGTCGACGGGGTCGTCCCAGGCCTGCAGCAGGAAGGTCGGCGGCGTCTGCCTGGTCACCTTGATGCCGGGATCGAAGGTGGTACCGGAGCGACAGAGGTGCCCAGGATAAAGCGCGATGGCGAAGTCTGGCCGGCTGCTGAGCTGATCGATCTCGTCGACGGGCGGATAGGTCGAATCGAACAGGTTACTGGTCTGCGCCACCAGATAGCCGCCGGCCGAGAAGCCGATCACGCCGATTTTTGCCGGGTCGATGGCGTGCTCTTTCGCCTTGCTGCGGACGAGCCTGATGGCGCGTTGGGCGTCCTGCAATGCGTAGGGTACTTTTGGCGTGATGTGACAGCGGCAGTCCTTGTCCCAGTAGTGGTTGCTTTTGGGGACGCGATACTTGAGCAGGGCGCAGGTCATGCCCTTGGCGGCGATCCAGTCGCAGATCTCGGTACCTTCGATATCGATCGCCAGAATCTGGAAACCGCCGCCCGGAAAGACGACGATCGCCGCGCCCGTGTTCACGCCCTGCGGCGGGAAGATGGTCAGGCTTGGTTCGCTGACGTCAATGACCTGGGTATAGGTTCGGCGGGCGTCGCCATCGGCTGATGTGCGGAGCTGCATGCGTTCGACGCCATGCGCGAAGCTTTCGGAATCGGGCGCGCCATTGGGCCAGACCGGGTTTTGCGTCAACCCCGAGGGTGGTTGCCAGCGCTCCGCGTGCTGCCCTTCGACCTGGCGCCGATCGGACTCGCTGGCGCAGACAGCGTTGGCGAGCAGGAGCAGCAACGCACAGCAGAGGGTCTTGGTCATTCGTGTTGGCGGACAGGGTAAGGCGCTGGGGTGGGCAATATACCCATTCACGGCAAGGCGGGCGGGCGAGCCCGGCGATAATTGTCCCTGGCACCATTGTTTGTCGTTTCGATCGGTCTTCTGCGTATCTCCCTGTGCGGGCGCATTCAGGCGTCGCCGTTGGATCATAGGGAGAATGGAATCGTGAACAGAGTCGTCTTGTGGGTAGTGTGCTTGTCGGCAGGTCTGGTGCCAGCAGGCAGGTCATGGGCACAGCTGCAGTCCAGTGGCACTCAGTTCTGGCACCAGGGCGCGCCCGGTATCGGGGTGGCGCCGGAGGCGGATGCGGCGTTTGGTGCCGCGTTGGCGGCCGGGGATTTCAACTGCGATGGTCGTGACGATGCCGCGATGGCGATGCCGCGCGATGATCTGGTCGGCGCGATGGATGGCGGTCGCGTACTGGTTCTGTATGCCGCAGCCGATGGTTCCGGGCTCAGTGCCAGTGGGCGCCAGATCTGGTCACAGGCGGGCGCAGCGGTGGCGGGTGATGCAACGGCTTTCGAGAATTTCGGCCAGTCGCTGGCCAGCGGCGACTTCGATGACGATGGCTGCGATGATCTGGCGATTGCGGTGCCGAACGACGATATCGAAGACGTGCACGCTGCAGGTGCGGTGCATGTGCTGTACGGATCCGCTGCCGTCGGGCTCCAGGCCGACAACGACGACTACTGGCATCAGGGTGCCAATGGCGTGGGCTCGGCGCTGGAGGTCAATGATCATTTCGGCAGCGCGCTGGCGGTCGGAGATTTTGACGACGATGGTTTCGACGATCTCGCAATCGGGATCTCCAGTGAGGACATTGGCAGTGGCGCCGATGCGGTCGATAACGCAGGCGCAATCCACGTGTTGTTCGGCGGCGGGTCCGGCCTTAGCACTGCCGGCGATGTCACCTTTTTCCGCGGCAGCGGTCTCAATGGCACGCCGCAGACCAACGAGATGCTGGGGGATGTGCTCGCCGCGGGCGATCTCAACTTTGTGATCGCCGGTGATGAGCTGGCGGTCGGAATTCCAAGCCATGATCTTGCCGGCGGGCTCAATGACGCTGGCGCGGTGATGTTGATCTCGGATATCGACGGCGCGCTGTTCAATGCCCTGTACACCCAGGACAGCCCCGATGTCCCCGGTGTCGCCGAGGCAGGCGACAGCTTCGGCGCAGCGCTCGCTGCTGGTGATTTCGATGGCGATGGCCTGGCCGAACTTGCCGTTGCCGCCACTGGTGAAGATCTGCAGGGTCCGGATGTTTCAGCTGTTGGCAGTGTCAACATCCTCGACTTCGACGGCGACACGATGCATCTGTGGCTGCAGGATGATCTCGGGCCGGAAACCTCGGAGGCCTTTGACAATTTCGGCAGCGCGCTGGCCGCAGCGGATTTCAATGGTGACGGCATCGATGATCTGGCGATTGGCGTACCGGGTGAAAGCCTCGGCGCAGTTTCCAATGCCGGCCTGGTCCATGTACTGCCAGGCAGCAATGGCGCCGGCTTGGCCACGGTCGGCCGCCAGGTCTGGTTGCAGACGATCGATCCACCGGATGCCAATGACGCTTTCGGGCTGGCGCTGACAGCAGGACGATTCAACGCGGGCGCGGCAGCGGATCTGCTCGCGGCAGCCCCGGCAAACTCGATCTCGGTCGCATTTACCGGCAGTGTGACGGCGCTCTATTCGCTGGCCGATGCGGTGTTCGCTGATGGCTTCGAATGATCGTCACCGGGCGCCGCCAGCGCGCGTTGCATGCGCAGCAGAGGCAGACCGTCGCCCTCCAGCGCAATGGCATGGCGCTGGTGTTCGACGGCGACGATGCGACGATGCCAGCTGGCGGCGAGTCTGACCATGGCGGTTGCGGACGCAAAGTTCTGCGCACAGTGCTGGGCTGCACGTTCGCCATCCTCACGGGCGCCGCCTGCATCATGACTTCGAAAGCGGAGCACCGAACGCGCCAGCATCGCCTCGCAAAGGCGGGCATGGCCCTCCGCTCTTGCCGCTTTGAAACGAGCGATCGCGTCATCCAGATCGATGTTTGCCGACGCGGTATCGCCCAACGCCATGCGCACCCATGCGCGATCAAGCCGCGCGTAACCAGGCAGGATGTGGTCTGGCGCCAACGAGGCGAAGTCCTGCTCGATGGCAATGGTCAGCTGGCGCTCGGCCTCGTCGAGTCGGCCAGCGCCGTCCAGCGCCGCAGCAATCGCGCGGCGCGTCAGGCCGAGGGAGACATGGGCACTGCGATAATAGTGGCGCAGATCGTCGAGCGTATTCTGTGCCATCAGCAATGACTCGGCACCTTGGGCGCGCAAGGCCAGCAGCATGGCAAGTTCGCGGCGACTGGCGACGACATCCAGGTGATGGGGCGGGAATTGCGCTTCGGCATCCTGCAGCACAGAACGCAGAATCGGCTCGGCCGCGAGCCAGTCACCGAGATCACGCAGGAGCGCACCGTGCAGTCGCCGCAATGAAAGATGCGGAATGGAGTGGCGGTTGGTGTCGGGCGATGGTGCTTGCTCAAACTCCTCGACCAGGGCCAGAGCAGCGCGCAGATCGCCGCGGCTCTGCATCAGATCAGCAAGCGCTTCTACCAGCAGCGGACCGGACGGGCGGCCGAACTCGGTGTTGAGGCGGAGCGCCTCGCGCAGAGGCTGCTCGGCATCGGCATAGCGCGCGTTGTAGTGCAGGGTCAGTCCGAACTTGTGCAAGGCACGAACGATGTCCGCGGGATCGTCGCTGGCGGTGCGACGTCGGAGCGCAACCAGCTCCTCGGCCAGGGGCATGCTGCCGGCGAAGTCGCCAAGCGAAATGCGGGTATCGATACCCAGGGTGAGGATGGTCGCCAGCACCTCGGGCTCACTGGCAAATCGGGTTCTGGCATCGATCAGGCCATGCTGGAGCAATTCGTCGGCGCTGGTGCCGGCGCCGAGTCCGGGTGCAAAGGTCGGATTGGCGCCACGAAAAACTTCTGTCAGAAACTCCAGCACTTTACGATTGAGCGCCGACTCGCGAGCCAGTTGCCGCGATTGCTGGACGGTGTTTACCGCATACACGGCCGAGATCAGCAGAACGATGCTCAGCAGTGCGAATGCGCTGCGATTTCGGCGCACGAATCGCCAGCCGCGTTTGAGTGCGCCCTCGCGCTTGGCTGAAATCGAGCGACCTTCGCTGGCGCGTTGCAGATCGTCAATCAGTGCATCGGTGGAGCGATAGCGGTCCTCCGGGCGAGTGGCGAGCGCCTTCGCGGCGATCGCATCCAGATCGCCACGCAGCATCGCGGAAAGACGGCCTGGTGTGCTCGCGCGTGCGTCGGCCCGCACGACGGCATCATCACCCAGACGCGCCAACGCGCTCAGTCGCGGCGCTTCCCTCTGCGCGATGGCCTGTTCAAATTCCAGCGGCGTGTGGCCACTGCGTTCGAATGGCCGCCGACCGGTCAGCAACTCGGCAAGCAGCACGCCGAGTTGATACACATCGCAGCCCGTGGTGATCGGGTGGCCCAGCAATTGCTCGGGAC
Source organism: Pseudomonadota bacterium (assembly GCA_022843465.1). GTDB lineage: Bacteria > Pseudomonadota > Gammaproteobacteria > Xanthomonadales > Ahniellaceae > 0-14-3-00-62-12. The sequence goes on along the minus strand of JALHNO010000032.1, from coordinate 31,188 downwards.
TGGCGTAGTCGGGTGTCAGTACGCGATGCTCGGTCGCAGTGACTGGCGTGGTGTCGTCCAGATCATCGGCGTTGAGCAGTTTGGCAATGCCGAAGTCGAGCAGTTTGACCTGACCATTCTCGCTGATCAGCACATTGCCGGGTTTGATATCGCGATGCACGATCAGGGCGCGATGCGCGCTGGCAACGGCGCCGGCAACGGCGCAGACCAGTTCGATGCGCGCACGCAGATCAAGCCGGCGCTGATCGCACCAGCGATCGATGCGATCGCCAACGACCAGCTCCATCGCCAACCACGGGCGACCATCATCGAGCACGCCGCCATCGTAGAAGCGGGCGATGCGGGCATCCGACAGTGACGCCAGGATATGCCGCTCGCGTTCGAAGCGGGCGCGCAGTTCCGGGCGCGCGTGCAGGGCGTACATCAGCTTGATGGCGGCACGCTGCGCCACACCATCGCGATGGCGTTCGCCGAGAAACACTTCGGCCATTCCGCCGGAACCCAGGCGACTGAGCACGCGCCAATCGCCGATCTGCTGCGGCGGCTGCGCAGCCATGCGGGATGCGCCGCCCTGCGTCGGTGCGTTGGCGAGGTTGTTCACCGCGGACTCCCACACCGACTCGGGAGACACGGCATAGCCGAGCATGCGGCGCAGCTTCTCCAGTGTGGCGGTGTCGTCTGCGCAGGCCTCGACCAGGAACTTGTTGCGTTCGGATTCAGGCAACTCCAGTGCTGCACGCAGCAGCCGATCGAGCGCTGCAAAATTCTCCGCGGGTCGGCGATCGCCTTGCACGATTCACTGTTCCAGCGCCGCGCCAACCCAGGCACGGGCACGCAACCAGTCGCGTTGGACAGTACGCACCGTGACGCCGAGGAGGTCTGCGAGTTGCTCGCTGTCGAGTCCGGCAAACACGCGCAACTCGATCAGGCGGACCAGGCCCGGATCCTGTGCTTCCAGCTGCTGCAATGCCTGATCGAGCGCGATCAGTGCCTGCGGACTGTCGCTATCGACCAGGTCGTGATCCGACAGGGTGATCGCCCCTGCCCCACCGCCGCGTTTGGCCGCCGCGCGTTCGCGCGCATGATCGATCAGGATCTGGCGCATTGCACGCGCGCACAGCGCCATCAGATGCTCGCGCGAGGCGATGCCGAGGTTCTTGCCGGCGCCGGGCGCCAGGCGCTCGTAGGTTTCGTGGACCAGGGCCGTGGTCGACAGCGTATCGCCCGGCCGCAACCGCGCCAGTTGGCGATGCGCCATGCGCTTGAGGTCCTGGTAGACCTTTGGCAACAGATCGTCGACATCGTCTTTGCTGGCCACCACCGCCTCGCGCGCGCTGGAAAAGGTCTGGCCTGTAGCAGCGCCGCCCAAGAGCATACTGTGCCGCAGGCCCGGCGAGCAGATTGTGAAGCGGTTGGGCGATGCTTGCAGCGTAAATGGTGCCAGGGACAATTACCGGAGCAAATGGCGGGGACCGGTAAATGGTGCCAGGGACAATATGCGGGTTCGATGGCAGCGTCGACTTGCCCAAGGCGACGCGCCTGTGGACGGGGAATTGTCCCTGGCACCATTCTTCGTTCGCGCCTGGTTCGCTATTCGGACGCCTTCCCTGCATCGTCACCGCTGACCGCCTGATGGGCAGCGGTCAGCGACGGCAACACCGAAAGCAGATTGCGCCGCAGGGCCTCCACAGAATCGTTGGGCTCGGGAAACCAGACGGCATACACGCCCCAGCGCCCCTGATCCGGGGCGCTGATTTGCCTGAATTCTCCGTCACCAACCTCCCACACCAGGCCGGCCCGTGAGCCGTCGGGCGCTATGACGAAGGCGTCGCCGTCTTCACTGTGCATGAATTCGGTGATCTCACCAAACTGCCAGCCATCGAGTGGGGCACATTCGAGCATTCGGAAGCCGTGGTAAACCGGCGCACCGTCCGGACGCGCAAGAAACGCTGGCATATCGGTGCTGGCGCTCACCGCGTTCGGATCCAACGTCAGGGGACGACCGTCGACCATGGCTACTCAATCCTGTCCCGGGCACCGCCGAGAGGCAATTTGGCGCAAGCATACCGTCTGGGGCCCTACCTGCTCACCGATCGCCAGTGCCGCGGCATTGCACAAATTGGTGCCAGGGACAATTTGCAAGGTCCGTATCGACGCCAGTGTCAACCAGGCGAGCACGGCGGGCCATCGCTCCGATAATTGTCCCTGGCACCATTGTTCCGGGAATTGTCCCTGGCACAGTGGTTATTGGCGGCGTTATCAAGTGGGGAGCGGTCGGAGGAGATGCGCTCAGCAGCGCGCCCTGGCGCTGCAACAACCCAAACCCGAGCACGTGGGGCACGTGACGTGGTGGATGGTTCCCCTGCTCATGCAGCCCGGGCAATCCGCATCCCCAGACTGACGAGCGGGAAGGAACGGAACCAGCTCAGGGAACTGACGACTGGCCCAGGCCAGTATGGGAAGCGTCCTCGCGAGATCGCTTATCGTCTCAACACCGCTTTCGGTTTCGCGCAGCACCGTGCCGGCTATGCTGAGATAAAAATCGACATCCAGATCCGTGCCGACGAACAACGCGCCGAATGCGTTCGCCCGACGCACCTCAGGCGCAGCATCGCGGGCGTACTGCGCGTCGGCGAGTGCCTGAAGCGCATTGCGGAATGCCTCATTGTCCATAAGCGCAACGCCAGCTTGGGCGAGCTGACGCCATCCATCGTTGCGTCGCAAACCTCACCGCATCGCACCCATGCCAATCAACACCCAAAGCCCCAGCACCGCCACAAAGTTCACCGTGAACACCAGGCCGCGAAGGCGCACATTGCGGGTGAGAATCTGCACGGCGCTGTGTGCAAGCCGACCGAGTACAAACACCCAGGCCAGCGCCACCGTCAATTCACTGGGGTCGGATGGCAGCAGCAGGCAGGCGATGTAGAAGAGCAGCGGCCATTCGAACTGGTTGGAGAGATTGGCGCTGATGCGCGGCTCGAACTCGGCGAATGGATTGCTGCCATCGGGTCGGCGGCCAATGCCCCATACCGCGGGTGCGCGGGCGATGGTGAGCAAGACGTAGAGCAGGATCGCGAGCGCGACGTGGGCGAGCATCGGCAGGATCAGTGGGTGTGACATTCCGGGCACCTTGGATCAGCTTTCGATGGCGAGCCTACACCGTGGATCGTCTGGCACGCTTGCCGATCCTGCTGGGCGCGAAGCTTGGGTCGGATTGGATTCTGAGAATTGTCCCTGGCACCATTAATTGGGCACCATCAAGTGCGCCACAAATTGTCCCTGGCACCATTTTGTTCATACCTGCGCGGTCTTCCAGCTGCCGCGACTGAACAGCCAGAGCGTGAACAGGCCGACCGCGGTTTCTGACACGAACACGGCCCAGAACACTCCTGTGTGCTGCCAGCCCAGGTGCAGTGCGAGCAACCAGGCGAGCGGTATCTGGATCAGCCAGAAGAAGACGAAGTTGATGCGGGTCGGGGTAACAGTGTCACCGGCACCGTTGAAGGCCTGTACCGCCACCATCCACCAGCCATAGACGAAGAACGAGTACGAAAGAATGCGCAGCCATTCGCCACCGATCGCGATGACCTTGCTGTCGTCGGTGAAAAATCCGATCAATGCCTGCGGGAACAGGAAAAACAGCACCGACACCGCCACCAGATAGACCATGTTGTAGCGACCGATCTGCCATACCGATGCCTCGGCACGCTCGGGTGCCTTCGCGCCCAGGTTCTGGCCGACCAGGGTGGCGGCGGCATTGGACATGCCCCAGGCTGGCATCATCACGAACATCATGATGCGGATCGCGATGGTGGCGCCGGCCACCGCTTCGTTGCTGACGCTGGCAAGGATGCGCATCAGGAAGATCCACGAGGTCATCGCGATGATCATCTGGCCGACGCCACCGAGCGAGGTGCGCACGATGTGCCAGAGCAGGGCACCGCGCCAGACCAGCTGTTCGCTCAATACGCGGATGTGCTTGCCACCGCGGAACAGAATCCACAGCTGATAGGCAACGCCGATTCCGCGGCCGATATTGGTCGCGATCGCAGCGCCCTCGATGCCGAGCGGCGGAATTGGTCCGGCACCGAAGATCAGCAGAGGGCAGAGCAGGATGTTCAGGCCATTGGCGAGCCAGAGCACGCGCATCGCGATCGCGGCGTCGCCGGCGCCACGGAAGATTGCATTGATCACGAACAGCAGCATGATCACCGCATTGCCGCCGAACATCCATTGTGTGTAGCGATAGCCGTGCTCGATGCTCCACGCATCGGCGCCCATCAGGCGCAGCATGTCCCTGGCATAGACGATGCCGATGATCGCCGGCACTATCGACACCAGTAGCGCGATCAGGATGGCCTGCACGGCGGTGAATGCCGCTTCGTCGCTGTTGCCCTCGCCCACCCGGCGCGCGACGATCGCGGTCACCGCCATCGACAGTCCCATGGCAATGGAATACAGCAGAAACAGGTAGCTTTCGGTCAGGCCGACCGTCGCCACCGCGGATGGTCCGAGCTTGGCGACGAAGAAGATATCGACGATGGCGAACGTTGACTCCAGCACCAGTTCCAGCACCATCGGCACCGCCAGCAGGAACACCGCGCGCCGCATCGGGATTTTGGTGTAATCCGCGCCGGTGCCGCGAATGGCATCGCGCAGATCCTTCCACAGCGATTGCGAGCCAACCTTGCCCGCTTCGGTGTGCCGATCCTGGCCTGTTTCGAATTGCATCCGTCTTCCTTGCGCGCTCTGAAATCGCAGGGTACGGGCCGCCGAAACCACTGGTCAATACGAGACTGGCTCAGGAACGCAGCCAGCGCTGGCAGCGGCAAGCATGCCGCTGCGTGCGCTTCAGAGTGGTCTCATTCAGCCCCACCCTTGATTTTCCAGGCGCTCTGGAGGATGCTTTCCGTATACTCTCGACGGGAGTTCACGAGAATGAACGCCGCAACGCAAGCTGTTGAACACGCCCTCGACGGCCTGTCCCGCAAGGAGCGCCTGCGGATTGCCGAGCGCGTCCTGCTGGACGAGGGATTCACCTCGCTGCTTCCCGCGATGCACGCCATTGAACCTGCGTTGCCGGCGGCCGAGCTCGACGCCCTTGCCGCCGTCGGACTGCGCACTACGCCAAAAACCCGCAAACGTGCCGAATCGGCGCGGGTGCGTTATGCCTCGACCTTTCTCGACCTGTTCAACCAGGCGGATACCCCGGCCGAATTGGCGAAGAAGCTCAAACTGGATCCCAGCCGCATCCGGCAACGCATCCGGGATCGCTCGCTGCTCGCCATCGAGCTCAACGGCGAGAAGCGTGTGCCGCACTTCCAGTTCGAGGGCAAGGTCGAGATTCCCGGACTGCCCAGGCTGCTGGCAGCCGCCGGCGAGCAGATGCCGGCGCTGGCCTTTGCTATGTGGTTTCTGACGCCGACGGCGGATCTCGCTGTTGGCGAAGACGATACGCCCATCTCTCCGCGCGAGTGGCTATTGCGTACCGGCGACGTCGAGTCTGTGCTCGCTGTCATGGACGATCTTTAGTGGCGAAGCTGCCGTTGCCGCCGCCGCCAGAACAGCTGCGCGCGCTGCGGCCGGTTACCCTGGTACTGCAGGCAGGGACGGCGCTTGCACGGATCGGGTTCGCCAGCGGACGCCATCCTTCGGGTTGGAACCAGTTTCGCTACTGGGGACCAACAATCTCGCGCTTTGACCATCATCTGAGGAATGCGCGCGGCGCACCACATCGCCAGGACCGCGGTGTCCTGTACGCCGCCCGTCTGGCCCAGACCTGCCTGGCGGAAGTCTTCCAGTCTTCGCGCATCGTCGATGTCCGCCGGCATCAGCCCTACCTCGCGGTGTGGAACCTGGTCGCCGACCTGACCCTGCTCGACCTGACCGGCGTATTCGCAACGCGGATGGGTGCATCCACCGCGATCCATTCGGGGCCGCGCCCACGTGCGCAACGCTGGGCCGCAGCGCTGTACGCGGCCTACCCTGAGCTCGATGGCATCGCCTACTGCAGCTCGATGAACGCCAACGCGGCTGCTTTTGCACTCAACGAGCGAGCGTTGAAAAAGGCGCCGTTTCCACCCACGCCGAGTGTCATCCGCATGCTGGCCGATCCCCTGATCGCAGATCTCATCGACGCGGCCGCGGAGGATCTGCGCTATATGGTGCGGCGATGATCGTCTCTGGTTCTGTAGGGCATCTCTGTGAGATGCCATCCCGACACCGCGACGCCTTGATGACGGCATCTCGCAGAGATGCCCGACAACAAAAGCTTGCGAGGCCTGCCCCGCTGCTCGGCTCTGGTCCTGTAGGGCCTCTCCATGAGATGCCATCCCAACACCGCGACGCCTTGATGACGGCATCTCGCAGAGATGCCCTACAACAAAAGCTCGCGAGGCTTGCCCCGCCGCTCGCCCGGTCCTGTAGGGCATCTCTGTGAGATGCCATCTCGACACCGCGACGCCTTGATGACGGCATCTCGCAGAGATGCCCTACAACAAGGCGTGTGGGCTTGCCCTGACCGAGGTAGCGCAATGCACGAGCAATTGCCGAATGCGCGGGCAGGAGCCCCGCACCAGGGAAGGTTGCTGCGATGAAAGTAAACGAAGGGGAAGATGGCGCGCCCAGAGGGGTCCTTCGTTGCGCTCTTCCGTTGCCGCCGGGCAACGGATGCGACGAAGACGCACGCGCAGGGACGCGCGGGCAGGAGCCCCGCACCAGGGAAGGTTGCTGCGATGAAAGTAAACGAAGGGGAAGATGGCGCGCCCAGAGGGATTCGAACCCCCGACCTACAGCTTCGGAAGCTGCCACTCTATCCAGCTGAGCTATGGGCGCGTTGTGTACCAGATTATCGCACGAACCTTCCCTGGTGCAGCGATCCGGCCCGGCCTCCATGCCGGGCGTTCCTGTCGGCTGACGATGCCTGAGGGCATCGTCATGGCGCCGACACTCACCCAGCTGAGCTATGGGCGCGTTGTGTACCAGATTATCGCACGAACCTTCCCTGGTGCAGCGATCCGGCCCGGCCTCCATGCCGGGCGTTCCTGTCGGCTGACGATGCCTGAGGGCATCGTCATGGCGCCGACACTCACCCAGCTGAGCTATGGGCGCGTTGTGTACCAGATTATCGCACGAACACCCGCCAATGCGGCAAGCACCGGCCACAGTCGCAGATTTCCCTCACCCTACCCTCTCCCACAAGTGGGAGAGGGGATCACGGCCGGATGAGGGTGTCACCTATCAGCCCGGCCGAACATGCTTTGAGCGATGGGATCGCGGGCAGGTCGGCGCAACCGACTTGGGTTCCCTTCTCCCGCCTGCGGGAGAAGGTGGCCGAAGGCCGGATGAGGGCGGTGGGGATAGCGTATACGTCGAACTGTGTGCGTGGCGATCTTGGTCACCTCTCAGCCCGATTCATACAACGCAGGTTTCCCTCACCCTAGCCCTCTCCCGCAAGCGGGAGAGGGGATCAAGCGGGCCGATGCAGTGTCACCTATCAAGCAGACAGAACACAGGTTTCTCTCACCCGGCTAAACTGCATCTCCCCTACTTCAAGCCCTGCTCCCCATGCTCAAAATTGCCTTCGTCGGGCTCGGTGCGATGGGTGCGCCGATGGCCGGGCATTTGCATCGTGCTGGATATCTGGTGGCTGTCAGCAATCGCAGTCCGGACAAGGCCAGACGTTTTGCCGCTGAACACGCTGGCGTGCTGGCTGTAGACGATCCGCGCGACCTGCCCAAACACGCGGATGTGGTGATCAGCGCGGTGACGGCGGACGCTGATGTGATTGCGCTGGCACAGGCGCTCGCGGTGCATGCGGGCGCTGGCTTCGTGCTGGTGGATACCTCGACGATCGCGTCGACCAGTGCGCAGAAGGCGGCCGAGATTCTGCGGGCGCGCGGTGCGGATTTTCTGGATGCGCCGGTGTCGGGCGGTGTCGAAGGCGCCAAGAACGGCAAGCTGTCGGTGATGCTGGGCGGCGAGGCGGCGACGCTGGAACGTGTGCGCGGCGCGATCGAATGTTTTGCGGCGCGGATCACCCATATGGGGGCGGTCGGCGCGGGGCAGAACACCAAGGCGGTCAATCAGGTACTGGTTGCGGGCATCGCCCAGGCGGTGACCGAAGGCCTGGCGCTGGGGCAGGCGCTGGGCCTTGAGCCCGAACGCCTGCTGCCCACCCTGCTCGCCGGCGCAGCGCAGAGCTGGTTCCTGGAAAAACGCGGCGCCACCATGCTGCGCAATGAATTCAGCGTCGGCTTCAAGTTGTCCCTGTTGCACAAGGATCTCGGCATTGTGCGCCAGCTTGCCGAACAGGCTGGCGTCGACCACAGCATCGTCGACAAGGCGCTGCACGACTACGCCGAGTTGATGCGGCGCGGCCATGGCGATGAGGATATTTCGGCGCTGATTCGGCTGAAGCGCGGCCGCTGATCCGCAATTCGTTGACGCGCTCACGAAATTGCCGCGCTTCCGTTGTTATACATTGGGCCTTGAATCAATCAGGAGCTTTTGCCATGAAACCGAGTCCGTCACCTCCGAACACGATCTCGTCTGGTTTGCGCCGTCATGCCAGAGCACTCATTGTGCAGACTGGCGTGTTGTCCGTCGCGCTGTTCGTTGGACAGATGGGCGCAGTGGCGCAAACGGTTCCCGCGGACCTGATGCTGACCGATCTGAACATCACCGGCATCGACCAGCCCATCGCCTTCGCTGAGCCCAATGATGGCAGTGGCAGACTCTTCATCGTGTCGCGCACGGGCAACATCTACATTTACCGAAATGGTGTGGTCGAGAGCCCGGAGTTTCTGAATGTGCCTTCGAGCACGGGCGGAGAACAGGGCCTGTTGGGAATCGCCTTTCATCCGCAGTTCGCCAGCAACGGTCGATTCTATGTTCAGCATACGCGCCCCGCCGGTGGCGCGAACATCGGCACCTTTCCGGATCAGCTCACGGTGGAGTACACCGCCAATGGGCCCGATCCGGACGTGGTGCCGCCCGCGACGCGACGCGTGATCATGACCGTAGGTGATCTCGCCAACAACCATAACGGTGGCGATATCCACTTCGGACCCGACGGCTTCCTGTACATCTCGATCGGGGACGGCGGACCGCAGAACGATCCGCATGGCTTCGCGCAATGTCTGTGGAGGAAGCCCGCAGACAACAACCCTGCCAGTTGCGCCTCAGGTACGGCGCCCAACTATGCGTTGCTCGGCAAGATCATGCGTATTGATGTGGACGGTACTACGGCCAGTGCCCCCGCCGAGATGTGTGGCACGGCAACCGGCGCCACCGCGAATTACCGGATCCCCGTGGACAATCCGCATGTCGGCACCAGCAATACCTGCGACGAGATCTGGCACCATGGCATGCGCAATCCTTTTCGCTTCAGCTTTGATCGCAGCAATGGCGACATGCTGGTGGGAGACGTCGGCCAAGGTACCTGGGAAGAGGTCAGCCTGATTCCTGCAGCCGATGGCGCTCAGAATCTGGGTTGGCGCACCTGTGAGGGCCGGCAGCTTCGCGGCAGCGTGACGGTGGACTCCTGCAACTTCGGACTCCTTCCCATCCTCGACTATTCCCATGCAGCGGGCCGTTGTTCGATCACGGGCGGCTATCGCTTCCGCGGTCCGATCCCCCAGTTCAATGGCATGATCGTCTACGCTGACTATTGCACGCGCGAGATTTTCTTCGGCAGACCCGATGGTGCGACCGCATCCGGCTGGAGCGCAACACGCTGGGAGAACCCGCCGGGAACGCCCGTCAGACCGGCTTCTGGCCCGATTGGGTTCGGCGAGGACCTCGCGGGAAACCTGTATCTCGCTGCCCAGAGCGATCAGGTCTACCGGTTCAGCAGCGCCACTGCGGGCGACAACTTGTTTGCCAACGGATTCGAGTAGAGAAAGCCGAGCATCGATCCGCGAAGCGGTAGCCTCGGTCTCCGAGGGAATTGCAGGGAGCGCGGCCAGCCTTGCTGCTCTTGACGTTGACGTTGACGTTGACGTTGACGTTGATGTTGTCCCCTAAAAGGGGATTTCATAGAGCGTGGCTTGCCGCGCTGCCTTTGATCTTGATTTTGCGTCGGCTTCGACACCAAGGTTGAATCAAGAGCGAGAACAGCGGGGCGCGCCCGCTCTCTGCGATCCTCGTGGAGACAACATCGACGTCAACGTCAAGAGCAGCGCGGCAAGCCACGCTCTATGCAATCCCCTTGGGGGACAACGGCAACGGCAAGGGCAAGGGCAAGGCCAACCTTGGAGCGGTAGCACAACTCTGTGACACGTGTATTACAGCGGTCTTGCCGGGACGATTGGATCGGCGTACGTTTCCCTTCCAGGCGCTCCACGGAGGAGCGCGGTAATCGATGGGAGGGATGGGCCATGAGGAAATCTTCGAAGTGTGCACTGTCGGGTCTGGTGATGGCCCTGGCTGGCAGTGCCACGCTCCAGGCTGCCGAGCTTGCGGTGCCCTGCCATGAGCAGACCGCTGTGCAATCGACGGCAAGTGACCAGAATGATCGCGACCCCTGGCGCTATCCGCATGAGGCCAAGCGTCAGCGTGCCGAAGGAACTGTGCGTCTGCAGGTGCAACTGGACAAGGCCGGCACTGCCACCCAGGTGAAGTTGGCGCAGTCGAGTGGGTCGACTCTGCTGGATCGCGCTGCGCTGAAGGCCGCACGCGGCGAGCGTTTCTGTCGCCTCGCCGAACCGGCGCAGCCGATGACCGGCCAGGCCGAAGTCGCGGTCAATTATTCGCTGAGCATCGGCGTCGCCCGGCTCTGATCGCGGCAGGCAGGGCGGATGCTGGCGGCGACGGCTCGCGCTTCAGGCTAGTGCAGCCAGTGTCCACCGCGTTTGCGCAATAGCGGACGCAGCCCGGTTGCGGGCTCCAGTCCTTCACTGAGATCCGGTGGCTTGTTGCGCCAGTACTGCTGGACATCGGCCACCGCGCCGGCGACGGCATTGAGCGCGATTTCGAAATCCTCGTCGCTGAGCGGCTCGATGGTCTCGCCTTCGCTGGTTTCGAAGACGCCCTCGTCGGCCGCGAGCGCGATGATCGGATGCAGCAGTTCCATCAATTCGGGGTCCTGCTGCATGCGGCCTTCCCAGAGCGCGGAACGCAGATCGACTCCGATCGCGAAGCCTTCGCACCAGCCGCGTGCGCTGAGTTCGGTCTGATCGGAATCGGCGATTTCGATCTCGCCGAAGATCGGCTGATAGGACAGCGCTTCGAGTTCCTGGACGACACTGTTGTAGAGCCGGATCAGCAGGGCGAGGACGCGATTGGCCTCTTCCTCGGTCTCGAATCCCTGGGCCTCATCGACGACATGGCCGAGCCACTCGCTGGCCGAGATCGGTTCGGGGCCGATCACCACGGCGGTCAACAGACCGTGCACCGCGTCGAGCATCAGGCCACCACCCTCAGCACGGCGACCGAGGAATTCGTGCAGCTCGTCCAGCTCGCTGGCCTCCAGGCCATAGGGCGTGGTGTCGCTCATTCGGCGATCTCCACCCAGACCGGGGCATGATCGCTCGGGCGCTCCCAGCTGCGTGGCTCGCGATCGATGCCGACTGCCTGGACGCGGCTGCGCAGTGCCTCGCTGACCAGAACCAGGTCAATACGCAGACCATTGTTGCGGCGAAATCCTGCAGCGCGATAGTCCCACCAGCTGTAGTGGCCACCGGCAGGCTCGCGCAGGCGATAGCTGTCGTGCAGGCCGAGCGCGAGCAGGCGAGCGAGCGCTGCGCGCTCCGGCGTGCTGCACAGCACCTGCTCGAACCAGGCTTCGGGATCGTGCACATCACGATCATCCGGTGCGATATTGAAATCGCCGAGCACGACCACGTTCGAATGCTGACGGATCTCTTCGGCGATCCAGCCGGTGACAGCCTCAAGCCATTCGAGCTTGTAGCGGTACTTGTCGGAACCGACTTCCTGGCCATTGACGACATAGAGATTGATGATCCGGATATCGCCGACCGTAGCCGCCAGCAGTCGACGCTGTTCATCGGCATAGCCGGATACCTCGGCGAGCGCGTCGCGCATCGGCAGACGACTCAGGATCGCCACACCGTTGTAGGTTTTCTGACCGGAAACCACCGCCTCGTAACCGAGCGCGCGGATGGCATCGCCCGGAAACGCTGCCGTCTCCATCTTGATTTCCTGCAGGGCCAGCACGTCGGGCCGGGCTTCCTGACACCAGGCCTCGAGGTGCGGCATGCGAACCTTGAGCGAATTGACGTTCCACGATGCGATCTTCATGGGGGAATGGTAGCGAGGCGATGCGCGCGCGTCTGCGCCGGGACGGAAATCGTCCGCACAGCGTGCCAACTCAGGGCTTGTGCGGTCGCGCCAGATACTCGGCGCTCTGCATCTCGATCAGGCGACTCTCGGTACGCGCGAATTCGTGACGATGGCGGTGGCCGCGATAGAGCGTCGTCGGCGCCACTGCGGCGCTGAGGATCAGATTGACATTGCGGTCATAGAACTCGTCGACCAGATGAATGAAACGCTTGGCGGCATCCTCGCGCATGCCCTGGGTATCGAGCACCGGTACATCCGAGATCAGCACGGTATTGAAGCTGCGCGCCAGCTCGATGTAATCGGACACCGCCCGCGGACCTTCGCAGAGTGCGGCGAAATCGAACCAGGCAATACCATCGGCACGGCGGCGCACCTTGATCGGGCGTTCGTTGATGCGCATCTCGCCAGCGGGTCGCGCCGAGCCGGGCGCCAGTCGATCAAAGCAGGCCAGCATCGCGGCATCGGCGGCCGGGCCGAGGGGACAATGATAGACACCGCCGGCGGTCAGACTGCGCAAGCGGTAATCGACGGCACTGCTCAGCTCGAGCACTTCGCAACGACGTTCCAGCAGGGCAATCGCTGGCAGAAAGCGTTCGCGCTGGAGGCCGTGCTCGTAGAGCCGATGCGGCGGCAGGTTGGATGTGGTCACCAGGGTCGCGCCGGCGTCGAACAGGTGACGCAGGAACTCGCCGAGGATCATCGCATCACCGATGTCCTGTACGAAGAACTCGTCGAGGCAGAACAGCCTCGCCTCGGCAGCGAATTGGCGTGCAATCGCGCGCAGCGGATCCTGTTCGCCGGCATGCGCACGCAGCGCCTCGTGGACACGGCCCATGAAGCGATGGAAGTGCATGCGCAGTTTGCGTTCGCCGGGCAGGGCATCGTGCAGCAGATCGATCAGGAAGGTCTTGCCGCGACCGACGCCACCCCATAGGTAGAGACCGCGCACGCGCTCGGGTGCCGAAAAGCGGCGCCGCAATTGCGCCAGCCAGCTGGAATCCTCTTCTATCGCGCGCAGACTGGCGTGGATGCGATCGAGCGGACGCAGCGCGAGCAATTGCGCAGGATCCTGTTGCCAGCGAGCGGACGCGACACCGGCGGCGTAAGACTGCGAGGGTGTGTGCAACGCCTGGCTCACTCGGTTTCCAGCGCCGGCAATGGTGCCCGCATCCGCGTCTGGATATGCGCGCGCAAAGCGACCAACTGACCATGGAAGAAGTGCGAGGTCGCCGGCATCCGCACCAGATCGATGCGATCGCCCAGTTGCTCGGCCCAGGCGAATACCGTGGGCGCATCGACGACCTCATCGGCCTCGGGCTGGATGACCAGCCAGGGACAGCTCGGCAGCACGACGCGATCAAACTGCCAGCGACCGATCGGCGGTGCCAGACTGATCAGCTGCTGTGGCGCGATGTCGGCGGCGCGACTGATCGAGACATAGGCACCGAACGAGAATCCGACCAGCCAGATGCCATCCTGTGGGCGCACCGTGCGCAACCACTGCACCAGCAGCAACAGGTCCTCGCCCTCGCCCGCACCATCGTCGAAGGCACCCTCGGACTTGCCGACGCCGCGGAAGTTGAAGCGCAGCGTGCGCAGGCCGAGCGCGCGCAGACTGCGCTCGGCGGTGGTGACGACTTTGTTCTGCATGCTGCCGCCATGCAGGGAATGCGGATGACAGAGCACGGCGGTGCCCAGACGCGCACCTTCGGTCGGCACATCGCTGGCGACTTCGATCCGGCCGGCTGCACCCTGCAGAAAAAAATGCGCGGCGGACGCGGGGAACTGATGGGGGGTGTCGATCATGCCGGTTTGCGCGGTGGGATTGCCGGTTAGGGTAGCCGGTCCCTGCAGCGGATCGAAAGCCAGCGCCACCTGGTCGGTTCGTGCAGGCGCAGCCGCTGCGCCGATTGGCACATCGTAAAACCCCGCTGGCCTCGCTATTGTTGAGACTTTCCACCGGGGAGATTCTGATGAGACCAGCTGTATTCGCCATCGCCAGCGGTGCGCTGGCCCTGCTCGCCGCTTCATCATCGACCCCGGCGCTGACCCCGGCTGAGCCGGCAACACCGGCCTGGAAGGCCTGGCAGCAGCATCAGACACTGCAGCAGGAATCCCTGTTCAATGGCCTGCACTGGCGCTCGATCGGTCCCACGGTACAGGGCGGCCGCGTGCTCGATGTCGCCTCCATCCCGGGCCAGCCCTACGGGTTCTATGTGGCCTATGCCACGGGTGGCGTCTGGAAGACCCTGAACAATGGCGTGACGTTCACCCCGCTGTCGGATCAGTTGCCGGTCACCGTGACCGGCGCCATCGCGGTCGATCCGCTGCTGCCCAGGCGGCTCTGGATCGGCTCGGGCGAGTCCAATGCCTCGCGCTCTTCGTACGGCGGCATGGGCGTATTTGTATCCGACGATGAGGGCGCCAGCTTTCGCCACGTCGGACTCAGCGATGTCGATCGCATTGCCCGCATCGTGGTGCATCCGAAGGACAGCAACCGGGTCTGCGTTGCCGCGACCGGCCGGCTCTACAGCGACGGTGGTCGCCGCGGCGTGTTCTGCACCCAGGACGCCGGTGGCAACTGGACACAGACCCTGATCGGCAGTGGCCGCACCGGCGCGATCGATCTGGTGATGGACCCGAAGAATCCCAGACTGGTTTATGCCGCGATGTGGGAACACGCGCGCAGCGCCTGGAACTTCACCGAATCCGGTGCCGGTTCGGGCATCTACAAGTCGAGCGACGGCGGCAACAGCTGGACGCGCCTCGACGGTGGCTTTCCGCAGGGCGCCCATGTCGGCCGCATCGGTCTGACGATTGCGGCCAGCGATCCCAAGGTGCTCTACGCCAGCGTCGACAACTGGCAGGAGCTGCCCGCCGCCGAGCAGGATCTGGGTGACCGGCCACTGTCGGCACGGCGCCTGAAGTCGATGAGCAAGGACGAATTTCTTGCCCAGGACCCGGATGAGATCGAGGCCTTCATCCGCGGCAATGATCTCGATACCGAACTGGACGCCAAGACCCTGATTGCGCGCATCAGGAGTGACGAGCTGAAGGTTCAGGATCTGGTCGATGCCCTCAACGATGCCGAGGCGGCGCTGTTCAATACCGATATCCGCGGCCTGGAGATCTATCGCTCCAATGATGCCGGCGCGACCTGGCGACGTACCCATGAGCATCCGCTCAGCGAGGTGACCTACACCTACGGCTATTACTTCGGCCAGATCCGGGTAGCGCCGGACAATCCGCAGCGCATCTACGTGCTGGGCGTACCGGTGGTGGTGTCGGAAGATGGTGGCGCCAGCTTCAAGGGCATGAATCAGCACGATGTCCATGTCGATCATCACGCCTGGTGGATCGATCCACAGAATGCCCGGCGCATGATCAATGGCAATGATGGCGGCGTCGACATCAGCTATGACGGCGGCGCCACCTGGCTGAAGCTCGATCGCCAGCCGGTGGGCCAGTTCTACACCGTCAATGTCGATATGGCCGAGCCCTACAACGTCTACGGCGGTCTGCAGGACAACGGCACCCTGAAGGGTTCGTCGCGCACCAACTGGGAACGCGGCGAGGACTGGAGCATGATCGGCGGCGGCGATGGCATGCATGTCGCCATCGATCCACGCGACAACACCGTCTACACCGGCTATCAGTTCGGCTACTACAACCGCAAGGGTCCCGATGGCGGTGGCCAGGTGCGGCCGCGCGAGAAGCTGAAGGAGCCGGCGCTGCGCTACAACTGGAACACCCCGGTAGTGCTGTCGTCGCACAATCAGGACGTGGTGTACTTCGCGGCCAACAAGTTGTTCCGCTCGTTCGACAAGGGCGTCAGCTGGAGCGCGATCAGCGGCGATCTGACCACCAGCCGTCAGCGTGGCGATGTGCCGTTCGCCACCATCACCAGCATCAGCGAATCCAGCCGCCAGTTCGGCCTGATCTGGGCCGGCACCGATGATGGCAATGTCTGGGTCACCAGCGGCGGTGGCAATGACTGGCGCAATGTCTCGGCGCGTCTGCCCGATCACTGGGTGAGTCGGGTGGTCGCGTCCAGCCACGCGCTCAAGCGGGCCTATGTCAGCTTCAACAATTACCGCAATGACGATGCCTCGGCGATGCTCTACGTCAGTGATGACCTCGGCAGTTCCTGGCGTTCGATCAGCTCGAATCTGCCGGCCGAAGCGATCAATGTCGTGCGCGAAGATCCGCTCAGCGCCGACGTGCTCTATGTCGGCACGGATCGCGGCGTCTATGTGTCGCTCGATCGCGGCGCCCACTGGCAGACCTTCGGTTCCGGCCTGCCGAAAGTGCCGGTGCATGATCTGGTGATCCATCCACGCGATCGCGAGATCGTTGCCGGCACCCATGGCCGCAGCGTCTGGATCGCCGATGTACTGCCGGTGCAGGAGTTGAGCGCAGCGGTACGCGACAAGGCACTGCATGTGTTTCCGATCGACCCGATGACGGCCGACCGTGGCTGGCGCAGCCGGCCGTCGCGCTGGTTCGATGAGTCCGGCGATCTGCCCGTACGCACGATCAGCTACTGGTCCAGTGCCGAGGGCAGCGGCACCCTGAGTGTGCTCGACAAGGACAAGAACGTCGTCAAGGAACTCGGCTTCCAGGCCAAACGCGGCATCAATACGCTGGACTGGGATCTCAGCGTTGACCAGGCACGCGCCCTGGCCGCGGAGCTGGCCGCAAGCGGGACGCCTGCATCCGACACCGATTCGAGCCCGACTACACCGAGCTTCGACGACCAGACGACCCGCCCCGCCGCCGGCAGCAGTGCTGAAGATCCATCTGCTTCAGCGGCCAGGACCCCGTACGCCGAATCGGTGCGGCTGGGCCATCGCCTGCTGCTGGTGCCTGGCAAGTACACCGTGCAGATGCGCCTGGCCGGCGCAGTCAGCGAAGCGGGCTTTGAACTCAAGGCGCCGGAGCCCTACAAGCCGCGTGCGCCGGCCAAGCCGAAGCTGCGCGGCCGCGACGACTGAGCACACGACGACGCGCATGGCAATGGGGCGCGAAGCGCCCCATTGCCGGGATCGCGACCCTGTACCTTCGGCCCATGCCGAGGTGCGGCCGGGGTCCTAAGGTGGGAGATGTTCCCGACCCACTGCCAGGACTTTCCATGAAACTTCGTACCTTGCCGCTCCCTCTGGCGCTCGCGCTGGCCCTTGCTGCCTGCGGCTCGAAAGAGGCGACCGCGCCCGCGGGCGCCACCGACAGCGCAGCTGCAGCGACTGCCGCGCAGGCCGATCCGGCCGCCGTTGCAGCCCAGCTGGAACAGCTCTACAGCGAATTCTGGGAAGCCTCGCTGGAGCTCAATCCGATCCAGGCAACCTTCGTCGGCGACCCCCGCTACAACGACCGTCTGCCCAATTTCCTGAGTGCCGAAGCACGCCAGCAGGAACACGAGTTCGAACAGAAATGGCTGGACCGGATCAGTGCGATCGATCCCTCGCTGCTGGATGGTCAGGCCAGGGTTTCCTACGACATCTTCGTCCGCGATCGCCGACTTGCACTGGAGGGCGAGCGCTTTCCTGGCTGGATGCAGCCGGTCAACCAGTTCCGGAATTTCTCGCAGTTCTTCGTGCAGCTCGGCAGTGGTGCCAGCGCCCAGCCGTTCGTGACGGTCAAGGACTACGACAACTGGCATGCCCGAGCCAGCGTCGCGCCGGCGATCTTCGATACCGCCATCGCCAACATGCGCGAGGGTATCGCGAGCGGCGTGGTGCAGCCCAGGGTGCTGATGCTCAAGGTGCTGCCGCAGTTGGAGTCGATCATCCAGGACAAGCCCGAGGACACACTGTTCTGGGGCCCGATCAGCAAATTGCCGGCGGATTTTTCCGATGCCGACAAGACCCGCCTCAGCGACAGCTATCGCACCCTGATCGCCGACCAGATGATGCCGGCCTATCGGCGCCTGCACGCCTTCATCAAGGATGAATACATCCCGGCCTGCCGTGAGACGGTGTCGCTGTCGGCCCTGCCCGATGGCGAGGCCTGGTACGCCTACAACGTGAAACTGATGACCACGACCACGATGACGCCGGCCGAGATCCATCAGGTCGGCCTGGACGAGGTTGCGCGCATCCACGGCGAGATGAAGTCGGTGATGCAGCAGGTCGGTTTCAAGGGCGAGTTGAAGGACTTCTTCAAGCACCTGACCAGCAGTGACGAGTTCAAGTTTGCCAGCGAGCAGGCCCTGCTCGATGCCTACAATGCACTGCGTGCCCGCACCGAGGCCGGTGTGCCGAAACTGTTCTCGCTGACGCCCAAGGCCGGCTTCGAGATCCGTCCGGTCGAGCCCTTCCGTGCCGCGAGCGCGGCCGGCGGCAGCTACCAGGGGCCCAGCGAAGATGGCAGCCGACCCGGCATCTTCTACGTCAACACCTATGACCTGCCCTCGCGCAAGACCTGGGACATGGAATCGCTGTTCCTGCATGAGGCGATTCCCGGCCATCACTTCCAGATCGCGCTGCAACAGGAGCTGACCGGCATCCCGAAGTTCCGTCGCTTCGGCGGCGAGACCGCGTTCGCCGAAGGTTGGGGTCTGTATGCCGAATCGCTCGGCAAGGAACTTGGTGTCTATAGCGATCCCTACCAGTACTTCGGTCGCCTGCAGGCTGAACTCTGGCGGGCGATCCGGCTGGTCGTCGATACCGGACTGCACAGCAAGGGCTGGAGCCGCGACCAGGTGATTGCCTACATGCTGGAGAATTCCGCCAGCACCAATACCGAATCGGTTTCAGAGGCCGAGCGCTATATCGCGATCCCTGGTCAGGCATTGGCGTACAAGATCGGCGAACTGAAGATCCAGGCACTGCGCAAGCGTGCCGAGGAAGCACTCGGCGCCGGCTTCGACATCCGCGCCTTCCATGCCGAAGTACTGCAGGATGGTTCGCTGCCACTGGACGCCCTCGAAGCCAAGATCGATCGCTGGATCGCTGCGCAGAAAAGCTGAAGCGCTGAAGCGCAGGAGCGCCAGATTGGCGCGACCGTTGTGGCCACTCTGCAACACAACGGTCGGCCCGCCTCGGGCCTCCCACAAAGCCGCGAAACACTCGAATGTAGGAGCGCCAGATTGGCGCGACCGCAGAGGTCATTCCCGGAGACCACGGTCGGCCCGCTTCGGGCCTCCCACAATGCCGCGAAACGCTCGAATGTGGGAGCGCCAAATTGGCGCGACCGCAGAGGTCATTCCCGGAGACAACGGTCGGCCCGCCTCGGGCCTCCCACAATGCCGCGAAACACTCGAATGCAGGAGCGCCCGATTGGCGCGACCGTTGTGGCCACTCTGCAACACAACGGTCGGCCCGATTCGGGCCTCCTACACGGGGCGCGCTAGCACTGTGCCAATGCCGAAGCCGCCACCACCAGTCCGGGGACTTGGGCGAATCCACGCTGATGATCATGCAGATGGGCGTGATCATAGGCGTCGCCGAGTCGATCCATCTCGGCGGCCGAGGCCAGCAGGAACTGGGCGATCTGGCGCAATTCCTCGGCGCTGGCGACGATGGTGATGTCGGCCATACGCGCTGGCGCCACCAGCTCGGGCGGCAACGCCTCGTCCAGATGACCAAAGATCTGCATAAGTCTTGCCTCGCCCAGGGTGCCACGATTCTAGCCCGGAAATTTCATGCCGGTTCATGGGTGGCGCGCAGCGCGTCAGCCAACGGAAGGAATCCGGATCGGTACCGGGCCTGGACCCCGCCTCATGCCCGTACGATCGGGACCGCGCGCAGCGGGCAGTGGCTGTCCGCAATCCCGGTGCGCACCCTACTCGGCTACCGGCGTCGCCGGCGCTGAAGGTTCGGCGCCTTCTTCTTCGGCGGGAGCACGCGCAGTCGGCGCCTTCTTCAACGCCTTGGCTTCCTTCTTCTTCTTTTTTTCCAGCTCGCGCTGGCGCTTGTCAAACTGGTAATTGGGCTTCATCGAAGGCGTCCTGGCAATTGGATGGGCCCACAATAGCGGGACTTCAGCGATTAGCCGAGCGCTTTTTGACCCGCCGAGCGCTAGCGGAACTCCGTGCGCAGGCCCTGCCGTGCGCTGCGCGACTTGACCCCTGCGCCGGCAGGCGCTGCAATCGGCGATCTTGTCGTTGCATCAGGAACCTGCCCATGTCCACCCGAGTCCTCGCGCTGAAGGCGCTCAGCATCAGCCTGATGACGGCCGCCGGCATCACCCAGGCCGCCGATGGCTATCGCATGGTGCATCATGCCGATCTCGCCGCCGAGTTGGATCGCGGTGGTGTGGTGGCCGAATCGTATGGCGCGCTGGCCTGGGTGCACACGCCCGAAGTCGACGCGTCTGCGCTGTTTGCGCTTGAACTCGGCAACGGGGGATTCGATCCGGTCGCCGATGCCGACGCCAATCAGCGTGTCTACGGCGGTGGCCCGGCACTGCGCCTGCTGCAATTCAATGCGCCGCCGCGGCAGCAATGGCTGGACGCGCTGCAGCAGGGGGGCGTCACCCCGATCCAGTACATCGCGCCTTACAGCTATGTGGTCTGGGCCGATGCCGCCAGCATGGAAGCGGCCGCGCGTGCGGCGCCCGCGCTGCGCTGGACCGGCGACTTCCTGCCCCGGTACAAACAGAACAATGCCGGTGAAGGGCTGCGCCGCAACGAGACGCGTTGGCAGGCCATGCTCTATCGCGGCGCGGCGATCCAGGATGGCGCGCTGCAGGCGCTGGGCGCCCAGGTCGGTGGCCGCAGCGTGATGGACCACCACTTCGAAGTCGTCCGCTTCGACATCAGCGACAACGGCAGCATTGCGCGCCTCGCAACGCTGCCGGGCCTCTACAGTCTGCAACCGCTGCGCGATGATGGCGGCCTGCGTGGCGAACTCGCCAACCAGATTACCGCTGGCAATATGAGCGGCACGAGTACGCCATTGCTGGGCTATCTGCCGTGGTTGAACGGACTCGGGATCAATGGCTCGGGCGTGACCATCGCCAATGTCGACGGAGGGATTTTCCATACCCATCCCGATCTGGTTGCGCGCATGCTGCCCTGCGTTGGCGATACCTGTGGCGGCGCCGCAACCAATGCGCATGGCACCCACACCGCCGCCATCATGGCTGGCGATGGCAGTTCGGGTGTGGTCGACAGCAATGGCTTTATGCGCGGCCTGGGCATGGCGCCCGGCGCCAACCTGGTCGAGCAGGTCTACAACCCGACGTTCACGCAACCCGGTGGCATGCTCAAGCTGATGCGGCAGTCACATGACAATGGCGCGGATCTGAGCGGCAACAGCTGGGGTCCGGCCGGTTCGCCGGTGGGTTACGATCTGGATACGCGCCAGGTTGATGTCGGCGTGCGTGATACCAAGCCCGAGATCGGCGGCGACCAGCCGCTGACCTATGTGCTGTCCTTCATGAATGGCAATGGCGGCACCAGTTCGCAGGGCAGCCCCGACGAGGGCAAGAACATGATCACGGTCGGTTCGACCAAGGCGCAGACCGGTGCCGGCGCCTTCATTCCTGCGTTCAATGATGTCTCAAGCAATAGTGCGCATGGTCCGGCGCTGGATGGTCGGCGCATTCCGCATCTGGTGGCACCGGGCTGCTCGGTGGACTCGGCCAACAGCGCCACCGGCTATGGCACCATGTGCGGTACCAGCATGGCTTCGCCGCAAGTCGCCGGGGCCGTCGCCCTGTTCATCCAGCACTACCGCAGCCTGCATGCCGGCGCCTCGCCCAGTGCCGCCCTGATCAAGGCAGCGTTGATTGCCGCTACCCGCAACCTGGCCGGTTCGCTCGATGCCGATGGCGGCACGCTCGGCAATCGTCCGGACAACAAGCAGGGCTGGGGTCGACTGCGCGCCGACTGGATGCTGGCGCCGGGCGTGATGGTGCTCTATCGCGATCAGGACACCCACACATTCGACAATACGGGTGAAACCTGGACCTTGAATGTCTCCGCCGAAGACCCCGGCGAGCCGATGCAGATCGTCCTGGTCTATACCGATGCGCCCGGCCACGGCACCGGCGGCAACACGCCGGCCTGGAACAACGATCTCGATCTGCGCGTCAGCCAGGGTGGCAATGTCTACCGCGGCAACGTGTTTGGCGCCAATGGCTTCAGCAGTACCGGCGGCAGCGCCGATACCCGCAACAATATCGAAGCGGTGATGCTCGATGCCGCCACAGCGGCCGGTGGCGGACTGGCCATCGAGGTGGTGGCCAGCAATATCAGTTCGGATGCCCTGCCCAACAGCGGCGATGCCACCGATCAGGACTTCGCCCTGGTCTGCGTCAACTGCGTCAGCGGTCCCGGCTACAGCCTCGCTGGCGCGCCGTCGCTGCGCACGCGTTGTGGACCGGGCGATGTCGATTGGACGATCAATGTCGGCGCCTTTGGCGGCTATGCCGGAACGGTCGCGTTGAGCGCCGCTTCGGTGCCGAGTCCGGCGACTGCGCTGTTTGCACCGGCCTCGGTAGTGGCGCCGGGAAGTTCGCTGCTGACCCTGTCCACCGGTGCGCTCGCCGATGGCAGCTATCTGATCGATGTGCTCGGTGACGACGGCAACGAGAATCGATTGACGCGGGTGCGGCTCGATTACAACGGCAACCTGGCCACCACACCCACCTTGGTGGCGCCCGCAGATGCGAGCACTGAACAACCCCTGCGTCCTTTGCTGCAATGGGCGGCTGCCACGGTGCCGGCGACGGTGACCGGCTATCGCGTCGAGATCGATGACAATGCCGATTTCGGCAGCATCGAGTTCAGCGCCGAGACCAGCAGCAACGAGCTGGAAATCGATACCGCGCTGGCGCCCGATACCCAATACCACTGGCGTGTCGTCGCCCTCAATGGCTGTGGCGAGACGCCCTCGGTCGTGCGCAGTTTCAGCACCGCCCAGGTCTATTGCGCAACGCCGGCGATCGCCATTCCCGATGGCAGCGCCAGTGTCACCAGTGTGATCAACATTGCAACCGGCGGCACCCTGACCGATCTGAATGTCGCGCTCGCGGCGACCCACGGCTGGGTTGGCGATCTGGTGTTTACCCTGAGCAAGACCGGCGGTCCCACGGTCGGCCTTTTCGATCGGCCCGGCGTACCCGGCAGCACCTTCGGCTGCGGCGGCGACAATTTTGATATTGTGCTTGATGACGAGGAACCCGTGCGCACCGTCGAGGCCAGCTGCAGCTCGGGCACACCGGCCTATATCAATGGCGCGAGCTATCAGCCGAACCAGCCGCTGTCGGCCTTTGATGGTGGCAGTCTGGCCGGTACCTGGACGATCACCGCGAGCGATGCCGCCGGCCAGTTCGCCGGCACGCTCGATGCGTGGTGTCTGCTGCCAACCCTGACAGCACCGCCAGTCGGACTGCTGTTCTCCAGCGGGTTCGAATAACTGCGACAGCAGCCCGCCGTTACTCGCGGCGGGCGAGGGCCAGTATCTCGCCCATCGCCGGGTTCCACACGGCCCAGGTGTGTCCGCCTGGGCGCACCAGGACCTGATCGGCCAGCAGATGCGGGCTCAGCAGGCCGATGGCGCGCCGCAGCCGATCCTTCTCGCCATAGACGAGCCAGACGCGCTTCTGCTGCTGCGGGTCAAGGGACAGCGTCTGCAGGTGCCGCCAGAGTTCATGCTGCCAGTTGCTGGCATCGATCTGCTGTGGCGCGCCCGGGTCCCATGAAGCCAGACCGCCGGCACCCGCGACCTCGCGCTGGATGGCACGACCACCAAGATACGGCGCCAGCAGGATCAGGCCATCGAGTGCGCCGGGATGGTCGCGGTCATACAGGATCACGCCCATGCCACCCATCGAGGCCCCGGCCAGCCAGACCTGCTGATAGCCACGCGCACGGGTCGGCAGGATCACATCCGCGTGCAGGCGTTCGGGCATGTTGCCACCGCGATAGACCGAGAGCGAGACATCGGCCAGCACAACATCGGCATCCGGCCACTGCTGCTGGATTGCCGCCACGATGCCGCTTTGCTCCAGCCCGGCGAGATCGTCACCACGCCCTGGCAGCACCACGACCGCTCGCGTTGCCGGCTGCGCTGCCGGAACCGTGGTGCTTGCCAATGGCAGGTCCGGACGAATGGGTCCGCCGCAGGCTGCCAGCAAAGCCAAGACGCCAAGGCAAGAAAGCATCACAAGACTGCGCAGCAACCTGTTCATTCGCGGCAATTCCAGAGTGGGCGCGCTTTGTAGCGCAGTCATTGTGGCCGGAGTGTGAGCGGCGGCAATGGGAACGCGGTTGCCGGTGTCGCGCTGGCACGGATACCGCGATGAGGGTCTCGAACTCGACCGTGTCCGGTTGACCGCCAGCTATCGCTTCTGATCCGTGTGCTCGCCAGTATCGGTGATGTTCGGGACCGGGGTCCTGGGCGGCGTCGGCACTGGTGTTCTTTCGCCTGTCGGCAATTGCCTGCTGAGACAGCAGACGAGCCCGCTCGGGCGGGGCGCGCAATACGTCGTGCTGCCGGGTTTTTGCGCTGCGGTCTGCCGTGGTTATTGCAGGGGCGGCGGTCGGCTCGGGGAATGGGCCAGCACGACATAGGTCTTCGGAATACTGTCGTGCCAGCCACGATCCCTGACCAGGAACGAAAACGCTTCAAACGGAATCAATCGACACAGACTGCGGCCGAAGACTTGGCCGATCGAGGGACGCCCACCCTGCTCGTTGACCACCACGGTACCGAACAGGAACTTGCCCGGGGTCCGTGCCCAGATGCCCTCGAAGAACACGTAGTAGGACATGATCATGATCACGCCAAGCAGCATGTCGGGGATCCGCGTCAGCATTTCGACTCCGGCCTCGCCCATGGTCAGACCCACCACGACGCCGAAAATCAGGCTACCCGAGAAGAAACCGATCCAGTCGATCACATAGGTGCCGAAGCGGCGTCCCTTGCCGGCCAGCTCAAGCGCGCGGCGCTGTTCGGGGCCACCGACATCGCTGCTCGGGGTCCGATAAGGATTTTCGATCTGGCTCATGCCTGCCCCATGTTGGCGAACCCGAAAGCTGCCCGATTTAACCACGGATGGTGCCGCGTTGCAGGCTGTGCCCTCGGGCGCACACGGCTCCGGCTGTCGGCGTCGACGCCATCAGCGCAGCAGTGCACTCCTTGCCGATCGCAACAGAGCAATCGAATAGAGCTTGTGGAAGCCGAGCAAGATTCGGAAGACCCAGCTGCCTGCAGTACGACGCCCGTCAGTGCCCGCAGCTGGGGCTACGACGGCCGAACCAAACAGCAGCCGAGTGCGCATGCCATCGGCCGTTGCCGAGACCATCAGCCAGGAGCGCGTGCGGCCCTGGAAATCGCACATCAGCAACTGATCGGGCGCACGTGCCTCGACACTCCAGGCAGCAAAGGTCTCGCCCTCGCCCACTGCCAGACCTGCCGCCTCGGCGTCGCTGGATGGCCGAGCCACCGCCCAGCTGAGGATCCAACGCTCGAGCTTGAACAGCCAGGTCGTGTAGAACGCCCGCACGAATTGCGCATGCGAAACCGGCCGCGCGATCTCGGTGGCGTAGCAGTCAGCGTAGCCGCCATCGCGCAGATAGCGCGCATGCAGCGCATCTGGGGGTAGCTCGATTCGTTCAATCCCGAACACGGCGATGTACTCCGAAGACCAGCGCCCCGCATCTGTGCAGCAACAGCGCACCGAATCCCGCGCGTCGGCGCCAGATCACCTGATCGCCGACAGGGTGCGCACACGCCCTGGGCCGGATCATTCCGGTGGCGGCAGCACTTCGATGACTTCGCGCACCGTGGTGATGCCGCGCGCGACGATCTCGGCGGCGGCGTAGCGCAGGGGACGCATGCCGTCCTTCAGCGCCAGCTGCTGGAAGGCCGGCAGATCGAGATTGGCGGTGATGCCCTTGCGCAATGCCGAGCTCATTGGCATCTGCTCGTAGATCGCGCTGCGACCAAGATAACCGGTATGCCGGCATTCGTTGCAGCCCTTGGGCATGGCCACGCGAGGAGGTTTCTTGAGCGCGAGGTTGTGCACCAGGGAGGCCCATTCGGCATCACTGATTTCGCCAACGGTGCGGCAATGCGGGCACAGTCGCCGCACCAGACGCTGGGCAATGACGCCATTGAGCGTGCTCTGGATCAGATAGTGGGCGACGCCCAGATCAAGCAATCGGGTGACCGCCGACGGCGCATCATTGGTGTGCAGGGTCGACAGCACCAGATGTCCGGTCAGCGAGGCCTGAACTGCCATCTCGGCGGTCGGCAGATCGCGGATTTCGCCGACCATGATGATGTCTGGGTCCTGTCGCAGCAGGGTGCGCACGCCGGCGGCGAAGGTCAGATCGATATTGGTCTGCACCTGCATCTGGTTGAGTTCGGGCGCGATCATTTCGATCGGATCTTCGACCGTGCAGACATTCAGATCGGGCTTGGCCAGGTACTTGAGCGTGGCGTACAGCGTGGTGGTCTTGCCCGAGCCGGTCGGTCCGGTGACCAGAACCACACCATGCGGCTGCTCGATCATCGACTTCCAGACTTTCTCATCCTTCGTGCTGAAGCCGATCTCGGCAAAAGTTTTCACCACGACATCGGGATCGAAGATGCGCAGCACGACCTTTTCACCGAACGCGGTCGGCATCGTCGACAGCCGCATTTCGACCTCGCGGCCGCCGGGCGAACGCGTCTTGATGCGGCCATCCTGGGGGCGCCGGCGTTCGGCGATATCCAGCCGACCGAGGATCTTGACGCGGCTGACCACGGCGATCATCACCGGCGTCGGCAGTTCGAATACCTTGTGCAGGACGCCGTCGATGCGAAAGCGGATCGGGCTGACCTCGCGTCGCGGCTCCATGTGTATGTCACTGGCGCGCTGTTCGTAGGCGTATTGCAGCAGCCAGTCGACGATGCGCACGACATGGCTGTCCTCGGCATTGAGGTCGCCGGAATTGCCGAGTTCGATCAGCTGCTCGAAGTTGGGCAGGATGCGGCGGTTGTCGTCGTCCTTGTTGTCCTTGGCCTTGCGTACGCTACGGGTGACGCCGTAGAACTCCATCAGATAACGATTGACGTCGAGCGGATTGGACACCACCCGCTTGACCTCACGCCGCAGCATCTGGCTGAGGTCGTGTTCCCAGCGATTGTCGAACGGCTCGCTGGTGGCGAAGGTGACGCTGGCCTCGGTGATCGCCACCGGCAGGATGCGGTAGCGCGCGGCATAGTTCGGCGCCACGATCTGGCCGACCTTGACCACTTCGATCTTGGTCGGATCGATCTTCAGATAGGGCAGGTCGGCGCGGCCGGCCAGCCATTCGGTCAGCGCTTCCAGCGTCAACGCCTTGCTGGTGTCGCGGCGGTCGCTGTACTTGGCGTTGGCGATCAGCACCAGCGGGTGGATGTCATTGCGCGCGGTGGTACGCGCGACCTTGGTGCGCTTGGCCTCGTCGTCATTGATCAGGCCATCGGCCAGCAACTGGGCCAGCACCTCGTCGAGGTCCAGGCGTTTGCCAGTGGAAAACCCGTGTGAGCTGAAATCGGCGCGATCGTTCAAGGGCACCACTTTGGAAGAGGACTTCATCGGGACTGTTGCCTCCGCGACCGTTGCGGACTACTGGACGGGGCCATCATTGCACTCCTGCCGATCTGCATGGAATCTGCCCGGCGAACCCGGTGGGCGCGCCTCAGACGGCTATACTACGCCGCTTTTCGCCCAAACCAATGTGAACCATGACCGCTCCGACCTTCCAGGAACTGATCCTCACGCTCAATCGCTATTGGGCTGACCAGGGCTGTGTGCTGATCCAGCCGTTCGATATCGAGGTCGGTGCCGGCACCTTTCATCCGGCCACCTTCCTGCGTGCGCTCGGTCCCGAGCCCTGGCGCGCGGCCTATGTGCAGCCTTCGCGGCGACCGACCGACGGCCGCTATGGCGAGAACCCGAACCGGCTTCAGCATTACTACCAGTACCAGGTGGTGCTCAAACCCAATCCACCCAATATCCTCGAGCTGTATATCGATTCCCTGCGCGCGCTCGGGCTCGATCCGCTGACCCATGATCTGCGCTTCGTCGAGGACAACTGGGAGTCGCCGACCCTGGGTGCCTGGGGCCTGGGCTGGGAAGTCTGGCTCAATGGCATGGAAGTCACCCAGTTCACCTATTTCCAGCAAGCCGGCGGCCTCGACTGCAGGCCGGTGACCGGCGAGATCACCTATGGCCTGGAGCGCCTCGCGATGTACCTGCAGAACGTCGACAATGTCTACGATCTGGTCTGGACCCGCGGCCCGCAGGGTGTCGTCAGCTATGGCGATGTCTACCACCAGAACGAGGTCGAGCAGAGCACCTACAACTTCGAGCACGCCGATATCGCCGCCCTGTTCGGCTGGTTCGACAGCTGCGAGGCACAGGCGCAGAAGCTGGTCGCACTCGGACTGCCGCTGCCGGCCTATGAGCAGGTCTGCAAGGCCAGCCACAGTTTCAATCTGCTCGATGCCCGCCGGGCGATCAGTGTCACTGAACGCCAGCGCTACATCCTGCGTGTGCGCAGCCTCGCCAAGGCGGTCGCCGAGTGCTACTTCGCCCAGCGCGAGAAGCTCGGATTTCCCGGCCTGAAACCGCGCCCCGCCTGATATCGCAGAGCGCGCCGCCGCGCGCCCGCCAAGAGAGAATGATGATGGACAGCAAGAACCTGTTGATTGAGCTGGGTACCGAAGAACTGCCGCCGAAGGCGCTCGACGAGTTGGCGATCGCCTTCTGCACCGGCGTCCGCGACGGTCTGCAAAAGCGCGGCATTGCGTTCGATGCCGACAGCGCGCATCCGCTGTGGTCGCCGCGCAGACTGGTGGTGCGCATCGATGCGGTCGCGCTGGAACAGCCCGAGCAATCGCTGGAACGACGTGGACCCGCAGTCAATGCCGCGTTTGATGCCAGTGGTGCGCCGAGCAAGGCGCTGAGCGGATTTGCCGCCTCCAATGGCTGCACGATCGAGCAGCTCGAAAAACTCGAAACCGACAAGGGCAGCTGGTTCGTCTATCGCTCGGTCAAGCCCGGCGCCAGTACCGCCAGCCTGCTGCCGACCATCATTGACGAGGCACTGAAGGCCCTGCCGATCCCCAAGCCGATGCGCTGGTCGGATCTCGACTATCTGTTTGTGCGGCCGGTGCACTGGCTGGTGGTCTTGCTCGGCGACGACGTCGTCGATGGTGAGGTACTGGGGCAGCGCGCCGACCGGATGAGTCGCGGCCATCGCTTCCACCATCCGCAGCCGGTCTGGATCGCCAATGCCGACAGCTATATCGAGTCCCTGCGCGCCGCCCATGTGCTGGTCGATCCGGAAGAACGCCAGGCGCGCATCCGCGCCGAAGTGGAGCGCGTCGGTGGCGCGCTCGGCGGTCGCGCGCGACTGCGCGATGAACTGCTGGCCGAGGTGCGCAATCTGGTCGAGTGGCCGGTCGCTATTGCCTGCAGCTTTGACCGCGCGTTCCTGCAGGTGCCGCAGGAAGCCCTGATCACGACGATGGAGTCGAACCAGAAATTTTTCCCGGTATTCGATGGCGCGGGTCGATTGACCGAGCACTTCATCGGCATCGCCAATATCGACTCAAGAGACCCCGGCGAAATTCGCAAGGGCTATGAGCGGGTGATCCGGCCGCGCTTCGCCGACGCCAAATTCTTCTTCGATGAAGACCTCAAGACGCCGCTCGGCGATCATCAGGCGGCGCTCGCGAACGTGACCTATCAGGCGCGGCTGGGCTCGATCTGGGACAAGGTCGGCCGCGTCAGCTTGCTCGCGCAAGTCGTCGCACGCCGGATGCAGGATGCCGGCGTCGCCATCGAGATTCCGCTGGTCGAGCGTGCGGTCAAATTGTCCAAGTGCGATCTGCTGACGCGCATGGTCGGCGAGTTTCCGGAATTGCAGGGCATCATGGGACGTACCTATGCGCACGCCCAGGGCGAGCCGGCCGAGGTTTCCAATGCGCTTGACCAGTTCTACGCGCCGCGTTTTGCCGGTGATGCCATTGCCAGCGGAAGTGTCGCGCAGGCGCTGGCGATTGCCGAGAAGCTCGACACCCTGGCCGGCATGTTTGCGATTGGCCAGAAGCCGAGCGGCAACCGCGATCCGTTCTCGCTGCGCCGCAATGCGCTCGGGCTGGCGCGTACGCTCATCGAGGGTGCGCTGGATCTCGACCTCGATGCCCTGGTGCGCGACGCCATCGATCGTGCCCGCCTCGATGCAGAACGCATCGGCCTCGACAGCAAGTCCAAGCCGGAGCCCGCGTTTGACGGGCGTGCGGTCGGCGCGGAACTGTTCCAGTTCGTGCTGGAGCGACTGCGTGGCTACTACGCCGATCAGGGCATCCGTAGTGAGGTGTTCGACGCGGTGGCGACGCTCAAGCCGACCAGTCTGCTCGACTTCGATCGTCGCCTGCGCGCCGTGGTCGTGTTCAGCGCCCTGCCCGAGGCGGCCAGTCTCGCGGCGGCGAACAAGCGCATCGCCAATATCCTGCGGCAAGCTACCGAGAAGGGCATCGCCATCGGCCATGATGTCGATGATGCCGCGCTCGAGGCCGGTGCCGAGCGCGCGCTGAAGGAAGCACTCGATGCCGCCTATGCCGATTTCGCCCCGCTCGCCGGGCGCAGCGCCTATGTCGAGCTGCTGACGCGGCTGGCCGCCCTGCGCGCGCCGGTGGATGCCTTCTTCGACGCGGTGATGGTGATGAGCGAAGACCCGGCGCAACGGCAGAATCGCCTGAACATGCTCAATGTCCTGCGCGGCATGTTCACCCGCGTGGCGGATGTGGGATTGCTGCCGACGTCAATTGCGGGGTGATGATAGGGGTCGGGAAGGCTCCCGCCTCCCCGCCCTCCGAACCGTACAGGCGAGTTTCTCGCATACGGCTCTCCAGTCAGGTGGGTCCACGATGGGGGAGCAGGAGCGCATCTCGG
>JALHNO010000031.1 GCA_022843465.1 Pseudomonadota bacterium | reverse complement strand
GTCCGCAGCATCAAGCTCCGCAACCACAACCGGAGCAACCGTCGCCACGCCGTTCGATGCTCGCAGAAGAAATCGGCGAGACGGCGCGGCGGATACCGCTGCGCGGGATCCGCCCTACGCGCAGGTTCCGGCCATGGCGTCGAAACCAAAATACATTCAAAATCAAGAGCAGCGCGGCAAGCCACGCTACAAGATCAAGATCAGGGGCAGCGGGGCAAGCCCCGCTGCGCGCATGCAAAGGCCGCAATCAGATCGAGTAATACATCTGGTATTCGAGCGGATGGGTCGCGGCGCGGAAACGGGTCACTTCCTGCATCTTCAGATCGATGTAGCCATTGATCATGTCGTCGGTGAAGACGCCACCGGCCTTGAGGAAGTCGCGGTCCTTGTCGAGGGCTTCGAGGGCCTGATCGAGCGAATGGCAGACCTGCGGAATGTTGCGGGCTTCTTCGGGCGGCAGGTCGTAGAGATCCTTGTCCATCGCCTCACCCGGATCGATCTTGTTGCGGATGCCGTCCAGCCCAGCCATCAGCAGGGCGGTGAAGGCGAGATAGCCGGAGTTCACCGGGTCCGGGAAGCGGATTTCGATGCGGCGCGCCTTCGGGCTCGACACCCACGGAATGCGGCAGGACGCCGAGCGATTGCGCGCCGAGTAGGCCAGCATCACCGGCGCCTCGAAGCCCGGCACCAGACGCTTGTAGCTGTTGGTGGTCGAGTTGGTGAAGGCATTGATCGCGCGGGCATGCTTGAAGATGCCGCCGATGTACCAAAGCGCCATCTGCGACAGGCCACCATAGCCGTCGCCCGAGAACAGATTCTGGCCGCCTTTGGCCAGCGACTGGTGGACATGCATGCCCGAGCCATTGTCGCCGACGATCGGCTTGGGCATGAAGGTAGCGGTCTTGCCATTGCGATGGGCAACGTTTTTGACCACGTACTTCATCGTGATCAGTTCGTCCGCCTTCTGCACCAGGGTGTTGAACTTGATGCCGATTTCGCACTGGCCGGCGGTGGCGACTTCGTGGTGATGCACTTCGATCACCTGGCCGATCGACTCGAGCACCTTGCACATTTCGCCGCGGATATCGCCCAGCGAATCAACCGGCGCGACCGGGAAGTAGCCGCCCTTGACGCCGGGACGATGGCCGCTGTTGCCGGCTTCAAACTTCTTGTTGGAACTCCAGGCAGCCTCTTCTGATTCGATTTCGAAGCTGACGGCGTTCATGTTGTTTTGCCAGCGCACACTGTCGAAGATGAAGAACTCGGGCTCGGGGCCGAAGAACGCAGTATCAGCAACGCCGCTCGATTTGATGAAAGCCTCGGCACGCTTGGCGGTTGAGCGCGGGCAACGGCTGTAGGCCTGCATCGTGCTCGGCTCCAGCACATCGCAGATCAGCACCAGGGTCGGGTGCTCGGTGAACGGGTCGACAAAGGCGGTCGCCGGATCCGGCATCAGCACCATGTCGGACTCGTTGATGCCCTTCCAGCCGCTGATCGAGGAACCATCGAACATCTTGCCGTCCTCGAAGAGACCGGCGTCGATGCTCTTGGCCGGGAAGGTGACGTGGTGCTGGAGGCCGCGCATGTCGGCAAAGCGCAGATCCACGAACTCGATTTCGTGGTCCTTGATCATCTTCAGAACGTTTTCGACAGCCATGATGCACTCCAATGGTGAAAGGAAGGTCGGGGTTGCGAACAGGATGGCAAGCTTCGTGCCATTGCAGCATTTTGGCCTGTGGCGGTGTTCGCCGGCGTTCGGCGAGCTGGATGCCTGATTGGCCGGTACACGCCATGCGCGTAAACGCGCGCAAATGGCGCATCAATTCCCCAAGATGGTGCATAACCATGAACTGCCGGGCCGGTACCGCCTGGGCCGTGGGCAATCTGTGCGCAGAACGCGGTCCCGGTACCCGCCCAGGTACCGCGGATTGCCTCGTAGGAAGACTTATGAGACACCACCGTGATGGGGTGCGCGACGGGCGTGCATGCGCTGAATGCATGCCGACAACGGAGCTGACCCGAAGGGCGGCCGCCAGGGATTGCCCGCTGCAATTTGTACGAAGGCGTAGCCGACGCCAGGTCGAGTCAAGTTCATCAGCACCCCGCTCCAGCGTGCGTGGATCGGCGGACGCAGGAGCAAGATCATGGATGTATCCGGGCAGGGTCGCGGTGTTGCAGGGGCCCTGTCGGTGGCGCCCCGCTTGTCGCGGGGGCCTGGTATGCATCAGGTGCATCCCCGCGCTGGCCGCAGACACGGCCAGCGGCAGGCTTCAGCCGGGCTCAGTAGCGCCGGCTGGCGACGACACCCACTCCGAGCAGGGCGACCATCAGGGCCAGCAGTGCCAGCAAGGAGTTCGCCGGAACCGCGACCGGCGCAGCGCCGGTGATCACGGCGGTGCCGGTGTTGTTGGCACCATTGGGATCGGTATTGGTGGCGGTGACACTGGCGCTATTGCTGATCTGTCCCGTGCTGGCCACCGTCGCGACCAGATTGCAGTTTGCCGAGGCACCATTGGCGAGCGCCCCGATGGTCCATGTCAGGGTCGGCGCGACATAGCTGGCGCCGCAGTCATTGGACACGTAGGTCAGCCCGGCCGGCAGGCTATCGGTGACCACAACCCCTGTAGCGTCTGCCGGGCCAGCATTGCTGACGCTGAGCAGGTAGCTCACCGGGGTACCGGTCTCGAAGTTGCCACCACCCGATGCGGTCTTGCTCATGGAGAGATCGGCATCCAGAGGAGCACCGCCGACGACGGCAGTTGCGCTGTCATTGGCAGGCGTAGGATCGGTACTGGTGCTGGTCGCGCTGGCGGTATTGCTGATCGAACCACCACTGACCACGGTGACATTGATCGTGCACATCTGACTGGCAGCATTGGCAAGCGCACCTACGGTCCAGGTGAGCGTTGGCGCAGCGAAGCTGGCACCGCAGGTATTGGAAACGTAGCTGACCTGCGCAGGCAGCGAATCGGTAACCACGACACCGGTCGCGCCAGCCGGACCGGCGTTGCTGACGGTGATGTCATAGCTGAAATTGCTGCCGATGGTCAGCGAACCCGCGCCATTGGCCACCTTGGTCAGGCCGATGTCGGCTGTGGGAAGCACGCCGTTGATGGTCATCGGGAAGCCCTGTGCGGTCATGGTGCCGCCGTCCTGTGCCGGTGCCCAGACACCCGCTTGCGACTGCAGCCCATTGCCGGTCACCGTCTGGCCGAGGATCGTGATCGGCGGCGCCCACGGTCCCGAAGCCAGGCTGCCGTTCAATTGCCAGTCGAGCCAGTAGGTTCCAGCGGGCAGATTGATCGACAGACCCGATGCCGTGGCCGCCATGATCGGGCGATTGGTGGCAAGCACCGTGGTTTCGGTGGTTCGGAAGATATTGGTGAAGGCGGTGCTGCTCAACCTGTTGGTAGTCGTGTCGCCGAAGACTATGTTCGATCCGGCCAAGCTGGGATTGCCGTCCCAGATCTGCAGGTTCAAGCCAGTGATGGTGGATGTGGTGGTCGAGCCAGTCTGATAGGTGTAGACCGAGATTTCGTTGATTTGCCAGCCCGACGCCGGCACCACGAAATCATCCGCGATGCGATTGTTCGCGCCCTGCTGAACGCCCAGGCCAATAGTTGTCATGCCAAGGCTCGGATTCTGCAGGCGACTTTCGTCGAGACCGCCGCTGCCGCCACCCGGGTGGGTGATGAGACTCGCGCGGGTATCGATCAGCACGGGTGACCCGAGTACCTGAGTTGGCGCACCTGGCACGAAACTGGTGACGTGTGCCTCGCTGGGATTGATGCTCTCGTGCGTCTGCGCGTTTACGGTAACGGTGGCACTGGCCGCCATCAGCAGGGTCAAGCTGGCAAGCATCTTCATCGGGGTGGCCTCGGTCGGATCGGGGGTACGACGGCGATCACGGAAACCCGATCACCGGGGTGTATTTGCGGCCGCTGATAGTAGTTACCCCCTGTCTGGCGTGCAACTGCGATCGGTCGACGCCAGCCAGCCCTGTGGGAAGGGCCCCGGGACAGTCTCGGGCCTGTCCCGGGGACCGCGATCAGCGCCCGCCAGCCGCGCGCCGGCGGGTGGATTCGAGATAGCGGAAGAACTCGGCGTCGGCGCCGAGCATCAGTGTGGTATTGGCCCCCATCGCCGAGTAGCTCTCGAGCGTGCGGAAGAACGTGTAGAACTCGGCATCGGCGCCAAAGGCCTCGCCATAGATCCGGGTGGCTTCGGCATCGGCCTTGCCGCGGATCTCGGCCGCCTGACGCTCGGCTTCGGAACTGATGGTACGCAATTCGCGCGACATTTCACCGAGGATTTCGGAGCTGCGGCCCTGGCCCTCGGCGCGGAAGCGTTCGGCGATGCTCTGGCGCTCGGAGATCATCCGGGTCTCGACCTGGCGGCGCACCGAATCGATGTAGTTGATGCGACGGATGCGCACGTCGACCAGCTCGATGCCGAGCTCGGGCATCAGCTTGGAAGCCGCACTGAGCATCTCCTGTTCCAGATATTCACGGCCCTTCTTCGGCTTGGCCAGATCGACGTCCTGCCTGGTAACGACCTCTTCTTCCAGCTCTTCGAGCTTCTTGGCATCGACCTTCCAGTCCTTGGAACGGACGATTTCCTCCAGCGAAGTGCCCGAAATGATGTCGCGCACCACCGAGTCGATGATGTCGTCCAGACGGGTGCGGGCACCCTGCTCGTCGCGCACCGAGCGCAGGAAGCGCAGCGGATCGGAAATCCGCCAGCGCGCCGTGGTGTCGACCAGGACGAATTCGCGTCCCAGGGTCGGCACCTGGCTGACATCGCCATCCCAGGGCAGCACACGCTTGTCGAACCGGCGTACGTCCTGGATGAAGGGCTTGCGCCAGTGCAGACCCGGCGTGCTGACGATGTCGCCAACGGGCTCGCCGAACTGCACCAGGATGGCCTGCTCGGACTGGTCGACCACATACAGCGAGCGACTGACGATCAGCAGGAGGAAGGCAGCAATGATGATGATCATGGTATTGCGCATATCAGCGACCCTCCTCGGCGACGACGGGTTTTGAATCACGCATATTGAGCAATGGGATCGGTCCGGTCTGACCGTCCTGCACCACGTAGACCGCGCCGACGCGCGGCAATACCTGGTTCAGCGTTTCCAGATACATGCGGGTGCGCGTCACTTCCGGGGCGGAGCGGTACTCGGCCAGGATCGAGCTGAAACGCACGGTCTCGCCTTTGGCCTGGTTGACGCGT
The DNA here is from genome assembly GCA_022843465.1 of Pseudomonadota bacterium. Lineage (GTDB taxonomy): Bacteria > Pseudomonadota > Gammaproteobacteria > Xanthomonadales > Ahniellaceae > 0-14-3-00-62-12. The sequence continues at coordinate 33,455 of JALHNO010000031.1, read as the reverse complement.
TCGGTGGCATAGCCCTCGGCCTCGGTGATCAGACGGTTGGCTTCGCCCTTGGCACGCGGAATCTGCTGGTTGGCCTGCTTGGTCGCTTCATTGATCATCCGCTCGCGCTCCTGGCGCGACTCGTTGACCTCATTGAAGGCGGGCTGCACCGCAGCCGGCGGAACCACATCCTGCAATTCGACGGTCACCACGTGGATGCCGTTATCGTATTTCTGCATCGCCTGCTGGATCTCGTCGCGGACGATATTGGAGATCTCCACGCGCGCGGTGGTCAACACATCGCTGCCCAGCCGGTTGCCGACCGCGCGACGCATCACCGATTCGGAAATATCCCGCAGCGTGCCCTCGGGATCGCGCTGGTGATAGAGGAACTTCATCGGCTCGGAGATCCGGTACTGCACGACCCACTCGACATCAATGATGTTCAGATCGCCCGACAACATCAGGGATTCGTCGGGGTGATCCTCGGAAGCGTACTGGGTGCGATCGCCGTCGGTGTTGCTGGTGCGGAAACCGAACTCCTGCTTGAGCACGCGCTCGGTCTTGACCAGCTGGACACTGTCGATGCCGAACGGAATCTTGAAGTGCAGACCCGGATCGGCGGTCTTGATCACCGCGCCGAAGCGCTTGACGACAGCGCGTTCCTCGGGCTGGACCGTGTAGAAACTGCTGAAGCTTGCCCATAGCAGGATCAGGCCAATGACGCCGATACCGATCAGGCCGATCGGAAGATCGGGCGCCTGCCCACGCGGGCCGCCCTTGCGTTGCTGTCCGCCGCCGCCGGCCTCGCGGACGATCTTGAACAGATTGCTGAGCTGATCGTTGGGTGTACTCATCGCATGGACTCCTCTGACGAACGGGCACCGTAGTGCCAGGTGTCGCGCCAAGGACAGTCGGAGACGCGAACATCGGCATCCGAACTGGGCGCGCTACCTCGCCAGCATACCCGCTCAGGGCACCCGAGCGACCATGACGGTTGTCAGAGCCCGGACAAGGCTCGGCTATTTCAGGTGCTTGCCGAACTCACCCTGCGCCAGCGACTCCACCGCGGCGCGCAGCAGGCGCTCGGGAACCCGCGTGCGGTAGTCGGGATTGGCGTAGACAAACTGCAATACGCCGGCTGCATCGATCAGAAACACACTGGCCACCGGCAAGGCATGGTGGTCGGCGCCACTGGCCTGCTCCAGATCGATGCCAAAGCCCTTGTACTTGGCCACGGTGGCATCGTCGACGCGAAAGCCGATGCCATAGGCCTGCATCAACGCGGTGCTGCTGTCCGAGGCGAGGATGTAATCGAGCTGGTGCCTGTCGAGCGACTTGCGCAGTTCCTCGGGCCGGTCGGGGCTGATCGCGATCAGCTGGATGTCGTGTTTGGCGAGTTCGGGCTTGAGCTTGCGTAGTTCACTCAGCTGCAGATTGCAGTACGGGCACCAGCCACCGCGGTAAAACACCAGCAGGGCCGGCTTGCCGGCGCGCAGTGTCGACAACCGGGTCGGCTGGCCGTCGAGGTCCTGCAATTCGGCATCCGGTGCCGGAACGCCCGCTGGCGGCGGACGGACGTCATTGGGATCGGTCAGCAGGCCGGCGTGCACGGCAGGAAGCAGCAACAGCAGCGAACACATCAGGGCAAGGCGGGTGGCAAGGCGCATCATCGACTCCATCAGGGTGTTACCGAGCAGACCGGCGTGACGCGATCGTGCTTTCATCGGCGGCGCCGGCATCCATTGCGGCCAGCCCGCCTACAATGGCCGGATGACCGCGCCAACCCTGTTCCCCATCCAGGCCATCCTGCCGCAACTGCTCGACAGTCTGCGCGCGCACCCGCGCCTAGTGCTGGAGGCACCACCGGGCGCCGGCAAGACCACCCAGGTGCCGCTGGCCCTGCTCGACGAATCCTGGCGCAACGGCAGGATCCTGATGCTGGAGCCGCGCCGGATCGCGGCGCGTTCGGCCGCGATGTTCATGGCGGCGCAACTGGATGAGGCGGTCGGCGAGCGCGTCGGCTACCGCATCCGCTTCGAGTCGCGGGTCTCGCCACGGACGCGCATCGAAGTGGTCACCGAGGGCATACTGACAAGAATGCTGCAGGACGATCCCCTGCTCGAAGGCGTCGCAGCGGTGATCTTCGATGAGTTCCACGAACGCCATCTGCACAGCGACCTCGGCCTCGCGATGTGCCTGGACATCCAGTCGCAACTGCGCCCGGACCTGCGCCTGATCGTGATGTCGGCGACGCTTGATGGCGAGAAGCTGGCGCGTTATCTGGATGCGCCGCGGCTGAGCTCGGAGGGCCGCAGCTTTCCGGTGGTGATCAGCCATCTGCCTGCGCGCACGCAGGAGACGCTGGAATTCCAGATGCGCCGCGGCATCGAACTGGCGCTCGCCGAGACCGATGGCGATGTGCTGTGTTTTCTGCCGGGCAAGCTCGAGATCGAGCGCAGCCGCCGCCTGCTCGATCATGTCGATGCCGAGGTTGACGCCTTGCACGGCGAGCTCGGCGTCGATGAGCAGGCGCGCCTGCTGCGGCCGGGCCCGCGCCGTCGGGTGGTGCTGGCGACCAATGTGGCGGAATCCAGTGTGACCCTGCCGGGCGTGCGCGCCGTCGTCGATTCCGGGCTGGCCCGCGAACCGCGCTTCGATCCCGGCAGTGGCATGAGCCGGCTGCAGACCGTCAGCATCGCGCAGTCTTCAGCCACCCAGCGCGCCGGCCGTGCCGGTCGCGTGGCGGCCGGGCGCTGTTATCGCCTGTGGCCGGAAAGTCAGCGACTTGATCCGGCGCTACGACCTGAACTGCACCGGATCGAGCTGTCGGCGTTCGCGCTCGAGCTCAAGACCTGGGGCAACGAAGCCCTGCGCCTGCCCGATCCGCCCCCGGCGGGCACCTTTGCGCAAGGCATCGAACTGCTGCAGGCACTCGATGCCCTCGATGACGATCAGCGGCTGACCGCGCACGGACGTTCCCTGCTCGCACTCGGCGCGCACCCGCGTCTGGCCAATGCGATGCGGCGCGCGCCGGCGTCGTTGCAGGGGCTCGCCTGCGATGTCGCGGCACTGATCGAGGCGCGCGATCCGCTGCGCGGCGAAGCCAGGCGCAGCGACGATCTGCGCACGCGGCTGAGCTGCCTGCAGGCCCTGCGCAATGGTCGTGCCGACCCGCAGGCCGATCGCCACCTGCTGTCGGGAATCGATCAGGCGGCGAAGCAATGGCGGCGAAGACTCGGGGTGACGCGCGCCGACGAAGCCGCAGCGGGGCCCTATGCTGTCGGCCAGGTGCTGGCCTATGCCTATCCTGATCGTATCGCCCGTCAGGATCCCGGCAACCCGCGCCGCTATCAGCTCGCCAACGGGCGCGGTGCCCAGCTGCTGCACGAGTCCAGTCTGTTTGGCGAACCCTGGCTGGTGATCGCCGAGATCCGCTTTGATGAACGCGACAGTCTGATCCAGCGCGCCGCGCCGGTTGACCCGGCGATGATCGAGCACACCTTCGCCGCGCATTTCAGCAAGACCCGGCAACTGGCCTTCAATCGCGACAGCGGCGTGGTCGAGGCGCATGAGGAGCGGCGTTTCTTTCAGCTGGTACTGGAGCGCCGACACGTTCCCACGCCACGCGATGCCGCCAGCGCGCGCATGCTGCTGGACGGCATTGCCCAGCTTGGACTCGATCGCTTGCCCTGGAGCGAGGGCCTGCGCGAATGGCAGGCGCGCGTGCTCGGCCTGCGCAGCTGGTGCAGCGAACTGGATTTGCCCGACGTCAGCGACGACTGGCTGGCGGCGCACCTCGATGACTGGCTGCTGCCCGCCCTGCAGGGCAAGAGCAAGCTCGCCGATCTCGGCACCGCCGAACTCGCCGACGCCCTGATGGCCCTGCTCGACTATGCCGCGCGTCGCGAGCTTGATGTGCATGCGCCACGCGAAATCACCGTGCCGAGCGGGATGAGCCGGAAGCTGAGCTACACCCGTGGCGAGGCGCCTGTGCTCGCGGTGAAATTGCAGGAACTGTTTGGTCTCGCCGATACCCCGCGCATCGCCCGCGGCCGCATCCCGGTGGTGCTGCATCTGCTGTCACCGGGACAGAAGCCGGTCCAGGTCACCCAGGATCTGAAGGGATTCTGGGAGCGCACCTATCCGGAAGTGCGCAAGGAGCTCAAGGGTCGCTATCCGCGCCACCCCTGGCCGGATGATCCCTGGACGGCCACCGCCACCCACCGCGCCAAACCACGACCGCGCTGAGCCGCAGATCCGGGCGAGCGGGCGGCTGCCGTCGCGAATCACCGAACCGGTCCCGCGTCGCTTTTGCCCGCTGCGTCAGGGCGCGAAAACCGGCGCTCAATTGGGACACTGCACCGCGCGCCGCGATGCGGGGATCGGATCGGCGCTGAAAGTCTTGCCGGCTCCGGGCAGGCGTTCCGACAAGGGGCGCATGCTGCCGTGCAAGCGCCAATCGTAGATCTGGGTGAATGCCAGCACGCGCGAGACGTACTCGCGGGTTTCCTTGAAGGGTATGGTCTCGATGAAGACATCGGGCGGAAGATGACCGCGCTTGCCCAGCCAGTTTTCGACCCGGTGCGGCCCGGCGTTGTAGGCAGCCGCCACCAGCCAGGGCGAACCCTGGTAGCGCTTGCCGACTTCGGCGAGATAGCGGGTGCCCAGGCGAACATTCAGAGGCGGATCGAGCAGGGGAGCGGTGCCGGCAAACTTGACGCCTTCCAGCTGCGCCATCCGTTGCGCGGTGGCTGGCAGCAACTGCATCAGACCGTAGGCATTGGCGTGCGAGCGGGCATCGGCGACCCAGGCGCTTTCGGAACGGATCAGGCCGAACACATACGCAGCCTCCAGACCCTGGGCCTTGGCTGCGGCTTCGATCAGTTCGCGATGGCCGAGCGCGAAGCGCAGGCTGTACAGGCGCTGGTCGGCCGCAGCGTTCAGCGCAAACGGTGCGCGGTCGAGCCAGGACTGCTGGTCGGCTACGGCAACCACGTCGCGGCGGGCCTCGCTGTCCAGGCGACTGAGCAGATGGCTCCACTCGCGATTGGCCTGTGGCTTCCAGCCGATGGCGCGAAATTCCAGCGCGCGTTCCAGGCCGGGATGGCGCTTGAGCACCTCGCCGAGCACCGGGGCTGGTGCTGCAATCGGACACAGCGCGTAAGGCTGGCCGAGCCGATCGGCGGCAAGAAATCCATGGAAATTGGGTGCGCTGGCCAGAGCGCGCCAGGCCAGGCTGGCCAGCGCGCTCTGGCCGGTCTCATCAAGCGCCCGGGCATGCCAGTAACGCCAGCGCGGATCGGCCTGCTGCTCGCCATCCATGCGCGCCAGGGCGGCGAGTACGGCCGCAAAATCCAGTCGCGACAGCGCCTCGCGAACCCGCCACTCGCGGGTCATTGTGCTGTCCTTGCCCGCCGGGATCAGACCCATCCAGTCGGCGGCATCGCTGCTGTAGGAATTGGCGCGATAGAGCGCGATCGCATCGAGCATGCGCGCCTTGTCGTCTTCGTCAAAGGTGAAGCGGGCACTGAACTCACGCCAGAGCGCGGCGGCAAGATCCTCGTCGCGCCGCGCGATGCGGGCGACCGCATAGGACAGCGCGCGCCGATGGCCGACATCATCGGGCCAGCTGCGCGCATTGCGGCGCTGTTTCTGCGGATCGAGCAGCAGATCGGCGAGGTGCTGCACGGCGACCCGATCCGCGCCGTCCAGCCCCGCGGCCAGATTGCGCAGAAACTGCGCCTGGCCCTGCACGGCGACCAGACCCACACGTTCCCAGAGCAGGGCGCGGTCGACGCCGGCCTGGCCGCGCATCCAGTCGAATACCGGATCGCAGGCCAGCGGCAGGGACTTCGGGCTCAGCCACAGCGCGCGTGCCTTGGGCAGCAGTTCGGCGACTTCGCCGCCCAGCGCTATCTGCGCCTGCAACTGCCGGCAGCGGGTTTCCTGATCCGGCGTTGCCAGATCGAGATCCAGCAGATCCTGCCAGCGCTGCGCTTCGGCATAACGCTTGGCCAGCAGGCGCCGCAGATCGGCGGCGAGATAGGTATCGCTGTGTCGCGCGACAAAGGCCTCGATGCGCGCGGTCTCCGGATGCTGGGGCCGCATCAGCTCGACATGTTCGATCCAGGCCAGCAAGGGGTAATGCTTCAGCGCGCGCGCCTGGTCTTTCCAGTCGTGCCCCTGTCCGGCCAGGCGATAGCCGAGCTCGAATTGCTGGCGCTGGGCGGCCAGATCGGCATGCGCGGCGGGCACGATCAGGAGTGCGAGCGCGACTGCAACAGCAATACGGAGCGCGTGACGGTAATCGATTCGACGAATGTGCATCCTTGCAGTGTAGCCATCGCCGATGGATCTTCGCTGACCGGATGTGGTCGGCGACAGGGCAATTCGCGGCCGCTTGAACGCACGGGCGGCTGCGTCAATCGTCCCTTGCATCCGCGAATGAAGAAGCTGGCAGTTCGATTTCGGCGGCTACCGGAAGATGATCGGACACATGCAGGGGCAGGACCTCGTAGCGGCGCACGCGCAGCGCCGGCGTCAGCAGGATCTGATCGATCGAACGCTGCGGATCCCAGGCCGGGAAGCTCGGCACATGCGGCGCCGCGCGCAACCGGGTGCCCTCCAGCAGTGGACGCAGGGCAGCGGCATCGGGCTCGCAGTTCAGATCGCCCATCAGCACCACATGGCGGGCATCGCCGATGATTTCGGCAAGATACTCGGCCTGGCGACGGCGGCCGCTGGGGGTCAATGACAGATGCGCGACGATCACCCGCAAGGCATCGTGGTGACTGCCAAAGCGCAGCTCGAGCACGCCGCGGCCGGGAATGCGTCCGGGCAGCTTGTGTGCCAGCACATCGCTGGGTTCGATCCGCGACAGCACGCCATTGCCGGGCGAGGCCAGGGTCAGCGCACGATTGCGCTGATGGCTCCAGAACGGGAAGCCGGAACTCTCGGCCAGCCATTCGACCTGATGGCGGAATCCCGAGCGCACGCTGTGGGCATCGGCCTCCTGCAGCGCGACGATGTCGTAGTCGACCGCAAGTTTGGCAACCGCGCCCAGATTCGACTGCTTGTCGCGGTGCGGCCAGACGCTCTGCCAGCCACGCGTCACGTACTCGCGCATCTCGTTGGTCTTCGATCCGGCCTGGATATTGAAGGTCAGCAGACGCAGGGTACGGGTCGGCGCAGGCGCTGGAGTTGGCGCGGGCGCAGTCATGGCGTGATCCGGTGTTCGAACATGATTCGATTGTGGCTGGCCCAGGTAGAGAAGTCGAAGCCAGCCTGCTCTGCGTTGCAATCGCTTACAGTAGGCTGCCTTCGATTGCGGTGTGTCCGGATGTCTTTCTGCAACCCCGTTTCCTGCGCGTACCGGCTGCAATGAGCAGCCTGTCCGAGTCCACGCTGGCCCTGCTGCTTGACGCCCGCGAACGCCACACGGACGGGCAACTGCACGAGGCCGAGGCGGCCTATCGACGCGTGCTCGCGCTCGATCCCCGCCAGGCCGACGCCTGGCTCGGGCTGGGCATGCTGGCGCGCCAGAGCGGGGCGCGTGCCGCTGCGATCGAGCTGCTGGGGCGCGCGGTTGCGCTGGCGCCGCACCAGGGCGAATTCCGCATGCAGCTGGCCTGGGCCTGCCAGGAGCATGGCCGGATGGCGGATGCGGCTGCGCACTGGCAGCTGGCCTGCAGTCTGCGAGCCGACGATCCGGTCTGCCACGAGAGTCTCGGCATCGCCCTGCAGGCGCTTGGGCGCAGCGACGAGGCACTGCTGGCCTACCAGAATGCCGCGAGCCTGCAATCGAGCCTCAGTCTGCGCGCCAAGCAAGCGACCTTGATATCGCCGATCGTGAGCTCGCTGGAACAGATCGACAGCGAACGCGCGCGAATGCGCGCGGCGCTCGACGCGGTCGATCAGGCAGGTCTCGCACGCGTCGAAGATCCCATTGCGGCCGGGCTGTGGACCAATTTCTATCTGGCCTATCACGGCCTATGCAACCGCGAACTGCAGGTGGCGACCGCCACAATGTACCGACGGATCTGTCCTTCGCTGGGATTTGTCGCAGCCCATTGCGATGAGCCCAGACGCCCGGGACGCTTGCGCGTCGGCCTGATCTCGCAGTTCTTCCACAATCACAGCATCGGTCGCACCAGTCGCGGCCTGTTCGCCCAGATCAATCGTGCCGAGTTTGAACTCACCGCCCTGTTCATTCCGCCGATGATCGACGACAGCTACAGTCGCTTCATCCTGCAGCATGCCGAACACCATCTGGTGCTGTCGTCCGACCTCGACACCGCGCGGCGAGAGATTGCAGCGCTCGGGCTCGATGTCCTGTTCTACCAGGACATCGGCATGGCGCCGTTCAGTTACTTCCTGGCCTTTGCCCGCCTCGCGCCGGTGCAGTGTGTTTCGTTCGGCCATCCCGATACCACCGGCATCGACACCATCGATACCTGGATCAGCAATGATCTGTATGAACCAGCGGGGGCCGAGGCGCACTACAGCGAGCGCCTGTTCCGCCTCCATGGCCTGGGTACGCTGGCCTACTACTACCGGCCCGAGCCGGCGCCGCTGGCGAAGACGCGTGCCGATTTCGGGCTGGCGGCCGATCAGCACCTCTACATCTGTCCGCAGAACCTGTTCAAGCTGCATCCGGACATGGATGCCGTATTCGGCGCCATCCTGCGCGCTGACCCGGATGCCAGGATCCTGCTGGTGCAGGCCCGCAGCGGGCACTGGAACAGCCTGCTCAAGCGTCGTCTGGCCAGCGCGCTGCCGGATGTGCACGAGCGCATCAGCCTGCTGCCGCGGATGGCCACCAGCGACTATGTGGCCCTGATCGGACTCTGCGATGTGATGCTCGACACCCTGCACTTCAATGGCATGAATACTTCACTGGAGGCGTTCTCGGTCGGGACTCCGGTGGTGACCCTGGCGGGCGCGTTCCAGCGCGGTCGCCATACCCAGGCGATGTATCGCCGCATGGGCATCGACGACGCGATCGCGGAGAACACCGGGGATTACGTGCATCGGGCGCTGGCGCTGGCCTGCGATCCCGAGCTGCGCGCCGCGCTCAGCGCCCGCATCCTGGCCGGCAATGGTGTACTGTTTGAAGATCCCGCCGTGATTGCCGAGTTCGAGCGCTGTTTCCGCACGCTCGTCGCCGACTGGGCCGCCGGCCGCGCGATGGAAGACCTCGACTGAGGGTTCCCTGGGACCGGCACATCCGGGCTTGACTGGAGGTCCGGGCCTTGCCGGGGATGGCCGGGGGCAGGCCCTGCCACGGTCGTTTTCTTGCTCCGCAAGGGCTTGGCACGCTAGCCTGACCGACTTTCCGGATTTTGCAGGGGCTGTCATGCACTACAAGCACGTCGCGATCGTCAGCGTCACCCATATCGACGCACCTCGGCGACTGTCTTCGGCCGACATCATGGAGCGGCTGCAACCGACCCTGGATCGCCTCGGAATCCGTGAAAATCTCCTTGAGGACGTCGCCGGCATCAACGCGCGCCGACTCTGGGACGGCCCGATGCAACCTTCGGACGCGGCCACGATGGCGGCCCAGAAGGCAATGGCCGACTGCGGCGTACCGCACGAGAAGATCGGCATTCTGGTCAATACCTCGGTCTGCCGGGATTTTCTCGAGCCGAGCACGGCCAGCATCATTCACGGCAATCTCGGCCTTGCCGATACCTGCCAGAACTTCGATGTCGGCAATGCCTGCCTGGCCTTCCTCAACGGCATGGACATCGCCGCCCGGATGATCGAGCGCGGCGATATCGAATACGCCCTGATCGTCGACGGTGAAACCGCCGATGGCATCAACGAGAGCACGATCCTGCGTCTGCTCCAGCCGACCGTCACCGCCGACCAGTTCCGCAACGAGTTCGCCTCGCTGACCCTGGGCTCCGGCGCTGCCGCGATGGTGATGGCGCGCGCCGAACTGGCACCCGAGGGCCATCGTTATCTCGGCTGCGTCACCCGCGCCGCCACCAATTTCTCGCATCTGTGCCGCGGCAATATCGACCAGATGGTCACCGACACCCGCATGCTGCTGGTCGAAGGACTGAAGCTTGCCGCCAAGACCTTCCAGGCGGCGCGTGCCGCGCTCGGCTGGGCAACCGATGAACTCGACGAGTTCGTCATCCACCAGATCAGCAAGGTCCACACCAGCGCGATCTGCGAGCTGCTCGGCATCGACCCGCGCCGCGTGCTGACCATCTTCCCCGAGTTCGGCAATATCGGACCGGCCTCGGTGCCGTTCGCCCTGTCCAAGCTCAAGGAAACCGGCCGCCTGACCAAGGGCAAACGCATTGCCCTGCTCGGCATCGGCTCGGGCCTGAACTGCTCGATGGCCGAGGTGGTCTGGTAGTTCTTCGCACGTTGTCCGGCTGACGCTGCGTCCGGGTCGGCGCCTGCGCGACGAGCCGGCAGGACGCAGGTCGGGTCCCGCGCAGCGGGACCCGACATCGGCATATCCGCGGCATCAACCCTGGCCATGTGACGGCCTCATCGCCCCCGTACCTGCAGAGGCAATCGGTGAGACTGCGCGGCGGATGACCAGCTCCGCTGTTGACAACCCGCTGCGCGGGATCCGCCCTGCTCACTGCGCGACGACCCGGCTGAACGTCGGCTCAGTTGCCGTTGGCGACGCAGTCGATGCTGATGTCATCGACCAGGAAGTTGGATACGCCGCCACCGTTGGGCGTGCTGTATTCGAAACGCAGCTGATGCGCGGCGCCGTTGGCGAATGCCGAGAGATCCACCGTGCGCGCGACATAGCTCGGCTCGGTCGCCGCCGGCTCGGCGAAGGTGCGCACCGGATTGCCATCGATCAGTACGCGCAACTCGGCGTCCAGCGGCGCTGTCGAGCGCGCGCGGCGCAGGAAGAAATTGAGATGGCGGGGATTGCCGGCGGGGATGCTGACGGTCTGGCTCAGGCTTGAGCTTTCCAATCCATTGAAGCCGCCGAACCAGGCGTAGAAGGTGCCGGTGCGCGGCGCCGTACCACTGCCATCGTCGGGACAGATGGCGGTGCTGCAGAACACCGTGCCGAAATTGCTGGAGGTCGATCCCCAGGCCGGATTGGACTGGCCATCGGGCGCGGTCTGTTCCAGTCCGCTGTCACTGAGCAGTTGCGCGGGCGTGCAGGCCGGCGTCGCCGCGCCTTCGAAGCCATCGTTGAACAGCGGATCGGGTGCGCTGCCGCCGGTCTGTGTGCAGCCCGGCCACCAGCAGGGATTGGCCGCGCTGAAGTTCTGCATGGCGGTGAACTTGGGTGAGCTGGCCGGGCTCTGATCCTGGAATTCCAGCGCGCCCCAGCGCCCGAACGGACCCCAGCGACCGACATTGACGAAGTGCGTGAACTCATCGCCATTGAGTTTCCAGTCGCCCAGATAGCTGGTGTAGATCGTGCCCATGCGCGGATCGTTGTTGGCCTCGTCGAAGCGGGCATTGCAGGTCGCATTGAAGGTGAAGCCGCCGACACCGACCAGATGCTGGCCGCCTTCGTAGGAGATATGGCGAATGCCGAGTCCGGCGAAGTTGCTGTCCAGCATCGCCCGGCTGCCCTGCATGAAGCCGCGCGCGCGCGTCAGGCCCTGGGTCTCCAGATGATCGAGAAAGGCGCTGGTACTGGCATAGATCGCCGGATGCGTGTCCGGGTTGAAGCCGTTGTCCGGCGTGCAGTACTCGGTGCCCAGGTAGGGCGCGCTGGCATAGGCATCGGTGCGGCTGGCCACGGTGAAGGATTCGCCGGTGACATTGCGCGCCATGATCTGGCGACCGAGATCGGGGTTGGCGGCCTGGGCCGCAATCACCCGTACCAGGCGGTCGCCGGCGCTGGCGCCGAATACCGTGTCGAAGCGATCGAAGATCTGCACCGAGCGATCACCCCAGGCACGCACGAGGGCCTGGAAGCAGGCCGTGCGGCCCGGCTCGGGGATGTTGAAGGTGTTGGGATCGATCTCGCAGGCGATGCCATTGCCGGGCACGCCATCCTGCTGGCAATTGCTGGCGAGATCGGCAAAGCCGGGGCAGAACTGGGCACCTATTTCGCGACCCTGAGAGAAGATGCCGTTCCAGTTCTCGTTGCTGTACTCGATATAGATGCGACGATCGTTGCGGAAATCATCGCGCAAGACCGTGGCGAAAGCATCGATGAAGCCATTGTCGGCACGGTGCGGAATATTGATCCAGAGATCGGCGGCGATGCGGTTGCCGAGCTCGGCCAGGATCTGCGGTGGCACCCGATGCCAGAACGCACTGGTTGGTGTCGGGTAGTCGGCAAAGCTGACCACCGGTGAACTGTTGGTTTCCATCCAGTCCATGAAGCGCAGCATCCGGTAGCCGGAGACATTGGCGAGAAAGCGCGGCTGGAAAATCTGCTGCTCGGCAACACCGGGCGTGGTGAACAGGTTGCAGACGGCTGCGCTGGCGCAGGGATTGCCGGCGTCGCAGAAACGCCGCTCGTCATTGGCGCAGACGCCGCCAGGCGGCAGGATGCGCAGATTGCGCAGCGGATCACCGGCGTTGACTGCGGTGAGATTGAAGCCGATGTTGTTGCCGCTGCTGCTGGCCACGTTGAACACCAGTTGCCCACTGGTCTGGCTGACCACGCTGGCACCGAACATCTGGATCGTGCCCTGACCGTCGAAGCGCATCGTGTAATTGCCAGCCGCCAGTCGCCCCGGCGTGGTGCCGGCATGGATGACCGTGCGCACAACCTGGTTGGCCTGCAGACTGCTGACAAAGCCATTGCTGTCGCGGTTGATGCTGACCGGGCAGGCATTGGGCGCCAGGCAGTTGGGATTGCTGCCGGGTTCGCGGCAGTCGAAGCAGCCGCTGGCATTGCCCGGAATCCAGTCGCGTGACGACTTCATCAGATCGACGAACGGAAACTCATCGCTGAAATCATTGATGCCGTTGAGATTGCTCGACAGCGGCGCGTTCGGGTCATCGGCGGCCCAGAGCGGAGCGACCGTCATCATGCCGACCATGGCGAGGGCTCGGGCGCAACGGCGTGCACGACCACGCATCCTCGCGCGGGCACAGGTGGCGGCGTTCAAAGCGATGCGGGCAACGGACATGATCGACTCCGGAATGGCGGGGTGTTCCAGTTAGAACACGCAATGCCGGATATCCCCGCCAATCCTGATGCGCCGTGCCAATGCGGCGTTAAACTTGCTTGATCCACTGCCGCAGGATGGCGCGCACGGCGTTGGCAGCGGCCGCAACCGCCGCGACATCTTCGAAGCTCAGCAGCGCGCGGTCGCGGGCGAGCCAGTTCAGCCGCGACTCGGGATCGGCGATCTGCAGATCCGGATGCGCGCGCGCCTTCGCGCCCAGATGCAGGATCAGGCCGACGCCGGTCTTGGCGCGCAGATGCGTGGTCGCGGAATACTCGGTGGTCCGATAGCTAGGCGCATTCCACTTGATGCCCTCGGCGATAGCGGGCGCGCTGGTCAGGACAGGCTGACTCAGTGCCGCGATTGCCGTCTTGTGTGGATGCTCAAGTGCAGCCATGAAGGTGTCGACAGCGGCACTGTTGTCGGCGCCCGGTTTCGCGAACTGTGCGTCGCCACCTTTCGTGATCGCCATCCCGTCAATCTCCTGATGCCGGATTCGCGGACCGCGCAGATCTGGTCACCGCCACAGACTGACGATCGAGCCAGCGCGTGGCCGATTCGGGATCGGCAAAGAAACAGATGCGGAAGCCAAGATCGGCGTACAGACGCTGCAGGTACTCGCTGTAGTGGTTCCAGCCGCTGTCATCGACGAAGGCGACGCTGAGCGCGCGCCCCCAGTGCGGCAGACCACTGGCGGTGCGAAAGCTGGTCTCAAGATTGGGTCGGCCGACAAAGCCGCGGATATCGTAGTACAGCTCGCGGCATGCGCTGCGCGCACAGATGTCGAGGACGGCTGCGGTGAGTGATTCGACATCACCGTCCTCCAACCAACCCTGCAACACGATCGCAACACGCTCGCCACTGATCTGCTCGACCTGCAACTCGTAAGACATCGGGGTGCTCCGCTTCCCGCCGCGGGGTGTCAGCATAGGTGATCTCCAGCCGGTAGCGGGCGTGCCACCGGGCCACCAGCCGGGGCTGCTAAAATGGGCATTCAGGCCCAGGACGGGCCGCAGCGCGAGCAAGCAGATGAACATCGCCAGGCCTTATCCGATCGGCACTCCTGGAGTTCCCTGGGGTGAGCGCGAACGCGCCGAATGGCGGTCTCAGCAGAAGCCCCAACGCAGCTATGCCGCGGATGTGCTGACGGTCATCGAGCGGCTGCGCGCTGGCTACGATGTGATCGAGTACGGCCAGCTCGACTATACCCCGGACCGCTACCCGCTGTTTGCGATCCGTAGCCGCAACTGGGATGAGGCGCTGCCGATCGTCCTGGTCACTGGCGGTGTCCATGGCTATGAGACCAGCGGTGTGCATGGCGCGCTGCAGTTTGTCGAGACTGCGGCCGAACGCTACGCAGGACGCGTCAATCTGCTGGTCGCGCCCTGCATCAGTCCCTGGGCCTACGAACGCATCCATCGCTGGAACGCCGATGCCATCGATCCCAATCGTTCGTTTCGCGCCGACAGTGCGGCCGAGGAATCCGCCGCCCTGATGCGGCTGATTGCGCCGCTGCGCGAACGCATATGCGCCCACGTCGATCTGCATGAGACCACCGACAGCGACGAGAGCGAATTCCGCCCGGCGCTGGCGGCGCGCGATGGCAAGGACCACACGGCCGACGAGATTCCCGATGGCTTCTATCTGGTCGATGACAGCGAACATCCGCAGCCCGAGTTTCAGCAGGCGATCATCTCGGCGGTGGCGATGGTGACCCACATCGCGCCGGCCGATCACAAGGGCGAGATCATCGGTTCGCCGGTGGTCGCACCCGGTGTGATCCGCTACCCGCTGCGCCAGCTTGGTCTCTGCGCCGGCATCACCGAGGCGCCCTACAAGACCACCACCGAGGTCTATCCCGACAGTGCTCGTGCCACGCCCGCGCAATGCAATGCCGCGCAGGTGGCGGCGGTATGCGCGGCGATCGAGTTCGTGCTGGCACAGTCAGGCCAAGCCCAGGCCGAATAACGCAGGCTCCGGCCGGCCGGATGCTCAACGGGCGCGGCGGTAAAGCGAAATATGGCGCGCATCGCCTTCGCGCCAGCGCGTTCGTTGCCAATCAGCCCAGCGCGCCTGCAGCGACAGGCCGGCCGCTGCAGCCATCGCATCCAGCTCGTTTGCCGTGCTCGCGTAGCCGCTGACCTGATAGCTGCGCGGACCCTGACAGGTCTCCAGCAGATAGCGGTGTTCGAAACTACCTTGCCCGCACTGGGCGTCGTCGTAGCATTCCAGCAACAGAACACCCTCGGCGTGCAGATGCCCGGCCAGATGGGCGAACGCCCGCCGTTGGCGTTGCGCCGTCGGCAGCAGATGGAAGGTGCTGACCAGGGCAAAGATCAGATCGAACCGGCCGGGTAGCGGGGCTTCCGAGAAATCACCGGGCACGATGCGGAACTCACCAGCACCGGGTTTGGCCCGCATGATCCGGATCATCCGCTGCGAGCTCTCGACCCCGACGTACTCGTTGATGCCGGCAGCGCGCAGCGCCAATGCGGCGCGGCCGGTGCCACTGCCCAGTTCCAGGACACGCGGTTGCGCCTCTGGCGCGGATTCGGGCTGCAGATTGCCGTGCGATGCGCGGGTCGAAACCGCAGCCCTGGCCAGCGTCGCCAGAGCGTGCGCGACGCTGCGCGGCAACGGCCCGTAGAGCTCATCGTAGAACTCTGCGCAGCCGTCACCATAGGCCGCTGCCTTTGCCGGCTCGGCCGGCAGTGCAAGGTCGGCAGCAGACGCCGTGGCAGGAACCGGGTTCAGAGCGGGCCTGCTCAGTAGGCGCCCATGTAGTCACGCTTGCCGACCGCGACGCCGTTGTGGCGCAGCAGGGCATAGCTGGTGGTCACGTGGAAGAAGAACTGCGGCAGCCCATAGCTCAGCAGATAGGCCTGGCCGGCCATCCGGCGTTCCTTCGGGGTGCCCGGCCGCAATACGATCTCGCGCGTCTCGGCGCCGTCGAACGCGGACGCCGGCAGGCCGGTGATGTAGGCAAGCGTCTTGTCGATCAAGGCCTGCAGGTCGGCAAAACTCTGGTCACTGTCGTCATGGCTCGGCAATTCGGCGGCGGCCAGACGGCCCGAGACACCCTTGGCGAAGTCGCAGGCGATCTGCACCTGTCGGATCAGCGGGAACATGTCCGGGAACAGGCGTGCACGCAGCAGGGCATCGGCTTCGATGCCGCGTTCGGTGGCATGCGCCTCGGCCTTGGCGAGCAGGTCCTTGAGACTGCCCAGCATCTGCTGGAAGACGGGAACGGATGCGGCATACAGGGAAAGGCTCATGGGGGACTCCGGGATCGGCGGTGGCTGGGACTGCGCATGGTAGGGGACGCGGGCCCGGATACAGCGTGGCAAGACGGCGGCGGCTTGCGCGCGGAGCGCCAGCGGACTGTCCGCAGCTGAACGATCAGCCATCGCGGCAGCGGGCAAGTTGCCAGAGCCGGCCCGGATGTCATGCAGATTGCAGCCGGCTGAAACTCTGTATACCACTGATCCATAAGCATTTGTACAGACATGCCCGACTGGCATGCGGCTTGCCCCATGGGAGTGCGCCCCGCTGATTCCCGCCCCGGCGCCTGTCCACAACGGAGATACCGCATGAACACGATCGACAAATTGCAGCTGAGTCAGGAGTTCGCGTCCCAGGGCGCCAGGCCGACCCAGGATGCACCCACCGTAAGGCTGCCGGTGCCGCCGGGTTACGCCGCCTCCGTGGATGAACTGGCCTTCGCAACAGCCGCGGTCGAGGTCGATCCGGGCGCCGAGGATGCCTACTGGGCCGCGCACTTTCGCTCCTGCCCGTATATCGCAGCGGGCACCGAGTACACCGAGTACCGCGCCGCCTATCGCTTCGGCTGGGAATCAAGGCGCCGCCTGCCGGACACCCGCTGGGACATCGCCAAGCCCAAACTCCGCGCCGAGTGGATCGCCGACCCCGCCAACTTCCTGATGAGCTGGGGCGAGGCGGAGTCGGCGGTTCGTGACGCCTGGAACCACGCCGGCGCACAGCGTCCGAACTGAAATCGAGGACACGCTGATGCACCTGGACTGCCGCGACCGTTACGGTGGTCGCGGCAGTCTGCTTTGTCGGATCGGGCTTCTCGGGTGCTTTGCTGACGGCTATGCTGGACCATGACCATCAGCCCACCGGACGGACTTCTGCTCGGCAGCGACCAGGCCCTGCGCTGCAGCTGGCAGGGTGGCCTGCCCGATTATCAGGACTACCATGATCGCGAATGGGGCCGGCCGGTGCTCGATGATCGCCGCCTGTTCGAGAAGATCTGCCTGGAGGGCTTCCAGTCCGGACTTTCCTGGCTGACGATCCTGCGCAAGCGGGAGAATTTCCGCGCCGCCTTTGCCAACTTCGAACTCGAACGTCTGATCGCGTTTGGCCCGGCCGACATCGAACGTCTGCTGCAGGACGCCGGCATCGTGCGCCATCGCGGCAAGATCGAGTCGACCTTGAACAATGCCCGCATGGCGCTGAACCTGCGCGAGGAGTTCGGCTCCTTGGCCGCCTATTTCTGGCGCCATGAACCCGGCCCCGGGGAGCGACCGGCGCGCTGTGATATCGCCAGTCTGCGCGCGATCACGCGTTCACCAACCTCGATTGCACTCTCAAAGGATCTGAAGCGGCGCGGCTGGAGTTTTGTCGGACCAACCACGGTCTACGCCTTCATGCAGGCGATGGGCATGGTCAACGATCACGTCGAGGGTTGCTGCATTCGTCAGGCCGCGCTCGCCGAACGCGCCGCCCTGGTGCTGCCCTGATGCAGCCTCAACGCAACTGCATGCAGACCGCGCTGCGCTCGACCAGTACCGCTTCCTGCGCAAAGCGCTGCCTGTAGGCATCGGCGAGCGCATCGACTCGTTGCTGCGTCTCCCGGTCGGCTGGATGCAGCAGGATCAGCACGCGCGAGGCTTCGTGGACCAGGGCACCGGCGTCCGCGCGCCACTGCCCGTGGCCCTCGAACCAGGTCAGCCCATCGGGAAACCGCCGGCTCGCCTCGTCTGCCAGAAAAGCCTGCCAGGCGGCTGCATCCACCGTGCCGCCACCCGGAATATCGGAACCGAAGTACAGCGCCGAGCGCAGTGCCGGTGTCTCGCCAGAGGGGCAATCCGCGCTCACGCTGACCGCAGCCGGCTGCGCGCGCTCGGGTGCCGTGGCCGCACAGGCCGCGAGCAGGGGCACCAGCGCAATGGTTGCGATCACAGGCCTCATGTACTGGCGCCCGGCTCGATGACATCGCCGGGCTTCAGACAGCGATGGATGTGGGTACGCCGGCCATTGGACAGATCGATGATCTCGGCCATCAGGATGCAGCCGATCGTGTCCGCCGGCAGCGCAAACGCATGTGCCTCACCGGCAGCGAGCACCTGCTCGCCGGTGGCGACTACGGTGATGCGGGCGCCGTGCTGGGCCAGCACATGAATATCCTTCAGCAGCAGGTCGCGGCGGCCGGCGCGCAGGGTCAATACACTGGTCTGCATCTCGGACTCGAGATGGCCACTGAGCAGCAGGCGCCGCAGGAACGGCACCGCCGAGATCGCGCCACGGATGGTTCCGAACAGGAACATCCAGAATTTCAGGAACAGGGCGACGATGATTTCGATCATCGGCAAGATTTACCACGTCAGCGTGGCGCTCGAAACCGGCGGCAGGCCGGAACGTCTGTCGTCGCCGCTTCAGACACTGCGGCGCAAGGCCAGCCGGTGCAGGACAAAAGCCTCGGCAAAGCTCTCCAGCGATGCATCGGTGACGAAGCCGCAGTGACCGCCATAGCGGGTGATCTGCAGCTCCATGTGCGCGGGCAGCTGCAGGCCATTGAAGTCGGCCACTGGACAGACCGGGTCATCGGCGGCGCTCAGGATCACGCCGGGTACGGCGATGCCGGCCAGCTTGTCGCCGGCGATCGAGTAGCCGTTGAGATAGTTCTCGACGGTGCCGAACTCGGTATGGCGCTCCACCAGTCCCTGGGTCACTGCCCGCATGTCGCCACGGCGCGCCCAGTCGAAGTTGTAGCGTTCGGGAAAGGCGCGCTGCTTGCGCTGCAGCGAGTGCCGCCATTTGCGCATGAAGTAGGCGTGATAGAACGGCGGCGCGGTTTCCAACGCATGCAGTACATGCGGCGGATGGATTGCCGGACAGACGGCAAACACATAGTCGAGCGGAATGCCGTATTCGGCACTGCGCAGCGCGACCCGCAGCGCAAAGTTGCCGCCCAGCGAATAGCCGCCGAGATAGAGCGGGCGGTGCGGAAACTGCCGGGCCGCCATCGCCACCGCGGTGGCGACTTCCTCGATGCGGCAGGAGTGGAAAATGCCTTCGTTGAGATGGTGGGTGTCGCCGTGGTCGCGGAAATTCAGCCGGAACACCGCATAGCCCGCCTGCAGCAGACGCGCGCCCAGGCTGAGCAGATAGCTGCTGCTGACACTGCCTTCCCAGCCATGCAGGAGCACCACCAGACCGAGCGGCTCGCCCGCGGGCAGGGCGTGGAAACCCTGCAGGCGCGCATCCGGCGCGACCTCGAACAGGGTCTCGCGGGAGCGCTCGGCCAACATGCGTGCGCGCTCCTTGAAGGCCATCCGACGCAGGCCGCTGGAGGCCAGCACCGATTGCACATGCGGATTGCGCAGCAGACCGCGTGGCTGGAAGTCAGCGGCCTGCATCGGCGTCGAGAGCGATCGGATCGAGTTCATCGCTGGCCGGCTCATTGATCGGGCCAGCGGGCGGGGAAACGCTCTGGCCAAAATCCAGTGCCGCGATGATGCGCTGGCGTGCCGCCTCGGCCATCCGTCGGCGACCTGCGCTGTGCACGCTCACCGGCTCCAGAAAGTGGACTTCCGCGGTGCAGCCGGGCTCGCCGAGCAGGCGCAGAAAATTCTGGAAGAAGCTCTCGCCCTCGCGGAAGGCCACCGTCCGCGCCGGCTGATTGCCATCGACATAGCGCAGTGCCACCGGCTGGGCGACAACCTCGGCGTCGTAGCAGGTCTGGAATATGCGGGCGTGGAAGGTGCGCACATGATCGACGGTACCGGCGGCGCCGCCTTCCGGAAACACGCCGACCGCATCGCCCCGGCGCAGGTGCGCCACCATCTGCTGTGCCACCGCATTGAGTGATTCATTGCTGCCACGGCGGTGGTAGATGGTGCCGGCGCGACTGGCCAGCCAGCCGATCAGTGGCCAGCGCGCAATCTCGGACTTGGCGACAAAGCACATCATGCGCTGACTGTGCAGCAGGGTGATGTCCAGCCAGGAACAGTGATTGGCCACCATCAGCGCAGCGCTCGGCGACGGCGTGCCGACCCGGACCAGGCGAAAACCAAACACCCGCATCAAGCCGCCCTGCCACCAGCGCACGGCACGATGATCCAGGCGCTCGCCGCTGCGCAGGCGGACCGCGGCGCCCAGGGGCGTGATCAACAGCAGGGTGATCGGCAGATGGATGACGAGATGCCAGGCGAGCGCGGGCACACGCCAGGCATAGCGCAGCGGACGACCCCGGTTGTGGGTACGCGGCGCTTTGGCATTCATGGCAGAAGCATCGGCATTCATCGCGGCGGCTATTGTGCAGTCTGGCACCGTGGAGCGCGAGCGTGGCGCATCACGGTAGGGTTTTTGCACCACCGGCCTGAACCCTGGCTCGCGCCGCCCCGGCCAGTCGGCGATACTGACGCGATGCGCAACCGACTGCTCGCGTGTCTGTCCCTGCTCGCGGCCCTGACCCTCAGGCCGGCCTGGTCTGTCGAGGCGGCGCCGGCATTGACCGCCTCGGCCCAGTCCGAAGTACGGGCTCTGCTGGCCGACAAGGCCAGCGATCCGCTCAGCGGCAAGCTCGATTCCGGGCTCAGGCTGGCCCTGCAGCGCCAGCACGGCCGCGGCGCCGCTGTTGAGCTGGGTCATCTGCGCGTCCTGCAAGCCGATGCCGACGGCCGCTATCACGTGGATGTGCTGCTGAAGGACGCTACGGGTACCCCAGCGGTCGCAGCTGAAATCGCCGCACTGCCTGGCGCCTGGCTGCAGTCGGCCGTCAATGGCGAACTGCGCGCCTGGCTGCCCTGGCAGCAGATCGCCGCGCTGGCGTCGCGACCGGAGGTGCGCTGGCTGCGCCGGGCCATGCCCGCCGCGCGCGGACGCTCAGCGCCCCGGCAGCCCGAGGCGATCAATATCACCCAGGGCCTGCGTGCGCATGCGGTCGACAGCGCCCGCAGCCAGTACGGACTGACCGGCCTCGGTCAGAAGATCTGTGTGCTCTCGGACAGCATCGATCATCTCGGCACGGTGCAGTCGAGTGGCGATCTGCCGGCCACGATCGACATCCTCCCCGGCCAGTCCGGTCTCGGTCTGGGGTTTTCCGGCGAAGGTACGGCGATGCTCGAAATCGTTCACGACCTGGCGCCCGACGCCGAGCTTGGATTCGCCGCAGCGCTGACCGGAGTCGCCAGCTTCGCGCAGAACATCCGCGATCTGCGCTACAACGCCGCCTGCGATGTCCTGGTCGATGATCTGATCTATTTCAATGAGTCGCCGTTTCAGGACGGCCCGATCGCCCAGGCGGTGGCCGAAGTCAGCGCCGATGGCGCGCTCTATTTTGCGGCGGCAACCAACTTCGGCAATACCCGCTACGGCACCGCCAGTGTCTATGAAGGCGATTTTGTCGACGCCGGCACGCTGCCGGCCTTGCCCGGCGGCAGGGTCAACCAGTTCAGCACCAGCCTGGGCAGCAGCAACCAGATCCGGGTGCTCAATGCCGGCGGTGCTGCCAGTCTGTTCTGGACCGATCCGCTGGGCGGCTCGGGCAACGACTACGACGTCTTCGTGATGAGCCCGGATCTTCTGCACGTGGTCGATGCCGGCATCGACCTGCAGGACGGCGATGACGATCCCTATGAGATGACCGGCAGCCTGCAGCCCAATGACCGGATCGTGATCTGGAAATCGGATGCGGCTGCGCCCCGGTTCCTGCACCTGAGCGGACTCGGCAGCCGGTTCAACCTCAGCACCCAGGGTCAGACCCGTGGCCACTCGGCCGCGGTCGCCGCCTATAGTGCGGCCGCCGTCGATGTGAATGTCGCCAATGGTGGCCGCTTCATGGCCGGACCGGCCACGCCGGTGGAGCCGTTCAGCGCCGAAGGACCGCGGCGGATGTACTTCGACGCCGCCGGCGGCCTGCTCAATCCCGGCCAGCCCAGCCTGCTGGCCGATGGCGGCGTGGTGCGTGCGAAGCCGGATCTCGCCGCCGCTGACGGGGTGGCAACGGCAACGCCAGGCTTCTCGCAGTTCTACGGTACCTCGGCCGCGGCGCCGCATCTGGCCGCGATCGCCACCCTGCTGCGGCAGTCGGCACCCGCTGCCGACAGTGCCGCCATCCGGGCCGCGCTGACCAGCTCGGCGCTCGACATCGAGGATCCTGGGCCCGACACCCTCAGCGGTGCCGGCATCGCCATGGCCGACAGCGCACTGGCGGCGCTGGGCGCCATTCCGGTGGCGCGGCTGCGGCGCGGCGCACCCAGCCTGATCGAGATTGATGGCGACCTGGATGGCATACCCGAACCCGGTGAGACGCTGGATCTGAATCTGCTGCTGCACAACGATGGTCCGGCCAGCGCAACGGCGGTACTGGCCACGCTGTCGAGTGCCACCCCTGGCATCAACCTGCTGCGGGCGTCGGCGAGCTACCCTGATATCGGCAGCGGCGCCGCGGTTTCACCGACCCTGCCATTCCGGCTTGCCCTGGCGCCGGATTTCCCTTGCGGCAAGGCGATCGTGCTGGAACTTGAGGTGCACTACGCCGGCGGCTCGCCGGGTATCAGTCCGCAGCGGTTCGGCGGCTTGGCGATTGCTGTCGGCAGTGCCGGTGCGCTCAGCGAATTTGCCTACGCCGGTCCGGCGGTGGCGATTCCGGACGCCGATCCGCTCGGCGTCGCGGTCGGGCTGACACTGGCCAGCGGCGGTCAGCGCGCTGCCGAGATCGGCCTGCGCTTCGACGGCGCGCTGTGCAGCGCGGATCTGCTCGCTACCGGCGTCGGCCTGCAGCATACCTATGTCGGCGACCTCGAGATCCGGCTGCGTGCCCCCGGTGGGAGCGCGGTCCGGCTGCTGCAAAGGCCGCGCGTCGGTACCGGCGACAATGCCGGCAATCATCTCTGCCAGACCACGTTCAGCGATGCCGCGGCATCTGGTTTTGCCGATCAGCCCGCCAGCGCAGAGCCCTTCAGCGGCAGCTTCCGCAGCCTCGAACCGCTGGCGATATTTGACGGTACGCTCGTCGATGGCAGCTGGACCCTCGAGATCAGCGACCACGCCAGCCCGGATGCCGGCTGGCTGCGCGCATTCAGCCTGCTGCTGCGACCGGCCTTGTGCGATCTGCACCAGCCGCTGCTGCTGCACGCCGACGGCTTCGAGTAGCTGACAAGCGGGTAACCGTTCGCGTTCGCGACGCAGCAAATCCGGCTAAGCTCCGCACCATCTGCCCCAGCAATCGCCAGCAATGGCCGCCACCCCCAGTACCATCGACTCCGCAATCGAAATGCTCGACCAGCGACTGCAGAAGTGCATGTCGGCGCGCGAATGCGCATGGGCGTTGACCGATGCCGCGATCCAGGCCTACCGGCTACCGGATTGCGTGACCTATCTGCTCAATGCCGATGGCCGCAGCCTGACCCAGGTCGCCGCCTACGGGCCCAAGATCAAGCTTGGCCAGGCGCTCGAATATGCCATCACGCTGCGCGTCGATCAGGGCATTGTCGGCTCGGCGGCCAGCAGCCAGCGCGCGGTGCGCGTGGACGACAGCCGGCTCGATCCGCGCTATGTGCTCGATGATGCGCATCGGCTCTCCGAACTCGCCGTACCGATCGTCTATCAGGGCGCCCTCTACGGCGTGCTGGACATGGAGCACGAAGAGCGCGCGTTCTTCGATCTGCAGCATGAACAGGGCTTGTCGCGGATGGCATCGATTACCGGACGTCGGCTCGCTGCGCTCGGCGAGGAACCTGCTCATTGAACCATTTCCGCCCTACAGCAACTGACGGAGCACCCCCATGCGTTGGCTATTTCTGATCCTCACCATGCTTGCTGCGGGCGTGGCGTTCAGCAGCGACAATCCGGTCCTGATGGGCGTTTCATTCCTGCTGATGTTCGTGTTTGCCTTCATTGCCGTGCTCGCCTTCGCACAGGCACGGATCGAGGCCGGCTCACAGTCCCAGATCAGCGTGCTGGGTGCGCACGAAGTGCAGGAATTGCGACGTCAGGCCGCGCACAAGCGCGTGGCCGCACAAGCAGCGACGCGGGCTGCGGCCAGTCGCCCCGCTGGCGGCGCGGTCGCTGGTGAATACATGGCCTCATCCGGCGGCGGCCGTGGCGGCCGCACCGATCACGGAGATCTTGCCGACGGCGCCGGCGATGGTGGTGGCGGCGACTGAGTTGCTGCGCCAGGGTGTTCGGCGGCACGCGCTCGCAACTTCTGCTGCACCAGTTGCAGATTGGCCCGGATAGCCGGCTGGCCCGGCGCGATCCGCAGCGCCGCCTGCAGCAAGGCGCCGGCGCGATCGAGCGCGCCGATACGCAATTCGGCGACAGCGGTCAGATTCAGCACATTCACATCCTGCGGCAGCTCCGCCAGCAGATCGCGCAGCAGGCGCAGTGCGCTCGCATCCTCACCGGATTGCAATGCCTGCTGGGCGCGCAACAGCCGCTGCGCTGGGCTGGCATCGATTTCGGCAGCCAGGTCCGACCACTTGATGCGGAGCCGGCGCAGCGCGTCGGCGATGCCCTCGGCATCACGATGCTTGCCCAGGCCGATGCCGGATTCGCCATCCGCCGCGTGATAGCGGTAGGTCACCTGATCGACAAAATGCATTCGTCCGCGTGCCGCGCACTGGATCCAGAAGTCCATGTCTTCGAGGATCGGAAAGTGCTCGTCCAGTGCGACGCCCTCATCGAGCAGTCGGCGCGCAAACAGGGCAGTGCCGAACGAGGCGATGAAGCCGCAATCGAGCTGGCGCAGACGCTGGAACGGCGCACCCAGATGCTGGCGCACACGGCCCTCGGCATCGATCACTTCGGCGACACTGTGGACGACCGCCAGCCCGGCCGAATCCTGTTCAACCACGGCGGCAAGTGTCTGCAGGTGATTGGGCAGGAACTCATCATCATCGTCCAGAAAATTCAGCCAGTCGCCCTCTGCGGCCGCGAGCAGGGCATTGCCGGCATCGGCGCGTTGCAGCGGCTGCCCGGGCTCGATCAGGCGCAGCGGTATCGCATTGAGCTCGCTCGGCAGCGGGCGATGACCGCAACCCTTGGCCGATACCACCAGGATCTCGTCGGGACGCCGGGTCTGCGCCGCGACGGACTGCAGCGCGCGCTCCAGGGTCGGGCGATCCATGCTGCGGATCAGGATGGAGATGCGGGTCGACATCGAAGATTGCATTGAGCGGAGTTGCCCCTATTGTGTAGCAAGCGGTGCGATCAGCGTTAACGCTGATGCCGACGCACCGACACCCTCTGAGCATCTGGCCGGATCCATGCGCGCGCTTGAAACCCTGCAGTTCGACAATCGCTTCGTGCGCAGCCTGCCTGGCGATCCGAATCAGGAACGGCATTCGCGCGAGGTGCGCAATGCGCTCTACAGCAGGGTGCAACCGAGCCCGGTAAGCGCGCCGCGTCTGCTCGCCTGGTCCGAGCCACTGGCAGCGGAACTCGGCATCCAGCGGCCGCGTGCTGACGATGATGCTGCCGTGCAGATTCTTGCCGGCAACGCGCTCGCGGCCGGCATGCAGCCGTATGCCGCGCGCTACGGCGGCCACCAGTTCGGCAGCTGGGCCGGGCAGCTGGGTGATGGTCGTGCCATCACTCTTGGCGAACTCGAAGGCCGCGATGGCCAGCGCGTCGAACTGCAACTCAAGGGCGCCGGGCCGACCGCGTATTCGCGGCGTTCCGATGGTCGCGCCGTGCTGCGTTCGTCCCTGCGCGAGTTTCTCTGCAGCGAAGCCATGCATCATCTCGGCGTACCTACGACGCGCGCGCTCAGCCTGGTCAGCACCGGCGATCAAGTCGTGCGTGACATGCTCTATGACGGCAACGCGCGCGCCGAGCCGGGCGCGATCGTCACCCGGGTGGCGCCGAGCTTTCTGCGTTTCGGCAACTTCGAGATTCTCGCAGCGCATGGCGAGCACGAACTGATGCGCCAGCTGCTCGACAGCCTGATCAACGATCAGCATCCGGAACTTGCGCCTGCGCGCGCCGAGGTCCATGGCATCTGGTTCGAGACCCTGTGCCGACGCACGGCACTGATGATTGCGCACTGGATGCGGGTCGGCTTCGTCCATGGCGTGATGAATACCGACAATATGTCGGTGCTCGGTCTGACCATCGACTACGGTCCCTACGGCTGGCTCGAGGGCTTCGATCCCGACTGGACGCCCAACACCACCGATGCCGGCCAGCACCGCTATGCGTTCGGTCGCCAGCCGCAGATCGCGCTGTGGAATCTCTCCCGCCTCGCCGGGGCGCTGATGCCGCTGATCGATCGCGAAACACTGGAAGCTGGCCTGGATGCCTATCGCGTCGAGTACGACCGCCTGCATCGCGCCTTCTATGCCGGCAAACTGGGCATCGCGGCGATTGCGGACGCCGACGATGAGCGCCTGCTCGGCGATCTGCTGGGCCTGCTCGGCGAAGTCGAAACCGATTACACGATATTTTTCCGGCGGCTGGCGCAGGTGCCGATGACAGCATCCAGCGACGACGAGGCTCAATTGCTCGAGCCGCTGGACGCGGCGTTTTACACCGCCGAAGGCCGGCAGCCGGAACAGCGTGCGCGCCTGCTCGACTGGCTGCTGCGCTATCGCCGCCGGCTGGCAGCGGGAGGCCTGGACGAGGCCGCGCGGCGCGCCCGCATGGACGCACACAATCCCAAGTACGTGCCGCGCAACTATCTCGCGCAACTGGCAATCGATGCCGCCGAACAGGGCGATACTTCGGTGCTGGAACGCCTGCTGCAGGTGCTGCAGCGGCCCTACGAGGATCAGCCCGAGCACGAGGATCTGGCCGCCCGGCGACCGGAATGGGCGCGTCATCGGGTCGGCTGCTCGGCACTGTCCTGCAGTTCCTGAGCTGTCGACGCACTCGGCTGCCCAGCCGACCGCAGCCGCTCAGAGCTCGGCGAGTGCCGCATCCAGCGCACGAAACGCATGCGGCAACAGCGGCTGAAATCCCGCCATCGGCGGCAGTGCCAGAAAGGCGTCGAAATGCTGGGCGTCGGCGACTTCGGTCAGCGCAATCGCGATGCCATGGCCGCGCACCGCCTCGACATAGGGCCGGCTGCTGAAGTCGATCGGCAGCAGGGCGTCATCGAGTCCGTGGATGATGTGCAGGCGTGGACTGAGCGGGCGCGCATTGCCGCGCGTTGCCGCAACCCCCGAGCGCAAGCGCTGGGCCAGCACGTCTTCTCCCGTCCACAAGGCGCGCGCGCAGAACAGGCCATGGAAGCCGGGATCGGCGGGATCGGCCAGGGCATCAACAACGCCGACGCCGGCACCGGGCGCAATGCCGCTGGCATCGGACCACCACAGACTGCGCTCAGTGGCTGTGCTGGCGCGCGGCTTGCCGTCCGGACCGAGCATGGCGAATGAATAGCCGCAGAGTGGCTGATCAACGCCGGCCCGCGCATACGATTGTGCGTACGTCGCCACCACCGCACGCCAGAGATCGAAGGCAAGATTCTGCTCGAACAGGCGCAGCGCACGATCACTCCAGCCCTGGGCATGCAGGTGCGCGAGCGCGGCGCGCGCCTGCGCCGCGGGCGCACCGGGTTCGAGCAGACCGGCACGCTGCAGACTGGCGCAACGCTGCGCCGCCAATGCGGCACGCGCAGCTGCCGGCAGCAGGCTGACCGGATGCTCCAGCGCCGCTACCGCGCAGGGGCCATAGAGTCCGGCCTCGCTGCTGTAGTCATAGAGGGTGCGGCCGCGATCGGGCGCGCTGATGTTCGGTGCAATCGCGATCACGGCATCGAACAGGCCATCGACATCGCGTTCCGCCGCGCGCAGTACGGCGCCGCCGGCATTGGAAAGTCCGACCGCGATGATGCGGGTATTGCCGGCAGTAAACGGCGCCTGATCGGGAAAGGCTTCGTCCAGTGCACGCAAGCCATAACGCGCTGCCGACAGCACATGCAGGCCCCAATCGGCCTCGGGATTCTCTCCGGAATGCGCGTGCTTGATGGCGACCGCATGCGCGGGCAGGCCGGCGGGATCGGCAATCGACAGCGCGAACTCCAGCGGCGCCGAGCTGCTGCGACTGCCGTCGAGGGCGACGCCGCTGGCACTGGCGGTATCGAAGTAGCCGGTGCCGGCGCCCTTGTCGGTGTAGGCGACGGCGCAACCGCGCGCCAGACCCCAGGTACCAGCCAGCGCAATCGCGCCATAGATGCCACGCGAGCCCGACGATGCGGTCACCAGCAGACAGCGTTGCGTGCGATTGAAGTCATCGGGAATCTGCGCCAGGACGCGATGCGGCTGCTGGCGCCCCGGCAGGATCTCCAGCGC
This sequence comes from Pseudomonadota bacterium, assembly GCA_022843465.1. Taxonomy (GTDB): domain Bacteria; phylum Pseudomonadota; class Gammaproteobacteria; order Xanthomonadales; family Ahniellaceae; genus 0-14-3-00-62-12. The sequence continues at coordinate 4,807 of JALHNO010000031.1, read as the reverse complement.
TGACCATTCGCGCCCGGGCACCACCGGCAGTTGCTCCGACCAGGGCCCGAGGCCCTTGCCGCTGGCCAGATCAGCGATGCCGCGCCAGTTGCTGTAGATCGCGCGACGGCGCAATTCGGCCGACGTCGGCGCGGCCGGATCGGCGATCGCGGGCGCGCTCAGCGCACGCAGGCCTTCGAGACCAAGGCCTGCGCTCAGCAGATCGTCAGCGTCGCGATGCACGGTTACCACCGAGGCCAGCAATTCAGCGGATTCAACGTCGGCGGGCACGGCGGATTTCAACGGCGCCGGCCCACTGCTGCAGGCACAGAGCCCAAGCACGAGCAAGCCGAAGCAAAGACGCAACTGTGACATTTCAGGATTCCGACCATCGTTGGATCCACACTAACATGCAGGCGGCGCCCGCTCATTGGACCTAAGTACCACACAGTGGCGCGGCCGGCATTGCTAAGCTTGGCGATCAGAACCCGGAGTCCGCCCGATGTCGAACACACACAGCGTCCTGATTACCGGAGCCGGCAGTGGCATCGGCCGCGGCATTGCCGAAACGCTGGCGGCTCAGGGCCACCACCTCATCTGCACCGATCTGGATGCCGGCGCGGCAGCACAGACGTCGGCACTGATTCGCGATGCCGGCGGCTCCAGCGAGGCGCATGCGCTCGATGTCACCTCGGACGATTCGGTCGCTGCGGTGCTGGCGGGCTGTTCCCGGCCCATAGACGTGCTGGTCAACAATGCCGGCCTGCAGCATGTCGCCCGACTCGAGGAGTTTCCGATCGATCGCTGGGACCTGCTGATCCAGGTGATGCTGACCGGCACGGCGCGGCTCAGTCGTGCCGTTCTGCCGGGGATGCGCGCACGCAGCTTCGGTCGCATCATCAATATCGGCTCGATCCATTCCCTGGTCGGCAGTCGCTACAAGAGTGCCTATGTCGCCGCCAAGCATGGCCTGATCGGGTTCAGCAAGGTGATCGCACTGGAAACCGCCGACACCGATATCACGATCAACACGATCTGCCCGACCTATGTGCTGACGCCCCTGGTCGAAAAGCAGATCGCCGACCAGGCCCGCAGCAATGGCATTCCCGAAGCCCAGGTGATCAGCGAGATCATGCTCAAGCCGATGCCCAAGGGCGTCTTCATCAGTTTCGAGGAACTCGCCGGCATCACCGCCTTCCTGATGGCGGGCGTGGCGCGCAACATCACCGGGCAGTGCATCGTGGTCGACGGTGGCTGGACCGTGCAGTAGTGTCGCTGCAGCCGTCACCGGCTCGTGCCCGGATGATGCCCGCTGCGCGGACACCCGCCCTGGAATGCCCATGACCCGCCTGCTGATCGCCGATGACCATCCGCTGTTCCGGCTCGCCCTGGTGCAGGCGGTGCGCGAGATCATGCCCGATGCCATCTTGTTCGAGGCCGATACCCTGATGGCGGCGCGCGCCCAGCTCGCCAATCAGCCCGATATCGATCTGGTTCTGCTCGATCTGCATATGCCCGGCAATCGCGGACTGATGGGCCTGGTCGAACTGCGCGCGGAGTATCCCGGCGTTGCAGTCGCGCTGATCTCGGCCAATGACGATCCGGCGGTGATCCGGCGCGCCCTGAACTACGGCGCCGCCGGCTATATTCCCAAGCGCGCCGATCTCAATGCCATCAAGACCGGTCTGCGCGCGGTACTGAACTGCGAGGAATATGTGCCCGAGGATCTGCGCGCCGCGGTCGCCGCCGGTCAGAGTTCGAACGCCGATCGCGAACTGGCGGCGCGGCTGGCGACCCTGACACCGCAGCAGCTACGGGTGCTGGTGCTGGTTGCCGAAGGCCAGCTCAACAAGCAGATTGCCGATGCGCTGTCGATCCAGGAGCGTACCGTGAAGGCGCATCTGACCTCGATCTTCGAGAAACTCGGCGTGCGCAACCGCACCCAGGCCAGCGCCATCCTGCACCAGCTGGAAACCGGCGATCCGGCCAAGCTGGTGTGAATCTCGCCGCTGGGCGCGCCACCGGTCTCAGTTTTTCTTTGCCCGCGAGAACGCATCGGCCAGCGCATTGCCGATCGGTGCCGCCTGCTTGCCGGCCGCGGGCTTGGGCGCAAATTCGCGGCGCTGACTGACGGCGCGTTCATCGCGGCGTCCCGGCGCGGTCTCGCGCTCGGCGCGGGCTTCGCCGATCGGATCATCCAGACGCATGGTCAGGGCGGCGCGCTTGCGCACCAGATCGACATCAATCACCTTGACCTTGACGATATCGCCGGCCTTGACGACTTCGCGCGGGTCCTTGACGAAACGATTCGACAGCGCCGATACATGGACCAGACCATCCTGGTGCACGCCGATATCGACGAAGGCACCAAAGGCAGCGACATTGGTCACCCGGCCTTCCAGCACCATGCCGGGGCGCAGATCCTTCAGCTCTTCCACGCCATCGGCAAAACTCGGCGTGACGAATTCCGGTCGCGGATCGCGGCCCGGTTTTTCCAGCTCGCGCAGGATGTCCTGCACGGTCGGCAGACCGAACTTCTCGTCGGTGTAGTCCTTCGGATTGAGCTTGCGGATGAAGGCGGCGTCGCCGATCAGGCTGTGGATATCACGGCCGCTGTGCGCCACGATGCGCTCGACCACCGGATAGGCTTCGGGATGCACCGAAGAGGCATCCAGCGGATGCTCACCGCCGCGGATACGCATGAAGCCAGCGGCCTGCTCGAATGCCTTGTCGCCGAGCCGCGGCACCTTCAGCAACTGCTTGCGCGATTTGAAGGCGCCATTGCTGTCACGGAACTTGACGACATTCTCCGCCACTGCGGCGGAAAGCCCGGCGACACGCGCGAGCAGGGCGCTGGACGCGGTATTCAGATCGACGCCGACGCCGTTGACGCAGTCCTCGACGCGGGCATCCAGCGTACGCGCCAGCTTCACCTGGTTGACGTCGTGCTGATACTGGCCGACGCCGATCGCCTTGGGATCGATCTTGACCAGTTCGGCGAGTGGGTCCTGCAGACGGCGCGCGATCGACACCGCGCCGCGCAGGCTGACATCCATATCGGGAAATTCCTTCGATGCCAATTCGGATGCCGAATACACCGAGGCCCCGGCCTCACTGACCACGACCTTGGCGAGTTTCAGCTCCGGGTGCTTGCGCATCAGCTCGGCGACCAGCTTCTCGGTCTCGCGGCCACCGGTGCCATTGCCGATCGCGATCAGCTGCACACCGAGCTGCTTGCAGCCGACGGCCAGCTGATTGAGCGCCTCGTCCCAGCGGTTCATCGGCGCATGCGGAAAGATCGTGCCCGTCGTCAGCACCTTGCCGGTGGCATCGACCGCGGCGATCTTGACGCCGGTGCGCAGGCCGGGATCGAGTCCCAGTACCACCTTGGGTCCGGCTGGCGCCGCCAGCAACAGATCCTTCAGATTGTCGCCGAACACGCGGATGGCTTCGTCCTCTGAGCGCTCACGGGCACGGCCGAACAGGTCCAGGGTCAGATGCAGATGCAGCTTGACGCGCCAGGTCAGTCGGCAGGTTTCCAGCAACCAGGCATCCGCTGCGCGCCCGCGGTCGCTGACCTTGGCCGCCGCCGCCACCTTGCCCTCGGCCAGCGCATGTCCGGCGGCGGCGATTTCATCCATCGGCACTTCACTGGCAGCGGCGCGGGTGTTGACGCTGCCGGTACGCGGGATCAACTCAAGATCAAGCACGCCTTCGTTGCGTGCCCGCATCAGCGCCAGCATGCGATGCGAGGGAATCGCGCAGATGGTCTCGAAGTGATCGAAGTAGTCGCGGTACTTGGCGCCTTCGTTCTCCTTGCCGGCAACCAGGCGCGCGCGGATCAGGCCGCTGTCCCATAACCATTCGCGCAGCTCGCCGACCAGGGCCGGATTCTCCGAGTGGCGCTCCATCAGGATCTGACGCGCGCCATCAAGGGCGCTCTTGCCATCGGCGATGCCCTTGTCGGCGTCGACGTAGTTCAGCGCGACCACGGCAGGATCCAGACTCGGATCAGCCGCGAGGGCGTCGGCCAGCGGCTCGAGTCCGGCCTCACGCGCAATCTGCGCCTTGGTGCGGCGCTTGGGTTTGTAGGGCAGATACAGATCCTCAAGCCGCGACTTGGTGTCCGCCGCCAGGATGTCGCCGCGCAGCGCATCGCTGAGCTTGCCCTGCTCTTCGATGCTGCTGAGGATCGCCGCGCGACGATCTTCCAGTTCGCGCAGATAGCTCAGGCGCTCTTCCAGCGTACGCAGCTGGATATCGTCGAGCCCACCGGTGATCTCTTTTCGGTAGCGGGCGATGAAGGGCACGGTGGCGCCTTCATCAAGCAGGCCGATGGCGGCCGCGACCTGGGTCTGCTGGGCGGAGATTTCTTCGGCGATGCGTTGCGCAATGGACTGCATGAAGCGGGGCGCTCCTGGGGGAATCAGGCGAATGAGGGAAGGGCGCACGCAGCGCGTCTACGCGCAGGGCGGCTGGCAAGCATTCTCGACCAGGCCGCCCTGGCGATCAATCTTGTGCCGACCGGGCGAATGTGGTGGTGTCGCGGTCGTAGTAGCGTTGCTGCATGTAGCTCAGCTGCACGATGTCGTCGGTGGCGTGTTTGGTGAAGCCGGGGCCTTCGCGGTATATGCCGTCGTAGGGCGCGCCATAGGGCATCAGGCGGCTGCGGTAGTGGACATTGCTGCCGCTGTCGGTCTTCACGGTGGGTGTGCCGCGGTGGTCGCTGTGCAGGTAGCTGACTGCGGCGGTCTCGGTGGTGAGGGGACGCGTGCGTTCTGCGACCAGGGTGCCATTGAGGTGGAAGAACTCGGTGCGCTGCTGCGAT
>JALHNO010000030.1:8724-40262 GCA_022843465.1 Pseudomonadota bacterium | reverse complement strand
AGCCCGCTCCGCTCAAAAGCCAAAACCCGCTTGCGCCATAGTTCCTGCTTCGCCAATCTCGACATGCGCATCTCCTCGGTGAAACCGAGGAGACTGATCCAGCGCGGCGGATGACGGAAGGTGGGTTGGCTGGGCGCTTACGGAAGGTCCCACCCGGCCAAACAGTCTCAGGCCGCCTCAGAGTCACTAGACCTTGTCGACCTTGGCGTCTGCTTCAGTCTGCGATAGCAATACCGTCGCGCGACTGATCATCTGCCGGACTTCTGGAGAGGTCTTGATCGCAACGATCGACACACCGGGGTTCTTTGCAACGAATACCCTAAACACCTCATCGGCAAATGCCTGCCCGATCGATGCGACATTGTCGAAGTCCAGAACAACAGTCTTGAAGCGGTCGAATCGCGCCAGTAGCCGCTTCGCCTGCGATCTCGAAACCAGGTTTTCGTCTCCATACTGGAGAAGGCGTACCGGGACCACCGTCTTAGTGAAGCCGTAGTCGTCATCCGAGACGAACTTGTCAAATATCGATTTAGCAGTGCGTGAAGTGTGGTTGTGCAACACCATTTCAACTAGCGTTCCGCTAATTTCACGACTCGATTCCAAAACCCAGTCTTGATTGTCATCATACGTGTGAGAGAAAAATACACCCCCAGAAGATATTACGAACTCGTCAAACATTCTCGATGAAAAGAAAATCCCCTCGCCAGAGTGGTTTGCTGGGTCAGTGGTGAATTTTCCCTTTGCAAGCTCGAGAACCGCATGCCTCTCGTCAAGTAGCCCGGCGGCCAGCTGAATCTTTCTGAAGATACCGACGCCATCATCGTAAACCATGACTGTCGTGGACGCCGCGGTTTTAGTTATTTCTACTTGAACCCGAGTTGCTGCAGAATGATCAATGACATTGTTTAGCATCTCGGTAAAGCCGTACTGCCAAATCTCGCGGACATTATCAGGAAGCTTTCCTAGAGCTGGCGCAACATCGGTTCGCCAAACCACGTCCTCAGCCACCCCATCGGCGAGACGATAAACAAATTCATGCACTTCCAAGGGCGCAAGCTTGAAAACTTTATTTCGCGTCGTCCCCTCTTCGTTTACCGACCCATCCACGACGAGGCGCCTTAGGTGCTTATGCACCGCCTGCCGTGTGCAGCCAAATCGCTCGGCAGCTACCTTCACGATGTCCGTTGGGTGCGCCTCAAGATTTTCTATGATGAACCTGCGGACGGACTCGCCTGCCGCGCGTACCTTGACCATGGGGCAACTCGCATTTGTCAACCTAAGGTGGAAACATTGTCAACCTTCAGGATGGCATTGTCAACCTTACGATTGTACGCCGGGCTAGCTACCATCCGACGCGCCGATGTTGCCACCTCGACCGGCGCTTGCCGCGCCAACGCCGCTGCAATCGCCGCGGCGCTGCCTCGGTTGCCCGCTCTCCCGCCACGCACCGCAGATGGCGCGCGGGATTTTTTTATCGGCCAGCCAGCGCATCAGGCAATATCAGGAAGCGGCGGATGGGTATCCGCCTCAATCATCGCCTGGGCAAAAGCGAACACCGCAAGCAGATCATCCGCCCGCAAGTGCGGATAGCCGTCAAGGATCTGCGCGTCCGTCCAGCCTGCCGCCTTCAAACCAAGCAGAAACTCGACGGTGAGGCGCGTGCCCTTCACCCGCGGCCGGCCGCCGCACATGTCTGGATTCGACTCGATACGCGCTTTCCAGTCCATGTCGCTCTACCTCGCAGGAGCGGGCATCTCATCGCAAGCCGACAGACCACCCAAGTCGGGCAACCGAGTACCAGTGAATCGACCAGCCGGCCCTTCAATCATAGCCCGAGGTATGCGCAGATGATGATCGACTTCATTCGATCATCCGGGTGAGGAACAATGACCACCGCGTACTCGTCCGAAATCTCGTGCGTGCAGCCCTCTTCGTCGCACTCGAATTTCCATCCCTTTGCGCGCGAGACTTTGCGCGTGAGCTTCTTTGCCGCAGCACCCACGGTCAGGTTGGGGCCTGACTGAAACATCACGCCACTGAGACCCACGTAGGCGACATCGAACCCGAAGGCGGTCATGGGGTACACCGGGAGATAGAAATTCTCGTTCTCCTGATCCACCCGAAACCCCTGCTCATCCTCGATGGCAATCCCCACGGCAACGGCCGCGGGACCCTCGCCACAGGTGACCATGTCTTCCAGCGCTTGGCTGTAGTCGATCTGCTCGGCGCGAACGTCCGCAGCAAGCGCGGCCGCAAGGAAAATACACGCGATGCTGCAAATTCTGATCACTGCTCTTTCCAAGTAGATGGCCGGCGGACCTTGACGTAGGCACAGCCGGGTTCTGTTGCGCTTGCTCGCCATGCCATCTCAGCTGCGAAGTCGCCTGCCGATATCCTTCCACGCAATGGAGATTCGCATCGGTTGGTTCACGATGCCAACGGCTGCAGCGGGATTGTCCGCGACAGAAATCCTTTGGCAATTCCCAGTTTCAGCGATCACCCGCCTCGCCAGGCCCCAGGACCAGACTTGCCGTGTACACCAAATTGACGTACATTATGGCCGAGAGGTCACATGACAACCACGACAACCACACCCATGCGCGGCGCCCGTATCGGCGCACGCATCGCCCCGGACGTGCTCAGCGCCGTCAAGCGGGCCGCTGAAATCGAAGGCCGCAGTGTCAGCGATTTTATCGTCGCGGCTGCCCGCGAGGCGGCGGAACGTACCATCGAAAAAACCCAGATCCTGCAGTTCTCGCTGGCCGATCAGGAACGCATTGCCGACCTGCTTTCGCAACCCGCCGCGCCGAACGAGGCGCTCGCGCGTGCCTACGCAGCGCACAAAGAGTTGATCCGCGATAGCCGATGAGCGGCTATCGAATCGAGCCTCTCGCGAAACATGATCGCAAGAAATTTTCCTGTGGCTCCGCTGAGCTTGACCGCTATTTCCGCGAGCAAACAACGCAGGACACCCGTCGTCGCATTGCGTTCTGCTTCGTTGCCGTCAACGATGATGACGGCGAAGTCGCCGGCTTCTATACCCTTGCCGCCACATCGCTCGCCCTCGATCGACTGTCCGCAGAATGGGCCCATAAACTCCCCCGCTATCCCGTCGTTCCAGCCGTGCTGCTCGGCCGCCTGGCTGTAGCCACCTCGCATCAGGGCAAGCGCCTGGGCATCGCACTGGTTGCAGATGCCGTGATGCGCGCCTCCCGATCCGAAATCGCCGGTCACATGATGGTTGTGGATGCGAAGGATGAGCGCGCTGCGTCGTTCTACGCAAACCTGGGCTTCGAACGACTGCCCAACCACACATTCCGCCTGATCATGCGACTGTGATCTGTGCCTGTGCGTAGCAACGCTGCCAACGACATCAGCGGAAGGCAAGTCGAAATGTCTCACGCCGTGGTGCCCGGAGCCGGAATCGAACCGGCACGGCTTTTGGCCGAGGGATTTTAAGTCCCTTGCGTCTACCTGTTTCGCCATCCGGGCGGATGGGTATGGGTGCGGATTGTGGCGGGATCGCGGGGTCAATGACAGGTCGCAGGCGATCTGCGCGTGCACCTGGTTGTCCACGTGGACCGGATCGCGGCGTGTGGCGCGCGTCCAGAAACGACAAACCCCGCAGAGCGGGGCTTGTTGTTTTTGGAGGCCGGGACCGGAATCGAACCGACGTACGCGGCTTTGCAGGCCGCTGCATGACCACTCTGCCACCCGGCCGGATGGCTGTGCGACGATCCGGATCATGCATCCGGACCGCTGCGTGGACCAGAATACTGCGGAAGCGATTCCACCGCATTCAGACCCGCTGCAACAGGGCAATCGCCTTCGCTCGGGCATCGGCACCGCTGAGCGGAACTCCGATGCTGAAGCAGCGAGCCGGCTGCGCTGTCACGTTAAACAACAAAACCTCGGGGGACCGAGGCTTTGTCTGGAAACTGGAGCGGGAAAAGGGACTCGAACCCTCGACCCCGACCTTGGCAAGGTCGTGCTCTACCAACTGAGCTATTCCCGCTTGGTGAGCCGCGCATCATAACGGCAGATTTTTTCGTGTCAATACTTCAAGGCGGATTCAGTGTTCTGAATCGGCCACAATCCTTCGAAGAAACAGGCCATTGCGATGCGACCGGCGCGGTCGCAAAGCCGCCAGCACGCGCGCTTCACCAGACCTCGGCGACACAGCAGCGCAGGCTGCCTCCGGCTTTCTCGATTTCGCTGATGTCGCAGGACCGGATCGCAAATCCCAGCCGATGGAACTGCTCACGATGCTCGACGGTCAGCGCCTGGGCGGCGCGCTGGCTCATCCAGACTTCATCGTGGCGCAGCGCGATGCAGTTGCCGACGAAGGCCGCTTTCTCGGCGTCGCTGAGCCAGAACACATCAGCACCAAACGCGGCCGCTATGGTGGGCGGCACTGCCGGGTCGACAAACGATCCGGCATGAATCACCAGGGCACGGCCGGCCAGAACCGACATCACGACATTGGTGTGGTACTCAGTTAGCGCCAGGTCGAAAGCAAACAGGGCATCGAGTCCGAAGGCATCGAGCATCGCCTGCATGCCGGCATCATTGACGCGCTCGCTGATGCCGCAATAGCCGAGATTGCGCGTGTGATCGATGATCAGGCAGCCGGTCAGTTCGGCGAGGGTTCCGCTGCGTTGCAGGGACTCGATACCGTAGCCGTGTCGCTGGGCAAACCAGGCCGGGATATCACTGCGCGCCGACTCGCGCTGGCGCACCGGATGACGCATCGCGCCGATGATCAGCTTGCCTGGAACACTGGCAAAAACATTGTTTGGAAATACCGCATCCGGGGTATCGGCGTGACCCGGAAACACCGTGACCGGCAGGCTGGCCGAGATCAGTTCGGCCATCGTGGCATGCTGGCGCAGCGCCAGATCGGCATCCACGGCACCGCTGGCCATGTAGACGTTGTCGGTGGCCGACTCGGCCGCCAGACTGAAGCCATCCGGCGCTACCAGGAACACTTCGCGCGCGGTGCTGCGGCTGCGCAGCGGCAAGCCGGCGCGCGCATTCACCAGCGCCCGCCACTCGGCGGGATCGCGGATCAGGCGTGGCGCCGGCGCATCAGGCGGCAAGGGAGACCTCCTGCATTGCCGCCAGGGCACGTTCAACCACCGCCCAGCCACTGCCCGCACGATGGCCCTGCTCGCTCAATACACGGCGAAACTTGCGGGCGCCGGGCAGGCCCTGGAACAGCCCGAGCATATGCCGGGTGACCTGGCTCAGCGAGTCGCCCAAAGCCAATCGCGACTCGGTATAGGCACGCATGCGATGCACGACTTCGGCACGCTCCGGAAGCTCGTGCTCGGGATCGAACAGGGCGCGCTCAAGCTCGGCCAGAATCCACGGCTCATGATAGGCAGCGCGGCCAAGCATCACGCCATCGAGCGCGGCCACCTGCTCCACGCAATCGGCGACCGTGACCAGACCACCGTTCATCACCAGGGTGAGATCAGGAAAATCGGCACGCAGCCGGTGCACGCGCGGATAGTTGAGCGGCGGCACATCGCGATTCTCCTTGGGGCTCAGGCCCTTCAGCCAGGCCTTGCGCGCGTGCACGATGAACACCTTGCAGCCTGCCGAGCGGACTTCGGAAACAAAGCGCGCCAGATCGGCGTCATCGTCCTGATCATCGACGCCGATGCGGCATTTGACGGTGACGGGAATCGAAACTGCGGCGATCATCGCCGCCACACACTCGGCCACCAGGGCCGGCTCGCGCATCAGACAGGCGCCAAAACGGCCCGCCTGCACGCGATCACTGGGACAGCCGCAATTGAGGTTGATCTCGTCATAGCCCCAGTCCTCGCCCACGCGCGCCGCCTCGGCCAGCGCCGCCGGATCGCTGCCGCCCAGTTGCAGCGCGACCGGATGCTCACTGGCATCGAACCCGAGCAGGCGCTCGCGATCACCATGGCGGATCGCATAGGCATTGACCATCTCGGTATACAGGCGCGCATGCGGACTGAGCAACCGATGGAAGTGCCGGCAATGGCGGTCGGTCCAGTCCATCATCGGTGCAACGCAGAGGCGCCATGGTGATGGCGCTGCGATGCTGGCGGAATCCCGGGCATTCATTGCAGGCAGGGCCTCAGCCGCGCATCCCCGCCTGCGCCAGTTGCGCCAGCCGGCGCACGGCAACCGAAACTGTCGGGTAATCCATGCTGACCTGACTGCGCATATCGGCGAACATTCCGAGGGTGAACTTGAGTGCGGGATCGTCGCGCTGTATCCAGTTGACGACCAGCGCCTTGCCATCGCCCTTGCCGGCCTTGGCGAGAATCTGCGCGGTCAGTGCGCGCTGCTGGGCGAGCAGTTCGTCGCGCGAAACACCGCGTGCGAGCGCATGCCAGCGGCCATCGACGGGCAGTTCCTCGATCTTGCCCATCAACCACTTCAGCGACAGGGTTTCACCCAGTCCGTAATAGACCTGGGCGACCTTGAGCACTGGCAGTTTGGCGTCGAGCGCGACCTCGATGATATCGAAGGCAGAACTCATCGCCGGCAACATGCTCAGGCGCTCGGCGAGCTCCGGAGAAAAGCCGGCCTTGACCCAGCTCTCGGCATCGGCACGCGCGCGGGCAACATCGCCCTCGGCCAGCGCAGCCGGCAGTTGCGCGCGCAGTTCGGCGATGCCGCTGCCATAGCGTTCCACCGACTCGGCGATGCTGAGCTTGGCGCCCGGCAGATTGAGCAGCCAGCGGGTGACGTGGCGCATCAGGTTCCAGACTCGCAGCAAGGCATCGATCTGGACCTCGCCGTGTACCCTGCCATCCATGCTCTCGATGTCGGCCCAGATCGAGCGCGCATCCATCACCTCGCGGGCGATCGCATAGGCCTTGGCGACTTCGGCCGGTGATTCGCCGGTGTCTTCCTGCATGCGCATCGAGAAGGTTGCGCCCATCCGGTTGACCATCGAGTTGGTGACCGCGGTGGTCACGATCTCGCGCTGCAGGCGGTGGCGCTGCATATGATCGGCAAAGCGCTCCTGCAGCGGACGCGGGAAGTAGCGCACCAGTTCCTTGGCCATGTACGGATCTTCCGGCACGTCCGAATCCAGCAACTGGTTGAACAGCACGATCTTCGAGTATGAGAGCAGGATCGACAGTTCCGGACGGGTCAGGCCCTGGCCGCGGGCCTTGCGTTCGGCAAACTCGGCATCGCTGGGCAGATCCTCAAGCGCGCGATCCAGTTGTCCGGCTTGTTCCAGCGTGCGGATGAAGTGCTGCTTGGCGCCTAGGCGCGAAACGCTCATGCGCTCCATCACGCTGATCGCCTGGTTCTGCAGATAGTTGTCGCGCAGCACCAGGGTGCCGACTTCCTCGGTCATGCTGGCCAGCAGGCTATTGCGTTCGTCGATGCTCAGCTCACCACGCGAGACCGCGTCATTGAGCAGGATCTTGATGTTGACCTCGTGGTCGGAGGTGTCGACACCCGCAGAGTTGTCGATGAAGTCGGTGTTCAGCAGCACACCATGCAGGGCCGCCTCGATGCGCCCCTTCTGGGTCATGCCGAGATTGCCGCCCTCGCCGACGATCTTGCAACGCAGGTCGCGGCCATTCAGTCGGATCGCATTGTTGGCGCGATCGCCGCAATCGGCGTGACTCTCGCTGCTGGCCTTGACATAGGTTCCGATACCGCCATTCCACAGCAGATCGACGGGCGCGCGCAGAATGGCTGCCATCAGTTCATTCGGGGTCATGGTGTCGACGCTGTCGACCAGACCCAGCGCATGATGCATCTCGGCGCTGACCGCGATGGTCTTGGCGCTGCGGGGGAAAACGCCACCGCCGCTGCTGATCAGCTTGCGATCATAGTCGTCCCAACTGGAGCGTGGCAGAGCGAACATGCGTTGCCGCTCCACGAAGCTGCGCGCTGCATCCGGGTTCGGGTCGACAAAGATATGCCGGTGATCGAAGGCGGCGACCAGACGGATATGCTCACTGAGCAGCATGCCATTGCCGAACACATCGCCCGACATGTCGCCGACGCCGACACAGGTGAAATCCTGCGTCTGCGAATCACGGCCGAGCGCGCGGAAATGGCGCTTGACCGATTCCCAGCCACCCTTGGCGGTGATGCCCATGCCCTTGTGGTCGTAGCCCTGCGAGCCGCCGGAAGCGAAGGCATCGCCCATCCAGAAGCCATGTTCGGCCGAAACCGAGTTGGCGATATCTGAGAACGTCGCCGTGCCCTTGTCGGCCGCAACCACGAGATAGGGATCATCGCCATCGTGACGCACGACCTGATCCGGATGGACGACCTGACCATCGACCAGATTGTCGGTGATATCGAGCAGACCATTGATGAACAGCCGATAGCAGGCCACACCCTCGGCCAGTTGGGCGTCGCGATCACCGCCTACCGGCGGCCGCTTCACGAAGAACCCACCCTTGGCGCCGACCGGCACGATGACGGTGTTCTTGACCATCTGCGCCTTGACCAGTCCGAGCACTTCGGTACGGAAGTCCTCACGGCGATCCGACCAGCGCAGGCCACCGCGGGCGACCGGGCCGAAGCGCAGATGAACACCCTCGACGCGCGGACCATAGACAAAAATCTCCCGGTACGGCCTTGGCTTGGGCAGATCGGGCACCCGTGCCGGATCGAACTTGAAACTGATGTAGTCACGCGGCCGTCCGGCCTGCAACTGGAAATACCCGGTGCGCAGGGTCGCCTGAATCAGGCTGATGAAGCTGCGCAGGATGCGGTCCTCGTCGAGACTGGTGACGCGATCCAGCAGTACCTTCATGAACTTGATGCTGGCGTCGATCTGCTGCTGGCGGTCCTCCGCGCGCAAGGCCAGCAAGGCCTCGGCCGGATGCGGCGAAGCCTGGGCCAGATCGGCCGGCAACAGCAGCTGGATATCGCGCGCCAGACGCTTGCGGGCGGCCTCGGCCGACTTGCTGTTCTCGCGTGCCGGGTCGAACTTGGCTTCGAACAGTTCGACCAGCATGCGTGCCAGCAGGGGATAACGCTGCAGCGCCTCTTCCATGTACGTCTGCGAGAACGGCACACCGGTCTGCAGCAGGTACTTGCAGTAGCCGCGCAGCATGCTGACCTGACGCCAGTCCAGGTTGGCCGAGAGAATCAGCCGGTTGAAGCCATCGCTCTCGGCATCGTTGCGCCAGACCCGCTCGAATGCAGCCTGGAATGCGTCGCGCACCTGGTCGACGTCGATCGGCTCGCCATTGGCGGCCTGCACTTCGAAATCCTGGATGTAGATCCGGTTGTCGCTGCTCAGCTGCATCTGGTACGGATGCTCGGAAAGCACCTTCAGGCCCATGTTTTCCATCAGCGGCAAGGCTTCCGACAAGGGAATCGGCGCGCCGTAGCGGAACAGCTTGAAACGCAGCGAGCTGTCGCCCTTGCGGCGCGGACGGTAGAGACTGAGTCGGATGTCTTCGGGGCCCTTCAGTGCGGCGGCGATCTCGACATCCTGCGCAGCGACGCTGGTGCTCGACTCTTCGATGTAACCCGCCGGCAGCGCCTTGCCATAGCGGCTGGCGAGCTTGAGTCCGCGCTCTTCGCCATGCTTCTGGACCAGGGCATCGCGCAGCTCGTCGTACCAGTTGCGCACGAGCTGGGCAATTCGCGATTCGAGATCGGCGACGTCCAGCGCCGGTCGCTCACCGGCCTTGGGACGGATGATCATGTGCAGGCGTGCCAGCGCCTCTTCGCCGACGTGCACCGTGGTGTCGACACGCTCGCCACTGAGGGCACGCCGCATCATCGATTCGATGCGTTCACGGACATCCTGGTTGAAGCGGTCGCGCGGCAGATAAACCAGGCAGGAGAAAAAGCGGCCGTAGATGTCGCGGCGGACAAACAGCCGCGTGCGCTGACGCTCCTGCAGGGCGAGCACCGCCATGCTGATCTGGAACAGTTCATCGCTGGATGCCTGCAGCAGTTCGTCGCGCGGCAGGGTTTCGAGGATGTGGCGCAGGGCCTTGCCACTGTGGCCACCCTGCTTGAAGCCCGAGCGCAGCATCAGCTGCTCGTACTTGCGCCGCAGCATCGGCACCGTCCACGGTCGCGCCGAATAGGCCGAGGAGGTGAACAGGCCGAGGATGCGTTCCTCGCCCACTGCCTTGCCGTCGGCATCGAAGCGGAGGACGCCGATGTAGTCCATGTAACCGGGCCGATGCACGCTGGCGCGCGCATTGGTCTTGGTCACGATCACCACCTTGTCGCCTTCGGCGCGCGGCACATCGCGCGCCGCCAGGGTCTTCAGCGGACGCGGCTTGGTGTCGGCCTCACGCAGGATGCCGAGCCCGGAACCCGGCAAGGCACGCAGGAACTCGTCCTTGCCATTGCTGACGGTCTCGTAGGAACGATAGCCGAGCAAGGTGAAATGATCGTCGCCGAGCCAGCGCAGAAAGGCCTGCAATTCGGCCTTGCCATCGGCATCCAGCGGCAGATCGCGGGAGGGCAGATCGGCCGCGATCGCCTCCAGCTTCTCGCGCATGGCCGGCCAGTCCCTGACGGCAGCGCGCACATCGAACAGGGCGTCGCTGACGGTCTTGCGCAGGCGCTCCAGTTCCTCGGGCTCGGCGCGCCGATCGATCTCGAAATGCATCAGCGACTCGGGCTTGCCGCGGGCCGATGCCTGGCCTTCGACGCCGATCGAGAGCAGGTGGCCGCCGGCATCGCGCTCGACATGCAGCACCGGATGTACCACCGCATGAACAATATTGTCGCAGGCAGCGATCGCCATGGTCACCGAATCGACCAGAAACGGCATGTCATCGGTGATGATCTCGATCACCGTGTGGCTGGTTTCCCAACCATGCTCATCGGCCGCCGGATTGAACACCCGGACCTGGGCCGAGTCGGATTTGCGAATCTGGACGAAATCCAGCACGCCGTGGATCAGGGCGGCCCAGTCAGCGGCAGCGCGCAGCGCCAGATCTTCGGCCGGAACCCGGGCAAAAAACAGCTGGAGCAGGGTTTCGATCTGCTTGAAACGCGCCGCCGACACGCGCGCGCGCAGCGCCTCGGCCACAGCATCGATGGAAATGGCGGTCTCGGAGGAAGCGGCACTCATGGGGCAATTCCGGTCAGGAAGGGGCTGGGCTGAAAACCAGGATCAAACCCCGCGAGGATACCGGTTTGGCCGTTGTACCGGCCAGCTTGACAGCGCGCGCGCGACGACCGGACGCGGGATTGCCCGCAAACTGACCGATGCCTGTCTGGCGCCTGTCCGTCGTGCCTGGAAAGCACCGGTCATCGGTTAAAGTGCCCTTTGATACCACAGGTAGCGCAACTGTGATTAACTTCACGTACCGCTTGTGATCCGAAGCTAGAATCTCCGCTGTAACGGAGCCATTCCAGAGGCATCATGCAAGAGCGCGCGCCCTCATCCGACGTAGTCCCCCTGCGTCCCACCCTGGTGACCCGCCACGGCGGGGCCGCCATCGTGGCGCGCGCCTTCGACGACGAGTTCCTGAAGGCCGTGTTTGCCTCGCTGGATGCGACCCTGCAGGCAACCGACGATTACCTGTTCAATCTTGCCGACAAGGCCGGCTCAAGCGCCCAGCAGAACACCCACTTCGACTCGATGCGCGCGCTGCGCCTGCATCGGCAGTCGATCAACAGCATGTTCGGCACCCGTGTGCAGACCAGTTTTGAGCAGATGTACGCGGGCAAGCTGCCGCAGGCACGACGCCCGGAGTCCGGGCTTGCGCGCGATTCACGGCTGGAACTGTCCCTGATCGAGCACGACGCCCTGGAAGAAAATCTGGCCGTGGTGTCCCTGGTCGACCGCTGCCTGTCGGCCTTCACCCGTCCCCTGCACACACTCAATCAGCGCATGGCGCATGCGCTTGGACTGCAGAATCTCGACGACAGCAACAATCCCGCCGCTCCGCAGCAACTGGCGGCGTCGGTGGTTCATGCCATCACGCCGACTGAACTGCCGGTGGATGTGCGACTGATCTGCCTCAAGCACCTTGAACGACAGTGGCTCAGCACGCTTGGGCCGCTCTACGACCGCGCCAATCGCATTCTGGCCGAGGGCGGCATCCTGCCCGAGCTGCGCTATGCAGTGACCCGGGGCAATGCCCCGCCGGCGACCGCGCGACCGCGCCCGCCAGGCGCCGCACCGACGCCCGCTGGCAGCGAAGCGCCGGCTGCTCCGCACGGCCACGAGACACCCTACGGTGGCTACAGCCAGGGTGGCGACTACGGCGGTGGCGGCGACTATGGCGCGATCGATCCAGGTCTGGCGCCCGTGGTTTCCGAGCTGATGCGTCTGCTGGGCGGTGGCGGTGGCTCGGGCTACGCAGGCGATGTGGGTCATTCTGGCCATCCGGCCGCGGGAATGCACGGTGGCGGTGGCGGTGGCGGCCATGCCGGCCATGCTGGCGGCGGTGGCGGTGGCGGACCTGCCATTGACGGTCAGGCGCTGATGAACGCCCTGAGCATGCTGCAGGCCGAACAGATCGGCATCAACAGCGGCTCGGTCATCAGCGCCAATCAGGCCAAAGCCGACCTGCTGGCGCGTGCGCGCGGCTTGACCGGTGGCGCCAACAGCCGCTTCCGCAGCAACGATGAAACGGCGCTCGATCTGGTCGGGATGCTGTTCGACTACGCCATCCAGGACCGCAACCTGCCCGGCGAATTGCAGTCGATGCTCAGCCGTCTGCAGATTCCCTACCTCAAGGTTGCCTTGCTCGATCCGACCTTCGTCGCCCGCAAGGATCACCCGGCACGGGCGCTGCTCGACGACCTCGCCGCGGCGGCCGTCGGCTGGAGCGAGGAAACCGACAAGGACCGCAGTTTCTATCAGGCGATCGAGGGGCTGGTGCGCACCGTGATCGGAAGTTTCGATCAGGACATCAGCGTCTTCGACAAGGCCCGCCAACAGCTGTCCGAGGCCATCAGCAACCAGCGCAAACGCGCCGAAATCACCGAGAAGCGCACCACCGAAGCCGCCCGCGGCAAGGAGCGTCTCGAACAGGCGCAGCAGGAATCCGCGCGCGAGCTGCTGCGCCGGGTGGAAGGCAAGCAATTGCCGCCGCGCCTGCGCGACATGCTGACCAAGCGCTGGGCCAACTATCTGGTGATGACCCATCTGCGCAACGGCGGCGAGTCGCCGCAGTGGCGCGATGCCCTGCGCGTGGTCGAGGTACTGGCGGATGCGCCTGAGCGGCTGGCCCAGGATCCCGAGGGCACCAGTGCGATGACCGAGGTCGAGCAGATTCTCAAGCGCGGACTGACCGCGGTGGGAATTCATGGCGATGACGTTGACGAACTCTGGTCAGGGATTTCCGAGCTGCTTACCGCGCAACATCAGCAGGCACTGGTTCCGAGCAGCGCTGCCGCGACTCCTCGCCCAGCCGCAACTGCCGCCGTCAGACCGGGCATCATTGTGCCCGCTGCGGCGAGCGCGCCACGCCCCGCGAAGGCAATCCCGGCAACGACGCCAGCGCCAGCTGGCGCTGAGGCAGCGCCCGCCAGCGCTGAAGCCTACGCCAGGCACGAAGAGGAATTCTTCGACAGCCTGGAAGTGCGCTTTGGCAGCGGCAAGGACGAAGTCGTCTACAACCCGGAAACCGTAGCCAAGGTCGCCGAACCCAAGCTGCCCGATGCCAAACCGGGCGACAACGTGGTTGCCACCGTCATGGGCCTCAAGCCCGGAGTCTGGCTGGAATTCATCCGCGATGATGGCAGTCGTGACCGCGCCAAGCTGCTCTGGGTGAGCACCGTCCGCTCGCAGTATCTGTTTGTCAACCGCAATGGCGTGAAATCGGGCGAGTATTCCGGCGAAGAACTCGTCAACGCGATCCGCGGCGGCACCTTGCAGGTGCTCGAAGAGAGCGGCCTGGTCGATCGGGCCTTGAACGCGATTGTCCGCAAACTGCGCCGGGACAAGCCGGCGAGCTGATCGCTTCTGTCCCCCGCGGGGCCGTTATCGAACGGGGCTTGCCCTGCTGCCCGTCTTTGCTCGTGTAGGGCATCTCTGTGAGATGCCATTCCAACACCGCGACGCCATCAACATGGCATCTCACAGAGATGCCCTACAAAATGCATCCTTCGCAATTTTCCGCATGCGGCGGGGCTTGCCCGCTGCCGATATTCAACCCTGTAGGCCATCTCTGCGAGATGCCGTCATGAGGGCGCTGCGGTTTTGAGATGGCATCTCACAGAGATGCCCTACAAAATGCATCCTTCGCAATTTTCCGCATGCGGCGGGGCTTGCCCGCTGCCGATATTCAACCCTGCAGGGCATCTCTGCGAGATGCCGTCATGAGGGCGCTGCGACGTTGAGATGGCATCTCACAGAGATGCCCTACAAAGGGCAGACATCACAAATCTACGCCGCAGCGGGGCAAGCCCTGCTCCATGAAATCCCCTTCTGGGGACAAAACCGCCCTGGTGAACAGGCTCAACGGATCCCGGTCTCGTTGCGGGCGATCACCAGACGCTGGATCTCGCTGGTGCCTTCGTAGATCTCGGTGATCTTGGCGTCGCGGAAATAGCGTTCCAGCGGCATCTCTTTCGAGTAGCCCATGCCACCGTGGATCTGCAACGCCTGATGGGTGATGTACATCGCCGTCTCGGATGCCGTCAGCTTGGCCACGGACGCCTCGGTGCTGAAGCGACCGCCGGATTTCTCGGCCTGGGCCTTGGCCCAGGCGGCACGGAGCGTGAGCAGATGCGCCGCATCGAGCCGGCATTTCATATCGGCGATCTTGGCCTGGATCATCTGGAAGCTGCCGATCGGCTGACCGAAGCTCTTGCGTTCGCGCACGTAGGCCACCGAGGCCTCGTACGCCGCGCGCGCCAGGCCCACGGCCTGGGAGGCGATGCCGATGCGACCGGCATCGAGCACACCCATGGCGGTCTTGAAACCCTCGCCTTCCTTGCCCAGCAACTCGTCCGGTTCGACGACGTAGTCCTGGAACTCGATCTCGCAGGTGGCCGATGCGCGGATGCCGAGCTTGGGCTCGGTCTTGCCGCGGATGAATCCGGGCCGGTCGGCATCGACCAGGAACGCACTGATGCCCCTGGCGCCCTTTTCGGGCTCGGTCATCGCGAACAGATTGACGTACTTCGCAACCGGGCCCGACGTGATCCAGCTTTTCTTGCCATTGACGATCCAGCTGCCGTTGGGCTGCTTGACCGCACGACAGCGCATCGCCGAAGCATCCGAGCCAGACTGCGGCTCGGTCAGCGCATAGGCACCGATCTCCTTGCCCTCGGCGATGGCGCGCACGTACTTCTGCTTCTGCGCCTCGGTACCGTTCTTCAGGATGCCATTGCAGAACAGCGAATTGTTGACCGACATGATCGTCGAATGCGCACAGTCGGCGGCGGCAATCTCGATGATGGCGAGCACATAGGCGATCGGGTCCATGCCGGCCCCGCCGTACTCCTGCGGTACCTCGATGCCCATCAACCCGTTTTCACCCAGGGTGCGGATGTTGTCGAGTGGAAATTCTCCGGTCCGATCAAAATGCTCGGCGCTCGGCGCGATTTTCTCGCGCGCGATCCGTCGTGCCACGTCCTGGATCATCAACTGCTCTTCGGTAAAGGCAAAGTCCATCGTCATCCTCGACAGCAGGGAAAGGGAAAACATGCCGGCACGACCACAGGGCCGCGACGCGAGGCAGGTATCAGACCGCAGTTTAGCGGAGCCTTGGCTCGAGAACGTGGAGAGCGCGTGCAGTCCTCAGCGCAGATCCACGCCGGCGGCATGCAGGGCTTGCAGGATCGGCACCATGCGCAGGCCCTCGACGCCACTGCCGGCGTGCACCGGATCCATGCTGATCAGCCCGGCAAGTTCGCCATAGCGATTGAACACCGGCGCGCCGGGGCCGCTGTATTTTTCGGTCACTGCCAGCTGGAATCGTTGTTTGCCTGCCAGCGATTCCTCTTCGACCAGGTCGGTGCGGGTGACCGTATTGGCGGCACCGGCACTGCCGGGCGCGGTGATCACATGCACGGGATCACCCGGCAGCACTGCATGTGGCGCAATCAGGATCGACTTGAAATCGTTCCGCACGAAGCGCAGCAAGGCCACATCACTCAACTCATCGCGCTTGACCACGGCAGCCGGCAGTGACAGCTTTCCGGCAATGACCATCACATTGGCTTCATTGCCGACCAGACGGGCACTGGTCAGGGCCCAGCCGTTCAGATCGATCACCACGGCACTGCCCGTGCGTTGTCCGGTCTGCACCATCAGAACCGCGCCCTGGATCTCGCTGCTGCGTTGGGCGAAGATTCCGCTCGCATCGCCCCAGCGTACCCTGGCCTCGTTGGCTGCGCCGCTGGCCGAGACCGCCGAACCGGACAGTCGCTGCTCGCGGACCCTTTCGACAAAACCGGTGTCCGCCAGCAGATTGTTGGCGGCCATCGCCAGCGCCTGCTGAATGGCAATTCCGTGCTCGGTACCGGTGGTCCAGCCATCGTGGGCGCCTTCGGTTACACCGCGGTAGAGAATTTCGCCGCTCGGTCCACTGAGCACCCAGCGCATCCGCACATAGGCCCGCGCGCCCGAAGTCGCATTGCCGGCGGCGTCACCGGGCGCGCAGCGATCCACCCGCAGGGTGCTGACCTCGCCCTTGATGTCCATTCCGACCGAACTGCCCTCGGCGCCTTCGACAGTCCAGCCGGCATCGGCAAAGGCACCGAGCACGATGGGATTGAACGCGCCATTGCCGAAATCGACCTCGGACGCCGACAACACCAGCGGATTGGCCTCACGGCAACCAGCGCCGGTGAAATACTGGCCCGGAATCAGATCGGTGCGCCCTGTCTGCAGGATCGTCTGAGTGAGCGCGGCCAGGCGCAGCGGCATCCGACTGGCGCCGGCCGCGTCCAGCGCGGGACTGAGTCGACGCACGTTGAAGCTGGGGCCGGCGGAACCCAGCTTGATCTGCGCAACGCTCTTCTGCGCCGACTTGTCACCACTCGGTGGTGGCTTGTCCGAGAAATGGATCTGCCCCTTCTCGTCGGTCCACTTGTAGACCTCGGCGTGTGCGACCGGGCCCAGCAACAGGATCAGCAACGGAGCGAGCCGAAACAGCCGCTGCGCGCGCCGAGATGGAGGCGGATTACTCGATAGGGATTGCAGGGACACGCCGTGAACTCGAATGGGCACGCTCAAACTCCTCGATCAGACCTTATTGTCACGGGCCGCCGTCTGCACGGCAACCGTCGTTCCGGCGCAGGGCTGGCGCGGCACACCCTGGGTTCAGGCGTGTCGGCGACCGGCGCGTACGCAGCGCGCCGACCAGCCTATCGACCTTGGCCCCGGCCAACTGTGCGCCACAACCAATCGCGGTTTGACCACACCGCTGCGGGCCGCTAGTGTGGCTCTATCCTTTCATCGCGATATAACGATACGCATGGACCTATCCGGCGCCTCCCATTTGTTCCGAACCCTGTCCGACGGCACCCGCATCCGCCTGCTGGCCTTGCTGGAGACCGAGGAACTCACTGTTGCCGAACTTGCTGCCATCACCCAGCTGGCGCAGCCGCGCGTGTCTACCCATCTGGCGCGTCTGAAGGAACTCGATCTGGTCCGCGATCGCCGCGCCGGCGTATCGGCGTACTACCGCTTCAATCTGGACGCCGATGCCGCACTGCTGGGACTGTGGCAATCCCTGCGCCAGGCCACCAGTGATCCGCTGCTGCAGGATGATCGCGATCGCCTGCCCGCCGTGCTCGCCCGGCGCGCCCAGGATGAGAACTGGGCCGATGCGGTTGCCGGCGACATGGAACGCCACTATTCCCCCGGGCGCACCTGGGAAACCCTGGGCCGCTCACTGACCCGCCTGCTCGATCTCGGCGATGTGCTGGATGTTGCCTCCGGCGATGGCGTGCTCGCCGAGTTGCTGTCACCGCAGGCACGCTCGATTACCTGTGTCGACGCCAGTGCGCGGGTCGTCGAGGCCGCCCAGAAGCGCCTCGCCCACTCCGACAATGTGACGGTTGCGCTCGGTGACATGCACGCGCTGGCGTTCCCGGACGCCCGCTTCGATCTGGTGCTGCTGATGCATGCGCTGACCTACACCGAGCAGCCCCGAGGGGTACTCGCCGAGGCCGCACGCGTGTTGCGGCCGGGTGGTCTGGTGCTTGCCAGCACACTCGGAAAACACGCGCACAGCAAGGCCGTCGAGCCCTTCGACCACCGCAATCTCGGCTTCACCACCGCCGAACTGGGCAAGCTCGCCAAGTCTGCCGGGCTGCAGGTATTGCGCTCGGAGCTGATCTGCCGGGAACGCCGGACTCCGCACTTCGATGTGGTCAGCCTGCTCGCCCGCAAACCCCACTGATCTTCACCGACCGATCCGGAAATCCTGCCCCACCATGTCCGCACTTCCCTATCTGAATCCCGAGCGGGTCGCCCGTCTGGAAGCGGCGCTGGCCCAGCGCATCCTGATCATCGACGGCGCCATGGGCACCATGCTGCAGGAATACCGACTCGATGAGGATGGCTTCCGTGGCACCCGCTTCGCCCGTCCCGCGGACGCTGGGGACAACAGGCACCCGGGACACGGACACGATTGCGGCTGCGACTACAAGGGCAACAACGATCTGCTGACGCTGACCCGTCCCGACATCATCCGCAAGGTGCATCGTGAGTATCTGGAAGCCGGCGCCGACCTGATCGAGACCAATACCTTCAACTCCACGTCGATCAGTCAGGCCGACTACGGACTCGAAGCGCTCGCCCATGAACTCAATCTGGAAGCG
This sequence comes from Pseudomonadota bacterium, assembly GCA_022843465.1. Lineage (GTDB taxonomy): Bacteria > Pseudomonadota > Gammaproteobacteria > Xanthomonadales > Ahniellaceae > 0-14-3-00-62-12. The sequence continues at coordinate 21,530 of JALHNO010000030.1, read as the reverse complement.
GCGCGCCTGGCTCGCCTGGAATGCGATGCCGCCGAAGCGTTGACGCCGGAGCAGCCGAGATTCGTTGCCGGCATCCTCGGACCAACCACGCGCAGCGCGTCGATCTCACCCGACGTCAACAACCCCGGATTCCGCAACATCCAGTTCGATGATCTCGTCGAGGCCTACGGCGAGGCTGCGCGCGGCCTGATCGACGGCGGCAGCGATGTCCTGATGGTCGAAACCATCTTCGACACCCTCAACGCCAAGGCGGCGCTGGTCGCCATCGATCTGCTGTTCGAGCAACGCGGGCACCGCCTGCCGGTGATGATTTCCGGCACGATCACCGATCGCTCCGGGCGCACGCTTTCGGGGCAGACCGCCGAGGCGTTCTGGTACTCGCTGAGGCACGCGCGACCTTTGTCGATTGGTCTGAACTGCGCCCTGGGCGCCAGCGATCTCCGTGAGCACATCGATGCGCTCGCGCAGATCGCCGATTGCGCGGTGAGTGCCCACCCGAACGCAGGCCTGCCGAATGCCTTCGGCGGCTATGACGAGACGCCGGAAGACATGGCCGCCGTCATCGGTGAGTTTGCCGCCTCGGGCCTGGTCAATATCGTCGGCGGCTGCTGCGGCACCACACCGGCGCATATCGCGGCCATCCGCGCGGCGGTCAGCGTGCATCGGCCGCGCCAGCACGCACAGCCCGAGGCGCTGTCGCGGCTGAGCGGGCTGGAGCCTTTTGTCATCACGCCGGAGCTGAACTTCATCAATGTCGGCGAACGTACCAATGTCACTGGCTCGGCGCAGTTCCGCAAGCTGATCAAGGAGGCGCGCTTCGACAAGGCGGTCGAGGTAGCGCGCCAGCAGGTCGAAAACGGCGCCCAGATCATCGACATCAATATGGATGAGGGCCTGCTCGATTCCGAGGCCGCAATGAAGCAGTACCTGCATCTGATCGCGGCCGAACCCGACATTGCGCGGGTGCCGGTGATGGTGGATTCGAGCAAGTGGAGTGTCATCGAGACCGGCTTGAAGTGTCTGCAGAGCAAGGGCATCGTCAATTCGATCTCGATGAAGGAGGGCGAGGCCGCATTTCTCGAGCAGGCCCGCAAGGTGCGCCGTTATGGTGCCGCCGTCGTGGTGATGGCGTTCGACGAGCAGGGACAGGCGGACAGTGTCGAGCGCAAGGTCGACATCCTGTCGCGCTCCTACCAGTTGCTTACCGAAGAGATCGGCTTTCCGCCCGAGGACATCATCTTCGACCCCAACGTGTTTGCGATTGCCACCGGCATCGAGGAGCACAACGACTATGGTGTCGCCTTCATCGAGGCCACCCGCGAGCTGAAACGACGTTTTCCGCTGTCGCATGTCTCCGGTGGCGTGTCGAATGTCAGCTTCTCGTTCCGCGGCAACAATCCGGTGCGCGAGGCCATCCACAGCGTCTTCCTGTTCCATGCCATTCGTGCCGGCATGGACATGGGCATCGTCAACGCCGGCGCCATGCCGATCTACGATGATCTGCCGGCAGACTTGCGCGAACGCGTCGAAGACGTGGTGCTCAACCGGCGCCCGGATGCCACCGAGCGACTGCTCGAGATCGCCGATCGTTTCAAGGGCAGCGGCAGCGCCGATGCTCCCGTGATCGAAGCGCAATGGCGCGGCCTGCCGGTGCGCGAGCGCCTGATGCATGCCCTGGTCCACGGCAACGATGCCCATGTGGAAGCGGACACCGAAGAGGCGCGTCAGGCCGCACAGCGACCGCTCGACGTGATCGAGGGTCCACTGATGGATGGCATGAATGTTGTCGGTGACCTGTTTGGTGCCGGCAAGATGTTTCTCCCGCAGGTGGTCAAGTCCGCACGCGTGATGAAGAAGGCGGTTGCCCACCTGCTTCCGTACATCGAGGAGGAAAAGCTGCGCAGCGGCACCGTGCATCAGAGCAATGGCAAGATCATCATGGCCACGGTAAAGGGCGATGTGCATGACATCGGCAAGAACATTGTCGGTGTCGTGCTCCGCTGCAACAATTTTGAAGTGGTCGATCTCGGCGTGATGGTGCCGGCGCAGCAGATACTGGATCGTGCCCGCGCCGAGCAGGCCGACATCATCGGGCTGTCCGGACTGATCACGCCCTCGCTGGAAGAGATGCATCATCTGGCGCGCGAGATGCAGCGGCAGGGCTTCGAACAGCCCCTGATGATTGGCGGCGCCACGACTTCGCGTGCGCATACCGCGCTGAAGATCGAGCCCTACTACAAGGGTGCGACCGTCTGGGTCAAGGATGCCTCGCGTGCCGTCGGCGTTGCCCAGAATCTGGTCAGTCCGGATCGCCGCGCTGCCTTTGTCGAGTCGGTGCGCGCCGACTACGCCGAGGTGCGCGTCCGCCATCTCGACAAGGGCAATGCCAAGCGTCTGGTGTCGCTGGCCAAGGCGCGGGCACACTCGTTCAAGTGCGACTGGCAGCATTATCTGCCGCCGCAGCCCGTCAAGCCCGGCATCACCGTCTTCGACGACTGGAGCATCCGGGACCTGCTGCCCTACATTGACTGGACACCTTTTTTCCAGACCTGGGAGCTGGCCGGACGCTATCCGGAGATTCTCAGCGATGAGGTCGTAGGCGCCCAGGCAAGCGAGTTGTACCGTGATGCGCTGACCATGCTTGAGCAAATCGCCGACGAGCGCTGGCTGCAGTTGAAGGCGATCGTCGGACTCTGGCCTGCAGGCAGCGAGGGCGAAGACGTCCAGGTGCGTGATCCAGACTCGGGCCAGCAGATCGCGACCCTGCACTTCCTGCGGCAGCAGGCCGACAAGCCGGTGGAACGTCCGGACTTCTGCCTGGCCGACTTTATCGCGCCGGCCGCGTCGCACGCGCAGGACTGGATCGGTGCCTTCGCGGTCAACGCCGGCATCGGCATCGAATCGCACATCGAACGCTTCGAAGGCGCCTACGATGACTACAACGCGATCCTGCTGAAGGCACTTGCCGACCGCCTCGCCGAGGCGCTGGCCGAGGCACTGCACGCGAAAGTGCGCCGTGAACTGTGGGGATACGCCGCTGACGAGCAGCTGGACAATGCCGCATTGATTGCCGAGCGCTACCGAGGCATCCGACCGGCACCCGGCTATCCGGCCTGCCCCGATCACAGCGAGAAGCAGACGCTGTTCGATCTCCTGCAGGCTTCCGAACGGATTGGACTGCGGCTGACCGAAAGCTATGCGATGTATCCGACTGCCGCGGTGTCGGGTTACTACTTCTCGCATCCGCAGAGCCAGTACTTTGTCGTCGGTCGTGTCGATCGCGAACAGGTTCTGGACTACGCCCGGCGCAAGGGCTGGACCGTTGCCGAGGCGGAACGCTGGCTGTCGCCGATACTCGATTACGATCCAGAGTGAGCTGCGCGCCTGCTGAAAGTTTTCGGCCTGGGGACGGAGACGGATGCGATCCTGGAATTATTCGAGCTCGCGCCGCTGGATGGCAGGCCACGCTGCCTTGAGATAGATCACCGCCGACCAGATCGTCAGCACAGCGGCAATGCCGAGCATGCCCTGGCCAACCTCATAAAGCGAGGGCATGGCTTTCAACCAGTGGTTCTTCGGCACATCCATCAGCGGTTGCCGCCAGAGCAGGATGACGATCGCCACCATCTGCAGGATGGTCTTGAACTTGCCCAGGGTCGCAACGCTGACCTTGCTGCGTTCGCCGATCACCGCCATCCACTCGCGCAGTGCCGAGATGGTGATCTCCCGACCGACAATCACGGCACAGACCACCGCCATGAACATGCTGGGATCGGCCTGGACCAACAGGAACAAGGTCACGGTCACGGTCAGCTTGTCCGCCACCGGATCGAGGAAGGCGCCAAACGCCGACATCTGGCCGAAACGCCGCGCAATCCAGCCGTCGAGCCAGTCGGTGATCGCGCCAATCGCGAACATCACCGCGGCCACCAGGTTGGCGCCCTTGAAGGGCAGAAAGAATGTGATGACCAGGATCGGGATCAGGGCGATCCGGAACAGGGTCAGAATGTTGGGGACCGTCAGCTTCATTCAATACCCGTCGCTATTCGTGGAGACTGGCATAAATCCGCTCGGCGAGCGAACGATTGATGCCTTCTACGTTGCAGAGTTCCTCGATGCCAGCGCCGCGCACCCCGGACAGTCCACCAAAGTGCCGCAGCAGGGCGGCCCGCCGGCGTGCGCCGACGCCCGTGATTTCCTCCAGTGTACTGACCTGCCGCTTCTTCTCGCGCTTGGCACGGTGACCCGATATCGCAAAACGGTGGGCCTCGTCGCGAATCGCCTGGATCGCAAGCAGGCCGGCGCTGTCAGCGCCCGGTCGGACAATGCGGCCCGAATCGGCAAACACAAGCTCCTCCCACCCGGCACGCCGATCGGCGCCCTTGGAAACGCCGAACACGGCGACTCCCTGTACGCCGAGTTCACCGAGCGCTTCCATCGCCCGGGCAACCTGACCGGCACCGCCGTCGATCAGCAGCACATCCGGAAGATCGCTCTGCTCGGCCTGCAGACGGCGGAAACGCCGCTCGATCACCTGACCCATGGCGGCGTAGTCATCACCCGCCTTGATATCGCGGATGTTGAAGCGCCGGTACAGGGATCTGATCGGCCCCTCGGGCCCGGCGACCACGCAGGATGCCACGGTGCCCTCGCCCATCGTATGGCTGATATCGAAACACTCGACGCGCTGCGCCGGCTCATCGAGTTCGAGCAGTTCGCTCATCGCCAGCCAGCGCTGACGCTGACTGGCCTCGCCGCGCAACTGGCTCGACAGCACCAGTCGGGCATTGCGCGCGGCCTGCTCGACCAGCCGCACCCGATCGCCGCGCTGCGGACACAGCAGTTCGACGCGGGCGCCGGCGCGCTGGCTGAGCGCTTCAGCGTAAAGCTCCATGTCGTCCAGTTCGTGACTGAGCAGCACCACCCGGGGCACCGGAAGCTCGGCATAGTGCTGGGTCACGAAGGCCGACAGGACGCCCGCCGCGCCGACCCCGGCCGCCTTCAGGAACCAGTGCCGGCTGCCGAGATTCATGCCATCACGGTAGAACAGGGCCTGCACGCAGGCGAGGCCATCCTGGATCTCGCAGGCCAGGATGTCGGCATCGGCCTCGGCACCAGAGACAAACTGGCGCGCCTGCAATTGGCGGATGCGGCCGATCTCGTCACGCCAGCCCGCAGCGCGCTCGAATTCGAGCTCAGCGCTGGCCTGCTCCATCTGACGGGTCAGTTCGGCCACCACATCACCGGATCGTCCCTGCAGGAACATCACCGCATGGCGTACGTCGGCGGCATAACTGTCGCGATCGATCAACCCGACACAGGGCGCACTGCAACGCTTGATCTGGTACTGCAGGCAGGGCCGCGAGCGATTGCGAAAAACGCTGTCTTCGCATTGGCGCAGGCGGAACAGCTTGTGGATGCGGGCAAGATTCTCGCGTACTGCCAGCACACTGGGAAACGGTCCGAAGTAACGTCCACGGCCCTCGCGCGAGCCGCGGTGAAAACGGATGCGTGGAAACGCATCGCTGTCGTCCAGATGCAGGTAGGGATAGCCCTTGCCATCGCGCAGCAGCACATTGAAATAGGGTTTGAGCGACTTGATCAGCTCGTTCTCGAGGATCAGCGCCTCGGCTTCGGTGCGTGTCGCGATCACCTCCATCGCCTGCACCTGGGACAGCATCAGCGCGATCCGGGGCTCAAGTTGCGGGCGCGCAAAATAGCTGCCGACCCGCTTGCGCAGATTCTTCGCTTTGCCGACATAGAGCAGGCTGCCGCCTTCGCCCAGCATCCGGTAGACACCGGGCGCCGTGGTCAATGCGCGCGCAAAAGCCCTGCCGTCGAATTCGGGCGCTGCCTCTGGCACGAACTACTCCCCGATTGGCAGTCGCTTGGCCTGTCCGGTACCGGTATCGATCCGGACGATCTCATGGGCGCCGGAATTGGCGATCCAGATTCGTCCCGGTGAGGCCACAACGTCGGTCGGGTGCTGGAACTTGAATGGCAGATTGATCGTCTTGACACCGCCACCGCGCAGCGAGATCGCCTTGAGCTTGTTGTTGTAGGTATCGGCCACCCACAGGATCTGACCACCGGGATCGACCGAAACGCCCATCGCGCCCTGCAGCCGTGCGGCAGCCGGCAGACCATCGACGTCGCCGAACTCATAGACATCCGATCCGACCAGGGTGGTGGTGCGACCATCGGCACGAACGGCGCGAATCGATGAAGAATCGCTGTCGGCCACATACAGGGTCTGATCGGCAAAGCTGAGGCCGGTCGGTCGCGCAAAAGTCGCGCGCGTCGGATCGCCATCATCGCGGCCGTGGCTGCCGGAGCCGCAAAACGCCAGCAGGCGATTGCGCACCAGATCGTATTGCCAGATCTGGTTCTGACCGGTCATTGCGATATGCAATTTCTCATTGCCAAGCGCCAGGTCCCAGGGCGAATTGAGTGCCAGCCCGGCCGGGCTCTCGTACTCCTGGAAACTGGGAAAGCCCTGCGTGCCGTCACCAGCCAGGGTCTCCACCTCGCCCGAAATCAGCCGCATCCGGCGCACGCAGTGATTGCCGCGATCGGCGATGTAGAGCATGTCCTTGCTGATGCACATGCCCTGCGGATCGTTCAAGGCCGCCTCATCGAAGCGGCCATCGAGGTAGCCGGCATTGCCGGTTCCGATCTGGCGCCTTACCTGGCCTTCGTGCGTGCACTCCAGAATTCGGTTGTGGCCGCTGTCGGCGACGAACAGCTGTGCCTCGGTGACCAGCAGCTTGCCGGGAAAACGCAGAGGCATCCGCGGCTCGGGCCGCGAGACCGGCTTGCTCTGCTCGAAGTTGCGGCTGTTGTTGAACGACGCATCATCGAGCATCTGCCCGACCAGGGCATCGATCTCTTCGCGACGACCCTCGCCCGTGATCAGGCCGGCGAATCCGCCTTCAGTATCGATCACGGCAACGGTCGGCCATGAAGTCACACCATACTGGCGCCAGACATCGAAGTTGAAATCATTGGCGACCGGATGCCGCAGATAGTTGCGATTCACAGCCTGCAGCACGATGTTGGACTGGCGCTCGGCATCGAAGTGCGGGGTGTGGACACCGAGCACCGACAGGCCATCGCTGTACTTGTTTTCGAGCAGGCGCAAGTCGCTGGAAAGATGCTGGCAGTGGATATTGGAGGCATTCCAGAAATGCAGCAGCACGACGCGCCCGCGCAAGTCGCTCAGCGAAGGCGCATGCGGGACATTCACCCAGGGCAGCGCGGCCGGTAGCTCCGGGGCCAGCTCTCTCGCCGTCATTGCCTACTCCATGCTCAGCACGCCCGCATTATGCAGGCGCAGGAGATGTTTGGTCAGCCCCTCGATGCCCTGCTCAAGCATGGCGTAGACCAGCTCGAAATCGCGCTGATGGCCCTGGTACGGATCGGGCACTTCGGTTCCAGGCTTGCCGGCGAAGTCCATCAGCAGCTTGATCCTGCCGACCGCCTGCGGCGGCGCCTTGGCGCGCACGTCCTGGAGATTGCGTCGATCCATCACCAGCAGCAGATCGCCACCATTGAAGTCGCTGGGCATCACCAGACGGGCTCGATGACTGGCCAGATCCAGCCCATGGCGAGCGGCCACATCCACCGACCGCGGATCGGCCGGATGATCGACATGATAGGCATGGGTACCGCGCGAACTGACCTTGAGCACCCCGGCCAGCCCGTGCCGGGCCAGACTGTCACGCGCGAGCACCTCCGCCAGCGGCGACCTGCATATGTTCCCCATGCATACAAAAATCAACTCATTCATAGGGATAAGGATACTACTTGAGGCGAAGTCTGTGTGGGGGTGCCGGCGTGCAGCGGCGGCCCCCGATCCTTACCTCGGATCGTGGTACCCGAGCCGGGACCGCACCCGCAGGGCCCCGTGACCGGCATGGCGGGCCATGGCACCGAGACGTTTGGATGCGCAAGTCTATCGCCAACAATGGTGCATATTGCAGACATTGATGCACCACTGTGATGCAGTAATCCTGTGTTCAGCTCGGCGGCACATTGGCCATGGCGTCTGTCATTGCCAATTAATCTCGACAATTCAATGCCTTGAGATTTGGCACAGGAATTGCGCAGTGCATCATCGCAAGCAGCCGTTCCGGGCTTGCCGGGAAACCCTCGGCCAGAGCGGACAGCCCCAGGCTTTATCACTGCGACCACGAGGAGAGATCAACATGAAACTGATCACGGCGATCATCCGCACCTTCAAGCTCGATGAGGTGCGCGAAGCGCTGGCGGCTGCGGGGGTCAATGGACTCACCGTCACCGAAGTAAAGGGATACGGCCGCCAGAAGGGTCACACCGAATTGTATCGGGGCGCCGAATACGTCGTCGACTTTCTTCCCAAGCTGAAAATCGAGGCGGTCGTTTCGGACGCCCTGCTCGAAGCCGCACTGGAGGCCATCCAGGGCAGCGCCCGAACCGACAAGGTCGGCGACGGCAAGATCTTTGTCACTCCGGTCGAGGCGGTCATCCGCATTCGCACCGGTGAAATCGACGATGACGCCATCTGAGCCAGCGAGGAAACCACGATGAAACTCTTCCGTACCAAGACCATGAGACTCGCCTCGCCGCTCGCCTTGCTGCTGGGCGTCCTGCTTGCTGTTGCCGGACCGATCCAGGCGCAAACCGACGAGGCAGCGGCCGAAGACGCGGCCGTCGCGACCGAGGCCACGCTGGCGCCTGCCGCCGAACCGGTAGCCGAGCCCGACCAGGCTGCGGCTGCCGAGGTCGCCACCACGGCAGTTGCCGAAGCGCAGGCCGAAGCCCCGGCACCGGTTGCCGACAAGGGCGACACCGCCTGGATCCTGATCTGCACTGCCATCGTCATCTTCATGACCTTGCCTGGCCTGGGTCTGTTCTACGGCGGCCTGGTCCGCAGCAAGAACATGCTGTCGATCCTGATGCAGTGCTTCGTCGTGTTCTCCCTGGTGGTCGTATTGTGGACGCTGTATGGCTACAGCCTCGCCTTCACCGCCGGCAATGCCTTCTTCGGCGGCGGCGACCGGCTGCTGATGAAAGGCCTCACGGCGGCATCCAACGGGGCCACCTTCTCCAAGGGCGTGGTCATACCGGAGCTGGCATTCTTCGCGTTCCAGGCCGCCTTTGCCGCCATCACCTGCGCGCTGATCGTCGGTGCCTTTGCCGAGCGTGCGAAGTTTGCTGCGGTGCTGATCTTCACCGTACTGTGGTTCACCTTCGCCTATACGCCGATGGCGCACATGGTGTGGTTCTTCGCCGGCCCGGATGCCTACACCAGCGCAGAAGCAGCAGCCGTGGCCAATGCCGGCGCCGGCTATCTGTTCCAGAAGGGCGCGCTCGACTTCGCCGGCGGTACCGTGGTGCATATCAATGCCGCCATTGCGGGTCTGGTCGGCGCCTACATGATCGGCAAGCGCGTCGGCTACGGTCGCGAATCGATGAAGCCGCATAATCTGACGTTCACCATGGCCGGTGCCTCGATGCTCTGGGTCGGCTGGTTCGGCTTCAATGCCGGCTCCGCGCTCGAGGCCAATGGTTCGGCCGCACTCGCCTTTGCCAATACACTCGTGGCACCCGCCGCCGCTGTACTGGCCTGGACGCTTGGCGAATGGGTCACCAAGGGCAAGCCCTCGATGCTCGGCGCAGCTTCCGGTGCGGTCGCCGGTCTGGTTGCCATCACGCCGGCGGGCGGCTTCGTTGGACTTGGCGGCGCCCTGATCATCGGCGCAGTCGGCGGCCTGGCCTGCCTCTGGGGTGTAACCGGATTGAAGCGCCTGCTCGGTGCCGATGATGCCCTGGATGTCTTTGGGGTCCATGGCATCGGCGGCATTGTCGGCGCGTTGCTGACCGGCGTGTTCGCAGCGCCCTCGCTTGGCGGCTCGGGCATCTGGGACTACGTCACCAGTGATGTCGTGCCCGAGTACTCGATCGGCAGCCAGGTACTGATCCAGGCCACCGGTGTCGGCGTCACCGTGCTGTGGTCCGGCATTGTCGCGCTGATCGCCTTCAAGATTGCGGATCTGCTGATCGGGCTGCGCGTCAGCCAGGAGCAGGAGCGCGAAGGTCTCGACATCAGTTCGCATGGCGAGGCGGCCTACGACCATTGATGCCCTGAGCATCACCTGAGTCGATCACACCGGGTCGGGCCCCTGCCCGACCCGGTTGCGTTGGAACTTGCAAGAATCAGCCTCGCCGTCCGGTCTCTGTGTGACCGTACTCCGGAAGCACCATGAACAGGACGCAGTTGCCGACGCGCTCGACAAGCAAGCGATGCCGACTGAACGGCGACGCACTGTTGCTTGTCCTTATTCTCGCGTCGCCGGTGCTGTCGGCACAGGACGGAGATTTTTCGGTCAGCGGTGTGCTCGCCGTCGGCGGCCACCAGGGCCAGGGTGGGCGTTCCTGGTCCGAGGCAGGACTCGGCCGCTACCTTGCAGATGACGACGCCAGCCTGCAGGCGCATCTGGGCGTGTTCTGGCAGCCGACACTCGAATGGTCGCTATCGGCGCATCTACGCGCCGATGATCGTGGTAGCGGTGACGGTATCCAGACGATCGGACTGGTCGAGGCCAGCGTCAGTCGCCATTTTTTTCTCGCTGACGACGCCCGCATCAGTGTGCGCATCGGCCAGCTGTTCCTGCCGAGCACTCAGGAGGCCATCGATCCGCTCTGGCAGTCGCGATATACCCTGAGCCTGTCCTCGCTCAACAGCTGGGTCGCCGAGGAGATCCGGCCGATCGGCGTGGATACTTCCTGGCACTCGGGGGCGGACGCCGAATTTGAATCGGAATTCGGCACCATGCTGTTTGCTGGCAACGACAGTGCCGGCAGCCTGTTGGCCTGGCGCGGGTTCGCGCTGCATGACCGCCTCGCGGTACGCAACGAAACCGTGCCCCTGCCCGCACTGCCCAGCCTGCAGGATCCGCTCCAGTTCGGCGATCAGGACAACGATGGTGCACGACCGATCGGGCGTGATCTCGACGGCCGTGTCGGCTATGCCCTGCATGGCCGTTGGGGCCGCAGCGAGCACTGGCGCCTGGTCGGAACCTGGTTCGACAACCGCGGCGATCGCCGCCTGCATCGCGGCGAATATGCCTGGGACACCCGATTCTCGATTGTGGGCGCCAGCTGGCGGCCACACCCTGAGTGGGACCTGGCAGCGGAGTGGATGCAGGGCAGCAGCGGCATGGGATTGCGATCCGGCCCGGTCTTCGTCGATATCGACTTTCGCAGCGCCTATCTGATCGCCAGCTGGTCACCGGACCCGCGCTGGCGCCTGAGTCTGCGCGGAGATCGCTTCCGCGTCATCGATCGCGATCGGACCATTGCCGAAGACAATGATGACAGCGGCGACGCAGTGACCGCCGCTGGCTTCTACGCGCCATCGGAACGCTGGCGGTTCGGCATCGAGTTCATCCGGACCGGCTCACGGCACGCCGCAGCGGCCAGCCTCGGGCTTCCTGACGAAACCGCAGGCGACAGCCTGCGTGTGGAGGCACGTTACAGCTTCTGACGCCCGGCTGCCGTAACGGCCTGCTCAGCCCTTCGGCTTGGCGCGCACGTACAGCACCATCCGGTGGTCCTCGATCACATAGCCATGCTTGGCTGCGACCGCATGCTGCAGGCGCTCGATCTCGGCGTCGAAGAACTCGACCACCTTGCCGGTGTCAAGATCGAACATGTGATCGTGATGGTCACCGCGGTCCAGCTCGAACACGGCCTGACCACCCTCGAAATTGTGCTTCACCACAATGCCGGCGGCCTCGAACTGCATCAGCACGCGGTAGACCGTGGCGAGGCCGATTTCCTCGTGATTGTCGAGCAGATCCTTGAAGATTTCTTCGGCCGTCAGATGCTTGCCGCTGGAGTTCTCGAGGATTTCGAGGATCCGCATGCGCGGCAGGGTGACTTTCAGCCCGGCCTTGCGCAGATCCTGGGTATCGAGCTTGCCGCCCTTGTCGGTATCGCGCAGCGGCTGGCGCGCATTGAAACCTTTCAAGTCGATACTCCTTCAGTTCACCGCCGAGTCTACACCAGCCCCCGCCCGGGGTCATGGCCCTTTCCCGGAATCAGGACACCAGTACTCGGGTCAGCTGCGGTTTGGAGAGCTCACGGCGCAGGCTGTATGATCGTGGATCAACCTGCTCGAACCGGAACCCTATGCGCCTTCAGATGACGATGCTCGCCGCCCTGCTGCTCTCCGGCTGTGGCCTGGTGTACAAGATGGATATCCGCCAGGGCAATGTGGTCGACCAGAAGATGGTGGACCAGCTCAAGCCCGGAATGACCAAACGCCAGGTTGAGCTTGTCATGGGCACCCCCCAAGTCGCCTCACCCTTCGACCAGAGCCGCTGGGAATACCTCACCGCCACCAGCCGTCGCGGCGGTGCCGCCGAGATCAAGAACCTGTCCCTGCAGTTCGACGGCGAAAGCCTCGCCCGCATCGAAGGCGACTGGCAGCCACAGAACGAAGACGAACTGCTGCGGCAATCGCAGGAACTCCAGAAGAACAACCCCGAAGACAACGTCAAACGCCCGGGGGGATGAGGAGCGGCGCTTTCGGCATGCGTTGAATCGCATGCCGAGCGGCTCCGAATGCCTGGCCATGGATGGCCAGGCCGGGTGCCCTGCACCAGGGACGGTTCCTGCTTCTGCCCAACCCCGCGCTTTCGACATGCGTTGAATCGCATGCCGAGCGGCTCCGAATGCCTGGCCATGGATGGCCAGGCCGGGTGCCCTGCACCAGGGACGGTTCCTGCTTCTGCCCAACCCCGCGCTTTCGACATGCGTTG
>JALHNO010000030.1:0-8714 GCA_022843465.1 Pseudomonadota bacterium | reverse complement strand
CATGCGTTGAATCGCATGCCGAGCGGCTCCGAATGCCTGGCCATGGATGGCCAGGCCGGGTGCCCTGCACCAGGGACGGTTCCTGCTTCTGCCCAACCCCGCGCTTTCGACATGCGTTGAATCGCATGTCGAGCCGCTCCGAATGCACGCGCATGGATGCGCGGGCCGGCGACGCACAGGGATGTGCAAGTGTCGCGAGAGGCAGGATGCCGAGAGCGACGGCACTCCACCAGGGACGGTTCCTGCTTCTACCCCTCCCCGCGCTTTCGACATGCGTTGAATCGCATGTCGAGCCGCTCCGAATGCACGCGCATGGCGAGCCCAAGATTTCCTGACCAGGGTCACGCGGGCGACCGGGGTGAAGGGCGCACTGCTTGTTCCCCTCTCCCGCTTGGCGGGAGAGGGCCAGGGTGAGGGTCGCGAACACGCCGAGGCGCCGAGCCACCACCTCAACGAGCATGGCGACCGTCCCAGCGCTCGAACCGACAATCGCCTGCCCAGATCAACTCGATCCCGCCCAAGCACCCTTGCCCTGTCTCGGGCCAGCCGCGGCGCAGGGTGCATTCGGCTTACATCTCGCGAGCGCGATACCACTCAGCCTGACGCAACAGGTAGGGATACCACTCCGCTTCGACCTGCGCGATGGGCGCAATCAGCGCAGAAAACTCCGCTGCGCCACCACCCACGGCAATCAGCTGCCGGTATCCCTCGGCGTACTTGCCCTGCTCGTGATGCAGAAGAAAGTGCGCAAGGCTCCAGGCGCAGAGGTAGTACTGATTGAAGTGGGTATCGAGCGCGGGCGCGTCCTCGCCGGTCAGCAGGGAATGGATGGAGATGAAGTCGCCGCGTTCTGTATCGACGGCAAGATCACCGCTGAACTTCGCTTCCTGCAACCACCAGACCGGATAGGTATCGGCGTCGATCTCGCCGAGACGGAGTCCGGACGCGTCCATGGTGCTGGTCGAGAAATAGGTCGCCAGACCTTCCTCGATCCAGCGATTGCGTCTGGAGTATCCCGAGACTTCGCGCGCCAGCTGATGGGTCAGCTCATGCAGGGTCCAGTGGTAGGGATTGCGTGCGCTGGCGTCAAAATAGGCGTGGCTGCGCGGCCACAGATAATAACCTTCCGCCCACGGCGCGCTCCGGTTGTGCTGCTTGAACTCGGCGCGATCGCGATAGAGCACAAGCGTCAGCCTGGCGGCCGCTGGCGGTGCCGGAAACATCGCGATATAGGACGCGTAGAGATGCTCCACCGCCTGCGCCATCCGCGCTGTCGCCGCCGGATCGGCAGAGGACAGGATCTGATAGTGCGCCGTCTCCAACCGGCGCGCGCCCTTGGGCAAGGGCGGTTGTACGCCGACCGAGGAAGTCGCCGACCGTCCGCCTGTCACCGGGTCAGGCTGGCAGCCCGTGAGCAGGAGGATCGCCAACGCTATTCTGAGCAGCTGCATGGATCAAGGTCTCGTTGGTCCCGCCTGGGGTTTCACCGGACGCTGCCTCAGCGCGGGCACGATCCCCTGCGCACCTGCGCCTGGGTAAGTTCTTCAAGCGGATTGTGTCGCCATCCCATTGTTTCAACTTCGTAACGGCGGGCCTCCGCATCTGAACCCAGCAGCGCATGCGGAATCTCGGCCCGAAGTTCGGCGAATCGGACCAGCACATTGATCGGAATATCAACATCGACATCGCCCTTGCTGCTGTCGATCACCGCAAAACGCGTTGCTGCAATTCCGCTGTGCCGCTTCAGCAAGTCCGACTGCCGGGCATTCAGCCGGAACAGGTAAGGCGTGCGCGAATTGTCATGCCTGCAGGCATGCAGGAAAACCAGCCGCGCCGCCTGCGCCGCCGTCAGCCCGATGACCGTCGATTTCCCGGTCGGAAATCGACCTTCGACGAGACTCCAGCCATCGGCATGAACAGCGACTGCCAGCAGCAGCATGGTCAGCATCATGGCGAGTACGAGTCGGCGATTCACGACACGGATGCTATCGCCAGACCCGCCGTGCCGGAAGCGCGTGATGCGCGCCGGGATGGCTACCGGCGTCCTCGCAGAAGAGTTTCAGTGCGGACCGGGGATCGATGTCGGATAAACCCGGCGTGGCTCGCCTTGTTGGGGGTCTCCGTCACGCTACCCATAAGGTCGCTCCCATGTCCTTCCGAATTCGCGTCTGCAGCCTGCTCCTGATCTTCGCGATCACAACACCGGCTCATGCCGCGACCTTTACCGTAGGCAGCAACTGGCTGGTATGTACACACCGGAACCTGGCCGATGCGGTCGACGCCGCCGCGGCCAATGGGCCTTCGATCGACACCATTCGCATCAACAGCGACTACAACGGCACCGACACAGCGCTGAGCATAGTCGGCCACTCGGTCCGTCTTTTCGGTGGATTTTCCAGCTGCCAGGCGACCACGGCCACCCGAGACACCTATCTGGCTGGCACTGCGGGCCAACGCACCATCACCGTGGTGGGCTATGCGAGTCGTCGTATCAGTGTCGAACAGCGCAATCTCATCCTCCGCGGCAATACGCCGAGTGGCGCAGGTGGCGGAGTGGCGGTATACGGCAATGTGTCGTTCCTCCTGCGCGACAGCACGCTCTCTCGCAATCGCGCGGACCGAGGCGGCGGACTCCATGTCGATGGCCTGCAGATGGCTCAGCCAGCCGAAGTGCGCATCGAGAACACCCTGATCGAACGCAACTTCGCTCGCCTGCAGGGCGGCGGAGTCTATTGTCGGGGCGGGGCCAGCATCGACCTGGCCGGAAACTCGCGCATCCAGAGCAATGGGTACGACGCGCAGGGTACCGTGGTGGACAGCGGCGGTGGCGCCCATATCGACAACTGCACATGGCACCAGTCCGGTGGCTTGATCGCGTCGAATCGCGCCAAGCTCCGGGGTGGCGGGATGCTGGCCGAAGGCGGTTCCAGCGTGCTGATGGAATGGGCCAATGGGGCCGAAGCATCTGCACAACCCCGAGTGGACGGCAACTCGGCGGGCGACAGTTTTGGCGGCGGATTTGGCGGTGCGATCACCGTCCGGGGCATCGGGACCGAGGTCGCCTTGTTTGGCGCATTGCTGCAGGACAACCGTGCTGTGTACGGCGCGGCAATCGCAGTGCAGGACGGAGCCAGCCTGAGCATGCAATCTGATTCGCTCTGCCGCAATCCGATCGAATTTTGCTCTCGACTGTATCTCAACAACGCGTATGGGGTGAATCCCTCGCTCGTCGAGATCAGGAAAGGTGGTAGCGTTGATATTTCTCAGACCCGACTCGAGGGCAATACAGTCGATGCCGATAGCGCACGCCCCGGAGCCCTCTTCGAGCTGATGAATTTTGATCCGGAGCGCAGCACCCGACTGACGCTTCACAGCACGGCGATCACCTATAACCGGGCCGGAAGGGTGATCAGTCTGTATGGATCAAATCACGGTGACGGCATCGAGCAGGTGGATGCCCAGTTTCTGACGATCAGCCGCAATGATATCGACAGCGTGCTTGCCAGCAACGGCTCCGGCAGCGGCGCACGTATCCAACTGCGTGCCAGTCTGATCAACCAACCGGAGCCGTTGCGCATAACCCCGGCTGGCACGACGGACATCTACGATTGCCTGCTGAGCGCATCAACACTGGGCGTCCCGGCGACACGCAGCGTGATCGCCAGCCCGATGCTCGGCAGCAGTGCCATGCCACTGCCGGGATCTCCGGCACTGGACTTCTGCTCCAGCGAGGGCTTGCTGCTCGACCGCGGCGATTTGCGCAATGGCCCGCGCCCGGTTGATCTGATCAACGTAGCGGATCGCTATGGCACCGTCGATGTCGGCGCCGTCGAGCGAACCGCTCTGGACTAGCCGCGAGCACACTCGCCAGCGACCGCGAACGCGCTGATCCGCGCGCGATGCAAGGAATGATCGATAGCCTACGCAGCGCGCGGCAGATCAATCTCGAACACCGCGCCCTGCCCGCATGTCGGCCGACAACGCATCTGGCCCTGCATCGCCTCGACCAGCGCTTTGGCAATTGTCAGTCCTGGCCCGGCGCGCTCGGCCAACGGCGCCACGATGCGGTGGACTGTGGCAGCGAGCGGCATTGTCTCAATTGTCAGTCAGAGCTGACCGGCAAGGGACAGGGCCAACTGCTGGAAGTCTTCAACCAGACGCGCCAGCATCTGGACTTCGTTATCCAGAGATTTGAGCAGCGTTTTATCGATCTCGATCAGGCCATCCTCGGCAGCCTCGATCTGCGCCCCTGAGTGATCACGAGTGTGCGCCGGTGATATCCAGAAGCTGTCAAGACCGCGCAGCGCAGACCGAGCCGGAAACTTTCCCGAACGCAGCTGGCGTCAATGACAAACTTGCGCCGTGCAGACAGGCCGCCACATCGATCAGCGGCCCGGACATGCGTTGCACCACGGCAACCGCAAACAGCGGTAGCGCAGGCGCCGGAGCGCCAGGTGCGATTTCCCAGGATGATTGTTTTCGATCGAGCTTGCATCAGGATTGCGGCCACGGTGGTACGGTGATCGCGACGGGGCAATATTGTTTGGATACAGCGGTGGCAGGCGGGGACACGGTGCGCTTCCCGGCCGCCTGCCGACGAGGCCAGCGCCCACAACTATGGGGGTTCCATGGCTTCTGCTTCCTTCCTCGCATCGCGCAGGTTCCGGGCAATCCCTGCCCTGCTCTCCGCCTTGTTCATCGCCCTGCTCAGTGCCGGCGCGGCGCAGGCGGCGCTGACTGTGCAGCCACTCACCTGGAACATTGTCGGGCTCGACAGCAATCGACCGGCGGAAGGGCCAAGGCATTTTCCGGTCGGTGCCCGAATCTGTACTGACGGCGCCACCAGCAACGTTTCCGCAACCCTGGTCTGGGATAGCGTCAATCCCAATATCAATCTTCGACCGGGTTCCTTGGGCACGCTGAATTTCGCCTCCATTCCAGCAGCAAGTTGCGTCGATGCTTACTACGAAGTCGAAGTAACACCCAACGCGGGGTCGTTCGACACGGCGCGGCGCTATCGAGTCACGGCAACCGACCTCAGCGGAAGCTATTCTTCGCCCGCGCAGCGAGAACTGGTCGTTGAGCATCTGGTTTCGCAAAGTCGAAATGCGATTACCAATGTGCGCTACGGGCCGAATCCGGGCAGCCTCACCGCCGTGGCGCCTGGCGGGTCGATGAACCTGATCGTTGGCAACACCTATACGATCGAACTCTCTGGAGGAACGGCGACACAAGGTTACGAACAATTCGAAGCCTTCATCAATTTCACCAACACCATTTTTCAGATACTGAACGTCAGCACCACCTATTCGGCGGATTCCACGCCACACGTCAGCTCCCCCAATGACAAGCTCTACGGCGACGCCTGCCTTTGGGACAACGATCCGAACAGCCCCAACTATCTGTCCTGTCTGAGTTCAGGAAAGATCGGCGGCAGCAATGTGGTCACGCTTTATACGATCCGAATTGTTGGTGGCGGCGGAACTTCGCAGACCCTGAATACCCTGCTGTATGATTTTTCCGGCAGCAGTTTCCATTACAACGCGGATTTTGGCGTTGGTGCGCGCATTGCCAATATCATTGATCCGACCACAGCCAATATTGCCAAGAGCTTCACGCCGGCAACCACCAATGTGGGCGGCACCTCGACGCTGAAAATCACGCTGACCAATCCCAATGGCGCTGCACTGGGCGGGTACAGCTTCATCGACAACCTGCCGGCCGGAATGAGTGTTGCCTCACCGCCCAACGCTGCCACCAACAATTGCGGCACGCCGGTATTCGCGCCGACCGCGGCCGCCACCACACTGAGTTTCTCCAACGGCACCGTGGCAGCGAACGGGAGTTGCACCATTTCGGTAAGCGTCACCACCAATGCGACCGGCGCATTCACGAATACGACCAACAACCTGTTCGTCGACGGCACCGATACTGGACATAACGCCAGCGCCATTCTCAACGTGAACAACCAGCCGCCGCCACCAGCGTGTACGCCGGGACTCGAACTGGCGCGATGGGAAATGAACCCGACCGCGACTGCAACGCCACCATTGTTCACCAGCAAGTCTGCCAACGTGGCGACCGCGACTGCCTCGTTTACCCCTGGCGTCTCCGGCGGCAATCAGACCATCAATACGGTACAGGGAGGCACCGCTCCGTATTCCTGGAACGGTTCGCATTGGGCTGCGAACGCGACCGGCTTTCCGTCCGCGACCACCGGACCGTATTTCGAATTTTCGCTGGAAACCAGCAAGTTCACTTCGGTCTCGATGGCCTTCCGCAGGTTTTTTGCGCCCAATGGTGACTGGGGACCGAATGCCGGCAACCAGATCTACGTGTATTCGAGTGCCGATGGCGGAGCATTCAGCCATCTGGCCCCGGCAACACAAACCGACAAGAACATCTGGCACGCAGCCTTGAGCAAGTCGGCCGCCGCAGTTGGGACCAGCAATACCCGCTTCCGCATCAATGCCGTTGGCACCAACGGTGGCAGCATTGATGGTCTCGTCTATCTGGATGATGTCATTTTTACCGGATGCGGGGTTCCCAATCATCCGACGCTGAACAAGGTCTTCGCGCCAAACCCGATTGCCATCGGGGCCATTTCGACCTTGACGTTCACGCTGACCAATTCAAACAATGTGGCGCTGACCGGCGCGACTTTCAGCGACACCTTGCCCACCGGCATGACCGTGGCCACACCGCTGACGACCAGCAATACCTGTGGCGGCACCTGGGCGCCGACGATCGGCGCGAGTGTGCTGAACTTGTCCGGAGCCAGCATACCCGCGGCAGGCATTTGCGTCGTCTCGGTGGGAGTGACGACCTCGGTGCAGGGTCCGAGCACCAATATCAGCGACTTCATTTCAACTACGCAAACCGGCCAGAACACCGGTCCGGGCGGCTCGGCAACTGCGACCTTGACCGCCCTGGCACCGCCAGCGATGGGCAAGGCATTCGCACCCACACCGATTCTTGCCGGCGGTACCAGTACCTTGACCTTCACCATCACCAATCCAAACCCGAACACGGCGATTTCGGGTGTGGCCTTTGTCGACAATCTGCCCAATGCGCCTGGCATCATGCGGGTGGCCACGCCGCCGCTGGCGAGCAGCACTGGCTGCGGCGCGCCAACGTTTGCACCGGTCGCCGCTGCGACTTCGCTGAGTTTCACCGGCGGCGCTATCGTTGCTGGTGGCACCTGTGTGGTTCGCGTCAATGTCACCGCGCCCGCGAATGGCACGTACAACAACATCAGCGGCAACGTATCGCACATCATCAACAGCGTTGCCGTCAACGGCAATACCGCGAATGCGGCCCTGGTTGTGAACGCCCCGAGTCCGGCAATCGCACTTCAGAAGGAGGTCGGGTTGAGTGCGCTCGGACCCTGGACTTCCTCGCTGCAGGTCAATCTTCCGGCGAACGTGTTCTACCGCTTCACTGTGGAAAACACGGGCGATGTGCCGCTGAGCCCGGTAACGCTTGCTGACCCGCCTGGCGGCCCCTCGGTACCCGGATGCACGTTCCCGGCTTCATTGCCGGTCGCAGATGCTCTGGACGACGATCACATCGTCACCTGCGTGATCGGGCCGATGGCTGCAGTCTCGGGCACTACGATCAATACCGCGCGTGCGACCGGCATGTTCGGAGGCAACCCATTCATTGATGATGATTCCGCCGCTTATCGTTCCACGGGTCTCACCATCGACAAGTCGGCACTGCCCACGACGTATACAACGGCCGGCCAGATCATTACCTATTCATTCCTCGTGACCAATAGCGGTGCAGCTACGCTGGCCGGCCCCATCAGCGTACTCGATGACCAGACGACCAACGAATCCTGCCCGGCGCTGTCCACGATCGGTGACGGAGACAATTTCTTCGATCCCGGAGAATCGATGACTTGCAGCGCCACGTACTCGATTACGGCGCTGGATGTGAGCAATGGCAGCGTGGTGAATATCGCCAGCGCCACCAACGGCAGCACAGTCTCGCCGAGTGACACAGCCACCGTGACCACGCCCGCACCGATACTGACGACCGCGAAAACCGGAATTCTGGACAACACCGTCGTCGCACCCAACACCCAGAGCAATGTCGGTGATCAGATCAACTACACGATCACCGTCGCCAACTCCGGGAACGCCGCCGCCACCGGCGTCACGGTCAGCGATCCGCTGATCAGTCTAAGTTGCACGATCAGTGGTGTGCCCACGGCCTTGCCGACCACCCTCAATGCCGGCGCCAGCCTGGTCTGCATCGGCACCTATACCCTGGTCGCTGCCGATATCACTGCGGGCACGGTCAACAACACCGCGACCACCACCGGCACCAATGTCTGCAATCCAACGACTGCGGGATCGGTCTGCTCCGATGGCGAGGTCACCCCGCTGACGCTGACGCCCGTCCTGACCACGAGCAAGGTCGGTGTGCTCGACAACACCGTCGTCGCACCCAACACCCAGAGCAATGTCGGTGATCAGATCAACTACACGATCACCGTCGCCAACTCGGGCAATGGCGCCGCCACCGGCGTCACGGTCAGCGATCCGCTGATCAGTCTGAGCTGCACGATCTCGGGGGTACCGACCGCACTGCCGACCACCCTCAATGCCGGCGCCAGCCTGGTCTGTACCGGCACCTATACCCTGGTCGCTGCCGATATCACTGCGGGCACGGTCAACAACACCGCGACCACCACCGGCACCAATGTC
>JALHNO010000029.1:9088-42597 GCA_022843465.1 Pseudomonadota bacterium | reverse complement strand
CGAAGCCATCAACCAGAAGATGGAGATCAACCGCGCCCGGGAGTGGAAGAAGGACGGCACCGGCCACGGGTATCACATCCGGGTCGGCAAGGCCGGGGGCGAGTCGTGAGCGACATCACAGGCCGCAGCCTGCCGTTCAAGATGAAGATGCAGATTCGACAGATCGCGCTACCTCGATTCGCAGCGCTGAATAGACGGCGGAAGAAGAACTCGCACTTCATTCAGCTGCAGATGAAGAACCGGATGCTGCACGGCCTTGAGCTGCGGCTCGCCGCCGAGAGCGCACGGGCTGACGCAAGTGAAGCGGTGATGGCCAGAACCGCCCAGAGAGTTGCGCTAATGCTTGAGATTGCAGACACCATGCAGGCCGACCTTGACGCCGAGCGCGCGCGGGTTGAGCGAGCGGAAGCAGCGTTGCGCGAGATGGGCAAGCACCCCGAAGAATGCAACGACGAGTCAGGCGCGTGCGTGTCGCACCTTGCATACGAGGACTGTAAGGCTGAACTGGAGGCCCTGAAGTCCCGCCTCGGAATCGCCGGCTACTACAAGCCCGAGAGATACCGCCACTACAAAGGCGACATCTACACGTACATCACCGATGCGACGCTGGAGTGGTGCCCGGACGACGAGAACGCGCACGTCATCATCTACATCGGCGAGGACGGCCGACGCTGGGTCCGTCCCCGCAACGAGTTTTTCGGCTTGCTGCCAGACGGCAGGCCACGATTCACGAAAATTGAGGAGCCGTCGGAATGAGCCATTCACCCACCCTCGCCGCCGGCATCGGCATCAACGTCGCGACGCTGCTGGAGACGCGGCTACTCGTCCAGGCGTCCAGCGGCGGCGGCAAGAGCTGGGCACTCCGCCGACTCCTCGAGCAGACCGCGAACCACGTGCAGCACCTCATCATCGACCCAGAAGGCGAGTTCGCGACGCTGCGGGAAAAGTTCGATTACATCGTGGCCGCGGCGCACGGCGGGGACGCGCTCGCGCACCCGCGCACAGCCAGCCTCCTCGCCCGCCGGCTGCTGGAAACCGGCGTCAGCGCCGTCATCGACATCTACGATCTGAAGGCCCCCGAACGCCAGACTTTCGTCCGCCTGTTCTGCGAGGCGATGGTGAACGCGCCCAAGGCACTGTGGCGCCCTGCGCTGCTGGTCATCGACGAGGCGCACGTATTCTGCTCCGAAGGCAGCCGAAGCGAGTCCGCGGCCGCCGTCATCGACGTGGTCACCCGCGGCCGGAAGCGAGGATTCGGCACCGTGCTGGCCACGCAGCGCCTATCGAAGCTGCACAAGGACGCCGCGGCCGAGATGCTGAACAAGCTGGTCGGTCGCACCGGGCTGGACATCGACGTGAAGCGCGCCGCCGACGAGCTGGGCATGACCGCGCGCGACGCGATGGACGCGCTTCGCAGGCTCCAGCCTGGCGAATTCTTCGCGTTCGGCCCGGCACTCGCGCCGACACCCACGAAGGTGGCGGTCGGCGCCGTGAGCACAACGCACCCGAAGGCTGGACAGCGCATGCTGAGCGCGCCGCCGGCGCCGTCCGAGAAGATCCGCGCAGCACTGAAGGAACTGGCGGACCTGCCGGCGGCCGCCGAGGAGGAGGCCAGGACGGTCGACGACCTGTGCAGACAAGTCGTCGATCTGAAGCGAAAACTTTCGGCAGCCGAGAAACGCCCACTGGCCGACGAGTTGGCTCTGCGAAGCGCTCGGACCGAGGCCGCGGACCTTCGCGCGCGTATCGACTCGCTGTATGCCGCGCTGTCGTCGGTTCAACAGACGGCCGCGTCCGCGCTCGCGCTGACGCCGGTGCGAACCACCCCCGCAGAGCAATGGCCGCAGCCCGTCATCCAGGCTGCGGCGCAGACGAAGCAGGCACCGATGCCGCTCAATCGGATCCCTACACTGAAGGAGATTTCAGGCGAAGCGGTCACCGGCGCGAAGAAGCGCATCCTCGACGCGCTCGCGCAGCTGGAAGTGTTCGGGTTGGCAACGCCAGACCGGCGAACCGTCGCGGCGCATGCGCGCATGAGTCCGCAGGGCGGACACACCACGAACACGATCAGCGCGCTTCGCACTGCCGGCCTGCTCGACTATCCGGCTAACGGGCTGCTTGCCCTGACGGAGGCCGGCCGGGCAGCAGCCACTTACCCGGCCGCACCGCCCACGCTGGCAGACCTGCATGCGTCCTGGCTGTCGATCGTATCGGGTCTCCAGCAGCGGATCTTGCAGGCCGTCATCGATGCGCATCCTGATGGGCTCACGCGCGAAGAACTTGCGGGCCGCGTCAGTGCGGTCGCAGGCGGCGGTCACTTCACCAACACTATCTCAGCGCTTCGCACCCTTGGCGCGATCGACTATCCGCGAAAGGGTTGGGTCGCCGCGACGGAGGCGGTATTCCCCAAATGAACGGATCGCTGCTTTACCGAATCGTGCAGTTCTTGCAAGGGTTCCCCTTCACATCGTGGCTGTGGCAGTTCTGGCAGCACGACGAGACGGGGCGCATCACAATGCTGCCGATCTGGAAGCGTCCCGGCCGGCGCTGGCACCGCTGCAATTGGAGGGAATGAGTTGTGCGCCTGAAACCCCTGCTCGCCTTCATTCGTGACCACTGCGACGAGCCGCGGCCAGACCCGCGCACAGTGCAGCGGTGGCCAGGAGCGAAGAAGATCAACGGCCGCTGGTACGTGGACCTCGACGAATGGACCGTACACTTTACGCCCCCCGCCGACATCCGGGTACTGGAGATAGATCCAGCAGTGGCAAACCTTTTGAGGGCTGTATCGTGACCCCCATGGGACGAAACAAGACCACCAGCAGCGGGCTCCCCGATAACTTGACCGTCGAGGGGGACCGCTACCGCTACCGCAACCCGGAGACCGGCAAGCGGGCCTGGCTGGGCAGCGATCGCGACAAGGCGATCGCGGTGGCAACCGCCGCGAACCGCGTGCTCGCCGCTCGCCGGCAGGAGCGCCTGACGGCTGCCGGCGGCGTGGTGACGATCGGCCGCGTGATCTCCGGCTACCGGGAGAACGTCGTCCCGCGCAAGCCGTGGTCGACGGGGACGCGTGCCAACTGGGAATTCCGTCTGAACGTGCTCGAGCGCGACATGGGCGCGCGCGCCATCGCGACGACCGATCGCGTGTTCCTGGCGGACTGGCTGGACGGCCGCGCGACGACCGGCGATGCCCACAGCAAGTGGCGCACGGTGCTAGTCGATGTGTGGCGGTACGCGATTGCGCGGCGGTGGGTGGATTTCAACGAGGCCGAGGCCGTGATGCAGCGGTCCACGTCGAAGATCCTGGCCGAGAACCACCGCCAGCGCGATCGCCTGACGATAGCCGAGTTCTGGGAAATCCACGGGCACCCGCAGGCGCCGCTGTTCCTTCAGATCGCGATGGAGTTGTCACTCGTCACGCTGCAGGCCCGCAACGAAGTGTGCAACGTCCTGCGCTCCGACATCCGCGACGGCTGGCTGTTCATCATCCGGAAGAAGGTTGCGGGCGAGAGCGAAGCCGGCTTCATCCGAATCCGCATGACGCCCCACCTTGGCAAGATGATGCCGAAAGTCGCGCAACCAATTCAGGCGTAAGCGAAATCGGGGCGGAGTGTACCAACAGCAAGACGCGAAGGGCAACAGCAATGACGCAGCGCGAAATCTTCCCGGCGATCGAATGCGAATTCTCCGACTGCCGGCGCTACCGCTACGTGTGGATGACGGCGTGGGACAACGATCTTCCGCCGTGTCAATTCATCGGTCTGAACCCCAGCACGGCCGACGAGAACGGGCCTGACCCCACCGTGCGGCGCTGCATTGCATTCGCGAAGGCGTTCGGCTGCGGGCAGCTCCTCATGCTGAACCTTTTCGCGTTCCGCGCGACGGACCCGCACGAAATGAAGGCGGCGGAGGACCCTGTCGGGCCTTTGCACGACGACATACTCAAGGCATTAAGCGAGCTGACGGCCCATTCTCGCGGCCTCATCATCGCGGCGTGGGGCACGCACGGGGGGTATCTCGATCGGGCGAGCCGGGTACGTGAATTGCTGAAGGGCGTGCCGCTGCACTACCTGAAGCTGACGAAGGACGGGCACCCAGGGCACCCGTTGTATCTGAAGGGTGATCTGCGGCCGCAGCGATGGGGTGCGTGACCGAAGAAAATTTGGCTCCCACTGAGTATCGACGGCATCGCGGTGCGTCGGCGAACGCCGGCTGACGCTCGCGGGACGCGCTGGGCATGTGAAGAAATGTCACAATCAGCCGACAAACCCGCTCGACCAGGAGTGTTAAGCTCTATCCGTATGGCACTTTATATCCTAATACCCCTGTCCGAGGATCCAGCCCCCTTGAGCGCGGCGGTAAAAAAGAAAATTGCGTCTGCCGCCCGCTACGAACTCCAGGCGAAAGCCGGTTGGCTGATCGAATTCGGCGGGACCACGGTTGAGCTGTCCGAAAAGCTCGGCATTACGGGTCAGGCCAAAGGAGAACCGGTGATTCTTGGTTCCGCAATAATTGTACCGATTACGGGGTACTACGGCCGCGGGCCTACGGATATGTGGGAATGGCTGAAGACCAGGGTTGAGAAATGACAACCCCCTCTCAGGGGGTCCCTGATGAGGCGCCTGCGGTAGTCCCTCAAACGACTCCACCAGCAATCGGTTATGGACATCCCGAGTACCAATTCGTCCAAGCCACCATGGAGATGCAAAAATCTATCGGTGAGGTGAAAAGTTCTATAGAAGGCCTTCGGAAGGTCGTAGAAGACACCAAATCGAAGGTCGAAGACCTGGTCGCTTGGAAGCACAAGATATGGGGAGGCGCCGCAGTTCTCGGCGCTATCATCACGTTAGTGGGTTTCGGGGTGGGGAAATTCTGGAACTACTTTTCTTTTCAGCCTCCACCGCATGCAATTGAGCAGTCGGCGCCCTATACGCCGCCGCCCCAAGGGGCTCCTCCGAACTCGAAATGACAGGCCAGACGCTACGCCAGAGGATTGCAGAGGGTCGCTAGGCGCACGTAATCTTTTACTTGCCGACGCCTCTCGGCGGACCAGTCAGGCAGAGTCACATATGAGCTTCACCTACCTTTGGCTTTTCGTGCTCGTCGTGTTCTACGTGATTCACATCATCTGCAGCTGCTGGTGGAACAACTACAGCGGTTTCTGGGACTGGTACTACAGCGAGATTCAACGCAAGCCCGGGGCGGGCGACTGGTATTACAAGAAGGTCCACAAGCCCAAGAAGTAATATCAGCCTGCAGCTCGCGCCTCGACTTCTGCGCTACCACCGCGCGCCTTCATGGATCGATAGTACAGTCGGTTGAAACGGTCCATGACGGCTTTCGCTCGCTCGTCGAGCGCGCGCACTTGCTCCGGCCTGGTCGCCTGCTTCTTCGACTTCCGAATGGCGCGAAGCTGCTTCTCGGCCAGTTTCATTTGCGGGAGTAACCGAAGCTCGAAGGCATACTTCGCGCGGATCCTGACCACCTTCTCCGGTTCGTCGAGATAGTGCTTGAGCTGCGCATCTGTGATCGCGATGGCATCCCTCGCCTTGTAGTAATCGCCGGTTGTCTGGCTCATGCCGGGCGTTCCGTAGACCTTGCGGACCATCGGAATTTCGTAGGTTTCCACCTCCTCGCCTTTCAGCGACTTCCATGGCGCCACGAATGCATCAGCAACGAAGCGACCCGCGCCGCCGGTGACGGTGTCGATAACGAGGTCGACTGCTTCAGGAGAGATGTCGATTGCGCCTGGTCGCACCTCGTCGCCGCCAGTCAATGTATTGAGGGTATCGGTCACCCACTTTGAGTATGGGCGCACCGAGTTCCAGTATTTCTGAGAATCCGGTTTGTCGACGCCGAACGGGTTACCGGCGGGGCGCAGCGGGCGCCCGGCCCAATCCTCGTTCTCCTGCCACTGCACCAGCGGATCGGTGATGGTCGGCGAAATCATCTGGAGCAAGGAGTCCGACCCGCCTATCGGGTTGAACGCGTTCATGGCGGCCGCCGCGACTCTTGCGGCTGCTGCTCCAGCGCTGAAATCAGGGCGCGTCGCTGCCTCGCCGATTGACTGCCCGATGACATGCAGGACGTTGTAGCCCCACGGCAGGGGGATTTTCAGATACTCGCCATCGCTTAGCATGATGACGAGGTTGCGCTCCTTCACAAACCGCATCGCTTCTGAGTCGTACGGATTTGGCTCATCGTCATCGCCTATGGCGCGGTTGAGAATGTCGAGAATCGCCGCACCAATGACCGTGGCGACTGCGAGGCGTCTTACCTTCTTGCTCGTGGCCATTGCCTGGAATATGCGCGCCGATCCTTGAATCGCTGCGTTGTAGAACAGGTACATCGCATTCAGCGTCTGACCCATCGCGCCGCGGCGGTTGAAGTTCACCGTCAGCTCTTTGGCCAGCTTCGCGGCCTTGGCCTCGCTCATCCCGGATTCGCGCGCATGCACGAAGGTGGAAAGGCGAATCGAGTTCTCCACGGCGGTATTGTGGTGATCGATGAATTGCCAAGCCGCGTCGAGCCCGCCCTTCACGCGGGACCATGCGGACCCGTCCATCTCGCGCACCTTCTTGACGAGCGCGCGCTCGCGATCCTTGATGTCCTTGTACTGCTCAATCCACCCTGTTTGCGCGCCTGCCTTTCGGAATTCTTCGAATCGATCGGCCCAGACCCCTGGATTGCCTTTCTGGTGCGCGCGAATCCCGGCCCAGGCTTTACCCACATCCTTGATGATGCGCCACTTCAGGCTGTCGGCGTCCGTGCCAGCGAGGTTATACCCCGCCGTCTGAAGGTCGCGCGCGAAGTTGCTGATGAGGAACTCGGGGTTCGCGCTGGTGTTCACGATGGCCAGGAATCGAGTCATGCGGGTCAGCACGTTGACGATGGCGCCAGCGTCACCGCCGCCAAGGTTCTTCATCGCCGCGGCGATCCGCAGGGCTTCCGGGTTCGAATCATTGAATGTGACGCGATGATCGGTCCCGTCGATCCTGACCACCAGCACGTTGTCTGCAAGAACAAAACCGGGTTCGGCCCGGTAGGTCACCATGCCATCGCTGTCGAAGCTCGGGCGGTATTCGACCTTGTCGACTTCGAGCAATTCTGGATTCGGGTTGTTGCGAGCGAACTCGAGCAGCGCTCGCCCCACCTTCGCCTTCTCAGCCCGAATGATGGTGGCCTCGTGCTGCGCAACCAGGTGGGCGAGGACGTGCTCTACGGCCCGCGTTGAGCCGGTGCGACGCTTCTCCTTGCCGCGGGTGTCAAAGCCCTTTCCTTTGCGGGGCAGGCGGTCGCCCTTCCCTTCCCGATGGAGCGGGACGTAGTGCGAGTAGGTCTGTTCCCACTGAGAGACGGTTTCGCGGGTTTCGAGACCGGACTGCACCAGCAAATTACGCCGCGCGGCTGTGATCGCATCCGCCCGGCGGCCGATGTCTTCAAGCGCATAGAGCTTGCCGGCGGCGCGCGCACGCTCAATGACGGCGGCGGATTCCTCGTTGGACATGCCTGATAGCGCGTCGTTGCCTTTGCGATCGGGGTTGATCCGCTTGAGTTGGGCGTTCGCTTCCGGCGCATGCCGGGCGTGCAGGAACTCGTCGATGTCGGCAGTGGAAAGCCCCGCCGCCTGCACGGCAGCAAGGAGGGGGTCGACGTGGTCGCGCTGGAAGTCCTCGATCGCAGCTCCAGCCATGCCGTGATAGCGAAGCTCGGCCAGGTAGGCGTCTTCTGTCTCTGGTAGCTCCGGGATCCCTCGTTCTGCCGTGGCTTCGTGCTGCGCAAGCTTGAGAAAATGAAACTTGTCCTGCGCTTGGTAGCGCAGCTCGTCGAGCATCGGCGTCAGTCGAGCCTTGGCACGCGCAATGGCCGCTGGCTCGACCTTGTCTTCGACGGACGGCGGGTTCGAATAGAGCGGCCGCCTTACTTCTTCTCCGCCGCCTTCCTCGCCTTCCGCTCGGCCATCAGCCGCTTCACTTCCTCGGGCACCGGCTTCTTCAGCTGCTCCTTGCACCACTCGTCCATTTCCTGCTGGCGCGGCGTAAGTTTCCCAGCTGAGGCGGGCATTGCTTGCTTCGTCATAGTCGTGCGCTCCCATCTTGTCCCAGAAGCCGCGCGCGGCATCGAGGATGCTCGTCACGCGGACCGGTCGATTAGAATTCGCGACGATGGACCGTACAGCGCGCTCACCGGCGCCGCTGCGTTCCTTCGTGGCTCGAATCCAGTGAATCTCCGAAACCCAGTCGCCGTCAAGACTCACGATCATTTCCGCGATCTTCTGCCCGGTCTCCTGATCGAGAACGATGTACCCCTTCGCGCCCCCCCAACCTGCGGGCGCATGGGTATCATCTGGGAACAAAGCCACGTCGTCGTTCTGGAACACCGGCCCATTGGCAGACCGCTCCACGTCCCAGCGATACGGTTCGCGCTCGTCCTGCTGCGAGAATGACATCGCCGACGGACTGACACGCTCGCGACCGCCCTTGCCTGTTCGCAGATACTTCTCCGAGTTCGCCAGCCATAGGTCTATTTCGGCGTCAGGCATGATGCCGGCCAGGCCAATCTTCTCGAGAAATTTTCGCACTGCCGCACGAATGCGCGACATCAGGCCTGCAAGCGGGCCGGCGTGCTTCCGCTCCGCCGCCAGCGCGATGAACTCGCGAGCATAGGTGGCTGGATCTGCACCCGGGTAGCGCTTCTGAAGGCTGGCGTCGATCTCCTTGGCTCGCGCATTTCCAGATCTCACCAGCCATCGAACTCGCTCGACCACTGACGGCCAGTCCTCAATGACCTGCTCTATCCCGACGTGCCCGATAACCTCATGCGCAAAGGTAATCCGGGCAGCACGAGCGTCAGGGATGTTGTCGGCCACCAGATAGACGACGCCGTCAGGAGCGAGCACGCCGTGAACTCGGCGATTGGTTCGCGCGGCAGGCGGGAGATCGGTGCCGCTGGCAACCACCCGGACTTGCAGTCCGACGGCAGAATTGACGCCAAGCACAGCGCTACCGATTGCTTTTTCGACCTCAGAAACAGAAAGCCCGGCACTGGGCCGGGCTTCTGCAGAGGTGTCGGTTTGGCCGGCGGGGGGTGGGCGGGATTCTAGGCTGTCGCCTTGGATTGGCGTTCCGCCTCTTCGCGCCCGTAGCGCTCGAAATGCTCTTTCACGAAGCCCTGCCAGTCCGTGACCGGTTCGCTTGCCTCGATCGCCGCCTTCAGGCGGGCGTCCAGTGTCTCCGAGTCCCAATGGTCTGCGAAGAACTTCCCGACCAGCGGAGGTACGTGCTCCCCGAACTTGTCGTAATACTCGCTCACCGGAGACGGGATCCAATATCCTGAAGCCGAACGTTTCATGGAATACCTCGTACGCTTTTGGCAGATGACGCTGCATCGCCTCTGGGTCCCCAAAATATAGCACGCCAAGTCGAGCGAACAACTCTGCCTGAATCCGAGCATTACCAAAATTGTATGCCAGAGGGTATTCCAGCCACCACCGCAAGTCGCCGCGAGCATCATAATGCGCCCGCACCTCATTTGTGACCTTGCCGAATCGCGCGTCCAGCAACATGCTCCCGGCGCTGATCGTCCTGTCCGGCCCGATCGCGTCCACGGCATGCAGGATTTCTTCCGCGACATACTGCGCTGCGGCGGAACGCCCCTTTATGGCTGGGGCATTTACGTAAATGGTGCGTGTTTCGAGGCTGAAATAGGCGGGTCTATCGAGGCGGTCGGGTTCACTCACTTCCTCGACAGCCACATCGTCCAGAGTGATTCCCATCAGTTCTGAGGCGTCCTCAAACGCCTGTTTCGCAGACTTGAACTCACCTTCCAGAGAGCCAAATCGGGAGAACACGGCATGCCCGCCCGTGGTGTACAGTGCGATGCCGGCGTCGGTCTCTCGTGTTTTCAGGGTCGCGACGAACTCGTCGAACGCCTTATTGATGGCTTCGCGCTCCTTGCCCTCAGGATACGGCCGCTTCCAGCCCCACGGAGTCGGTAGCACGTAGTTCGTTCCATACGACAGGAAATCGCTCTGCCCGCCGCGATCGGCAATTCGGTCCTCGAGGAACGACTGGAACGCGCGCGCGGCCATCTCATGCGGCACGGACCAGTAATCGCCGGTGCGCCCCTGATCGAGGCTCTTGGCTTCCATCGCGAACGACGTCGGCACCTGCTTGGTCTTGGGCTCGCCCTGCTGCGCGGACGCCAGCATTTCCAGCCGCTGCTGGTAGCGCCGCATGGCATTGACGATGTCGTCCATCACGCCGCCGCGGTTGGTGCTGTCGAACCCGGCGCGGCCGCGCACGGCCTTGTAGATGGCGCTCAGCTTGTCGACCGTGTCGTTGCTCATGCGGTAGCCGCCGATGAGGGAGCGCCGCTTCGTGCCGCCCGTTGGCGCGCGCATCTCGACGCCCAGCGCTTCCCCCTGGATCAGGCTGTCGGCAATCGCATCGAACTCGGCCAGCTGCTCAGCGGTGGCCGGTTTGTTGTTCCGCTTCCAGTAGGTCACGTCCTTCTGCTCAGACAGATCCTTGCGCAGCGCTTGCAACTTGCCCCGCAGATCCTCGCGAGTCTGGCCGACGAACTTGTCCGCCTTCTGCGTGTCCTCGACGTACTGCTCGGCCTTCCGGTACATCGTCTCGATCAGCCTCTTGTACACGGCGCGCAGTTCCTCGCGCACCTCGGAGTCCGTCGCTCGGAAGCCGCCGCTCGCATAATCGTCCTCGGCGGACGCGCGCGTCGGGAACACCTTGTCGCCGCGACCGTTGACGATGCGCTCCCGCTTAGACTTGCCGTCCTGGCGACCGAAGTAGTGATCGAGCGCGTGGAACCACTCGTGGCCCAGCGCGCCGGCGCCGCTCATCTTCGTGAGGTTGATGACGCCGTAGTTGCGCTCGTAGTGTGCGCGCGCGCCGACCAGGCCCTGCCCACGGGCGCCGAACGCAAGCGCAAGCTCGCCGTTCAGGCCGATGGCCTTCGCCGGCACGCCCATCACGTCGGCCAGGTCGAGCAGAGCGTCGAAGGCGTGATTCATCACCGTCTGGCGCTCTTCCTGCGCTTCCCAGTTGCCGAACTCGACCCCGCGGAAGCCGAACGTGTTGCGGAAATCTTGACCCTTCACGTTGCCCGTGCGGCGCTTCGGCCCGGTGCGCACGACGTTGTCAGGGCGGGGCAGTGTCTCCTCTCCGAAGGTGGTACGCACGTCAAGGATTTCAGCGGCGTGATCGGCCATGTATTGCATGGCCTCAAGGCGGGTGTCGAATTCGCGATCGATGACCTTCACGCGCTTGCGGTCGGTGACCGTGCGCCAAATCTCATACTTGCGGGAGCCGTCGGCGTTCTTCGAATCGCCCGGAATCGCAGTGTGCTTCAGTGCTACAGCGGCGAGCGGCACGATAGCGTCTGCCTCCTCCTTCGTCGCGTATGTGTCGCCGATGCGCCGCGGCTGGCCGAGGCGGTCCTGCGAGCGGGAGTCGTAGATTGCCCAGCGGCCTTCCTCGTCAGGCTTCATGCTTTTCGCGATCTGCGTGACGGCGAAGCGCTTGCGCCACGGCGGGGCGGGCTCGCCCTCTGCCTCCGGCTTCGCGACACGCGGGCCTGTGGTGGTCGAAGTGTCCTTGCGGGCGCCGCCGATCTTCTCGCCCACGTCGTCTATTTTGCTGGGTACAGAAGCAGAAACCCCGGCATCGGCCGGGGTCTCTGCGGGCGTATTCGGCTCTGCTGGGGGTGAAGCAGGCGCGGCGGGCTTGGTCGTGTCGCCTTTCATCAACCACACCTTGAAGTCGTCCATCTTCATTGGCGTGATGGCGCGGATTCCATCCCATCCCTTTGAGTAATTACGCACGTAGCCTACCCGTGCACCACTGATCGACGACCAGCCCAGCATGGCCTTGTGTTCGTCCCAATGACCGTTGCCGGGCTTCTTTTGGTCCACCACGAATACGGTGCCATTCCAGTTTCCCGGCGTACCAGGCTTCACGAATACATCGAGATGATCTCCGTCGGCGCCCTCTGTCCCTCGGACGTAACCGTAGTGATCGCGCATTGTTACGGACCACGCCTTGCCGTCGCGGCTGGTGCCGCTGCGCGTGCTGCCGGCTGGATTCTCGATCGAGATGTCGAGGCCACTGATTCGGGTGTGACCCAGCGTGTAGTTTCCAGCTTTCTTCTGGGCTTCGCTCGGTTTCGGAAGATCGTTCTTCGGACTGGTCGCGGCTTCGTGGGCGGCGGCGTCGACGCTAGGCCGCTGTGTCGGCGCATCGAACAGCCCGCTTTGTCCGCGCGCGGTAGCCTGATCGGTCTCGCGGTCGCTGCCGCTCAGCGCGAACGAGCCGCGCGCCTCGTCGGCCGCGACCTTCGCCTCCCCATCTGCCGTGGCCTTCTCCGCCGCCTTCTCCGCGTCGGCCCGCTTCTTCAGATCCTCGGTGGAGTAGGAGGCCAGCAGCGGGTCATCGGCTACGGCTTCTACGGAACCACCCTTCTTCGCCGGCGGCGCCGCCGCGCGCAGCAGCTTATCGACGGCCATCAGCGCGTCATCGACATCCATGTCGCCCTTCGCGGCAGCCTCGATCAGGGAGACTGCCTCGCGCGCGGCCTCTTCCGTGATTTCCCCGGCCGCATGCGCTTCCTCGATCTCCTCCAGGCGGAGCAGCATCTCCTCCCGGTCGGACTCGGCCATCGCCTTCGAGATTTCCTCCAGCTCCTTTTTGCGAGCACGGAAGTCCGAAAGCGAGACGGCGGCCGGCGCTTCCTCGCGCGGCGGGACGCCTACGCCTTTTTCGGCGCCGGCTTCGGCTTCTCCCGCTTCTTCGGCTGGTGCCCGCTCGCCTTGTTCGCCGCGACCTTCTTCCGCACCTTGTCCAGCTTCTCGCCCATGAATGATCTCCGCGAACCGCCGCGCGGCCGCATAGTCGTCAAGTCCGGATTCGAGGATGTTGTCGGCAGCCTCCGCGTCGATGGCTGCGGCTTCCTGATGAAGCTCGAACAGCGCCCGGGTTTCGCCGTCCCAGTCCTGATCATAGTCGGCATCATCGAAGAGTTCGCCGGCAGCGGCCTCGTTGTACGCATCCACCGGCGGCAGCCCCAGCGCGGCCTGGCGCCGCATGCCGCTGGCCACATCGCGGCGCTCGCGCGCGAATGCGAGTTCGACATCGGCGGTGCGGCCGGCCTGAATCTCGTCCAGCATGCCGGCGACCGCGCGCGCCTCGCGCGCCCCCAGGGGCTTGCCGTCCAGCGCCTTCTTCGTCGCGTGCTGAACCTGAGCCACGGTCAGGCCCAGATGCTGGAACCACTGCGGATTCTGCGACGGCAGGCGACGGACGACATCGCCGTCATCGTTGACCTGAACATTGCGGTTCTGGCCCTTCATGATCTCGCCGGCCATGCCGTTCAGGTGCTGCCGGTAGAACTCGCGCGCCAGGCGTGGATCCTTCAGCCCTTCCGGCAGGCGCGCGTTGCGCGACGCCTCCGCGCGAGCCTGATCGGTGATTTCGTCGGGGTAGCCGGCCGCGAGCTTTCGCAGGTACATCGCCCGCTCGACGTCGCCCGCCTTCTCTGCCTCGTCGGCGCTGCGCTCCATGTCGATAGCGTCCTGCTCGGACTGCGCAGCGCGCGCGCGGCGCGCGGCATCCACCGATGCGGCAGGCTGCGCATTCCCTTCGCGGTCGACCAGTATCGACGGGGGCGGTAGCGCGCGCTGCGGCCGCGGCGGCGGCGCGGCGTCGATCTGCTCCACGTCGAACGGGGTGACACCCAGCCCGCCAGCCAGCGGCGCGCCCGGGTCGAACGGGGGTGGAGGCTCGCCGGCCGGCGCCGGCGCGGCCTCGATGCTTTCCAGCAGCCCGCCGTCACTGACATCGAGGTTTG
This sequence comes from Pseudomonadota bacterium, assembly GCA_022843465.1. GTDB lineage: Bacteria > Pseudomonadota > Gammaproteobacteria > Xanthomonadales > Ahniellaceae > 0-14-3-00-62-12. Next base: position 28,731 of record JALHNO010000029.1, on the reverse strand, counting down.
ATCCGGGCATGCCGGCCTGCTCCTCGAGGAGCGCGTCCAACTCCTGAATGGCGGCGTCCAGCTCGCTGCGCGGCGCCGGCGGCGGGGCCAACTCGACGGCTTCGGGTGCGACTTCGGCCACTTCCACGCCAGCACCGCCGAACGTTTCTGGGGCAGCCGGCCCTCGCAGCGCCCGATTACCCTCCTCGATGAGTGCGGAGTCCACCGGGCGCGGCTGATGGCCAGCGAATCCCATTCCGCCACCCACAACACCGCCCGCCAGCGCGCCGCCGACGATGGATTCCGCTACATCGGCATAAGGATCTTGCGACGGATCCGCATACTCCCGTATCGCCGCGTTCTGATTAATCTGCTCGGTAGGGCTTTGCAGCACCTCCTGTGTCGCTTCGATTCCGGCCTGCTTGAGTGCTGAGCCCGCCGCCGTCTTTCCGCCCCCACCCCCCAGAATCTTGCCGAGAGAATAGCCCGGCACCGCGCCCAGAAGCGCTGTCGTGATCGCCGTCGCGAATCCCGCGTCCTGCATCGCCTGTCGCTTCACGATCTCGCGAGCTTGCCGACGCCGATCCGCGTCCGGCATGTCAGGTGACAACGAGTGGTAGGCGCGCTGGTACGGCTCCGCGTTAACGATGGTCTCTTCAGGCACGCGCTCGATGATCTCCGCAACTTGTCCAGCAGACATCACGCCGCTCACAGCGCCTTCACTGGTCGCGCCACCCACCGCGCCGCCGGCGGCAGCAGACATACCGGCCTTCATTGCAAGACGCGCCCCGATGCCAGCCCCGCCAGCGCCGAGCGCAACTGAAGGCAGCGAGCCGACCACATCACCCGCAATCTTGCGGACGCTGAGCGCGTCGGGATTTAGGTGACCGTCCTCAACGTACCGTTCCGACTCGGCCGCACGTTGCTGAGGACTCAGGCCCTCCGCGTAGAAATCTGCCGCACTGTCGGCCGCTTCACGTACTGCGCCGCCGACGCGCTCCATGCCCACAGCTTCCGCGACACGACCTGCCGCGCCCACCGTCTGCGACGCTGCGCGCCCCAGCACGCGACCCATGTCGCCTAGAAACGATGGCTCCTGCTGCGCTTCCGTGGGAGCCTCGCCGGCGGCCGCCGCGCGGCGCGCTGACATCATGCTGCGGACACGCGCCTCGCGCTCGGGCTCGATGGCGACCGCACGTCTTCGCTCCTTGCCCGGCACCAGCTGGTACACGCGGTTTCCGTCGGTGGCGTACTCGGCGCCGTCGTCCATCTGGCCGATAAAGGTCATCTTCGCCACGGTTAACCCCCCTGCTTGATGGCAGCGATCTCTTTCGGCGACAGACCGTAGTCGCGCGCGAGCACGCGATCGGGCACTGTGCGCAGGCGCTGCACGAGCGCGGGATCGACCTTCCCTGCGCTCACACCCTGGCGGAACTTCTCGCCCATCGAGCGGAAGCCGGACGTGCGACGCTTCTCCTTCCAGCCTTCCAGCGCGTCGAGCGCTTCAGAAATCTCCTGCACCCCTTTACCGATTTGCGGGTTATAGGTGGCACCCGACGGGCCGGTCGGCGCCGTGGCCTGTCCCGGCATCAGCACCGGATGGAACTCCGTTGCTGCGGCAGCCGGTTCAGCGCGAGGCGGCGCGGTATCGAGGCCCACGTCGACATCCACGTCGATGTTCTCGCCCGGCTGCGGGCCTGTCGGCCTGCTCGGCCGCGACTCGCCGCCGCCGTACAAAGACTTTGCTTCCTCATTGAGATTTTTCCGAAACTCGTCACGCGCCTTGGGGTCTTTTGCGATCGCCATAGACGCGACATCGCGGTCGTACGCGAGCATTCCTTTCGCAACGTGATCGCGTATCGCGGCGGTAATTTCCCGCCGCTCCTCTCGGTCCTGTTGTTGTTTTTCCAGGCCTTCCTCGCGGGCCATGTCCGCGAGTTCATCGCGACGTTTTCGTTCGTAATCCCGCTTATCGACTAGATCGTCACGCGCCCACTCCTCATCTCGATCGGATTTTTCGATAAGCCTCTCGCGCCGCGTCTTGATGCTTTCCTGCACGGAGGCGATGTAGTCGTCCGGGGTGCTCAGGCCATAGGTCAGCATCTCGTCGACCTCATCCATCGAGAGCACGCGCGGCTTGCCGTCCGGGCCCATAACAGGCTTGCCTGCCGGATCCAGCAGGTGCACCTCTTTCCCGATGACCTTCGGCTGGTAGGTCTCACCGTCCGGGAACACCTCGTTCATCAGGGCACCGACGGCCGCGGTTTTCTGTTCGTCGGTGGCGCCAGGGTTGTACAGCGCCTTGATGTGCGGCATGGCCTTCTGACGGGCCTGCTGGAGCATCACGTCCCCGAAACGTTTCGACGAGTTTGCGAGCACGCCCATCTTGTCGAACAAGGCTGCGGCGATGTCTGCGTTCTTTGGGTCTTGCGCTGCCTTCGCCAAGTAGCCCATCGCGCCATTCAGCTGCCCCACGAAATCCGGCTGCTGCTGCCTGCCAGGCCGCTGTCCGCGAGGCTGCTGGCTCTCCAGGCCCGGCATCTCCGCCGGCTTCGCGCCCGGAACGGCGCCCATCGGCGCTTGCGACGGCATCGCGGCGGGCTTCGCACCCGGGGCGGCACCGAGGCCGGTAGGCTCCGGCATGGCGACTGGCTCGGCTGCTGGCGTTGCGACCCATCCTGTGTCTAGCTTCGCGAACGCTTGGCCGACTTCCGCGTTGATGCGGTCCTCTCGATCGCGCTCCTTGTCGAGCCGCGCGCGCTCGGACTTCTTGTATTTCGATTCATCGGAGGCCATGCCGAGGCGCATGCCGCGCTCCAGACCCGTCGCGAATCCGCCCGCTACGCTGACCATTGCCGCCTCCTTATGCCGCGCGTCGCGCGGGACGCTTCTTCTTGGATTCGAGACCCGCCTCGATGCTGTCGAGCTTCTTCGCGAGCTGCTTCACGCCGGCGAGGGCGAGGCCAGCGGTGTCCATCGGGTTCACAGTGCGGCCGTCGGAAAGGCCCAGCGCCTGCATATCGTCGGCATAGGGGCCGACGTGCGCGCCGCCATCACCCTCGCCCGGCTTGTACTCCCACGTGTCGGTGTCCATGTTCTTGATGGACTCAAGGGTGTCGTCGGTGTCCGCCGATTTCATGTTCTTTTTCACTCGACGCTCTGAAGCGACCGCCAACCCGATTCCGGTGCCAAGCAGATCCATCCACCCAGCCTTGCGCTCCGTCTCAGCACGGTAGGTATCCATCTTCTGTTGCTGCTGGGCGTTGAGCAGGTTCGCCGCACTGTTCACGCCAGACATCCCGGCGCTGTACCAGCCGGCGGCATCATTGCGGCCGGCAATGTTCGAATTCAACGTGTTGTTCACGTTGCCGACGCCGGCGTTCAGCGCGTCGAGGCCGAGGCCGTACTCGCTGTCGGCGAGCTGCGTCGCCTGCCGACCGGACTGCACCGTGTTCGCGAGGTTCTGGCTTTTCTGATCGCGGAATGCGAAGCGGGCCGTGTTGCCGCCGTGCACTGCCGCGGCGGCTGCCGACGGCGCGCGCGCGCCAGCGCTGGCCAGCACGCGGGAGGGATCGACCCCCATGCGGCCAGCCTCATCGCCCAGGCCGTCGATGAAACGCGCCTCGCCCTGCGTCGCGTCAGCGACCGCGCGACCGGATGCGGCGTCCTCCGCCGCCTTGCTGGCCGCGACCAGGTCCTTCTGGTAGCCGAGCTGGCTCTCCAGGCCAGCCGACTCACGCGCGAACCGGGCGCGCGCTTCCGCTTCCTGCTGGTCGTAGAGCTGCTGGCTCTGTGCGGGGTTGTTGACGATGGTTGGGACTGGCGGCGCCGCAGTGCCGACACCCGGCACCGCCTGCATGCCGGAGCGGCCGGCTACCATTGCGGGCGCCGCGACCGCCGCCCCGCCCTTCGCGTCGGCCGGGATCGGGTTCGTGGCGTCACGCGCACGCGCCTGGCCGATGGACGCGATCTCCGCGTCGAAGGCGTCGCGCAGCGAGCGCAGCGAATTGCCGGATTGCGCCTCGAGGAGGCGGCCCTGCTCCTCGACGCTGAGCCAGCCCGCGCCCATCGCGTCCAGCGCCTGAATCCCCTCGTTCGGGGCATAGACGCTGTCGTAGCGGTTCGCCTGAGTGCGCGCGCGCCCCAAGGTCTCGCTGCCGACCTGAAACTGCTCCTCGATGGCGGGCCGCACGGCGCCGAGGCGCGCCTGCTCCATCGCCTTGGTCCACGCCAGCTGATCGCGGCCGATGCCGGCGGCCTCAGTAGCGAGACCTTCCGCCGTCTGAGCCAGCCGCCCGATGTTCGGATCGGCCTTCGGGGCTTTGCTCTTACCGCCGAACGGATTGTCAGCCATCGTTGATCACCCCTCGTTTCATGATTTCAGCCCGGTAGTCCTCGACTCGATCGCCGCACAGCGCCTTGTACAGCGCCGGCAAGACGTCGGCCGCGTGCTGCACGCCTTTCGCGAGGATGACGATTTGCGCGACGACATGCGCCACGCCGTAGCGCAGCACGTGCCCCAACTCCAGCCCGTGCGGATCCTTATCGTTTTCCCATCGATTCGCGCACAGAAACTGCAGGATCGCGTTCTGCATCAGCGCGTGAATCGAGTTCCAGTGCTGCCGATAGAACTGATTGGCCGGGATTTCGATGAGGCAGGCATAGAAGGCGGCGTTGATTTCGGACGGCGCCACGTGATCGCCGTCGATGAAGTCGTCCCAGATGTTCGAGATTTCGATCAGCGAGACCGCCAGTTCGTAGGCCGGCTCGCTGCCGAACAGGTCGCGCGGCGTCATGCCGAGCGCCTTGATGTGCTCGTCTATCCCGCTGAACTGGAATTTCACAGCGACGATCCGAAGGCCGCGACGGCCGCCGCGATGAACAGGCCCCGGTAGAGTTCGCTCCACGCCGGTTTCGTGCACAGTTCGAGCGCGGCGCGCGGCAGTACCGCCGGCGTGTGCAGCGCCAGCAGATGCGCGAAGCAGTTGCCCACGACGCCGGCCGGGATGAACACGAAGAAAACCGGGTTCCAGTACGCCAGCGCCGTCACTGGCAGCGGCCACACGACCCCCACCCGAAGAATGTGCAGCCAGCCGCCCGGTTTGTCGGGCCAGTAGATCCGGAACATGCCGCCGAAGTCTTGCCGCGTGCCGAGCCACCACAGCGGGCCGGCGGCCAGCACCTGCCACCAGACATCCGTGACGATCAGCGCGAGCACCATGCCGTAGGCGAATTTGAAGAACTCGCGCAGGGTGTCGATGTACGCGGGCTTGTCGGCCTCGCCGCTGCCGAATACGAGGTACGTCGGGAAGCCGCCGCGCACGCGGTCGCACAAGCCGGCGAGGAGGATGAGCGCGATAGTGCTGATCATGCCGCACCGCCCAGCGCCAGGCGCAACCGGCCGAACAGCGAGACCTTCGCCGGCGTGACGTCGCGCGCCCGGTGGATCCCCTGAATCGCCTGCATCGTGGCCCGCTCCATCGTCGACGCGACCTGATCGCGCATCGCGCTGATCTCGGCGGCCGGACGGTTCGCGGCCTTGATCAGCTCCACCGCGATGTTGGGGAACAGCTGATCAACACAGCCGCAGGTCATGCGCTCCTGCTGGGTCACGGTGTTGGTCTCGATCAACTCTATCCATTTCGGACAGCCTTCGGCTTGGTTGGACTGCGGGCAGTCGGTGCAGCGATAGGCTGCGGCGTAGGACTTCTGGGACAGGATGACGCGTTCCATTACGGGCCTCGATTCATGCTGCAAACGATGGTGTCGACGTAGGCGGGGCGCCAGCCAGGCGTGTGCGAGACAGTCGATGTGCTCGCGGCGGCGGTGTTGCCGACGACGGTGTGGTAGTGGCTCGACGACATGGTCGCGATGCCCGGGGTCTGGCCAACTGCCTGAGTCTCTGTGCCGATGCCGGCGCTGGAGTTGAAGCTGATCGGGTGCGTGTGCGCCATCGACAGCCCGCTGATGGTCCACGTACCGCCCTGCGTGGTGCCAGCGCCGACAGTCGCAGCCCCGCGGAACACGCGATCGGCCTGCGTCGCGTCGAACGTCCAGCCCGGCGGCGCAGCGCTGTTGATGAACAGCATCTTCGTGTTCTTCGGGATGATGTCGAGACCGCCCGGCAGGAACAGCTGGCCGCCTACCGTGAAGTCGCCCGGCACCGACGTCGGGATGATGCCGGAGACGATGCGGAACTCGCCGGCGGTGCCGTTGTACTGGATTCGGTAGTTGCCGCCAGATTTGATGACGCCCACGCCGAGCGCCGCGCCGCCGGCATCCTTGATGTTCTTGTTGCCCAGGCCATCGACGTTGACCACCACGACAGCGTTTGTGTTGCCGGCCAGCGCAACGAATGCCAGCTCGAGGCCGTCGACGTAGCTGCCGACGGTTGGAGCGCCCAGCAGGGTGAGCGCGTTCGCGCTGCCGCCGGCCACGCCGCAGTAATGCGGCTTGCCGTTCTGCGCATCCTCGACGAGAAGCAGTTCGTCCATGAACTCCTTCGTCGGCCCGAGATAGACCACGTCACCGATGGCGAACGAGAGCAGCGTTGTCCCGCCCTGGCCGCGCGTCACGGTCAGCGAGTCGCCGGAGCGCGCGGTGCACTTCATCTTCTCGAAAGCCTTGGTCGTCTTGACCACGACCACCGGGAACCACTGACCGGCTGACAGCGCCGGAAACTTCGCGCCGTCGCCCGCGGTGATCGAGAGCGTCGCCGGATCGTCGACGTTGTTGAGCGTCGCGGTCAGCAGCGACGCGGCGTTGTCCGTGTATTTGACCTTGGCCATCAGTCGTAGTCCCCTATCTGATCGAGCAGCGCATTGAACTTGACGCGGAGCTTGTCCATGTCGGCGCGCAGCGCGTTGTATTGGGCGGCGGTGGGTGTGCTGGTGACGGCATCAGCATCGAGGGCGGCCAGCTTGGTCACCTTCGAGCCGCGGCGGCCCATCATTCGCTCGACGCATTCCTTGACCACGTCCGCGAACCGCCGATCCGTCGACGGCGGCAGTGCGGGCTTCTTGGATGACATCAGGCGATGCGCAGGCCGTCAGCGGTTTCGGCGACCTTCACGGAGCGGGTGCGGACGTTGCCGACGATGTTGATCTCGTACTCATCGGAGCGGTATCCGCCCGGCAGGCGAAACGTGCCGGATTTCGTCAGCGTCTTGGAGAAGCGGACCGTCTTGGTGCCCTCATCGTTCGCCGCGATGATCTGGAACTGCACGTATTGCGAGTTCTCGGCCAGCATCGGCTGGAGCAGCGTGTCCGCAAAGGCGAGCGTCGCGAACGCCGCCGATCCCAGCGAGCCGTTGAGCGGATCGTTCGTGAACACGCCGGACGGCATCGCCGCCATGAGGGCCGCATTGGCGAGCGCGCGCGCTGCGTTCTCGGCAACGATCTGCGCGGTCTCCTCCGGGGTCGTCGTGAATACAGCCTCGACGCGGGCCGCGCCGAAGTTGAGGGGCGCCTCAAACTTGTATTCCTTCGACTTCCACTGGTAGATCTGCCGGCGCGCCGGATCCGAATCCCACTTCGAGACCTTCTTGTCCGTGTCGACCACGTAGGAAATGCCGGACTCGGGATCCATCCACGCGCCATAGACGCGCTCCGTGCTCTGCGTGATGACGGCAGCCGCCTCCTGAGCATCGACCACGATGGCGTAATCGATCACATCCTCCGACTGCCAGAACGCGTAGTAGCGCCCCTCGAACACCATCGACGCGGCGAAGACCCCGCCGTTGGCCTGGCTCTGCCACTCGTCGCGCGAGTAGTAGTCGCGCGTCACCAGTTCGTCGCCGCGCGGACTCATCATCGCGAGGCCCGCGTCCGTCGGGTAGACGACGGCCCAGCCCAGCGACTGGATGCCGCGCTTCGACTGGCAGGGGAACGGCAGTTCGCCGATCTGCATCGACACGGCTTCCGGGTGCGTGCCCACCGCGCGGTAAGGCGTGCCGGTCGTGACGACGGCCAGCGTCTGGCCGAACACCCCCAGCCCCGTCACCGGCCAGTTGACCGGCTGCCGGTACTCCGCCAACCAGGCATAGGGCTTGTATGGCTCCGCAAAGCAGACCTCCGTGCCGCTGGCGCCGGCTGTCATGCCGTTCGGCATCGAGACAACCGCCCTCATCTCGCCGTCCGGCGTGTCGAATCCCTCCGTCGCGAAGGCTGAGCCCAGCGCGGTGTCCGCGATGACGTCCGAATAAGTCGTGGTCGCGACCGGGATCTCCGCTACCTTCTGGAAAATCGTCTCTGCGTTGCCCGTCAGCGTGCGATAGATGCGCTTGATCATGCCGGCGACATTCCACGGCGCATCACGCTTCCACGTCCCGCCGCTCGAGTAGGCCTGCGCGGTCACCTTGGCGACTTTGAAGTACCCCATCGACACGTTGCCGGCGGTGTCGGCTGTGCTGCCCTCGTTCGCGGCGACGCACGCATAGGTAATCGTATTGGTGGATGCCGTCACCGCGGTCAGCGTGAAGGTGCCGTTGTAGCTCACGCCACCGAGGCCGGCCACGACAACGATCTGCCCGATCGCGAGGCCCTCGACGCCGGTCAGCACCAGCGATGCCACGTTCGAGTTGCGCGAGCGGCTGACGGTCGTGAAGCTGCGGTTGCGCGCTTCCGTGGTCGTCCACGTGCCATTGAGATCGGTCATGCCGCTCACGCTGGCGACGGTCAGGCGGTGGCCACTCTTCAGCCAGTTCATGCCCTGCGTGTAGGCCGTGATGATGCCGGCACCGTAGGACGCGCCGACGATGCTGCCGGTGTTCAGCGGCGCCGTATCCATCTGCGACAGCGCCCACGTCCCGTCAGGCTTGCCGAGTTTCGTCAGCACCGCGGACGCGCCGGACTCCTCGCCCCAGGCGTTGACGAAGGTGTAGAAGTAGGCGCGCGTGATGTCGGCCGCGACCCCGCCTGACACTGCGCAGACCGGCGCGGTCACCGGATTCGGCACCCCCAGCGCGTAGTAGGCCAACGGGTAGTTGGTGCCGGTGTCGCCATAGCTGGCCGGGTAGATGTTCGCGCCATTGACCGTGTCCGTGCCCGCACTCGCCATTTCGGCGGTCGTCACGCGCGGCTCGAAGTCGCCGGTGTAGATCACGCGCTGACGGGTATCGACGACTGCGCCGCGAATGGCGTCGACATCGCGCGGCCAGGACAGCCAGAAATCCGAGCCGCCGGCGCGGTCATCGACCCGGTACACGGAAAGCATGGTGCCAGTCTTGGTCGGCGTGAACTGCACCAGCGGCTTACGGATCGGCTCGATGGCGCCGGACCACAGCTTGCAGTTCGCCGCCACCTGCGCGGCCATCGACGGCAGTTGGCGCGCGTCCACCTTGGGGCGCATGCCGCCGAACTTCTCCAGCGTGATGGCGGTCACTGCATCGTCGCCGTGCGGCGCGAGGCGGCCATGTGCTGACCGAAGGCGCCGATGTTGGCGGGGATCGGCATCTTCGCGCCGTCGTAGTCGTAGACCTTGCCCACGTACACGCCCGCGCCGATGGCTGGGCTGGTCGGCTTCAGGCGAAAGCCGGTGTCCGTGGTCGGGCGCGGCCCGCCGCTGAACTGGGGATCGGCCACAATCGGCGAGCTGGGAGTGAAGGTGCCCGACACCTGCGCGCCGGTATGCCCGAACATCAGATTGCCGCCGTCCGTCGGCGCGGTGCTGGGGGCTTCGATGGCCACCGCGTTGACGCCGCCGTAGAGGATATTGTTCTTCAGCTCCGACGCAGCCGCCGATACCGAGTATTCAACATTCTCCGTGACCGGGTTGGCCATCGTGTTGTTGTAGGCCTTGAACCCAGTGGAGTCGCTGTTGGCCACGCACAGGTTGATGTGGTTGCCGTTGAGCACGTTGCCGACAGCCAGCACGTTGTCCGCCGACCAAACCATGATGCCGCAGGCCTCAGTGTTGCTGGTTGCACCCTCGACATAGTTCCAACCGATGAACAAGTCTTGGGTTTGAAGCGTGCGGAATGTGCCGGCATGGTCGGCAATGATGCCGCTGCCGTCGCCGGCGCCACCGAGATCCCTGACGCCACCAAGGATTCGATTGAAGATGATCCGGCCACCGTCGGCCTTCCCGGTCTGGATCACGTTATAGGTGTCCGATACGCCGAGACCGTTGCCGCGAAAAGTGTTCCACCCGACAACGCACTCCCCCGTTGACTGGCAATCGAAGTTGACGCCGTTCTGAGTCGTGCCGTTCACCCAGTTTGACAGGTATCGAAAGCCGACCGGGCGGCCATCCATGCAGCTGGTCAGTTCAGACTCGTTCGCGTAGATCGCGCCCGTGCGCACCGTGGTCCGAACATTCTTGAACCGATTCCGCTGAACCAGAAGGTTCACGAAGTTTCCGATACTCGCAGTGCACCCACCAGTTGCGTTGCGCGGGACCATGCGGATGGCGTCCTGGCCGAAGTTTCGAAACTCGTTGTCCTGAATGGTTACCCCGGGGATGTCGGTTGTCGTGTTGTTGATGTTCCCGATAATCCCCATGTATCCCGAGGCGGAAGTCCCGTTGTTCCCATCAAATACATTGTCCTCGATGAGCGCATAGTCTCCACCCGGGGTGATTCCAACCTGAGAATTCGCGTCCGCTGCATTGTTCATGCTTCCGAAAGTGAAGCCCCTCACCGTCCAGTAGGGCTGGTCTATCGTGACGAAATTGAATGCGCTGCCGGTGTTTCCTGTTGACGCCGGCGTGGCGCCGATACACAGCCCCTCACCAGATCCATCGAGCACAATCCTGCTGCCGCTGCTGCCCGCCGTCGCCGTATTGATGCCGCTCGTCATCGGGCCGGAAGCGCAGATGGTGTCACCGGCTGCCACATTCGTTTGCGCGGTCGACATGGAGCACGGGGCCGACAGAACGCCGCAGTTCGCCCAGGTCGCGACGCCGGACTGGGTGACGAACTTGGTTGCGGCCACCGCCGGATAGCTCAGCACCACCCCCAGCAGGAACAGCAGCGCGCGCTTCATCGGAAATTCACCGTGGTGCGCAGCCGCTTGCGCGTATGCGATTTGGTCTTGGAGATGTTGGCGGTCCCGCAGGCCTGATCGAAGCGGTTGCCGTTGGTATCGGCGAGGGCCTTGTTGCTCCACGGCCGTTTCGGCATGCCGTAGAGCCGCGCCTTGGCGCCGAACGCGATGGCCTGGCGGTAGCGCTCGAAGATGACATCAGGCACGGTCGTCGCGGCGGCCAGTGGCGCCTGCGCGACGGTCACCACCAGCCCACCAGTCAGGCTGTCGGATGGCGTCTTGACCAGCCGGACCGAGGCGCGATTCAGCTCCGAGAAGTAGTAGACCGGGACGCCGGTGCCGGCCGACGTGCGCCACGTGGTGTAGAGCACATCCAGCTCAGCCGGTGCCGCCGGGATAAGCAGCACGCCGTTGTACCAGACCTCGAGCAGGTCGACGATGCGGGCGTTCGCCTCCGGGGTCAGCGCGTAGGTGTGTGTCAGGCCGACGACATTGATCGCCGGGATCTCATACGTCCAGACCAGCGAGTTCTCGCAGAAATCGACGCATGCCTCCCGGATGGCCTGCAGCGCCAGATCCTTGCCGACGTTCGGCAGGTCGGGCATCACGTAATCGTAGAAATCAGTGAGCGCGGTCATCCGATCAGCCTCGTCTCAAAGAATTTGTAGGCGAGCGCTGCGCGGTTGTTGTTCACCGACTCGTCATCCTTGGTCTCGCAGCGCATGACGATGTAGTCCGCTAGCTGCCGCCGGAACCGCTCCTCGATGGGCAGCGCGCTCTCCAGCGTGAGGGCCGAACTGTCGTAGGTGTTGAACTTGCCGATGAATAGGTCCGGGCGCAGTTCGAGCACCGCGTCCAGCCCGCCTTGCACGTAACCCAGGCACTCGGCATCCGGCCAACGGACTTTGTCATCATCGTTGAGCGTCGACCGGGCCAGATCGACCACCTGCTGCAGGGTGACGGCCATCAGGCGTAGCGCGCGCCGGGGCCGACGTCCATGTCCGCCATCACCGTGCGGGTCATGGCTTCGCGCGTCTCGTTCTCAGCGAAGCGGCGACCGTAGTTCTGCATCGCGAACTGCCGAATCTGCGCCTCATTCATCGCCGGCAGGTTCAGCCCGCGAATGCCTGGCGCGACTTCCTCCTGCGTCTGCGCGTCCAGCTCCGGGCCATAGCGGCGGCCCTCAGTCGGCTCGCGGACCGTGTACGGCGCTGCCTCGACGGCATCCGCCGCTTTCGGCTTGCGCGCCTTGTTCGAAAGCTTGGGCATCGTGTCCTCCAGAATTGAAAAGGGGCGACCCGGAGGCCGCCCCTCAAATGACCCGACGCGGTTACTTCGGGCCGAGGCTCTCGCCTTCGACCTTGCCGTAGACCGTGCCGACGTTGGTGGCGCCAGCAGCGCCTACCACCGCCGTCAGATACGAGTCCTTCGTCACCACGTAGGGCGGGAAAATCTCGTAGGTCGTGACAGCGGCCGCGCGCCACGTGGTAGCGCCCGCCGCATGGACTGCGACGTCAGCGCCCGCCACGGTCGACCCGTCGATAGGCTCGAAGCCCAGCTTCGTGGTCAGCGTGGTGCCGCTGTCGAGGTCGGGGTTGCTGACGACAACGCGGTCCACTTTCGTGCCCGCCGGTACGCGGCAGAGGCGCACCTTGTCGTTGATGGCCAGCGCCGCCAAGGTAACCGCCAGGCCGGTAAAGACCGAGCGGTTACCGAAGTTGCACGCGAAGGCCGGGGAGGGATCTGCCGGATTGTAGTTCGCCATATCAGTTTCCTTTCTGGCTTAGACGATCTTCTTGGCCGCGACGTCGATGACGAACACGCCGTGATCGGTGAGGACCGGATCGCCGTTGGAGTCCGGCGGGGAAAAGCGCAACTTCGCCTTGCCGCCCATCACGTCGACCGCGATCTCCGTGTGGCGTTCGAAGTTGTACTTGCGCTCGAGCCAGCCGTAGTAGTAGTCCGACGACTGGTTGCGGCCGTAGCAGTTGGCCAGCGCCTGCGCGCCGAGCAACAGCGTCCGCTCGATCGTGAAGTTCGCGATCGTCGGGATGTTCGCCGAGCCAGTTTCCTGCCCCGCCGTGTCCGTGGACGCGTTGAACCCGATCGTGCCGGCACCATCCGCGTCCCAGCTGATGGAGTAATCCATCTTCTTGACGAGAATGTTGTTCCAGATGCCGACTTCGCCCTTGAACAGCGGGTGCTTGCTGCCCCAGTTCGCGCGATTCCACGCGTTCTGCTGGAACGTGCGCAGCACCGTGTTCGCGGTGTTGGTGATCAGATGGCGCCAGCTGTTCGGCGGCACCAGCCACACGTACAGCGGATCATCCTCGGCCGCCGGGTCATCCGCAATCTTGATCGGCTGCGGACGGAACTCGAGGCCGTCGATGAGAGCGCGCATGTAGTCGATGTGCTCCAGCTTCAGGAAGCACGCGTTGGTGAGGTTGGCGATCTGCTGACCGCCCTTCACCAAATCGAGCTGCGAACTGGCGTGGTCGACGACGTAATGCCGGTTGTACGTGGGCGCCTTGACCGGGTTGATCATGATGTCCGCGTAGTCCGGATCGCTGGCCAGCGGAACCGGCCAGGTCAGACCGACCTGCTCGCCGCGCGCACCGGCCAAATGCACCAGCGTCTGCGCCGTTTCGAGGCGGCGCATGTAACCGGAGATGTTGTCCTTCGCGAGCGTCTTGAGGTTGTGGCGGGTACGCTGCTGGCTCATCTTGCCGCCGGCATCGACCACCTTCGTGAGCAGGTTGATCTTCACGTCCATGCTGCTGAAGGACAGCGGCGAGCCGCGACCTTCCGCATTCTGGTCGCCGGCAATCGGTTTGCCGCCGATGATGTCGACGCAATCGACCGAGACCGTATCGCCGAAGGTCTTGGCCAGGTTGGTGACGCGCACCACCGGCATGCCGGGGTTGGTCTGGTTCTGGAGTTTCCGGGAGGCCGCAGACATCTGCGGGGCCGGGCCGGTGAGCATGTTTGCAATGCTGGGGGAGCGAAGCTGCTGCGCGAACAGAGCGACGCTGTACTCTTTGTTGACGAGCACGCCCCCAGACGGAACGGAGGTCTGAGACATATCAGTTTCCTTTCATCGTCCAAAAAAAAACCCGCCGAAGCGGGGTGTTTGTGGGTGTGCCGCGGAGAAAGCGGCGTTAGCCGAACTTCGCCAGATAGGCGTCAATCTGGTCCTGAGAGGCCTTCTCGAAGAAGGCTTCGAGGTCCACCGGATCTAGACGGCCGTCGTTCTGACTGGGCGCCTTGCCACCGGGAATGTGAGAGAGGGACTCGGGTACGTACTCGCCGGCTTCATCGAGCGCGGCCTGCACCTTCGCCTCCAGTTCGACCTTGGTCTCCTTGGACGGTGGACTGATGGATGCGGGGAGTTTGGCGTCGGGGAAATCGGCGCGCACGAGCGCGACGACCTTCTCGAAACGCTCGCTGTACGGCTTGCCCTTCCAGTCGGGGCGCTCGCGGAGGACTTTGTCGAACTCCACTGCGCGCTCCCAGGCTTCGGGCTGCTCCGTTTCCCACAGCGAGAGATGCGGGTTGCTGTCGATGGCCTCGCGCATGGTCTGCTGGCGTTGGTTCGCCGCTTCCTGTTGCTTGGCCTGTCGCTCGACGTTGTAGCCATTGACCTGCTTCTGGAGATCCGCGATCTGGGCACGCATCGCGGATGCCACCTCCCCGAACTCGGGGAAGTCATCGGCGAGTTGCTTCAGCTTCGCGTCCAGATCAGCCGTTTTGGCCTCACCGTCGTCGACATCGACATCAATCTCATCGCCTGGCTTCTGGTTGAGCTGCGCCTGCAGTTCGGCAATTCGGGCTTGCGCCTCCTCTGCCGCCTTGCGGTGCGTTGACGCTTCCTCGCGGGCTTGCTTCAGCGCGCCGTAAGGAATGATGTGCTTGCCGTCGGGGCTCAGCACACCCGCGACTTTCGTCGCATCGCCCTGCTCGCCGTCTTTGGGATCCGCTGCGCCGGACGTCGCGCTCGATTCGTCCTGTTTGTTGGATTCACCGCCGTCGGTATCAGTCGCCTCACCTTCGCCATCGGAGTCAAACGCGTTCAGGACGGCCTTGAACTCATCGGAGTCCATGTCCATCGTTGCGGGGTCGTTCTCCATGGCGAACGTCTGTTCGTTTGTGTCCATCAATCCACCTCTGCCAGTTGTCGCATGGCTGCGAAGCGCCTTATTTCAGGCGAAAAAAAACCGGCGCTAGGCCGGTTGGTTGGTTGCCCCTTTATCGCGCGGGGCGAGCGAATCTATTCAGCGCAGCGCGGGCGCTCGGCCTGAGCTGCATTGGAATGCACCAGGCGTGACCGGCGGCAGGATGCGGCGGCCGGTCTTGTCGAAATACTTGCCTGCGTAGACGCCAGCGCCGCACAGGGGCGACGTGGGCAGGAGGCGGAAGCCGTTCACGGTGTTGGGCTGTGTGCCGCCGACGAAGCCCGGGGCGGTAGTCACGGTGCTCGCGCTAGGGGCGGTCGGTGTGGTCTCGTTTTCCACCATGCTGCTGACCCGATACAGGTCGTTGCCCGTTTCGGTGTCGCCTGCGTTCTTTCGGATCCCAGCCGTGGTGCAGTCGGCGCCGATGTTGTTGGCGATCTTGCTGGTGCCCGATGCGGACTCGGTGCTGAAGCACACTGGCACGCGCGCCACGGTGTTGTGCGTCAACTCGCAGTCAGTCGCGCCGGTGCCGCACTGAATGCCGTACTCACTGAGGTCATGCCCGATGTTGCCGTCGCCAATCAGCTTGACGCCGCTTGCGGCGTAAATCAGGTAGCGAGATTCCTTCGCGTAGTTGCCCTGCGCGATGACAGTGCCGGTCCCCTGAAGAAAGAAAGCTGAATGAAGCGCCGCCGTGGCGCTTGGCCCGTCACACTGATTCGCCGTCAGGATTCCGGACGTTGGTGATCCGTTCACGCCGACAATCGCGCATTGCTTCACGTCAGTCTGAGACGAGAGCAGGTTCTCGGAGATATCGAAGCCTTCTGCCTCCGTCGTGCCATATTGCAGGTTGTCACCCTGCGTGCCTGCAGCATCCATGCCGGGATTTGATGCCTTGTTCGACCGGAAAACGAACCGATCCCCTTCGTGATAAACGTTGTCCTGCCCGCAGCGGTCGAACCGATTGCCGACGAGCGAGACATCGGATCCGCGCCCGAACCAGCAATCGGACGAGAGGCCGCGGATGTCGTGTATGTAATTGGCCTCTACGAGCCAGTAATCGGCATCAGTCGCAAGGCCTTGATTGATGATTCCGTACTGATCGAACCCATAGAATTCGATATTGTCGATCTGAATGTACTGGCGGTTTGTGCTGCCAACGTCGAACCCGCGATCAATGGTCCCGCCGCCGTTGACCTTGGCCATCTTCGGCCCACCGTAGGGCGAACAGTCACCTGTCCACCGGGTGCGCGCAGTCGTCGATGTGCCGCTGATGTTGTTGTTCGGCGCGATCATCACCGTCGCCGTGTCGACGTCTGCCGGACCGAAATCCTCGCTGCAGAGAACGAGGATGTCCTCTGGGTCCACGACATTGGCCGTGCCGTCCGACGCGCCATAGGCAGGGCCGGCAAAGGTGCGCCAGGCGTTGAGCCTGCTGGAGCCGTTCTGAAGCCCGCAGCCATTGCGTTCGCAATCCGCATCCGAGCGGACGAACATCACATCGACGCCGGCCCATGCTGGCAGCGTGAGCGCGAGCCCCAGCAGGAACGGCGGCGCGCGACGCATCATCGTGCAGCCCTCGAGGTGGGCACGCGGGCGCACTCGAAGGCGCCCATGGCGGGACGGTAGCGGTCGAACAGACGGCCTAGGCCGTCACGCGCGCGGGGCCGAACTGGAGCGCCAACGCCACAAAGTTGCGACGCTGGAATCAACTGAAATCCGTTCCGCGTCGACGGAATTGGACCGCCGACAAACCGGGGCGCGGCGCTGCTGCATCCGCCAGCCGCGCACTGACCGTCAGAAATCCACTGGGCGAGCGTCCGAGTGCCGTTCGTCGTGCTGTACAGCGGGCCGTCGTAGTCGTTGTGATGATCGGTGAGCGTTCCGCTCGCGTTGGTCAGCGCCATCGTCTGCGAGTCACCCGACAGAATGGAGTTGACCACCGAGGCGACCATCCCGGTGGACGAGCCATCGCCGAAACGGAAGGCGGAGTTGGCGTTGCCATCGGGCTGCACGCCGACGATGTGAGAATAGGTGGCCTGCGTGCCGTTGGTCTTCTGATACCAGGCATTTGAGCCGTTTGCGGCGCTGACCGAGGCCGAAATGTCGTGCGTGAGCGTGGCATTGCTGCCGACCGTGATGCCGACACCCTCAGACGCGTGCACGAAAAGGTTGCGGGCGGTGACTTTCCCGGTGCCGAAACTGCACTGGAAGTCGATGCCGGAACCCTGCGACGAGCCCTGATTGAGGACGGTGATGTTGTCGAGCACTGCGCCCTCGCAGCCGACGCTGGCCAGGTCGTCGTCAAGCGCGAGCCCATCCTGATTGCCGGACGATCCGCGCTCGCCCGCACTGTCGATCACGATGTCGTACAGGTAGCAGGCCACGCACCCGCGCGTCGCGATGTTCGCGAACTTGGTTCGGAAGCCGGTGATCGTCGCCCCTGAGCCTATGATCAAGGCGGTATCGCGGCCCTGCGCCACCGAGGCGCCCACGATGCGGCCGTTCACGAACCGCACGGCCGCGGCGCTGCGCACATCGAGGCAAGTGCCGGTGAAGCCGCGCACGTCCAACCCGACAAAGCTGACATAGCTGCGGCTGGTCGTGCTGCTGTAGCAGCTACCGGATGCGATGAGCAGATAGCCCGGATCGCTGGGGTCGCAGTCGTACTTTAGGGTGAGCCGCGCCGCATCGGAGGATCCGTTGCCCGCAAAGGCCTGCGTCGCTGTCTGCGCGCCGTATATGCACAGCACATTCGGCAGCCCTGTCGTCAGGGTCGTCCAGTTGAGCGAGCCCCAATCGCGCCACGCGTCCGCCTTCGATGTTCCATTGTTCGCACCCGTCGCCAAGCCGAACTTGATATGGTAGGTGGAAGCCGCCCCAGCCGGCGCGCTGAGCAGCACGCCCAGCAGGAACAGCGCGAACCGCTTCATTTGGCCGCCTCGTCGATGGCGTTGATGACCGCATGGATCCGGGCGACCGTGATGACACCCTCCACCTCCGCCGCCTCTACGCCGCACGCCTTTCGCAACTCGCTGACGCGGCGACGCCCTTCCGCAGCCTTGGCTTCAGGCCCGAAGAGCGAATCGAACATGGCTCTTGACGCCACCGAAGCGACAAGCGGTTGAGCGCACGGCCGCGAGCCGATGATCACGGCACCCTGGCGATTGAAATGGGCTTCGCTCATCACGGCGTGTCGTAGATGCCGCGCGCGATGACGCGGGCGCCGGCTGAGCAGTTGATGGCCCAGCCGTTGACGGCGGTCGCCACCAGGCCGACCGGGATCTCGACGTTGCTCACCGCGCTGGCGTCGATGTCGAAGATTTCGGTGCTGCCGTCCTTCACGTCGCACGTGCCGGACGCGGCGTCGATGCGGATGCCGGCGAGGTAGTCGCCATCGGCGCCGGCGGTGCCGAGGCGGACATCGGTCGCGGTGGCGGTCACCACCTCGTATTCGTCGGCGCCGTCGCGCACTCGGCAGAGCAGGGCGGCCTCGTCCTCGCATTCCAGCAGCTGGCCGAACGCGTGCAGCGCGCCGTCCGTCGACTTGAGCACCTCAGCCTCGCCGGTCAGCGCGGAGATGGTCTTGAGCACGCCAGCCGAGAACTGCGCGTAGGCGTTCGGCACCGGCAGGTACTGCGGCGCCAGCAACGCGCCCATCGGCACCGCCACC
Source organism: Pseudomonadota bacterium (assembly GCA_022843465.1). GTDB lineage: Bacteria > Pseudomonadota > Gammaproteobacteria > Xanthomonadales > Ahniellaceae > 0-14-3-00-62-12. The sequence continues at coordinate 9,925 of JALHNO010000029.1, read as the reverse complement.
AGAACGGCCAGCACGACCATCGTGCGCGCCGCCAGTCGGCCGGCCTCGAGGCAAAGCTTCGCCGGGCCGCGCGCGACGGCCTTCATGAATCGCATCATCGGGATCTCCTATGCGGCCGCTGCCAGTAGCAGCAGGGCCTTGAGTCGCTTCTGTCGTCGCTGGCGCGCCTGGCGCTTCGCGTTCACTTCGATCGCGGCATCCACGGTCGCGACCAGTTCCTCCAGCACCTCGAGCTGCGGCGCCGGGCGAGGGGCCGCCGTCGGCCTTGTCCTCGCGGGTGCCTGCGCATCCGTTGCGCGGGCAACCTCACCAGCCTTCTGCGGCTGGGCCGGCGCCGCCAATGGCGCTTTGGGGTTATGAGTGGCCGCGGCCTTCTGGACCGCCGCCGCAACAGGCTCGACCTTGCGAGTCTGCTTCTGGATGAACTTGCGCCGCTCGGCGTAGTGCTTTTCGGCGTCGTCGTCTTCATCGGGGCCGCCGCCGCCCTGCGCCACCGGACCCGGATCTGAAACCGGCGTCGTCGCCGTCGCTGCGAGCGTGTCGCCCGCCTCCGTGATCGCAGCCTGGCCCTGCACAGTGACCGATGCGGTCGCCGCCAGCGTGTCGTCAGACTCGACGATGGCAGCGTCAGCAGTGATTGGATCGCCGCCGACCGTGGCCGCGGCAGCCACCGTGTCAGCGCCTTCGACGATGGCCGCCTCAGCGTTGACCGTGACGCTCGCCGTCGCTGCGAGCGTGTCGCCCGCCTCCGTGATCGCAGCCTGGCCCTGCACAGTGACCGATGCGGTCGCCGCCAGCGTGTCGTCAGACTCGACGATGGCAGCGTCAGCAGTGATT
>JALHNO010000029.1:0-8988 GCA_022843465.1 Pseudomonadota bacterium | reverse complement strand
TCGCCGTCGCTGCGAGCGTGTCGCCCGCCTCCGTGATCGCAGCCTGGCCCTGCACAGTGACCGATGCGGTCGCCGCCAGCGTGTCGTCAGACTCGACGATGGCAGCGTCAGCAGTGATTGGATCGCCGCCGACCGTGGCCGCGGCAGCCACCGTGTCAGCGCCTTCGACGATGGCCGCCTCAGCGTTGACCGTGACGCTCGCCGTCGCCGCGACGGTGTCGTCACCCTCCTGCAGCGCCGCCGTTGCCGTGATGCCATCCGGCGCAACTTCCGCCTCAGCAACCAGCGTGTCGCCGGCTTCCGTGATCGCCGCTTCAGCCAGGACGGTTACGCTGCCCGCGGCCGTCAGGGTGTCGTCACCCTCCGTGACCGCTGCGGTCGCTTGAACCGTGACCGATGCCGCCGCGCTGACGGTGTCATCGGATTCGGTGATGCCCGCCGAGGCCTGAACCGTAACCGAAACGGCTGCGCTGACCGTGTCATCGGATTCGACCAGCGCCGCGTCGGCCGTGATGCCGGTTATACCGGACTGCTGCTGTGCGCCGCCCTCAAGTGGGCTGAACAGCCAGGACATTAGACGGGCTCGATTGCCTCAGCGACCACGGGCGGCGGGCGCTTGTCGCGCTCGTCTGCCACCTGCAGGTACTTGTCGATGAGTGCCTGCGCGATCGACGGGTCAATGTCGGCCGGCAGCGTCTCAGTCGGCCGGTTGGTCGTCGTGCCGTCGCTCAGCACCGTGATTTCTTCTTCGCTGAAGCGAGCGGTCGCCGATCCATCCGGCGCGATGTTGATCGTGATCTTGTTCGTGCGCGTCCAGCGCTTGCCCGTGATCGCGACCTCTTTGTACTCGGCCATTACGCAACACTCCTGATGGACCAGTCGATCGATCGATCGGTGCCGGCGATTTTGTCGAGAGTCATGTCCCAACCGTGCAGCAGGATCAGCGACGGGCTGACCCACACGGGCTGCGCCTGCACACCGGCGAACGTCGCGACGTAGCACAACCGCTGCGTGCTCGCGGCGAGCACCTTCTCGTAGCAACGGAACTCGAAGATGTCGCCGGCAGCCATCGCCGACAGATCGAGAAAGCACTGAAAAATACCGTCCGTGGTATCGACATCAGGCCCGGCCGTGTCGGTCGTCAGGCTGTGCTCCGTCGTGCTGACGGTCTCGGTGCCGCTGAACGCTTGTGAAATGGCCATCAGTAGACTCCGTAGATGGCGACATCCATCGCCTCTGAAGCGCCAGCGCTCCCGCGTCCGCGTACTTGCATCTGAGCGCCGGATTCGACGTTGCACCAGACAGGGCCGCCCGGCCCCATCTGTGCGCCGTTCTCGTTGGTGCCCGTGCCGCGCAGCAGCAGCGGAAAGCCGGGCAAGGGCTGCGAGCCTTTGCCGACCTGAAAGTGAAAGGAGTTCGCTGCCGCCGACGCATCCGTGCCGCCAAGCGCAAGCTGGATGGCGCCGAAGCGCTTGGTCGTCGGACTGCCGACACTGGCCCACGAGCTGTATGCGCCGCTCACGCCCGCCGTGTGCGAGGTGCCGCGACTGCTGGCCGCTGTCACCCCCAGCGTTTCGACGCCTTGCCCGCACCACCACATATCCGGCCGGCTCGGCTCGCCGAAGGCCCAAACGCTGACCCGTGGCGTACCGGCGACTGTGTGCGAGGTCCGCATCTGCGCGCCGATGCTGGAACCGGCCGGCAGCCAGATCGGGAAGTCCAGCCAGAAACCGGAATCCTGCACGCCCGAGTTCGACACCAGAAACCCACACAGCAGATCGTCAATCCACGCGCCCCACGACGTTCCGCCTGCCGGGTCGGTAAGGATGTCGAGCAGCGCATAGTGCGCGGCGCTGGCAATTGCCGTGTCGCTGACATGCACCACCAGTCGGTGCACGTCGTGCCCGATGGCGGCGATGAGCGTGACTGGCGTGCCGTCCGCGTTGCTGGTGCCGGGCGTGACAGACACGCCGTGACTCGAAAAGCTCGGCGTCGAGGGCTCGCAGTCCGTGCAGTAGGCAAACGCCCACGGCGGAAGGATCAGGCTCACGGCGTATCAGTTCGCGCTCGTGATTGTGAAAGAGGTCACCACGACCGGCTGTGTGATGAGGATGCTGGTGTTGTTGACGATCATGTCGCCACCACCGCCGCTGCCGGTCACGGAGCCCTGCACATGGCAGGTCGTGCCGTCGCTGGCATAGATGCGGAAATGCTCAGCCGTGCCACCGGCGTCTGCACTGGTGTCCTCCCACGTGCCGCTCTTGGCCTTCGTGACCGTGGTCGTACCGCTCGCACCGGCCATCCAGTCGGACGGCAGTGTCATGACGGCGAGCGCCGTGCCCGCGTCGGCATCGGCACAACCGCCGGACGGCGCGGTCCCTGAGCGAATCTTGAGCACCGCGGACGTGCTGATCGTCGATTCGACCGAGTCAAGGCGCGCAATGCGGACGGCGGCGCTGTACTTGAGCGCGGCGTCGGCAGCTATCGGCAGCAGGAGCGCCAGTGCGAACAGGACAAATCGGTTCTTGAACATCTTCATTTCTCGTCTCCCTCAGAGAGTTCTGCGGCCACCATGCTGGCCAGCTTCTCGAACCGCTCAGATCCGGCCTTGTTGGTTTCAGCAATGGCCTCGCGCACCTGCTCGTGCGCCTTGGCCATCATCACGCCCAAATCTTCGATTGCAGACGCGATGGAGTCGTCCCGCTTTTCGCTGGACTCCATCAGCTGCTTCAGGATCTTCGATGTGTCGGACTCCGCCCTGCCCTCACTTCGATCGCGCTCGGCGTAGAGAGCGTCCTTGCTTTCGGCCTTCATCCGCTGCTCCATCTCACGGAGATCGGCCTGCAGGGATGACACCAGCTCCTTGAGTTGCGCGACGGCCTTGTCGCTGACGCCGCCCACTTCGGTCGACCTGACCTTGGACGCGGCTTCCAGCTTCGCCTTGAGGGTGTCGGCCTTGTAGCGAGCGGCGATCTCGAGGCGCTTGTCCGCGATGCCTCGCTGCAGCTCCTGCACCTGATGGGTGAGCGCGGCCACCTGCTCCTGCGCGGCTTGCTGCGCTTTCATCACCGCTTCGTTGGCCTGGCCGTCGGCGGCGCCCATGTTCGCGGCTTCCGCGGCGACCTTGTCGGCCTCCGCCTTGAGCTTCGCGGCCTTGTTCTCCTGCTCGGCGAGCTGTGCCAGCGCCATGCGCTTGGCCATCTCGGCCTGCTCGGCCATCTGCTGCTCCACCTGCGCGCGCTCCTCCGGCGGCAGTCCTTCCGGGTCCACCAGGCCCAGATGCTTGCGGAATTGCTCCGCCATCTCCTTGCGCTTCGGCAGATCCGTCATTTCGAGGTAGGCCGGCGCGAGGATGGCCTGCATCTCGGGCGGCAAACCCTTCATCACTTCGGACAGCATCGTCAGCTGCTGCTGGCGGTAGGCCGGTGCCGTCTGCACGTCGAGCACGCCGACCTTGAAGCGCGAGCGGCTGACGTCGTTCTTGAGGTAGGGCTGCCCGGTCTGCTCGTCGCGCGAGGGCTGATTGAGGATGATGGTCTTGCGTTTCGCGCCTGACTCCTCGATCAGCACCTCCACCTGACGGCCGGTCAGGTCCTGCACAATCAACTCCACCAGGCGGTTGCCGACTCCGCGCCGGCTGTCCTGATAGCTGCTGATGATGCTGGCCATCACCGTGGTCGACTGCTCCACCAGCGAATTGATGGCCACGCCGGACGTTGCGCCCGACTCACTGCCCAGCATTGCGTTGAAGATGCCACGCACCATCTGCAGATCGGTCTTGTTCTCCTGCAGGATCTTGAACTGCGCATCGGCCAGCGACAGGTTCTCGTCGACGCGAAACGCGTACTGGTCGCGGTTGGTGCGGTTCGGGTTCATCACCACGACCGCATCGGCGCGCGTGATCTCGTCCAGCACCTCCGAGACGTCGTTCGATTCCTTGTCGAGCGCGTCGGCATCCATCGTCACGCGCTTGGCGCCGAGCAGCCACAGCATCTTCTGCGTGCGCGCGTTGATTTCGTCCTGCGGGCTGATCATCGTGCGGATGAGACCGTAGGGGATCCCGGTGAGATCCTCGCGGTAGCCGAAAAACGGCACGTAGGACGTATCGCGGCGGCCGGCATCGATGTCGACCAGCTTCACCGGCCCGGCGAAGATGGCCCGGCGCAGCTTCGAGTACACCGCCGGCTGCGGCCGAATGCGGCCCGACGCCACCGCCGCCATGTGGAACTTGTTCTGGCGGTCGAATTCGACGGTCCGCTCGTCGGGCAGCTTCAGCACGTAGCCGCGGACGTAGCGGCTGTACCAGACTTCGAACAGCGCGATGCGGTTGTTCGATGGGTTGCGCCACTCCCACTCCTCGAGCGTGAGGCGCAGCTCCTGCGCCTGCTCGAAGCCGCGATGCGCACTCTCCAACCGCCCGGTCAGCAGCGTGTCGAGCGGGAAGCCCTCGCCCATCCGGCTCAGTTCGTCCTTGAACTTCGGGAAGAAGGCCTTGACCTGATCCGTGTAGAACCACCGGCGCCGGATGAGGTACAGCTTGTCCTGCAGCATCGGCTTGCGCGCGTTCCAGTCCCAGTACAGCTCGCGCCGGTGGACGCTGTTCGCTTCGTAGGGGAACTGGAACGGATCCGATGAGCGGACCACTTCGACCCAGCCGATGCCGGCCTTCACCTGGCCGGCGTGCGCGTCAGCAATGGCGCGATCGGCGTGCGACTCGCGCTCCGCCTCGAACAGCCGCTGACTCAGCGCCTCCGCAACGTCGGCAAACTGGTCGTTGTCGCCGCTGACGCGCCAGTCCGTGCGCATCTTCGCTTCGAGGCCCAGCACGACATCAATGGTCGGCTGAATCATGTTCTTGACGACCGGCAGCATGCCGCGCCGCTCGATTTCGGCGAGCGTATCGGGGTCCAGCTGGTTGTTGTCGTAATAGTCGCAGTCGCGGTCGGCCATCGCGCGCCAGTCCGGCTGCCAATGGATCTCGTCCACCCAGCCCATGAACTCGCGCGACGTCAGCTCCTGGCCGCCGGCGCTGCCAGGCTTCGTCGTCGACTCCTGCTCCTCCAGCTGGTCGACAACGGCCGCGTTGCCGGCGGGTACGATCTGGGCCATCAGATCACCTTGCCGCGGCGGACGCGAGCATGGTTGACGCCGCTGGCGCGATCCGGCCCGGTCTTGCCGAATCGGATCATCATCATCGCGTAGCGCGAGGCGGAGATCAGATCGTCCATCAGCTTCACGATTTTGCCCTTCTCGTCACGATGATATTGCCGGTATTCCTCGAGCCACTTCGGGCACGTGCTGAACACCTTCCAGCGGCCTGTCTCCATGCGGGTGGCCATCTCGAACAGGCCCGCCTCGACACTGACGCGGCTGCCCTCGCGCTCGCTGTCGTCGCCGGTCTCGGGGAAGCGGGCGAATTCAGGCAGGAGGTTCAGCCGCTCCTTGCGGTAGATCTCCGCGAGTTGCTCGCCCGATCCCTTCTCGGTCTGCAAGCCGTCGGCCGGCCAGGCCCACGGCATCCATTCACCCCAGGGGCGCAGCGCTGACGCATGGATGGGCGCCGCGGCGCCGGTCACGCGGTATTCCTTGGTGACGTAGAACACGTCGCCATCGGGGTCGTGCACGAGGTCGACGGCGCCGAACGGGTGATCGATGCCAAAGTCCACGCCACCGATGTGCAGCCAGTGCTTCGGGATCGCGAACGGCGCGACCGTGATCTCTTCCTCCGGCACTGTGAAGATGGCGCCGGCGCCGAGCAGCGGCACGCCACGCGACCGCGATGCCCGCAGGTGCTTCGGCGTTTCGCGCAGGATGTCCGCCTTGTCCTGCTCGCTCAGGTGGGGCACGTCGTCCCACGTGATGCCGATTTCCCACGTGCCCACGTCGCGCAGGTGCAGGATGAGCGGCGTCAGGCCCCGCAGCGGCGTGAACGGCAGCACCATCAGGCCGCCGGTGAACATGCCGGTTGGCATCACGCGCAGCAGGCATTCGTTCTGCACGTCGAGCGGGGGCTCCTCGTCCAGGTCGATGAAGTCCTGCTCTGTGCCCTGAAAGCTTTCGCGCTTCTGGTCGTAGCTCTTGAACGTGAGCCGCGACTCGCCGAACGCGGAGCGGACCGTCACCGAATCGAACGCGTCCGGCACGCCGCTTTTCGACGTCGTCTTGAGGATGTCGTCGGCCGGGATGAGCCCGGTCCCGATGGCGCCAGGCGCGCCGCACAGCTTCAACTGCACGATGTCGCGGACGGTCTTGCCGGTGTCGCCGCAGGCCCATGCGCTGATCGGCTTCGTGAACTTCTTGCCAGTCCACCACGCGGGATACTTGCCCCGCAGATGGCTCACCAGTTCGAAACCCGCCGCGAGGGTCTTGCCGACGCGGTTGGCCGCCATCAGCAGACGAACGCGCTCGCGGGCGCCAGCCTCGAAAAACTCTAGGTGCTTCGGGTACAGCTCGCGGCGGTACGGGCCGTCATCCGGGAACAGGTCTTCAAGGGCGCTACCCTTGAGGATGGCCCGAATCTCAATGAGTGACGCCCGACGCTGCTCTGGTGTCAGGCGCTGGAGTTGCGCCACCAGCGACGGATTCAGATTCAAGTGCACTGATCAGGCGCTCCAGCTCGCGCAGTTGCTCGCGCGGCAGGTTGCGGAATGGGTTTTTCTGCTCGTTGTCGCGCTCGTAGCCGCCCGTGTGCTTCATGAGCATTTCCAAGGCGTTGTGCTTCGGCCAGAACTTCACTTTGCGCGTGTAGCCAATCAAGCGTCGGTCCTTTCCGGCACCTTCGAATTCTTCAAAGGTTTCGATTGACGCGACACATCGGCGGACATCCTCGGGCCAAGTTTTCGGATCGGTGAGCTGACCGTCATCGCCGTATATGTGCATCAACGGATCCGAATGCCCGATCCGATCGATCTCTTTCACGACGCGCTCAAGCGTCACTTTCTGCTCGGCGGTTATCTCGCTCGCCACAGATGAGAGCCTTAGCCGAACCTTATCCGTAGCCAGCAGCTTGCAAGCCTTCACGTGAACTGAGGTGTCCTTCCAGCGTTTCGAGTGCGGGAAGGCAGTTCGGAAAGCGGCAGAAGCATTGCCGCCATTCTTCAGGTACTCAGAAATAAACCGCTGTTGCGCAACAGAAAGTTCGATTTTCTTAGGCATTTTCTGCGTCCACAAGAGACGACAGATGACCGATGGCCGCCAAGCACGTGGAAAAGACGTAATTGGGCGCGCTGCGTGGGAGGTTGTCGCGAATCCTTTCGAACCGCGCCAGACGCGCGCGATTGAGCATGAGTTCCCGCTGTCGCCTTGCCTCCCCCGATTGCGCGGCGCCGCCATGCGCAATGTTGGTCAGTCGTCGCCTCAGCCGATGAATCAGCCGCCTCTCAAGCTCAAGCGCATCCCACTCGGAGTCGAATCGACGCAGAACGCGCTCAACGACGGCCGCACCCGTGTCGTGAATCTCGCGGATGCGCAAATCTTTCTCGGGGTTGGGCTCCGCGCCGCGCCTGCTGGCAAGCACGTGAGCATGTGCCCGCTTGCCGCAGCCCTTCCCGATGTAGAAGGCTCGCCCGTCCCGTGGGTCGATGAGCGCGTACACGTAGAACCCGCCTGACATAGGATTAGGCCGTTTCGCCCACTTCCTGATCGGCGTGGATGGTCAGGTCCGGCGCGTCCGGAACCTCCGAAAGCATCGCCTCGCCCGGCAGCGTATCGCCCAGGCCGCTCGGATAGCCTTCCGGTGGCGGCAATGTCACAACGCCGCCGATGCTCATCTGCCCCAGCGTGTCCGGCTCCTGTGGCGCTAGCTCGTATGAGAAATGCACGTCGCCACCCTCATTCGAGAACAGCGTGAACTGACGCCCGACATTCTCCGGATCGGCCATCCACCGGAACGCGAGGCCAGGGAATCGGCTGCCGTTGATGATGACGAAATCACCATCCGCCACCTCCAGCACGCTTTCACCGTTGGGACCCTGCGCGGCAGCCGACGGCGCGTAGTCCGGCACCATGGGCACATGGTCTGCCGGCACGGCTTCACCCTCGCGGATCTCAATCTGCGAGTTGCCGGTGACGTTGGCCGCGCCGACCTCGCCCGGGTACAGGTCGTTCCACGGCAGTTCGTGGCCGACCGCAGCCGGGTTGTTCTCACGGAACTGCACCAGGCGTGTCGCCTTCAGTTCGTCGTGAACGATGAGAATGCGGGTCGTCATGGCTATTTCACCTCGTAATCTTTTGCGGCATCCGCCAATTCGGTTTCGATGTTCTGCAGCGCCGTGATGATTTCGGCGTTGCGCTCTGCAAAGACCTTCGCCCAGGCCCCGACCATGTTTTTCTGATCCGGGAACAGGGACACAAACATCGCCTGCAGCTTGAGCAGCCGGAGATTGCCCAGCGCCTGCTCCAGCGTGTCGAAGGTGTCCCGGTTGTCGAGCTGGTAGACGGTTTTACGGACGATGGCCATCCGGCCCTCCTCGATTGATGGTGCCGTGCGGTGTCTTACAGCCCCTAAACAGCCGCGCGCCCCATGAACGCACGTCCCGACCCAAGGCACTTTGTGAGAACACCTGCGCGCCCCACGGCGGACGCTGGGAGTGGGCGGGAATGCTTATCTGTCGGGCGCTTCGGCCGCGGTTGTCCCGCAGCCCTCGGCCCAAACCTTCCAGCCGCGCAGTCGTTGGTCCATTGCGGCGAGCAACGCCTGCAGGCGGGTTTCGTTCTCTGCGGTCAGGCCGCTCACGGCCGGCGGGTTGGCCAGGATGAATTCCGGCAGCGCCACGCCGAGCGGCTCGAGCAGCGCGGGCTCGATGGCGCACGGCACCGGCACGGGCACGAGCACAGGGGCGCCGGCCTCGCGGATCGTCACTCGCTCGACGCGCGGCTCCTGCCGGGCGCAGCCAGTGAGGATCAGCGCGAGGAGAAGGTATCGCGCAGCCACGCGTTCATGACCGCCGGGCCGTGGCCGGCTGGCAGTTTCGGGCGCTCGGCAAGCAC
>JALHNO010000028.1 GCA_022843465.1 Pseudomonadota bacterium | reverse complement strand
TCAGCGACCAGGCCCAGACGCACGCTGGGTGTACGCGTGGCGCCAAGCTCGGCGCGGGTCGCTGACCACTCGATCACATCCGAACCGCTGACGCCGATGTTCAAGCCGACCGGATAACCCCCACCGACCGAGGTCGCCGCACCGAAACCGGGATCGACACAGCTGGCAACCGTCACATTGGTGACATTGGTGCCGATGATCTGGGCAGTCAGCCGACGCTCGGCACCTGAGACCGTGCCGCCAGGGTAGACCACATCGCAGCCGGTCGCAGGATTGGAGTCGGCATCGACATAGGCGTGGTAGCTGTAATCCTGCGCGATGGAGACGGAACTCAGGGCCAGAGCCAACAGCCCGGCGAAGATCGAAAAGGTCCGCATATTGCCCCCAAAGACTTAGCGCGAATGATCAGGCCCAAAGTGTGCGCTGAATTGCCTCCCGCTGGCAATGGCTAAATGCAACTGATACCAGATTGCAATTGATACCGGTGTGATACCGGCAGCGGCCCGGCGGTCGGCATTGACAGCTTGTGCGCCATATGGGTGCCTGCTGTTTTGGTCATCAGGGTGCTGATGTGGCTTGCTGCGTTCAGCGCATCCTGCCGCAGCTGCCGCTAAACCGCGACTTCGCGGGCGTTCGGCGCGTTCACCACCTGCTGCGCCAGACTGGCCAGCACGTCGTTGCCTGCACGCGGGCGCGAATTAATCGCTACCCTATCAGCCAACTTTCGCCAAATTGCCGGGATTCCGCGATGAGCTATCCGTCCACCCGAATGCGGCGCATGCGCCGAGATGATTTTTCCCGTCGGCTGATGCGCGAACATCGGCTCAGCAGCGATGATCTGATCTATCCCGCCTTCGTCCGCGAGGGTCGCGGCATCCGCGAGCCGGTCGCTTCGATGCCGGGCGTGCATCGGCTCAGCATCGACGAGTTGCTCAGTGTAGCCGAGCGCGCGCAGGCACTGCGGATTCCAGCGCTGGCCCTGTTTCCGGTGACGGCGCCCGAGGCCAAGTCGCTCGATGGCCGTGAGGCCTGGAATGAAGCTGGCCTCGCCCAGCGTGCAGTGCGCGCGTTGAAGTCGCATTTCCCCGACCTCGGGGTGATCACCGATGTCGCGCTCGATCCGTTCACCACGCACGGGCAGGATGGCCTGATCGATGACACCGGCTATGTGCTCAATGATGAGACGGTGGCGGCCCTGGTGCAGCAGGCACTCTCGCACGCCGCCGCCGGTGCCGATGTGGTGGCGCCCAGCGACATGATGGATGGCCGCATCGGCGCGATCCGCCAGGCGCTGGAGCAGAACGGCTTCCGGCATACGCGTATCCTCGCCTACTCCGCGAAATACGCGTCGGCATTCTATGGCCCCTTTCGCGATGCGGTCGGCTCCGCCGGCAATCTCGGCAAGGGCAACAAGTACAACTATCAGATGGATCCGGCCAACGGCGACGAGGCACTGCGCGAAATCGCACTCGACCTGGAAGAAGGCGCCGACATGGTGATGATCAAGCCCGGCATGCCCTATCTCGATATCGTGCGACGGGTGAAGGAACGCTTTGGCGTGCCGACCTATGCCTATCAGGTCAGTGGCGAATACGCGATGCTCAAAGCGGCCGCGCAGAACGGCTGGCTCGACGAACGCGCCTGCGTACTGGAAGCGCTGACCGCATTCAAGCGCGCCGGCGCCGATGGGGTGCTGAGCTATTTTGCGCTGGACGCGGCACAATGGCTGCGCGAACTGTGATCGTTGGAAAACGCCGCGGTGAGGTTCACGCTTAGACACGCGGCCGAAGTCGATGCACCCCCAGCCCGGAGGCCAAGATGAGCGAATACGCCAGCACCCATGCAGCCGATCCCGACCAGATTCCCCGGTTTGCCGTATTCGGCTCACCGATTGCGCACTCGCGCTCGCCCCTGATCCATCGTCGCTTCGGTGAAGAATCGGGCATCGCGCTGAACTATACGGCGGTGGAGTGCCGTGCCGGTGAACTTGATGCCGCACTGGCGAAGTTCGTGCATGCCGGCGGGCGCGGCGCCAATATCACCATGCCGCACAAATTCGATGCGCTGGCCGCCTGCGCTGCGGTCAGCGATCGCGCACGCCGCGCTGGCGTGGTAAATACGCTGCGTCGAGATGGCGATGCCTGGTTCGGCGACAATACCGATGGCAGCGGCCTGATCAATGACATCGCCGAGCGCCATCGCATCGACCTGCGTTCGCGCAGAGTCTTGATCCTGGGGGCCGGTGGCGCCGCCCAGGGCGTCTTGCCCGCGGTATTCGACAGCGGTGTCGACTCGATCGTCATTTGCAACCGCACGCCGGATCGCGCTGATCGTCTCGCCGATCTGATCGGCGAACCAACGCGGGTGCGCACCGTCTACTGGGATGACCTCAGGGATGCCGGCATGTTCGATCTCATCATCAATGCCACCAGCGCCGGCCACGGCCAGGGCATGATGGATCTGCCGTTTTCCCTGGCCGGTCGCCGCACCGTCGCCTACGACCTGAGCTATGGCACCGCCGCCCTCGCCTTCCTGGCCTGGGCACGCGCCGCGCATTGCGAGCACGCCCTCGACGGCCTCGGCATGCTGGTCGAGCAGGCCGCCGATTCCTTCGAGGTCTGGCATGGCATTCGCCCCGATACCGAGGCGGTCTACCGCGAATTGAGAGCCGGCGCATGAAGGTCGAGGAAGGCGACGGCGAAATCACCGAGATCTTCCACTTCGCCGATCCCATAGGCTGGCAACGTGCGCAGGCAGTCGGCCAGTACGCGCCCGAGTCATTTGCTGCCGAGGGCTTCATCCACGCCGCCACCCGTGCGCAGATTCCAGGCGTCACCGAACGCCATCTGCGCGGTCACGGACCGCGGGTGAAGCTCACCCTCGCCTGCGCCGCGCTCGGAGATATCCTGCAGTGGGAATGGAGCAATGCCAGTTGCGACCTCTATCCGCATCTGTTCGGGCCGATTCCGCTTGCTGCCGTCATCGCGAGTTCGACGTTTGACCCGGATCAGGCGGCGGCAAATTAGCCACGCGCAAAGAGGCAACGGCAACGGCAACATCAACTTCAACGTCAGCGTCAACGTCAACGTCAACGCCAACGCCAACGGCAGGTGCAGCGTGACGACGACGACTCAGACGCCAAGCTTCAGATCCCAGGCCTCGATGCGGTCGAGGCGGATCCTGTTGGCGAACAGCGAGAACGCCAGCATGCCGGCCAGGCCGTTGGCACGTTGCACCCAAGGCGGCAGGTAGAGGGGCTGCGCGATATAGCCGGAATCGAACCAGGGCTCGAGCGCGATCACATCATGCAGGGTCATCTTGCCGGCAAAGAGATTGCGGCAGAGTTTCAGCCGCTTGTGCTTCAAGGCCCAGCGAAAGAACGTGTGTACGCTGAGCAGGCCGTGCAGGTAGACAGTGTCCTTGGTGAATGCGGCACCACCGCCCAGGGGCGCACCGCGGAACACCCGCGCGGCTGAGGCGAAACTGTCGGCATCGGTCTGGCCGTGCCCCTGGAAGAAGCGGAAGACCTGGATGAAATCGGCGCCATTGAGCGCCATGTCGATTGCGATGATGCGCAGGCTGATGCGCTTCATCCGGCCGATATCGATCGAGCCGGTAATCAGTTCGGCGAAGGTCGCCAGCCCTTCCTGGGTGGCGGTGATGCGCGGGGAATTGCGCGCCATCGAGGCAAGATGCGGTTGCTCGCGACCATTCAGCGCGGTCAGCGAATGCACAAAGGCCTCGTGCTCCAGCAACTGGTGACGATCGTATTCGGAGAATGCGGTGGCCGAGCGCAGCCGGATTCGGGTCGGCCCGGCCGCCGCCTTGGCAGTCAGCGCCGGATCGATTTCCACGCTGATCTGATGGTGCACGAAGAAGGCATCCAGGCGCTCCTGCAATTCATGCTGGATGATTTCGGCCGAGAGGCAGTAATCCGCCTCGGCACTCGCCAGTTCGCTGGAGAGTTCGTCGGCCAGTTCGATGAAGTGTTCGGCCGCATCCAGATTGTGCGCGTCGCTGCCAGGCAGCAGATCGCCGGGCTTGCCATACAGCAGGGTCGAATGCTCGCTGATCGCCCTGGTCCCGGCAGCGTCGATCAACCGCGTGGCGATCTCCCAGCTTTCGGCGGTGCGCCGCACATAGTTGCCGACCGGATGGTCGTCGGTGTAGCGGCATTCGTGCTGAATGGCATTGAGCTCTTCGCGGATGTCGTCGTGGTCTCGACGTTCGTACTCCGGCTCCGGCAATCGGATCGTCCCGCGATGCAGTTGATCGAGGAACTCCTGCTGCACCTGGGCGGGCCAGCTGATCGCCTGCAGCAGGCGGATACCGCGAACCGCCTTGACCATGCGCCGATCCAGTTCGGCGAAGTAGTCGAGGTCGGTGTCGCGCTCGGCGGTCATCTCAGCGTCGGCCGTATTTCTCGACCAGGCGTTTGCCGAAGTTCTTGTGGGCTCCGCGCTCGGCAGCGCGCTTGTCGGCTGCCGCAGTGCGCAGTTGTGCCGCCGCCTGTTCGGCTGCCAGCTTCAGATAGCCCTGGTAGCGATCAACATCCAGCGTGCCTGCCTCCAGCGCCGCATTCACCGCGCAACCAGGCTCATTGTTGTGGCCGCAGTCGCTGAACTTGCAGGCCTGGATCAGGGCGTCGATATCAGCGAAGCTGCCGGCCTCCAGCGCATCGTCCCCGTAGATCTTGATCTCGCGCATGCCGGGCGTATCGATCAGGCAGGCACCGCCAGGCAACTGCAGCAGAGCGCGATGCGAGGTGGTGTGGCGGCCGCGCGAATCATTGGCGCGCACCGCTCCCGTGCGCATATGCTCGCTGCCCAGCAGGGTGTTGGTCAGCGTGGACTTGCCGGCCCCGGACGAGCCAACCAGCACCAGGGTATGTCCTGGCCCGAGATACGGCGCCAGCACCTCGATGCTGGCGACCGACTTGGCATTGATGGCATGCACCGGAACGTCGGCGCCGGCCACTGCGACCACGGTGGCGCGCGCGGCTGCAACCTCCTTCTGCTGATCGGCCTTGGTCAGCAATACCACCGGGTGCGCGCCGGATTCCTGGACGATGGCAAGATAGCGCTCGATTCGGCGTGGATTGAAATCGCCGTCGAGCCCGCAGACGATCAGTACATGATCCACATTGCTGGCAATGATCTGGGCGCGGTGCTTCTCGCCAGCGGCACCACGACGCAGGACCGAACGCCGCGGCAGGAATTCGCTGATCATCAGGCCACCGTCATCGGCCGGCGCCATCAGCACCCAGTCGCCGACCGCAGGGCGTTGCTCGGCGGCAATGCGCGGCTTGCGCAGCGACGAGGGAATATTGGCCTCGACGATCCCGCTGCCGTCATGCACTTCATAGCCGGTGCGGTGCTGGATCACCACGCGACCGATCTGGGTATCGGCAGGGAGATCGGCGGGCAGCCCGGCGCGATCGTCATCATGCCAACCGATGGCGCGCAGCAAGGGAATCCGGGTTTCGACGCTCATGGCGCATTGTAGGCCAGGGCGACCCCGCTACGAGAATTAGTTTGAGCGGCGACGCTCGCCCCGATTTCACGGCGGCAGGCGCATACTTCCGTCTTCATTCCGGGAGCACGCCATGCGCATTCTCACCCTCGCCGTACTGCTGCTGTCCAGTCTGTCCCTGCTCGGCTTCGGGATTGCCATCACCTATGCGCCGCTTGAGGTCATGGCGATGGCCGCGGTCGAGGCCGAGGGCGCCGCCGCTGCGGTCGAATTGCGCGCCTTCTACGGTGGGCTGGAACTGGCACTCGGCGCCCTGGTGCTGATCTGCGCCTGGTATCCCGCACGCCGTCGGGACGGCCTCTGGCTCAGCCTCTTCATCTTTGCCGGCATCGGGCTGACGCGCGCCGCTGGCATGCTCTGGGAGGATGTCAGCTCCGGCTTCCTGCAACTCGCCCTGGCCGTCGAGCTGGGCACCGCGGCACTGGCCGCGCTCGCCCTGTATTCCGGCCGAAATCGCTGATTGCCGATCCCGAGCTCGGGAATCCCGGAAGGGCAGCGCGCAGAGATGCCCTGAACCAGCACCTTCCTGCAGGGCATCTCGCTGAGATGCCATCCCAACACCGCGATGGATTCAAGACGGCATCACAGGGCGCCCTGCAACATCGCCTGCTGCGCTAGACGTCGGCGTCGGTCGGCCAGCCTTCGCCGGTGCCGCGCTGGTAGACGCGGTCGCTGTCGAGCACATTGCCGGCCGGAATCGACTCGGCGCCCTTGAGGTCGTAGTAGATCGGGCCAAAATCGGGATCGACGGTGGCCTTGAACAGCTGTTCAAAGCTGTCGATGACAAAGTAGGTCTTCTGGTACGAGTCAATGCGGTAACGCGTGCGCATGACCCGTCGCACGTCGAAACCGATCTGGTTCGGCGTCGCCGATTCCAGCGAGTGGATCGACTCGCCCTTCGACGACAGGATACCCGCGCCGTAGATGCGCGGACCCTCGGGCGTATTGATCAAGCCGAACTCGACCGTGTACCAGTACAGACGCGTGAGATTGGTCAGCGGCTCGTTGCCGAACGTCGAGGCGCGCACGCCGCCGGCGCCATAGGCCTGCATGTAATTGGCAAATATCGGATTCATCAGCAGAGGCACATGACCATAGAGATCATGGAACAGATCGGGCTCGCTGATGTAGTCGATCTGCTCGGGCTTGCGGATCCACCAGGTCACCGGAAATTCGCGCGCCGCCAGATGCTCGAAAAAGGTCAGTTCGGGCAGCAGCCCTTCGACCGCAATCAGCTTCCAGCCCGTCGCGGCCTGCAGATGCACATTGAGGTCGGCGAATTTGGGAATCGCATTGGCCGTCATCCCCATGCGACGCTGATTGTCGAGGAACTCGGCACAGGCGCGGCCGCGCAGAATCTCTTGCTGGCGCTGGAACAGCTGCGCCCAGGTATCGTGGTCTTCGGGGCTGTAGCTGTCCCAGGGCTGCTCCACCACGGCGGTGGTGTACACCGGCACATAGCCCTTGTCGGTCAATTCGTGCTCGACGCGGCGTGGAGTTTGCATATCGGTATTGTAGGCGCCTGCGCGCGCAGACGGTAGTCTCTGCAGCATGAGCGACGCATCCCATTCAGTTCCGCAGTATCCGTGGCAGGCACGCCAGGGCGCCGCCCTGATCCTCGCCGGCTTCACCGAATACAACCGGCAGTTCCGCCTGATCACCCAGCGCGCCAAGGCGCGATTCGAACGCCGTGAGTGGGCGCAGCAGCAATCCGATCTGGTCGAGCGCATCGAGTTGTACGACAGCAATGTCGCCGAAACCAGTCAGCGTCTGCAGGAAACCCTCGGCGAACACGCCGGGCGCCGCGATATCTGGGAAGCGATCAAGCCCGCCTTCGAGGCCAGCATCGCCAGCCTGCTCGACCAGGAACTCTACAAGACCTACTTCAACACGCTGACCCGGCGCTTCTTCAAGACCCGCGGCGTTGATGCCGCGATCGAGTTCGTCGCGCTCGACATCGAGCCGACCGATCGCATCAAGCATCCGGTCGGGCGACTGGCCTACTCGGTGTCGGAGGATCTGCCCGACCTGTTCCGCCGGATCATTGCTGACACGCCGTTTGCGGTGCCCTATGCCGATCCCGATCGGTGTGCGCACCTGGCGGCTGAAACCGTCAATGCCCAGCTTGCCTCCTGGGGCGCGCGTCCGGCGCGCGCGGTCGAACTGCTGGAAACCCGCTTCTACCGAGAGCGCCGCGCCTATCTGGTCGGCCGTGTGTTCGGCGAATCCGAGTACGCGCCCTTCGTCATCGCCCTGGCCAACAGCGAAGGCGGCATCACGATCGATGCGGTGATCGTCAACCGCGGCGATATCGCGCAGCTGTTCGGCTTCACCCGTTCGTACTTTCTCGCCGATTTTGAAACTGTCGGCGATGCCGTGGTGTTCCTGAAGACCCTGCTGCCGAAGAAATCGGTAGACGAGTGGTTTGCCGGTCTCGGTCGTTTGAAGCAGGCCAAGACGGAGCGCTATCGACTGTTTTTCCGGCACCTTGAAAAGGTCGCCGGCATCGCTCCGGAACTCCCGCAATCCGCCGGAACCGGCACGACGATCACCGGTGAGCGCTTCGTGCATGCGCCCGGCGAGCGCGGCATGGTGATGGCGGTATTCCACCTCCCGAGCTATCCGCTCGTGTTCAAACTCATCCGCGACCGCTTTGCACCGGTAAAGACCATGTCGCGCAGCGATGTGATGAGCAAGTATCAGCTGGTCTTCAAGCACGATCGCGCCGGCCGACTGGTCGATGCCCAGGAATTTCGGCATCTGCGCTTTTCACGCCAGCAGTTCGAGACCACCCTGCTGACCGAGCTGATTGAGGGTTGCCGCGAAAGCGTATTCGAGGATGGCGACGACATCGTGCTGACTCATTGCTATGTCGAGCGCTACCTGCGTCCACTGAACCTGTACATGAAGGAAGCCAAACCCGAGCCGGCATTGCGCGCCCTGCTCGACTACGCACAGGCGATCAAGGATCTGGCGATGAGCAACATCTTTCCAGGCGATCTGCTGCTGAAGAACTTCGGTGTCACCCGCCACGGCCGCGTGATCTTCTACGACTACGATGAACTCTGCATGGTCAACGAATGCCGCTTCCGCAGCCTGCCAACGCCGAGCGACAACGACGAGGAGATGCACCATGGCGCCTGGTACTACGTCGGCGACAACGATGTGTTTCCGGAACAGTTTCCGCGCTTTCTGGGCCTGACACCGGATCAGGAGCGCGCCCTGATCGAAGCCCATGGCGAGATTTTCGATGTGCGCTGGTGGCTGGCCTTGCAGGAGCGCTTCCAGCTTGGACAGCCACCGGAGATCGCACCCTATTCCGCCCGCCTGCGCCTGATTCGGTAGGCCCGCGCACGGGAGGCAGAGTTCATTGTTTCCGCTCCCGCTTGCGGGCGGAGAGGATCACTGAGGGAAGCGCGCGACGATGTCCGCTGCTCGCAAATAGCGGCAATGACCTTGGGCTGAGCCAGGTTTCCCCTCATCCGCCTTCGGCTGTCTCCCGCAAGCGGGAGAAGGGTTCAGTGCTTCCGCTCCCGCTTGCGGGAGAGGATCGGCGACGGAAACGGGCGTGGATGAACCGCGCTGGGAACGCCGGCAGCCCGTGCTAGCCTGTTGTTTCCCGCAGAGGAGATTAGCCATGCGCATGACCATCTTCGCCATCCTGATCGCTTCGTCGCTGGCCGCCTGCACCAGCACGAAGCCGCGCACGACCGAGTCCGCGCCTGCCGATGCGCCAGCGGCAAGCGCCGTCGGCAGCCCGGCGCTGGAAGAAGTCCTTGCCGGCAGCCATCGCAGCGAATCCAATCGCAGTCGCGACCGCTATCGCCATCCGGCTGAAACCCTGCGATTCTTCGGGGTACAACAGAATCAGCACATCCTCGAGATCACTCCGGGCGGTGGCTGGTACAGCGAAATCCTTGCGCCCTGGCTCAATGGCCGCGGCCAATTCACCGCGGCGATCTGGGATGACACGCTGCCGAATCAACCCGGCTACTACGCGAGCCTGAACAAGCAGCTGCGCGAGAAGTTTGCCGCTGCGCCCCAGCTCTATGGCAAGGCCAGACTGCTCGGGTTCGATGCCAAGGCTCCGGATTTCTCGGCGGCAGCACCCCTCGATGTCATCCTGACCTTCCGCAACGTGCACAACTGGACCATGGCCGGCAATGACGCCGCCTGGTTCAAGGCGTTCTATACGGCATTGAAGCCGGGTGGCGTGCTCGGCGTGGTCGATCATCGCGCGGCAGCGGGCACCGAGATCGCCGAGGCGATGAAGTCCGGCTATCTGACCGAAGCCTATGTCACCAAACTCGCGACCAGCGCCGGCTTCGTGCTCGAGGCCAGCAGCGAAATCAACGCCAATCCTGCCGATACCCGCAGCCATCCGAAGGGCGTCTGGACCCTGCCGCCGATGCTCGCCCTCGGCGAGACCGACCGCGCCAAATATCTGGCGATCGGCGAGTCCGACCGGATGACCCTGCGCTTTCGCAAGCCGGCGGGCGATGCCATCCATTCAGCGGACGATTGAGACGGGATATTGCGGGGCATCTCGCCAGGGTGCCATCGCGCTTTCCTGTGGAGCAGTTCTGTGAAATGCCTTCCCAACACCGCGTTGGATTCAAGACGGCATCTCACAGAGATGCCCTACAGAAAGGCACGGCATCTCACAGAGATGCCCTACAGAAAAGCACGGCATCTCACAGAGATGCCCTACAGAAGAGCACGGCATCTCGCAGAGATGTCCTACAGAAAGGCACGGCATCTCGCAGAGATGCCCTACAGAAAGGCACGGCATCTCGCGGAGATGCCCTGCAAGATCCTTCAGCGTATTCCGCGCGCCCTCTTGATCCGCTCATAGGCGGCAATCAGCTGGCGTGTGCGCTCACTGGCGAGCCTTCGATCATGCTCGCTGACCTTGGCCCCGGATAACTTGTCCGGATGATGGCGGGCCAGCAATTTGCGGTAGGCGCGACGGATGTCGGCATCGCTGGCGTCGCGACTGACACCCAGGGCGTGATAATCCGATACCGTGGCGATCGCACCATCGCCCGCTACCGGGCCGGCATCCTCGCCGCGATCAAAACGCGCCTGCGCCTGCTGCCACAGGTCTTCGGGCACTTCCATCAACTCCACGATGCGTCGATGCAATCGCGCAGCTTCGGCATGGACGGCGCCATCGGCGGCCGTGATCTGGTGCAGGGCGCCGAGCAGCATCAGCTTGAGATCGAGGCGAACCAGGCAGTATGCGGACAGCTCGCGCGCATGCACATCCAGATCGAAGCCGGCCTGCTTGCCGGATTCGAACGCCGCCACTGCCTCCCGGCGCATCCGGCGATTGAGGTCGAGCCGCTGCATCCAGTGCTCGGCAGCCGCGACCTCGGCTTCGGACACCCGACCGTCAGCACGTGCCAATGCACCGGCCAGCGCAAACAGCGGCTGCAGCATGCGCGCCGGCACCACCTTGGGTCGTTCATCACCCCAGCGCGGGCCCAGCGCATAGCCGACCAGGGCACCAATCAGCAGGCCCACAGGATGGCGCAGGATCGCCCAACCGACCAGGGCACCGATTACCGCATTGCGCCAGTTCATCGGGCGATCCCGTCAGACCGGGTGTGAAATGCGCAGAAAGGCAACGCGGGGCCTTGCGCGCTCGGCGCCCTGCGTTCAGTTGGATGATGGCTCATGGCGACATGATAGCAATCGGCAGCACGGTAACCGCCCCGCCCGAAGGCGCCGCTACAATCCGGATTCAACAGGAGGCTTCCACGTGTCGCGAGCGCTTGCGCAAACCCAACTGGCGGATCTCACCCTGGTCCATCGCGGCAAGGTGCGCGATGTCTTTGCCTTGCCGCAGAATGAATTGCTGATCGTGGCGACCGACCGCCTGTCGGCCTTCGATGTGGTGTTGCCGGATCCGATTCCCGGCAAGGGCGAGATCCTGACCCAGATGTCCAATTTCTGGTTCCAGCAGACGGCATCGATCATGCCCAATCATCTGACCGGAAAGCGTGTGCGCGAGG
Source organism: Pseudomonadota bacterium (assembly GCA_022843465.1). Classification (GTDB taxonomy): domain Bacteria; phylum Pseudomonadota; class Gammaproteobacteria; order Xanthomonadales; family Ahniellaceae; genus 0-14-3-00-62-12. Next base: position 34,255 of record JALHNO010000028.1, on the reverse strand, counting down.
CGTTGCCGCGTGGGGCTGACGTCGCCCTCTACGAAAATCGCAGCGTGGTTGCCAAGCGTCTGAAGGCCCTGCCAGTCGAGGCGATTGCGCGCGGCTATCTCGCTGGTTCCGGCTGGAAGGACTACCAGGCCACTGGCAAGGTATCCGGCATTGAACTGCCGGCCGGCCTGCGCCAGGCCGAGCAATTGGCACATCCCATCTTCACGCCATCGACCAAGGCGGCTGCCGGTGACCACGACGAAAACATCGGCTTCGACGCAATGGTGGCGGCAATCGGTGGACCGCTGGCAGAGATGGTGCGCGCAGCCACCCTGCGCATCTATGACTTTGCCTCACGGTTTGCCGCCGCGCGCGGCATCCTGATTGCCGATACCAAACTCGAGTTTGGTCTCGATGTCGATGGCCGCCTGTTGGTGATGGACGAAATGCTGACGCCGGATTCCTCGCGCTTCTGGCCCGTCGATACCTGGGAAATCGGCAGCAGTCCGCCGAGCTACGACAAGCAGTACGTGCGCGACTATCTTGAAACGCTCGACTGGAACAAGAAGGCACCGGGTCCGCGCATCCCGGCCGGCGTAATCGAGGCGACCCGCGCCAAATACGCAGAGGCCCTGCTGCGCCTTACCGGGATGTCGATGCCGTGACCCTGCGGCACCCGCCGTCGTTGCGGGTCGTTGGCCCGGCATCCGCTGTGGCGCCGGCACACCCCAGCTGCGGGGCATGCTCGACATGCTGAGCGGCCGCGACCTCGCGATGGTCCTGATCGTCTGCCTGGCCTGGGCAGGCAACTTTCTGACCTCGGCACTGGCCCTGCGCGAACTCTCGCCCCTGCTGTTCACCGCACTGCGCCTGCTGTTGCTGGGCGCTCTGTTGCTGCCCTTTCTGCAGCGACCACCGCGCGCGATGTGGGGACGTCTGGCATTGGTGGCGGTGTGCAATGGCGCCCTGCATTTCGGGCTGAGCTTCTGGGCCCTGAAGCTCGCTGGCGATATCGCCTCTCCTGCCATCGTGATGCAAAGCTATGTTCCGATGGCGGCTCTGCTTGCGTGGATTCTGCTCGGCGAGCGCTTTGCCTGGCGCACCGCGCTCGCGATCATCGTCAGTTTTGCCGGGATCCTGGTGCTCGGCTTCGATCCCCTGGTACTGGATCGCCCGGAATCCCTGCTGATGATGCTGGTATCGGCAGCCTTCCTTGCGCTGGGCACCGTACTGATGCGCGACCTCAAGGACATCAGCGCCTTCAGTGTGCAGGGCTATACCGCCTGGATTGGCCTGTTCCCGCTGCTGATCGCGAGTGCCCTGCTGGAACCGCCGATGCTGGATCAGATCAGGACGGTCAGTGCGCAGGCCTGGATCGGCGTGATCTATGCCGCCGTGATCGCCTCGATGCTTGGCCACAGCCTGTTCTACAAACTGGTCCAGCGCCACCCGGTCGCCCAGGTCACGCCGTACCTGCTGCTCAGCCCGATCTTCGCCATCGTGCTCGGCATCGTGTTCTGGGGCGATCGACCCGGCGTGCGCCTTTATGTCGGCGGCGCCATGGTGCTCGGTGGCGTACTCGCCATTGCACTGCGCAATCTCGCCAAACGCCGCGCCCCCGTGCAACCCGAAGTGGTCGCCTAGCTGCTTCTCCCGGGCATCCCTACGGAATGCCAGTGACGTGCTTTCCTGCAGGGCATCTCGCTGAGATGCCATGTTGATTTTCCCGCGGCGTAGAGGCGGCATCTCGCAGAGATGCCCTACAAGAGCGTTCCCCTGTAGGGCATCTCTGTGAGATGCCATGTTGAATTTCCCGCGACGTCGGGACGGCATCTCGCAGAGATGCCCTGCAAAGAGCGCCGTTCCTGTAGGGCATCTCGGTGAGATGCCATGTTGAATTTCCCGCGACGTCGGGACGGCATCTCGCAGAGCTGCCCTGCAAAGAGCGCCGTTCCTGTAGGGCATCTCGGTGAGATGCCATGTTGAATTTCCCGCGGCGTAGAGACGGCATCTCGCAGAGATGCCCTACAGAGGAGCTCGGAATATCGCGGCGATGCTCTGCAGTTGTCACGGGTCCTGAAACCCGGTCTGGAAGGGCCATTGCCGCCAGTGCGATACAAGGCCCGCCTGAACCGGGTTCTCCCGGACGTAGGTCCATTTTTGCTGTGCACTCTCATCGTTGCGCAAGAGATGATCAAAGCATCCGGCCTGCCATCGCCACGTGGCGCCGAGTTCGGTACGCACCGATCGCTTGAACCATTTCGAATAGTTTCCCGGTGAGGCCGAACGATCCAACGGTGCGATCAGCAGATGAACATGATCCGGCATCGCCAGCATCGCCAAGGTCTTCCATTCGTGGAGCTGTGCTGCCGCCTTGCACAGCGCGGACCAAGCAGCATGATCAGCGAGCACCTGAGCGCGCCCGTCCACGCATATCGTGACGAAATAGACAACAGGCGAGGCATCGTCCAGCAGAACTGGAATTCTCGGGGGATGCGCCATGCGCCGATCTCTGAAAGCAGACCAAGCATTGATTGTAGACGGGATTTCGCTCAGCAGAACGCCATCTTTGCGGGACATCTCTGTGAGATGGCCTGCCTGGCTTTCCTGTAGGGCATCTCTGTGAGATGCCATGTTGAATTTCCCGCGGCGTAGAGACGGCATCTCGCAGAGATGCCCTACAAAGAGCGCAGTTCCTGTAGGGCATCTCCGTGAGATGTCATGTTGAATCTCCCGCGGCGTCGGGACGGCATCTCGCAGAGATGCCCTACAAGAGCGTTCCCCTGTAGGGCATCTCTGTGAGATGCCATGTTGAATTTCCCGCGGCGTAGAGACGGCATCTCGCAGAGATGCCCTACAAGAGCGTTCCCCTGTAGGGCATCTCTGTGAGATGCCATGTTGAATTTCCCGCGACGTAGAGACGGCATCTCGCAGAGATGCCCTGCAAAGAGCGCCGTTCCTGTAGGGCATCTCGGTGAGATGCCATGTTGAATTTCCCGCGACGTCGGGACGGCATCTCGCAGAGATGCCCTACAAGAGCGCAACGCGCGGTGATGGCCGACGCGACTGGGCTCAGGCGTTGTCGTAACCGTTCAACGCGAGTCGCAACTGGATGCGGGCTTCTTCGCGCAGGGCAATCGGGGCGACGATCTCGGCGTCGGGCCCGTAGCGCAACACATCCATCAGCAGTTCGCGGGCATTGGAATAGGGCAGGCGCAGTTCGTAGCGACCATCCTCCAGCATTCGCCCTTCCTGCTTGGAATGCCAATGTTCGTCGGCCACCCAGCGCGCCGCCTTGGCCGAGAACCGTATCGTCGCCCAGGCCTTCGGCGCGCCGGAAAATATTCCATAGCTGCCGGCCAGATGGCTGTCGAGTTCGCTGTCGGCGACATCCTGCGCAGCAGACTCGAGCATCTGCGGCCGGATCAAACGGTCCACGGAAAAACTGCGCAGGGCCTCGCGCTCATGATCGAGCGCATCGAGATACCAGTTCTCGCGGTAATGCGTCAGCCGCTGTGGGCTGACCAGACGATCGGTCTCGTGGTTGGTGGAGCGCGCGCGGTAACGGAACCTGAGTTGCCGGCGTTCCAGCACCGCGCCAGCGACGATGCGGAAACTGACCTCATCCAGCGGCCTGGACATCGCCCGGGTAACCCGGATGCGTTCGATCGGCCAGCGCTTGCCGCCGCTCTGATCGGCCAGCAATTTGTCGATCCGGTTGCGCAAGGGCGCCAGAGCGCCCGACAGCACGGCACCTCCGGTGCGCGCCAGCAACTGATGCATCGCCAGCAGGGACTCCAACTCGCTGCTCGACAGCCAGAGTCCGGGCAGTTCGAATTTCTCGGCCTCATTGATCTCGTAATGAAAAGCCGAGCCATCCTCGCCACCGGATTCGATCGGGGCACCCAGGCCATCGCGCAGAAACGCGATATCGCGATACACCGTGGCACGCGAACATTCGAGGTCATCCTGCAGCCGCGCCAATGGAACCGGCAGGCGCGCCACCTTCAGGATGCGATGCAATTTGAGCAGGCGTTCGTATCGGTCCATGGGTCTATTCTGCCTTGTGCTGGGCCGATTGTTTCACACCGCGGCCCGGCATCGTCTCCTCATGGCGGTGCCGTCTGGCCAGGGCCTCGGCACGACTGCGCGCCCAGTAGGCGTCCAGCGACTCCTTGCCGGGCGCGCGATTGCGGGTCTTCGAATCGATGAACCGCAGCAGCTTCGGCGGCTGCTCGGGAAATCCGGAATCGATGGCGGCATGATCGCCGCTCATGCTGGTGCCGGCATCGACCAGGGTCTTGAGCAGCAGAAAGACCATCAGGAAGGCCACCGGCGAATCGCTCATCGCCAGCGCGGCAAAGCCGAAGATGATGGTCAGATGCAGCACCAGCACGCGGGCGAGACGCTTGCCGGTGTGGGTCTCCAGCCAGAAGAAGCTGCGCTTGTGAAGCCCCGGCAGATCCATCGCCAGATCCAGCAGCACCAGCCCGAGGACGATCAAGCCGCCGTGTTTCAGGCTGTCCCAATGCACCTGGAACTGGGTCAGTTCGGGCCGGTTGTGCGCCATCATGAAGATCAGGGCAATCAGAAAGACGCCATGCACGAGGGTAAAACTGATGGCGATCGTGCTGAAGTGCGCGAAGTAGCTGCCGGTTGCCGACTTGCCATCGACCGCCGAGTAAGCGCCATGGCCGCGCTTGTGCGTGGCGCGCGCATGCACCCCGATCTTGATCATCGCGCCGGCATGCCCGAGCAGACTCTCCAGCCAGAACAGCAGCAGCACGGTGGCCGCCGACCAGCCGAACTTCCAGACGCCGACCAGGGGCACTGCGTTCAGCGCAATCGCGATCAGCAGATGATGCATGGCCACTCCACTGCGGAATGGCCGGAAGTATCGCTGGCCCAGCACCGCAATACCATCGCGGCGTGATACCGGTTTGATCGATACTTGGACAAGGCCCGCTCCCGCGCGCGGGAGCCGGTTTCAGAGGGCAATTCGCAAAGAACGACGCGGCCGTCCGCGCCACGGATCAGGCCGAACGAACGCGGATCCGAGCCGTGACAGCAGACCCGCAAACCCTACGAGCGGACGCCCCGTCGCGTGCGCCGGTCAGCCACCCGCCGCCGCTGCGGCCGGCTTGGCGGCAGCGGCCTCGCGCTGCACCAGATAATTGACGACATTGAACATGCCCTGATGGCTGCCGACGGCATTGCCGGACTTGACCCGCCACTTGCCATTGACGATCAGGGTCGGTGTCGAGTCCACGCCATAGGCCATGATCTGCTTGCGCGCGCGCTGAATCCGGGTATTTACCGCGAATCCGCTCATCACCTTCTTGATCTCGTCGACCGAACTGCCGAATCCGGCGTACAGCTTGGCCACATCATCGGCCGACGTCAGCGGCTTGTTCACCTTGAAGTTGGCGTCGAAGCTTGCCTGATGGCTCTTCTCAAGCAATCCCAGTGCTTCGGCTGCAAAGTAACCGCGGGCGGTGACTTCCCAGCTCGGATGGAACACCGCCGGCAGATAGCTGAACTGCACTTCGGCGGGCATCGACTTCTTCCAGCTGTCGACGGCCGGTTGCGTCGCCGCGCAGGCATGACAGGAGTAGCTGAACACCTCGATCACTTCGACCTTGCCCGGCGCGGCATACGTGGGTTGCGCGGGCTCGATGCGTTCGAAGTGCACGCCTTCCTGGAACGGCCCGGATTGCGCCTGCACGGCGGAAAGCGCCAACGCGCCCAGAATGACCACGGCGGAACGGATGAACATCGTCAACTCCAGAAGTGAGGGAGGGGTGGGTCGCCAGCGATTCGAGATCGCGCAGCCGGAAAAGTTCCGGAGCCGGACCCATCGGCAGGCCGGAAATGCAAACGGGGCGGATGATCCGCCCCGCTGCTGCCATGCCGACTGGGCCGGCGCGCTCAGGACTTGGTCGCGACCGGCTTGGCCGCGGTAGTGGGCGCGGCAGCCTCGGCGGTCTTCGGCAGCTTGGCTGCTTCCAGACCCACCAGATAATTGACGACCTTGAACACGTGCTCGTGGCCGCCGGCGGACTGGCCGGTGACGCGCCACTTGCCGCCCACCACCACGGTCGGCGTGCCATCGACCTGATAGCCGACTACCATTTTCTTGGCGCGTTCGATCTTCTTCTCGACCGCAAAGCTGTTCATGGTCTTCTTGATCTCATCGGCCGACTTGGCGTAGCCGCCGAGAAACTCGGCAATCTGGTCCATGGAACCCATCGGCTTGCGCTGGGTGAAGATGGCATCGAAGGTTGCGGCATGCGATTTATCGAGGATCTCAAGCACTTCGGCGGCGTAGAAGCCGCGCGCCAGCATCTCCCAGCTCGGATTGAAGATCGCCGGCATGTAGCTGAAGCTGGCTTCCTTGGGCATGTTCTGCTTCCAGGTATCGACATGCGGCTGGAAGTGCGCGCAGTGGATGCAGGCATAGCTGAAGACTTCAACGACTTCGACCTTGCCCGGCGTGCTGGTTGCCTGCACCGGATCAATCTTGAAGTAGTGGGTACCTTCCTGATAGAGGGTCGGCTGGGCCTGGCATGCCATCACCAGGAGGGTGCCCGTCAGCAGGACTGCGATTCGCTTGAACATGACTTCTCCGTTATTTGGCTGACACCGCGTCAGCCAGCGACGTGGGAACAGGGGTGTTGGAGCGTGGCAGGCGCGGAAAGTTCCCGCGCTCAGGGCTGGCTGGCGGCGGCGGCCGCAGCCGTGCGCGCGTGCAGACCTTCAATGTACGAGGACACCGCCAGAATCTCCTCTTCGCTCAGGCGCTTGGCGATATCCACCATGATCGAATAGTTGGCATCTTCCTCGGCGCGCGGATCGCCCTGGGCCACCGCCTGATAGAGCTGCAGGGTCGCCACGGTATAGCCCGCGTGCTGACCGGCCAGGGCCGGGAAACTCGGACCGGGATTGCCGCCGCCGCTCGGGCCATGGCAGGCCATGCAGGCCGGCACACCCTTGCTCTTCACGCCGCCCTGATAAATGCTGCGGCCGACATCGACAATGCGTTCGCCCTTGTACGGGCTGTACTCGCCCTCGATCACGGATTCGTCGGCGGTGCCTGGAGTGGCCTTCTGGGCTGCAAAGTGGGCACCGATATCGCGCATATCCTGATCGGACAGGGCGGCCGAGAAGCCCAGCATCACCGCATTGGCGCGGGTGCCGCTCTTGAACAGGGCAAGTTGCCGCGCGATATAGCGCTCATGCTGGCCGCCGATCTTCGGGTATTGCGGGTCGCTACTGTTGCCGTCCATGCCATGGCAGGCACCGCAGGCGGCGGCCTTGCTGGCACCGGCAGCGGCGTCGCCCGGTCCGGCCTCAGCCAGTTCGGCCACGCTCGCCTCGGGATGGGTGGAAGCCGCAGCCGATGTCGGATCCGGGGGTGGCAACGGGTCGGGAACGACCGGCGTCTGGGAAAAAACCGAACTCGACAGCGCGGCCGACACAAGCGCGAGGATCAGGATTCGCGAATTCATGAAGCTCTCCAAAGGATTTCGCTTGGGCGTCGGCACGGGAGCATGCGCCGCCCACAAGGCCGCGAATCTTACAACAGCGGCCCGTCTTGGGCACGTCATCACTCGGTTCGATTGCCGGAATCAGCCCGCGCCGCGCTCTTGCCTCCCCCGCCGCTGGCCACCACACTGGCCGGATGAGCAGCAAAGACCAGCAGAAACTCCTGAACCGTGCCACCTTCGTGATGAGCGCGCCCACCCATCACACCCTGCCGGCCGATGTCGGTGCCGAGGTCGCCTTTGCCGGGCGCTCCAATGCCGGCAAATCGAGCGCGCTCAATGCCCTGACCGGCCAGACCAGCCTGGCGCGGGTTTCCAAGACACCGGGGCGCACCCAGCACATCGTGGTATTCGAGTTCGAACCGGGCCGGCGGCTGATCGATCTGCCGGGCTATGGCTACGCCAAGGTTCCGCCCGCCCTGCGTGCCGCCTGGGGCGAGGCGATGCGTGACTACTTTGCCCAGCGCCAGTCCCTGCGCGGCCTGGTGATCTGCATGGATGTGCGCCATCCGTTGACCGATTTCGATCTGATGATGCTGGATTTTTGTGACGACCGGAATCTTGACTGCCATATCCTGCTGACCAAGTCCGACAAACTCGGACGCGGCGCCGCCGGCAACACCCTGCAGGCAGTGCGCAAGGCCCTGCGCGAAGCCGAGTCCCCCGCCAGCGTCCAGGTGTTCTCGGCACACGCCGGCAGCGGCCTCGACGAAGCCCGCGCCTGGGTCGTCAATCACCTGTAGAGCGTGGCGTGCCGCGCTGCTCGACTCTGCTCCTGTAGGGCATCTCTGTGAGATGCCATCTCAACTCCGCGGCGCAATCAAGACGGCATCTCACAGAGATGCCCTACAAAAAAGCGCACTTTGCCAACGCAAGCTTGCCCCGTTGCAGAACCACACCGCCACCCGCCGGCATCGCCATGCTCCCTGCCCGCAGTTCCGCCCCCTGCCGCCAGAATCGGCCGGTCGTCAGCGATAGAATGCGACCACGCGTTTGAAGGAATCACCCCATGTGCGGAATCGTTGGAATCGCTGCCCGGCGCGATGTCGTGCCCACCCTGATCGCCGGCCTCAAGGCGCTTGAATACCGCGGCTACGATTCCGCCGGTATCGCCCTGCTCACCGACACCGGCATGCAGCGCCGCCGCGCCAAGGGCAAGGTCGCCGAACTCGAGGCCCTGCAAGCTTCCGATCCGATCGAAGGTCATACCGGCATCGCGCATACGCGCTGGGCCACCCATGGCGTACCTGCCGAGCGCAATGCGCATCCGATGCTGTCCGGCGCCACCGCCCGCAGCGGCGCCATCGCCGTCGTCCACAATGGCATCATCGAGAACCACAGCGAATTGCGCGACGAACTGCGCGCACGCGGCTACGAGTTCAGCTCCGATACCGATACCGAGGTGATGGCGCACCTGATCCATGCCGAACATGCCGCTGGCCTGTCCCTGCTCGACGCGGTGCGCAAGGTGCTGCCGCGTCTGCATGGCGCCTATGCGATCGCTGCGGTATCCACGCTCGAACCCGGCGTCGTCGTCGGCGCCCGCAAGGGCAGCCCGATGGTGATGGGCCTCGGCGTTGGCGAGCAGTATCTTGCCTCCGATATCCACGCCCTGCTGCCGGTCACCCGCAGCTTCGTCTATCTGGCCGAAGGCGATGTTGCCGAGATCCGCATCGAATCCACCCGCGTGTTCGACAGCGATGGCAACGAAGTGCAGCGCCCGGTCAAGCAGGCGCACTTCTCTGCCGATGCAGTACAGCGCGGCGAGTACCGTCACTACATGCTCAAGGAAATCCATGAGCAGCCGACCGCGATCGCCGACACGCTGGAAGGCCGCATCAGCGATGGCCATATCCTGACCGGCATCTTCGGCCCCAATGCCGCCGAATTGCTGACCAGCACGCGCGCCGTCCAACTGGTTGCCTGCGGATCGAGCTATCACGCCTCGATGGTGGCCAAGTACTGGATCGAATCACTGGCGCGCATTCCGGTCAGCGTCGAGATCGCCAGCGAATACCGCTATCGCGACATCGTGGTGCTGCCCGATACCCTGCTGGTCACCGTGTCGCAGTCCGGCGAAACCGCCGACACCCTCGCCGCATTGAAGATGGCCAAGGGCATGGGCTATCTCAGCCAGCTTGCCATCTGCAATGTGCCGGAATCCTCCCTGGTGCGCGAATCCGAGCTGAGCCTGATGACGCGCGCCGGCCCCGAGATCGGCGTCGCCTCGACCAAGGCCTTCATCACCCAGCTGACCGCGCTGTTGATGCTCGCCCTCGAACTCGGCCGCCATCACGGCCTCAGCGATGAACGCTATAGCGCCGGCATCGCCCAGCTCGAACATCTGCCCAGCGCCGTGCGTTCAGCGCTTGCACTCGATGGCCAGCTGCTGCAACTCGCCGGGCTGTTTGCCAACAAGCAGCATGCGCTTTTTCTCGGCCGCGGCACCCAGTTTCCGATCGCGATGGAAGGCGCGCTCAAGCTCAAGGAAATTTCCTACATCCACGCCGAAGCCTACCCCGCCGGCGAACTCAAGCACGGCCCGCTCGCCCTGGTCGACGAAGACATGCCCGTCATCGCCGTCGCGCCGAACGATCACCTGCTCGAAAAACTCAAATCCAATATCGAAGAAGTCCGCGCCCGCGGCGGCCAGTTGATCGTGTTCGCCGACCAGAGCGTCAGCCGCGGCATCACCCATCCCCAGGAAACCCTGATCGAACTCGCCCCGCACGGTGATTTGATCGCCCCGATCGTGTTCACCATTCCGCTGCAGCTGCTCAGCTACCACGTCGCCGTACTGCGCGGCACCGATGTCGATCAGCCGAGAAACCTCGCGAAGTCGGTGACGGTGGAGTAATCCACTCCGTCACCGTAGGGCGCAACAACCGAAGGGTATTGCGCCGGATGTCGCCCATCGTTCGTTCGAAGCCTCGCTGCCATGGCTTGTTGCATCCGATCAAGCCAGGCACCCGCCAGTACAGTCGGGTTCGGCAACAACACCTTGGTGAGCGGCGCGATCCGCTCGCTGACCGAGGAAGGTTTCTTTCCTGTGGCGCTCACAAAGCCGGGCTGAAACGGCCTCACGCAGGGTGCAACCATCAACCACCCGGGCATTGCATCAGTTTGAAATTCTGGCGATGTACCCCTTCTCCCGATTACGGGAGAAGGGGCCGCAGGCGGATGAGGGAAACCTGCGATAGCGCTCGGAGTCTGCCGCGCGCATCGCAACAAGTAGCCAAGACCATCGAACGCTTCCCTCATCCGGCCCTGCGGGCCTGTCTCCCGCAGGCGGGAGAAGGGGACCGTAGCCAACATTCAAACTGATGCAGTACCGGTGGGAGCGCCCTGGGGGCGCGACCGTTGTGGTGATCCTGCGACACCGCGGTCGGCCCGCTTCGGGCCTCCTACGCAAGTGCATCGGTAGGAGGGCACTGCATCGGTTTGAAATTCTGGCGATGTACCCCTTCTCCCGATTACGGGAGAAGGGGCCGCAGGCGGATGAGGGAAACCTGCGATAGCGCTCGGAGTCTGCCGCGCGCATCGCAACAAATAGCCAACACCATCGAAGGATTCCCTCATCCGGCCCTGCGGTCCCCTTCTCCTGCAGGCGGGAGAAGGGGACCGTAGCCAACATTCAAACTGATGCAGTACCACCACCCGCGCAACCTGGCCAAGTCGGTGACTGTGGAGCGAGCTGGGATTGTTATTGAAGGATTGAGGCGTTCTCTTCAACCAACCGATTTCTTGTCAAAGACTGGCCGGCCCATGCGACGCGACCACAGCGGATGCTGCGCCATCAGCACCGCTGCTGCCGAGCGGGCTTTGGTACCTTCATGCCGATCCTGACCTGGCGCCTATATGCCGATCCTCAAATGGCGCCATTACGGCGATCTTCGGTGGCGCCTTTGAGGCGGTCCGTGACACCGCAGGGGCGCTTGGTCCGATGCCGGATTCAGTGAGAAATGGCCACGGACGACCAAGCTGCGCGCCCAGGGAATGCCGAAATGGCGCTGGCGCAGGTCCGATCCGATGTCCAATCCGCCGCTTGCGCGGCCGCCGCCTACCCGACAGACTGCCAGTAAAGAGCGTTTGAATTTCCTGTACTTGGATGCACTTGAGCGCACCATGAACATCCACGACGATCGATGTCGTTTTCGTCGACAAGAGCTCGTAGCTTGTCGCTTGCAATTCGCTTTTCCGGAAGCGCCGGAATCCATTCCATTCGTCCCGCACATCACATGACGAATGCCTTCGAGAGACTGCCTTGACCAAACTCAAAGTTGATTACATCGCCGAACTGGACCTGGCGAAAACTTTCCCCCGCCTGGCCGCGTTGACGAAGCTGATTCCATATGCCGGCGCTCGTGCAATCGCGTTTGGATGGGCGAGCGGGCCGGACTACAGCCATATGAGCGAGCGTTACTGGTTCGCGGAAATTCGTCGCGACGGTGTGTCACTGCGGGTGCTGCCGATCGAATTGACCGAACGCTTCAGCCTGCTGGTGAATCGGTCGCCGAATTCGGACGGCGGGCGGGTGAAGATTCCTGCGTTCAAGTTCGGAGAATCCGTGGGGCTGTTGCTGGGTACGCAGGAAATCCATCTGTTCTCTGACATCAACGCAGAGCCGCAGGTGATCGAGGTGGAAAACCACTTTGCCATGTTGGGTGAACCACGCCATCCGACGTCTCAGCGCGACAGTTACTGGTTGCCCGATCATTGCGGCAATCCGACAGGCAATGTCGTGCCCGTCATTCTGTCATCGCCCGCCGACAAGCCAGGCGAAGGCCGGCACGCCTGCCTGCTGGAGATCGACGCGAATGAAGGCAAGGCGCGGTGGAACGTTCGGGGCGAGAACGACCTGCCCGCTGCGACGCGGCGGGAAGACTTCGTGTCGTTCGTAACGGACGGGTTACCCGGTGGAGCAAATTTTGATAGCCAGGCCGGTCTGGTGTTCGACCAGCCACCGGTACTTTGCGATTGCACATGGATCGACGCGCACTGGCGCCTTTACAGTGCTGGTTTTCGTCGTCCACACGCACGCCACGGCAGCGCCACGGGGCCGTGCGTAATCACCCGCCATCGCGCCGATCTGTCGACGGAACGCGTGCTCTATCAGGCGGGCGAATACAGCCTCGCACGCCTGTGTGCGTCGCACGACCGCGCGATCGTTTCACCGCTTAACAAGAGCGGTCCCAACAAGGGCCGTCAGACCGTGTTTCATTTCGATGGAAGCGTTGGCGAGCAACCCGTGACCCTGCCACGCGGCTACGCAAAGCACCATGTCGAGGAATTCCTCGACGGCACCTGGTGGATGCTGCCGATGCCAATCGGTTTCAGCAGCAGCACGGTGATCGCTTGCTCGGAGGCTTGAGCACGGGGCCGTAGTGCGCAATACGCTCCACCATTGCGCCGAACAAACAAAAATTCGATTTTGAAAAAGTTTCCGCATTTACATCATTGAAAAAATGGGTCTTCGCGGATCAGTGTGGGTGCAGATGGGCGTTTTCGGGTAGCGCTGGCAGGAAACTGGCGATGATCTTGTGCTTGCGGTACGCCTCGTCTCGATAGCCATAGGCACAGCGCTGGATGACTCGGATCCTGTTGTTGAGTCCTTCCACCAGGCCGAGGCTGACCTTGCCTTTGGGGTGGCAGTAGCCGGCGCTGCCGTCCCAGTGGCGTTCATCGCTTCGATGCTGACCGGCTTGGCCGAACGAGGGATCAGCCCCTTCGACGCCGTGATCGGCTGTGTGGCGGCCACGATTTCAAAGCGGCCCTTCGCCACTTCGACGAATTCCAGGCAATCACCGGTGTCGACGCCCAGCGTGGCGCGCACGGTCGCCGGGATCGTGATCTGGCCCTTTGCGGTGATCGCAGCTGCGGTCATCTCGACCTCCATGTCGCCTTGCACCATGGCAAGGAATGCAGCAGCGCAAGCCGATTGCGACACATCGGTCAGAGTACCCGTGCGAACGGGCGCTTGCGGCCGGAATCGGTCTTCAGCTTGGTGAGCGGCGCGATCCGTTCGCTGACCGAGGAAGGTTTCTTTCCTGCGGCGCTTACAATGCCGGGCTGAAACGGCCGCACGCAGGGTGCAACGCTCAGGCAACCGCGCAACCTGGCCACATCGGTGACGGTGGAGTGACGCGGGGTTGTTATTAAAGCTTTCAGACGTTATCTTTAATAAGACGATTTCTTATTAAAGGCTGACCAGCCCATGCAACGCGACCGCAGCGGACGCTACGCCATCAGCAGCGCTGCTGGCGAGCGGGTGCGGGCCTTCGTGCCCCACCCGCTTCCGCCCAAGCCCGCGATTGACCTGAGCGGGCCTCGTCAGCAGTTATTGGAGCAAGCCGGCGTTGCAGTCGGACGACTGGACAGCGTGGTCACCCTGCTCCCTGACCCGCAACTTCTCCTGTATGCCTATGTGCGTCGCGAGGCGGTGCTGTCATCGCAGATCGAGGGCACGCAGTCGTCGTTGAACGACCTGCTGATGTTCGAATTGGAAGAGACCCCAGGCGTGCCCTTCGACGATGTACAGGAAGTCAGCAACTACGTCGCGGCGCTCGACCACGGCATGACGCGACTGCGCGACGGGTTTCCGTTGTGCAATCGACTGCTGCGCGAAATGCACGCCAAGTTGATGACCGGCAACCGCGGCGGCGACAAACTACCCGGCGAGTTCCGCCGCAGCCAGAACTGGATCGGCGGAACCCGCCCCGGTAACGCACACTTCGTACCGCCGCCTCCGCAGGAAGTGGAAGCCTGCATGACGGCGCTGGAAACTTTTCTGCATGCCGATAGCGACGGTCTGCCCATCCTGCTGCGGGCAGCGTTGGCGCATGTGCAGTTCGAAACCATTCACCCGTTCCTCGATGGCAACGGCCGCCTCGGTCGTCTGCTGATCGCATTGCAGCTGCACCATGGCCGCCTGCTCAGCGAACCGCTGCTGTATCTCAGCCTGTACTTCAAGCAACACCGTACGGTGTATTACGAATTGCTCGACCGCGTGCGCACACACGGCGACTGGGAAGCCTGGCTGGATTTCTTTCTGGAAGGCGTGCGCGATACTGCCGCCAGCGCCGTGCAGACTGCGCAGCAATTGGGCGCCCTGTTTGCGGCTGACATCCAACGTGTTCAAGAAGCCGGATCCTCCACCGCAACCGCCAGCGCACTGCGCGCGCTCGCCGCACTGCGTCAACGCCCGCTGACCAGCCTCAGGCACCTCGCCACCAACACAGGCCTCAGCTTTCCCACCGCATCCAAAGCCGTGCACGCTCTGGCCACGCTCGGCATCGTGCAGGAACGCACCGGCCAACGCCGAAACAGAATCTTTGCCTACACGGCGTACCTCGATGTATTGAATGAGGGTGGGGCGCCGTTATGAAAGCGTCGGCCATGGCAATCACCACCCGCGATCGTGTTGACCTGATCGCTTCGGACGAAGAATCCAGGCGTGGCGTACGATTGCCGAAGGGGATCGCGCCGAGCGAATCGCCACGCGCCAGACCCTGCGCCGGTGCCGCTTCCATCGCTCCCGATCACTTCGGTCGCAAACTCAACCGCATCGCGAAACGCACCTGCCCGAAGCTGATATCCGTGGTCGATTCGAGCTCGACCTTGGCCACGGCCGGATGCTGGCCGAGCTCGGCGACGAAGCGATCAAGCGCCGCGCGATCCGGCAGGGTGCCGGTAAAGCGCACATGGTCGGCGGCTGCCTTGAAGTTCACCAGCATCGAATCCGGACCCATCAATTTGCGCGCCCGCCAGCGCAGGTCGCTGACGCGCGGATCCTCTTCCTTCTTCATGGAACCTGTCGCATCTCCCGCTGGCGCCGCACCTGCAAGCGGCGGCAGACTGGCAGCGGTCGGTCGCCACTCGTCGGGTATCTTGACCCGCGCAAAACGTGCCCAGCGCGAGCTGGTGTGGATCGCGTAGGGGATGCCCGCACCGGTCTCCGCCCACACGCCAATCACCTTGCGTTCGGTCTTGTCGAGGCGCACCAGCAAACCGCCTTCGACATCGCGCGTCAGCCAGACCTCGGCGTCGTAGGGCCGGGTATCGCGATACCAGCCGTCCACACAACGGCCCCTGGAATCATGCACGCCCCACTCCGGCACCGGACCGTGGCGCTTCAGCGCATCGAACGGCAGCTCGCGTCGGACTTTCAGCGCAGCGCGCATCGGATCGAACAAGGCCTGTACCTGGCGTCGCCACTCCTCATACGCAGCAGGTTGCTGCGCGCGAAAGTCTGACACCGCACGCGCAAACTCCACCGGCTCGCGATGCAGGACGAAGGTCAAGCCCTGGCCATCAGGCCGGTCGAACAAGGACACCGCAGTCGCCGGGCCGCCAAGATCGATGCGATAGCGGATGATGTCGGTCCACGCACCCTGGCTGTGCGGATCGGCCTGATAACGAAAGCTGCCGGAGAGGTCCGGACAGACACTGTCGCTGATCGGCTCCGGAAAGTCCGGCTCCTCGCCCGAGGAACGGAAGCAGCCGGCGAGCGTCGGCACCAGCATTGGGAGGATGAACCAAGCCAGGCGAATTCGATGCATCGGAGCCTTCCCTGAAACCTGCCCCGATTGTTGAACGCGGCGCGTGGCGAAGCAACTCTTGGCCCTTTGACCTGGCGCGTGCATGCATGCAGTAGTGGGCCAGGGATTGACGGCTTGCTTGCGTTGGCCCGCTGCGGCCATGTGCGCCGTCCCTGGCACACTCGCCGTGTGCCATTGCGTTTCGCGCCACCAGGGGCCCTGCGATTGCGGTGAGGGATTACTTCGCCCCGCATGGGGCTGGCATTCCGCCTCAAGCTCGCTAACCTGCCCGGACCAGCCACCGCGATCAGGGTATGCCGCAAACCCCAGAACAACGCGCCCGAGAGATGATCGACGCCCTGCTCACCGCAGCAGGCTGGATCGTTCAGGACAACGGCGACTTCAACCGCAACGCGGGCGAAGGCGTGGCCGTGCGTGAGTTCGCCTTGCCCAATGGCCCCTGCGACTATCTGCTGTTCGTTGGCGGAAAGGCGGCGGGCGTCATCGAGGCCAAGAAGGCGGGCGTCACCCTGAGCGGCGTCGCCGAGCAGGCGGCCAAGTACATGGTGAAATTGCCGGATCACCTCGCGCGCTGGGCGGATCACCTTGTGTTCGACTACGAATCCACAGGCGACGAGACCCTGTTCCGCGACACGCGCGATCCACACGCGCGCTCCCGCGTGCTGTTCGCGCTCCACCAACCACAGACTCTGCACGCCTGGCTGAAGGAAGCGGATACTCTGCGACGCCGCCTCCAGCACATGCCGCCACTCGACATCGCCGGCCTGCGCGACTGCCAGATCGATGCCGTTACCGGCCTGGAAGCCTCGCTGGCCAAGGACAAGCCGCGCGCCCTGATTCAGATGGCCACCGGGGCGGGAAAAACCTTCACCGCCTGCACATTCAGCTGGCGCCTGCTGAAGCACGCCAAGGCCCGGCGCATCCTGTTCCTGGTCGACCGCAACAACCTCGGCGACCAGACCCTCAAGGAGTACCAGAACTACGACCCGCCCGGCGCCGGTCGCAAGTTCGTGCAGACCTACATCGTCCAGCACCTGCACGGCAACCGCATCGATCCCGATGCCAAAGTCGTGATCACCACCATCCAGCGCCTCTACGCGATGTTGCGCGGCGAGGATCTGGATGAATCGGTTGAGGAGCGCTCCGCCTTCGAGACCTGGAGCAATGAGGACGGCGAATTGCGCCCCGTCGCCTACAACCCCGCCATTCCCATCGAGACCTTCGACGTCATCGTCACCGACGAGTGTCACCGCTCGATCTATGGCCTGTGGCGACAGGTGCTGCAGTATTTCGACGCCCACCTGATCGGCCTCACCGCCACGCCCAGCAAGCACACACTCGGCTTCTTCAACAGCAACCTCGTCGCCGAGTATCCCTACGAGCAGTCAGTCGTGGATGGGGTCAATGTCGGATTCGAAGTCTTCCGCATCAAGACGCGCGTGGGTGACGGAGGCGGCGTCGTCGACGCGAAGTTTCATGTTCCAGTTCGCGACCGCCGCACCCGCAAGATCCGTTACAAGCAGCTCGATGAGGACCTGCCCTACACCCGGCAGGAGCTGGACAACTCCGTTACTGTCCCCAATCAGATTCGCGCGGTGTTGCGTTGCTACCGGGACCATCTCTTCACCGAACTGTTTCCCGGCCGCAGCGGCCAGTGGGTGCCCAAGACCCTGATCTTCGCCAAGGACGACAACCACGCCGAGGAGATCGTCCATGCCGTGCGCGAGGTCTTCGACCAGGGCAACGACTTCGCCAAGAAGATCACCTACCAGACCACCGAGAAGCCCAAGGAGCTGATCGCCGCCTTCCGCGTCGACCCGTTCCCGCGTATCGCCGTCACCGTCGACATGATCGCCACCGGCACCGACATCAAGCCGGTCGAGTGCCTGATCTTCATGCGCGACGTGAAGTCGGAGGGCTACTACGAGCAGATGAAGGGCCGCGGCGTGCGCAGCATCAAGGATGCCGATCTCAGGCAGGTCACACCGGACGCGCAGACCAAGACGCGTTTCGTGCTCATCGATGCCGTCGGCGTCACCGAGGGCAAGAAGAGCATCAGCCAGCCGCTCGAGCGCAAGCGCACACTGGCCTTCGACAAGCTGATCGACCAGATTGCGCAGGGCCGGCGCGACGAAGACGCCATTTCCAGCCTCGCCGCCCGTCTCGCGGCCCTCGACCGGCAGATTGATGACGAGGACCGCCAGCGCATTGCTACCGCCGCGCCGGGCACCTCGCTCAAGGCCCTGGCCAGCCACCTGCTCAGGTGCATCAGCCCGGATATCATCGAGGCCGAGCTGATCGGGCGTCATGGCAGCGCGGAGGCAGCCACACCGGAACAGGTCAAGTCCGTGGAGACCGCGCTGCGCGACCGCGCTTGCCAGCCGTTGGACAGTGCCGAACTGCGCAATCTGATCAAGGTCATCAAGAAGAAGACCGACATCGTCATCGACGAGCTGACCACCGACGAGGTCACCACCGCCGGCTACGACCTCAAACAGGCCGAGCAGCGCACCGGTTCGTTTCGCGCGTTCATCGAGGCCCACAAGAACGAACTGCTCGCTCTGCAGATCCTTTACGGTCAGCCCTGGCCGAAGCGCCGCCTCACCTATGCCAGCATCAAGGAGCTGGCTTCGAGTCTGGCCGATCCGCCGCATCACTTGACCACGGCCGATGTCTGGCAGGCCTACAAACGCCTGGAGGCTTCGCTGGTGCGCGGCGCGCCCAGCGACAAGGTGCTTACCGACATCATCTCCCTGGTGCGCTTTGCCACCGGTCAGGCGGATGTGCTGGAGCCCTACGCCGCCCGCGTCGAGCAGAAATTTAACCTGTGGATCGGCCGCCAGAAGAAGGCCGGCCGCGACTTCAATGAGGAACAGATGAACTGGCTACGTGGCATCAAGGATTATCTCGCCGCGAATGTGGAGATTGCACCGGAAGACCTGATCCGCGACAACCCATTTGCGGATTGGGGTGGTGTTGTGGCGGCGCGCAGGCTGTTCGGTGCGGAGTTGAGCGGGATGTTGGATGAGCTGACAGAGGCGCTGGCGGCATGAGCTTCGTTCACAACGTCGAAGAGTTGATCGAAGCACATGGAAACGGCCTGACAGGCAAGGCAGCTCACTGGGAAAGAGTGCGCCTTGGTGAAGTGGCTCAGGTGATCAACGGCTTCCCATTCCCTTCCGGCGGTTTCAACAACAAAGCAGGCGAGCCAGTTCTTCGCATCCGGGACATCACGGCGGGAAGCGTCGGAACCTTCTTCAAGGGCGATGTCGAGGGAGCACCGGGAGTCGAGCATGGCGATCTCGTGGTTGGCATGGATGGGGACTTCAACTCGCGGCTTTGGGCCGGCGAGACCGCACTGATCAACCAACGTGTTTGCAGGATTGCTCCAGACGAGGCTGTTTACTCAAAGAGCCTGCTGGCGTATGCGTTGCCAGGCTATCTGAAGCTTGTCAATGACCACACGTCGGCCGTGACCGTGAAGCACCTGTCATCGCGCACGATCGCCGACTTCCCCCTTCCGCTGCCTCCCCGTCGGGAGCAAGACCGCTTAGCGAGCAAGATCGACGAACTCTTCAGCCGCATCGACGAAGGCGAGCGTGCGCTGGAGCGTGTGCAAAAACTGGTGGAGCGCTACCGCCAGTCCGTCCTCAAGGCCGCCGTCACGGGCGAACTCACGCGGGAGTGGCGGGAGAAGAACAAGGACAAGCTGGAGTCCGGCGAAGCCCTGCTCGCCCGCATCCTCAAGGCCCGCCGCGAAGCCTGGGAGACGGCCGAGCTGAAGAAGATGAAGGCCAAGGGCATCTCGCCCGCCAACGACAAGTGGAAGCTGAAGTACAGGGAACCAACTTCAGCCGACACCACCGGCCTGTCGAAGCTGCCGACGGGTTGGGTCTGGGCGACAGTCGAGCAACTTTCGTCCAAAGTCGTCGATGGAGTTCACAAGAAGCCGAGCTATGTACCCGCTGGCGTTCCGTTCGTTACAGTGAAGAACCTGACTGCAGGCCCGGGGATCAGCTTCGACAAACTGAACCACATAACACCCGAGGATCACGCCGAGTTCACCAAGCGAACCGACCCCGAAAGAGGCGACGTCCTGATTTCAAAGGACGGAACTTTGGGTGTGGTTCGTGTAGTGAGGACGGATACTGTGTTTAGCATCTTTGTGTCAGTGGCCTTGGTAAAGCCGGTACTGCGCAGCATGTCCGAATATTTGGGCTTGTCGCTGTCATCGCCAGTTGTCCAGGTTCAAATGGTGCCCAAGGGTTCTGGCTTACAGCACATCCACTTGGAAGACCTTCGTCGCGACTGCGTTCCGCTTTGCAGCTTGGAAGAGCAAGTAGCCATTGTCGAAACAGCGGAGCGCCACTTGGTGAGTATCGACCACTTCGAGAAGGACCTGGTTGGCCGCGCAAAACTCTCTTCAAGCCTTCGGCAGTCGATCCTGGGAACCGGGTTTTCGGGTTCTCTGGTGGAACAGGACCCTTCAGACGAACCCGCCTCAACCCTCCTCGACCGCATCGCCGCCCAACGCGCCACCGACACCGCCACCCCAAAGCGCGGCTGCAAGAAGAAGACCACTGCATGAGCAACGACTGCAGCGCCCTCGTCTCCACGATCTGGAATGATGCCCACGCCCTGGGCGGCCAGGGCATCGGCCATGGCGTTTTATGCGCCCACAGGACTGAAGCATGACGTCGTCTGTTCTATCCCCTGAGGCTGCCAGCCAGCTTGTCGAGCAATGGCTTCCCGCCGATGAGACGCGAACACTGGAGTTCAAGCGCGTCAGCGGCAAGATGGTCGGCAAGGCGCTGGAGACGATTTGTGCTTTCGCCAACGCGGACGGCGGCATCCTGGTGCTGGGGCTGGCTGACCGTAAGGATTTCAGCGGAAAAAGTCGTCTGTTCGGCATTGAGGAGAACGGGGAGGCGGTGGATGAACTGGTGCGCAAGCTGCGCACAGAGTTCTTGCCTCCTCTTGGCCCGGTAGACCTGCTCCGCCTGGCCTGCGATCTGCACAACGGCCCAGCCAAAGGAGAGCACGGCCATTTGCTGCTGGTGATGGTGCGGCGCAGCGCACAGGTCCACTCACTAGTGCATGGCGGCACCTTCACCCGCCTGGATCGCGGCAACCGTGAGCTGAGCGCCGAAGAAATCACGGAACTCAGCTACCGCCGGGGCACACGTAGTGCCGCCTCCGAACCCGTGCCGGTAGCCCTGGAGCGCTTGAGAACGCAGGCGTGGCAACGTTTTCTCCAGCGTCGTGGACCGTTGTCCGGGGATTTTGCCAACCAGTTGCTCAACATCGGACTGGCCGTGGAAGCGGAGGCGGGTATTCAGCCGCTGCGAGCGGCGGTCCTGCTGTTCGCGGACGAGCCGGGCAGCTTGCTGGCTGCACACGGGACTCGGGCCGAACTGCGAGTGTTCGTCTACGATGGCAAGGTCGCGGTACCCGGAACATCGCCGAACTTCCGCAAACCGCCGAAGACGATTCGCGGTCCGCTGATCGACCAGATCGACAGGGCGGTGTCGGTGGTGTTGGATGAGCTCGCAGAAGGCGTCGTTCACTCGGGGAGCGGGTTCCACGCACGGCATGTTTATCCCGAGCGCGTGGTCAAGGAAGCGATCGTCAACGCGGTGATCCATCGCGACTACCGACTCAACCGCGACATCATGGTGCGCATCTTCGACGACCACATCGAGATCGAGAGTCCGGGTTTGCTGCCGAAAGGGATCACGCCGGCGAACATCCGCCGGGCTGGATCAAAGGCGCGCAATGATCTGATCGCCACGAATCTGCGTGACTTCCCGGAGCCGCCGAATCTGGATGCTGGCGAGGGGGTGAAGACGATGTTCGCCGAGATGGCCCGGGCACGGCTCTATCCGCCGCAGTTCCGTGAGAACAGCGAGGCCGTCGTTGAAAGCCTCACGGTGGTGTTGCTGAACCACGAGCGGCCGACCGCATGGGACGAGGTGAGTGATTGGCTGGACCGGCACGGGTCGATTGCAAACGCCGATGTCGTGCGGATCGCCGGGGTCGATACCCTTCGGGCGTCGAAAATGCTCGCGGCATGGCGAGAGCAGGGGCTGCTTCAACCCCTGCCGGGGCGCGCCAAACGGAACATGGCCTATCAGAAATCGTTGGGCTCAACGACATCCGGAACGGACGATTTGTTATCCGGCGCGCTGGAAAAGAACGTTCAGGATTCAAAGATCTCGATATGAATCAATTGCGTACATTCCTCGTTGTTTTCTTCAGAGCCATCTCGGCCTGCGTCACGGCCCACTTGCGCCAACGCAATACCCCCCCAGCTTGGGGCAAATACCCCCAGCCTTGGCCGTATACCTCCCAGCCCGACCGAAATACCCCCCAGTCGACTTCGAGGACGGGCGTCGAGCGCCCCGCTACCTGCCCTGAAGGGTTTGTTTTCTGGAAGCTTCGGAAAACAAACCGGAAAGGCCGCTCAAGATCATGCGGATCAGACACTTACGCGCTCGGTTCATTCCTCCCGTTCGTTGCGGCCCGCTGCCGATGAGCACTGACTACTCCTCCCTCGTTTCCAAGGTCTGGAACTACGCCCACGTCCTGCGCGACCAGGGCATCAGTTACGGCGACTACGTCGAGCAGATTACCTACCTGCTGTTCCTCAAGATGGACCAGGAGCGCAGCGATCAGCTGGGCGAAGCCTCGATCATTCCGGCCAGATGGCGCTGGGACAGGCTGGCCCCGCTGTCGGGCGATGACCTGGAGCTGCAGTACCGCCACACGCTGGAAGCGCTGGCCAAGGAGAAGGGCCTGATCGGCACCATCTTCCGCAAGGCGCAGAACAAGCTGACCGATCCGGCCAAGCTCAAGCGCGTGGTCTCGCTGATCGACGCCGAGACCTGGATCGGCATCGGCGTGGACGTGAAGGGCTCGATCTACGAAGGGCTGCTGGAGAAGAACGCAGCCGAGGTGAAGTCCGGCGCAGGACAGTATTTCACGCCACGCCCGTTGATCGATGCGATGGTCAAGGTCATCGATCCGCGCATCGGCGAGACGGTGCACGACCCGGCCTGTGGCACGGGCGGCTTCCTGCTGTCGGCCTACGATCACATGAAGACCCAGTCGCGGGATCGGGCCCAGCAGCGCAAGCTGCGCGAGCACGCCCTCAGCGGCACCGACATCGTCGATGAGGTGGTGCGGCTGTGCGGCATGAACCTCTACCTGCACGGCATTGGCAACGGCGAATCACCGATCCGCTCCGGCGATGCATTGGCCAACGATCCCGGCGAACGCTTTGATGTGATCCTGACCAATCCGCCCTTCGGCAAGAAGAGCAGCTACAAGGTCATCGGCGAAGACGGCGGGGTCAACACGGAGCGCGAAGACTACGAGCGCGAGGACTTCAAGTTCACCACGGGCAATAAGCAGCTCAACTTTCTCCAGCACATCATGACCGTGATGGAGTCCGATGGCCGGGCGGGCGTCGTGCTGCCCGACAACGTGCTGTTCGAGGCCGGCAGCGCCGGCGAAGGCATCCGCAAGCGCCTGCTGGAACAGTTCGACTTCCACACTCTGCTGCGCCTGCCGACCGGCATCTTCTATGCCCAGGGCGTGAAGGCCAACATCCTGTTCTTCGACAAGCACCCGCCGCGCGCGGACGGCAAGCCCAACAGCAAGGCGCTGTGGATCTACGACCTTCGCACCAACCAACACTTCACCCTGAAAAAGAACCCGCTGAAGCCTGCCGACCTGGACGACTTCGTCGCCTGCTACGCGGGCGGCAATCGGAGCAAGCGCAAGGAGAACGAACACTTCAAGCGCTTCGACGTCGTCGACCTGCTCAAACGCGACAAGCTCAACCTCGACATCTTCTGGCTCAAGGACGACAGTCTCGAAGACATCGACAGCCTGCCACCACCGGACATCATCGCGGCGGAAATCGTCGAGAACCTGCAGGCGGCATTGGACGCGTTCCAATCGGTGGCCGATGAACTTGCCGGCACGGCGGAGCAAGGTACTGACCAGTAATCAAGAACCTAAGCACGAGCCGGCAGGCCCCCAACAACGGCATCGCAGTCGGCCGTGGTGGAGCATCAAGCAATGTGCCGTGGATCATCGTCGCTTCGCGATGGCAGCCCGTGCGGCATGACCTATCCACGGCCCACTCTTGTTGTCCCCTGCGCACCACGTGTTTCACAGCGTGCCCCACTGCGTGGGCCACCGCGCCTTCGTGCGCAGAAGCCGGGAAACGGATGGACGCATCCCGTCAACCTCACTTTGATGGAATCCTGGACACCCAGGCCTTGCGTGCCAAGAGTGAGTGCCCGACGTTGCTGAGTGGGTGTCCAAGGTTGCTCGCGCCTCGTGCAGCGGGCGAGACATTTGAGCATGTCGACACTCTCTTGATTTGGGCGAACCTTGCGGATTGGCGCATTGGCAATCCAATGAACGCCCCGACGCGGTGCCCGCCGACAACAATCGGGGACATTCGTGGCGTCGGCGGGATCTCCGGTACGGGAATTCCGATCTGGGCCTCGTCTTCGCAACCACAGCCACTTACCCGGAGGAAGCTCATGCCGAACGAAATCTCCCAGCTGCAGGCCAGATTCATTGACTTCGCCCAAGGCATGCCGGCAATCGCCATCTCGTGGTCGCAGATAAGGCGCGACATCCAGCTTAAGGTGCAATCGCTGGCTGGTGTCAACCCGGCAAACCCTTCGGTGTTTCTGGGAAATATCCGCATGCCGGTTTACGGCCTGGCGTTCTCAGTATTCATCGACGCACTTGACGTCAATCCAGCGGGCAACACGGCCGAGCTGAACATCCAGCTGACCACGAACATCCATCCCTACAATCAGCCTGATCAGGTGATCCGATCGTACGCCATCAGAACCAACCCGACGGCCTTGATCGGCCTCGAGTTTGATGAGACGACCAACGATGTCTATTGGCAGGAGCAAGGCGGCTCACTGCCGAGCATCAGCCCTGACTGGGGACCGGATGCGGACAACGTCCTGGCAACCACCACGATTGCCGACCCCAAGCGCGAGAACTACCTGGCCGAAGTGGAGCGCCAGATCATCTGGTTGACCGGCCCATCCTTTGTGCGCCTGGTGGCCGGCGTACTGCCGCGCTACCGCCTCTCGGAGATTGTTCCGTGGCTGCGGTTGAGCGCTCCGCTGAGGATCGAACTGGGTGCGCCGCATGTACTAATCACGGCAACGCGCGCAACCTTGCTCGTTGGCGACTGCACACCCGAAGCCATCGTGATCGAGCCCGATCCAGACTTCCCCTATGGTCAGGCCATCCCCGCGCCGACGCTGGATTCCAACAGCATTGAGCTGGCGGTCTATGCGCCAAGAACCCGTCTGTTCGAGTTCTTCTCCAACAAGGTGGCACCCGCCATCCTGGTGTCGGATGCGGGTGGTGGTGTCGTCAAGTGGAGCCTGGCCGGAAGCATTGGGCTGAAGCACATCGTGATCGATCTGCGGTCGGCACAAGGCCTCACCGGGGTACTCGCGATCGATTCCTCCGTCGACTTCGTGGCGGCTGCGCGTGCATGGATAGATGGCCCGTCGGGCTCGAAGCTCTCCCTCGCCAGCGCCAGCGTTCTGGGCACGGGTAACTTCGGGGCCGACATCCAATTGTCGGTGGATATCTCTGCCCGTTCCATCGAGGCGGTGTTGACGGTTACTCGCAGCGATCTTGCCAATCCCGATTGGGCCGTTGGCACTCTCCTGGGCTGGCCGCTGGATCAAATTGCGGGAGAAATACTGAATCACATTTCCCGACAGGAGATCCGAAAGCTCGCAGGTAGTGTCACCCGACTCGGGAAATGGGAGGTTCTGGGGCTGCCGCTGGACTACCTCGATACGTATCGGCAATGGGAGAGACCTGATGCCCATTCCGAAGGCCTGGCTGGTGTGTCGGCCTTCATGGGTGTGCGCCGGATCAACATTGGCTAGCAGATCAAGTATCGACGCACACGAAGATCGTCAGCTCCATCGCCCCTGGATGACTGATGTCGGTGGTCCAAGGGCGCGAAATATCCGAAGGGCATTGCGCCGGAATGGATTGCCTCGGCATCACGCGGCATCGAGCTGCCGATGCGGCGCGAGAGCACAAAGGGATCGCGTCTTGCATCGCGACATTGCAACTCAACACGCGATTTGCAACCGGAGAGAGCCTCAGCCACCAACCCAAGCATGACCAATGCTGCCCAACGTGGGGAGCGCGCATGCCATCGCTGGCGCAAGGACGGCGCTACCCCTTCCAGAGGGGATCAGATTGCTTGGGCGAAGTTTGCTTTAGGTAGTATCCGTGATACCTTATCTCAAATAAGGTAGTACGGATGATACTTAATGCGCACTGTCGTAGCCGAGTTCACCACCCCCGATACGCGTCGTGCGGCGCGTCATCTGGGGCGCCTGGTACGTGAGGCGCGGCTGGCGCGCCGCATGCCGCAGACCGAGCTGGCCGCTCGCGCCAAAACCAGCAAGCTCACGGTCATCCGGATTGAGAAGGGGGCGGTGGAAACCGCGCTCGGTACTTGGTTGTCGGTGATGGAACAGCTCGGGCTGCTCCAGCATGTCCTCGCGATCGAGGATCCGGTCGCGCCGCAGCTGGCCGCTCAGCAGCGCAATCGCCGCGCGCGCCGCAAGGCCGAACCCGACCTGGACTTCTGAGATGACGGTCCGCTACGTCTTCCTGCACCCTCCCGGCCAGCTCGACGCCGTGCCGGCCGGCAGGCTTGAACTCGTTGTCGCTGACGGCGCGCTGCTGACGTCCCGGTTCCAGTATGGTCGGCGCTACCTCGATCGCGCTGAAGCATTGGACGTGGACCCGGTGTCGTTGTCGCGCGCGGGCGAGACTGAATTGCCGCGCGAGCCGGTCAACGGTCTGCCATTGTTCGGTGCGATCCGCGACGCATCTCCCGATGCCTGGGGCCGGCGCGTGATCGAGAATCGACTGGGTCGCCTGGGCCCGCTGTCCGAAGTGGACTATCTCGACCACGCCGGTTCCGACCGATCCGGCGCGCTCGACATCCGCACCAATTCCGACAGCTCGCCGCGCGCGTCGAATCTGGCTGCTGCCATTGACCTGCCCTACCTGCTTGAGGCGGTAGAGCGGATCGAAGCCGGAGCGCAGGTACCGGCCCGGCTGGCCCATTTTTTTGACGGCGGGCCGACCATGGGCGGCATGCGCCCGAAGGCGGTGATAGAGGTCGGTGGCCGTCAGTTCGTGGCGAAGTTCCCTTCGACCACGGATAGCCGATTCAACGTGCCCGCAGTCGAACAGGCCACCTTGGAGCTTGCGCGCGGATGCGGGCTGGACGTGCCGGCGACGCGCCTGGAGCGACTCGACGGTGAGCGCGCGGCCATGCTGATCGAGCGCTTTGATCGGGAGCCTGTTGCCGGCGGCTTCGCGCGTCGGCACATGGTCTCGGCGCTGACGATGCTCGGCGTCTCTGAAATGGAATCACCAGACCAGAGCTATGCGGCGATCGCGGACGTCATCAGCACGCGCGGCGCGGCCGCCTACGTGGAGCGGGACCGGATCGAACTGTTCAAACGTATGGTCTTCAACATCCTCGTATGCAACGACGATGATCATCTGCGCAACCATGCTTTTCTCCATGACGCCGACGCGCGCGGCTGGCGGCTGAGTCCGCTCTACGATGTGGTGCCTTCCCCGCAGCTGGGGACCGATCGGTTTCTCAATCTCGGCGTCGGCCCCAACGGTCGCGCTGCACGCCTGGACAATGCGCTGGCCGGTGCAGGCGGCTTCGGCATCAACCGTCGCTCGGCAGCAAACCTGATCGAGGACCTGGTAGCGCGCACGCGCACCTGGCGCAACACCTTCGAAGCCTGTGGCGTCTCCGAGCGCGACTGCGCGGCGGTGGCCAGCGCGTTTCGTCGCGCGGGGGACATCGGCATGCGCGAGGTTGATCGCGCGTGATGGCTTCCCCGCAGCCAGGGCGTCGCACGTTGCGCGTGCTGAAACCCGGAAGGGGAAGCCATGCCACGACCAGGAAGCCTCCGGGCTTTTTCAGAGGTTCCCTGGACCGGTTATCGATGACGAATCAGTCGCCTCCGCCGACCGCGGGCGCGCTGACCTGGTAGCGCCCGATCAGCTGGGTACCGGAGTAGTTGCTGTAGGCACGAATCATTACGTGGTAGGTGCCGGCACGGACATTGCTGATATTGCAGGTTTCGGTATTGCCGCCGCTGTAAGGCCGGCAGTCGTAGAGTGTGGTGGTCGGCGCGGAGCCGTACCTGACGTAGAGGTCGGCGTCGCCGGTTCCACCACTCATCTGGAAGGACAAGCCGCTCGCGCCTGCCGGGACCACCATGGTGTAGCGGCGTTCGCTGCCTCTGGTGCCGGACAGATTGGTCTTTGCCACGGCGTTCTGAAGTTGGTTCTCCGGAGGCGGCGGCGAGGTGACCGTGACGTTGCGGACGATCTGGGCGCTGGCGCCACGGTTGTCGGTCACGGTCAGCGTCACGGCATAGGTACCGGCGGCGGCGAACGTCTTGGTCGGATTGATCGCCGTCGAGCTTGAGCCATCGCCAAACGCCCACAGTCGCGTCGCGATGCTGCCATCCGGGTCAGAGCTGGCGTCAACAAAACTCGCCGTGGCGTGCGTCACATTGAAGGAAAAGTTGGCAACTGGTGCAAGATTGGCGGGCGGAGCGGTCACCGTCACCTGCCGGGACGACTCATGCACCGCACCCTGATCGTCGGTCACCTTGAGTGTGACGAGGTAGGTCCCAGCGGTCGCAAAGGTGTAGGACGGGTTGACGTTGACCGAACTGCCGCCGTCGCCGAAATTCCAGCTCCGGCTGACGACCGTGCCATCGGGATCGGAACTCGCATCGACGAAGTGCGCTGTCAGATAATCCACGCTGACATTGAAATCCGCCAGCGGCGCCTGGTTGACGTTGAGCACCAGAATGTCGACATCGTCGGTCCCTGTCTGTGCCTGGTCGTCGCTGACGGTGAGCCGGAACGACAGGATGGAATCTGCGGCAACCTGGGGCGCCGAAAAATTTGTGCTTGCGGAAGATGGATCAGCCAGAACTACGGCGGGTCCCGAGGTCTGCTGCCAGCTGTAGAAAGCGATGACGCCACCATTGTTGGCCGTTCCCGATCCGCTGAGAGAAACCGGCTCACCTTCCGCGATCATCTGATCCTGGCCGGCGTGGGCCTGCGGCGCATCCACGTCAAGATGTACCTGGGTCAAATCATCCGACTGGGATCCGTCGGCATACTGGACCGACAATTGAAAGGTCAATGAGGCAGTCTGCAACGGAGGAACGAATTGAGCGGTCGCCTGATCCGCGTTCTGCAGCACTACTTCCGGACCGGCAAGCTGGGACCATTGCCATGCCGTGATCGCTGCGCCGGCATAAGTGCTGCCTGATAGTTCGACCGTCGGCACGCCCGCGCTGATCGTCTGGTCGGGTCCGGCATCCACGGAAAAGGCGCGCGCCAGATACGCACCGTTACGCCCCGGTTCGGCGCGAACACCGGTCCAACCGACACGATGCAGACCGTTCGGATCGATCCTTGCGACTGCATTGACCTGCGGTCGGATGGTCGTATCGGGCGTGGATTCCTGACTGATCCGGAATTCGCCGGATATCGGCGTTGCGTCTGCACTGAAATAGCGACCGACGATGCTGTTTCGTCGTTCGGCGTAGTGTTCGCTGCTCCAGACCAGCAGGACTTTGCCATCAGCGTCCACTGCAAGCGCGGGAGACACCTGGTCGTCGGCGATGTGATGATTGACGACGAACTCAGCGGCTACCGGTGCGCCCGCGGCGTCGAAAATCCTTGCCCTGACACCCCAGTCGCTGGCGTCACAGGCATAGCAATCCCAGGCAATTGCCGTGCGTCCCGACGCGTTGCGGCCGATGGCGGGGTTGCGCTGGTCGCCATAGTAGAAATCGCTGTTGACCAGGATCTCGTCACTTGCCGGGATGCCCGCACTGTCAAACACGCGATAGGCGATATCCCACCCCAGGCGAATCCCCTGCGCCTGCCAGACGATGGCGAAACCGCCGTCGCCCGCAAGCGCAATGGCCGGATTCACCTGGCTGTACGAGGTATTGGTGTTGACGATCGTCTCGGGTGCCGCGGGGACGCCGGTGGCGCTGAACCGACGCACGAAGACATCGCCGGAACCGTCCAGCACACCGCTGCTCCAGGTCACGATGAAGCTGCCGTCGGGCCTGACCACGATCGCGGGATCGTAGTGTGCGCTGTTGGTGTCGCTGTGCACGACGATCTCGCCACCCTGCGCCGCACCCTGCGCATTGAATCGCCTGGCTCTGACTGAGCTTCGCCCCGACGCCAGGCTGCGCGTCCAGACGGCGACCAGATTGCCCTGCGCGTCGATTCCCACTGAAGCATCCTCGACCTCATCGCCATCGCTGGCGTTCACCACGAATGCGCCGCCCACCGGCATTCCATCCACCTGCAGGCGCTGGCCGAAAATCCGGTCGGACGCATGCGTTGCCGGATTGCTGTCATTCCAGACCGCCACACCTGCGCCCGCGAGGTTGTAGTCCAGACCCAGGCGGCTGCCGTAGGCGCTCCATTGTCGAAACGACGGTCCAACCTGGGTTTCGGGGCCGAACGGGGCAGAGATGCTCTGGCTCGCAACAGCAGCGAGCAGGCAGAACAAGAGTGCGTGGATAGATCGTTTCCTGCTCACGGCAATACTCCTTGCAAATGGACGATGGTTTTGGGGCGCTGTAGGGCGTGCCGTGAAAACCGCGCAGGTTTTTGCGCAATGGCTACACGGCCAGGAAGCTGGCGGCGGCCATTGTGTTGGCGGGCTACGACCCGCGGAATCAGCAATGCGTCAAGCGCGACGTCGAGCGCTTGACAATCCGTCAACCGAGATGACATCTGCGCAATTCATTGCCAGGGCGTCGTTGCTCAGCCCGGGCTCAATCCCGAAGTCCGAAGCAGCCAAAGGGGCTACGCCTTGTGTTGCGACATCGCCGAACGGGACCCGATCGAGAAACGCCAAAGTTTCCCTATGGAGTCGGGGTCAACGGCTGTATCGGCTGTGCGCCAACGGAACATGTCTTTGACGCGGGTATGTTCGATAGCCAGCGAGCAGTGCGACTCGGTACTGCATCAGTTTGAATATTTGGAACGG
Source organism: Pseudomonadota bacterium (assembly GCA_022843465.1). Lineage (GTDB taxonomy): Bacteria > Pseudomonadota > Gammaproteobacteria > Xanthomonadales > Ahniellaceae > 0-14-3-00-62-12. The sequence continues at coordinate 3,017 of JALHNO010000028.1, read as the reverse complement.
ACCCCTTCTCCCGCCTGCGGGAGACAGGCCCGCAGGGCCGGATGAGGGAAACGTTCGATGATGTTAGCTATTGTTGCGGTTCGCGGCGCAGACCCCAAGCGCTACCGCAGGTTTCCCTCATCCGCCTTCGGCTGTCTCCCGTAAACGGGAGAAGGGGTTCATCGCCTGAATTTCAAACTGATGCAGTGCCGTGCGACTCTGCTCGGTTGCATCCGGCCCACTTGCTACCGGCCGAGACGGTTTCAGGCTGCGCGCTCTGGCGGCTTCTGTCTGCTGCGACCGAGGCGGTCATGATGAATTCGGGATCGGAAATCGAGGTCGCGTCGCAGCATTACGCCGGATGGATGCAGCGATTGTGGAGCATCAAGCGCCGTAACTCATCGCCACTAAGCGATGAGCTTCATGCCACCATTCTTGGCGGCGGCGCGATCAAACGTGTAGACATCCATGCAACCAGCGGCGGCGGCGCTGCGCTCGATCAGGCAGTCCGCGAAATCTGCGTTGCTGCCACCGAACGCCTGCACCGCCCGCCAGACGACGTCGGCGTTCTGAACCACGATCTCCTTCGTGCGCAATATCTGACTGACTGTGGCAGCGATACCTTCGCGCCCCATGCCGTAACAGGACTGCATCACCCACACCAGTTCGACCACAGACACCGTGGTGAGGTATCCAGGCGCGTCGGCGGACAGCGATTCGATCAGCGCGGTGGCCTTGAGTGACTGCTTCGCGTCGTCCTGGGCGATGTAACGCACGAGCACGTTGGTGTCGAGGCCAATCACCGCCGGCCGCCCGCGTCCGCGCCTCGCTTCGAGATTGCGGCGTTCATCGCTTCGATGCTCACTGGCTTGGCCGCTCGAGGGATCAAGCCTTTCAACGCAGTGACTGGCTGAGTGGCGGCCACGATCTCGAAGCGGCCCTTCGCCACTTCCACGAATTCCAGGCGATCACCGGCGTCGACGCCCAGCGTGGCGCGCACGGTTGCCGGGATCGTGATCTGGCCCTTTGCGGTAATGGTGGCTGCGGTCATCTCGGTCTCCCAGTCGCCTTACCTTAAGGTAAGGAATTCGACAGCGCAAGGTGATTGCCCTTCCTGGGCCGCGCCAGTCGAGCTGCCGGCCCTGTTCAGAGGCTCGCCAGATGCATTCATTCACGCGCGTCCAGCAATTCAAGCTGCTGCTGCCAGGCACGCCTCTGCGCCGCCTCGCGGGTGAACAACGCAGTGGTTTTCTGCAGAACCAGGACATAGGGCCGGCCACTGCGCCGGGTCACGTGGCTGAGCGGCAGCTCGCAGCTGTCGATGATGTGATGCACGTGCTTGCGATTCTGCTCGGCAAGCGGCCACTCGTAGCGAGGCCGGTGACTGTCTTGCAGGAATGCATCCAGCTCCACGCAGAGCTTGCACTGGCAGGGCAGTATCCGTCGGATCGACCAATCGTCGGCAGACCGGGGTGATCGTTTGAGCAATGTACTGAGCTGCAGTCGCCAATGATGCCGCAGCGGTGCCAGGGCAAGACGCACGGCGGTGTCTGGATGCGCCCGCGCCGATCGAAAAAATTGATGCGCGAGTGATGACTGAATTGCGACTTCGTCAGACCAGGCGGAGAGGGCCGCGAGGACTTCGTCGCGCACGCTGGCCTTCTCGATTCGAATTGCGGCGTCGATCAGCCCGAGCAACGGCTCGCCCAGGTCCGCCAAGGCCTTGTCTCTCAGCGATGGTGCCGGGATGCCGCTGCGTGTCTGCCAGCGTTCCTTGGTCCAGCACCATTCCTGCATCAGAAGTCCGTCCGCCACGGAATGCGCATCGGTGTTGCCAGCGTGCAATGCCTGGCATAGCTCGGGCAGGTCGCCTGCGATCCACTGCAAACGCTGCGCTTCGGATGCGTTGCGCTGCGACTGCCACTGCGCCAACGTCGACCTGGCCCAGATCAGACCATAGCGCCCGATGCACTGCAGCCAGTGTTTGGCCATGCTCGCCTTGAGCTGTGGCAGAGCGAACGGCGACAGCAGCTGCGCAGCCAGTTGCGGCGCATCGAGTTGCGCAGCCAGGGCCAGTGCTCGTGCCAACAGACGGGAGTCTTCGTTCCGTTGTACGGCCTGCGCCCAGAATGACAGCAGTTGCTCTGCCTGCGTGATCGCCGCAGGGTTGCCCAGTGCGTTCAGGGTGCGGCTCACTTCGCCCAGGGCCCAGTGAGGCTCGACCCTGGCGCGCATCACGAAGGCGCGTTCGCGCGGCCACAGCACGACTGCCGCGCGGTGGTACCAGCGGTCCACCGTATTACCATAGTTGCCCATGTAGCCTTCGTACTCGGACTCGAAGGGATCGAATTCCGCCGAAGGTTTGGTGTAACAGAGCTCTCGCGGGTCGATCTCATGGGCCATCGTGACTGTCTTGCCCTCGGCACCAACGAAGTGCCTGAGCTCCGCGTCACTGTCGATGAGATCGGTAAGTTCGTGGTCCGCTGTCGCCGTCGGCCCTTTGTCGCCGTCCTCATCCTCATCCTCGGCCCACTCGTCGCGATAGCGTCGCCGGCGCGCACCACGTCCGCCGTCCCAATCGACCGCGCAGTCCCAGGTCTCATGCACATCGGCCAACGCCAGGCAGATCCCGCAGTCCAGCGCATCGGCAGTCGCCTGCAGGGCGGCAGCGCGCGGACTGTCGGCGCCTTTCAGTCGCTGCCAGTTCAGTCCACGCTGGGTGTACTCATGATCGAGAAGGTAGATCAGGCGATCAGGCACGCCGCGCTCACGATCGCCCGGCCAGCGTGGCGGGTTGTTCGAAGCAAAATACTCGCGCACCCGATCGATCAGCGGGTTCAACGCGGCGGATGCTGAGGCAGCGGACTGCGCCTTGCCTTCGAGCCGCAGGTTGTAGGTCAGCACCGCACGATAGCCGCTGGTAACGGGGCGCACCTCATGGCGGCAGTTGGCGTAGAAGGCGGTGAAACTGAGCTTGCTGGACGAGCCGCGGACAACGACCGACTCACCGTGGTGTTCGATCAGCATTGCGCCGCCGC
>JALHNO010000027.1:15060-46853 GCA_022843465.1 Pseudomonadota bacterium | reverse complement strand
CCGACGTCGGGTACCGCTGCGCGGGACCCGACCTACGCGACTCTTCTGTAGGGCGGATCCCGCGCAGCGGTATCCGCCGCATACTCGTTCGGCAGACCGTTCGTCGGCAGGCTCGTTGCCGCCGGAGCGGACATTCGTTCTGATGGAAGCAGCCGGGGTCCCGACGTCGGGTACCGCTGCGCGGGACCCGACCTACGCGACTCTTCCGTAGGGCGGATCCCGCGCAGCGGTATCCGCCGCATGCTCGTTCGGCAGACCGTTCGTCGGCAGGCTCGTTGCTGCCGGAGCGGACATTCGTTCTGATGGATGCAGCCGGGGTCCCGACGTCGGGTTCCGCTGCGCGGGACCCGACCTACGCGACTCTTCCGTAGGGCGGATCCCGCGCAGCGGTATCCGCCGCGTGCTCGTTCGGCAGACCGTTCGTCGGCAGGCTCGTTGCTGCCGGAGCGGACATTGGTTCTGATGGATGCAGCCGGGGTCCCGACGTCGGGTACCGCTGCGCGGGACCCGACCTACGCGACTGCGAGATTCCGTCCCGACGCTGGGGCGGATTCGAGATGGCATCTCACAGAGATGCCCTACAGGTCCCCGATCATCCGTGATGCATCGCTGCGAGATGCCTTGCCAACGTTGCGGCGGATTCAAGACGGCATCTCACAGAGATGCCCTACAGAAACTCGAGCGATTCAATCCGGTGGCTGCCAGAGCGCCCGATCAAGATCATCGACTTGCCAGGCGAAGAATGCCCGCGACACCCTGCCGGCGACTGCCGGCACGCGCTCGCGCCTGAGCAGTCGCAGTTGCAGGGCATGGGCATCCGACCCGACCGGAAATGCGATGCGGCCGTCGGCGCGCAACACACGATGCCAGGGGACCGCGGAGGCAGCATCGGCCTGCTTCAATGCCCAGGCAACCAGGCGCGCCCGGCCGATCAGGCCAGCACGCGCGGCAATCTGGGCGTAGTTGGCGACCCGCCCGCGCGGAATCGAACGGACCACCTCGAGTATTGCGTGCGCGGCGGGAGACAGTTCAGGCATCGGCAGATAGCATATCGACTTGAACTTGCAGGAGTTGCTGATGATGAATTTTGAAGCGGTGCGTTCCCATGTCCGGGCGGCCGGCGCGCTGAAGAACGATGACCCCTACCTGATCTCGCTCGAACTGGAGTTGGCCGACGGCCGTCGCCAGGGCATCTATCTCGCCGAGCTCGAAGCCGAGAATGGCCGCCGTTACTTGCGCATTTCCTCACCGCTGGCGCCGTTGGCGCGTTCCAACGCCGAACGCGCGCTGCGCTTCAACTGGGCGCAGCGTGTTGGTTATTTTGCACTGAATGACCTCGACGGCGAGGCCTATCTGCATCTCTGCGAGAACCGCCCCTACGAAGGCCTCAGCGAGCAGGAGCTCGATGCTGTCATCGCCGAAATCGGTGTGCTCTCGGATCGACTGGAGCAACTGATCAGCAACGGTCAGGATCTGCTCTGAGGCAAATGCCGGCGCAGCATTGCGCCGGCTGCTTCTTCAACCGCCGATCCAGCCCATCCGCATCGATAGCCGCACCAGGCAGTAGGCAATACCTGCGGTGGCGGGGATGGTCAGGATCCACGCCCAGACGATACGTTCGACCACGGTCCACTTGATCGCATTCCAGCGCTTGGCGCAGCCGACACCCATGATCGCTGCCGAGATATTGTGCGTGGTCGACACCGGAATGCCGAGCGAGGAAGCGAGCCCGATCATCGTGGCCGAGGCGGTCTCGGCGGCGAATCCGTGGATCGGATGCAACTTCACCATCTTGTGACCGAGTGTCTTGATGATCCGCCAGCCGCCGGCGGCGGTACCCGCGGCCATCACGACGGCGCACAGCAGCTTGATCCAGAACGGTATGCCACCTTCTTCGGTGCGCAGGAAATGCAGCCATGATGGCGCATCGTCCAGGGTGCCTGCCGCGGTCGCTGTCACCAGCGCCAGGGTGATGATGCCCATGGTTTTCTGCGCATCGTTCAAGCCGTGCATCAGGCCCATGCCGGTAGCGGAGACGATCTGCGCCTTGCCGAAGAACGAGTTGACCCAGCGCGGCTTGGAGATACGGCCCAGAAAACCGCTCTGGTTGTTCATTGACGAAATCACGAAGAACATCAGCCCCATCATCATCAGGCCGAGCAGAAAGCCGCCGAGTGGCGAGGTGAACATCGGCACCACGACTTTCCACAGCAGACCCTTGCCGGTGTACCAGGGATCGGCCGGCAGCGACCACAGGATCGCATCCCAGCGATTGACGGTGGCGATCGCGGCGCCGCACATGCCACCGACCAGGGCATGACTGGAACTCGACGGCAGGCCCAGCCACCAGGTCAGCAGATTCCAGGCAATGCCACCGAGCAGGGCGCAGATCAATACCGCGGCGCCTACTTCGGCGACTTCGGTGTTGATCAGTCCGGAAGAGATCGTTTTCGCGACCTCGTCGCCGAGCATGGCGCCAATCAGATTGGCGCCGGCGGCCAGCATCACCGCCTGGCCAGGCGTCAACACCTTGGTCGCCACCACGGTGGCGATCGAGTTGGCAGTATCGTGGAAGCCGTTGATGTACTCGAACACCAGGGCGACCAGGACCAGGGTCAGTACGATGGTCAAGGTCATGCGCGCGGACTCAGGAGTTCTTCAGCACGATCTGGTAGATCACATTGCCGGCATCGCGGCAGCGATCAATTGCCTTCTCCAGAATTTCAAACAGGTCCTTGCGCAGAATCAGCACGATCGGATCACGCTCGTTGTTGAAAAGATCGCGGTAGAGATCGAGGATCAGCCGATCCGCCTCATTTTCGATGCTCTGCAGCTTGTCATTGAGCTGCTTCATCTCTTCGAGCTGGATGCCCTTGCGCAGCTGACGGGTCATGGTAACGATGACTTCGCAGGCCTTCTCGAGCATGGCCGCGCGTGAACCGAAATCGATGTCCCCCAGGCGCGAGGCAGTGATCGTGTAGCGCTCGGCGAACTTCTCGACGGTCTTCGGAATCTTGTACAGCGCGCCGCTCAGCGCCTCGATATCCTCGCGCTCGAGCACCGTGACGAAGGTGTTGACCAGTTCTTCGCTGATCCTTGCGGCCAGTTCCTTCTCCTGCTGCCGGGCCAGCCTGAAGTCGTCCAGCGAGGCACTCTTGCCACGCAGGCCGAGCAGGGCAGACAGCGCCCTGGATGCAGCATGGGCGGCCTCGGCGCTCTGTTCCAGCAGACCGTAAAACTTGTCGCCTTTGCCGAAAATGGTTTGCAGGGAGAACATGGCCAGAGGCTCCAGGGCAAAAACGGATCAGGCAAGATACGACAGTTCGGTGACAATCTGAATAGCTCCGAGGCAGAATCTTGCCGGCCCGGCGTCGACGCGGTTCGCGCAAGCCCTTGATTCTGGCAGGCGCGCCCGCAGAACCTGTCATGGGGCGTGTGCTAGTCTGCGCGCTTGGAGGAGCCTGAGCGGGTGCCATTGCCCGCCTGTTGGACTTTCGGACTCATATGGATTCGGGTTGTAGCCACTCATCATCATCCCCGTTCGGGCTTGCGCGGCACCTAGCGCGCGCCCATGCCTCCGCGCAAGCTGCCGCGGGCCCGGGCTGAGCCGCCGCCATGCCGATCGAGATCCTGATCGTCTTCGCGCTGATCCTGCTGAACGGCTTTTTCGCGCTGTCGGAAATGGCCGTGATGACCTCACGCAAGTCGCGGCTGCGCCAACGCGCATCGGCAAGCCGGCGCGCCCAGGTCGCGCTGGAACTGGCCGAGGCACCAGATCGTTTTCTTTCCTCGGTGCAGGTCTGGATCACCCTGATCGGCATCCTCACCGGTTATTTCGGCGGTGACGCCATCGCCGATGCGCTGGCCGTGCAGCTGCGCCAGATCGAAGCCATTGCGCACTATTCCGGGCCGATCAGTGTCGCCATCAGCGTTGGCAGCATCCTGTTCATTTCGGTCGTGCTGGGCGAACTGGTCCCCAAGCGCCTGGCCATCGTGCGGCCGGAAATCATTGCCACCGCGGTGGCGATCCCGATGCGCTTCCTGGCGACCCTGGCCAAGCCGATGGTGGTAATGCTGGCCTGGTGTACCGAGGTGCTGTTCAAACTGTTCCGGATCAAGCAAGGCGACGAGGGCGACGTCACCGAAGAAGAGATCAAGATGCTGGTGGCCGAGAGCCACGAGCAGGGCGTGATCGACGCCGACGAGCGCAACATGGTCAACCGTGTGCTGAACCTTGGCGATCGCAGCGTCGACAGCCTGATGACGCCGCGGCCACGCATGGTCTGGCTGGATACCGAGGCCACGCTCGAGAAGAATCTGGCGGTGTTGCGCGATACGCCGTTCTCGCGCTATCCGGTCTATCGCGGCAACGACAATGAAGTGCTCGGCGTGGTGCAGAGCAAGTCCCTGCTCAATGCCCTGGCCGACGGCGGACGTCCGGCGCTGTTCGCGCATATCGTGCCGCCCTTGTTCGTGCCGGAATCGTCCAAGGCGATGCAACTGCTCGGGGAGTTCCGCGATGCCGAGGCCGAGTTCGCCTTTGTCGTCGATGAGTATGGCGATATCCAGGGCATGGTCACGCTGAACAATCTGATGGGCGCCGTGTTCGGGCCGCTGGCAAAATCACTGGAGGCAGGCGAACCCAAGGTAGTACAGCGCAGCGACGGCAGCTGGCTGGTCGATGGCAGCCTGGGCGTCGACGACCTGCGCGAATTGCTCGCGCTGTCGGAGCTGCCGCAGGAGGCCGAACAGGAGTACCGCACCCTGGCGGGCATGATCATGGCCCACTATGCGCGCATTCCCGGCGTCGGTGAGGCGTTTACGCATGGCGGCTACAGCTTCGAGGTGGTCGACCTCGACGGTGCCCGGATCGACAAGGTGCTGATCAGCAGTACACAGAAAGATCAGGCGGCCTGAGGTGAGCGGACGCAAGCTGCCTGGACTGCCCAAGCTACCCAAGCTGCCCAAGCTGCCGGTTCTGCCCAAGCCGCCGCGGGTATCCGATCTGCTGACCGCCACCCTGGCCGCCTGGCCAGAGGAACGCATCAGCTTCGGCGCACTCGTCGACGCCACCCAGGGTCGCGGATTCGGCGCCCTGGTGGTGCTGGTCAGCCTGCCCTGCCTGATCCCGCTGCCGGTCGGTTTTTCGGGCCCGCTGTTCGGCGGCATGCTGTGCCTGATGGCGGCGCAGATGATGTTCGGCTTCGATCATCCGTGGTTGCCGGGCTGGATGCGCCGCGTCAGCATGACCCGAGAAAGTGCCGAGCGCTTCGTGCATCGCATCGATCCCTGGCTGCACCGGCTCGAACGACTTTGCCATCCGACATGGCCGGTCGTGCTCGCGCGCAATGGTCAGCGCATCATCGGCGGCTTCCTGTTTCTGACCGGGGTGGCGCTCGCCTTGCCGGTTCCGCTGACCAATATCCCGATCGCCCTGGTGATGATCGGCTATGGCGTCGGACTGATGGAGCGCGACGGCCGTCTGCTGGTTGCGATGGTGATCGCCACCATCTCGATCTGTGTTTCGTTCGGCCTGCTCACCGATCAGATCGTGGTCCAGATTCGCGCGTTCCTGGGTTGATCGGAACGCGTGCGCCTGCGAGGCAGGAGCGTCGCAGCGGCGCGACTGTTGTGCCGATTCTGCGAGACTACGGTCGGCCCGCCTCGGGCCTCCTACATGGGAGCGCGGTAGCGGCGCGACCGTTGTGGTAAACATTCGTCCCCGTCGCCCATAGCGGGCCTGCTATCTGGGTGTATCGGGCCTGCGGCGACGACTGCACGCTATCATCGACCGAGACTGTCGAGGTGGCTACTGTGCGTATACCTGCAATCCTGCTGACCTTCCTGGCCGCATGGCCACTCGGCGCCGCCGATGTTCCGCATGTGAACTGGGAAAACCATCCGGTCCATGCGCTCGATCTGAGTCCCGACCGGCGCCTGCTTGCGGTCGCGCATACCGCCGATCAGCGCGTCCAGTTGTTCGATGTCAGCAGTGGACAGGCACTTCCGGTCGGCCATGTGGTGGTCGGTATCGATCCGGTTTCGGTGCGCTTTCGCACGGCGAACGAGCTCTGGGTGGTCAATCACATTTCCGATTCGATCAGCGTGGTCGATGTCAGCCGACGCGCGGTGATCGACACCCTGGCCACTGGCGACGAGCCCTTCGACGTCGTGTTCGCAGGCAGCCGCGCCTTCGTCAGCTGCTCCCAGGTCAATCAGGTCTGGGTGTTCGACAGCGCGGATCGTACGCGGCCGGCGCAGGTCATTCCCATCCTCGGCGAAGACCCGCGCGCGCTGGCCGTCGGTGCCGATGGCAATTCGGTCTACGCCGCCATTTTCGAATCCGGCAATGCCACCACCCTGCTCGCAGGTGGCCTCGCCGATCCGCTGATCGCGCTGCCCAATGCAGTCAGCGATCCGCGCGGGCCGTACGGCGGTCAGAATCCACCACCCAACGCCGGCGCTGCCTTCGATCCGCCGCTCAATCCGGCCGCGACACCGCCGCGGGTCGGCCTGATCGTGCGCAAGGGATCCGATCAGCGCTGGCGTGATGACAATGCGCGCGACTGGACCGATTTCGTTTCCGGCCCGCTGTCTGCGGCCTCCGGCCGCGTCGCCGGCTGGAATCTCCCCGACCGCGATCTCGCCATCATCGACAGCGGCTCGCTCGCTGTGCGCTATGTCAGCGGGCTGATGAACATCGGCATGACCCTCGCAGTGCAGCCAGGGAGTGGGCGGGTAACCCTGGTCGGCAGCGATGCCCGCAATGAGGTGCGCTTCGAGCCCAAGCTGAATGGGCGCTTCGTTCAGACGAAATTTGCCCGCGTCGATCCGGCGCCGGCGGGCGCAGCACAGATTTCGGATCTCAATCCACACCTCGATTACCTGTCATCGAGCATCGCCCAGCAACAGCGTGATCTGAGCATCAGCGATCCGCGCGCCATCATCTGGCGCGGCGATGGTCAGCGCGGCTGGGTCGCCGGCATGGGCGCCAATCACGTCATCGCGATCGATGCCGAGGGGCGTCGCATCGGAACGCCGATCAGCGTTGGCCAGGGACCTGCGGGCCTCGCGCTCGATGAGGCCAGGGCGCGCCTCTACGTCTGGAACCATTTCGAGGTCTCACTCTCCACCATTGACCTGGCCAGCGGCACTGAGCTCACGCGCACGCCGGTGTTCAATCCACTGCCGACAGCGATCCGCGAAGGCCGCCCGTTTCTGTACGACAGCCACCGGACTTCCGGGCTCGGCCAGGCTTCCTGTGGCTCCTGCCATGTCGATTCCCGAATGGATCGTCTTGCCTGGGATCTCGGCGATCCCGCGCAGGCACCGGCACCCTTCGACCAGAACTGTCTCACCCTGGTGGGTTCGCGGCCCTGCGAAGATTTCCATGCAATGAAAGGTCCGATGACCACGCAGACTCTGCAGGACATCATCGGTCATGAGCCCTTTCACTGGCGCGGTGATCGCCGCGGCATCGAGGCATTCAACCCGGCGTTCGAAGGGCTGCTCGGTGATGACATCCAGCTGAGCGGCAGCGAGATGCAGGCCTTCGAGAACTTTCTTGCGACGATCAGCTTTCCGCCCAATCCCTACCGCGCCAGCGACAACAGCCTGCCTTCCGCCCTGCCACTGACTGGCCACTACACCAGCGGGCGTTTTGCGATGGCGGGACTGCCGCTTGGCATCGGCGACGCCAATCGCGGCCTGCAACTCTATAGTCGCGGCCTGCTCGATACGGTGTTCCAGTGCGCCAGTTGCCACAGCCTGCCGACCGGCATGGCCGCCAATGGTCCGCTGTTTCTCGGTGTCATCGGATTCTCGGTGGGCGGCACGGTGATGCCGATGGGTGCCATGGGTGAGAACCATCTCGGCATCGTCAGCACCGATGGCTCGACCAATGTCTCGATCAAGGTGCCGCATTTGCGCAACCAGTACGACAAGGTCGGCTTCGAACTTGGCCGCACCGACAGCCAGGCCGGATTTGGATTTCTCCATGATGGTTCGGTCGACTCGATATCACGGTTTGTTTCAGCGCGCACTTTCAGCGTGCGCTCGGATCAGGAAGTCGCCGATCTGGTGGCACTGATGCTGGCGTTTTCCGGCTCGGACTTTGGCGATGCCAATCCGGTCCTGGGCGGCCCGGCACCGCCTTCGCGCGACAGCCACGCCGGTGTCGGCAAACAGCTTACGCTCAGTCAGCCTGGGCTCAGCGCTGCGGCGCAGTCCCTGCTCGGCATTGCACGCACGGGCGCGACCGATCTGGTCGTGCACTCCGGTTCAGCGCGTTATCGCTTCGATGCCGGCAGCGACCGCTTCGACCCGGGTGGGGGCGCGCCGAAGCCGGATGCTGCCGAACTGGCTGCGCTGGCCAGCACCTCGGCACCACAGACCTGGACCCTGGTGCCGGCGGGACTCGGCAGCCGACTGGCGCTGGACCGCGATGGCGATGGCGTCGACGACACGGTCGAACTGCGCCAGGGTTCAAATCCCGCCGACGCGCAATCGACCACGCTGCAACCGGCAGCAGGCCTCTGGTACAACCCGCAGCGCAGCGGTCATGGCTTTGATCTTCAGATCGCGGCCGGGGCCATCGTGGTGACCTGGTACACCTATCTCGATGACGGCAGCCCGATCTGGTATCAGGCGGCCGCGCCCATTTCCGCCAACTGGACCGGTACCCTGAACCGGATCACCCGCGACCCGGTCAGCGGGCGCGTCAGCGCGACCGCAGTCGGCGATCTGCGCATCGAGTTCGCGACAGCGAGCAGCGCCGTCATGCACTGGCGGATCGGCGAGCGTACCGGCAGCGAACCGGTGCAGACCCTGTTTGCCGAAAACACGGCGACCGCGCTCGATACCACGGGTATCTGGTACAACCCGAGCGAATCCGGCTGGGGCCTGAGCATCGACAACTCGGGTCAGACATCGGCGGTAGTGGTGTACTTCTACGACAGCAACAACCAACCGCGCTGGGTGCTCGGCAGCGCCAGCAACAGCGCCAATCTGCGAGTCGACATGCGCAGTTTCCGCGGCTTCTGTCCCGGCTGTACCGCAGTCCCCACGACCTCGAACCCTGCCGGCACCGTCGCGCTCGATTTCAGCACGGGCCGCAACGCCACCTTGAATCTCGACATCAGTCACTTCGACGGATCGAACACGCGCTGGCAACGCGGACCGGTGAGCTTCGTTCCGCTCTCAACCGCAGAGCCGCATTTCGATCGCCTGTAGAGCGCGGCGCGGCTCAACTCGCCGCGTCGCCCGCGGAGGGCGTCACTCCTGCCACGCCTGGCTTTGCCCGTGGAGGGCGTCGCTCCTGCCACGCCTGGCTTCGCCCATGGAGGGCGTCGCTCCTGCGACGCCTGGCTTCGCCCGTGGAGGGCGTCGCTCCTGCGACGCCTGGCTTCGCCCGTGGAGGGCGTCGCTCCTGCGACGCCTGGCGACGACCGACAGGCCATCAAACAACGGACATCGAATCCTTGATCCGAAGCCAGGGATCGCTGCGTATCAGGCACAGAAGCCAAAGCGGCCGCGAGGGAGCGCGGCCCTCCGTACCCATGGAGGGCGTCGCTCCTGCGACGCCTGGCTTCGACCGTGGAGGGCGTCGCTCCTGCGACGCCTGGCGACGACCGACAGGCCCTCAACCAACGGACATCGAAGCCCTGATCCGAAGCGCGAGATCGGTGCGTATCAGGCACAGAAGCCAGAGCGGCCGCGCGGGAGCGCGGCCCTCCGTATCCCTGGAGGGCGTCGCTCCTGCGACGCCTGGCGACGACCGACAGGCCATCAAACAACGGACATCGAAGCCCTGATCCGAAGCGCGAGATCGGTGCGCATCAGGCACACAAGCCAAAGCGGCCGCGCGGGAGCGCGGCCCTCCGTGCCCGTGGAGGGCGTCGCTCCTGCGACGCCTGGCGACGACCGACAGGCCATCAACCAACGGACATCGAAGCCCTGATCCGAAGCGCGGTATCGCTGCGTATCAGGACAGAAGCCAAAGCGGCCGCGCGGGAGCGCGGCCCTCCGTGCCCGCGGAGGGCGTCGCTCCTGCGACGCCTGGTGACGACCGACAGGCCCTCAACCAACAGACATCGAAGCCCTGATCCGAAGCGCGGTATCGCTGCGAATCAGGACAGAAGCCAAAGCGGCCGCGCGGGAGCGCGGCCCTCCGTGCCCGCGGAGGGCGTCGCTCCTGCGACGCCTGGCGACGACCGACAGGTCATCCACCAACAGACATCGAAGCCCTGATCCGAAGCGCGGTATCGCTGCGAATCAGGACAGAAGCCAAAGCGGCCGCGCGGGAGCGCGGCCCTCCGCGCCCGTGGAGGGCGTCGCTCCTGCGACGCCTGGTGAATACCGACAGGCCCTCAACCAACGAACATCGAAGCCCTGATCCGAAGCGCGAGATCGGTGCGTATCAGGCACAGAAGCCAAAGCGGCCGCGCGGGAGCGCGGCCCTCCGTACCCATGGAGGGCGTCGCTCCTGCGACGCCTGGCGACGACCGACAGGCCCTCAACCAACGAACATCGAAGCCCTGATCCGAAGCGCGGTATCGCTGCGTATCAGGCACAGAAGCCAAAGCGGCCGCGCGGGAGCGCGGCCCTCCGTGCCCGTCGGCGAGGCCCGCCCCGCTCGATGGACTCCGCTCTGGCAGCGAATCAACTCGCGTCGCTGATCCGTGGACGCAGCAGTTCGGCAGGCTCGCGGGTGAGGCGAGCGCGGAATTCGTTGGCCGGCATCGGATGACCGAACCAGTAGCCCTGACCATAGGGACAGCGCAGCGAACGCAGAATCTCGACCTGGGACGACTTCTCGACACCTTCAGCGACGACGGTGATTTCCAGCGAGCGCGCCATCGCGATGATCGCGCTGGTCAATGCCAGGTCATGACGATCAGACAGCAGATCGGCGGTAAAGCTGCGATCGATCTTCACGCCGGAAGCCGGCACCCGGCGCAGATGGCTGAGGCCCGAGAAGCCGGTGCCAAAATCATCCAGCCAGACATGCACACCCTGGCGATCAAGCTCTTCAAGACCCGGAAACGCCAGCGGCTCGTTGTCGAGCAATGCGCTCTCGGTCATTTCCATGTGCAGGCGATTCGCAGCCAGTCCGCTATCGCGCAGGGCAGCGGCGACCTTGGTCGGAAAGCGTGCATCGCGGAACTGCTTGACCGAGACATTGACCGCGACAAAGGGCAGATGACCATCCGGCGTGACCCAGCCGACCGCTTCACGCGAGGCTTCGCGCAGAACGAACTCGCCGAGCGTGTCGATCAGGCCGACATCTTCGGCGATGCCAATGAACAGGCTGGTCGGCACCATGCCGCGCACCGGATGATGCCAGCGCAGCAGGGCTTCGGCGCCGCGTACGCGCTCCTGGTCGAGCTCGACGATCGGCTGGTAGTAGACCTGCAATTCGCCATTGGCAATGGCCTCGCGCAGGTCCTGTTCCAGCGCCAATCGATCATCCGCCAGCTTGGTCAGATAATTGGTGAAGTAGCGATAGCAGTTGCGGCCGTGCACCTTGGCCAGATACATCGCGATGTCGCCGTTCTTCAACAGCTGCGCCGCGTCGAGCGCATCGTCGGGATAGGAGGTGATGCCGATGCTCGCGCTCAGATGCAGGCTCTGATTGAGCAGACGGAACGGCGCCTGCAGGGCCGCGAGCAGATGTTCGGCCACGGTGCCGGCGCGGCGACGGGCGTCGACGCAGGCAACCAGAACGACAAATTCGTCGCCGCCGAAGCGGGCGATGAAATTGCCGGCGGCATTGCTGTCGCGGCTCAGCACGTCGGAAAAGCGCTTGCCGGTCTCCGCCAGCACATCGTCGCCGACATCGTGCCCCAGGGTGTCGTTGATCCGCTTGAATTCATCGAGATCGATGAACATCAGCGCAAACTCAAGGCCGCGATCACGGCAGAGCTGCAGGCGCTCGACGATCTGATGACGCAGGGCCAGCCGATTCGGCAGACCGGTCAGCCCGTCACGGGTGATCTGGCGCTGCAGTTCGATCTCGATCGCCGCGGCCTCGCGGTCGCTGCGCTCCAGCGAATCGGCAAGCTCAGCCCAGCCACGCGGTGCCTCGCCAGCGTCGTAGACATCGGCGCGCCGACGCGGATGCTGCAGCCAGGCAGCCAACTGGTGGACGAAGCGCCGACTGATCCACCGTGCCAACAGCGCGAGCGCGAGTGCGAGCAGGCCGAGCGGAACCAGCCAGCCGGGATCCCAGAGCCTGGGCACCGGCATCCCTGCAGACGGATTGGAAACCAGATCAAGATCGAGCCCAATCCGCAGCAGACCAATCTGCTCATCTCCCAGCATCAGGGGATGGCTGGCCTCGAGCCAGCGCTCCGATCGCTGCAGCAGGGGCAACGGCGTGGTGAAGGCACGACTGGCGAACTCGTCGCCAGGAAGCTCGGAGAACCGTGCGATTTCCGGTGTGCCATCGTGCAGCACGCGACCACGCCGATCCAGCACCATCGCGTAACCGATGTCGGGCTGATTGCGGGCGCTGGCCAACAGCTGCTCGATGACCTCAAGATCATAGAAATAGACCGGATTGATCAGCGAATCCGACAGCATCTCGGCGGTCGCCTGCAGGCGCAACTCGACCGCGCGCCGGGCGGCTTCCTCGATGGCGGCGATGCGGCGCTCGGCATCCAGTACCGAACTGCGGCGCTCCTGCAACAGCGCACCGCCGACCGCCACGACGATCAACACAATCGTGCCAATGGCGGCGGTCCAGTAGCGCCGTCGCAGCGACCAGCGCTTCATTCGACCTCCCGCCGCAGACTCAGCACCTTGATGCCCAGTTGCGCCAGCACCTCGGCGGACTCGGGCTCGATCGGCACAAAGCGGGTGGTCCCGAAAAACGCGCGCAGCGCCTGATCAGCCGCGGGATCGTCTCCGGCTGCGAGCAGGGCCGCACTCAGGCCATCGCGTACCAGCGGATCGAGATCGGGGCGGACCAGCTCCACCGCACGCGGCACGTCATCGCTCTGTGCGATCAGCCGCATGTGGTTGCGGAACGACTCCGGCATCCGCGTCGGATTGCCCCAGTCGCGATTGCTGAAGGCACCCGCATCCGCAAGTCCCTTTTCGACCCAGGTGGCGACGTTCAATTCGGAACGTGCCATCACAAAACCGATTTCGCCGGGCGCCGGCGTATCGTCAGGCGAGGCCAGTTCGACGATGGGCAGCCCGGCATCGCGCAGCATCAGCAAGGGCAGATAGAAGGCGCTGGTGGAAGAGCGAATCTGCAGGGCAATGCGGCGGCCGAGCAGTTGATCGATCGATTCGATGCCACTGTCACGGCGGACGAAGATCACACTGCGGTAGGCGCCTTCGTTGTCGCGCATGGCACGCAGCAGCGGTTGCGCGTCGGCATCCGCACCCAGCATGGCCGCCATCGCGGCGGTCTCGGTGACCCAGTCGACCCGGCCACGACGAAGATAATTGCGCAGCTGCACCGGATCGCGCGCCAGCAGGATTTCGCCGCGCTCGATACCGACCCGGCGGAGCTTGGGCACGACGTAATCCAGCATCGGCCGCAGTCGCTGAATGTCTTCGCGTGGATTGTCGCTGACGCGACCGATCACCAGGGTGGCATTGCGATCCGCCGCTGCTGCGGCACAGCCGAACGCCATCAGCAGGCCGGTCAGCGCAACCAACACCAGTCGCAGCGTCGCCGCACGCGGCGACGGATGAAAGGAATACCAGTACATGAACCGCCTGAATCGGGTTCCGACCCCCGTCGGAATCAGACCCAAACTTAGCACGCGGGACCCGGCTTGCCACCCGTGGCGGGTACCCGGCCCGGAGGTTCATCAAAGTTTGCCGGGCCGCGCGCAACGGGCACGGCAGGAACCGGGCCGAAATGTTGGTCTCGGCGCTGAAACCGACAGCCCAATGGCGGCGCGCTCAGAGTCCGGGTGTGGCCTGCGCGGCGCGGGCGAGGCGGGCCTGACGCTGGGCGTCGCTGAGTATGCCGCGCAGGATCTGCACCTCGCGCTGGCTCAGGCTGGCGCGCAGAAACATTCGCCGCAGGCGCTGCATGATGACCCTGGCCGAGCGGCCCTTCAGAAAATCGATGTCAGCGAGCGTCTGCTCCAGATGCCCGAAATAGCCCTCCATCTCGGCCAGGGTCGCGTTCAGGTCGCCGACATCGTGGACCGGCGCAACCGGGGCTGCGACGACCGGGGCATCCGCATAGGCGGCGACCCTGATTTCATAGCAGAGCACCTGCACCGCCTGGGCGACATTGAGCGAGGAAAAGCCGGGATCGGTCGGGATGTGGACGGCCGCGTCGCAGCGGCTCAGATCGGCATTGCTGAGACCGACCCGCTCGGAACCGAACATCAGCGCCACCGGGCCACGCTGGGCGCCCTCCAGCAGTCGGTGCGCCGCCTCGCGCGGACTGAGCGCCGGCATGCCGACCGAACGTGAGCGGGCGGTACAACCGAGCACCAGACCGCAGTCGCCCAGACCATCGGCCACCGTCGCCGCCACCGTTGCCGCCTCCAGCACATCATCGGCGCCAGCGGCGAGCGCCGAGGCCTGCGCATGCGGAAACAGCTGGGGCGCGACCAGCACCAGGCGCGATAGCCCCATCGTCTTCATGGCGCGCGCGGCCGAGCCGATATTGGCCGGCAGCGAGGTTTCCACCATCGCAATCTGGATGCGGTCCAGCAGGGTTTCGGGGCTCGTGTTCATCCGCCGGATTGTAATGGCAGCCGCGTGATGGCCGTTCACTTTCCGCCATTCGCCCCGGTATTGCCGCAGCTTCGTTCACGCAGGCGGTGGAGTGCCCGCGACGCTTGCGCTACCCTTCCCGCCCCGCAGAGTTTGCGGACCGGCTTTCCGCTTGACGGAGCCGGATTCTTTCAAACATTGGAGCGAGCATGCGCAACGGCGCCATCAACATCGCCATCAAGGCCGCGCGCACAGCCGGCCAACTGATCCTGCGGCAGCTGCCGCGCCGGGATTCCATTCCGGTCATGGAGAAGGCCAAGCATGATTTCGCTACCGAAGTCGACCGCATTGTCGAACAGGAAATCCAGCGCGATCTCAAGCGTGCGTTTCCCGATCACGCCTTCCTCGGCGAAGAAACCGGCCAGCACGGCAACTCGCGCTATGTCTGGGTGGTCGACCCGCTCGATGGCACCAGCAATTTCATCCATGGTTTTCCGCACTTTTCGGTGTCGATCGGCCTGCTCGAACGCGGCGAGCCCCTGCTCGGCGTGGTCTACGATCCGCTGCGCGATGAAATATTCGCGGCCGAAAAAGGCCGCGGCGCCCTGCTCAATGATCGTCGCATCCGCGTCGGTCAGCGCAAGGATCTCGACGCCGCCCTGCTGGTTACCGGCTTTGCCCCGCGTGAGCGTCACAATATCGACGCCCACCTCGGCATGACCCGCGATCTGCTGGTCCGGGCCGAAGACCTGCGCCGCACCGGCTCCGCTGCGCTTGATCTCGCCTACACCGCCTGCGGCCGCTTCGATGCCTATTTCGAAGCCGGCCTGAAACCCTGGGATATCGCCGCTGGCGTCCTGCTCGTGCGCGAAGCCGGCGGCCAGTGCACCGACTTCAAGGGCGGCAACGAATTCATGGAACGCGGCGACATCGTCGCCGGCAACATGCACATCGCCGAAGACCTCCGCAAGACCATCGCCCCGCACATCGCCAAACTGCGCACGCCGAAAGCCTGACCGTAGGTCGGGTCCCAGCATAGGTCCGGTCCCGCGCAGTCAAAGTGTAGGTCGGGTCCCGCGCAGCGGTACCCGACGTCAGCGCGCCAGGAGGTGTTGAGCGCTGCGAAGACCGTAGGTCGGGTCCCGCGCAGCGGTACCCGACGTCAGCGCGCCAGGAGGTGCTGAGCGCCGCGAAGACCGTAGGTCGGGTCCCGCGCAGCGGTACCCGACGTCAGCGCGCCAGGAGGTGCTGAGCGCCGCGAAGACCGTAGGTCGGGTCCCGCGTAGCGGTACCCGACGTCAGCGCGCGAGGAGGTGCTGAGCGCCGCGAAGCGCTTCAGCTTTGCAAACCCGAAACCCGGACCTCGCCGAAACCCCATCGCCATCGCTTCGCTCAGCACATCGGGCGGCGACGAAGTCTTCGAGTTCTGACTCGTCACGCTCACAGGCTACCGGACCCAAACCGATGTGCTAGCTTTCCGCCACGGGGCCCGTAGCGGGCGAAACAACAGCAACCCCATGTCGAAGTCGATAGACGATTTCATCTGCATCAGTGAAGTCGATGCACATAGCCGCATCATGCGGGACCTGTTTCACAGGAAATTTGGCGGCGATCCACCCGCCATCCCGCATCATCTGATCGCTCTCTACGAGCGGGTCCCCAACGAGTTGCATCTGCTCGGCTATGCCCATTTCCTGCCATTCGGCGACATCATCCTGGTCGGCGGTGTATGCACGAACGGCAACGCGTTCAACTTCATGAGTTCCGAACAGCGCGAGACCATCACCGCTTCCGGCGGCGTCTACTTCAATGTCCTGAAATACGGATTCGCGCGCTTTGCCGGTCAATGCGAGGCCTACTTCGGCTACTGCGGGGACGCGCGCGCCGAAGTGGTGAACCTGCAGGCCGGCTTCCGCAAGACCGAGCATCCGCATCTGCTCGTCAATTTCCACAAGCCTCAGCCACCGGTCATGGAGCGCGCCTTGATTGCAAAGGCAGCCGCCATCGGTCCGTTCTGAGTACGGGAGGCAAGAGGCCCGGGCCGTGATCCGGGCGACTCGAGCGGGCCCTACGAGCGCAGAATGGCCAGCAGGTCGTCTGCTGATTTCCAGTCATGGTTGAACATGAATCGCGGAAGCATCCAGCGATCACTCGCGCTGGTAACAGCAATCGGATCGCAACCCAGCGCTGCCGAGAGGCCGAGGCCCGGACCGAATCTCGGTAAATACTCGCGGACCAGGTACTCGCTGGCATGCCCCCAGGGATAGGCCAAGAACTGTGGCCGGCGACCCGCCCGCAGTTCGATGTAATCGCTCGCCTGATCCACCTCGGCCCGGCATTCCGCCTCGGTATCGATCAGTCGGAAATCGCCCCGACGATTATCCCGCTGGCAGCTCCTGTCGAGGGACGGATGGTTGTGATCCCAGCTATGACTTTCGACTGCGATCAGGCCCGACGCATTGGCATCTGCCCACCAGCGGTCGTGCCAGAGATCAAGCCCTAGAAAATCCTTTCGATCGAGTTCGGCGCGCGCCTCGGGAGAGGCAATCGCGAAACATGATGCATGCAGCCTGTGACCGGCATCCGGCCCCACTTCATCGGCAAACTTCTGGAGTGTCCGATAGAACCCAGGCTGGCTGCCGCAAACCGGATGTTCAAAAGGCAGAAAGTCCAACGTCGCCCCATCGTCTGCCGTCAGAACCACAATCCGCTCGGGCAGTGTGCCCGCATGAAGTGCAGACAGCGCATCCGCAAGCGGCCAGATGCGTGCACCGGACCGATGCAGCGTTCGCAAGTCCTCAGCAAACGCGATCTGATCGTTTCCGTTATACGTGTTCTCGTTGACATTGATCGAGTGCCACGCAAGCACTTTGAAACCAGGGGCAGTCATGGATCAACTCGAAAGAAGCGCAGCGATCTGAGCAAGACCCTCAGGATACCGCCGAGCGGGGAGCTCGGGTGAGAACCGGAACGCCAGCCAACAACGAAGCCGAGCAAGCCGTCAACACTGCCCAATTCCTCCCCGTCAGCGCGAGCACCGCGCAGAGCGTAGCCCGGATGAAGCTGCGAAGCAGCGCATTCCGGGGAGCTGAAGCCGTGTCTGCCGGGGCCCCGGATTCCATTTCATTTCATCCGGGCCACTCGCTCTTTTCCATCCGGCATTGTGGCCGAGGGCTGAATCGAGGGCACAGGCATGACCCGGCTGTCTCGCCATGCCACCGGGACCTAGGATGCGCACTCAACGTAGGCCGCTATTGCCGTTGCCAGATCTCACGCATCTCCTCCACAAGGGGACGCCCGTTTCCGATATCGCCGAGTCCGGCGAAGCCTGTCAGTCGATGCTCAAGCGTTCGGATCACATCGCGAAAACCCTGATCGAACTCGGATAACCAGAGTTCGCGACCGGCACCATCGAAAAACCCAACCAGCACCTCATCGTGGGTGAACGCGTCTCGCGATACCGCCACCACACGCCGCACCTCGCTGAGCGGCATGCGCTTCCGATACAACAGACCGGCGCGGCGCACCAGGGTTGCACCCGAAATCTCGGCAACGGGCTCCATCTGCCATCCAAACATGCAGTTCCCTCCGCCTCCTGGCACCTCCTACCGAGACTGCGCGTAGCCCCGATGAAGCTGCCAAAAAGCCCAATCTGGGGCGAGAATGCGGATTCGAGCGCTCGAACCCCGATTCCATATCATCTCATCCCAGCTGCTCGCTCCATCATTCCTCGACCTGCGGGCAAGCCCGATACGGTCCAAACGCCGCAAACTCCGCTTCGGCAAAACCCTTACCGTTCCACTTCATCGCCCGCAGGCACCCCGCCTGGGGCACGTCGAAACTGAGCACAAGCACTTCACCTGCCAGGTTGACCATGAGCGGTGGTGCCCGCGATCCGATCTCGAGTTCCTGCTTCAATCCCCGACCGGAGACCGAAAAAACCTGCGCTCGGTAGGCACTGCCCGTGACCCAGGTCACCAGCATCAGCTCGCGGTTGTCCGATTCAAACTGCACGGAAAGCAAGTGATCCAGCGTCTCGCCGGCATACGCAACAAAGTCATCACATCGTCCCGTGCAGCGAACCGAGACCGATCGAAAATTCACTCCATCACGCTGACTCTGCGCCACATCGAACAACAATTCCGAATCGGTCAGCGGAATCGTGAATCTATGAGTCGGCTGCGATGACGCCGCGCAGGCACAGGAAAGCAACAGCAAAAGCAGCAACAACCACCGGGTCACGGATGAATCTCCTTCGTCAAAATCTCGACCAGATCAACATCCGGATCCGTTCGTGAGGCCTACAACAGCGCGTAAGCTGGGTGAAGCTGCGAAGCAGAGCAATCCGGGGAACGCTTTCAGGAACGAGTAGTAGAGCCCCGGATTCCAGTTCATTTTATCCAGGCTACTCGCTGATCTGCGCTCCCAAGGTGACGCCACCAACGACACGCCGGCCGAATAATTGGCCGGTGGTTCGCCACAGTACCGTCGAACTTGACACTACGCTTCTAGACCTGACCACGGCCTGCCGCTGGCAACGTTTTGTTCGGCGACTCGTTCGGCGACTCGATGCTACAAAGCTAGACCTGCCCCTTTGTTCATTACCTCAGTCCTCGCTTTGCACACAGCGCGAGAGAACGCCGTCAACCCGACAAATGCTACGAATCTAGACCTGACCGATCTTCTTTGCTTGACCCCTCTTCTTTGCTAGTCCCTCAAATCCCTCACCTATATTTAGCAAGACTGTCGTCCAGCCAAATGTCCCAGCACTCGCTATCAAATCCCACGATTTCCGCGATCTTGTGGCCAGACCAAGCAGTTATGCGCAGATCATAGACATCGGTAAGTGCGCTGGCGAAATTTGTCAGCGAAGCTGTGTCAAATCTTGCTGGTCCGGATTCTCTGATGCAGGTCTCAAACTCAACCATTCCCAATCCGTTGGGTGCTACACCTGTGCCGGAAAACTCATGTAGCAGCCAGGTCGGCTCGCAGGCAAAGGATATTTTGCTCAGCACTTCGCCCAGCAACATCTTCGTATTTTGCTGCCACATGGGCACCCGATAGTTGCTCATTGGGTCGGCTCCGGCTTTGGCAGAGGCTCTGGCGGTCCCCGCTTTGGGGTGCCGCCTGTTGGATTCGGTAGCCGCTGGTGTCGATGAGGATTGGGGTGATCTGCACGACCATGATCGGTGAAATCGATTGTCTGCACTTCTTCTCCGTCCGCGTCAAACTCTCGCGCTTGCGGATATGGACCCTTCGAGCCGTTAGCGGTTCCCAACTGCGTATGTGCTGACCCCTCCGCCTCTGGATCCACGACAGGCTCTCCATCCCGACCACGCGGAAGTTCACGATCAGGGAACGCATCTCCAGGCTTTACCTCAGCGGTCCCTGTCGGCTCACCAGACTCACTAAATTGCCCAGAACGACTGAAGTTCTCAGCGTAGTGTTCCCCGTATACGTTAGCGGCTTCTTGACCGGCCACCTCGACCACCACCTCTCCCACCACCGGAGCGGCATGCCGTACGGCCTCTCGAATTGCTACGCGGCCCGCGAACGCAAGCCACACATACCGCCCATCCGGATCCACAAACCGATACGGATTGTTATTGGCATACCAATACCGATTGAAGTTGCCGCCCGTCTGCGCATCAGCTGCCACCGGATCGATCGACAGGAACCGCCCCACTACCGGATCATAGTACCGCTGCTGCATATAGGTCAGCCCGGTGTCGGCATCCATTTCGTGGCCTGTGTAGCCGAGGCCGTCCATGAGGGTGCCGGCGGCGAGGTTCATGGATTCGCCGTAGGGGGCGTAGCGGTAGCGGCGCAGCAGGGCGCCGGTGCTGCTGGTCTCGGCAACGACGCTGCCGAGTGCGTCCGTGTGGCTGTAGGTCGCTGGCGCGGCGCCGCCATTGACGACATCGGTCGATGCGATCTGGGTACCGTTGAGATACACGTAGCGCGTCGTCGTGTTGTTGTCGATCTGCTTGCGGTAGAGCTTCTGCCCGGCACGGTTGTAGATGCCGATCTCGCTCGGGGATTTCTTGGTCGCGGTCTTGCTCTCCTTCACCCGGCGGCCATGACCGTCATAGATATAGCTGGCGGTATTCGCGACCGCGAGCAATCGGTGTGCGGCGTCGAAGGTGTAGGCAGCGGATCCCTTGCTGGTGATATCGCCGGCCGGGTTGTAGCCCATCGTCATCTGACTGACGCCGGCCGCGTTGTTGATCTGGTTCAGCCGGTTGCTGGTTGCGTCATAGACATAACGGTACTGACGCGCACCCTGATCGGCGCTGCGCAGATTGTCGAGGGCGTCATAGGTGTAGCTCGCTGTGCCCCAAAGACCCGGTGCCACCGCAACCCGCAGCCGATCCAGTCCGTCATAGCTCATGCCGCGGGTGCTGATGCCGGTTTCGGCCTGATCGAAGATATCGGTGACATTGCCCGTGGCGTCGAAGGTGTAGGTATCGTCCAGTGTCACCACGCCGTCCTTGACCGCACGACTTCGCGCCGGCAGCTGGCGCGCATTCTGCGTCATGCTGTGCTGGATGCCATTGCCGTAGGTGAACTGCTGGATCGCGCCATTCGGGTAGTAGTGGATGTCATCGGCATAACTGCTGGCCTGGATTCGCTCAGGTGTCCAGGATTCGCTCGTCCATCCTGGATTCGCCCTGGATTCGCCCTGAATTCGCTCAGGACTCAGCAGTTGCTGAAAGCGTCCCGGCGAAGATAAACGCCAGTTCGCCCTGCGCGCTGCGCGCCGAGACTTCGATCCGGTATGGCTCGGATGGATTCTCAATGGTCGTGCGGAAGGACCAGCCGGAATTGAGCAGGCGGGTGTCGCCCAGGGCTTCGACGACATCACTGCGCGGAACGCTCGTGGTGCACTCGTGCAACGCGTCGTCGATGCGGATTTCGATGGCCGCGACGGGCCCGTCGTCCAGTGATGCCGCCCAGCCTTCGAGATGCAGCGTGCCGTCGCGGTCAAGCTTGCGACGGTCGAGCCAGCCCCAGGGTCCGCGCCGAAAACCGTCGAGCGCAGCCAGTTGCACGCTGGCGTCGGCGCAGACGACGTAGAGGTCCTGCTCCTGCGCCAGGGCCCGGCGCAATCGCCGGTATGGGTGAGCCTGGCCCAGTGCCGCCGCGATCACATCGCGCACATAGTCTTCGCTGGCATAGGCGGTGCCATAGACATCGGCATCAAGGTCAGTCAATTCGCTGCTCCGGTCGTAGCGCAAGCCCGACGCTGGCAGGTCGGCCTCAGCGGCCAGCAGATCGCTGCTGCGCACACTGAAGCAGAGTACGCCGCGCGGCGTGAGCAACGAAGTCAGACAACGCATCCAGTCCCGGAACAGAGCATCCGGCAGGTGCGAAAACAACGAGGCCACCCAGATGAAATCGAATCTGCGGCCAGGCTGAAACTGTTCCGGGTCAAGATGCGACGGTATTGCACGGACGCTGAAGGCATCCTGCACGAAAGCGATTGCGTCGGGCTGGATTTCCGATGCCCACATCTGTTCGGGCAGGAGTGACAGGCTCAATAGCCTGAGCAGGCGGCCATAGCCACAGGCGAAATCGAGCCACTGCGTTGCCGTGTCGCCCTGATCGAAGAAGCAGCGGTATATCTGCATTGCCGCTGCATGCTGCTGCAACGAGATCGCAAAGTACTGGCTCAACGCCACGTCGGCATCGCGGTGATGTTGCAGCGAATGCAGCAGCATCTGGTCGCGCGGGTGAATTTCGGTGTTCAGGCGAGGGGCTTGCACCAGCTCGGACGGATGCGCGCAGTACCTCAACAACATGCGCTGGAATTCCGGCCGCCGGCAGATCTGGTTGGCCTGTTCTGCCAATTCAAGGGGGTTGGAATTCAAGACAGGTTCCTCGTATCCAGTAGGAAAGGTCGCGTCATTGCAGCGCAGCGGGTAGCAATCGGCACCGCTGCGCGTTGGCGCGCAATGCCCGATGGCGGCCGCACAGGATGATATCCGTTACGGCGAATTCGAACCGGCAGCGATACGCATCGCCGTGCTCAACCCTTCCTGCGGGTGACACAGGGGCTACGCGTGCGCCGTGCCTCGAGTTCGAAGTTGCTCAGTCCCGCCCACCACGCTCCGGCTGCACATAGCCCGAACTGACCCAGGCGCTGGCGCGTTCGTGGCTGAAGGTGAAAGTGGCGGCGACGCGGATGCGGGCGAGTTCTTCGCCGCTGTCATAGCTGGCGGAGAGTTCGGCGTAGGGTTCGTCTTCGTCGGGCACGATGTCGAGGGCAACGCGGATGCGCCCGCCGGGCGTTGCGACCTTGGTGCTTTTGTGCAGATTGGCATGTGCCTGCTGCTGGTGGCGCATGATGATTTCGGATGCGGTCTTGACCAGGGTCGCGAAGGCATTGGCATCGAGTGGCTTGGGATTCTTCTTGTCGCGCCCCATGGTCCAGGGTCCGACCAGGGCGGGCTCGGTCTGGCCGTCGAGCGTCATCGCGACTGCCCAACCCTCGTCGTCCTCGTTCTTGATGACCTTGGCGGTCCAACCATCGTCGGACCAGAGACGGTCTTCCTTCGGGCCGAGCTTGACGGCGCTGGTCTCGGCTGTATCCATCGACACTGCTGGGGCTGTTCGGATATCGGACACGATGTGACTCGAAGTGGAAGACCGGGCAGTCTAGCGCGGCTGTCGCGGGCTGCGGTCGGCGCATTGCATTCGAGACCGCGGTCGCGCCGCTTCGGCGCTCTTACCTGGAAACGCGAGACGTGTGAGTGTGGGAGGCCCGTAGCGGGCCGACCGTGGTGCCGATCGAGACCTCGGTCGCGCCGCTTCGGCGCTCCTACCATTGAGACCGCGGTCGCGCCGCTTCGGCGCTCCCACCTTGAAACGCGAGACGTGTGAGTGTGGGAGGCCCGAGGCGGGCCGACCGTGGTGCCGATCGAGACCGCGGTCGCGCCGCTTCGGCGCTCCTACCTTGGAACGCGAGACGTGTGAGTGTGGGAGGCCCGAGGCGGGCCGACTGTGGTGCCGATCGAGACCGCGGTCGCGCCGCTTCGGCGCTCCCACCTTGGAACGCGAGACGTGGGAGTGTGGGAGGCCCGAGGCGGGCCGACCGTGGTGCCGATCGAGACCGCGGTCGCGCCGCTTCGGCGCTCCTACCTTGAAACGCGAGAGGCGGGAGTGTGAGAGGCCCGAGGCGGGCCGACCGTGGTGCCGATCGAGACCGCGGTCGCGCCGCTTCGGCGCCCCTGCCTGGAAACACGAGAGGCGGGAGTGTGAGAGGCCCGAAGCGGGCCGACCGTGGTGCCGATCGAGACCTCGGTCGCGCCGCTTCGGCGCTCCGACCTTGGAATGCGAGACGTGGGAGTGTGGGAGGCCCGAGGCGGGCCGACCGTGGTGCCGATTGAGACCACGGTCGCGCCGCTTCGGCGCTCCCACCATCGAGACCTCGGTCGCGCCGCTTCGGCGCTCCTGCGTGTGCGGCTGTGTACAGGCGCATCGCGGCGGCGCAGACTGGGCAACAGCGGATATCTCGGGAGTGGGGTCGATGGCAGGCGATCGCTGGGCGCGTCTGGAGCGTCTGTTTTACGAAGCACTGACGCTGGCTGACTCGGAGCGCGCCGCGTTCCTGCAACGCGAGTGTCCGGATGACCAGGACCTGCGCGAAGAGATCGCGGCCCTGTTGCGGGCACATGAGGATACCGGTCTGCTTGATCGCACGGTCGCTGCCCGCAGTGGGTCGCCAATGGCTGACGAGACTTCGCTGCCCGCGGGTACGCGTATCGGGGCGTGGCGCCTGGAGCGTCTGCTCGGACGCGGTGGAATGGGCGAGGTCTATGCGGCGACCCGGACCGATGCGGCGTTCGAGCAGCGCGCCGCGCTGAAACTGCTGCGTCGCGAAGCCAGTACGCAACTCGAGCGCTTTCACGCTGAACGCCGCATCCTGGCGCGGATGGAACACCCGGGAATCGCCCGCCTGCTCGACGGCGGCGCCACGCCGGACGGGCGCCACTACATGGTGATGGAATACGTCGAGGGCGTGTCGCTGACCGAATACTGCCGGACGCATTCGGCCAGTCTGGCGCAGCGACTGGCACTGTTTGATCAGGTCTGCAGCGCGGTTGCGTTTGCCCATCGCAACCTGGTGATCCATCGCGATCTGAAGCCGGACAATATTCTGGTGGACGCCGATGGGGTGGTGAAGCTGCTCGATTTCGGCATCGCCAAATTGCTCGACATCGCGGTAGCGACCGGCGAGGACGCGCATACGGTGGCGCCGTTCACCCCGGACTATGCCGCACCGGAGCAACTGACCGGTGCCGCGGTCACCACCGGCACCGACCTCTATGCGCTGGGCGTGCTGTTGTTCGAATTGCTGACCGATGAGCGGCCGCTGCGTACGCGCGGTCTGCCATCCAGCCAGGCAATCCGTTCCGTGCTGGACCTGGATGCACCGGCCGCAAGTCGCATCGCGGCCCATCGACCCGACCCGCCGGTGCCGGCCAGACTGCTGCAGGGCGATCTCGACGCCATCATCGGCAAGTGCCTGCGCAAGCATCCCGGCGACCGCTATGAAACCGTCAGCAGCCTGCAACGCGACCTGGAGCGCCATCGCGATCATCGACCGGTACTCGCGCGCAGTGGGGCGCGCGCCTACGTGGCGCGGCGATTCCTGCGCCGGCACTGGCTGCCGATCGGCGTATTGGGATTGATCGTCGTCGCCATCGGCGCGGCTGCGCTGTACGCCAACGCGGCACGCCGCGACACCGAAATTGCGCTGGCGCGCGCCGATGCGGTGCGCAACTTCCTGATCGAGCTGTTCCGCCAGAATGATCCCGAGGCCGGCAATGGCCGCGGCATGAGCGCGCGTGATCTGGTCGATGTCGGTGCACGCCGGATCGAACTGGGCTTCGCCAATGATCGCGACACACTGATCGAATTGCTGGGCGTCAGCGGCAATCTGTATCGCGCCCTGGGCGAATACGCGCGCAGCGAAACCCTGCTGACGCGGCGAATGGAACTGGCGACCCAAGAATATCCCGCTGATGATCCGCGACGGATCGCCGCGCAGCTCGATATGGCCCGCGTACACATCACCGCCCAGCGCTACGATCAGGCGCGGACACTGCTCGATGCTGCGCTGGTCGAAACCGGCCGCCGCGCCAGCGCGGAGCCCGCCGCGCGCATCCCGCTGCTGCGGGTCTACGCCCTGCTCGAAGGCGAGCGCGATGATGATGTGGCGGCAATCGCCTGGATGGACCAGGCCATCGCCCTGCTCCGCCAGTCTTCGGCGCCAGCCGCGGAATTGGCCGAGGCCCTGTCCGAGCGCAGCCAGCATGTATTGCGGGCCGGCCGGATCGCCGAGTCCGAGCAGCCGCTGCGCGATGCGCTGGCGCTGCTCGATACCGCCAATGCCGAGCACTTCAGCGCCCTGCTCAATGTACGCGAACGCCTCGGCGGCGTGCTCACCTCGCTCGGACGATTCGAAGAAGCCGTTCCGCTGCTCAGAACCAATAGCGATGCGGTGCGCCAACTGTACGGCGACCAGCATCCGCAGCTGGCCAACGCCCTGCACCAGCTGGCATCGGCACTGCGCCAGAGTGGCGATTCCGCTGCTGCAGTACCGGTGTTCCAGGAAGCGCTGGGCCTGTACGAACTCAACTACGGCCGGGATCACAGCTATGTGGCAGTCGCACTCACCGGCCTGGGGCAATCGCTGAGTGCCTCCGGTCAGCATGATCCGGCGATCCAGGCGCTGCTGCGGGCGCGGTCCGTCTATGCCGGGACCCTGGGCCCGCTGCATACGCATACCGTGATCAGCACCATCGCGCTCGCGGATGCACGGCTGACCGCAGGCAGCGCAGCCGACGCGGAGCGCGGATTCCGCGAGGCGCTGGACGCGTTTTCCCGGATCGGCGATGGCAAACGCATCTACGCCGAAGCGGCCAGGCTCGGACTGGGCAAGGCCCTGTCGGCACAGAACCGTTGCGCCGAGGCCGAGCCGGCGTTGCTGGCTGCGAAAAGCCGTCTGAGCGAAGAATTTGGTGCCGATGACCGCCGCGCCATCGAGAGCGCGGCCGAACTGGTGCACTGCCTGCTGCGCTTGGGCAGGCGCGATGAGGCCGCTGCCGTGCTGGATCAGAGCGAGCAGGCGCTGGCAGAGGCGCAGCGCGATATCAGCCGGCAACGCCTGCGCCTGGATCGTGCCCGCGCCGAATTCGAATGAGGCGCAGGCGCGCACGCTGTTGCGGCAACAGCTAGGTCGTATCTGCCAGTTCCCGATGCAGCCAGGCGCGCGCCAGCGTCCAGTCACGGCGTACCGTGCGCTCGGATATGCCGAGTGCGCGTGCGGTCTCGATCTCGTCGAAGCCGGCGAAGAAGCGGCATTCCACGACCTGGGCCAGCCGTGCTGCCTGGCCGGCCAGACGATCGAGGGCTTCGTGCAGGGCCACGATCGCGGCATCGTCTTCGCTGGCGACACCGAGGGCCGCATCCAGGGAAAGGTGCAAGGCGCCATCACCGCGCTTGCCGGCGAGGCGCGCCAGCGCGTGATTGACCAGGGCGTGTCGCATTGCCAGTGCTGCCGCGCGTATGAAATGGGCGTCGTCGTTCCAGCCACCGGCGCCGCGCAACTTGAGGTAGGCCTCGTTGACCAGGGCCGTGGTCTGCAAGGTAGCGCCGGCGCCGACACGACCGCGCTCGCGATGGGCGACCCGCTTGAGCTCATCGTAGAACAGCGGCATCAACTGATCGGCCAGTGCGCGCACCGTCTGGACATCATCGGCGGCGAGGGCGGCCGAGTCATTGCTGGGGGCATCAGGCGTCTGGCTGGGCATCCGCAGATGATAGCGCTGGCGATGGCCGGATCAGCGACTGCTTGCTGTTGCTGCAAGGAGCCCCGGCATGGCGCCATGCCGGGCCCGCGACCCGACTGACGAGGATGGTTTATGCAAGCTGCTGCAATGCGCGACAAGCGCGCCGATGAACCCTCACGGCCCATCACCGGTCGCCCTCGGAGAGCCGTCTTTGGACTGTGCGCACTGCTTTTTCTGTTGCTGAGCAGCGCACTGCAGGCGGCCTATGTGTCCGAAAACCGCAGCATCGTATCGAGCGGGATCCAGCGCAACTTCGTACTGGCCAGACCGATGAACATGCCGGTCGGCACTGCCCTGCCCCTGGTGTTTTCCCTGCATGGTGACGGTGGCAGCGGCGCCGGCATGCGCGCCGCCCTGCCGCTGGAGGCACAGGCTGCATCCGGCGCGGTGTTCGTCTACCCGAGCGCGCCCGGCGGCACCTTCGAGTACTACACCTACGACGGCCGCAGCCGCGAAGCGATCTTCATCAGCGACCTGATCGCCGCGCTCGGAGCTGAATTCGGCATCGATAGCGATCGCGTCTTCGTGATCGGCTTCAGCGGCGGTGCGACGATGGCCAATGCGCTCGGCTGCCGACTCGGTCCCGCGGTGATCCGCGGACTCGGAATCCACTCCGGCACCCTGTATCCGC
This sequence comes from Pseudomonadota bacterium, assembly GCA_022843465.1. Taxonomy (GTDB): domain Bacteria; phylum Pseudomonadota; class Gammaproteobacteria; order Xanthomonadales; family Ahniellaceae; genus 0-14-3-00-62-12. Next base: position 18,674 of record JALHNO010000027.1, on the reverse strand, counting down.
TCAACGATGGCGGCGGCCAACCGGACTTCACCTACACCGGCAATGGCGGTGTTTCCTGTCCGTTGCCGGCCGCGATGTTCATCTGGGGTCAGTCCGACAACACGCCGGGCGTCTCCTTCGCCGACGGCCAGAACGTGCGCAACAACTATGCCGCGACCCAGGGCTGCGCGGCGACCACGACCGCGGGCGGGATTCCACCCTGCGTCGCCTACGACGGCTGCCTGCGCGCGCTGAACTGGTGCCCGATCGCCGGCATGGGCCATTCGATCTGGTCGCAGGCGGCCCCGGCGCTCTGGCAATTCATCGAGGCCACGGCACCGGTCGTTGTCGATGACCCGATCTTCGCGGATGGCTATGAAGGGGACGCCACGCTGGCGCTGCGCGGCACCAATCTGATGGGGATGGAAATGGCCTATCAGACCTGCGACCAGCCGGGTGGACCGGTGGCAGGTTCCAATTATCCGCAGCATGACGAGCGCCTGATCGACTACTTCTCGGCCAAGCGGATGACCACGCTGCGCTTCCTGTTTTCCTGGGAGTGCATGCAGCCGGTACTGGGAGGACCGATCCCTGCCGAGGCCAATGGGCCGTACCGGACCTACTTCGACAATTACCTGCGCATCGTCAACTACGCCACCACGGTGAAGGGCATGCGGGTGATCGTCGAACCCTGGAATACCAATAGCAGCGGTGGTGCCGGCGGCGCCCGCTATCGCGGCGAACTGGTCGGATCGGCGGCGGTACCGACCGCTGCGTTTGCCGATTTCTGGTCACGCATGGCGACAATCTTTTCCGCCAATCCGCGCGTCGAATTCGGCCTGATCAACGAACCCAATGACATGTCGACGATGTCCTGGTTCACCTCGGCACAGGCCGCCATCACGGCCATACGCAATACCGGCGCGAGCCAGCGCATCTACGTGCCCGGCAATGGCTACAGCGCCGCGAGCACCTGGACTTCGACGTTCTACGACACCGCCACGCCACAGCGCTCCAATGCCTATGGCTGGCTCAATGCCAATGGCCCTGGCATGCCACTGAGCGATCCGCTCGACAATATCGTCGCCGAAGTGCACACGTATCTCGATGCCGATCAGGGCGGCAGCAGCACCCAGATCACCTCGATCACGGCCGCACGCGAGCATCTCTCGGTGGCACTCAACGAAGCGGTCGCCAATGGTTACCAGATCTATCTTGGCGAGATCGGGATGTATGCCGAGGCCGTCAACGCGCCGGCAGCCTGGGCCGACTTCATCGCCTTTGCCAATGAAAATTCGGGCGCAGGTGGCTTCACCGGATTCACCTGGTTCGCCGCCGGCGATCCGCTCTGGTGGCCCGATGTCGCGGCCAATGGCGGCGGCCACTTTTCGATTTCTCCGACCAGCGCCGCGAGCTACACCGGCGACACGGTCAACATGGACATGATCGAGAATGACTTCTGAGCAGTCATTCGTGGGTGCGCGATCGATTCGCAGACGGTGGGCCTGTTGTGGCGAATGCACAGGCGTTCGCATCAGCGCCGCGGGCACACCTGGGAGGAATGCGCAGCAGGGGCGTCTGCAGGCAGTGATTCGCAGCACGCATTTGCGTGCCGCGTGTGTGTCGGCCGCTGTAGCGGAGAGACGACCGGGCCCTGAGCGCCCGGTCATCAACGCAACCGTCAGGGACTGGGCAGAATCGGGCCGGAGCAGGAGCGCAGGCACATCGTGTACTTGTGATTGCACAGGAAGCCACCGGCATTCTGGCAGGACACATACCTGCTCCAGCACTCGTTGGCGCAGCTGTACGGCGGTGGCGGTGGCGCCAACAGCAGCCCGCTGCTGCGCGACACCGGGGAGAACGCAAACAGTTGGGTGTCCGGTGATGACAGGGTTGCTGCCGCCGATGACGATGATGATGATTGCGCCGAGACAACGGCAGTGGGTTCGGCGTTGACCGCGCTGGCGAGCAACAGCACATAGCCGCACAGACTGAACAGGATCGAGCGAAGTTTCATGCTGATTACCTTTGTTGGGATTGGAAGGGCACGTGCCCATCGCCGCGACCGACCGCCGCGGAGGTGGCCCAGCTAAAGGCGCAAGCGCCCAGCAGATTCCGACAGCGAGCAGGTGCGACTGCCCACCGAAAGACACAGCGCCGGAAGCACGCCAATGCATCACCCCGGCGTGATCGATTACGTCCACAGCCGGGCGGCAGCCCCGCAGCAACCCGGATCGCCGTGCGCAAGAATGCAGGCGGATGGCACCCGGCATCCGCCAGCATCAGGGCGGAATCCGCCACCGGCACACCACACCAGCGATCGGCATGCGATCATCCGCCACCCCGACAGGAGATGGATTCATGAGCATTTCGATGTACGAGAGCACGGTGCCGTTTCTGCTGCGCTTCCTGCGCAACCTGGACAGCTGGCTGGACAAGGCGCAGGCGCATGCCGATGCCAGGAAGTTCGACAGCGGCGTGCTGGTACGCGCGCGACTGGCGCCCGACATGCTGGAACTGGCGCGTCAGGTGCAGATTGCATCCGACAATGCCAAGGGCTGCGTGGCACGGCTGACCGGCAATGAAGCGCCGAAATACGAGGACAATGAGGCCACGCTCGCCGAACTGAAGGAGCGCATCGCCAAGACCATTGCCTATGTATCGAGCTTCAAGCCCGAGCAGTTCGAGGGCAGCGAGACGCGCGATATCGTGCTGAAATTTCCGTCGGTGACGTTCGAGTTCAATGGCAAGGACTATGTGCTGAAATTCGTGATTCCGAACGTCCTGTTCCACGTTACTACGGCGTACGGTATTTTGCGCCACAACGGTGTCGCTATCGGCAAGGCGGATTTTCTGGCGCCTTGATGCAGGAGCGCCGAATGGGCGCGACCGTTATGGTGATCCTGCGACGCCACGGTCGGCCCGCTTCGGGCCTCCTACGCAAGCGCATCGGTGGGAGCGCCGAGGCGGCGCGACCGTTGTGGTGATCCTGCGAGACCGCGGTCGGCCCGCTTCGGGCCTCCTACGAAAGCGGATCGGTGGGAGTGCCTTGGGGGCGCGACCGCAGAGGTCATCCTGCGACACCACGGTCGGCCCGCTTCGGGCCTCCTACGAAAGCGGATCGGTGGGAGCGCCCTGGGGGCGCGACCGATGTGGTCATTCTGCGAGACCGCGGTCGGCCCGCTTCGGGCCTCCTACGAAAGCGCATCGGTGGGAGCGCCCTGGCGGCGCGACCGTTGTGGCGATCCTGCGACACCACGGTCGGCCCGCCTCGGGCCTCCTACGCAAGTGCATCAGTGGGAGCGCCGAGGCGGCGCGACCGTTGTGGTGATCCTGCGACACCGCGGTCGGCCCGCTTCGGGCCTCCTACGCAAGCGGATCGGTGGGAGCGCCCTGGGGGCGCGACCGTTGTGGTGATGCTGCGACACCACAGTCGGCCCGCTTCGGGCCTCCTACGAAAGCGCATCGGTGGGAGCGCCTTGGGGGCGCGAGCGTTGCGGTGATCCTGCGAGACCGCGGTCGGCCCGCTTCGGGCCTCCTACGAAAGCGGATCGGTGGGAGTGCCTTGGGGGCGCGACCGCAGAGGTCATCCTGCGACACCACGGTCGGCCCGCTTCGGGCCTCCTACGAAAGCG
>JALHNO010000027.1:0-15050 GCA_022843465.1 Pseudomonadota bacterium | reverse complement strand
CGGTCGGCCCGCTTCGGGCCTCCTACGAAAGCGGATCGGTGGGAGTGCCTTGGGGGCGCGACCGCAGAGGTCATCCTGCGACACCACGGTCGGCCCGCTTCGGGCCTCCTACGAAAGCGGATCGGTGGGAGCGCCCTGGGGGCGCGAGCGTTGCGGTGATCCTGCGAGACCACGGTCGGCCCGATTCGGGCCTCCTACGAAAGCGGATCGGTGGGAGTGCCGAATGGGCGCGACCAAAGAAACACGGCGGATTGCAGGATTACTCGGCGAACACCACGCCATGCGGTGGCAGGATCACGGTATCGCCGTCGATGCTGCCCGATACCAGTCCATGGCCGTCGAATACGCGCAAGCCATTGAACAGGGGCAGGTGCACGCGCTCTGATCCCGCTGAGAGGTTGAATGCCGCAAAGATGCGGTGACCCTCCAGTTGCCGGCTCAACACCAGCACCGGATCACCCGCGCCATGCAGTTCGATCTCACCGAATATCAGCGCCGGCTGGGTCTTGCGCCAGCGCAGGAAATTGCGGAAGCGCGACAATGGTGAATCTTCGCGCGTCGACTGCTGGGCGACGCTGAGGGCATGGTGTGCGTCCGGAATCGGCAACCAGGGCGTGCCACTGGTGAAGCCGCCCTGCGCAGTCTCGTCCCACGGCATCGGTGTGCGACAACCATCGCGCCCCTTGAAGGTGGGCCAGAATGCAATGCCGTAGGGATCCTGCAGCATCTCGAAGGGCAGATCGGCCTCGGTCAATCCCAGCTCTTCGCCCTGATAAATGCAAGCCGAGCCGCGCAGCGAGCAGACCAGGGCCGTCAGTTGGCTCGCAATGTGTTCCGGTGGCGCAGCGCCGCCCCAGCGGCTGACGACGCGCTGCACATCATGATTGGAGATCGCCCAGCACGGCCAGCCCTCGAACAGACAAGCCTCCAGCCTGCGGACGGTCTCGCGGACATGGTGCGCCGAGATATCGTCGGTCAGCAGTTCAAAGCTGTAGCCCATGTGCAGCAATCCGGGCCCGGTGTATTCGGCCATCGTCGCCACCGAATCCTCGGCCGAGATTTCGCCCAGCGCCGCGATATCCGGATACTCATCGAGCAGGCCGCGCAGTTCGCGCAGCAGTTGCAGGTTTTCGGGCTGGGTGTTGTTGTAGTGGTGAAACTGGAACGCATACGGGTTGTCGGGGCTGAAACCGCGACCCACGCGCAGTGCCTCGGGCTTTGCCGGATTGTCGCGCAGCAACGGATCGTGGAAGCAGAAGTTGATGGCATCGAGGCGCAGCCCGTCGACGCCGCGGTCGAGCCAGAACTGCACATTGTCCAGCATCGCCTTGCGCACATCCGGATTGTGGAAATTCAGATCGGGCTGCGAAGCAAGAAAATTATGGAGAAAATACTGGCGGCGGCGCGGCTCCCATTGCCAGGCGACACCACCGAAGATCGACAGCCAGTTGTTGGGCGGTGTGCCATCGGGCTTGGCATCGGCCCAGACATACCAGTCGGCCTTGGGATTGTCGCGGCTCTCGCGGCTCTCCTTGAACCAGGCATGCTCGATCGAGGTATGACTGAGCACCTGATCGATCATCACTTTCAGGCCCAGTGAATGCGCCTTGGTCACCAGCAGGTCGAAATCCGCGAGCGTGCCGAACAGTGGATCGACATCACGATAGTCGGCGATGTCGTAGCCGAAATCGGCCATCGGCGAAGTGAAGAACGGCGATACCCAGATCGCATCTACGCCCAATGCGGCGACGTACTCGAGGCGCTCGGTAATGCCCGGCAGATCGCCGACGCCATCGCCATTGGAATCGCGAAAGCTGCGCGGGTAGATCTGATAGATGATGGCCCCTCGCCACCACGACGTCTTGCTCATGAACTTCCTTGATTGACCGTGAGCGCAACGCGCTGATCAGACAGTCCGAAGCTTAGCGCCGTGCCCCTGCGCAGGCCGATGCCCCTGCATACGTATTCATCGCATTGTTCGAATTGCGCAGTTGTCGGCGCCGCCTGCTGCTGGACGATCCTGCTGGACTGCGTCCGCAAACAATGGCGCAGCGGGCCGACGCTGACGCCATTTTGCGTTGCGCCAGCGTACTGCACGGCGCGGCTTGGCAGGCATGCGGGCGCACGTTCAATGCTGCGCTGCGACATGGCCTGGATCGGACATGACGTTAAGATTGCGTAGGCCAGAAGTACTGCGCAGGCAGTCGAACGGCCGAAGAATCGCGCATTCGGCGCCGGGTGAGTCGCTATGGCAACCGTCATGAAGGGCAAGGCTACTTCGTTTGATATCGCCTACAAGGCCGGTGTCTCGCAGTCGACCGTGTCCCGCGCCCTGCGCGGCAGTTCCCTGGTCAGCGACGATACCCGCCACCGCATCCAGACGATTGCGCGTGAACTCAATTACAAGGTCGACAAGAACGCATCCAACCTGCGTCGCCAGCACTCGGTGACCCTGGCTCTGCTGCTGTTCGAGGACCCGACCACCGACGACTCGCTGATCAATCCGTTCTTTCTTTCGATGCTGGGATCGATCACCCGCGCCTGTGTGCGTCAGGGCTACGATCTGCTGGTCTCGTTCCAGCAACTGTCCAATGACTGGCATGCCGACTATCAGGACAGCCACAAGGCCGATGGCCTGATCCTGCTCGGTTATGGCGACTATCTGGTTTCACGCAGCCGGCTGCAGAAGCTGGTCGATCAGGGCACCCATTTTGTGCGCTGGGGCGCGGTACTTGAAGGACAACCGGATATTTCCATCGGCTGCGACAATGCCCTCGGCGGTCGCGCAATCACCGATCACCTGCTGGCGCTTGGCCGGCGGAGAATTGCCTTCATCGGCGATTCGTCTGCGCACTTTCCAGAATTCAGCGCGCGCTATCGCGGACATTGCGAGGCCTTGTGCGCTGCCGGCCTCGAGCCCGATCCGGCCTTGCAGGTGGACGCATCCGATTCGATCGAGCGCCTCGGTATCGAATCGGTGCAGGTACTGCTCAGTCGCGGTGTGCCCTTCGATGCGATCTTCGCGGCCAGCGATCTGCTGGCGATCGGCGCGCTGCGTGCCCTCGCCAATGCCGGCCTGCGCGTACCCGAGCAGGTGTCCGTGGTCGGCTTCGACGACATCCCGACCGCGAGCTTCGTCAACCCTGCCCTGACCACGGTGATGCAGGACACCAAGCTCGCCGGCGAAATGCTGGTCGACCGCGTGCTGCGTCAGATTCGCGGCGAACCCGTCGAGAGCGCGATGCTCCCGGCGCAGTTGGTCATCCGCCGTTCGTGCGGTGCACAGGCCGCGCCATAAGCTGGTCGAGTTGCTGCAGCACGGCCGGATCCGTCAGCGCGCTATCGAGCAGCCAGACCGATACATCATGTGGTGCCACCTCGAGCACCACCGGCTCACCGTAGGAAACACCGAGACTGCTGCCATCAAAGGCATTGCGCCAGTTGCCGGTGGGAATTCCTGACAGTTGCATGCGTTCGCTGCTGTCGCCCTTGTTGAGCAGGACCAGGGCGGTCTGGTTGCGGCCCGCGTGCTGCAATACGCGCAGGAAGGCAGCGCGCTGACCGGCGATCTCGAGATTCAGTTGCAGTCCGCGCTGCAGCGCCGGCGTCGCCGCGCGCAACTCTGCAATGCGCGCCAGTTGCTGCCGGATCGGATGCGCGGAAGCCTGTTCGATCTGTTCGACACCGAAGTAGTTGCGATTGCCATGATGCTCGGCACGGCCGCGCATGAAGCCGACCTCCGATCCGTAATAGATCACCGGAATCCCGCGCGCGGTGAACAGCCAGTTGTGGGCATCGATGAAACCCTGGTCGCTGGCCTGCATGCGCGCCATGTCGTGATTGTCGTAGAAGGTCGTCAGCTCATAGGGGTTCTGGTACGGGCCTGCTTCCAGAAACAGTGCTTCGCTGATGCGTGCATAGTCGCTGCCGGGATTCTGGAAGACATCGACAAGCGCAGCCTTCAACGGAAAATCCAGCATGCTCATCGCGCCATTGCCCGGCCAGGTGTACAGCGCGATTTCTTCCGGCTTGAACTTGAAGGCCTCACCGAACAGGAAAAAATCCGGGTGCTTCGCGCGGATCCGGGTGGTGAAGGTGTCCCAGAATGAAGTTGGCAAATACGGCACGGTATCTACCCGGAATGCGGCGGCGCCCTGATCGATCCAGTGCAGATAGGCATCGACCAGATAGTCGACCACGGCAGGATTGGATTCGTTGAGATCGGACAACTGGGCGAGGTCGCCATGCTGATTGAAGAAGCGATGCAGCGGCTCCTTCTCCGGATCAAGCTGCTCCGGTTTCAGGTTCTGATGATCGGCCAGCAGGCTGCCGTCGGCCGCGTAGATGCGCCCGAACTCGCTTTGTGCGGTCGGCATCGACCATCCCGGTGAACCATGATTGGCGACGATATCGAGCACGGTCTTCAGGCCCTGCGCCCGCAAGCCGGCAGTCAGTTCGCGGAACCCCAGTCCAGCGCTGACCAGATGCTCATCAACCTCGAAGAAATTGCTGCCCCAGTAGCCGTGATAGCCGGCCTTGCCGCGATCGGTGAGGATCGAGGTGCAGGTGATTTCGTCGCCTCCGCTGAAGGCTTCGTCGGGATTGTCGACGATCGGGGTAATCCAGACCGCGCCGAAGCCCATCTCGCGAATGTAATCGGCGTGATCGAGCAGCCCGCGGAAGTCACCACCGAGATAACCGCTGTTGGCGATGATGCCGTCCGGACAATGGATCGGCCGATCGAAGGTATTGAGTGCCCCGCCCTGCTCGCGATGATCATTGCCGGTATCGCCATTGACGAAGCGATCGGTGACCACGAAATAGACCGCATCGGCCGCAAACGGATGCAGGGTGCCATAGTAGTCCTGCGTGGACAAAGCTGCCGGTGCCGGTGCCGAGTCAGGTTCCGGTGCCGGCGCCTGCTGGCTGCCAGGGCAACCGGCAAGCAACACCAGGGCGATCAGTAGGGCGGAACGCTGATGACGGGCAAACATGGCGACTCCTGTTTCAGTGACACCGGTGCCGGCGACGGACACCGGGGGACAAGCACGTACTGGCGCAGACGCCGGCACGCATTACGCGGCAGGCGCGGAGCGAGAATCACTGCGCCCACCCGGTTCGGCAACCCAGAGCACGCAGAGCCCTGCAGCCGCAAAACTGACACCACCGATGACCAGGGCATAGATCGGCTCATTGCCAAAGAACGTCTTCAGCAGCAGACCCAGCAGGATCGCGGCGACCAGTTGCGGCAGCACGATGAAGAAATTGAAGATACCCATGTAGACGCCCATCTTGCGCGCCGGCAGGCTGTCGCAGAGCAGGGCATAGGGCAGCGACAGGATCGAAGCCCAGGCAAATCCAATACCGACCATCGACAGCATCAGCCAGCGCGGGTCCTTGATCAGCAGGAACGAAATCAGCGCGGCGCCACCAATCCAGAGATTGATCAGATGGGCGTGGCGCAGACCGAACCATACGGTCATCCGCGGGATGATCAGGGCGGCCAGCGCGGCGAAGCCGTTGTAACCGGCAAACAGTACGCCCACCCAGTTGGCGCCTTCGTTGTAGGCGGCGGACGCGGGATCGCTGCTGCCGTAGTGAACCGAGGTGACCGCACCGGTGGTGTAGATCCACATCGCGAACAGGGCGAACCATGAGAAAAATTGCACCACGGCAAGGCGTGCCATGGTGCCGGGCATATTGTAGAGATCCGTCATGATGTGGATGAAGGGGTTCGCCCTGGCAGGTGATCCCCTTGATGCCGACAGCAGCAGCATGGCGATTCCGAGGAATGCGAAGCCGCCGCCAAGGATGTAGAGCGTCTGGCCCCAGGCCCAATGCCAGACCGCCGCGGAAAGACCCAGGCCCGCGACCAGCAGTGCAAGACCCGGACCCATGGAGGGCATCTGTGGCGCCCGCTTGCCCGAATCGGGCTCGGCATCATCGAACGATGCCAACTCTTCTGGCGGATACTCGCGTGTGCGGAATACGGTCCAGCCGACCGCTGCCAGCAGCACAACGGCACCGAAGTAGAATGAATAGCGGACCGTCTCGGGGATCGCACCCGCCTCTGCGGTATTGCTGAATCCGTAGCGCGTCAGCAGCCAGGGCAAGGCGCTGGCGACAACGGCACCGAGGCCGATGAAGAAACTCTGCATCGCGTAGCCACGGGGCCGCTGCCTGGGACCGAGCTGGTCGCCGACGAAGGCGCGAAAGGGTTCCATCGAGATGTTGATCGAGGCGTCGAGCATCCACAGCACACCGGCCGCGATCCACAGCGTCGGCGAGTTCGGCATGATCACCAGGGCTGCGCTGGTCAGGATGGCGCCAATCAGAAAGTAGGGACGACGGCGACCGAGCCGGGTCCAGGTGCGGTCGGAAAAATAGCCGACGATCGGCTGCACCAGCAGGCCGGTCAGCGGAGCAGCAATCCAGAGAATCGGCAGATCATCGATCTCGGCGCCCAGGGTCTGGAAAATCCGGCTGACATTGGCATTCTGCAACGCGAATCCGAACTGGATGCCGAGAAAGCCAAAGCACATGTTCCAGATCTGCCAGAAGCTCAATACCGGCTTGGATCTGATCTGTGGTGAATTCACTGCGTTCTCCTCGCTGGCACGTCCGGGCCGCGTGCCGGCAGCTTAGCTGGCGCGCGGCGCGGGCCGCATGAATCAAGACGCCCGGATGGACTGTGGACGCCCATCCGGATGCGCCGATCAGCCAAACCGTCGACGATGGCTGAGGTCAAAAAAAAGCCCTGCCGTTGTTGAGGCGGCAGGGCAATGGAGACGCATCGAAATCAGAACTTGTAGCTGGCGCCGAGGAGGGTCGTGCGGCCGTACTCGTTGTACATGCGCGGAGCAAAGCTTCCGTTGTCGTTGCGGAACAGTTCCTGATACGGCTCATTGTTGAGATTATTGACCTGCAGCAGCAGGGAAAGCCCTTCCAGGCTGCCTTCGCCGAAGGCATAGCCGATCTGCATATCGAGAATGTCCTCACCCTCGATGTAGCGGGTATCACGATCGGCACCGAAACCCTGCACCTCACCGACGAAACGCGAGCGGCTACGCTGGCTGACGCGAGCGGAGAAACCCTGCTTCTCGTAGTAGAAGGTGATGTTCGAGGCGTAGCGCGAGAGACCCGGCAATGGCTGGGTGCTGCCTGGTCCGTTGGGCAGGATGGAGCTGCGGGTATCGGAGTAGTTGGTCACGATGCCGAAACCATCGAGCGCCGTCCAGAGCATATCCAGCGGCACCGACACCGCGAACTCCCAGCCGTTCATCGAACCGCCATCGCCATTGGTCGGACGGGTGAAGCGGCCGATTGTCGATGCCGGATACGGGCCGGGTACCGAGGTCAGATCGAACACGCTGAAATCGAACTCGACGGTCTGATCGTAGATGTAGGATTTCAGATCCTTGTGGAAGGCTGCGGCACTGATGTAGCCCTTGTTGTCGAAGTACTTCTCGTACGACAGGTCATAGCCGGTTGCACGCCAGGGCTCGAGCTCGGGATTGCCACCGCCGCCGGACCATTCGCCGCGGCCCCGGTCGATGCCAAAGCCATTGTTGGCCCGCATCTGATCCATGCGCGGACGCGCCATTTCCTTGGCCGCACCGAAGCGCACGGTCTGATCTGCCGGCAGCGAGAATGCGAGATTCAGGCTCGGCAGCACATCGGAATAATCCGAACCGCCTTCGAACGGCAAGGCACCACTGGCGACGCCACCCGGAATCGCAAAGCCGCGCGACTCCTGATCGGCACCGACGTGCTGGATGCCGAGGTTGCCGCGCACCGGCACCGAGCCAAGTTCGGTATCGATGCTCATCTTGATGAAGCTGGTGATCACCGTCTCTTCAACTTCCCAATCCTTGTTGAAGATGTCCGGGTGGATATTGCTGCGCAGGGTATAGAACTGGTTGAACACCGCCGGGATGTTGTAGCTGAGCACGCCGGGAATTCCGGTGAAGCCGAGATTGGCCGGACTGTTGAGCAGATCGCTCGGAACCACGGCCGAATCGCCCGCGATCAGATCGAGGAAGGCCTCGGCCACGCTGCGGCTCTTCTCGCGGTGCGAGTGGTTGACACCGAACTCGACACTGCTGACGAACCCGCTTGAGAAACTACGCTCCGCGGCGAGCTTGACCGAGCGCAGCTCATCTTCGAACTTCGGGTACTTGATATAACCATCCTGGCCCCAGCCACCGGAATCGGTGAGTCGGATCAGGGACGGATCGGCATAATTCAGACCGAACGAAAGATCCGGTCGACCGGTGCTCGGATTCAGCGTGAAGTCGAGGACATCGGTGGTGCCGACGGTGCCGGCATAGGTTTCCAGGATCGACTCGTCACGATCGGCGCTCGACAGGCTGAAATCGGCTACGCCCCGCCAGTCATCATTGAACTGGAACTCGTTGTTGAAGCCGAGCGCGAAGATCTCGTCATCACGCGTGTTCAGATCATTGCGCAGGATCGGCTTGACGCCGCTGAAGCGCCCGGCCACCAGCACACCGTTCTCGTCGACCACGGCATTGCTCAGGCTCGCACCCGACCAGCCCAGGCCGAGTTGCAAGGCACGCGTGGTTTCGGCGCGCTCGAACTGCGAGTAATAGACGTCGACGGCACCCGAGTAGAAATCACTGGGACGGAACTCGAGCACGGCCATGACGCCGTCACGGACATTGTCGGTCGACGAGGACCAGGACTCGGAACCGCCGATGATGCGGACATTGTCGATGCCATTGACGGTGCCGGTCGGATAGCCCCAGGCGTTCCAGCGATTGGCCTGGCCCGGTGAATCGAGCCGTGCAAAGCCGATCGCGAGACCGACGGTGCCATCGGCGAACTGGTCGATGTAGGACGCACTGAAGCGGCTGCCGAGATCGGAGTAGCCGGGATTGAGTTCACCCAGCGAGTTCTGCTCACCGCGCGCGCTGACCGCGATGACGCGATCCGGATAGGACAGCGGACGCACGGTACGCAGATCGACGGTACCGGAAATGCCCTGGGCGACCAGGCTGGCATCGGGTGTCTTGTAGACCAGCACGGAACTGAGCAGTTCGGAGGGGTACTGATCGAACTCGACACCGCGGTTGTCACCGCTGCTGACCTGTTCGCGACCGTTGAGCAGGGTCGTCGAGAAGTCACCCGCGAGGCCGCGGATGCTGATGGTCGAGGCACGCCCGGCGACGCGCTGGGCCGCAAGGCCAGGCAGGCGCGCAATCGACTCGGCGATGCTGGAATCGGGCAGCTTGCCGATGTCTTCGGAGGAGATGGCTTCGACGATCGAGGTCGATTCCTGTTTCAGCGCGATGGCGCTCTCGATGCCGCGGCGGATGCCGACGACACTGATGGTCTCCATCTCACGGGCCTCACTCGCCTCGGCTTCGGCTTTCGCAGCAGCCTTGGTCTTTTCGTCGGCACTGGCAGCATCGCTCGCCGGTACCGCCGATTGGTCCGACTGCGCTTGCGCGCCAGTCGCTACCGCAAACAGGGCGCAGGCCAACGCCACGCTCAGCGAATTGCGCTTAAGTTGCAACATCTCCCCTCCAGATACTCAGTGGTCTTGAATGCTGACCCTACGGCGCTACTCGCCGTCCCCGGGCCGGATGCGTTCGGAGAAAACCCGCCCCCGTTACGTTCGATGATGGTATCCCCGACAATCGGAAACCGGCTTTTCTTGCATACGTATTCATGCAAAGCACTGATTCATGCGCTACCGCGGCAGCCGGTGGCAGTGTCAAATAAAGCCGCGCGCGCTATCACCGCACGCGTCACCGATGCCGCGTTGCAACACGAGGCAAAAAAGCGCACTGCTACGCACTTTCACACCCACGCAGAGGTTTCGATGAGGCCATTCAGCCAGCAAGCCCCAAGGCTCCAAGGACTTAGCATGCTGGCCGTCGGCATCGCGCTGCTCACTGGCTGTGTCGCGCGAACGGGTGCAGATCGCCCAGCGCCATCGCCGCCGTCCGATGGCCCCCTCCATGTCGCCTCGCCCGACTGGCGCGATCAGGTGATCTACTTTGCGATGATCGACCGCTTTGACGATGGTGACCCGGGCAACAATGATCAGGGCGCGGGTGAATTCGATCCCGCTGACGGCGCGCGTTACAGCGGTGGCGATCTGGCTGGGCTGCGCCGGCGTCTTGACTACATCCAGGCTCTGGGTGCCACTACGCTGTGGATCACGCCGCCGGTAGCGCATCGCTGGTGGGACCCGGCCGCGCGCTATGGCGGCTATCACGGCTACTGGGCGGAACACTTTGCCGAAGTCGACCGTCATTTCGGCACGCTGCGGGACTACCAGCAACTGTCCAGGGAACTGCATGGGCGCGGCATGTATCTGGTGCAGGACATCGTGGTCAACCACACCGGAAATTTTTTCTCGTACCGCGATGCCTGGAATCCAGGCGATCCACTCTCGGGCTTCGCCTTGCAGGCTGATCACCGGGGGCGCACGGCACCCAGCCAGTCACCGTTCGATCTGAACGATGTTCGCCAGCCAGGCCATCGGGTAGCGGATATCTATCACTGGACGCCGGCCATCACCGACTACCGCGACCCGCAGCAGGAGCAGCGCTTTCAGCTGGCCGATCTGGACGATCTGAACACCGAGAATCCACGGGTCCGCGCCGCACTGCGGCAGAGTTACAACCACTGGATCGAGCAGGCCGGTGTCGATGGTTATCGGGTCGACACCGCGTTCTACGTGCCGCGGGAATTTTTCGGCGACTTTCTGCACGCCGATGATCCCCGGCATCCGGGCATCCTGCGCACGGCGGCGGCGAGCGGTCGCAAGCAGTTTCATGTATTCGGTGAGGGCTTCGGCATCGACCGCGCCTACGAGGATACCCAGGCGCGCAAGATCGATGCCTACATGGGCGAGACGGGCGGGCGGAAGCTGATGCCGGGGATGATCAACTTCCCCCTGTATGGAACGCTCGGTGATGTCTTCGCGCGGGGTCGACCGACCGCTGAACTGGGCTATCGCATCCGCAGCATGATGCGCGTACACGCGGCGCCAGCCCTGATGCCGACCTTTGTGGACAACCACGACGTCGATCGCTTTCTCGCCGGCGGCAGCGAGCCGGGCCTGCGTCAGGCCCTGCTCGCCATCCTGACCCTGCCCGGCATACCGACGATCTACTACGCCACCGAGCAGGGTTTCACCGGTCAGCGTGCCGCAATGTTCCGCAATGGCCACCAGTCGGGCGGACGCGATCATTTCGACAGCGACAGCAAGCCGTTCCGGTTCCTGCAAGAGGCCATTGCGCTGCGCCGCACACATCGGGTGTTCTCGCGCGGAACACCCACCGTGCTCAGCGAAAACCCCGCATCCGGCGGCGTACTGGCCTATCGCATGCAATCGACCGAGGCGACCGCCCTGGTGGTGTTCAACAGCGCCGATCATGACGCCCTGCTCGACGGGCTGGACCTGCAATTGTCGCCTGGTACCAGACTGGCGGGCGTGTTCGGCATCCAGGCAAGGCCGGCGGATCTGGTGGTGCCGGCCGATGGCCGCATCAGCATTCCGCTGGCTGCCCGCGAGGGCTGGGTCTGGCTGGTATCCGCTGATCGTGGGGCGATCGCACCGGCAGCCGCGGCGCCCGAGTTGCATCCACTGGGCGCTGAGGAATTTCGCGATGATTTCTCAGCATCAGGTTCGGCACTGCCGAACGAGGTGTTGCGACTGGTCGTAGACGGCGATCTCTCCAGCGCACACCGGATCACGGCCGATAGCAACGGCCACTGGCGCGCGATGATCGACACCGGCAACATGATCGACCCGGCAATCGAGCATCGTCTGGTGGTCTGGTCGGAATCGCGCCAACAGGCATCACCAAGCCGTCCGTTCAAGGTCCATCGCAGCTGGCAGCAGTTGATCGACCAGCTTGATCCCGGCGATGACGACCACGGCCCAGGCGGCCACTACCAGTATCCCAGCGATTCTGGCTGGGGTGTGCACAAGCAACTCGACATCCGCCGCCTGCGTGTATTCACTTCCGGCGCCGCGCTGCGCGTCGAACTTTTCATGCACGACATCACCGACGTCTGGAATCCTTCGCTCGGATTCGATCATGTCGCGTTCTCGCTGTTCTTTTCACTGCCTGGGCGCACGGATGGGGCACAGGCCCTGCCGCAGCAGAATGCGCGGATGCCGGAAGACCTGCGCTGGCAATATCGACTGCGCAGCCATGGCTGGTCGAATGCCATGTTCTCGGCAGCGGGCGCTGATGCCAGCCAGGACGGTGCGGTGGTGACGCCGGGTGCCCGGATCGAAGTGGATCGCGGCCAACGGATGGTGCGATTCACCCTGCCCGCTGCGGCACTGGGTGCACCGCCGGATCTGCGCGGTCTCCGCATCTACGCCACCACCTGGGACTACGACGGCGGCTACAAGGCGCTGCGACCGCAAGCGGATGCGCACAGTTTTGGCGGCGGCGATGGCGCGCGCGATCCGCTGATCATGGACGATGCCCTGATCTCCCTGCCCGCGCGGTGATCCACTCAGCGCACGACGGCGCTGCGCCGGCAGGTGAAGAATCCGTTGAGCGTGAGCCGTGCTGTGCGCGGGTCATCGCCCAGCAGCGCGTCCGCGGTGATATCGGCGCAATGAAACAGACTGCCGTCGTAGAAGATCAGGCGATTCCAGCGCGCTGGCACGCTGCACAACTTTTCGAACCAGGCATTCGAATCTGTCTGATAGCCCGCTGTGATGCCATAGCGGGCAGCAAAAGCCTCGCGGTCAAGCGTTCCGGAATCGTGCACCAGCAGATCGGTCTCCTGCGCCGAACGCTTCGCCCGGTAGAAACTGGTGCCGGAGTACGCGCCATCGGGGAACAGATACAGCACCGACGCCGCCACGCACTGCTCCGGCGGCACCGCCATGCGATCGCGATGGCAGATCCATTGCCGTGGCTCCAATGACTCGGCTCGGTCGGTCACCATCGCCAGTCGGCTGTACATGCGCAATGTACGCCGCGCACCCAGCAGCGACCGGATATGCACGGCGAAGTACTCGTCCAGCCGCGCCGACACCGCGTCGGGCATCCGCAGCTCGACCCCCGGATAGGCATTGAAGCCCTCGCGCTGAAATCCCGCGCGCGCATTGGCGGCATAGTCGACCCAGCGATCGGGTTCCTGCAGGGCATCGTCGATGACGTAGCAGCTATGCTCGGCATCGATCGGCACACGGACGATTTCGGGGCGCGGGTTGAACATGGTGAACCTGGTTGCAGCGGAATTCCGCTGACAGGGGATTCTCCGCCAATTGATCCCGGTTGACGATGATCCGGTCGCTGCCCGACCAATCTGATCCTGCGCTCCGGTGAGCGTCTCGCGGAGATGCCCTGCATTCGAGACGGCATCTCACAGAGATGCCCTACAACAGCGCGCTTTCCTCTATGGCATCTTGGTGAGATGCCATTGATGGATTTCCCGCGGCGTCGAGACGGCATCTCACAGAGATGCCCTACAACCAAGGCGCTTTCCTGCAGGGGCTTGCCCCGCTGCGCCTGATCTGCTTTTCTCGTCAGGCGAATTCAACACAAGCGGGGCACGCCCCGCGGCAAGCCCTCCCCTCGGGGACCAGAGCGAACGCCACGGCAAATGCCAAGGCTCGCCCCACAACCAGAGCCCGATGAACACTACAGAAATCTACCTGATCGCCATGACGATCATCTTCACCGTGCCCTACCTGATCTGGCGGGTTGCCCGTACCGAGTACTACGCACCCCTGGTCGTGGTGCAGATCATCACCGGCATCCTGCTCGGACCCGGCATTCTGGGCGCCGTCTTTCCCGACTACTACCAATTCGTCTTCAATCCGGACGTGATCAAGTCGCTCAACGGCATTGCCTGGTGGGCGGTGATGCTGTTCGTCTGGATTGCCGGCATCGAGCTGGATATCCATGGCGCCTGGAAGCACCGGCGCGAGAGCAGCATCTCGGCCGGGCTCGCGCTCGGCGTTCCCCTGCTGTTTGGCGCCATCGCGGCCATGTTGCTGCTGCCGCACACCGGCTGGATGGGGCCGAACGCGCGGCCATGGCAGTTCGTGCTTGGCATCGGCATGTCCTGCGCGGTCACCGCCCTGCCGATCCTGATCCTGTTCATGGAGAAGCTGGAGATCCTGCGCCAGCCGATAGGCCAGCGCATCCTGCGCTATGCCAGCCTCGACGACATCGCGATCTGGGGTGTGCTTGCGGCAATCCTGATGGACTGGCAACGGGTCGGAAAGCAGGTGGGATTCCTGATCGGCTACGCCCTCATCGGCTATGGCTTCCGTCGCCTGATGGTATGGCTGGAACCCCGCGATCGCTGGTATGTCGGCCTGATCTGGCTCGCAGTATGCGGCTTCGGCGCCGACTGGTCCGGCCTGCATTTCATGGTCGGTGCCTTCCTCGCTGGCGTGATCATGGATGCCAAGTGGTTTGACGAGAAACAGATGGACCTGCTGCGTCATCATGTGCTGCTGGTGGCAATGCCGGTGTTCTTCCTCAGCACGGGGCTGCGCACCAACTGGGCGGTCGGCGGTTCCCTGGTCTTTGTCGCCGCCGCCCTGCTGCTGGTCGCCTCGGTCGCCGGAAAATTGATCGGCACCCATATCGCCGGACGCATTCTGAAATGGCAACCTGGCGAGGCCAGCCTGATCGGCTGGCTGCTGCAGACCAAGGCGCTGATCATGATCATCTTCGCCAATGTGCTGCTCGACAAGCAGATCATCAGCAGCGAAACCTTCACTGCCCTGCTGCTGATGGCCGTGGCCAGCACGATGCTGACAGTACCGGTGGTGTCGCCGAAACTTCAGCGCATGCGTGGCCTGATCGGGCGCGAGCACTGATCGTAGTGTCGGCCATGGTCGCGCCACACTGTTGTGTGCCCTCATCGGGCGGGGCCTGCCCCATAGGCGTCAGCCTATTTTTCCTGGCGAATGATTGCCCTGTCCAACGCGCAGCTGTCGATCATCCGGCATTGGTTTGCGCTCGCCCCGAAGGGGCACAACAATTCAGCCCAGGGCAACGCCCTGGGTAGGCGGGCAGATCATCCCG
>JALHNO010000026.1:6325-61860 GCA_022843465.1 Pseudomonadota bacterium | reverse complement strand
TGCACGCTTGGTTTTTCCCAGAGGCTACGACCTAAATCGTTGTTTTACAACGGTGAAACGAGGGGAAACCTCAGGGTCAGAGTAGTATTTCATCGCCGACCGGCCGCATCCATGCGGCCTCCCTCCGGGCTGATCGCGCCCACCGATCACCGTCGCAGCAGGGCCCCGTTGAAAGGATGCGCGATCCAAGCGCGCAGAAGCAACCGCAACAGCGCGGCTCTGCACGCAGACCGCCGAGGCGATGAGAACAACCCACTTGTGGCAATACTGGAATGCCCGCCTTCGGCCAAGCGCGGATCATCGTATTGGTACACTGACCCCGAATTTTGCGCGAATTTTGCGACGGGACGTCGCTCCCACGGGTGCACTAACGGGCTGTGAGGCACCGGGCGGGCAGTGCATTACCGCTCGTGAGCCGTTCCGCTTCAGAAGTTCGTACCGAGCATGCGATTGCTGATGGCATTCATGGGCCTGGCCAAGAGGCGCGAGAAGAGTCCAGTTTGTACTTGCGGTTCTTTCGGGAATTCGTCGAATACCTGGATCAGGCGTTCGCGGCCGACCACAGCGGTGCCCATCAGCAGGATAAGGAAGTATCCGATCAGCGCACAAAGATAGACACTGATCGCGGCGAGTCCGAGCGAGACGAAGATGACCGGCCAGCCGCTAGGTTCGAGTCCGAAAACGGCTGCGCGCGCGAGACCTGAGCCCCCCGCGAAACCAAGCACGATGCCGGTAAGGAAAAACGGCAAGAGGAAGATGGTGAACAGCTTGGCGTACAACTTGGACTTCGCCGTGAGCGGAGCCGCGTGCTGCTGCCATTCGTCGTCACTCAGGATGAGGGACCCAAGCCATGGAACGAGACGATGCATCGCGACCGCAGCGACGGCGGCACCGGCAGCACCCATGCCCAATGGCAATTCCAGACTCAGGACCAGCGCCAGCCAACCACCCTGCGGTCGAACCCCAAGGGCGCCGCTCGAAAGGAGTTGCTCGCCCATTCGTCCACCCAGTCCGAATGCTGACAACAGGACAAACACTTCGAGAAAGAAACCGAGGGACAAAAGCACTTTGGCGCGCATGCAGGACGCCTCCGGGTATAGGAAGTTCAAACGCCCTTTTCGGGCAGTCTGGCGGGGGAAACCGGGGTCTTCAGTGTATCAATACGAGCGAACGGTAGTAGCCAGGGGGGCGTGATTGGCGCCAGCAACTGGGCCAGCGCATTACCCTGGCGAACCATGCGCGCTGGCGCGATCGCCTTTGCTGTTGTTTCTGCGCGCTTGGAGCGCGCTTCTTTTCAATGGGGCCCCTCAGCGACGGTAATCGGTGGTCGCGATCAACCCGAAGGGAGGCCGCATGGATGCGGCCTGTCGGCGATCGCACAGGGCGAGGGTATGGCGAGGGCATGGATGCCCGAGGTAGAGCAACGCAGGAGCAGTTGCCGGATGCCCGAGGTAGAGCAACGCAGGAGCAGTTGCCGGATGCCCGAGGTAGAGCAACGCAGGAGCAGTTGCCGGATGTGCGCCCGCCGACCAGCGATCACCGAGCACGCACCCGGAACGCAGGATGCGTGGAGGGCGTCGCTGTGGGGTGGCGTTCTCCGTTGGTGACTTTCTCTGGCGCCATTACCAGAGAAAGTTACTCGCGCGAGAGCGCGAAAGCTCGTTGTCGTTGCGTAGCAACGACGCGCCCACTGGGCGCCTGCGATTGATGTTCGGCCACGACGCGATCGTGTCTCACGTTTCCCTCATCCGGCGCTGCGCGCCACCTTCTCCCGCAAGCGGGAGAAGAGAACTTGATGTTCGGGCACGACGCGATCGGGTCGCGCGTTTCCCTCATCCGGCGCTGCGCGCCACCTTCTCCCGCAAGCGGGAGAAGGGAACTTGATGTTCGGCCACGACGCGATAGTACTGCCCGCCTCCCTCATCCGGCGCTGCGCGCCACCTTCTCCCGCAAGCGGGAGAAGGGAACTTGATGTTCGGGCACGACGCGATGGTGTCGCGCGTTTCCCTCATCCGGCGCTGCGCGCCACCTTCTCCCGCGAGCGGGAGAAGGGAACTTGATGTTTGGCCACGACGCGATGGTGTCGCGCGTTTCCCTCATCCGGCGCTGCGCGCCACCTTCTCCCGCAAGCGGGAGAAGGGAACTTCATGAATTCGGTGTCAGTGAACAAATTTCCGGCGCAACCAGGCGCCGCCACGCTCACGGCATCTCCTATCGGGGACGACATTCCGATGTCGGGTACCGCTTCGCGGGACCCGACCTACGACTGCCGGCCGAAATAGGGGTCTTCAGGTCGTGTTTCCGAACGACGGCTTCGGGTCGAAAGCAGTCAATCGACTGCTGACAGCTACCTCTCTTCGACATTACCTCGCCGAGCTACACGTGCCGGCGCGAGGCTTTGGCTGTGGCTTCTGCGCGACGGGAGCGCGCTTCTTTGTTTTACCGGGGCCCCTCAGCGACGGTGATCGGTGGTCGCGATCAGCCCGAAGGGAGGCCGCATGGATGCGGCCTGTCGGCGATCGCACATGGATGTGCGCCCGCCGACCAGCGGCCGCCGAGCACGAACCCGGAACGCAGGATGCGTGGAGGGCGTCGCTGTGGGGTGGCGTTCTCCGTTGGTGACTTTCTCTGGCGCCATTACCAGAGAAAGTTACTCGCGCGAGAGCGCGAAACATCTTTGTCGTGCCGTAGGCACGATGCACCCGTCAGGGTGCGGGCTCGTGATCTTCGTGACGTGACGTTTGGATCAAAATTGCGGAAGATCAAAGGCAGCGGGGCAAGCCCACGCTCTACAGAATCAAGAGCAGAGCAGCGCTGACCTACCGCTTCTTCGGAATATACAAATCCGTAATCGTGCCCTCGAACACCTCGGCCGCCATGCCGACCGATTCGCTCAGGGTGGGATGTGGGTGGATGGTGAGGCCGATGTCGTGGGCGTCGGAGCCCATCTCGATGGCGAGGGCGGCTTCGGCGATGAGGTCGCCGGCGTGGGCGCCGACGATGCCGGCACCGATCAGGCGGTGTGTGGCCTCATCGAAAATCAGTTTGGTGAAGCCTTCGGTGCGGCCGATGCCGATGGCACGGCCGGAGGCCGCCCACGGAAACACGCCCTTGCCATAGGC
Source organism: Pseudomonadota bacterium (assembly GCA_022843465.1). Lineage (GTDB taxonomy): Bacteria > Pseudomonadota > Gammaproteobacteria > Xanthomonadales > Ahniellaceae > 0-14-3-00-62-12. The sequence continues at coordinate 58,738 of JALHNO010000026.1, read as the reverse complement.
GATGCCGCGCGCCTTGGCTTCGATTTCGGTGACACCGACCCAGGCGATTTCGGGATCGGTGTAGGCGACGCTGGGAATCACGCTGGCGACGAAGGTGCTGCGATGTCCGGCGGCGACTTCGGCGGCGACCTTGGCTTCATGGGTTGCCTTGTGCGCCAGCATCGGCTGGCCGACCAGATCACCGATCGCGAAGATATGCGCCTGGTTCGTGCGCATCTCCTTGTCGACGCTGATGAAGCCGCGCTCCGAGACCGCAACGCCGGCCGCTTGGGCATTGATCCTGCCGCCATTGGGCGTACGCCCGACCGCGCACAGTACGCGATCATAGAGCTGCGGCTCGGGCACCTTGCCCTCGCCTTCAAAATGCGCGCGCAGGCCACCGGCTTCGGCTTCGAGCTTGACGACCTTGGTCTTCAGCAGGATCGCCTGATAGCGCTTGGACAGGCGTGTGTGCAGGGGCTTGACCAGATCGGGATCGGCGCCAGGCATCAGCTGATCGAACAGTTCGACGACGGTGACCTTGCTGCCGAGTGCCTGATAGACGCAGGCCATCTCCAGGCCGATGATGCCGCCGCCGATCACCAGCAGGGTGCCCGGAATTTCGTCGAGCATCAGGGCATCGGTGGAATCCATCAGGCGCGGATCGCCCCAGGGCAAGCCGGGCAGTTTCACCGGCTGTGAGCCGGCCGCGATGATCGCCTTCTCGAAGCGCACCAGCTTGTTGCCCTCGCTGGTTGCCACTTCGATTTCATTGGCCGAAACGAACTTGCCGACGCCGGTGACGCGGGTCACTTTGCGCTGTTTGGACATGCCGGCGAGGCCCGAGGTCAACTGCTTGACGACTTTTTCCTTGTAACCGCGCAACTTGGCCAGATCGATTTCGGGCGCACCGAAACGCACGCCAAAATCCGCCGCATGCGCGGCCTCATCGATGACCTTGGCCGCATGCAGCAGGGCCTTGGACGGAATGCAGCCGACATTGAGACAGACACCGCCAAGCTCGGCATAGCGTTCGATCAGCACGACATCCTGATCGAGATCGGCGGCGCGGAATGCGGCCGTGTAACCACCGGGGCCAGACCCGAGCACGGCGACCTGACAGACGAAATCGGCTGTGCGGCCGCTCGCGGCTGCTGCGGACACTGCGGGCGCCGGCGCGGGTGCTGGCGCTGGTGTTGCGGCAGCAGGCTGCGGCGCGGCCGCTGCGGCGGGCGCAGAGGATGCTGCAGACGCAGGAGCAGCCGCTGCGGATTTTGCCGGCGCATCGCCCTGGGCAACTTCGAGCAACGCCACCAGCATGCCCTCGGACAGCTTGTCGCCGAGCTTGACCTTGAGTTCCTTGATGGTGCCGGCCTGCGGGCTCGGCACTTCCATCGTGGCCTTGTCGGATTCCAGCGAGACCAGGCCCTGATCCTTCTTGACCACATCACCGGCCTTGACCAGCAGTTCGATCACCGGGATATCGCTGGAGCCACCCAGATCGGGAACCTTGATTTCGATTGTCTTGCTCATTGCTGTCTCCAGAATTCCGTATCGCTCAGTGCTCGATGCGCGGCCATCCGTTGCGGTGGTCGCTCTGTCCCGATCCGATCCAGCGCAGCCATTCCGGGCTGCGCCGGGCCCGTCACAACAACAGGCGGCGGATGTCGCCGAGCATCTGTGCCAGATAGGCTGCAAAGCGGGCTGCTTCGGCGCCATCGACGACGCGATGGTCGTAGCTCAGGGACAGCGGCAGCATCAGCCGCGGCGTGAACTCCTTGCCATTCCAGACCGGCTTCATCGCCGACTTGGAAACGCCGAGGATCGCGACTTCAGGCGCATTGATGATCGGCGTGAAGCCGGTGCCACCGATGCCGCCAAGCGAACTGATCGAGAAGCAGCCGCCCTGCATATCGGCCGGGCCGAGTTTCTTGTCGCGCGCCTTGGCGGATATCTCGCCGAGCTCACGGGCGAGATCGACCAGGCCCTTCTGATCGGCATCGCGGATCACCGGCACCACCAGTCCGTCCGGCGTATCCACCGCAATGCCGATATGGAAGTATTTTTTCAGGATCAGGTTCTCGCCGCCGGCATCGAGCGAGGCATTGAAGCTCGGGAACTTCTTCAGCGCGGCGACACAGGCGCGGATCAGGAACACCAGGGGCGTGATCTTCAGCTCCTTGTTCTCTTCGCCGAGCTTTTTGCGGAAGGCCTCCATCTCGGTGATGTCGGCCTCGTCGTTCTGGGTGACGTGCGGAATCATCGCCCAGTTGCGTGCAAGGTTGGCGCCGGAAATCTTCTTGATGCGCGACAGCGCCTTGCTTTCGGTGGCGCCGAACTTGCTGAAGTCGACCTGCGGCCAGGGCAACAGGCGCAGTCCGTCGCCACTGGCGGGCGCGGCGCTGCCAGCGCTGCCCGCGAGGGCGCGCTTGACGAAGTTCTGCACGTCTTCCTTGGTCAACCGGTTCTTGCGTCCGCTGCCAACGCTGATCCGGCTGAGGTCGACACCCAGTTCGCGGGCAAACAGGCGCACGGCCGGGCTCGCGTGCAGCGGGGCCTCCTTCGTCACCGGCGCGGCCGTGATCGGCGGCTTGGCAACGAAGGCTTCCGCATCCGGTCGCGGTGCCGTCGCTACCGCCGGCGCCGGCGCGCTGACCGCCGCCGGACTGGCAGCCGCCGCCTCTGCGGGCTTCGGCTTCGGTGTCGGCGAGGGCGCCGCAGCTTCTGCATCGGCGGGCTCAATCGTCGCCACCAGCGAACCCTCGGAAACCGTATCCCCCAGCTTCACCAGCAGGCTGCGGATGATGCCGGCCATCGGTGCGGGCACCTCCATGGTCGCCTTGTCCGACTCCAGCGAGACCAGCCCCTGATCCTTTTTCACCGAGTCGCCCGGCTTGACCAGAAGTTCAATCACCGGAATATCCTGGTAATTGCCGATGTCAGGCACTTTGACTTCGATGGGGGTCGCCATGGGGCACTCGCGCTGGTCGGGGAGGCGAACATTATAGACAGGCATCGCGCGCCGTGACCGCTCCTTTCGCCTGGCCGTCGCCCGTCTGGGCGTGTCGCCGACGCCGGCAGTCACTACACTCGGCGTCATGCCTTCAGCCAACGCCCGGCCCAGCACTGCCGTATTGCCCCTGCCGATACTTTCGGAACTGATGCAGATCAGCACGGAAGATCTCAACGTCCGGGCGATGATGGGGCGCATTGCCGAGGCGTTGGGCCGCTACTTTCGCTGGGACTTCGTTGCACTGGTTTCAATCGATCGCGCGCGCGATCGCTTCGTCTGCGAGGCTGTGCACACGGACCTGGCAACCGCCATCGCGCCGGGCTATTCGCGGCCGCTCGGCAGCGGCGTGGTCGGCGAGGTCGCGGCAACCGGCCAGGCCGTGCTGGTCGGCGACGCCTCCCTGCACGAGAACTTCGTGCACACCCTGCCCGGTGGCCAGTCCGAGCTCTGCGTTCCGGTGATGCATCGCGGCGAGATGCTCGCCGTGCTCAATGTCGAGAGTCTGCGCAAGCATGCGTTCGACGAAGACCTTTCCCTGGTACAGGTCATCGCCGGTCATATCGCCGGCGCCATTGCGGCGGCGCGCCGGGTCGAGGAACTGCGCCGGCAGAGCGAGCTGCTGCGCATCGTCGCGGATTTTTCGCGCGGCGCGCTGGAGGCGGCCGACCTCGATGCCCTGCTCGCCCATGTACTGGAATTCCTCGGCAAGCGCTTCAATGCACTCGAGGCAACCGTGCTGCTCGAGGGCGACTTGCGCGATCATCTGGAAGTGATGGCGCACCGCGGCGCCTCGCCGCAGATCAGCTATCGCGGCAAGCAGTGGCCGGTTGCCGAGGGCATCGTCGGCCGCTGCTTTCGCAGTCGCGAAGTCGTGTTCATTCCGGATGTGCGTCTGGCAACCGACTACGCCGTGGTCAATCCCGCCGTACGCGCCGAGATGGCGGTCCCCATCCGCGCCCGCGGCCGCGTCTTCGGCGTGCTCAATCTGGAGGCGGACAACGCCGCGGTGTTTGCCGATCACGAACGCCTGATCTTCACCACCCTGGCCGACCAGGTTGCCGGCGCGATCCATATGTTTGCGCTCAATCGACGGCTGCTGCAGAGCCAGCAGCAGGCCGAGCGCCGTGGCGAGGAACTTTCCAGCACGCGCGAGCATCTGCGTCGAGCCGTAGTGAAACTGGATCGTCGCGCGGTGCGCGAACAACAGGCGGGCTGCCTGACCGTTGCGGCCATGCGCAGGCAACTCTCGGCCGAATTGCGCGCTGTTGCACGCGGCGGTCGCGCACTGCTGGTCGCCCTGATCGAGCCACCATCCGGCCTGCAAACCGACGAAGCCGGCTGGCGGCAGTGGCTGGGCACCATTGCCAGCAAGCAGCCCGATGCCCTGCTCTGCCGGGATACCGACAAGCGCCTGCTGCTCGCCCTGGTGCTGACGCCCGAACGGACCCTGGAAGATTGTCGAAAGCTGCTCGCCGACCTGCTGTCGGAGCCGGCAGGCGAGCAGGCACTGCGTTCGCTGCTGCAACTGGTGGCCGCCGGCAGCGTGGTCAGCACCGGCGCGCTGCTGGAATCGCTCGACCGCCAGTGGCAAGCATTGCCGACACGCCCGCAGCCGCCAGTGGCGACCGTGTTCCGGCCAGCGGGACCGGGGCGCAGCCGCCGCAAGCCCGCAGCCCCGGCACCGGCACCGGAGTGACGCTCGGGCCGGAGGCCGCGCTAGTATTGATCTGTCGAGCACGGAGGAACATATGCAACAGCGTTGGGTAAAGCTTCCAAACGGCAATGTCATTGACGCCAACCGCATTGTCTTCATCAGTCGCCCGGAGTCCTACCCGAAGATGGACGAAGAGGGCAACGACGGCATCGAATGGGCAGTGATGATCGGAACCAATCTCACCCGCGACAGTCACATTTCGATCAGCGGCAACAAGGACGAGATTGGCGCCCTGATCGGCAAGCTGGTCGGCGCCGCCGGCTGAAGGCAAAGCGGATCGGCCGGAGCAGCCTTCTGGCATGGCCGGCACAGACGGGCGGGGTCCGCAAACCTAGTAGGCGGATCCAAGTTGCGATAGTGCGCCGAGGCAGGGGCGGCAGAAGGCGTGCTCAGGGGGATTGGCCAACAGCAGGCCAGCTGGCGCAGACATTCCGATGACTTGTTCAGGGGTTTCTCAGGAGCAGGATGCAGGGGATCGAGGCATCACAGGGGCGCGGGCAAGCGTCGCTTTGGCGACTGTTTCCATGGTCGCTGATCGGCTTGGGGCTGAGCCTGGTCTGGCTCGTGCTCGTCATCGGACCCTTGCACGGACACGCACTTGAGCCCTTGTTGTCCTCGCTGGGGCGTATCCCGCTCTTGCTGATGGCCACCGCGCTGGCGATGCGGCGGTCCCTGGCATCGACAGGACGCACGCGCTGGTCCCTGGTCCTGATCAGTCTCGCCCTGCTGGCGATCGCGGCCGGCGAGGCACTGTGGGCAGCCGAATACCTTCGGGTCCAGGCGCGGCCCGGGCTTGGCGCCTGGGATGCTTTCTATCTCGGCTATTTTCCGCTGCTGCTCGGCGGTCTGCTGTTGCTGCCACGGACCTTTTCTTCGCGCAGCGATCTCGCCAAGTTTCTGCTGGATGCGGCCATCGTGGTGGTGGGCGGCGGCATGTTCATCTGGCACTACGGCCTGGCGCCGATGATGAGCGAGACCGGCGCGCCCACCGGGCTCGCACATCTCATCGATATCGCCTATCCGATCGGCGATCTGCTCACCCTGGTCGGCCTCGCGACCGTGTTGCTGCGACTGCCCGAGGGCGAGGCGCGTCGCAGCTATCTGCTGCTCGGTCTGGCCCTGGTTGCCAGTCTGGTCGGCGATCTGATCTGGGTCCTGTTTGATCCGCAGCAGGCACCGTGGAGCGACCTGGTCGCCCGTGGCTGCTGGTTCGGCCAGTCCCTGCTGTTTCTCGCCGCGGCCGAATCCACGCTGAGACGCGGCACCCCTGTGCGTGCGCGCGCGCTGCCCAAGGCGTCGCTCGGGGTCCTGCCCTATGTTGCGCTGGTGGCGGGTTACGGACTGGTAGCCTGGTCGGCCGCGACCGACCGCTTCGTCTCGCTGCGGCAGTTGCTGGTCTGGGCCAGCGTGATGACCGTGGCCGTGGTCCTCCGGCAGGCGATTGCCAGTCGCGAGAATGCGCTGCTGCTGCGCGATCGCGCCCGCATCGCTGGCGAATCGCGGCTGTCCAAACTGATCGAGAATGCCGCCGATGGCATTCTCGTACTGGCTTCCGATCAGCAGATTCTCTATGCCAGCCCACCCGCCCAGCGCATGCTGGCAACCGCCGGCACCGGCCTGGTCGGGCGTTCGATGCGCAGCCTGCTGGTGGCAGACGACGCCGAAGCGCTTTCGCTGAAACTGGTTCAACTCGATCGCGCATCGGGCAGCCGGATGGGCAAGCTGATGCTGCGTTTGCAGACGCCGACCGGCATCGTCCTTGCCGAGACGACGGTGACCGACCAGCGCGCCGATCCCGATCTCGCCGGCATCGTGCTCAATATCCGCGATGTCACGGCGCACCAGGCGCTGGAAGACCAGTTGCGCCACGATGCCCTGCATGAACCATTGACCCAGCTCCCCGGTCGCGAACTGTTTCTCGATCGGGTAACACGCGGGCTCGCGATGATGGGCAATGGCGTCGATCATCTGGCCGTCGCTGTACTCGAGATCGACCAGTTTCGCCTGATCAATGACAGCCTCGGACATGAGAGCGGCGACCAGTTGCTGGTCATGTGCAGCGACCGCCTGAAGCGCCAGAAGCGTGAGTCCGATACGCTGGCGCGGCTCAATGACACCGGCTTCGCCGTGCTGCTGGAGGCCCAGGGCGACGCCGGCCAGTTCGCCCCGCGGGTCGAGCGCCTGATGAGCGCATTCGCCACACCGTTTGTACTGGGACCGAACAGTCTGCGGGTCTCCTGCAGTCTGGGCTTTGCCGTGGCGCGCGCCGACACCAGTTCTGCAGCAGAGCTGCTGCGCAATGCCGACACCGCCCTGAACACCGCGCGCGCCGATGGCGGCGGTGGCTATCGCCTGTTCGCCCCCGAGCAGCACACCCAGGTAATGGAACGGCTGAGCCTGCAGGCCTTCATCCCCGAGGCCATCGAGCAGGGCAAGTTCGTCCTGCATCTACAGCCGGTGGTTGGTCTGGTGGACGGCTATCCGATCGCGCTGCGGCCGCGGGTGAACTGGCGTGAGCCGGAATCGGCACCGTTTCCGATGGAGCGCCTGCGTGACGCCGTGCGCCAGCACGAGATTGGCATGCAGCTGGGTGAATGGATCCTCGATCATGCCCAGCGCGAATTTGCCAATGTGATCCGCTACCAGAGCGGGTCGGGGCATCTGTCCCTGCTGATTGCGATTTCCGGCCAGCATCTGCGCCACCCCGGACTGCTCGATCGCGTCCAGCAGTTGTTGCAGCGGCTCGGACTGGCCGCGGTGAATCTGCATCTGTCGATCACCGAAGACAGCCTGGCCGAATCGCCCGATCTCGCACTCACGGCATTGCGTCGCCTGCGCAGCATCGGAGTGCGCCTGGCACTCGCCGAATTCGGCGGCCGCGCTTCTTCGCTGGCCTCGCTGCATGAAAATCTGTTCGACACCCTGGTGCTGTCGAGTCAGCTGGTGCGCGCGCTGTCGCCCTCATCACGCGCCTCGGCCCTGGTCCGCGGCGTGATCGCACTCGGCGAGGGCCTGGGCACCCGCGTCATTGCCGCTGGCGTCGATGTCGAACTGCATCGCGACCTGCTCGCCGAGCTTGGCTGCCTGTATGGCATGGGGGATGCGCTGGCGCCGCCGATGCCGGTGGAACATCTTCTGCCCTGGCTGGGCGGAAGACTGGCGGCGGCGCTGTGAGCAGAGCGGCGCTATCTCGCTGACCGGCGCGACGGGCCGCGCAGGCTGCTAGTCCCACCACCAGGCCAGTGCAAACACGCCCAGCATGGTGAACGAGAGCGCGATTTTGGCGATGGCGCCGAGCAGGATGCCGATGCTGGCACCGACGCCTGCCTTCAGTGAACGCTCGATGTTCTGCGTGGCCCAGACTTCCAGCGCCACGGCGCCGATGAAGGGCCCCACGAACAGTCCGATCGGACCGAAGAAAATGCCGACGATCGCGCCCAGGGCGGCACCCAGAAATGCCCAGCGACTGGCCCCGGCAATACGGGTACCGAAGGCACTGGCGGCGAAGTCGATCAGCATCGCGGTCGCGGTCAGAAAGCCAAGCAGGGCAACAGTCCAGCCACTGACCTGCTGGAAACCGTCGACCCAGGCGGCCAGTGCCAGCCCGATGAAGACCAGGGGCACGCCGGGCAGCATCGGCAGGATGGTGCCAAGCAATCCGACCAGGGTCAGGATCGCGGCGATGGTGTACCAGACGGTAGGATTCAAGTGTGGGCTCCAATCTTGGGTGGCCAGCGTAACGAGGAGACGAGATGGACGATACCCTGATCCACCGCGGCGGCTGCCACTGCGGCCGCGTGCGTTTCGAAGCGGAGGGCCCGCGCCATCTCGAGGTGCTCGACTGCAATTGCTCGATCTGCTGCAAGACCGGATTCCTGCACTGGATCGTGCCGCGTTCCAGGTTTCGATTATTGTCGGGCGAAGCGGATATGGTGTGCTACCAGTTCGGTACCGGAGTGGCCCGTCACTATTTCTGCGGGCATTGCGGCATCAAGTCCTACTATGTGCCGCGCTCCAACCCGGATGGCATCGATATCAATGTGCGCTGCCTGGATGAAGATCCGCAGCGCAGCATCACGATCGAAGCATTCGACGGCCGTGACTGGGACAAGGCAGGGGCGACGCTGGCCCATCTAAGTACTGAATAGATCATCAGGAACCCATCCATGGATACACCACTGCACGGCAAGACGCTTTTCATCACGGGTGCCTCGCGCGGCATCGGCCTCGCCATTGCGCTGCGTGCGGCGCGCGACGGCGCCAACATCGTGATCGCAGCGAAGAGCGATGTCGCCAATCCCAGATTGCCCGGCACCATCCACAGCGCTGCCCGCGAAGTCGAAGCCGCCGGCGGCCAGGCCCTGGCCCTGCGCTGCGACATCCGCGAAGAGGCCGACGTCGAAGCGGCGGTCGCCGCTGCGGTGGCGCGCTTCGGGGGTATCGACATCCTGGTCAACAATGCCAGCGCGATCTGGCTGCATGGCACCGCCGATACGCCGATGAAGCGCTTCGACCTGATGTTCGGGGTCAACGTGCGCGGCACCTTCCTGTGCTCGCAGAAGTGCCTGCCGCATCTGAAACGGGCGAGCAATCCGCACATCCTCACGCTGGCGCCGCCGCCCAACTTGAACCCCGAGTGGTTTGCGCCGCATACCGCGTACACCATTGCGAAGTACGGCATGAGCCTGTGTGCACTGGGCATGGCGCGCGAGTTCGCGGCGGACGGCATCGCGGTCAATACGCTGTGGCCACGCACGGTGATTGCGACTGCAGCCATCAAGATGATTCCCGGCGTCGACGCCGAGCGCTGTCGCAAGCCGGAGATCATGGCGGATGCTGCGCATGCCGTGCTCAGTCGCCCGAGCGGCAGCTGCAGCGGTCGTTTTCTGATCGACGACGAAGTGCTCGCCGAAGCCGGCATTCACGACCTGTCGGGCTATTCGGTGCGGCCCGGCGCCGATCTGCTGCCGGACTTGTTTCTGGATCCCTGAGCGGCGCGCGCTCGACGTCTACCTGGCCGCGGCGGGCAGTGCCCGCCAGCCGATGTCGCGCCGGTAGAAGCCACCGTCAAGGCTGATGCCAGTAAGCGCAGCGTAGACACGCTGACGCGCCTCGACCAGATCGCTGCCGAGTGCGCAGACGGTCAGCACCCGGCCGCCACTGGAACACACGGCGCCTTCGCTGATCCGGGTTCCGGCGTGGAAGATCTTGCAGTCCTCGGACAGCGGCGCATCAAGGCCCAGAATTGCGTCGCCGCTGCGCGGATCGGCCGGGTATCCGCTTGCCGCCACCACCACGCCGATTGCGGGACGCGGATCCCATTGTGCGCTGACCTCGGCCAACCGTCCGTCGATTCCGGCCTCCAGCAGTTCGACCAGATCGGACTGCAGTCTGAGCATGATCGGTTGCGTTTCCGGATCGCCAAAACGCACATTGAATTCCAGCACGCGGATGCCGCCATCCGGCGCGATCATCAGGCCGGCATAAAGAAACCCGCTGAAGCGATGGCCGTCAGCCGCCATCCCCGCCAGTGTCGGCCGGATCACCTGCTGCATGACCAGACGATCGATCTCGGCGGTCACCACGGGAGCCGGCGAGTAGGCACCCATGCCACCGGTGTTCGGACCGAGGTCACCATCGTCACGCCGCTTGTGGTCCTGGCTGGTGGCGAGCGCCAGCGCATTCACGCCATCGCACATGACGATGTAGCTGGCCTCTTCGCCTTCGAGAAATTCCTCGATCACGACACGGGCACCGGCAGCGCCGAGGCGGGCATCGCCCAGCATGTCACGCAGGGCGGCCTCGGCTTCCTTGCGCGTCATCGCGACGACCACGCCCTTGCCGGCGGCCAGGCCATCGGCCTTGATGACGATCGGCGCACCGTGTTCGCGCACGTATTCCAGCGCCGGCGCGAGTTCGGTGAATACCGCGTAAGCGGCGGTGGGAATACGATGGCGGGCGAGAAACTCCTTGGCGAAAGCCTTGGACCCTTCCAGCTGCGCGGCACCGCGCCGCGGCCCGAAGATGCGCAATCCGGCAGCTTCGAAGCGATCCACGACACCGGCGACCAGGGGTACCTCGGGGCCGACCACGGTCAGTCCGATCTGCTCGCGCTCGGCCAGTGCCAGCAGCCCGTCGATATCGGTGACAGCAACATCAGCATTGCGGACGCGCGCCTCGGTCGCGGTGCCGGCATTCCCCGGCGCCACGATCACCTCGCTGACGCGCGGACTCTGCGCCAGCTTCCAGGCCAGGGCATGCTCGCGACCACCCGCTCCAATCACCAGAACTTTCATCGATTGCCTCATCGCTCAGTGCCTGAAATGGCGCATGCCGGTAAACACCATCGCAATGCCGTGTTCATCGGCAGCGGCAATCACCTCGGCATCGCGCATCGAACCGCCGGGCTGGATCACCGCCTTGATGCCGGCAGCAGCAGCCGCGTCGATGCCATCGCGGAACGGAAAGAACGCATCCGAGGCCATCACCGATCCCGGCACCTGCAGGCCCGCCTCCTCGGCCTTCATCGCCGCAATGCGGGCGCTGATGACCCGGCTCATCTGGCCGGCACCGATACCAATGCTGCGCAGGTCGCGGGCATAGACGATGGCATTGGACTTGACCATCATCGCCAGCCGCCAGGCGAACAGCAGGTCGGCGGTCTCACCGGCGCTCGGCGCCCGCTTGCTGACCTGGCGCAGCCCGGCAGCGGTCACGGTATCGATATCCAGATCCTGCACCAGCAGACCGCCGGCAATGCGCTTGCAATCGCGCGTCGCGGATCTGGCCGGCGTCCAGGCACCGCAGGCGAGCACGCGCACATTGGGTTTGGCGGCGAAAACCGGCAAGGCATCGGCCGCCAGCGACGGCGCGATCACGACCTCGACGAACTGGCGTCCGAGTATGGCGCGCGCCGTCGCGGCATCGAGTTCGCGATTGAAGGCAATGATGCCACCAAAGGCCGATACCGGATCGCAGGCATAGGCGTGCTCATAGGCTTCAAGCAGGTTGCCGCCGATCGCGGCGCCGCAGGGGTTGGCATGCTTGACGATCACGCAGGCAGGGGCGTCGTCGAACAGCTTGACGCATTCGAGTGCGGCATCGGCGTCGGCAAGATTGTTGTACGACAGCTCCTTGCCCTGCAGGATGCGCGCGGTAGCGACGATACCGGTGCCGGCATCGTGATCCAGATACAAGGCCGCCGACTGGTGCGGGTTCTCGCCATAGCGCAGGGTGTTGGCTCGCACATAGGCCGGATGCAAGGTACGCGGCCAGGGCTCGGCTGCAGCCGATTCGACGCGGGCACTCAGCCACTCGGCGATCATGCCGTCATAGCGCGCGGTATGTGCGTAGGCCTTGGCGGCGAGGGCGCGACGCTGTGCAAGCCCGTTGCCGCCGGATCGCAGGGATTGCAGCAGCGTCGGATAGTCGGCCGGATCGACCAGCACGCTGACCCGCTCATGGTTCTTTGCTGCCGCGCGCAGCATGGCCGGGCCACCGATATCGATGTTCTCGATGGCATCGTCCATCGACACGTCGGCGCGCGCCACGGTGGCGGCGAACGGATACAGATTGACCACCAGCAGATCGATCGCCTCGATGGCGTGCTCGGCCATCACCGCGCCATCAAGCGGCAGACGACCGAGCAGGCCGCCGTGCACGCGCGGGTGCAGGGTCTTGACGCGTCCATCCATGATCTCGGGAAAGCCGGTCAGTTCACTGACATCGCGCACGCTCAGGCCGGCCTCGCGCAGATGGCGGGCGCTGCCACCGGTCGACAGCAGTTCGACGCCAAGCGCAGCCAGTTCCTGCGCCAGTTCGGTCAGTCCGGTCTTGTCGGAGACCGACAGCAAGGCGCGGCGCACGGCCACGGGTTGGGACGCGGTCATGAGAATCATCCTGCAGGGGAATCGGGCGATTGTAACGGCCCCGCTCCGGCGCGGCGAACGCCGACGGTCAATGCCGGCCCAGCGCCCGCGGCATGCCCTTATTGTAAGCCGTACTCGGCCAGCTTCTTGCGCAGGGTAGCCCGGCTGATGCCCAGCAGATCGGCAGCGCGGCTGAGATTGCCGTCGGTATGGCGCAGCACTTCGCGCAGCAACGGCGCCTCGACCTCGCTCATTACCAGGCGATAGAGGTCGCAGGCAGTCTGGTCACCGGCACTGCGCAGATAGCTGCGCAGCGAGCGGGCGACGCAGTCGCCGAGCGCGGGCATGGTTGAATCGTTGGCAAGCACGGAATCCACGCGGAGGGATGGCATAGCACTCATGGCGGCATTGATGTTGTTTTTGAGTGGCCGCCGCGACGTCTGCATCGTTGGGCGGTTGAAGAGTGTATCGAGCCTGTGGCGCCACGTCAGCTCCGATTTGCGCAGGCTTGTGAATCAATGGCAAACCTTGCAACAGCTCCAATCAGAATGACAAGCCGCCGCTATACTCCTGAGCAAGATGGAAAACCTCAACTCGCCCGCGCTGGCCTTTGCGATCGGCATCACACTCGCCTGGCTGGCTGGCGTGCGTGTCTACCTCACCGTGTTCGGTATCGGCATCGCCGGCCTGATGGGCTGGCTGCAGCTGCCCGATCACCTGCAGGTCGTGCAGTCGCCCTGGGTACTGGGCGTCAGTGGCGTGCTTGCCCTGGTCGAGTTCGGCACCGACAAGATTCCCGGTGTCGATTCGATCTGGGATCTGATCCACACCCTGGTGCGCGTACCTGCCGGCGCCTTCCTGGGCGCCAGTGCCCTGCCGATGGCCGATGGCGGCACCAGTATCGCCGGCATCGTGCTCGGTGGCAGCGTGGCGCTTGGCAGCCATGCCCTCAAGAGCAGCACGCGCGCCCTGATCAATGGCTCGCCCGAGCCGGTTTCCAACTGGAGTGCCTCGCTCGCCGAGGAAAGTCTGGTACTGGTGGCGCTCTGGCTGGTGGTGGCGCACCCGTTCTGGGCACTGGCCCTGCTGGCGGCGGCGAGCCTCGCCGGCATCGCCATGCTGGTATTGCTGCTGCGCCTGTTCCGCCGTTTCAAGAACCGTCATCGACCGGAGATGGCCTGAATGCTCTGGCTTAAAGCACTTCACATTATTTTTGTTGTCACCTGGTTCGCCGGCCTGTTCTATCTGCCGCGCCTGTTCGTCTATCACGTCGATGTCAACGACGAGGTTGCCTACCAGCGGTTCGTCACCATGGAATCGCGGCTGCTGACGATCACCGGCATCGGCGCCGCACTGGCCTTGCTGTTCGGGATTGCCCTGCTGCACTACTGGGGATTCAAGCACGGCTGGCTGCATGCCAAGCTGGTGCTGGTGGCGCTTCTGCTGGGATACCACCATGCCTGCAGCCGACTGGCGACGGCCTTTCGTGAGGGGCGCAACCGGCGTTCGGCACGCTGGTTCCGCATTTTCAACGAAGTGCCGGCAGTCCTGCTGGTCGGCATCGTGATTCTGGTGGTGGTCAAACCGTTTTGATGGCGAGCGGGCATCCCGCCCCGTGGGGGCCCGAAAGCTGCCGATTGATTGCTATATTCCCGCGTGATGGCGGCCAACCCACACTGCCCAGCCCACTGGACCATGCCCAACCAGGATGAAGCCCAACAAAGCGCCGAACTGAGGCAGGCATTCCTCAAGTTTCTGCCGAAGCGACTGGAGACGCTGCAGAAGCGTGGTCGGCGCCTTTGCGTCGGCGGCTGGGACATCAATGCGCTCACCCTGCTTTATCAGGAGGTGCAGACCCTGGCCGGCGCCTGTGGCCGCTATGGCATCCTGGAATCGGGCGAACTGCTGTTCGGTATCGAGCGCCTGCTGTCGGGGCCGATTGAAAACGTCAGACTGCCGGACGCCGAACAGACCCAGGTGTTCGCCAAGCTGCTCGACGCCCTCGGCAAGATCATCGCGCGCCAGAGTGCGCCCAGTCTGCGCGCTCCGCTTGGCGATCTGTCACTGCGCGAGGGCAGTTCCGGATCGCGCTCACCCTACCCGACATCGGTGCGACCGCCGCCCCAGTATTGGCAGCGCTGGAGCAACAGCCCGGCGCCCGCAGGCGCGGTACTGAGCAATCCGGTCGCTATTCCCGCGCAAGCCGCGCAACCCGCGCACGCCGGCACGACCGCTATTGCCGAGCCGGCGGCGGCGAGCGCACGCACCGCCGCCGCGCCACCGCAGCACGCGCAGGAGAAGCGCATCCTGCACCTCAGCGACGGCAATGAGCTCGCGATCGAGATCCAGCAACATCTGGAGACCAGCGGCTATCCGGTCGATCCACTGGAAACTGTGGAAGAGCTCAAGGAAATGCTCGGTGCCTACGCACCGGCCATGGTGATCGTGGATGCGCCTTTCGTCGGCGCGCTCGAGGCGATCGGTGAAGTGTTGCGGGTGGTACGCAACCGCAGTTCGCAAAAAGTGTCGATGATCAGCTTCGCCGAATCCGCGGATGTCGCCGTGCGCCTGCGTGCGATGCGCGCTGGCGCCGACGCCTTCATCGTGCTGCCGCAGCCGCACGCCGAAGTGCTCGCCCGGATCATGGAACTGCTCGACGCGGCATCGACCTCACCGTTCCGGGTGCTGATCATCGAGGACGACCGCTCCCAGGCCCTGTTCGCCGAGTCGATCCTGCGCAAGGCCGGCATGGAGACCCGAGCGGTCAACGATCCGATCGCCGCGCTCGAGGAACTCGATGCGTTCGATCCCGAATTGATCCTGATGGACCTCTACATGCCCGATTGCGACGGCATGGAGCTGACCACCCTGATCCGCGAGCGTGAGGCCTTCGTCAATATTCCGATCGTGTTCCTCTCGGGCGAGCATGATGAAGAAAAGCGATTCGATGCGCTGAGCGCGGGCGGTGACGATTATCTGGAGAAGCCGATCCGGCCCAAGCACCTGATCTCGGCGGTCACCAATCGTGTGCGGCGTGCCCGCGCCACCGCCCGGCGCACGCAGACACTCAATCCGCGCGACTCGGTCACCGGCCTGCTGGACCGCAGCTTTGTGCTTGAGCGCACCAGTGAGTTGCTGGCACAGGAGCACGGCCCGCCGGATCGCGGTGGCGTGCTTTTCATGATGCTAGACGGCACCCATACGATCCGCGAACGCATCGGCCTCACCGCATTCGATCAGTTGCAGGAGCAGGCCGGTGCCTTCATCGCCCAGCAGATCCGGCCGCAGGACTACGCCGCCCGCTATGGCGACACCAGCTTCTTCGTGCTGGTGCAGGACCTGGACGAGGCCCAGATGCTCGACTATGCCGAGGGCATCCGGCAAACCTTCACCTCGCACCTGTTCGAACTGGGTGATCGCACCGTCACCCTCGCCGTCAGCATTGGCCTGGCGGCCTTCAACCAGAATTTTGGTGACCCCGCTGGTCTGCTCAACGCCGCAGAACGCGCCTGCACCACGGCCAGGGCATCGCCGGACAAGCGTGTCACCCTTTACCAGACCGCTGTCACGCAAACCGCCGAGGGAGAAGAGTCCGAGATTGTCGAGCTCATTCGTGCGGCCCTGAAACACGACCAGTTCCAGCTGCTGTTCCAGCCGATTGCGTCACTGCGTGGCGGCGGCGAGGAACAGTTCGAGGTGCTGCTGCGCCTGCGTGGCGACGGCGGCAAGCTCTACACCGGATCGGCGCTGCTGCCGATCGCTGAGCGCGCCGGGCTGACCGCCTCGGTCGATCGCTGGATGCTGTCGCGCGCCGCCATGGTGATCGCCGACCGCGCGCGCGACGGTCACAACGTACGCCTGTTCGTTACCCAATCGATCGACAGCGTCAACGATGTCCAGCGCGGCAGCTGGCTCAAGCAGGTGCTCGATACCCGCCGCGCCAGCCCGGAACAGCTGGTACTCCAGCTGGAGACCTCTGAGGCGGTCGCGCGGGTCCGCCAAACCTCGGCGTTTGCCGAACAGATGCAGGCGGTTGGCGTCAAGCTTTGCCTTACCCAGTTCGAGCCGACCATGGCCAATCTGCAGTTGCTTGCCCATGTGCCGACCGAGTTCATCAAGATCGCCGCGCGCTTCACTGGCCCCGAGGGTCAGACTCCGAAGGTGCGCGCCGAATTGCGCCAGACCATCACCCATGTACGCGAACGCGGCATCAGCATCGTGGCACCACGCGTAGAAGACGCCCAGTGCGCTGCCGCCCTATGGAGCACCGGAGTCGACTATATTCAGGGAAATTTTGTCCAGGCTGCCAGCCAGGATCTCGATTTCGACTTTGCCGCTGCGGCACTCTGACCGCGCAGACCCAGGATTGCCATGATCGATCAGCCCCAGTCACCCGAAGTCCATCACGATGACCCCGGAACGCCGGCATGGGTATGGCTGCTGTTGCTGATCGCACTGGCCGCCATTGCGCTGGTGGTCGCGCCCGTGCAATTGGCTGCGCCGGTCCGTTGGGCCAGCGCGGGCGTCGCCGGACTGGCCGCACTGATCATCGTGCTGACGCTGCGCGGGCAGATCGACAAGGCGCGCCGCGCGCTCGCTGATATCAGGCTGACGCCGGTCTCGCGTCCGCCGCAGACGCCAGCGGCCGCTGCGGGTGCAAGCAGACAAAACGCCGGGATGCCGGAGTTGCAGGGCGAACTGGAACGCCTGCGCAACGCCGAGCGCGAGCTGATGGCGGCCAAACAGGCTGCCGAGGCCGCAATGATGGCCAAGGGCGAATTTCTCGCCACCATGAGCCACGAGATCCGGACACCGCTCAACGGCATCATTCCGCTGCTCGATCTGGTGATGTCGACCAAACTGGCGCCGGACCAGCGCGAATACGTCAGCACGGCCTTCAGCTCGGCAAAGCAGTTGCTGTCGATCGTCGATGACATCCTGGATTTTTCCAAGCTCGATGCCAACAAGCTGGAGCTGGAAAACGTCGGCCTGAACCTCAAGGACATCGTCGACAATGTCACCCGTCTGATGAGCAAGAACGCCGAGGGCAAGGGCCTGCGTTTCAGCGCGGTCATTGATCCCAATGTGCGCCTGGCCGGACGCGGTGACCCGACCCGGTTGCGCCAGGTACTTACCAATCTGGTCAGCAACTCGATCAAGTTCACCGAACGCGGCAGCGTGACTGTGCAGGTTTCCAAGCGCAACGAGACGCGCACACACACCGAGTTGCTGTTCGTGGTCAAGGACACCGGCATCGGCATTTCGGCCGAGGCGCAGGGCAAGCTGTTCCGCGAGTTCAGCCAGGCGGACACCTCGACCACGCGCACCTTTGGCGGCACCGGACTCGGTCTCTCCATCTGCAAGCGCATCATCGAATTGATGGGCGGCCAGATTGGTGTGAAATCCGAAATCGGCAAGGGCTCGGCATTCTGGTTCACGGTACCCCTGGGCAAGGCCGTCGGCGACGTCGCGCCTGGACGCTCGGACGTCGAAGGCGCACGTGCCCTGGTAGTCACTGGCGACCAGAACATGCAGCGCCGGCTCAGCGGCCTGCTCAACAGCTGGAGTGTGCAGTCGGTACAGAACAATGTCGCTGCCGATGTCATCAACAAGTTGAAAACCACCGGTGGCGGCAGTTTTGCCTTCGATTTTCTGCTGCTGGACTTTGGCTCGATGCGGGCAACGGCGCTCGCCATCCTGCGCGGCGTCCTCCGCGAGAGCACGCTGGAATCGCTGCGCATCGTCTGCATCAGCGGCGATGATCAGCTGCCGGATGAGGTGCGGATGGCGCCGCAATCGTCGATCGTGCAGCGCAATTTCGCCGACATGGAACTGCGCTCCGCGATGCAGGGGCTGCTCGACGCGCCGCGCATGGCCGAACCGACCCCGATGCTCAATGCGCCACCGGAACACGGATCAGGTGTCAGCGAGAGCGGCCTTGTCAGTTCCGAGCGTGCCAGCACCAGTGTCGGCGGCCACGTCCTGCTGGTCGAGGACAATCCGGTCAACCGCCAGGTCGCGCAGCGCCTGCTGACCCTGATCGGCCTGAGTTTCGAGACGGCGGAGAATGGCAAGGAAGGCGTCGACATGGCCAGCACCGGCGCGTTCGATGCCGTGCTGATGGATTGCCAGATGCCGGTCATGGACGGATACACCGCGACCCGAACGATCCGCAAGCTGCAGGCCGACGGCAGTCTCGGCAAGTTGCCGATCATCGCGATGACCGCCAACGCCATGGTCGGCGACCGCGAGAAGTGCCTGTCCTGCGGCATGGACGACTACATGAGCAAGCCGCTCAACCGCAGCATGATCGAGCAGATGCTGCGCAAATGGCTGCCGCCCGGTGCCACCTCGAAAGCCAGCGCCACCCCGACGCCGGCGCCCGGCGCCGCGGCACCGCGTCCGGTGCAGCCGGTCGCCCCGACCTCACGCAGCGAGGGCGCCGCGATCGACCTCAACGTGGTGCGCGATCTGATGGATCTGATGGGGAGTGATTTCCGCGATCTGGTTCAGGTCTATCTCGAGGACACGCCAAAGAATCTCAGCGCCCTCGAGCGCGCGGCCAAGACCAATGACATCGACGCCCTGGTGGCGCCGGCGCACTCGATGAAATCGACCAGCGCCAACCTCGGTGCCCTGCTGCTGGCCGACATGGCCAAACGCATCGAGCAGGGCGCCCGCAGTGGCGATATTGGCGAACCACTACTGCTGGTGGCGCAATTGCAGAACGAGTTCCAGCGGGTATCCACCCAGCTCAAGCAGATGACCGGGGCCTGAGAGGCTGCGAAGGTTTGCCGACCGCAAGCGGCCGGCAATCCATCGGAGCCCGGGTCGGTCTCTCCGCATGCCACCGTAGCCGCGATCGCCCGCTGAAGCAGCCGGGCTGCAGGCGCGCTGGCCGGGGTTCTGGGCCGCTGGCATTGCAATGACGCGCGGCGACTGTCCGGAAGTTTTTCCGATCGCCTCAGTCGGTTGCGCGCGCCAATCGGCGCGCGCCAAGCGCGAACGACAGCAGACCAAGCAGCATCAGGCCGCTCAGGGGCCACAGGTAGTCGGAGCCGTCGTAGCCGCGCCAGATCGCGCCTTCCAGGCTGCGCAGCGACCAGTTGACCGGGCTGAAGGCGGACACGCCGGCCATCCAGCCCGGCATCGCGATCAGCGGAATCATCCCGCCGCCGATCATCATCAGCGGCATCATGCCGGCCCACCCGGCCGCGGAAACCCCCTGGGTCGTCCGCCCCGCACTGGAGATCAGCAGCATCAGTCCGGTAAAGGCGAATGCGCTTACCGCCACAACAAGGGCGAGCGCCGGCAGCGAATCGGGAATCAAGCCGAACACCAGGCGCGCGAACAGCAGCAGCAGGACCTGCACGCCGAGCAAGGCGATCAGCGCCGCGAGTGCCTTGCCCAGCATCAGTTGCGTGGCGGTCAGTGGACCGGTCCGCAGACGCAGCCAGGTGCCCTTCTCACGCTCCTGCGCGAAGCCGCTGGCAAAGCCCATCAGGCAGCCCACCAGACCCCACAGCATGCCCTGTGGAAAGGTCACCGCAAACGGATTGCGCGGGCCACGCCGCTGCACCTGCAGTGCCTCGGTCTCCACCTGGAGCGGCTGCCAGGCTGTCGACTGCGAGCCCTCGGCATCGCCGCTGGTACTGCGCGTGATCGGACCTACCTGTTCGAGCGCATCGAACAAGGAATCCAGACGATTGCGCTGCTCACCCGCGAGCAGGGCCGCATCGCGCCGTGCCGATTGCAGCCAGGCCGAATCGGCGCTGATATCGTTGAGGCGACGGCCCATGTCCTGAGAGGCGACCTGCAACAGCAGCCCCTCCAGCATACCGATCTCGGGCTTGCGGCTGGGGTCGATCAGGACCTGGACGCGGGCCGGTGTACCGTAGAAGAGGCGCTCGCTGGCGACACCGAAACCCTTGGGAACATTGATCAGCGCGACAGCACGGCCGCGGCGGACTTCCTGTTCGCCCAGCGCGCGCTCGATCGCCTCAACCGAAATGGAATCCAGCGCGATCAGGCCGTCGACCAGCCGCTGCGACCCGGCGCTGCGATCCTGATCGTTTACCAGAACACGCAGCTTCGCGCGTTCGCCGTCACCGCCGAACATGAAGCCAAAGCCCACAGCCATCAGGATCGGCCAGATGAAGGTAAAGAACAGGGTCGCGCGGTTGCGCGCCAGCAGGCGCAGATCCTTGAATGCAAGCGCAGTGATGGCGTTCATCAGGCGGCATCCCGCAGTTGGCGACCGGTCAGTGTGAGAAATACCTGTTCCAGACTGGGCCTTCGCAGCTGAAAGGTATCAACGGGCCCTTGCTGCAATGCCTCGCCCAGCAAGCGCACCGGATCATCGCCGTGCAGATATTCGACGCGGCCGGCGCGTTCGATGCTGAGCTGGGCATCGCCACCGTGATGGCGCACCAGACCTTCGAGACTGTCCATGGCGAGCACTCGCCCCTGATCGACTATCGCGATGCGGTCACACAGGCGTTCGGCCTCCTCCATGTAGTGCGTGGTGTAGACCACCGTATGCCCGGCAGCGCGCAGCGCCAGCACATTGTCGAAAATCGCATTGCGCGACTGCGGATCGACGCCGACCGTGGGCTCATCGAGCAGCACCAGTTCCGGCTCATGCACGATGGCCGCGGCGATGTTCAGACGTCGCTGCATGCCGCCCGAATAACCAGCGACGCGATCATGCTGACGATCTTCCAGGGCGACAAAGCGCAGCGCGGCATCGACGCGCTCACGCAGCCGTGCGCCCTGGATGCCAAAACTGTGGGCGAAGAACACCAGGTTCTCGCGGCCACTGAGGTCCTCATACAGCGAGAGCTTCTGCGGCGCGATACCGAAACGGCGACGCAACTGCGCCTGCCGCGGATCACCGCCGAGCACTCGAACGCTGCCGCTGTCGGGCGCGAGGAGCCCGACGGCAATATGCATGGCCGTCGACTTGCCGGCGCCATTGGGGCCGAGCAGACCAAACACTTCGCCACGACGCACATCCAGATTCAGATGGTCCAGCGCGACGCGATTGCCATAGCGCTTGCCCACATTCTCGAATGAAACCGCGGTGGTTGTCCCAGTCATCGGCAACTCTCCTGATCGTGCGGCATCATCCAACCTGGCCGCTACCGCGCAAAGTGTCAGTTGTCATTCGTGCATGTGTGCACGGTCGCAGCGGCCGCCAGCGAGAGCGGACGACCAGGCTTTCAGGTGTCAGGCCCGCATCAGGGTCGACTTGCCGAACAGGCTCTCAACCAGATCGACCGCGAGCCGCGCAGTCCGATTGTGATCATCGAAGGCGGGATTGAGCTCGACGATATCGAGTGAACCCATCCGGCCGGTGTCGGCGATCATCTCCATCACCAGTTGCGCTTCACGGTAGTTCGGACCTCCGCGTACCGTGGTACCCACGCCGGGCGCGATATCCGGATCGAGAAAATCGACGTCGAAGCTGACGTGCACATGGGTCTGCTCGTCTATGCCCGACAGCGCTTCCTCCATGGCGCGCTTGACGCCGATCTCATCGATATAGCGCATGTCGAAAATGCTCAGTCCCTGCAGGTGCACCAGACGACGCTCACCCTCGTCCACCGAGCGGATGCCGAATTGACGGATCTGGTCGGCGCTCAGCGCCGGCGCCTCGCCCGCCAGATGGGTCAGTTCGCGTGGACCGATGCCGCACAGACAGGCAACCGGCATGCCATGGATATTGCCCGAGGGCGTGATGGTCGATGTATTGAAGTCGGCATGCGCATCGAGCCAGAGCACCAGCAGCTTCTTGCCCTGCTCGCGGCACCAGCGCGACACCGCGGTGATCGAGCCGACACCCAGGCAGTGATCGCCGCCGAGCAGAATGGGCAAGCGGGCATCATTGAGTGCGCCATACATGGCGCCGAATACCGCCCGATTCCAGGCCACCACTTCGGCGAGATGACGATAGCCGTCGACCGGCGGCGACCAGGGATTCTGCGGACCGAGCAGATTGCCACGGTCTTCAACACTGAGCCCGCGCGCGCGCAGCGCCTCGACAATCCCGGCGACGCGCAGCGCTTCGGGCCCCATGGAAGCGCCGCGATGGCCGGCGCCGATATCGGTCGGTGCACCGATCAGTCGAATCGTTGTCATGGAGTGGGATTTCCGCTGCAAACACGCATGGCCAGACGCTCCTGTGATGGATGAAATCGGTGAGCCGCGAGGGCGCCAGCACCCTGGCGACTGCCGGCAAAGGGCAGAACACGCGGGCCGCCTGCTGCCATCGGCAGGACTCAGGATTCACATGATAGCGCGCGCTTCGTTGTCACCGCCGCCGGTGGTCCGGCACGCCGCCAGCGCTCAGGCAGCGCGTGCCGCGAACATCCGCAGCAGGCTCGCCAGTTGACGCGGCGGCGTACTCTTGTCGATGACTTCCAGCGCACCGGCGCCAATGGCCCGTTGGCGGGTCTCGACACTGCGGTCGCTGGTCAGGCAGACGGCGGGAAGCCCGGACAATTCCGGAATGCCACGGACTGAACGCGCCAGGGCATCACCGGTCTCGTCACGCAGCCAGAAGTCGAGCACCAGCACATCCGGCCGGGTCTCGCTGAGCAGGCGATGCATTCCGGCGCCATCCTCGGTACAGCGAACTTCGATGCCCTCGCAACGCAGTTGTTCCGACAGCCTGCGCGAGAGATCGCCGTCATCATCCACCAGCACCACCTGGATCTTGCGTCCGGTTGGCCCGGGGCCACCCTGAACACTGCCGCCGTGGAAGCCGCTGGCGGCAGCAAAGAGGTCGGCGATCGCACGCAGCAAGGGCTCGATGGTCAAGGCCAGGGCGTGCCGCTCGGCGAGATCATCGGGGGCATCGCGCAGCCATTCATGCAACAGGCCATCGGCAGTGCGTGCCGCTTCGCCCAGGCGGGCATAGCCATAACCGCCCGCGGATCCGGCCAGCTTGTGCAGCAGGCGGTTCAACTCGCGCAGGTGTTCAAGCTCGGCAAGATCGGCCCGCCATGCCGAGAACGCAGACGTGATTGCGCAACACTTCTGTGGAAGCGAAGCACGGTAGCGTTCATTCAAGACGGTCAGGGCATCGGTCACGTCGCTAATCCCGTTGCAGTTCCTGACGCTAACACCGTGCCAGCGCACATGCATGTAAACATTTTTCGCGCCCCTGTACGCGCTGCCGGAGTCGCGCCCGGGCTCGCTGGAGTTGCCCGCAAGCGGCCATCGGATGCGTCCAGGAAGCGGCGAAAGGGCGCCCCGCGTATGCGGCACGGGCGCCCCGACGCACCAGAGACACCCCTTTGCGAAGACCTCCGCAGCCATGCCACCCGGTCAACACCACAAACACCGGGAATCGGGAGGCCCCCTTGAGTGAAGGGGGCCGGCTCGCGAAGCGAGCGGGGGCTGGCGGCTCGTGTGCCCCCGGCACCAGCTCCTCAAAACGAAACAGGCCCAGCTCCGCTCGACGCCACCAGACGACCTGATCTCGAAATCAGCGAGAACTGGACGCTGCTGGAGGCCCCCTTGAGTGAAGGGGGCCGGCTCGCGAAGCGAGCGGGGGTTGTGGCGGCACGTGTGCCAACGGCACCAGCTCCTCAAAACGAAACAGGCCCGCTTTGCGGGCCTGTTTCGTTTTGAGGAGCTGGTGCCGGTAACCGGATTCGAACTGGTGACCTACCGCTTACAAGGCGGTTGCTCTACCAACTGAGCTATACCGGCGTGGATATCGAACGCGCATTCTAATCGATTGTGCCGACAATCACGAGCAGGCGGTCGGCGTACCGGTAATCCCATTGGCGTCTGGAACGCGGTCCTTCCAGTTGAACGATTGCTCCGGCGCCACGGCGTATTCCAGCCAGTACTCGGGAGCTTCGTCGGTGCGTTCGCGCATGGCGGCGTCAAACCCCATGCCGATCAGATCGGCGCGGCGATTCTCGGCATTGCTGCGCTCGCGGAACAGACCGAGCGAGATCGTGTTCTGCTGATCGCCAGCCGTCACCACGTAGTAGTCGCGAACGCCCTTGGCCGCGAGGGCGCGCGCATTGCGCAGGGCCAGGTCGCGCGTTGGAAATGCCGGCATGTACACCCACCAGCCGCGCGATTTGATCGACCGCGTCTCGCTGAACTGGATGCGTTCGGTGATCGGAGTCAGCGCCGACATTGCGCGCCGCATGTCGGCCTGGCTTGGAAACGGGCCGAGTCGATGGCAGTCCAGCGCCCCGAGCTCGGCCGCCGAGTAAGGTCGCTCAGCGAGCTCGGCGGCGTTGCTGACCAGATCGCTGCGCTCACTGAGCAGAACCAGTGGGGCCACCCCCGCATCATGCACAGGCGGCACCGTGGCCGCCGCCGACGGCGACAGCCACAACCAGGCCGCCAGGCCGATATTGGAGGCGAGCATCAGGAGAAACAGGACGCGGCTGAACATGGCGGAAAAAATTTTGGCAATGGGCCATTCTAGCCCGGTAACGCCGAGCACACACGGACGATTGGCGCGAATTCAGCGGGGCCCCACGCAGCCTGCAGTGCGCACCCGCTCCGGACCACTGCCCGATGTCGATGAAGGACGCGCCAGCGGGCACCATCAAAGCTCCGGCTCAGGCTCCGGCTGGTCGGCCCACATCGCCAGCCCGCGCATCAGCAGCAGGGGATTGATCCGCACCGGCACCGACAGCAAGGCAGCCAGAGCGGCCGCCGATCCGCCATGAGCAAGCAGCGCCGGCGCACTGCCCAGGAGTTTGGCGGCACTTCCGATCGCCCGCTCGACCATGCCCACGGCTGCGTTCCAGACCCCGGTCTCCAGCGCGTCCTCGGTATTTCGGCCGAAGTCGCGCAGGCTACCCTCGCGCAGCCAGTGTACGCGCGCGGTCCGCGACAGCACCGCGGCCCGCATGGTCTCCGGCGAGGGGCCGATCATGCCGCCGATGTGGGTGCCATCGGCAGCGATCAGATCGGCCGTGAATGCCGTCCCGCAACCAAGCAGCAGCAAGGCCTGGGCGTGCTCCGCCGCTGCGGCGCAGGCAAGAAACCGATCCACCCCAAGCCGCTCCGGCTGGGCATAGGAGCTGACGAAACGACCGAGGCGCGCGCTGCTCTGGACGCGCCGAATTGCGGCTTTCGGCCAGCGCGCGGCGAGCACGCGCAGTCCGGACGCCGTGATCAGATCCGGCGCGACCGCTGCGATGCAGATGGCATCCGGTTCGTTCACCGACGTGAGCGTGCTGGCGAATTCCGCCGGCCAACCTGGGTCGGCATGGGCAATCGCGGTGATCGCGCCAAGACCCTGCTGGCCGCGTGACGCCCATTTGATCCGGGTATTGCCGATGTCCAGCAGGAGCTGGTTCATTGCCGATTGGTCTGCACACGCACCTCGCCGACATCAAATTTCCTGCGCACTCCGTGCATTGTCACACAGAGACGCGCACTGTCATCGACTCCATCCGCGATGCCCGGACTGCAGCCGCCAGCCAGATGCACCTCGACTGCCCGGCCGTGCAGGCCATCCAGCGCCTGGTAGCGCCGGTGAAACGCTGCGAATCCCGATTGCGCGAACTCGTGCAGACCACAGCAGAGATGGCTGAGCAACGCCGCCGCCAGCCGGTTGCGATCCGGATCGCGGCCCAGCAATTGATGCAGATCGGTACTCGGCTGATCGATCTGCTGCGCGACCGCGCCGGGCAGGCGTCCATTGAGGCCCAGACCGATGACCACATGACAATCGCCCTGGGCTTCGCCGCCGGCGTCGATCAGGATTCCGCCGAGTTTGCGGTCGTCCGCCATGATGTCGTTGGGCCATTTCAGTTGGGCACGTACCCCGAACTCCGCCAGAGCCTCGACCACACAGACACCCATCGCCAGGCTCAGTCCGCCGAGCCCCGAGAGGCCACGATCAAATCGCCAGAACAGCGAACCGAGAAATCCGCTGGCGAGCGGCGATTGCCAGGATCTTCCCCTTTGGCCACGGCCGGCACTCTGGGCTTCGGCGATCAACGCAGTGCCTGAGCGCAGATGATCGCGCTGCGCCAGCAGGTCGCTGCTCGTCGATCCGGTTTCCACAACGATATCCAGCTGCCGCAGCAAACCGCGGGCGCGGACGCTCAGCAGGCTGCCGATGGCCGCGCCATCCAGCAACTGCAACGGTGCCTGCAGGCGATAACCGGCGCCAGCGCGTGCCTCGATATCGAGACCGAGGGCACGCAGGCGGTCGATCTGTTTCCATACGGCGGCGCGCGAGACGCCGAGTTGAGTGGCGAGATCGGCACCCGACACCGACGGCGACTGCATCAGCAGAGCGAGCAGAGGCTGCAGACTCACCGAAAGCGATCCAGCCGGCGACCGATGATGCGGATGCGCTCGAAGCGGTTCTCGCTACCCGCGCGCAGGCGCCGCAGATTGTCGCGGTGGGTGTAAATCATGAACGCCGGAACGACAAGGCTTGCGTACTGCCAGGCCAAGGCCGGCGTCGGCGCCCCCCACCACCAGACACAGGGAATCAGACTCAAGGCAGCCAGCATGGTGGCGAGCCCGACATAGCCTGTGCACAGCATCACCAGCAGCCAGACCGCGATCAGTGGCAACAACACGAACGGCCAGAGCACCAGCAGGACACCAACTACGGTGGCCGCACCCTTGCCGCCGCGAAACCCGAAGAAGATCGGCCAGACATGCCCGAGCACCGCGGCAGCGCCGGCCGCCATTGCAAGGACCTGCGGATGGTCAACCGCATCCGCCAGCAACTGTGCAATCGCAACGGCAATACAGCCCTTGCTGATGTCGACCACCACAGCCGGCAGTGCGAAGCTCCAGCCCTGGGTCCGCAGCGCATTGGTTCCGCCAGCATTCCCGCTGCCCAGCTTGCGTACATCGACACCACGCAGGCGCCCCATCAGCAGACTGCCGGACAGCGATCCCAGCAGATAGGCAATCAGCAGAACAATGCCACTCAGCAGCAGGCTCATGGCGAGGGCGGCTCATAGTCCTGAACGCCGAGTACCAGCGAGCCGGGACCGGCATGGGCACCGATGCCCGCCCCGGCCTCCATCAGCCAGATCGAATCCAGTTGCGGCACGTGCTGCTGCAACGCCGCGCGCAGGCGTTCGCCGTCATCAGCGCAATCGCAGTGACCAACGATGATGCGCCAACGCCGGTTGCGGTCGAGGCGGCGGGCCACGGTGCGGGCAAACCGTTCGGGCACCTGCTTCTTGCCCCAGAGGCCAGCGACCAGGGAGAGCTTGCCGATGGCGTTAGAGCGCACGATCGGGACGAAACGCAACAGACGGGTCAGTGGCAACGCGAGCTTCGGCGCCCGCCCGCCACGTACGCCATAGCGCAGATCGCGCACCACCGCCCACAACCGTGTCCGCTCGCGCATGCGGTGCAACCCGCTGATGATCTCGGCTGCCGACATGCCAGCCTGCGCCGCCTCGCCGGCCCAGATCGCCAGCAGACCCTGACCGGCCGAGCCATTGCAGGTGTCGAAGACGCTCACACGGCGTGGATCGGCACGCGTCGCCGCACTCTCGGCGGATTGCAGCGTGCCACTGAGCGCGCGCGCCAACGAGACATCGAGCACCTGGGTGTGATGCGAGAGCAGGAACTCGAACAGGCGGCGAAAATCGCCCGGTGGCGGCTGCGACGTCCGCGGCGGGATCGGACTGGTGCGGATCTCGTTGTAGAACTCGTGCGCCGACAGCGAGACGCGATCAAGGTAATCGCGACCGCCGATCGAGATGCGCACCGGCACCAGATGAATATTGAGCCGCTCCAGCGCCTCGGACGGAATGTCGGCACCGCTGTCGGCGACAATGGCGACCTGGCTGCGCAGGCCGTGCGCGGCGCGGGTTTGCGCGTGCATATCGTCTGCCTTCTCGCTGGTGATCCGGCCGAAGCGTGCCGCTGCTTCAAACAGCAGGGCGGGCTCATCGACATGCGCATGGATACGCACTTTCTCGCGGGTACCTGCGATTACCAGACTGGAAATCGGCAGAGCCAGCAGGGCGCCCTTCAATGCCAGACGATCCACCGCTTCGGCATTGATCATGCATTCAACGCAGTAGCGATGCTGATCGGCCAACGCACCGAGGCTGCTGACGTCAACTCCCGCCTCGGCCTGCTCGTCGGCACTCATGCGCGCCTCCGAATCGCGACCTGTCTCGATGTAATCGCCGATGCCTTCGAGGAAATCGACAAAGCCCAGCGCACCGGCATCGACGACACCGGCGCTGCGCAAAACGGCGAGTTGATCGGGTGTCCGCTGCAACGCCTCGCGGGCCGCCTGCAGGGCATGCTGGAAGCTGCCGCGGAAATCACCCGAACCAAGCTCGATCTGGGCGCGCCAGGCCTGGGCAAAAGCCTGGATCACGCTGAGTATCGTGCCCTCGCGCGGATCTGCCATCGCCTCGCGCGCCGAGCGCGACCCCACCCCGACTGCCCGCGACAGCGAGTCGGGCGTCACCCACTTGCTGGGGCCCAGCGCTTCACTGACACCTTGAAAGAACTGCGCGATGATCGCGCCGGAATTGCCGCGGGCGCCGTCGATGGCTTCTGCTGCGGCACGTCGTAGCACCTCGCCAGCGCTGGCCAGACGCGGCGCGCGCATGCCAGCAAGCACGGCGCTCAAGGTAAAGGCGAGGTTGGTTCCGGTGTCGCCATCGGGAACCGGAAACACATTGATCCGATTGATTTCATCGCGACACGAAATCAGCCGATGTATTCCGGCGATCAGCGCACGGCGCAAGCCGTATCCAGACAATCGTTGCACCGCCAGGCTTGCCGCCACCGATGACTCCCCGTTCGCGTTGCCGGGTGCCAACCCGGATTCGGACACAACCGATACCTCGTGCAGCGGTCGCGAGGCAATGCGCGCGGCCACCGGCAGCGCAGCATGCCGGTTTGCGCCGAGTCGAGCCAGAGGCGCGACGAACAGCACGCTGGAATGCGCTCCACGCGCTAGCGTATAGCGCGGGCCGTTGCCGTGAACAGCCCGCGCTCTGCTCCGGTAGACGGGCATGGCGTGCTGCTTTGCAACACAACAACTTCACAAACCATGACGAAAGTACTGCCCCTCAGCACTTGCGCGGCCGGTTCCGACCGGGAACGATGGTCGCCTTACCCTTCGCTATCCAACCGGTCACGACAGGAGACTGGGGCCATGCGTACACAATTGATCGCGATTCTTGTTGGCAGTCTGGCGCTGGGCTTTGCGCTTGGTGTCCAGGCCAAGACCGCAGTGCACTACGCCGCTGATCAGGTGGTGTGTCCCACGGCGAGCCAGAGCGAGGAAGAAGCGGCAGCCCAGATCGAGTCGGCGCCGGCTCCGGGACCAGCCACCCGCACGCCCTCCACCGAACCGGTGAAGTCGGGCAAGAGCACGCGTGGCAAGTGGAAGGCGCTGCTGCCCGGCACGATCAAGTAGCCGGACGAGCGCGCGCGGCCAGTGCCGCCGGCGCGCTCTTGCGGGATCACGGGCTGTTGGCTGCGAGTTGCGCCCTGGCCGCTTGATAGACGTGTTCGGCGGTGAACCCGAACTCGCTGAACAGGCGCTCCGCCGGTGCCGAGGCGCCGAAGCGATCAATGCCGATCACGGCGCCATCAAGACCGACGTACTTGCGCCAGAAGTCGCTGACGCCTGCCTCGACCGCAACCCGGCGGCGACACCAGGACGGCAGCACGGCCTCGCGCCACTCCACCGGCTGCTGATCGAAGATCTGTGTGCACGGCATGGACACGACACGGACGCCGACGCCCTCGGCATCGAGCCTGCGCGCGGCCTCCATCGTGATGCCGACCTCCGATCCGGTTGCCATCAGGATCAGCTCGACCTTGGTGTTCAAGGGATCGAGCAGCACGTAGCCACCGCGCTCGATATCCTGCAACTGCTGATCACTGCGCTGCTGATGGGCCAGATTCTGGCGACTGAAGATCAGGCAGCTCGGACCATTGCCACGCTCGATCGCATGCTTCCAGCAAATGGCCGACTCGACCGCATCACAGGGACGCCAGACCGGATTGTTCGGGATATAGCGCAGTGCAGCCAGATGTTCGATCGGTTGATGGGTCGGACCGTCCTCTCCCAGTCCGATCGAATCGTGGGTATAGACGTGAATGACCTGGGCCGGAATCAGCGCGGCCATGCGCACGGCATTGCGGGCGTAATCGCTGAACACCAGGAAGGTGGCATCGTAGGGCAGGAAACCGCCGTGCAAGGCCAGGCCATTGCTGATCGCGCTCATGCCGAACTCGCGCACGCCGTAGCGCACGTAGTTGCCGGCCGCCGCATCGGTTTTCACATCGCGCGAGCCTGACCACAAGGTCAGATTGGAGTGCGCGAGGTCGGCACTGCCACCAATCAGTTCGGGCAGCATCGGTGCGAACGCCTCGATCGCCATCTGCGAGGCCTTGCGTGAAGCCACCACCGGGCCCTCGGACTGCAGTTTGCGCGCATAGGCGAGCGCGCGCTCGGCAAAGTCGGCCGGCAGCTCGCCCTGGATACGCCGGCCAAATTCTGCCGCCAACTCCGGATGCGCGCCTTGATAAGTCGCCCACAGCTGGTCCCACTGCCCCTGCAGCGCCGCTCCGCGCTTGCGCGCATCCCAGGCGGCGGCAATCGCCTCGGGAACGACGAAGGGCTCGTGCTGCCAGCCCAGAGCCGCGCGGGCGCCGGCAATCTCGTCCTTGCCTAGCGGTGCACCGTGTGAGGACTCCTTGCCGGCCTTGCTGGGTGCACCGAATCCGATCACGGTCCGGCAGCAGATCAGGGTGGGCTTGCCGGCGTCGGAATGGGCCGTCTGCAATGCCGCCTTGACCGCATCGGCATCATGGCCGTCGACTCCTGCGATCACGTTCCAACCGTAGGATTCAAAGCGCTTGCGGGTGTCGTCGGTAAACCAGCCGGCGACCTCACCGTCGATGGAAATATTGTTGTCGTCATAGAGCACGACCAGCTTGCCCAGCCCCAGCGTGCCGGCGAGCGAGCAGACCTCGTGCGAGATGCCCTCCATCAGGCAACCGTCACCGACAAAGACATAGGTACGATGATCGACCAGGTTGAAACCTTCGCGATTGAAGCGGGCAGCCAGCAGCTTCTCGGCAAGCGCCATGCCGACCGCATTGGCCAGGCCCTGACCGAGCGGCCCGGTGGTGGTCTCGATGGCCGGATGCTCCGAGCGTTCGGGGTGCCCCGCAGTCTTCGAATGCCACTGGCGAAAACGCTTCAGTTGTTCGATCGGGAAGTCATAGCCACTCAGATGCAGCAGCGAATACAGCAGCATCGAGCCATGGCCATTGCTGAGCACGAAACGGTCGCGATTGACGAAGCCCGGATTGCCCGGGTTGTGCTGCAGGAAATCATTCCACAGCACCTCGGCGATATCGGCCATGCCCATCGGCATGCCGGGATGGCCGGACTTGGCTGCTTCAACCGCGTCCATCGACAGGGCTCGGATGGCGTTGGCTAGTTCGCGACGGCTGGGCATGGTGCATCCTGGGTAAGGGGTCAACGGGCTTGCCTGCAGCGCGCTGTCCGCGCCCCGATCCAGGGACGCAGGCGGGAACCGCGCGGGACCGCCTGGGCACGGAGTGCCGACAGGAGCCCGCGCAGGCGTACGGCGCTGCTCGGAAAGTGGGCATTGTCGCGAGCACGCCCGGCAACAACAAGTCCGAACCGTCATTCTTGTGGCGCTGCCCGCGACTTGGCACAGTTGCGGTTTGCCGGATTGCCTGTGGAGTCCTTATGCGGAACTTGATTGCGGTCGCCCTCCTTGCCCTGATCGCCGCCACGCCCGGCCATGCCGGCGCTGGTGCCAGGCAGAACCTGACCCATGAGGCGATGTGGAAGCTGACTCGCATTGCCACCCCCGCCCTCAGCCCGGATGGACGCCAGGCCGTGATCGTGGTGACCGAGCCCGACTACGATCCTGCTGCCCAGATCGTGGATCTCTGGCTGGTCGCCACCGACGCCAGCGCGCCGCCGCGACGGCTTACCCATTCGGCCAATGCCGAAAGCCAGCCGACCTTCAGCGCTGACGGTCGCCTGCTCGCTTTCGTCGCCATGCGCGACGGCGATACGGCGCCGCAAATCTATCTGCTGGATCTGATCAACGGAGGCGAGGCGATGCGGCTCACCACCTTGTCCACCGGCGCGCGCGGGCCCCGCTTCTCGCCGGACGGCGCGCATCTGCTGTTTCAGAGTGACGTCTTTCCCGGCACTCGCAACGATCAGGACAACCAGCGTGAAGCCGAGGCGCGCAAGCAGCAGAAGCACCAGGTACGCAGCTACGATGGCTTCCCTGTGCGCAACTGGGATCGCTGGCTGGATGATCGCCAGACCCACATCTTCATCGTGGATCTCGCCACTGGCCGCAGTCGCGATCTGCTCGCAGGTACTGATCTGGTGCGGATGCCGGGCTTTGCCGGTCGCAATGAGCTGAACCTGCCAACGCTCGATCCGGTGTGGAGCAACGACGGCAAGACCATCGTGTTTGTGGCGAGCAGCAACAGCCACAGCGCCGCGCACGCGCTGACCAATACCGATCTGTTCGCCATCAATCTCGCTGGCGGTCTGCGGCGACTGACCGGCAGCGCGGAAGCGCTCGCCGGCGACAGCTACGCCAGACCGCAGTTCAGTGCCGATGGCAAGCAACTTCATGCACAGGTGACGCCACACAGCGAACTCATTTACAACGCCACGCGCATCGACAGCTTCGCCTGGCCAAAGCTCGGCAAGCCACAGCGACACAGCGTGGCCGACACCCGCGCCGTCGATGCGTTTGCGGTTTCGCCGGAGTCTGGCGCAAACCTGTACATCCTCAGCGAGGACGCCGGTCTGGTGCAACTCGAGCGCGCACGCCGCAACGGCAGCAGCAGCGAGCGTGTTTCCGCGCTGCAATCCGGCATGTACAGCGATCTGCAGATCGCAGGTTCGGCGCGCGATCCGGTCGCAATCGCGCTGTACCAGAGCGCTACTTTGCCGGCAGAACTGGTGCGAGTGGATCTGGCCACCGGCGAGCATCGGGCATTGACCGATTTCAACGCGAAGGCACTGGCGACGCTTGACCTCGCGCCGGTAGAGCACATCTGGTCAGACAGCCCACGCGGCGTGCGCGTGCACAGCCTGTTGCTGCGGCCACCCGGCTTTGATCCGACCAAGAAATACCCGCTGCTGGTGCTGATGCATGGCGGTCCCCACAACATGTGGCGCGACACGTTCTTTCTGCGCTGGAATTATCATCTGCTGGCGGCGCCGGGCTATGTCGTGCTGATGACCAACTACACCGGGTCCACCGGGTTTGGAGAGCGCTTTGCCCAGGCCATCCAGGGCGATCCCTTCAGGACGCCGGCGGATGAAATCAACCAGGCTGCAGAGGCCGCCATCAGACGATTCGAGTTCATTGACGGCGACCGCCAATGCGCCGGGGGTGCGAGCTACGGCGGCCATCTCGCCAATTGGCTGCAAGGCACGACCCGTCGCTATCGCTGCCTGATCAGCCATGCCGGGCTGATCAATCTGGAATCGCAGTGGGGCACCAGCGATCTGATCTATTCGCGCGAACTCAGCAATGGCGGTCCGGTCTGGGAACAGGGCACCGTCTGGCGCGAGCAGAATCCGATCCGGCTTGCCGCCCACTTCGCCACACCGACCCTGGTCACGGTCGGCGAACTCGACTTCCGCGTGCCGATGAACAATTCGCTCGAGTACTGGAGCGTGCTGCAACGCCTGCAGATTCCGAGTCGCCTGCTGGTCTACCCGAACGAGGATCACTGGATTGCCGACGGCTACAACAGCCGGCACTACTACGGCGAAGTAGCCAGCTGGCTGGCGCGCTGGCTGAAGCCGGAGCAGGCAGAGCGCAGCTCGGCCGAGGACCAGCCGGGCACCGGCGTCGGGCAGAATGTTCCGGCCGCCGCGGCACAACGCAACTGATCGACATCGCCAACCAGAAGGGAGCGTGCCCGGCGGCACATTCCGTGCTCGTATCCAACTGTCACTTGTTGCATCTTTCGGCCCCGACCGTCATCGGCTAGGGTGGAGCTTCGATGCAAAACAGGGGATAACCGATGCTCGCTTGCGCTGCGGCCGCTGGCCGCCAGATCTTGCCCAGGGCAGTGGCGCTGCTCTGCGCGTTGTGGGTGACCCAGGCGGTCGCCGTTGAAATCGATCCCGCCCTGCTGGCCGGACTGAAGGCACGCTCGATCGGGCCAGCCGGCATGAGCGGCCGCGTCGCTGCCATTGACGTCGCGGCCAATGACCCGGATACGATCTACATCGGCGCCGCCACCGGCGGCGTCTGGAAGTCGACCAATGGCGGCGCCCACTGGACACCGATCTTTGACGATCAGGATGTCCACGCCATCGGCGCGATCGCGGTATCTCCGGTCAATCCCGATGTCATCTGGGTCGGCACCGGTGAGGGCAACGTGCGCAATTCGGCATCGGTCGGGCGCGGCGTCTACCGGTCTCTCGATGCCGGTCGCAGCTGGCAGCACATGGGCCTGGCCGCGAGCGAGCGCATCCATCGGATCATCGCGCATCCACGCAATCCGGATATCGTCTACGTCGCGGCAATGGGGCGCGCCTGGGGCGAAAACAGCGAGCGCGGTGTCTACCGCAGCCGCGACGCCGGCAAGAGCTGGCAACGCGTGCTGTATGTCGATGAACGCAGCGGCGCGGCCGAACTTGTGATGGATCCAGGCAATCCCGACAAGCTGTTCGCCAATATCTGGGAGTATCGGCGCTGGCCCTGGTTCTTCAAGTCGGGCGGCCCCGGCAGCGGGCTCTACATGTCGACCGACGGTGGCGATCACTGGCGCAAGGCGACTGTCGCCGATGGTCTGCCCAAGGGCGAGCTCGGACGCATGGGCATTGCCATTGCGGCCAGCGATCCGCGCGTGGTCTACGCTCTGGTCGAGGCCAAGGACAGTGCCCTGCTGCGCTCTGGCGACGGCGGTTACACCTGGAAGACCGTCAACAAGGAATTGAACGTCTCCGGGCGGCCGTTCTACTACGCCGACATCCGGGTCGATCCCGCCAATGCCGATCGCCTCTATCGGCTCGGCACTTTCGTCGACGTGTCGATCGACGGCGGCAAGAGCTTCGAGACCTTCATCGGACTGCAGCACCTGCATCCGGACAACCATGCGCTCTGGATCGATCCGAAAAACCCCGACTACATGATCAATGGCAATGATGGCGGCATCGGCATCAGCCGGGATCACGGCAAGTCCTGGCGCTTCGTCAACAATCTTCCGCTGGCCCAGTTCTATCACGTGCGTTACGACATGGAGACGCCGTACAACCTGTACGGCGGGCTGCAGGACAACGGTTCCTGGCGCGGCCCCTCGAATCTGCTGGAGCAGGGACCGATCCGCAATGCGCATTGGGTCGAGGTCGGCTTCGGCGACGGCTTCGATACTTCACCCGATCCCGACAATCCGCGCCGCGGCTATGCGATGAGTCAGGATGGCCATGTGTTGCGCTGGGATCTCGATACCGGCGAGCGCTATGCGATCCGGCCCGCCGCGCCCGATCCGAACACCCCGCTGCGCTTCAACTGGAACGCGGGATTTGCCCAGGACCCTTACGAACCCGGCACCATTTACTTCGGGAGCCAGTTTGTCCATCGGTCGGCGGACCGTGGCGACACCTGGACCACGATCAGTCCCGACCTGACGAGCAACGACCCGACCAGGCAGAAATCGCACGAGAGCGGTGGACTGACCTCGGATGTGACGGCAGCGGAGAATTTCACGACCATCGTCAGCATCGCGCCAAGCACGATCGAGAAGGGCCTGCTGTGGGTCGGTACCGATGATGGCCGCGTGCAGATCACCCGCGATGGCGGCGCGCATTGGCAAAATGTTGCCGGCAATGCCAGGGGCGTGCCCGCGGAGACCTGGGTGCCGCACATCAATCCCTCCGTGCATCAGGCCGGTACCGCATTCGTCGTGTTCGACAATCATCGCCGATCGGACTGGACCCCTTATGCCTTCCGTGTCGATGACTACGGCAGGCGCTGGACTTCCCTGGCGACGCCCGACATCGATGGCTATGCCCTGGCATTGCTGCAGGATCCGGTCAATCCCGATCTGCTGTTTCTGGGTACCGAGTTTGGCCTGTACCTGTCCTTTGACGCCGGCAAGCGCTGGTACAAGTGGAAGCATGGGCTGCCCACAGCCTCGGTCATGGACCTCGCGATCCATCCGCGAGAACACGACCTGATCATCGCCACACACGGCCGCGCGCTCTACATCATCGACGACATCCGTCCCCTGCGGGCGTTGGCTTCGCGCAATCCGAAGTCGGCACTGACACTCTTTGAAGTGGCACCGACCCACCAGTATCAGATCAAGCCGAATATCCTCGACGGCATCAATGCGCAATCGGAATTCCGCGGTGAAACCCGTGACTACGGCGCCCTGATCAGCTTCTATGTCGATGCCGACCATCTGCCGCACCCGGACACTGAACTCGAGCGCCTGCGTACTCCGGTCGAACCGGGCAAGGACGAAAAGCCCAAGCCGACCAAGGCGACCGTGGAAATCCGTGACGCCTCTGCGAACCTGGTCAACCGCGTCGAGGTCGACGTGAAGCAGGGACTCAATCGGGTTGCCTGGGATCTGCAGCGACTGGCCTATCGCTCGCCGCAGCCACCCAGCCCCTGGGGCGGCGGCACCCAGGCGCCTGTGGTTCCGGGGGTCTACGAAGTCACCGTGGTGTTCGACGAGCAGCGCGCGAAGGGAAGCATCAGCGTGCTGCCCGATCCGCGACTGAAGTTGAGCGACGCCGACTACCAGCGCAAGGCGGCCAGCTGGGCCCGACTCGGTCGTGCGCAGGAAGCGATCACCGATGCGGTCCGACAGTTGCAGGACCTGCGCAGCGATCTCGACCGCGCCAGCACTCTGGCCAAGGCCCATGTCGATCGCCGCAAGGAGCGCGCACCTGCGGTCGAGATCAAGGACGAGGATCCGCACCAGACCGCGATCAAGGCAATCGAGAAATTCAAGGAATCCCTGCTGGAGGTGGAGAAAAAGATCTGGCAGCCACCAGAAGCCACCAAGGGTTATGTTGCGGAATCCGATGCGCAGAGCATTCTTGGCACCGCAAGCTGGTATTTCTCCTCGAGTCTGCGCCCCGCCTCACCCACCCATGAGGCCTACCTGCAGTCCGGCGAACGCGCCACCCGCGCCGCACTGGACGCGTTGGCCGAGATGCTCGCCAGGGATCTGCCGACGCTGCGCACCCAGATCACTGCGCTGGGAATCGCAATGCAGGAACTGCCGGCCCCGGTGCGACTGCGCTGAGACGCGCGGTCCGCACCCGTCGGCGCGCGCTGCCTGCATTCAGCGCGCGCCGACGACCACGACCGCAGCGCAGCGCGCTTTGCACCGGGCGTCCACGCTGACTAAGCTCGCGCCCCAGCATCGAGAGGGCGAGCGCAATGATTCGGCAGCTGGCATACAGTCTTTTGATGGTCGGTGCAGCGGCGCGCGCCGAGGTCAGTCCCGACTGGCTGCATCCCGATGGCTTCGAGCAGGATGTGCTCACGGCGATGCGCTACACCGAACTGAAATTGCGCGACCCGCATCTGTTCGCCGAGGTGAACGTCGGAATACCGCTGTGTCTCGACGTCACCGAACAGGGCTTGAACGCGCAGATCGCAACGGCGTTGAACGAGGATGGCGATTCCGATGGTTTTGTCGATTCCTCACCGCTGATTCTGTTCTATCCGCTCGACACCAGTGGCGCAGTTCGCCATCTCTACCAGACCGAAGGCGAATGCAGCTTTCCCCTCGCGGGAACCCAGTGCATGGCGGTTCCGGGCGCTGCGCCGGTCGCAGTACCGTATGCCAGCTTCCTGGGCGGCGCTGACGCCTGTCTTGCGGCCCTGTCCGGCACCACCGGTGGCTATGCTGCAACCCCCATCAATGCGCCGATGCCGCCCTGCTTCACCAGCGTGAGCCGCGACAGCATCACGAACCTGGCCGGACTTGAACTGAGCCTGCGCGCGGGCCGCGTGGCAGCCAGCTTTCTCTCACCACCACAATCGGGGCTGGTGAGCGGACTGACGCGCGGTTTCATCAGCGAGGCCGTTGCCGACAGTATCCTGATACCGGCCGATGTGCCGGTGATCGGCAATCGTCCGCTGTCGTCCTTGCTCAAGGGCGGCAGCGGAAGCTGCGCCAGCGGCGACGACCGCGATCAGCACGAGGGCGAGACCGGCTGGTGGTTCTATTTCAACTTCGTCGCCAGTCCGGTGCCCTACTCCTGAATGCCACCTTCGGATTGGCTGCTGTCGTCAGGGTACCTGCAACCAGAAGGTCACCGGACCATCATTGACCAGACTGACCTGCATATTGGCGCCGAACTGACCGGTCGCGACCACCGGGTGGCGGTCGCGCGCCAGTTCGACGAGGCGTGAAAACCACTTGTCACCTGCTTCGGGCGTAGCCGCCGATGTAAAACTGGGCCGCATGCCCTTGCGCGTATCTGCGGCCAGAGTGAACTGGGATACCAGCAGCAGGCCACCGCCAACATCGCTCAACGAGCGGTTCATGCGGTCGTCCGCGTCCGGAAATATCCGATAACCCAGGAGCCGCTCCAGCATGCGCAGGCACTGCGCTTCGGCATCCTGCGGCTCGACAGCAACGAAAGCCAGCAAGCCGACGCCGATGCTGCCCACAACAGCGCCCTCGACTTCTACCGCGGCGCGCTGTACGCGCTGGATCAGGGCAATCATGGCGTCGACCCGCTCTACTCAAAGGGCCATTCTACGTGCCAGCGATCGCCTCGGCACAGTCGGTTGCGGGGGTAAGCATTGGTTATCGCGGGGCTTGCGGTGAACGCCGAGACCGGCTTTGATGCTCGGATGTCGATCTCCATCCCTGTTCGTGTCCGACTGGCGCGCACGCTGCTACGCGTGACTTCATGGCTACCGCTGCGGGTGCTGCATGCGGTCGCGCGTGGCCTTGCCATACTGCTGCGCTGGTCGAACACCCGCGAGTACCGGGTGACCCGACGCAATATCGAACTGTGTTTTCCCGAACTGGATGCCATCGCGCGGGAACAGCGCGTGCGCGAGGCAATGGCACACATGGCCATGGGCCTGAGCGAACTCCCGCGCATCTGGGGGCTGGCTGGCGGGCGCGCGCTGAATCAGATCCGCTCGGTGCATGGCGCCGAGTTTCTGGACGCGGCCATCGATCAGCAGTTGGGCGTGATTATCGCTGCGCCACATCTGGGCCAGTGGGAACTGCTGAATCTGTATCTCTGCACGCGCGGACCGATGGCGCTGCTGTATCGGCAACCACAACATGCGCGCTGGGAGCCATTGCTGATCGGCGCGCGCGGAAGTCTGGGTGCCCAGCAGATCCGAGCCGATGCCCAGGGTGTCCGTGAGCTCTATCGCTGTCTGCGCAAGAAGATGCTACTCGGCATCCTGCCCGATCAGCGCCCCAAGGGCGGCGAGGGCGAATTTGCGCCGTTCTTCGGATTGCCTTGCAAGAGCATGACCCTTCTATCGCGCCTGGCCCACAAGACCGGCGCGCCGGTGGTGTTTGGGTTCGCCGAACGCCTGCCGGCCGGTCGCGGATACGATCTGCATTTTCTGCCGGCGCCCGCAGGCATCGACAGCGATGACAATGTCGAAGCAGTAGCAGCACTGCACCGCGGACTGGAGTCCTGCGTGGCCATCGCGCCGATGCAGTACCAGTGGAGCTACAAGCGCTTCGCACTGCAGCCAGATTCCGAGGCAGCACCAATGTATCCAGACTGCCGCTGATCCGGCAGCCAGCCTGCAACCCGATGCTGGGCTCAGGCTGCGCGCTTGGCCGCAGGCTTCTTGGCCGGAGCTTTCTTCGCTGCAGTTTTCTTCGACGCGGGTTTGCGTTTGGCTGTGGTCTTGGCCGCAGGCTTGTTGCCGGCGGCCGTCTTCGCCGCCGCGACCTTCTTGACGGCTACCTTCTTGACCGCAGCCTTCTTGACGGCGGCCTTCTTGACCGGCGGTTTCCTGGCAACAGCTTTCTTTGCTGCGATCTTGGTTGCCGGCGCCGGCTTCGCCACGGCCGCCTTCTTGGCTGCCGACTTGCCGGCGCGCCCGCCGCCCTTCTTGTTGCCCCAGCCCTTGCGTACCGGCTTGCCTTCTGCCAACAGCGCGATGCACTCCTCCCGCGTCAACGATTCAGGCTCGCGGTCCTTGGGAATCTTGCCGTTCTTCTCGCCATCGGTGATGTAGGGGCCGTACTTGCCGCGCAGGATCTGGATCTTGCCCTCGTCGAAGCTGGCGATCACACGATTGGCGATGGCCTCAGCCTTTTCGCGTATCAACTCGAGCGCGCGCGCAAGCTCGATCGTGTAGGCATCATCGGGCGGCTTGATGGAGGCATAGGTCGAGCCGTGCTTCACGAACGGACCGAAGCGCCCCATTCCTGCCGAAACTTCGACACCGTCCTCAGCCGGACCAAGGGCACGCGGAAGTTTGAACAGCGTCAGCGCGTCGTCCAGCGTAATCGTGTGCAGGCTCTGGCCCGGGAGCAGACTGGCGAACTTGGGCTTGTCTTCGTCTTCCTTGGTGCCGATCTGGGCAAAGGCGCCATAACGGCCAAGTCGCACGCTGATCGGCTTGCCGCTGGCTGGATCGTTACCGAGTACGCGTTGCGACTTGGCCTCGTCGAGGCTCACCGACTCCATCTTGTCGGTAACCAGGGCCTTGAACGGTGCCCAGAACTTGTGCATCAACGGCACCCAGTCCACTTCGCCGCGCGAGACCGCATCAAGCTCATCCTCGAGCTTGGCGGTGAAGTCGTAATCGACATACTGGGTAAAGTGCGTGGACAGGAAGCGGGCAACCACGCGGCCGACATCGGTCGGCTTGAAGCGCTTGTTGTCCAGCATCACGTACTCGCGCGACAGCAGGGTCTGGATGATGCTCGCATAGGTCGAAGGCCGGCCGATTCCATGTTCTTCCAGCGCCTTGACCAGACTCGCTTCCGAATAGCGCGGCGGCGGCTCGGTGAAATGCTGATCGGCGATCACCTGGCTCAGCGGCACTACATCGCCGATTTTCATCGCAGGCAGGCGACGCCCTTCGTCTTCGTCTTCTTCGGTGCGCTGGTCCTTGCCTTCCTCATAGACCGCGAGGAATCCAGGTTCGACCACCGTGGTACCCGAGGCGCGGAAGCCATGGCGTTCGCCGCAGGCAAGATCGACCGAAACCGTGTTCATCAAGGCCGGTGCCATCTGGCTGGCCAGGGTGCGCTTCCAGATCAGTTCGTAGAGCCGCAGCTGATCGGGATTGAGGAAGGCCGCAACCGCCTCCGGCGTGCGCAGCGCCGAGGTCGGGCGGATCGCCTCATGGGCCTCCTGCGCGTTCTTCGATTTCGTCTTGTAGGTGTTCGGAGTCTCCGGTAAGGCGCGCTGACCGAAGCGCTGCGCGATCAGCGTACGCAATTCGGCAATGGCATCGTCACCGAGACTGACCGAATCGGTACGCATATAGGTGATCAGACCCACCTGGCCCTCATCACCCAGAGCGACGCCCTCATAGAGTCCCTGCGCGAGGCGCATGGTGCGACTGGTCCCGAAGCCCAGCTTGCGCGCCGCCTCCTGCTGCAGGGTGGATGTGATGAACGGCGCCGCTGGCCGGCGCTGGCGCTGCTTGCTCTGGACGTCGCTGACCTTGAGTGCGCCCTTCGCTGCCGCAATCAGGGTCTGCCGAACCTGCTCGGCGCGCTCGCCATCGGTAAACGAGAACTGCTCGACACGGGCACCGTCAAAACGATGCAGCTTGGCTACGAAGGCGTTGTCCGGATGCTGGCAGGCTGCGGCCAACGACCAGTATTCCTGCTTGATGAAGGCTTCGATCTCTTCTTCGCGCTCGGCGATCATGCGCAGCGCTGGTGATTGCACGCGTCCGGCCGACAGGCCGGTCTGCACCTTGCGCCACAGCACCGGCGAGAGATTGAATCCCACCAGATAATCCAATGCCCGGCGTGCCTGCTGTGCGTTGACCAGATCGGTGGCAATGGCGCGCGGGTGTGCGATCGCTTCCTTGACCGCCTTGGGGGTGATCTCGGAAAAGACCACGCGATGAACGGCACGGTTCTTGAGCAAGCCGCGCTCACGGAGTATTTCGGCGATGTGCCAGCTGATCGCCTCACCTTCGCGATCAAGATCGGTCGCCAGGTACAGGGTGTCGGCCTTCTCCGCCGCCTTTGCAATCGCCTCGACGTGGCGTTCGTTCTTTTCGATCAGGTCGTAGCGCATCGCGAAATCGCGATCGGTGTCGACTGCGCCCTCGCGCGGCACCAGATCGCGAATGTGGCCATAGGATGCCAGCACCTGGAAATTCTTTCCGAGGTACTTGTTGATGGTCTTGGCCTTGGCGGGCGACTCGACGATGAGCAGATTCTTGGCCATGATGCTTCCGAATGCGGTGTAGAGAGTCCGTCCGCACTTCTATAGGGTTGGTAATCGGTTCTTGCCCGTAGCTGGTTCTTTCCCGGCCGGGTTTGCCGGGACCGCCGGGAGGGACAGGCTCTTCCAGTGAAGTACGGCGCAACTGGAGCTGTCAAGTTGCCGGCACCGCGCTGCGACCCTCCGGCCATTGCCAGCACCGCAATTCGTCGGCACCGCTGTTTGCTAATTGGTCCGCAGGTGATCCCCGAACACCTGGGTTTCCATCCAGGCAAATTCGGCCTCACGCCCCGGCTCGTTGAACAATACGAGCAGAACCACCCATTTCAGGTCCTGCAGTTCGATCTGCGACTGTTCCAGTGCCCAGGCACGCTCGAGAACACGCTCCCGGCTCTCGGAATCGAGCACGCCAAAGGCTTCAAGTCGCATCAGGAAACCGAGGCACTGGGGGTCCAGGCGATCCTGTTCCTCTTGCGCAAATACGCGAATCGGGCCCTTCGCAGGTGCGGGCGCCGGGACCGCTCGCTCATTCTGCAGATCCAGCAGCCAGTCAAAGGCCTTGCCGATCTGGTTCGGGTCGAAGCCCGCATCCATCAGCTCGGATTGCAGGGAATCCCGGTC
This sequence comes from Pseudomonadota bacterium, assembly GCA_022843465.1. Taxonomy (GTDB): domain Bacteria; phylum Pseudomonadota; class Gammaproteobacteria; order Xanthomonadales; family Ahniellaceae; genus 0-14-3-00-62-12. The sequence continues at coordinate 15,140 of JALHNO010000026.1, read as the reverse complement.
ATGGACGGTGTCAGGCGCACCGTGAAAGTAGTTTTCGAACAGGTAGACCAGTACGTCGAGGACGGTCTCTTTCATCTCGGTTTCCGCGCGGACGAGGGGCCCGCGTTCGTCCTGGATCCGATGCGCTGATAGCAGCTGCCTGCAAGCGCCGCCACCTCGCCATCGAGCTCCAGCGTGGTCAGCATGGAAGAGATCGCGGCCGCGGTCAATCCACTGCGTTGCATCAAAGTGTCAAAATCAACCGGATCAAAGCCCAAAGCCCGCAATAACAGGGCAGTTTGTGGGCAGACTTCACAATTATTTGACGGCCGCGCCGGTGCTGTCTCCGCTACCGGCGACTCGTTGAGGCTACGCAGGCGCAGTCGCAACTCCGCTCCGAGCGCATTGGCCATCGGTCCCAGCTCCTCAACAACATCCGCTGCTGTCTCGACCAGTTTGGCACCCTGGCGGATGAGCCGATGGCATCCCCTGGCCATCGGATTGTGCACCGAGCCCGGTACCGCAAACACCTCGCGTCCCTGCTCTGCCGCCAGCCGGGCGGTGATCAGCGAGCCTGACTGCAGACCGGCCTCAATGACCAGGGTGCCCAGACTCAGTCCGGCGATGATCCGGTTCCGGCGCGGGAAATTTTCGGCGACGCCTTCGGTACCGAGCGGAAATTCGGACACGAGAGCGCCCTGCGCAAGCAATCGCTGCGCGAGTCGATGGTGCTTGCGCGGATAGACCAGATCGACGCCGGTACCAAGTACCGCAATGCTCTGGCCACCCGCGTCCAGCGCTGCCTGGTGGGCGGCTCCGTCGATACCATCGGCCATGCCACTGGTGACGCTGAATCCCGAGCGCGCCAAGGTCGCTGCGAAGTCGCGCGCCAATGCCAGACCTCCCGCCGAGGCATTGCGGCTGCCGACCACCGCAATCTGCGGCTGCCACAGACTGCCAGGATCGCCGTGCACAAAGACGGCTGCGGGCGCTGCCGGGATCGCCGCCAGCAGTGACGGAAAATCCGGGCTCGTACAGGTCAGCAGAGCGCAATTTTCCTGTTGCAGCCAGCGCAGATCGCGCTCGATCCTGGCCCGATCCGGCAACTTCAACCAGAACACGCCGTTATCGCTTATTCCGATATCGTGCCAGGCGGCCGGCCCGGCACGCTGGGCCTCTGCCAACCCACCATGGCGCAGCAGCGCGCGGCGAATCCGCGCCGGACCGACGCCGGGCGCGCGCAGCCAGACCAACCAGTGTTCCAGATCTTCCATGCTCGCTCCAAAGGGGCGAGCCATCATCTCTGCTGGCCGGGACGGGGGCCATCAAGTCCAACCCAATTTCGGCTGGGAATTCTCGCAATCTGTGGGTCTGCAACGAAAAACGCGGCCAACGGCCGCGTTTTTCGACGATAGCCTTCGTCTCAGTGCGATTGAGGCGCGCGGATGACGTCGTTTACCTGTACCGGCCGGATGCCGTCCAGGATCAGGCCATAGCTGACCTTCTCGAAGGCGCGGAAAATCATGACGTGTCCGAGGAACTCATCGGGCATCGTCGTCATCGCCTTGCGGTCGGAGAACGTGGTTCGAAGGTCTTCCTTGGCATACTTGACGTTGTCCCGCAGGTGTTCGCCTTGCTGGAAAATCGAATAGACCTGCCCATTGGAAACTCCATCGCGGGCACCGCGCGACAGGGCGACCACACGCATCGGGCCGCTATAGCGTTCGGCGTCAGCAACCGCGAGCACACGCATGTTGTCGGGCACGGTATCTGGCGCACGTGGCATGTAGCTGGCGTCGTACGGATTGCTGTCGACCGGAACGATCAGGTCACCCTTGGCGACCTCCAGCTCGGACGAAAGCAGCGCGACCGTACTCGGATCACCATCGCGCACCACGCGGCCACGTGCGATGAACATGACCTCATGACCGAGTACGTCGACGTGCTTGCTGGACGGCCACTTGTCCGCCGCTTCCTGCCACAGGCTGGAGAAAGTGACCTGGCGCACGCCCTGGAACGGCTTTTTCTCGTACTTCCGCTCCGATCTGCCCCAGATGAATCCAGCGGGTACTTCGCGGAACACGACAGTCGGGCGCACGATGTCGACCTGATCGCCAGGCCGCGCGTTCAAGCCGCGTACGTAGACGACGTGTCCTGGTGCCGAATACAGCCGGCTTTCCTCTGCGGACACCACATACGGAAGATCCCGCGCATCGGAGGAGTTCAGCACCCGTGTCTTGTCCAGAAACGGCCTGATTTCATTCAGTGGAATGGTTGTAATGGCATCACGCGGGCCACTGGATCGTGCCCGTGGTTCCAGCTTGACGACATCTGGGCGGCCACCGCGGATCAGCCTGGGCTGACCATCAATGTAGACCAGACTGATCACGTCCCCGGGATAGATCAGGTGCGGGTTTTCGATCTGGCTATTGGCCTGCCAGATTTCTGGCCACAGCCAGGGGCTCTTCAGGAAGCGCGCGGAAATATCCCAAAGCGTATCGCCACGCACCACCGTATAGGTCTGTGGGTGGTCATCACGCAGTTGAGGCTCAGCGGAAAAACCCGAAGCAGCAAAGAGCGCTCCGGCTACAACTGCAAGCATTCGTTTAAGCATGGCGGCTAAGGTCCTGATTTGCCGAGGACTGGATCGAGTGTAACCCAAAATTCGGACAGTGAGAATGAGGCTGGATACGCTTTTTTTCTAGCTCCAGGCCGTCCGGCCCGCCATACTGCCGGGTTGGTCGCAAAGTGCTTGAAAGATGGACAGAATGCCAGCATCTTGCAGTCCTGAGGAGATTTCCATGCCCAAGCTCACGATTCTAGAGTTTCCAGACCCCCGGCTGCGGACCATCGCGGTGCCGGTGGAGCATTTCGACAACGGCCTGGCCCGGCTCATTGATGACATGTTTGAGACGATGTACGAGGCGCCAGGAATCGGCCTGGCTGCAACCCAGGTCGACGTTCACCGCCAGTTGCTGGTTCTGGACGTGTCGGAAGACAAGAATCAGCCCATGGTCTTCATCAACCCGCGTATTCTCCAGCGCGACGGCGAGCAGGTGTACCAGGAAGGCTGCCTCTCTGTCCCGGGGATCTACGCCGATGTGACCCGCGCCAACCAGATCAGGGTGCAGGCGCTGAATCGCCGTGGCGAGTCGTTCGAGCTCGAGGCCGACGGCCTGCTGGCGATCTGCATCCAGCATGAGATGGATCATCTTGCCGGGAAGGTATTCGTCGACTATCTGTCGCCACTGAAGCGCGACATGGTGCGCAAGAAGCTTGAAAAGAACCGCCGCGGCCGAGTCGAGAGCGAGTCGCGCGAGCACAGTCTTTGAGCCCACTGCAGCAGCCCGCCAGACTCCGGCTGGTGTTTGCCGGTACGCCGGAATTCGCCTTGCCCTGTTTCGAAGCGGTGCGGGCGAGCGGGCACGATCTGGTCGGCGTCTACACGCAACCGGACCGGCGCAGTGGTCGCGGCCAGTCCGTGACCGGATCGCCGGTGCGGGTGCGTGCTTCAGCGGCTGGCCTGCCGATCTTCCAACCCGAAACGCTGCGCGATCCGGCCGCGCGGCGCGAGTTGCAGCACCTGCGAGCCGACCTTCTGATCGTGGTCGCCTATGGCCTCATTCTGACCTCGCAGGTGTTGGCGATCCCGCGTCTCGGCTGCTGGAACGTGCACGCCTCTGCGCTCCCACGTTGGCGCGGCGCAGCACCGATCCAGCGCGCCCTGCTTGCCGGTGATTCCAAGACTGGGGTGGATCTGATGCAAATGGAGAAGGGTCTGGACACCGGGCCCGTCCTGCTCAGCCGGCGGACCGCCATTCTGCAGGACGACACCGGTGGCAGCTTGCACGACCGACTTTCGCTCCTGGGAGGCGAGGTGCTGTCCGAAGGCCTCCAGCGCCTCGGCGACGGGACCCTGCCGCCCGCCAGGCCGCAGGCTTCGGAGGGAATCACCTACGCTGCCAAGATCGACAAGGCCGAGGCAGTGCTCGATCTCTGCGCCAGCGCAGCAGAACTGGAACGCAAGATCCGTGCGTTTCAACCCTGGCCCATTGCCGAGACAGTGATTGCCGGAGAGCGCGTCAGGGTGCATTCGGCGACTGTGCTGCCCGGTCCGCACGGCAAGCCTGCGGGAACCCTTCTGGCAGCGGGACGCGATGGCCTTGATCTCGCATGCGCCGACGGCGCACTGCGCATCCTGCGGCTACAGCGCTCGGGTGGTCGAACAGTAAGCGCACTGGACTATCTGAATGCGCGACCCGAACTGCGGGCGCCCGCATGAGTTCTACGGTGGGACGCGCCGCAATCCCGGTCAGGGCGGTAGCGGCCCGGCTGCTCGCCGCGGTGCGGTCAGGGCGGTCTTCACTTTCCGATGGGATTCCCGAAGCTGATGCGCGGCTTGCTGATCCACGTGATCGTGCCCTGCTGCGATTGCTGATCTTTGAAACCCTACGCACGATCTATCGACGCGAAGCGGCGTTGCAGTCCCTGCTCGAAAACCCGCTTCCCGCCACGGCACGCGAGGTTGAAGCGCTTCTCCTGCTCGGTCTGATGCAATTGGATCAGGGCATCGATGCACCCTATGCCGTGGTCGACGCCAGTGTCGAAGCCGCCAGGGCGCTTGGCAAGTCCCAGTACGCAAAACTGGTAAACGCCGTTCTGCGTAGCGCGCAACGCGCCGGGTCGAAGCTGTATGACGATGCATTGCTGCGGCCTGAGTGCCAGTACGATCATCCCCGGTGGCTGATCGAGCGATTGCAGAAGGACTGGCCGGAAGAGTATCCGGCCATCCTGGCGGCAGGGAATGTCCGCGGCCCGACCTGGCTGCGCTGCAATCGGCTGCGCCAGACTTCTTCCGATTTGTGCCAGTCATTGCAGGCTGCAGGCGTTGCGGCGCGCCGACACGCGATCTTGCCTGATGCGATCGAGGCGCCTGATGCAGGTGATGTCACTTGCCTGCCTGGTTGGGAGCAGGGCAATTTCAGTGTGCAGGACGTGGCAGCGCAACTTGCGGTGGAATTGCTTGACCTCGTGCCTGGCCTTCGGGTGCTCGATGCCTGCACTGCTCCCGGTGGCAAGCTCGCACATATTGCCGAGCGCGCACCTGATCTGGATTATCTGCTTGGCCTCGACAGTGACGGCAGGCGTCTGGAGCGAACCCGCGATGCACTGAAGCGACTGGGCCTGCGACCGACACTCAAGCAGGCGGATGCCGCAGACACCTCGGCGTGGTGGAACGGCGTGGCGTTTGACCGCATCCTGATCGACGCGCCCTGCTCCGGCACGGGAGTGATCCGGCGACATCCCGACATCCGCCTGCTTCGACGTGCATCCGATATCTCTGGGATGGTCGGACAGCAGTCGCGGCTGCTCGACGCGTTATGGCCTTTGCTGCGATCTGGCGGGCGGCTAGTCTATGCGACCTGCTCGGTCCTCAAAGATGAAAACCAGCATCAGATTTCCGCCTTCCTGTCCCGACACCCTGATGCCCGCGCAGGCGCGATACCGGCGCTTTGGTTCGGCCAGGAAGCGGGCGCCGGCCGGCAGAATTTGCCTGGCAATGCAGACGCCGATGGTTTTTTCTACGCAGTCCTCGAAAAGTCGGCCTGACAAGGCCGATTCTCCGCCGACATTGGCGATTGTCGTTGCCTGTAGCCTGTTTGCCGCGTTGCTCATGCTTTCTGGCTGCACGGGGGCGTCCAGCGAAGCGCATATCTCGGAAGCGGTATTTGATCCCGACACACGCATGCTCGAGGCCAATCTCGACATCAAGCTTTCGGCCATCGCACTTGATGCACTCGACCATGGAATCCCGATCGTGCTCGAGTTTGATATCCGTCCGGACCAGGGTCGCCCACAGCCGGTGCGGTGGCAGCTGAGCTACTTGCCGCTGATGCGTCGCTACCAGTTGCTGATCGAGGACAGCCAACCCCGCTTTTTCTCCAGTCGGGTACAGCTGCTGGCTGCGCTGGACCGCTTTCGTGTTCAATTGAACAGCGACGTTGCAGTGTCTGGCGAGCTTCGTCTCCGGATTGACCCGGCAGCGCTCCCGGCGCCCATGCGCCTCCCTGCGCTGCTCGAGCCGGGATGGCGCATCAAGGTGGAAGCCGCCCTCTGGCAGTCGATTCGATGAAGCGCTTCCTGCTGACCCTCGCCCCCCTTTCAGCGGGTCTGCTGCTGCTGATCTCGGCGCTCTGGCTCGCCGCAGACGCTGAGAGCGCGCAAAGCCAGTTGGGGCGCGGCTATGTGTGGCTGTTTGCTGTAGCCGCCATCGCGATCCTGATACTGGTCGCGGCTGTCCTCCGGGAAACTCTGGCTCTTGTCCGCGACTGGAAGCACAGGAAAGTGGGCAGCCGTCTCAATGCCCGTTTCGCCCTGTTGATTTGTGTATTGTCGATTCCACCCACCTTGCTGGTTTCGGCATTTGCAATGCGATTCGTAGACGCAGGGATCGATTCCTGGTTCCGTGCTGATGTCGCAGCATCGCAGCAACATGCCGAAGACCTTGGTCGAGCGGTCCTTAGTTCGTTCGAACGACGCGCCCGCGACATCGGCGCGTCAATTGCTTCCAGTGCGCAGTTCGCCACAGGTGCCGACCCACAGGTCGTGCTTGACGATCTGATACAGGACATGGGTGATCCGGTCTTCGTCAGCGTATACGACGACACCGGCAATCTGCAGGCAATCGCCTTCAACACCAGTTCGATCGTGCTCCCGCCGGCACCTACCGATGCCGAACGCCTGCGCGTTCGTGAAGCGGGGCAGTTGGCCGGATCGGAGCGCATCAATGATGTGCTGGTGTGGCGCGTTCTTCATCGGACAGCCACTTCCGGGATCGTGCAGACCATCATGCCACTGCCGGCCAATGTGGCGCCCAGTGTCGATCTTCTTGAGCGCACAGCTGTCGACTATGCCCAGTTGCGCTACCAGCGTGCGGCCATGAAGACGACCTTCGTGCTGATCCTTGGTCTGGTCAGCCTGCTTGCCCTGCTCGGCTCGCTTTACACAGCATTTGCCGTTACCCGTCGATTGATCCAGCCCATCACCGATCTGTCCCACGCAACTGGCGAGATCGCCCTGGGGCGATATGGCAGTACGTTGCCGGTGCTGAGTCACGACGAAATCGGCTTTCTGACCAGCAGCTTCAACCGGATGTCGCTCGAACTGTTGGCGGCGGAACGGCGCGAAGCAGCAACCAGAAGCGAGATCGAGGAGAGCCGTGCCGATTTGCGCGCCGTGCTCGAGCGCCTCAGTGCCGGCGTGATCAGCTTTACAGCTGAGCGGATCCTCTCGGCAAACCCCGCGGCGTACAGCCTTCTCGACATCGACATCACGGAGCGATTTGTCCAGTGTTCCCTGGTTGATGCCGCTGAGCGGTTTCCAAGAGCAGCTCCGCTCGTGCAATGGTTCCAATCGCGTGCGAATGCCGCACCCACACAGTGGCGTGAAGAGGTGTTCCTGCATGGCGAGCCCGCACGCGCTTTGCTGGTCCGGGGAACTCGCATTGCCTCCGATCTGGAACCGAGGTTTGTCGCGGTATTCGACGACGCTGCAGTCATCGCACACAGTCAGCGAGAAGCGGCCTGGGCGGAAGTTGCCAAGCGTTTGGCGCACGAGATCAAGAATCCTCTGACGCCGATACAACTTGCGGCGGAGCGCTTGCGCCACAAATACCTGGGAAAGATGAGCGACACCGACGCAGAGGTGCTCGACCGTGCAACCCATACCATCGTCGCCCAGGTCGAGGCGCTCAAGCGAATCGTCAACGCATTCGGTGACTACACGCGGCCAAGCACCGGTGAGCGCCAGGTCTTTGACATCGGCAAACTGCTCGAAGAAATCATGACGCTCTATGAAGAGAGTGGCCAATGTGCTTTTGAGCGAGCGTGTCCATCGCAACCGGTTCTCATTGCCGGCCACCGGGAAAGACTTCGGCAGGCCATTATCAACCTGGTGACGAACGCGATCGAGGCATCTGCCCCGCAGTCACCCGCGCGTGTCAGCGTTATCCTTGAGGAATCTGGGGCTCAGGTTCGCCTCTCAATACGTGATTATGGAAGCGGACTCCCGGATGGGTTCGATGACCGCTGGTTCCAGCCCTACAACACCACCAAACCCAAGGGCAGCGGGCTCGGACTGGCCACGGTCAGGAAAATCGCAGAGGAGCACGGGGGCACGGTAACCGCGCACGACACCGGAGACGGTTCCTGCTTCGTGCTCGAGTTGCACGCAGACCACGTCCAGGGAAAACCCCGCAGCTAGGGCAGCGCTGAGCGTGAGCTTGTCCGCAGCGAATTGGACGCGAACGATCGGCAATCTGGACAAGCAGAATCGGCGCGAATTCGACAGCCTCGAGAGGCTCGGCCAAGCCCTCCCTGGCATGCGCTTCCCCACAGTCGCATGGTGGTGCATAGTCATTGCCGCGCCTTGGGCATTGGAAAGATCGAGAGACGTGAAGGCAACCTGGATCAATCTGGCGACCTGACTGGCGGCTGGGTGAGGCAAAACCCCCAGCTTTGGGCTGGGGGTTTGTTTCAAGGATGCGATCGCGAAGCACCGACCCATCCCTGGTGCAGCGATCCGGCCGCGCGTCCTGCGCGGCGTTCAGCGTGGCTCGACCTGCGCGTTAACGCATGTCGAAGGCGCCACGCTTCACCCTTGGCGATGACCTGTTGCAGGCTTAACGCAAAACCCCCCGCTTTGGGCTGGGGGTTTGTTTCAAGGATGCGATCGCGAAGCACCGACCCATCCCTGGTGCAGCGATCCGGCCGCGCGTCCTGCGCGGCGTTCAGCGTGGCTCGACATGCGCGTTAACGCATGTCGAAGGCGCCACGCT
>JALHNO010000025.1 GCA_022843465.1 Pseudomonadota bacterium | reverse complement strand
AAGAGCGGCATCCACGGGAGGAGCAACAGACAGAGCAGCAACCAAGACAAAAACAACGCACGGGTACTTGACAAGCAATTGCTCATAGAAGGGCGCAATAAGCGCAGCGCATTGCGCCGTATTGCTTGCCCCCTCCCAAGGTGCGCCGAGCGCAGCGATGCGCATCCCTGGTCTCGCGACTACCGTGGCGCGCTGGCGTCTGCTGCGCTGCCCGGGCTGCAGGCGCGCTCGGGGTTGAACATGGCACAGAGACCGACCGGTGTGGCGATGTGCGGATTGGTTTGGTGTTCGCCTTCCGGACTCAAGTGTGCCCGCCATGGGACGTCCGTCGATGCGCTGCGCTCAAGCATGGACTGGGCATCGCGAAACGCCGCGCTCATCTTTTCGTTCTCACGGGCACCAAGGCTGAGAGGGATTCCTTGGACACCATTCATCAGGATAAAAAGGGGATTCAGGTTCGGAGTGGGTAGGCGAACGATACCCCCGGGCAATCCGCAGCTGGCGGCGAACGCCACTTGGAACGGGGGCCACTAGCGAACCGGCAGCTTCTGGCGCGCCTCGCGCCAGGCATGCCGATGCGTCTCAAGTTCGGGATCGGCACCACTGGTATCCAGGCGCTCCAGCATCGCGATCGCCTGATCGTAAAATCCCATTGCATCCTGATTGAGCGCTAACGCCTGCTTCACCTCAGCGGACAGAGCCAGTGCTTTGGCGAGTTCGAGTGCGTCGGGCCTGCGCCGACGGTATAGGGTGACCGCGCGCTCGACATAGTCCGAGGCCGACTGAAAATTGCCCAATCGCAGCTCAATCTGTCCCAAAGAAAAATTCAGGTCGGCACGGATCGGCGCGTCTTTGGCAAGCGCATCTCTCCAGATCCTTTCCACTTCCAAGTAGGTCTCACGTGCCTCTTCAAGCCGGCCCTGCGCCAGCTGAAGGCTGGCGACGTTGATCAAGGCCCAACCCACTTGAGGAGCCTTGCCGGAAGTGGAAGCACGGTAGGCGTCGGCGGCCCCGGAATAGGACTCGATGGCGCGATCGATCTGGCCGAGTCCGAGATAGGCATTGCCTCGATTGTGCAGATTCTGTCCGTACGCCTGGCTGCTGGCACCGTAGACGCGCAGCACCGATTCGGCCGCTGGCTCCAATTCGGCGAGACCACGCGAAGGATCTCCGGAGGCCGTGTAGTGCCAGCCGAGGGTCATGCGGGAAATCAGGCTGCGGCCGTGCTCAGGACCGAACAACTCGAGCGCCAATTCGTAGGCTGCCCGGAGATCTCGACCGCCCTCTTCGAACCGACCAAGATCGGTCAGGCAGGTGCCGCGTCGCGCCAGCGCCGCCTGCCAGCGGTCGCGAAGCTTGTTCTGATGAAGCCTCAAGTTGTCGAGGCCATACTCGGCGAACTGCAGGGCCTGCGCGCTGGCGCCGGCGTCCCGCGCAATCAACCAGCGCGTATGCAGCATGCCGTCTCTTATTCGGACGATCTCGAGGGAGTCTCCGACCAGCATGGGTTCCAGCTCGGCCAACCAGGCCCGACTCAAGCTCAACTGGCCATTGCGTTGTGCCGCATGCGCGGCGCGCTCAAAGGCATAGGCTTGGCTCAATGGATCGAGCGGGACGCGGCGGATTTCATCAATCGCTTTCTCATAAATTGGATATGCGCGGGCGATCTGTCCCATATTGGTATAGGCATTGGCAATCAACAGCGCCGTCGGATTGCGCAGCTCCGGGTGGCTCGCCAGCCGGCGATCCATCGCCTCCGCAGCGACATCCAGCAGTTCCATCGCAGTGCCTCTGCCGCCTTTGCCAAGCAGCGGATCGGCGGCACGCAGGACTTCATCCATGAACTGCGCGGAGAGTCGCGCGCGTTCCGCGTCCAATAGCGCGCGTCGGTACTGAGTCCAGGAAATAATGGTCAGCGCGATCAAACCCATGATCGCCACGGATCCCAAGCTGACTGACCACCGATGCCGTGAAACAAAGCGACCGAGCTGGTACATCGCGCCCCCATGTCTCGCCTGCACTGGGCGACCACTAAGGTAGGCTTCGATATCGGCGATCAGCGCGTCCATGCTGCCATAGCGATGTTCGGGCTTCTTGGCGAGCGCCGTGCGCAGGATGACGTCGAGATCACGACCAAATTCGCGCGGAGCATTGCGCACGGCATCGTCGGCTGCTCCCGCCAGAGCATCCCGCCGCACGCTGAGCACGGCCTGCGCCAGGCTGATCGGCGTCTGTTCTAGCACCGCGCCAGCCCAACCCATCGGATCATCGACACTGGCCTCATAGGGCAGTCGACCTGCAATCAGCCGATACATCAGAACACCAAACTGGTACACATCGGTTGCCACCGAGACGCGCTCGCCGCGAAATTGCTCGGGCGCCGCATACGCTGGTGTCATCGGGCCGAAGTGCTGCTGGGTCAACCCGCGCTGCTGGTCTTCCCCTACCAGTTTTGCGATGCCAAAATCCAGCAACTTGGGACGTCCTTCGGCGCGCGTCACCAAAATATTGCTGGGCTTGATGTCACGGTGTATCACCAGATTTCGGTGTGCATGCGAGAGCGCGGCTGCGATCTTCGTCAGCAGGCGCAGACGTCCGGCAAGATCCGGCAGTGCATCGCGACAGTGTTCGCTTACCGGCACGCCATCAACGAACTCCATCGTCAGAAAAGGAATGCCGTCCGCGGTTTCACCACCATCGATCAATTGGGCAATCAGCGGGTGCCTGAGCCCGGCAAGAATTTCCTGCTCTTGCCGGAAGCGCTCGTGCAAACCGGAGTGAGCGCTGAGCACGAGCTTGATGGCCACTGTCTGTTCGAAGCTTCCTTCGATCCGGCGCGCCCGGTACACCGAGCCCATGCCACCTACGCCGAGCAAATCTTCCAGTTGATAGGCCCCGACACGGCGGCCGATCTGCTCGCGGTCCCAATCACGCTCGTGCATGCCGCCAGCCAAGACCGGGCCGATCAACTGAGCTGCCGGTCGATCTACCCAGGCGGCATCGGCATCAGCGTTGTGGCGCGCCAGCAAGCGCTCCAGATCGTTCCGCGTGTCGGGATCGGCAACGAGCGCCAACTCTGCCATACGGGCTTCACCGTCCAGGTCGAGCAGCGCTTCGAAGCGCCGTCGCACCTCGGGCCAGCGTTTGGCGTCCATCGTCTCAGCTGGCGCCGGGCATGTGCGCGAGAAGGAATGCCCGAGCAGTGTCCCAATGGCGACGGATCGTGCGTTCGTTAACCCCTCGTAGTCTGGCGATATCGACGAAAGCCATACCGCCGAAAAAGTGCAACTCCACCAGCTCGGCAAGCTGAACGTCGACCGCCTCCAGTTCTCGCAGTGACTGATCGACGAAAAGCAAATGTTCCAGCGATTGATCCTGCGCGGCGAGCGCCTCAGTCAATTCAACGCGCACTACACCTTCGCCGCGCTTGCCTGTCGCCCGCGCCCGCCCGGCATCGATGATCACCTGACGCATTGCCCGCGCCAACAGTGAGTAGAAATGGTTACTGTCGTTGAGATCGCCCCCGCTGCTTGCAGAGAGTCTCAGGTAGGCCTCGTGCACCAGGGTGCTGGGATTCAAGGTCAGTGAACCGGCAGATTTTCGAATCGTGCTGCGCGCGATACGCTTCAGTTCGTCATAGACCAGTTCGTAGAGCTTGCCCTGGGCGTCACTGTCGCCGCGGGCCATGGAATCCAAAAGGGTCGTGATTGCGGGGCGCTCCGACATGATGGACTCAATTTGGGTTTATGTAGCGGAATTCTGACGTCGACGCGTCTGCATCCGCAAGCCCGGTCAAAGCCCGGCAATGCAATGTCCGGTTTCCCCTTTGCATCTCGTTCCCAGAGTTGACGAGACTCCCGGGAACCCAACATGAGCGACGTGGCAATCAGCAACTTCGAGGCGCTCCAGGCTGACGAGCTTGGCCTCATGCGCGCCATGGTAGCTCCCATCATCGCCCGCCCCGAACAGTTCGCGGAATCCTTCTACAAGCGCGTCTTTGACGCGGCGCCAGGCCTGCGCGCTCTGTTCAGCACGGATATGCAGGCGCAGCAAGTAAAGCTGGCACAGATGCTGACCGTGCTCGTCGGCGGTCTCGACGATCCACAGTCGTTGAGTTCCACTCTTCGAGCGATGGGCGCAGCACACCGCGGCTACGGCGCCAAACCGATGCACTATCGAGTGGTCTGCACCGCACTGCTGGGCGCCCTGATCGCCGCCAATGGCGGCGAACTCGCACCTCGCACCGAGCACAACTGGTCGCGACTTCTTGTCTGGGCTTCACACGAAATGCTGCTCAGTGCGGGTAGTGCAGCGGGTCCAGCCCAAAAATTCGGCAGTAGCTGACCATGGACGCTCTACTCTCGCTGCGATCTCATTTACCGCCATGCAAGTGCCGAGGACGTGATTCTGCCATTGGCTGGGGTTGCGGCCCAGGCAGCGCTGCGTGGTCGGAATCGGTTGGCAAATTGCGCAGCATTTACCGGCGCGAACCTGTCGGTCGCTGAAGCCGAGCAGTCCGAGCAGCTCGGACTGGCTCCTGCGCGACGGTGAAGCGGCGCGCAGGCCGAGCTGCTGACCGAAGCGACACCAGACAGGGTGTGAGTAGCCCCCCCTTCCGACCATGGCGAAAAGAACGACCGCTGCGGTGATCCTCATCACAGGGGACAGCAGTTCGCCCAAGACGCGGAACGTGGTGCTTGAGCTCGGACGCGTCGGGCGGAGCGCGTGAAGAGCGGGGCATATCTTGGTTCCCACGATGACCAGCTGGGCGGGTGAAGTCAGCGGAGGCATGCGCGACCGGCTGGGAGATACCGCAATGGTTGGCTGCCCAGGTTTTCGGCGTCCGGGTTCTCGGTTTTGCGGGGCCTTTCTCCGACCTCTTCATGAGGGGATTTGGTCGCCCATCAGTCGGTTGCGCGCAATACTCGTCGTAGGCGAATCGGGACGACAGGCGGGCTCGTGGTCACAGCGAAGAGCCAATGTCCGGTTCGCTGCGCATTTCTCGTTCCCACGCATACCCAACCGGAGTCCGCCATGAGTCGTCGCCCATTCATCCTCGTTTTCACGCTGCTGCTGGCTCTGTTTTGCTCGTCGAGCCAAGCCGTTCAGATCCTTGCCCAGGACTTCGAAGTCGGCTCGCCCCCGAGTGGCTGGACACGTACCCATAACCCGCTATCGGTCGGGTTCGCGTTTGGAACCGACCTCGGCAGCGAATTTTTTCTTGTCCCGGCGCACACCCGTTATGCCGCTTCGAATGACGATGGGGCCGGCCAGAGCAACTCCGCCGACCGCGATCGGTTGATCACGCCACAGCTGAACCTCTCAACCTATTCAGGCCAGGCCATCTTGCTGAAGTTTCAATACGTCGGCCCGAATATTTATGGTTCCACGACACACGTAGAAGCAAGCACCGACGGTGGCAGCAACTGGATCAATCTGCAGACCTTGGCGCCTGCCGGGGGTTGGACGGAAGGCAACGTGCTGGTTTCGGCCTACGCCGGAATGTCCAACGTCAAGTTTGCGTTTCGCCATAACGATAACGGCGGATGGGCTGATGGTATGGCGGTCGACGACGTCCTGATCGAAACCCTGGTGGCGCGGGATGTCGAACTGAGGCGGCTTTCATCGCCGGAATACGTGGTTCCGGGTCCGCAGCAGATTCGCGCCGAAGTGACCAATCGCGGCGGCACCCCGGCTGCCTCGATTGGCCTGCGCTATCGCGTTGCGAATGGCGTTTGGCAGAACGCGACCATCGGCGGCTTGTCGCTTGCAGTCGGTCAAACCGCTGAAATCACTCACCCTGTGCAACATACCTTTGCGGCGCCGGGAGACTTTGCCGTTGACCTTGGCATTACCTCTGTGAATGGACAGACGGACTTGAACGCCACGAACGACAACGCATCTGGCACGGTGCATGTGCTGACATCGCTACCTGTGAAAAAGGTCGTGCTTGAACAGCACACCGGAACCTGGTGCCAATTCTGCCCAGACGCCACGGTCTACTGGAATCAGTTGCGCGCATCGTCGCCCAACGTCATTGCGGTTTCAGTGCACAACAGCGATGCCATGACGATTGCCGATGCCGCGCCGCTGCAGGCGGCTTACGTTAGCGGTTACCCCTCGGGCACGGTCGACCGCGTGAAATTTGAAGGCGCATCCGTGGTGGAGGTGAACCGCAATGGCTGGCCGGCAAAGGTGGATGCGCGACTTGATCAGATCGTTCCAGTCGAAGTCTCGCTGCAAGGCGTCAGTTACAACCCGCAGACGAGACAGCTTTCCGCGACCGTACGCGCGGCTTTTGCTGGGAATGCGAGCGGCGATCAGCGGCTCAATCTGTGGGTAGTAGAAGACGCCGTTTATGGCGCGAGCGGCTATAACCAGACCAATTATTACAATACGGTAGCCGGGCACCCATACTTTGGTGCCGGCAACCCGATCGTGAATTTCCGCCACGATGGCGTAGTTCGCGTGATGCTCGCCGGTCCCTGGGGGCTGTCCAATTCGGTGGCACCTATCGTGTTCGCCGGTGAAACCTACAACCACACGTTCGGCATGCAACTGCCGGCTGGCGTGAACGCCAGCAACGTGCGCCTGATCGGACTCCTGCAGGCTTATGACGATGCCGACAATGCGAAGCGCAGCATCATCAATGCCACCGAATTGGAATTGATGCCGCAGTTTCGGGATGGCTTTGAGTAAGGGCGCGGGCGAAATTGGCGAAAATTCAGTGGTTGGCGCCCTGCCAACCGAAGGAGAGGCGATCCTCCCTGCTCCCGCGTTCATGCACGGTACGTCGCGAGGCGTGCCGTGAAGCGTTGCCAGGGCGCGGCAGGCCAACCGTTGCGAGGTGGTCTCCTCCTTGTCGCCGAACAGAGACGGGAATCCTGCCCTGCGCGCGACCCAACGGTTGCGGGAGTGCTTGCGCTCCGTGCTGGACCCAATGCAAGCGGGACGGCGCTGGGCGTTGCCTGGATCGCTGGCTTCATGGGTCGAGCACTCCGTCCAGGATCTCGATTTGGGGTCGGCTTTGGAGGCTTCCTGACGCGCGCTGGTGCTCGCCTGGCGACCTTGCTGATGCTTCATGCCACGGCGTGTTTTGCTGCTTCGATTGCCGCGTGGACCGACTCGCCGCCACTGCACTCAGTCATTGAAGTTCAGCCAGGACAACCCACGCACCGGCCCCTCGCTTCTTGGCGCCTTGTCGACTGGAAGCTGCGGCAACTGAATTGCTGGTCGCCGAATCCGAACGCAGGGCGGTCATTCATAAGACGCGTCGCACATGCCGAATCTACGAGCTGGATTTGTGGGAAATGCTCAAGCTTGACCCACATCGGCCGGTCCCCAGCAACCCCATGATGGCCGATGGGATTCCCACGATCATGAGGACCGGAACACAGGCGATCTGCAAGACCAGATAGGGTCGGATCAGCGGATTGAAGCGTGCACAGTGGGTAGCGGCAATCATTGCGAGGTCCAGTGATACGAGCCAGGGCATGCCAGAAATCGTAGGGCGCAATAAGCGCAGCGCATTGCGCCGTATTGCTTGCGCCCTCCCAAGCTGCGCCGAGCGCAGCGATGCGCATCCCTGGTCTCGCGACTACCATGACGCGCTGGCGTCTGCTGCGCTGCCCAAACCGCAGGCGCGCTCCGGGTTGAACGTGGCACAGAGACCGACCGGTGTGGCGATGTGCGGATTGGTATCGTGTTCGCCTTCCGGACTCAGGTAAGCCCGCCATCGGACGTCCGGCGATGCGCTGCGCTCAAGCATGGACTGGGCATCGCGAAACGCTGCACTCATCTTTTCGTTTTCACGCGCACCCAGGCTGAGAAACAGGAATGTCGGACTTGACGTGGACGTGGTGACGGCGCGTTCAAGTTGTCCCACGATGCGACTGTCCTCGCGCCACAGCGCTGGGCTATGGGCAAAGCGTGCGTCGAACAGCGCGGGCGCCGCGATCTGCGAATAGACAGCGAAGAGCCCGCCGCGCGACCAGCCCGTCAGCATGCGTGGGCGACTGGTCCGATACTGACGTTCGATCGCAGGGATGAGTTCGGTTTCCAGGTGCGCAAGGAAGCGGTCAGCGGCACCCATGGGACCGTCCGCTACGTCGGTATCGAGCCGCATGTCGGGCGGTGTGTAGTCGCGATTTCGGGTTTCTCCGTCGATGCTGGGCACCCCGACGACGATCATCGGCGGCACCAGACCCACGCGTGCCAGCATCGCCGCGGCGTGCGCCGTGTGGCCCGACTGCGAGCCACCGTCCAGCACATACAAGACCGGGAAGCGCGTGGTCGCGTTGGCGTCATGGCCTTCCGGCAGATGCACCAGATATTCGCGCTGCTCGCCCAGCACGGTTGAATTCATTGTCGCGATTGATGCTCCCTCGACAGCGCCTTCGTCGGCGAAGATCTCGATGGACAACAGGGTGGCCGCAACAGTCGCCACCGCCGTGACGAGAACGATCAGCATCAGCCGCCATCGCGTCACCGGAACACTCCTCTCGGAGTTCCCTCACCTGGCTCGATCCGCATCGTCAACGCACTCATCCCGGTTCGTCGCTGGTCCGGTCACGCGGCGGCAGCGCATCGCGGAACGCCTCGAAGGATTTCCAGGCCGGCACCGGCGGTGTGTAGTCCGGCCGCGGCGCATGCGCCGAGTGCTCGACCAGTTGCATCGGATGCAGATAGCGCGGGCAATTGGGGAATATCCTGGTCGCGGTGATCCTGATGATCATCACCGAGCCTTCGTACTCCGCACGCAGGGGATCATCCACGCCGACCGCGGCGGTACCGTTCACGCGCAGCCGCTTCGGGTTCTGGAAATCCACGAACAGCAGACCGACCCTGGGATTGACAAGCACATTGCCCCAGGTTCGATACATGCCATTGCCATCGTAATCGGGAATGGCCAGCGTGTGTTCGTCGAGCACGCGCACAAAACCGGGCAGGCCGCCCTTGTACGAACAATCCGGAAAACCCTGATCATCCGCCGTCGCAATGAAGAACATCGGGCAGCGCTGGATGAAGGCACGGTCCTCGTCGGTGAACGCGGTTCTTACGATCACCTGTTCCAGTCGGTCAGCCAGCGGCCGCGTCTCGCGCACGTCCTGCAACTGCCGCATGCCCTTGTGATACATCGGATTCTCAGCCATAACGCCTCCCCTGATTCACCATGCCGGAGACCAGTCGCTGCGCAGCAAATCCTGATACCCAACCGCCCTGCCACGCCCGCCGAAATGTACCGCATTCCCGGAACGCAGGGCGCAATAAGCGAAGCGCATTGCGCCGTATTGCGTGCATGAACACTGCGGCGGAATTGGCTCGATATCCGGCAAGGCGAGTCCGGTCCGACCTCCGCACTACCAGGAACTCGTCGCCAGCCAGATACCGATCGCTATGACCGACATCGGCAACATGTTCAGCATGAAGGCGGCGGCGACCAGCCAGCGCGGCTCCGCTGATTTCCAGGAGACCAGCACGCAGATCAGGCCCGCCGCTGGAAAGCCCAGCTGTGCAAGCCTAAACACCCTCTTGGCGGCCTGCCACGACGGTTCTTCCGAGGGTGCCTGGGAATAACTGCCCCAGAACCAGAATGCAGCGCAGGCCAGCACACTGCAGACGATCGACGACACGCCCCAGAGCACGGATCTGCGCGTGGTGTCGGCGTTGTCATTCATGAAAAACCCGAGCCCCCACCCATGCAGGATGCGCCAAGCCTAGCGACGCGCAGCGCTTCGCGCCACCCGGCAACGCCAATCTCAGTGATCGGGCGCGGTCGGCAATCGGGTCTCGGTATGGCTCGGCTTGGCGTCGCCTATCACGCTGAAACGTACCACCCCCTTGCCCTCGCGCTTGACCCGATACATCAGCTCGTCGGCTGCGGCCAGGGCCGACTCCGGCGAATCGGCAGGACTCAGAAACGTCACCGCGCCCATACTGCAATGCACACTGCGGCCTTCGCGGGCAAGCTCTGCATGCAACCGTGCGCGCAGGTTCGAAATGGCTGCTCTCGCCTGCCCTGCATCGGTATCCGGAAAAACCAGCGCAAACTCGTCGCCACCCAGCCGCCCCGCAGTATCGGCATCGCGCATGAAGCTGCTCAGCACCCTGCCAACCGCGCGCAGCACCCGATCACCTTCGGCATGACCATGACGGTCATTGATGACCTTGAAGTCATCCAGATCAAGATAAGCCAGCGTCAGCGCGCTCTGGCGATGCCGTGCCAGATCCAGATCGTGCCGCAAGCGTTCCTCGAAGGCCCGTCGACTATAAAGCCCGGTCAGTCCATCGCTGCGCGCCAAAGCCTGCTCCCGGCGTAGACTGGTGTGCAAGGCATCGATCAACCTGGCGGTAATCGCAAAGAAGCCCAATCGCACGAGCGCGTTCCAGACCGGAATGGCGGCATGTGAATACTGTCGGCCAGCGGCCAACTCGGCGCCGTACCAGGTACAGCAGGATAGGATTGCGATAGCCAGACCTATCCGCCGCCCCCCGTACCAAGCCGCCACCGTAACCGGCGCGAGATAGAGCAGGGACATCGAGATCTCGTATCCGGAGGCGTAATCGGCCCACCCTATGAACAGGACGCCAGCAACGCTCAGCGAAACCAGTGCGTCACGCGCAATGAGTTGAAGGCGATTGTCGATGTACCTGATCAGGGACATGTTCGACTTGCAGGCTGGAGCCGTCTGGCCCGGACGGGTGCAAACATGAAGGATGTCGACATCGCTGCCACTCACCTCTGGCTGGAATCCTGGGTGGATTTCAGCACATCTGATAGCGGGCAATCGCAAATTCTCTACACCAGCTGTCCGAAGTGACGTGGCGAGGACGTTGGCCGCGTTCCTCAGTCCATTGGGCTGCTCCGGATCGGAGCTGGATTGCGAGTGGCCAACGGCCGGGCGCTACCCGACCAGCCTAGGCGACACGCGCGCGATGCACGATGCACGCACAGCAATCGCGCCAGGCCACTTCACCCTGCCTCTGCGGCCCGCGTCACGAGCGGCTCAGCGCAATCGGAAACCAGATGTCTACGCGACAATCCCTGTACCCGCCAAGGTCTTCATCATCACCACATCACGCTGCGGATCGCGTCCGAGCGGAAACACATGGTGCCCCACCTCGACAAAACCCCACTTGCGGTAGAACGCGATTGCGCGCGGATTGCGCTCCCATACGCCCAGCCAGACCGCGTCGCAGCCACGCCGGGTCAGGGCCTCGATGCCGCTGCGCATCAGTTCCTGCGCTGCCCCTTTCCCGTGCCAGTGTGCACGCACATACAGGCGATGGACTTCGCCGGGCGCAGCCGTCGCTACGCAGGCTGGCGCCGCACCCCACTTCAGTTGCGCAAATCCCGCGAGCGCGCCGCCCTCCTCGCAGAGCAGGGTCAGCATGCCCGGATTTTCGATCTCGGCCGCCTGGATGTCGGCGCCATACCGGCTCTGGCAGTGCAGATCCATATCCTCGGCTGCATTCATGGCAGCAAAGGTCGCGCGAAAGGTTTCCTCGGCGATCCGCGCCAACGGTCCAGCATCAGCGGGCGTGGCACTGCGCACAGCAAGCATCGCGAACTCCAGATTGGGTAGCGATATTCTAGCCGCGCGATCGGCTGGATTCGGATCCGCGCCCGCCGCACCTGCTGCCGAGCGGAATGCCCGTATCAGCGCGACCGATCCTCACTCGCCCCGATGAAACCAGCGCAGCCGCCTCTGCAGGATATGCTCGAGGGTCCGCTGACCATCCGCTGCCCCACACTGCTGCGACCAGGGCGTACGGTCGTTCTCACCTTGGGAGTAGCTGAATCGAAAAACCTGGCGTACGAGATTGAATTCGACGCGCAGTTCCGCATCGCCTGCCCCGAAGTCAGCCACCCGTCCCAAGCCGAGCACATCGTGCGAGGTGTACGCGAACAGACCCGCCGCGTAGTCAGAACTGGCAAGAAATCGAATCAGCTGCAACATCGAATCGAGTTGCCACCCTTTCCGACGGAGTTGTTCGTACCAGTCGACGACTTCGTTCCAGGGAACGGTGCGCGTTCTCATATTCTTGATACCTCTCCATAGCCAAAGACTCGCGATGCAGCGCTGACCTCTCCTCGCAGTGGACCCAACGGCGTGATCCGCACCTTGATGATTTCGCGACTCGGTCCGCGGGCCTCATGGACACGAAGTCAGCTGGCATTTCCTCAGTCCAGAGGGTGGAAGCGACAAGTGCCTCATGCAAGTAGGTGCAGCATGGGGCATCGGTGGGAAAAGCGACTTCTCTAGCTTGTTGGTCACAGGCTCGCCTGTGCTCGTGAGGCCCTTCCTCAAGATCCGAATTCCTGGATAACCTCGATCAGCCCGACGATATTCGCATTCAGTGCCTCGAGATCTTCCGCCGGTATCCACCACTCGGTGTGCATGGCGCCGCCGACCGTCTCGACCTTGTAGTTCTGCATGAAGGCACGCCGCACCTGGAACCTGGTGACGTATCCTTTGCCGCTGGCTTTGACGTTCCAGTCGCGCGCAATCTGGGTGGCGTAGGCCTCATTGGTCACGGGATAGAAGATCGGCTGATCCGGCAGGCGCGGCGGCCAGGCGCGAAAGCCGCTGTCGCGAACCAGTTGCAGTTCTTCTGGTCCGGTCGGGCGGAACAGGGTCACCGTGTCTTCGTTCATGACGTGCTTCCTGATCGACAGGAGCGGATCGGATGCCCGATCCCACTGATCAACGTTGCAGACAACCAGGCGGCGGTCTGGCGTTGACACACCGCCGCCCGCACCGGCCCGCCCGTGCCGAGCACGGACACCGAGCTACGGCAGCCCATAACTGAACTCGTAGCTGTGCCTGCCGTCAGCAATGATGATGTTGAAGTTGCCGGTGAGGCCGGCGAGTTCACCGGTTCCCGAGTCCGGCACCACGCTGACCGACAGGCTGGGCGTTCCACGATTCATGCTGCCGGTGTGTTGCAGCACAAAGCTGCCCGCCCGACCATGCAAGGTGCCGGTGACCAGTTCGATGGCGACATAGCCGGCCGAGCCCTTCACAGCGCCGAATGCGGTGAGCATCTGGCCGCGCGTGGTCGCGACCAGATCGCCGCTGATCGTCTTGTCGATCGACATCCGGCCGAGTGTGCCGCTCTCACCCTGGCCCTCCACGTCCAGCGGCTGAAGGCGTACTTCGAACTCACCCTTCGCAACATGCTGCATGCTGGGTACTCCTGAATGGATGGCGATCGCGCATTTTGGCGCAGGTGTTGTCGAGCGCCGCGAACAAGTCGGCACGCGGCGCAGAGTGAAGGCGGAAGCCCTGAATCGTGTTGCAGCCTGGTGTCTAAGGCACACTGGTGACCGGTCGATGCTGGGTCTCATGGCCTCGAGTTACAAACAGCATCCGGCTGGGTTCGCTCACCTTGGCAGTATGCCAAATTCCCTGTGGCACGATAACGGCACCCCGTCCGACCAAGGGAATCGCCTGCAGCCCCGTCGGCAGTTCGAAGTACAGTGTGGCCGAGCCGACGAGCAGGTACACGAATTCATCCGCGTGCGGATGCATTTCCCAGTTCGGCCAATCGCTCGCGCATTCGAATTCCGAGATCAGCCAGCCCTGACCGTAGCGCGCCAACTCGGCCTCGGGGCGCGACCAGAACGCCTGGCCACCGGGTACGGGCTCAGCCTGCCCATCGGCATGCAGGCAGACGTAGGTTGAACTGGGATCAATGAACATTGCGAGCTCCGCACGGACTTTGATGGGTGCTTTCCAGCGCAGGTGCGAAAAGGCGAGCGTCTGAGCCGGGACATGTCGAGCACCGTTGGCGGCTGCTCACGGAAGTGTTTCGCGAGTTCCAGCTTTCGAAGTTGCATTGCGGACGTTGTCATGGTGGCTCGACCTGATCGTACTGCCGCGTGGCCCGGCGGGCGAGCAACATTGGAGCACGCGCCCAGGTGCGAGAACAGATCCCCTGCTGGAGTCTTGCGCTCAGTCGGTCGGGTCGCGCGCAGACAGGCGTTGGATCGACTCAATACCACGCAACATGCGCGCACGCGCCGCAGGATTGGCGGAGTGAACCGCAATGCGCGGCGGGATGAAACCTCTTACGGCCACGGCCTCTTCAATCCAGACCACCACGTCGTATCCGGTGCCATGGGCATCATCGCCGAGGTCGTGGTCGAGACTGAGTTCAACCACGTTGCCGCTCTGCAACAGGCGGATCACGTCCTCCGGCCAGTAGGCACGAACCCAGCCGGCCGGCGTTTCGCGCTCATCGTCCAGATACACACGCATCGAATGCACCAACTGGTTGGGTACAAGTGGGCTTGGCTGGTCAGAAAGGCTACGGAATCCCACATCTGCCTGCGTAGGCCCCGCGCCCTGTGATCGCGACCAACTGCAAATCGGCCGGGGAGCCCTGTTCAATCCGAAGTCCATGCCGAGTTCCAGCCGAGGATAGTGCGGAGCAAGGGCCTGGTCGAACCCCGTTTGCACCGGGCGTGCTTGCATCAGCAGGGCGAGTCAATGCAAAGCAATGTAGCGGTGGCGAGATCCTCGATCGCAGCGCCTACTCCAGATCAAACGTGATCTTGATCGGTATCACAAGCCGACAAGCTTTCGCTCTGCCTGGATAGCGCCATTGGGCTACGGCGGAGAGAATGGCCTCGTGGTAGCCGATCGGTTCTCCGCGACTGCGTCCAACCGGGTGCCACTCCTCTGAGACGATGCTGGGCGATTGAACTTTTCCCGCACGATCGATAGTGAAGGAAACCTCAACCTTTCCCTCGAATTCGTTGTGCAAACGAGGCGCCACTTTGGGCACGACGTGAGAAAGCGGGACCAGGCCGGAACTGCAAGGTGACATTGAGTCCGGAGCAGTATCCGCGCCGGCGGACACCCCAAAACCGCAAAGGACAGCGATCCAGATTGCCTTCATGACAGACCGCTCCTTTTCCAGGCCCACATATTTCGCAAGATCTAGCACCGCGAACGCCTATTGCACACTGTCACCATGCACTACATCACCGCCTGCACGGAGGTCGCGGCCGTACTTGATTTGGCTACCAAAGCGCAACGGCCATGACCGGCAGAATCGCGAACACTGCCGCCGTCGCAAGCAGACCGAGAAAGGTGATTCCGCCGCCGCAATCCTTGCAGTAGGCATCGCTCGAACGGGGCGGCAGGCCTATCAGCGTAGGCAGAAAGCCGCCCCAACTGAGCGCACCCGCGCTGGCTTCCTGTTCCTTGCAACGAATGCATCTTGCCATCTGCGCACCTCCGAGGCGCGGCCGGGTGGAGGCGCCGTGATTGCCGCCAACACCGAATCACCCGGACCGCCGCGCGCATATCGAAGTCCATGCCGAGTTCCAGCCGAGGATAGTGCGGAGCAAGGGCCTGGTCGATGCCCCGGCTACAAATCGCGTGCTCGCGTCGGTACCGCGCAGACGATGCAGAGCACCGCCGCCGCGGCAGCGATGTGCTTGATTGCATGGCCGCCCATGAAACCACTGGCGAGGAAAATCTGCGCATCAAGGTGCTCCAGCATTTTTGCCAGCAGATAGAGGCCAAACGATGCGAGCAGCAGCCGGTTGCTCAGATAGCGCTGCGGGAACAGCAGGATCATCAGCGGTATCAGCAGCACCGGCAGAAACTGCACCAGCACATAGGGCCGAAGATCGCCACGGCCCTGCGATTCGGTCCAGGACCAGTACAGCGCTGCCGCTGCGCCGACCAGGATCAGAATCCACATCAGGCCCACCGGTTGCCTGCGCAGTACGCGCTCGCCGAGCAGCAGGGACAGCAGGGCCATGAAGGCCACGGTCATCGGCAACCTGTCCCAGAGCAGGGAGGCATTGCTCGGCGCGTAGTGGTAGTAGGCGGAACCGCAACCGACCAGCACCACGCCAGTACACATGACCAGATACCCGGACGCGCTCGACGCCTGCGCCAGTCGCCCGTATCGATGCAGTCCGTACAGACCGACCAGCACGAACGGTAGATTGGAGACCACATTCCAGAAGTTGCTGATGCCGCCGATACGGCGCGCGTCGGCAAATCGATGGTAGCCGGGGTCCTGCGCGATGGGATCGACGAACAGCAGGGCGCCGGCCGCAAGCAGCGCGATCAACCCGAGGATTCCACAACGCGATTCGTGGGAAAGCATGCTGGCCTCGTCGGATGAGCAAATGGAGCACGCTGGGCAGCAGGGTCCCTCATTGAGGTCCTGATGTACCCAACTCTAGCGCTACTCCTGAGCGAAGAGCTTCACTCCGCCGCCTTGGGCGCACTGAACGCCTTGCTGTAGAAGCCGGATGGATCAAAGCAGCACACCCGGCGCTGTCCGGATGCCAGCTTGTCGCAGGCTTCGGCAGTTCTTTTTGCTCGGGTCCTGGACTGCTTCGCCGAGGTGATCCAATGGATCCAGTCCAGACGTGCGATGGTGGTGGTTTCGTCCCAGGCCGTCCTCGCCTCCGGCGACTCGGCGAGCGCGGATTGCAGATCGATGGGCAGTTCGGGCTCGGGTTCCTGCGCGGCGGGCCTGATCTCGAATGTCGCCATGTCACCAGGCTGCGCGCCCGCTGCCTTGAGCAGATCCGCGTCGAGCCTGAGCCAATGACTCAACTGGCCATCCGGCTCCAGCGTGGCAGTGAAGCCATGGCCATTGATGCGACCCTCCACCGTAGTCCTTCCACGCCGGGGCAAGCTCGCGCTGACTTCCTTCGGCAACACCACGAACGCCCACGGCGTATCGCCGATCGATCTTGCCGGCCGAAGCAGCCGGGTCTCGAAGCAAGCGCTGCCGTCGCTGCCTTTCATCGCATTCTCCTCATGCAGAGCGGAGCTCACCCCGTTGCCGTTGGCCTTGCCGTTGCTGTTGTAGAGCGGGGCTTGCCCCGCTGCCCGTCTCCGCTTCTGTAGGGCATCTCTGTGAGATGCCATCCCAACATCGCGACAGTCAACACGGCATCTCACAGAGATGCCCTACAGAAGGCGCCGCACAGCCCATCGCCACACATCCACCTGCGCTCCGTCCGCATCCACGATCCGCGCCCCGCAGATAAAACCCGCTCGACGCACCAGCGATGCGGAAGCGACATTGTCGGGTGCGATCCGCGCCTCGATCTCCGAAACGATACTCGCATCCTGCGCCAACTGAAGCATCTCTCGCACGGCGAATTGAGCAAACCCGCGACGATGGTAGGCCTCGGCAATACCATAGCCAATCTCCACGACGCCAGCGACCGGCAGGCCCTTGAAGCCGCAGCCACCAACCACCAGACGCTCGGCCACCAGCACAATATTGAACGGCACCGCCCATAGTTTTGGACAGCCATCTGCGAGCAGGCCAAGAACGCGCCTGGCGACGTGGATCGGAGGAAGCGCGCCTTCGGCGATCGTCAGCTCGCTCGAAACAACAACGCGACCCGCCGCGATATCGGCGAACCACTCGAGTGGGGAGGGAATCAGTTCAAGCTCGGCGCTCATTGGAAATCCGTTGGTTCGTATCGCCGACAGGCATCCACATTTTTGGAGTTGCCGTCGGGCGGCGAAGGTTCACCGCAGAACCGGTCCGCGAGATCGCCCGCCGATTCATCCGCGACCGGCATGCCGCGCCTCCCAGCCATCCCAATAGGAGTCACTTGCCTCGATCAGCCGCGCGATCATCAGCGGGGTGCCGGTGTCCAGGTGCAGTGCGAGGTCGGCATAGTCTGCCACCAACATCCCGCCCACGCAGTGCACCCGAGCCGGCGACTCCGATTCCACTGAAAGAATCTCGAGCTCTCTACGCGACAGTTCGGCCAAGTCCGAGATCACCGGCGCGCCTTATTGCTCGAACTCGAATCTGCTGCAGGCATGGAGCGCAAGGTCGAACGCGTTATCGGGTCATCGCCCGTGGGCTTCGATGGTTGGAGTCTTGCACCACCGGACGCCGGTGGACGCGAGATCGCCGCATTTGTTGGACTGAGCCGATCATCGTTCGCGCTGATCAGGATTCCCCGGAATCCTTGCGTCTGGCAGAAGCGATGCGATTCAACTCCGACGAAACGATTTCGAGCGTCCGTCTGCGCCGAGCGTTCCGACCCCGGACATGGGCCCAAAGTGCCTTCGCCGCAGCCGGCACAACGCGCCACGCGGTGGCTCCATCCAAAGGCGGGATCGGCAGCAGATTGACGAACAGGACCAGCAGATTGATGGGGATAAACACTGCCAGGGCTGCCGAGGCGGGCGCAGGGAGGCCTCCGGAGTCCGAACGCACGAATTTTGCAGCAAGAACCGCCGCTGTGAACAACACGGCTTGCGCTGCAACGCCGCCCCATGAGATCGCGATTGCGGCGCTCGAGGAGCGCGGCACTTCAAAGACGCATCGCCCGTGAATCAGGCAGAGCTGAATCAAGAAGACTCTGGTTCCAAACCGACGCGCCACAACTGCATGACCCACCTCGTGTGCCAGCATGAGCACCAGAAATGCCATGCAGGCGGCACCGGCTCGCGCGACGCCCTGCGTCGCGGCCCAGGCGACGGGTAATGCCAATAACACCGTCCAATGAACCAGAACGGGAACACCGGCCAGACTGAAGACATGCAGACTTGACGGAGTTCTCACCTGGCCACCCAAAGCCGTACCGGGCCGCCGGCGATCGTCGGCGGATGCGTCAAAATATACACGCAGCGACGTTCGGACTTCGCCAGTGCAACGATCGCCTTGCCTTGCGGATGTGCCGGCTCATCCAGCGAGCCGCCGCGGTTGAACTGCACGGAAGAAACATCGAAGTCGAGCGTGTACCTTTGATCAGCTCCGTCACAGGACGAGCCAGAGCAGCAAGCCACCGCCTGTCGATCGTGCGCAGTGCGCTTGTCTGGCCATACCGGCGAGGACGGTGACGATTGATCTGCCTCGCCAGGATTAGCTATCAGGTCGAATGAGCACTCAGGCACCTCGCCCCTCCGGATACCGGCGCCTGACTTCGGCAACCGCCACAGCAATCAATGCCTCCAGCACTTTGACATCGAGGTCGGCCAGGCGTTTGATGTAGAGGCAGGACTTGGTCATCTTGTGCTTGCCGAGTCTGGCCAGCAGTTCGGTCTGCCCGGGCTCGTCGACGCCGAGATAGACGACCAGTTCCCTGCCGCGGATTGCGAAGCCGGCCAGCGGTGCGCTGCCCGAGTGGCCGCTCTCGTAGGTGTAGGTGTACGTGCCATAGCCGACGATGCTCGGCCCCCACATATGCGCCTGCTGTCTGGTAACCCGCTTGCAGATGGCCATGATCGCCTTGCAGTCCTGCAACTGTTCGGGACTGGCTCTGGAGGCGAGATACTCGTCGACGCTCGCGCCCGTGGGTTTGGTCTTGGTCTCGGCCATTGCAGTTTCCTCATGCGCAGCGGGGTCGATGTCGGCGCAGCGTGCACAGCCGGGCAGCAAGCAGGCCCGCGATCCGCGCACGGCCCATGCACGCGGAGCGCACTGCGGCAACCCGCTTGTCACCGTTGCATCTCGGCAAGCCGATGCTTGCTGAGCGTACTGGAGAATTCCGCTGGTGACGAGATGCGCTCAGGGGTCGTGGAATGGCCGACTCGACGCTCACAGAACAGCGTCACTGACGTGCCAGAAAACCCGTGAATCAACAGGTTTCGCCGTGGCTGACAACACAGAGCTTGTTGCCCTCGGTATCCCGGAAATAGGCGCCGTAGTAATGCGGGTGATAGTGCTGCCGCAGGCCGGGATCGCCTTCGGATGTGCCACCGTGCGCCAGCGCTGTTTCGAAGGCCAGCCTTACCGTCGCCCTGTCCGCGGCGGCGAACGCAATCATCTGGCCGTTGCCGGGATCATGCGGCTTTCCATCGTACGTCGCACTGATGACAAAGTACGGCCGCGAGCGGTCCTGCGATTGCCATCCCGCCCAGGGTTTTTCCGGTACGCAAAAGCGGGCCTCGTTGCCAAGCACCTGCATCAATGCCGAGTAGAACGTGAAGGCGCGCTCGAAGTCGGAAACACCTGCGACGATATGGGAAAACACTTCGACTCCTTGTGGTGCATGGCACCCTGTTCTGATGCGGTAGCGCGGTTCACGCCAACCCCGGTCCGCAGTGTCCCGCAAACCGCAGCGCCGCCAGGCAACGGATCAGTCCGTTGACTGCGCCCGGCATGATTGGCAATGAGCACGAACGGCGCTGGCTTCATCGCCGGCGCCGATCCCGACCGCAAGCACCTGCTGCGCGCGCGCCTGCTGGGTGCCAACGTACCTGATCAGCAGGTCGCGCGCCGTCTCACGCCACCAGGTTGACCCGACTGTACCTTGCAGCTGTGCCGCCAACGCAGCGAGCGCGGGCGTCAGATTGTCGCGGGGCACGTCCGTGCGCAACGTGCGCATCGCTACCAGCGACACCGGTCCCGGCTCCTGCGTGTCCGACACGGAGTGCAGCATCTCGCCGTGCGCCGACAGGCCGCCTGCCAGCACGGCGACCAGGTGCGACACCCGCGTGGCATCGGCCGCGCACATGGCGTCCACGTTGTTCCAATATGGCGCAGCCGAAGCGAATCCGCGCCCCGGATGATCGGGCGCCATCGACACGATGAAACGGCGCGCCGAGTAAACGGCAACCGCCGGATCGCTGCAATCGAGAAGGGTGCGCCTGAAGCCTTCCCAGTCGCGGATACTCACGTAGTGCTGGTACAGCGACTCGACCATGTATGCCTTGATCTGCAGGTCGGGCGCGCGGGCCAGGTCACGACAAAGCAGGCCGATGATGCCCTCGTAGCGCTGCGCCAGCCAGCCAGCGTCCAACGCCTCCATCACGCGCTCACGGTCGGCATGACCGGCGCAGTGGGCACGCGCATCAGTGATCGCCAGTCGCCGCAACACCCAGTCGGTTTCAGCCTGCTGAGGTTCGCCGGAGTGGGGGTCGTGATCCTGACGGTAGTGGTAGTGCGTGCCGCAGGCGCGGCAGGAACGAATCTCCTCTATGTCGACCGCAGATGCGTAACGGCCCGCATCCGCCGACCAGCAATCCTGGCGTTCCCAGCCACCCTTGATCAGCACCCGCGAAAGCCGTCCCCAGGCTTCCGGCAAGGGCGCTTGCAACACCCGCTGCTCGGGCATCAGCGTCAGACAGAGCGCGCAATCGACAATTGAAATCAGTTCCATAGGGCTCGCCACTGGCGGAAGATTTCAGGCCTGTGTTGATTCGATGCCAGCTGCAACCGCCGCCAATCGGCCGCAGGAATGGGTGATACCTGGGGCAAGTCACTGGACCGTCTCCGCTACCCAGTCCATTGCTTGCCAGCGCCAAAATCCTGCGGTTTTTCGCCCCCTGACTCAGCGGGCTGTCGCGGCTCCGGATCTATTCAGCGGTTCCCTGGCGGCACTGTCCGACATGATAGAGGACATTGTTGCCGACCCGGTTGTCGAGCACCAGACGCTCGAACGCCGCCGCACCAATATGAACCGAGCGGCGCGGCCGGTCGCCTCCGAGCCAATGCGCGACGACGGAAAACCGCTTCGCCACTCGGGCGAGATGAGCTGCGGCAGCGCCGAATGCCGGCAACGCTTCAGGCTCGAGTGCCCAGTGCTCGGCATCGAAATCTGCGGCGTCACTCAGGAAATCACACGAGCATCCGCCTGCACGCGAAAGCTGCAGCGACTTCTTCCCCTCGAACACCTGATCCTTCACCACCAGGCCCGACTGCCCTGCGAGCGAACGGGCCGACACCGAAGTCTCGGCATCAGCCGCAAGGGTCACAACGATTTCCAGACACACCGTAAATCTCCTGCAAAACCAATCCCGCGCCGATCAGCCGGCGAACGCGCCCGGCAGGATTGAATTCTAGCTCTGAGCGCCGATGGCCGCCGATCACAGGGCTGGTCGTCAGTCGTACTGATCGTCATGGCCAGCAAAAACGGGGTGGGATATGCGCGCTCTTGCATGCCTGCGCCCTTGCTCCCACTTTGATTTTCCGCGGCGGCAGATTTCCGGGCAAAAATTCGAGCGCTCCGCAGTCCCTCGGCGCGTCAAAGCACCGACTCCAGCAACGGTGAGTTGAAACGTTAGCGGTCCGGCGGTCGGCTTGGACGCATGGTCATGCGACTTTATTCGGAATAGGCCCCTGCAACACTAGCGTCTCTTTCCGCAAAGACTGCGTCGATGACCGAACTGGCGGCAAACTCACTGATAGGCGCGATGCCACGCATGGGAGCGGCCCAGTTTCATGTCAAACCGCTGCCGCACGACAGCGGCTGTATGCGCGAGTTGGCGGGACGGCGGTTGGCTCGAACATTTGCTTAGCGATTTACGCGGGTCAGGACTATAGCTACATCGTCTTGATAGCCGCCGGTCTTCATTCGCGGGATTTCGGCGAGTGCCGCTGCCGCCGTTGAAATGCTGCCTTCAACCGCCGCGGCGACGACAGCGCTACGTGGCACATAATTTACGAGCCCATCAGAAGCGAGCACGAGCGTTCCTTGAAACCGCTTGCATTCGAAGCGCATCGGCACCGCACCGGCCCCCAATAGGGGCTTGCGAAATTGTCGGTCCGTCAACTCTTGGATCTCTCCTCCAGCAGAGATAAACCACGCAACTGAATCGCCGCAACTGGCACCACTTATCATGCCGTGTCCAACCTCAACGATAACGCCGGTGGACATGCATCCATGCCGGGCAAGCTCCGCATCAGCCTCTTGAAGCGCGTCCGAAGCTGACGCGAGGGTACCTTGTGCGAATTGCCGCGCAGCACGAACCACGCATTCTGCGGCAAAGCCCCCCATGCCTACTCCTCCTGCGCCATCCGCGACGACGAGAATGTCCCGATCCGAGCTGGCAAAGTGTCCAGCCCGGTCCTCACCCCTTCCGCCATCACGGATCTCAATGGCGACCACCAGCATATTACTCGACGACCGCCGCGCTTGGCCGCCTTAGCCCTACAGTGCTTGGTTGAACGGTCGACTTGAACACCTGATTGGCCCCCTACTCCGTACCCGGCTTGTACTTCTCCGACGCGTCGAGCCAGATGTCGCGGTCTGAGGCATTACCCAACCGGTCGTATGCCGCCGCAATGTTTCGCGCAAACTCCCATCGCCGCTGCGACGGAGCTTCGCCTGCAACTCCAAGTGCCCTCTTGTAGAGCGCAATCGCTTCCTCAAGGTCGCCCTTCAAGAGGTAGGCATAAGCCAGTTCGGCGATCACGTCTTCCGGGCAGGCGGCATCCTCCACAATCGGGGAGAGCAGCGCGGTCGTTTCTTCAAACCGCCCCAGTGCGTTCAGCGCGAAGGCGTGCTCGAACGTCATCTCCCGCGATGTGTACCCGAGTTCGGCTGCCCTTGATATGTGCTCAAGCGCGGCCTCGTTTGCACCAATATGATTGTAGTGGTACGCCCAGCTCGCATGGTGTTCACCGGCAGGCCGCTGGTCCTTGTAGAACGCCATCGATTCGGGCGCAGTCGGCAAACCAAGCGCTGATACCATCGCCTCGGATAGGCAGGCAGCCTGAAAATCGAAGTCAATCCTGTGTATCACTCGAGCTTCGTCATTGAACTCGGCCCTGACCGCACGCAAGGCTCCGCCGGATTGATCCAGATGTCCGTAGTGCTCGAAAGTGAAGCCGGCAGCAGGGTCGATGTACACGTAGCCAAGCAGGTCCTTGCCACCCTCCGTAGCAGCGACGAACCACCTGTTCTCGCATTGCGATATGGTGTTGTCGAATTCGATGGGAGACGACGCATCCTTGGCGACGCCATCAGCAAGCAGTGGAAAGCTGAGCAGCAGTGGTACCAGCGCAGCGACGCGCCTTGCCCTGAAGACCAGGCTCATGTGACTCCCTTGCCCGCCAGCCGGGCCTGTTTGGGCCAGGCATTGGCGCGGCCGTTGGTTTCGAGTAGATCCTGGTTCCATGGATGTCCCCTACGATCAAGCTGACGATTCGGGTGTCTGTGTGCCCATTGCCCTGGCGCTCCAGTGTGCCCTTGCCCAGGCTGCCCGCTTCGCCGCGCCTTCTCTCAGGCTGGCGTCTTGTATCCAGGTGACCACGTCGCGTTCAAGGTTGCAGGCGGATAGTAGCTCGCCGAGCAGCGCTTCGGGTCCGTAGCTGGAGAAGTCTGAAGCGTCGACGTAGACCGTGGTGCCCAGGTCCATGCGCCACACGCACTCGACGAACGCTACCGGCCGCCCCGATTAAGTGTGAATATGGGTACCGCGAGTCGGCCCGAGACCGGGTTCATCCCATTCTTCCACGGGGGAATTCAGCCTCGATGCAAGATCCAGCACTGGGCAGACGAGAACCGCCAGCGCCCAGCGATCGCTTGGAAAGAAGCGCGCAATGGGGGTCACGGTAATGGTCTCCGAGTGCATGATGCCCGCCGCGCCGACAGCGGCGGTTCGATATTCGGTCAGCCGGCGCTGTCGCCGGGGGCCTCGTCACTCGGCATGCCGACCATCACTTCGACACCCTCCTCAAGGAGGGTGCGTTGCAGTTCATCCCATGCCGCCTGATCGGTAGCAAACTGATCGTCCCAGACAGTCGAATTGCCGAACTCGTCTACGACCTCCAGTATCCAGTCCGAGTCTTCACCGCGGTAGATCTCGACAGCAAGCACATGTCCACCATCCGTGATCGACTGACTGCGAGGGGATCTCTCCAGTTGATATTCGTCATCCATTCTTGTCTTCACTTGTTGAGGGGGAAAATCGGCTGCGTGGGTTCATGTGCAGGCAGCGGCAGAGCACAGAGCCGCACGCATCGGGGCTGGGCAGTCCCGGGTCAGTCATCTGCTTCTGTCGAGCATTCGAAGTCGGAAAGCTTCCTGTGATTCCGGCCGAGGCCAGTGCGTATCCTGTCTACGGCGATGCCGTACAAGGGCACGGCAGCCCCGTCTTCGATCTCGAAGACACCATCAATATCCTCGCCATCCAGGTTGTGCGCGGGCAACGAAATATCCTCCACAAAATCGCTGCGCTGGATGCGCTCTCTCAGCCCGTGCATTTCACAGGGAAGCCAGGAGATCGGAGACGAGGAAATCAAGGGCACCACGTAGCTGCCATCCTTTCGCAGGAACGCCGATTCGTACATGTGCTCGATCGCAAAGCTATGGCCATTGCTGCGCAGGAACAACATCAGCCGGGGATTGGCCACGGAATCGGCTGCAGGCTGATCGTAGTGCGTATAGAGGACGGCGCGAAACGATTTGGCGCTCGGCTGATCACCAAAGACCCGTTCGATTGTGGTCGCGGTGAACCAGATGGGAAACCGGAAGCAGAATACAGTTTCCCCAAGGCACTCCTCTGGCACCGGGTAATCGCCTCCCGGCGATGACCGCGCAACAAGTATCGACACCTTGGCCCTTCCAGGGTCGAAGCTCGGGGCTCGGCCTGTGGTCGCGCATGAGAGCAGGGCGAATGAAGCCAGGGCCAAGCCTGCTGCACGCTTGAACTTGCGCATTGATGCCGTCCCTATCCGTGGAAAGCACCGATACTCTATCACCGTCAGCTGCGGGCCCATCTGGGCAGACCGGATTCACCGGAGCGCATCTGCCCGCCAGACAGCCTTTTCGTTCCACAGTCGTAGGTTCCGCGTGCGTCGCATGTCGTCGACCACCGGGAGAAGGGGTCGCGTCTTGCCTTTTTGCCCATGCCGGTTGCGGATAGAGCAAACTGGGTCGCGGCGGTATTCGCTTCAAGCTACAAGGGAACCTCAAAGCGGCCGATCACGTACTGGCGCTCACGCTGACCCCGGGCCATCGATACCTGGAGCACTTCAACGGATCGTGGCGATTGCGGACTTGGCAAAAGGCAAGACGTGACCCCAACTGCGCCCTCAATTGTCCCCGCTGTACCTGGCAATCTCGTCGCGTGCCTGCTGCGCGAAGCATGCTGACGTGGTCGAAGATGCAAACTGGTCGAGAACCGCAATGGCTTGAGCATGTTGTCCCTCCGCGTGAAGCCGGTGAGCCCGCGCAGAAGCCTGGAAGTATTCGCTGCAGGATACTGGATCCGCATCGGCCTCACGAGAGAGTTCAGTCTTCAATCCGGGCCGAAGGGCATGAAGGATTTCCCGGGCGTCCCATGCACGAACCAGGGCATCAGCCAGAATGCGCTTGAACCGCTGTTCGCCACCGCCTCCAAGGCTACCTGCACTTACCGCCGCCACATTGATATCACGGCAGGCCTGATCAAGCAGGCGATCAAGATCTTCGACGCCGCGGCTCGAGTTCATGGGCGATCCATCGCCACGTTGGTCCGCCGCCGCAGACAGGTTGAACCGCAGCACGCCCGCGGTCCACTTGAGGGAATGACTCGGCTCATCCAGCGGGGCGCTCTACCAGCTTGGTGTAGTAGGCGCCGCTCTCGTTGGAGATCTGGGAACGATCGGACGAGACCTGGAGCGGAATGGAAATGTCCCTGAAGCTCAGGCTCATCGTCAATGTCAACGAGGATCCGTCCAGCACATACCTGCCGCTGATCACGCGGCCGTCCTCAGTCTCGACCTCGACCGAGCTGTCGGCGGCGAAAATCAACCAGTCGGTAGGGCTCTTGTCCGGATCGTAAGTCAGCTCCCAGGTGCCATGCAGCCACTCGTCGCGATGCGCTGCCGCCGTTGACTCGCCTTGGCCGGCAGCGATTGCGGGTATCGAATTCGATCCACTCTGGGTGTCGTTGCAGCCAACAAGCAGGGCCAGGCAAAACAGAAAAATGGGGCGCACAGAACTCTCCTTTGGTTGAGATGCAGGTCAAGCTGCTTCATGGCATCTTGATGTCGCGTTGAGACACTCCCGCCTTTGGCTTGCACGCTGGATCATTGGGCGGGATTTCACTCCGGAACATTGTGGCCCGGCGGCTCGCGATTGCCCCAGCCCGTGCAGATCTGGGAGCGCGCCAGCTCGATATAGGCGTAGGTCGGCACACCATCACTGGTTGGCACACTCCAGTAGTGGATGGTGCCGTCGGGTTCCTCGAACGCGCCGATGTACTTGAGATCACTGGCTTTCAGCGAACCCTCTTCAATCAGCAGTTCGCCGAATTCCCGGCGCAGATATTTCGGCAGCTCGCGCTCATCGTCATCGGAAAGTCCGGTAGTTCCAAACCAGTCGGCCTCTTCGATGACGGACTCCTCGGCCGCATAGCTGTCGTCAACCAGCGCCTTTCGCGCCTTGTAATCGGGATGCGCCTCGATGGCCCGCAACGTCCTGCGAAAAACAACGCGCCCCACGGCGTAAATCCCGAGAACTACCAGTGCGATGGCGGCAAGGTAAGTCATTGCGTGCAGGCGATCCTGCGCCTTGCTGTCCCGCTGCTATCCAGGGACACAGGGGCATCGACCGCCGTTCGCCCCGCGGTCGCTGGCA
The DNA here is from genome assembly GCA_022843465.1 of Pseudomonadota bacterium. GTDB lineage: Bacteria > Pseudomonadota > Gammaproteobacteria > Xanthomonadales > Ahniellaceae > 0-14-3-00-62-12. The sequence continues at coordinate 35,456 of JALHNO010000025.1, read as the reverse complement.
ACACCTGGTTCAAGCTCATTGCGTATTCCTCCCTGCGAATGCTGGGTCAGATCCAGGGCAGCATAAAGGCTGAGGGCTGAGGGCAGCGACTAGCACGGGCACAGCCGACGCGGCCGCACCCGAAAGTCATTGCAGGCTGCCGGCCAGGAGGATGATGCCGATCCCAGCCAGTTGCAGAAAGAAAGAGTTTTTTGCTTCCTTCCAGTGCAGGACCAGAAACAGAAGGTATACGGGCGAGATCAATAGGCAGCCGAGCCCCCACCAGATGCTCGTGGTGAAGGCGGCGATCAAGGCGCCGAGTCCACCAACAATCAAGACAACAACCCCGATCATCGCGAGGATCTCCATGCTTACTCCTTCGGCGTGTAGCGCCGCGTTTATTCGCTGCCGGTGGGTAGAGACTGGCTTGATGGAAGAACCTGCCAGGTGGTCATCATGAAATTACGCTCAGGCATGGGTTGCGTTCCGTGCACGAGGCGCCATGGCAGTGAGCCTGTTGCCGCAATGCGGGCAAAAGCGGATGCTGATACCGCCGCCGCCTGCGCTTGGTGCGATGACGATAAACCAACTTCGGGACCTGGGCCACCACTCATAGCGAATATCGAAGTAGCAGGCGGCAGTGTGCGCATGAAATGCGTCGCAGCAAGATTGGAAGCCGCGCGGCAAGGCTTGGGTGCCCTCTGGACAGGTGGTGCCATCTGCGTGCTTGTTGGAGGATATTGAACTCATCAAAACCTGACACCGCATCTCCCGATCGACGTCGGGAAAATATCAGAATCCCGGACTACTGTTTTCTCGATCCGCCCTGATCAATCGCCGGTCAGCCGTTGCAAGAGTCGCCCCCATCGGTGACGACCGCTGAGAGAGCCACGGCGCCCAGCGCTCGCGCCCCGAAGGGGCGTGCTCACCTGCTTCTGCGCGGGCCCTGATGGGTGTCCACGTACCAGAGCTATACCGAGAATCACGTTCACGGGCCGCAACGTCGGCTCGAGGCCACGCTGGCCAACCATGGAAAATTCGAGCGCGCTCGTCTCGACGGAGGACTCAAGCGCATCATCAGCCATCGACAGCAATTCCGTTGTCCGAGCACCACTCCGTGAGCGCAGCGATCGTCTGTTTCTCCTCGAACTCATACCACTGATCCAGCAGGTTGTGACGGTCCAGGAAGTCCTTGAATCTTCGGTAGGCGCCCTGCCTTCCGAAAATCTCCTGCACGCTCGGATAGAGCGCCGGCGCGCGTTCGCGCATGAACCGGAATATCAGACGTTGACCCAGATCCAGATCGCGCTTGTGCGGCACCGCGATGTAGGCCGATTCATCGTCCAGATCGTCTGGAATCTCCTCCAGGCCCTCCACGGCATCTCCACACCAATGAATCTTTCCAGTTTCTCTGGAAATGTACGCAGCGGACTCGGATGCCTCCCCTGCACAGACGAAGAGAAACGCATCCTGCAATTCCGACAGCTTGACGCTCACAACTTGCTTCATACGGATACCCGATCTTTCGTCATGCCGCCGCCAGACGGCAGCAGCTGGGCTGTACGCAAAGGCTCACCGATAGTCGACTTGAACGCTTCGGTGGGCATCATAATCGCATTCCCAGCCAGATCACCGCCTCGGTGGAAGCCGAAACGATGGGCGTGAGCAGCTTGGGCCAGAATGCCCCGGCAGAAACCGCAAGCCGCGCGCGATCATGGTGATCGCGCTCGTCGGCGACGATGGCGGTTACTACGTCGGCTGCATCGGGATCCGTCGTGGCGAGGCGTTCCATCTGTTCCTCCAGGTGCCGCAACACAACGGACTCAACGGCCACGGTAGTGGCAGCAATCGCCGAAGTGCCCAGCATCCCTGTGATGAAGCCAAGAACGAAGCCACCCGCGCCACACAGCCAGTAGCTGCGACAGCGCGGATGAGCGCGCCGCGAAAGCTCGGCTGCAAACAGCGCGCGGTGCCTGCGCTCGTGCACTCGAAACTCCCGCAGCTGGCCGGCAAGGCGCGCATCCCAGAACCTCGCGAACACGAGTTGACCCGAGTAGATGCAGACGGCGCCATGCTCTCCCGCATGATTGACCTTCATGATGCGGTCACCCAGCGGACTGGCGTTGCACTGTGCCGCAACGACACTCATGACGTCCGCCCACGCTTCCAGCCGTCGCCGGCAGTCGGCGAAGGCGTTGAACGAAGACGCGTGCGCGATTGGGACATCGGTTGATCCGCCCCTTCAGGGCTCAAGTGCAGAGGCCGATGATATCTCCCAGGGCGTTGCCCTGGGCTGGATTGAATCGCCCCTTCGGGGCTGATTCGTTGAGGGCGGCGGTACCCACCCACGGCGCTGTCCTGGGCTGAATTGATTCGCCCCTTTCGCGGCGTGGATTGTGCTCCAACCTATTCCGAAAAGTTGCGAGAGTCGTCCCCATCGGCGACGACCGCTGAGAGAACCACGGCGCCACACGCTCGCGCCCCGAAGGGGCAGATCATTCCAGCCCAGGGCAACGCCCTGGGTAAACGAGCCGAATGATCTCAGAGCCCTGAAGGGGCGATTCAATCCCACACGTAACGCTCATCGAATTCGACACCATGGCGCTCAAGCAACGCCCGCAATTCGTCCTCGAACGTCTTGGCCTGGTGATGCGCGCGTTGATCGGCGATGTAGCGCCGTACCGTCGCCACGTTCGACTCGGAAACCGAAAACGCGCCGTAACCCGCTTGCCAACCGAACCCGGCAAAGTCGAGCCCCTGAGTCTTGACCCACTTTGACGAAGTCTTCTTCAATTGCTCAACCGCGACACTGAGCGCCGTGGTGCGACCAAGAGCGAACAGGATATGAACATGGTCTTCTACCGAATTGATCAGACTCGCTGGGCAATCCATGTCCTTGAGCACCGATGCGAGATACGCATGCATCGAACTACGAATGCCCTCCTGCAGCCACGGCACCCGGCGTTTGGTGCTGAATACGAGATGCACATGCAGCCGCGCGAGCGATTGGGACATCGGTTGATTCGCCCCTTCAGGGCTGGTGTGTAGCGGGCGCTGATGCCCAGGGTGTTGCCCTGGGTAACCCAGCGGGATTGTCTCGAAGCCCTGAAAGGGCGATTCAATGCCACACGTAATGCACGTGGAATCACCCCTTCGGGGCTGGAATGCCGCTGCTGACGCCGTGATGGCTGTCGCACCCGCCAACGTCGCGGGGAAATTACGGCAGCATCGTCTCGCGCCCCGAAGGGGCACCCCAATCCAGCCCAGGGCAACGCCCTGGGTAACCCAGCCGGCTTGTCTCGAAGCCCTGAAAGGGCCATTCAATGCCGCACGTAATGCGCGTTGAATCACCCCTTCGGGGCTGGAATGGCGCTGCTGACGCCGTGATGGGCTCCTGCCTGTCAACAGCGGTTGCATTAATCGAGTTCAGACAAGCGACCCGTTGGATCGGATCTTCATCAAGCACGCGCCATCATGTGCGCAAATACTTCCGGAGGCCACTCCTTGCGGTCCGATACCTGACCGTCACCCAACTCTACTACCACGATCTGTCCTCCAGAGAGCGTCGCCGTGTCCACCGAAAAGAAGGGGCTATCGATGCGAGCGGCGCACTCCTGAACCACAGCCGGAATGCGTTTGTCAGCAGCGTGCGCCACTCCATGCACAACAAAGTAGCGCCGCTCGGACCCCGGCGCGAACTGTTGCGCGCGGCGCACGCAGACGCCGCCCTCGATGGCGCCGCGATACTTGCGCAGCTGTTCGAAAACCTGTTCGACCTGGTCCGGACTCGAAACCAGCGAGCCTGTTCCGGTACTAAGCGACTTGACGAAGTCCTTGATGAAGTAGCCATCCCATTGGAGCGGACTCAACGCGGCGCCATAGTCGCTGCCCTCGTCGAGCACGACGGTTTCAGCAGTAAGGCTTGAAACCAGCGGATACCACTCAGGCAGGTGGTGACACAGGCGATAGTGTGCAGCGCTCACCAGCGCTGTTGCCCCAGCCATCTCGATCGCCTGCACCAGGCGACCATACTCCGGCACGCGAAGCATCCACCCCCGGTACAGCACGATTTCGCCGGAGGACAAGGCTGGAACAGCGCGGAAGCTGCCCGCTTCGAACGATTCGAAGGAGAACAGATGCGTCGCTGTTCCCTGTGCTCGAACGGCCTCGAACTCCTCGGCATAGGCTTCATCCACGCGTCGATCATTCAGTGGGTCAGATGGATAGAGTAGATGCATGGCGCTGTCGGCTGGAGTCGGACGAATACAACGCGGCGGTCGACTGGTGCATATGTCTTGAGCTCACCTCTGACACACTGGATCATAGCTGTGTAGGACGCGCAGGGCAGATGTTGCGTGCCGACCCCAGTGAAATCCGAAGGTGGCGCGCCAGTGCCAAACAGCGGCCTGCTCATCGTGTACGTAGACCAAGAGCCCTTCTTTTACATCGCAATAGATGTCTCCGAGATCATCGGTGATATCGCCACAAGTAGCGTCTGTTGCCACCAAGCTGATTGGCTCGAATATCTCCGAGTAGTACTGGAGCGGAAAGGCACTGAGTCGACTGTCAACAAGCCGACGTTGCTCCGGAGAGAGTGTCGGCACATCGCCATCGGTAGGCTCCATGTGGGGAAGACCCACCGCGGCGGCATACAGTTCGGCGACCAACCGAGTCGCCGTGCAATGCTCTTCAGACGCAGTACCTGGCGCAGCCTCAAGCCATGCACAATAACGCTCTGCGGCATCGGCGAAGCGCGAAACGAGTGCGGAGAAGTTCATGGTGAGTCCGGACAAGCGTGTGAGTTGCCGGTCAACAACAGCGGTTGCCCGGGACACTATCGCGGGCCAGGAAAGTCCGCGCTTTCCTCGATCAGTTCGTTGCACAGCCCAACACATTCGTTGCAGATACGGGCTGCTGGGCCTGCAAGCAGGCGCGTCACTTCGTTCTTTCCCTTTCCACAAAATGAACAAGTCGGCAGCTCGGGGACGACCCGCTTTGCATACTCGGTACTTTGACGCTCAAGGCGCTCCAGCTCTTCAGCTAGGGCAGCAAGAGCGCAACGGGCTAGGTAGATGTCATGCTCTTCGTTGTTCATGTCAGCGTCTCGCGGCTATCACCATCTTAGGCCGCGGCTTCAGGGCTGGTGTGTCGGGAAGATGATACCTGACCAGGGCGTTGCCCCGGGCTGGATTGAATCGCCCCTTCGGGGCTGATTCGTTGAGGGCGGCGGTACCCACCCACGGCGCTGTCCTGGGCTGAATTGATTCGCCCCTTTCGCGGCGTGGATTGTGCTCCAACCTATTCCGAAAAGTTGCGAGAGTCGTCCCCATCGGCGACGACCGCTGAGAGAACCACGGCGCCACACGCTCGCGCCCCGAAGGGGCAGATCATTCCAGCCCAGGGCAACGCCCTGGGTAAACGAGCCGAATGATCTCAGAGCCCTGAAGGGGCGATTCAATCCCACACGTAACGCTCATCGAATTCGACACCATGGCGCTCAAGCAACGCCCGCAATTCGTCCTCGAACGTCTTGGCCTGGTGATGCGCGCGTTGATCGGCGATGTAGCGCCGTACCGTCGCCACGTTCGACTCGGAAACCGAAAACGCGCCGTAACCCGCTTGCCAACCGAACCCGGCAAAGTCGAGCCCCTGAGTCTTGACCCACTTTGACGAAGTCTTCTTCAATTGCTCAACCGCGACACTGAGCGCCGTTGTGCGACCGAGGGCAAACAGGATATGAACATGGTCTTCCACCGAATTGATCAGACTCGCCGGGCAATCCATGTCCTTGAGCACCGATGCGAGATACGCATGCATCGAACTACGAATGCCCTCCTGCAGCCAAGGCACCCGGCGTTTGGTGCTGAACACGAGATGCACATGCAGCCGGGCGAGTGATTGGGACATCGGTTGATTCGCCCCTTCAGGGCTGGTGTGCAGAGGTTGATGATACCCACCCAGGGCGTTGCCCTGGGCTGAATTGAATCGCCCCTTCGGGGCTGGTGTGTATCGGGCGCTGATGCCCAGGACAACGCCCTGGGTAACCGAGCCGGATTGTCTCGAAGCCCTGAAAGGGCGATTCAAACCCACCGTGCGTTGATCGGACACATACGCGACGAAGTCTCTCCCGGGAAATGATCAGCGGCGTCCGACCATTCACCCGGGTGCATGCTCAGGTCTCTCCTTGATCGGCGCTTGCAACAGATTGCAGAAGCGCTTCGGTCCCCTGCGACGCGATGAGCTGCTCCAGATGACCGGGTATCGCGTTGGACCAGACCAGATGGCAGTCGAGACACGCGAAGAGTCTCGGGCCGGCCATCAAGCGCACCGATCGCTCGATCGCGAATCGCTTCAGGCCTGAAGGAAAAAAGCACCCGCCCGTTACCAGACCATCGCCGCCCTGTGCCGCGATCGAGCCACGCACCAGTCGTGGCGACGAGCACGCAGGGCAATTCCTTGGATCGTGCGGCTCGTGCATTGGAACGTGACGCCTGAGTAAATCCGGAGCGATCGCAGCGCGGCGACCGAGAGCCAATATAGCCGAAGCTGTGCAAGCTCGGCCAACCCTGCTGCCGCTGCGGTTTGAACGCGCTCTCAGTCATCAGCCTCGTCGAAGTGGCCGCACAACTCAAGGAACTGATGGTGCCTGGCGTGGCTGATTCCGTCGCGCTGATCTGCTGCCAGCTCATGATCCGCGACCGGCGGGAAAGTGAACAGCGGACGGTCTTTTGCGCTCTGGAGCTCGATGTCGAGGGCGCTCCCCACGAGCTCAGGAAAGCCGGGAATGGTGTTCGCCAGCGCACCTTGAACCCTGGTGCCTTGGGCGAGCTCATTGTTGTAATTGTCCAAGTAGAAATCATGGACCGACTTTGACACCTCGGCCCAGACGCCCCAGCCAAACGCGCCTTCCTGGTAGGTGAAGGGAATCATCAGCACGCCGCGGAAGAAGAATCGCTGCGCGTCCAGAGTGCAGAGATCGGTGTTGGAGCGGCTGCGGCGATACTTGTCGAGGTAGGACAAGTCGAATACTTCATCCGGCAGCTTGAACCCCCAGTCGGTAGGCAAGCCCGCGTGTGTCTTGCCGCAACTGGAGCAGACGTAGCCTTGATCTGTCATCTGGTGCCTGGCGCTGGGTTGTGTTGCCGCTGTCCGGCAACGGTGGGTTTGAACGACGGCGCCCAGCCGGGACGCTAGATGTCGACGCTGAGCCGCCATCTTGCGCCGATCGTCCTAGCCTGACGCAACACCGACAAGAACTGCTCGATGTCGGCAATGACACTGCTTGACCGCGCCAGTGCCGTTGGCTGCGCGCGGAGATGAGAGGCAATCTTCTCGAAGTAGGTCACGCCTTCCTCGGCCGCGAACCATTTCTCTTCCACGTCTGGAATTTCTTCTCCCAGCATATCCGCTACTTCATCCATGGACATGTTGATGAAGTCGTCAATGGATGGAAGCCCGAGCGCAGCACCTATCTCGATGAGCTTGTCGCTTGCCTTGCCAACGGCCTTGCCATCGACCTCGATATCGAAACCAGGGCTCTCGTTGTCCAGCACGATGTAGAGCGCTACGCCCACGACACCACCCCCGATTCATGGGTACCTGACGCCGCATCGGGTCACCACCGCACGGCAGCCGACGATTTGCAACGGTAACGCGCCTTCGGTCTGCTGGAGCGCTTGCTGCGATCGACTTTACGGCAACTGCACATGCTCCACCCACAGGTCTGCAGTGTAGCCAAGCAGCAATCCCAGAGCGATGGCCAGCAGGTAGCCATCGGTGGATGCGCCCAGCAGGGCCGCGATCAAAACAGACGTCGCAACGCCAAGCATTGTCTGCGCTGCAAGGGACAGCGTGCGCTTCTTGCCCATGCTACCGAAAGCAACGAATGCACAGTAGAACCCGATCAGGAAAGCCGCGACAATTTTGCGCACGGTGAGCGCATCTGCAGCCTCCATCCGCCAGCCGGCGAACACCGCAAACAGGATGCCTATCGAAGTTGCCAGAAGAATTGAGAATCTGTCCATGGTCCTCCCAAGCGTCGTCGGGCCGGCGCAGGCGGTATGCGCCTGCTGGCAACAGAATACAACCGCGGCGGTCGGCACGAATGCATCGCCACCTGCAAGCGCTCCACGAATCAGCTGGCCGTGCCTCGGAGAATCTCCAGCCTGTTTGCAGGAGCGGTGGGTGACATGAAATCTGGAATGGTGGATGGCGTACGCCGCGGGCGCGAAAGAAACTCGACTGGCCACTCGGTTACCCGATGCTCCCTCATGTGCACGTACCGTCCGGACTCAGGTTCATCGATGTATTCCTGTTGCAGCACGAGCGCCAGCGGCTCCTGAGCCCCGGCCGTTTGTGCCGCGCACTCTTGCGCTTCTTCGTGGCTGGCGAATGCATAGTAGTAGTCTGATCCGTCATCGACATCCTCGGCTCCGTCTCTCGGGTAACACCACACCCGGTACTCGAGGACAGCATCCCACACGTAGCCACCGCCTGCCTTGGCGGACGCCGGGTAGGTTCCAACGAGCGTTGGATCCAGAGCGGTGGGCAATGTTGACGGCGTGTTCATTGGCATCGACCGCCTCGCAAAGCCGCCGTCTGGCAGCGCCTGGTTGCAACGAAAGGACCCGCCGCTCGACTTGAACCCATGGCTAGACCCCACCTTCTGCCCTATGCGCTTCGTATGCTCCCATGGCATCCGGGTCCACCTCGACGGCCAAGCTACGTTCCGAAGGATGTGCGTTGGAGCCGGAGCGTTTGACGCCAGAGACCCAGAATTCAGACCCTGACTCGACATCCATGAAATTTCCACGGACACCACCACCTTTTATTCGGGAAAGCTGTAACCCCAGGTAGTAGATGCTTCGCCCGCTTTGGGAAAACGTGACCCAGCCAATTCGAGCAGGCGCGCCACCGATGAGTCCGGACTTGCTCTCGACATACATGAGCCGGCGCTTGCTTCCGCGTGTCAGTTGATTGGCTTTCATGGCATGTCCGATAGGATGTGTCGCTGAAGTTTCCATTCTGCCACCAGGATCGGGCAGCTTGGATTCTGTGTTGGGGATTGCGAGGACCTTGACCGCCGGTCCTTCACCGCGTTGAGAGGCTCCGCGCCGGAAGTGCTGCGGAAGACATCTGCGAATTCCCAAGCAGCCTGCAAAGGCTTCGCCCAGTCTGCCTGCGCAACCCGCGTCGACTCAGCTGCTAGCGCTTTCTGTACATGATGTCCGTTCTAAGCACGTACTTGACACCGTCCGTTACGGTTTCGCCTTCGTGGGTTCGTTCGTGCATGAAGATGAGCGCCGTTCCGGCCTCGGGATTGACCACGGTCTCTCCCGTATCGCCGGCAAACCAGAAGCGCGTGCGCCCGCCCGAATAGCCGTCGTTGAGATAGACCATCAGGGTCATCCAGCTCTCCTCGCCCTGGTGGCGACGGAACGATCCGTCCTGGTGCTTCTTGAAGGCCTGGCCGGCCTGGTAGCGATAGAATCTGAAGCGTTCGTTCAGCCCCAGCTTTTGCCACTGGCCGAAGCTATCGGGCACGAAGGACTGGCAACGCTTCCACCAGTCAACGGCCAAGCCCGTATCGTCCCACAGGATGCGGTCATTGTTGCGAACGTTCTTTACAACGACCTGGCCGGCGGCAGTGGAGATGGCAGCCTCTTCGTAACCGTGCCGCTCGCTTCGCCCAATGAATTCCTCGCACTCGGCTCGCGACAGGAAATTGCGCAGCAGGAAGATGTCCGTGCGATCACCAATCTGCACTCTATGGATATCGTTCATGTCCAGGATTCATCGACGCGTTGTGCCGCCACACGGCAGCGATTGGCTTGGGCAAATGCTCTGAACCGCAATCGCGTTGAATGCAGGCTCCGGAATTTCAAGGTCCTCGGCATGACCCGGACTGCGCCCGCGCGCGGCAACCTGACTCTCATGCCTTGTCATCGTACTCGGACCAGCGCCAGGCGCGTGAGACCGGCAGCTGGAACCGCCTGGACAGCTCCTCGATCAAGGTTCGTCTGCCCTCGATGCTGCCTTCGGTCCAGTTGTCCCACTCGAACTTCAAACGCCTGCCACCCTTGCGCATTTTCAGACTGCCGTAATCGATCCACGCATCAACACCTTCGTACTGCGCGGTCAGTCGCCAACCGTCCGCTCGAAGTTCTTCGATGATGGCGTTGAACCGCTCGCTTGGAATGTCCTTGATGGTGGCAAGACCGAGAAGCCAGAACCTGGCCTTGGCAAGCGCTCTCAGAACCAGACCGAAGCCTCTCATGCATCACCTGTCACCGCATCCAGCCGTCGCCAGCCGACGGCGCCGGGATAAAGCGTAACAGTCCACCAGCAGTCGACTGGAAGCTGGCGCGCAGTTCTGCGTTGGTTGATCGGATCGGCATTGCGCTTCCCGCGAAACGGGCCCGCATTTTCTCGGGTTGGGCGCCGCTTCACTCGCAGCTCTGGCACATGATGAAGTAGTTGCCAATCTGCCTCCAGTCGAGGCCCTCGATCACAATGGGATCCGGGGACTCTGGCGGCGCTTCCGAATCCGGATTCGGCAACGCGATTCGGCCGCCTGGGTCCCCTGGGCGCCAGCCGTCGAAGTAGCCGGCCGTTCCGCACTCAAGAAAGGTCAGCGGGTCAAAGTTGTACCAATCGCGCTCACCCTGACCGTGGATTCCGAAGTAGCGCATCGAGTCTTCCAGGACCCTTGATGTTCGCATGGCGCGAAGCTCCCTCACCTGCTGCGCAGCCACCGAAAACCAGCGTCCGAATCCAAAGCTTGCGTCCCACAGCGACAGTGGAAGCGCGTCATCCGGACCCGGCTCGCGTTCGAGTCCCGCCTCCAGAAGCGCAAACAACTCGTCAAGCGTCAGCCCGTTGTACTCGGCTCTTGAGAAAGACGCTGCCAGGACAGTATGGATGAACTGCTCCAGGGTCCGGCTGGTGTCCCGGTGCTCATCGATCAGGGCGAGCACCGCCAGGTAGAAGTCTCGGTTGGTCTTCAGCATATCGAATCGCAAGAGTCCCGGCGTTTATTGCCGCGTGCATTCGCTGCCGGCTGGCAGCACTGGGTTGATACGAAACACTCCGCCGACGGTCGGCTCGAGCGCATAGTCAGGGGGCAACACGAGATCATCACCGCCGTGCGAGCGATGACTCGATGGCTGAGACAATCTCTGCAACTGAAATGCTGAATACGCCCGCCTTGCCCGCATCAAAGGCGGCCCGCCACGACTCGTAGCCAGCAAGATACGCCGGATTTGGCTCGGAGCGGCCGACAAGCTCCACACAGCTGCTATCGAGTGTGGCTGACGAAACTGGAAAGTGGGGAAGCTCTGTAGTTACACCGTCAGGGTGGCCGGGGCTCTTTATCCGAACATCGCTGACGCTGATGTGGAAAACCTTGCCATGAACCGCAACTTCTTCAATACGATTGATCAGAAGTGTTGATGCTTCTTCCCCGGCACGTGCGTGATACGACCAGACCTGGCCCTGAGCATACTCACGCGCATCCGCATCGGTGGACGATTGCATACAGAGACCCAGTGCGAAAAGAACTCGATAGATCATGACATTGCGCTCCAACGGTCTTGTCAGGCCGCGCCGAGGGCGTCGGCTTCAATGGTTGCCTAGGCCTCGGTGGCCTGCATTGGGTACAGGTGCAGGCAGTCGCGCCATTCTTGAACGGGTTGATCGTCGATGTACCTGGTCGGCTTGGGGAGGTAGCCCGTGAAGCATTCTGTCAGGCCAAGTTCCTCCGCCGTCTTACGGCAATAGTCTGCGCCGCCCGAACTCCAGAGGAAGAGCGCAGCCCCGGAGGCATACAGGCGCCGCACTTGTGCAATGACCGCGGGCATGGGGATACGCTTGGTCCCGACAGACCTGACCAGTGTGTCGTCGACATCGATGAATACGATTTGCTGCCTCATGAAAGACCTTGCGTTGCGTTGAGTCGCCGCCGGCTGGCCGCGTTTGGTTGAACGAGTGTGCCCAGGCGCCAGGCCTGAATGCACGGTGAGCTGCCCTTGTTGCGACCCACAAAAGTGCGCGCCTGAGTTCATGGGCACAGCGCGGCTTCATGACGCAGAGCCCCTTGGGAGCGATTGGTTGGGCGTCATCGTGCAAGCCATCACTTCCAGCGGCGCTTCGGGCTGACTTTGCGGATAGCCTCCGCCATGAATGCTTCGTGCTCTGGATACTCTGCCTCGGCCCGGCCGAGCTCATCGGAGAGGAAGCATCGGAATGAGATCCAGGAACGCAATATTTCCCCGTTCTTTCGCGCACAGTAGATCGTGCCGTCCTCGTCGAGGAAGTATCCGATGTTTTCAGAAAACGAGTAGGGTCCTCCGCCAAAATGAAACCATTCACGGGGAACGGAGTACTCAAGCTTCCAGGACCGGTTTGCCGTGCCGACATCGTACGGTTGAGACACCGAGCGATTCAGCAGTGGCGGGTCATTTGCCATCGAGGGCGGAATACCGAAGAGCGAGAACTTGAAGACGTGCGCGCCGTTCAGTTTCTCAAGAATGCGCCTGTAGTGAGGCGACAGCCGGATGCCGAGAATTTCTTGATAGCGAGTGGCAGTGCCGACGGAAAGAGGAACGTAAAATCGCATCGCGTACGCCTGCGGCGCGACGTTTGGCCGATGCGAAAGCGCCACTCCATCATCTGTGATCGCAGCCGCGCCATCTCTGAGACGCGACGCGAGCTGGCAGAGGGGCTCCAAGTCACCCGAAAGTGATTCTATGAAGTTTTCGAGTTCCATTGACGCCACCTCATGGATCAAAAATCCCGAAGAACAGCAGGAGGGGAAGGGGTCGCGTATTGCCTTTTGCCCCTGCCGGTTGCGGATAGAGCAAACTGGGTCGCCGCGATACTCGCTTCAAGCTACAAGGAAACACCAAAGCGGCCGATCAGGTACTGGCGCTCACGCTGACCCCAGGCCATCGAGACCTGGAACACTTCAACGGATCGTGGCGATTGCGGACTTGGCAACAAGCAAGACGCGACGCCAATCCCCGCGACCTCCTCGATCAGCGGAAGTGCTTCGTTCCACGTTTCACTTGCAACATGCGCTTCGAACGGATCGATGATGTTCATGGCTTGTGCGGAAGCTAAAACCCAAGGCAAACGATACGAGAATCTTTGTCAGGCACCTGACATCAAGGCAAAGTGGCAGCATACCGCTCCTGGCGATGATACAAGCTGCTTGCATGGCGGGGCGCGGTGCGCAAACTCCGCTGGAACGATTTGGCTGGGCCGCATCGGAGATTGTTGATGCCCGCGACAGCGCTTGGCGTGGTGCGCCAAGCCGAGCGCCATATGGTGGACGCGCTGGTGACGGCAAACCCATCGCGCCGGTAGCTGCACTACTGCCGACCCCGATCCAATGTGCATTCCGCCCGGTTTGCCCCATTGTGGATCCGGCAGCCGGACTCCAGCCGATACTGTCCAGGAAAGCATCAAAGTCCGCTCCCTAAAGTCGCTCACTTTCGTACCTGGCGATCACGCTGCAGTTTTTTCGTGAGCAGTTCGACACCGCCGACTTCTCCCGTTCGCATCACATCCAGGATGACGTCACCATGCTCAGTATCCTCGAGCATGACATTTCGGGAAAACTGCCATCGTGAACCGGGGGTGTTCGGATTCTTGTCATCGACGAATCGGATGTAGTGGGCACCGATGGAAAGAGCCGCATGGCAGTTGTTCAGCGCAGCAATCAGCTCGGCATCATCAGGGAATTGTTCCTGCGCCGCGCGCACGAGCCACCCTGGGTCGTAGGCTTGCGTCCTTGCAGGGTGATAGCGCACGAATACGATGGCCGCAAGCGCTGACGCGGCCGCCGCGACGATGAAGCACCACGCGTTCACGCAGGCCAGTTGCCGAAGCTATCGAAAAAAACCGCCCCTGCGAACGGCAGTAATTCCAGGGGCGCGCAGGCAGCCGCTCTCGGGGGCTCGGTCGTGGACTGCAGGGCTGTTGCCGAGTTCATCTTTCGCGCCGATTGCGGGCAAGTTTGTCGAATCGGTGTTTCTGCAGCCTCAACACATCATCAAGCCGCCGCCTACCAGCGGCGGTTGATCTGAACGGTGTAGGCGGTCGGTTTGAATGCATGGTCAGTGATCACCTTCCACAGCTTCCAGCCCATGAGCAAACGCTGCACATTGCGCTACCCGACCGTCATCGTACCTGACCGTAATGATGCCCAGGCCCTGCTCTGCCCTCAGGTCGATGCGGGTGACCGTGCCGAGCCGGCCCTGGAATCCTTTCACCCTTGAACCCACTTCGAACTCGAGATCGGTCGCTTCCGCCTGGCTTGAAAGCAGGGCGCGGACGACGTGGAACCAGTTCCTGATCCGCTCAAGAAAACCGGGCGGGGGTGGCGATAGGACGGCGTGCGCTCCGGCGTAAATCTCTCCGGCTTCGCCCACCACGCGCGCGCCAAGCGTCGACGCCAAGTGCACCATTTTCTCGACCAGCGCATCGTCAGGGCGGTTCGACTCCAGATTCCCGGATTGCCACGAAATGCAGGGGACTTCATGCCTGGAGTTGCCACTCCAGACCGCATGGTATGCGCCCAGGCCGGGTTCAAAGCTGAGCTCCGGATCAGAATCCACCAGCGCCACCCACTCCGAGACAGCAATCGTCGGGCCGCCTTCATCGTGCCAGTGCTTTCGTCTGGTGATGTAGAGCGAGTAGCTCATGTGTGATCCAGCGCTGGAGTCGAGCGACCTGTATGCCGCGCCCCGCATGCTACCGGATCGGGAGCCAGCCGCTTGCCGCACCCATAGCGGAGTGTGCGATCCGTGCTCTGCTTGAACGAACAGTCAGGCGCCAGCACCGAACCCTACTGGGTACCGCCCTTGTCTCTCTTGTTGGTGTACATCAAACCATCCGCCTCATCCAGCATGTCCTCGATCGAGGAATGCTTGAGCGGATCATAGGCTACAAGGCCATGGGAAAACCTGATGGCATAGGGCAAAGACAGCTCGGCGCATCGTGCCTGGAGCGAAGTATCGAATCGTCCGATGAGGTCATGTACCGCCTCGGTATCGACGTTGGTCAGCAGGGCCACAAATTCGTCACCACCTAGTCGCCCAAACAAATCGGATGTGCGGAAGGATTCCCGCATCTCCTGTGCAAACAGCTTGAGCGCGCGGTCGCCCTCCGCATGCCCGTGGGTATCGTTGACGTACTTGAAGTTGTCCAGATCGAAAAAAATCAGCGTGGCAGGAAAAAGCTGCCGTTTGCATATGTCGAGACTGTACTTGCTCAGAGCCAGAAATCCTCGACGGTTCGAGATCCGCGTCAGTTCGTCTGAAATGGCCAGCTGTACCGCCATGATCTCGCGTTCCACCATTCCGGCCAGATCAGAGAGCATTTGAAGATCTTCCGCACTAAAAATGCGGGGCTTTCGATCGATGATGCACAGCGTGCCCATCGCTTGGCCGCTTAGCGTGTGCAAGGGCTGGCCGGCATAGAAACGGATGCGAGGGTGCTCTGTTACCAGCGGGTTGTCGACAAACCGCTCATCCAGCTTGGCGTCTTCAATGACGAGCGCTCCCTTGTTGAGGATGGCATGGCCGCAGAAGGAAACCCGGCGCTCGGTCTCCCTGACATCCAGACCAAAGCAGGACTTGAACCATTGACGATTCTCATCAATCAGGGACACCAGGGCGATCGGGACGTCGAACAGGCGTCGTGCCATGCGTGTCACGCGGTCAAATCGCTCCTCCGGAGGGGTGTCCAGAATGGCCAATGACCTCAGTTGCGTCAGGCGCTCTTGTTCATCGACGGGGATGACGGGCTCTTTGATTTCAGACTCCAGTGAGCTTCTAGTGCCAGGCGTGGGCAGCCGTGTAGCGACGGGACGGGCATTGGATCGTCAGACTACTCCTGAATTCACTTCGGCGCCTGACGCCGCGTTGAGCCGCCGCCGACCAGCGACGCCTGGTTTGAACGAAAGCGCCTCGGCGGTCGGCTTGAACGCCTGGCTGGACCGGTGCATCGCGAGATGTCCGCAGCACAGCATGGATGCACGTCCGATAACCAGACCCCTGCATCTTGAACCACTCAGATGTCGGGCCCACCCGGGCCCACGCGGCTTACAAAAGATGCGCCGAGTCACTCGAAGTCATCGCTGAAAAGGTGCATCACAGTGCGTAGGTCGAACAGGAACACATCGTCGTTTCCGTCGCTCACCTGCTGAATGATGGCGTCGTTTCCCCGCACCGCGACGAACAGGCCGTCTGCAGAAATCGTTGGGAACAACACTTGGCTATCCAGGTTGCAATCAGGGCTGCGGATGAGCGGAATGCGAAGGCCACTGGGCGCATCGAACAGAATCAGCGGTTCTCCGGGTGGGCCGCCGTAGCGGATCAGCCCGCCCTACGGGTTAGGCGCGGTGCATGCTCCAGGAACATGCACCAGAGTGTTGCGCTGCCGAGGGTTCCCCGGCCTGTCTCCCTAAAGCCGGCATGCTCATAGAATCGGACGTTCGACGGGTTTGCTGTCTCCAGGTAGACCCCGCTGGACAGTCGGTCCTCAACCGAGAGTTTGCAGAACGACTCGAGCAATCGCGCCCCGTGGCCAAGACCGCGCAACGCTGGATCTACGCCGATCACTCCGAGATAGTAGTGCGCCTTGGACGGTTTGCTCTTCTCGGCGATCTCGTCGTAGATCGCCATGCGATCGGGCAGGCCAGGAATAGCCCTTTCAAAGTGATCCCAGTCTTCCGTGATGGCCCCAGGCCAGGTTGGGCGCGCCGTTGTGTATCCCATCGCGGCCCCTTGAATGCCAGCTTCGTCGCGTGCCAGCAGCACTGGCATGTCGAGAGCGATACGTGCGCGCATCAGCAGTGTGAAGAACTGGCCCACACGTCGTTGGTAGTCCGGCCCAGTTTGGAGTAAGAACCCCGTGATCGGGTCTTGTGCGAATGCTGCCGCCAGGGAACCCACGGCCTGCTCAAGGTCTGAAGGGGCAGCAGTGGTGATTCGCATGAAGCCTAACGCCGCGTTAGGCCGCCGCCGCACGGCAGCAGCAGGTTTGAACGAAAGACTCCCACGGCGGTCGGCTTGAACGCATAGTTAGAACCGGTACGGGGCTGCGGAAAGTCTTGCATGACGAAGCCATGGAAGCCGAGTGCTTGGCGCGAAGCGTAGCGCTGATTTCAGATGCGCGCGACAGCCTCAGATCATGTGCGGAAAACGAGGCCAAGATTTTCGATGCGCACGCGGCACCAAAGGAAACACGCCTGACGCTGCGTTGCTACCGATCCTAAAGCAAAATGCATAGCTCTTGGTTGGCACGATCTTACCGCTGAATTAAGCCGAACCGTGAGGCGGTTTCGGCCCGAATGAATTGCTAGGCCTCACGCCAATGCCCAAAAAAACAATATGAGTGCTGCGGGTAGTAATACGAAGCCACAAGCGTCCAACAATCGCCGCCTCAGGCCCTTGGTGCGGCCGTAGATGTCGGAAATCAACGCAGTGCCGCCGCGATACTCGCTTCAAGCTAGCAGGAAACACCAAAGCGGCCGATCACGTACGGGCGCTCACGCTGACCCCAGGCCATCGAAACCTGGAGCACTTCAACGGATCGTGGCGATTGCGGACTTGGCGAAAGGCAAGACGCGACCCCAATCCCCTGCCAATCCCCAGAATGAAATGACGGTCCGAAGCGGCCTGCTGTTGCGGCTCAGCTTGTGCAACGGGTTTGACCACAACGCGCCTTCCACCCTCATTGGCCTTCCCGACTTAGCAGTTCAAGGATTTGGTCTCCGAGCGCGTCGGTTTCGCCTGTATCCCGCCACCCGAGATGCCGATAGAAACCATAGGAACGTACCTCAGGGTCTGCAGAGCAGCCAAGAAAGAGCCGCGTGTGCCCCTGTGCGCGCAAGTGCTGAACCACCCGCTCCAGCAGGCGCCGGCCTAGGCCACTGCCCTCGTACTCAGGCAGGAGCGCCAGAACGACGACTTCGCCGGTTCGAGCGTCACCGAAGCAGTACCCAACGAGACGGCCCTCTACGCGACAGACAAAACCCGGCAGAACACCAGACGCGACTTCTGCGCCCCAACTGGAAGCGGTGATTCCCAGCTCACGCAATCTGGACTCGGAAACGGCGTTCTCGCGCGTACGGCCGCGAAGCGCAACAAACTCTTTGGCGTCACTGCTGAGCGCGGGACTAAGGGAAAGATGCGTCGGCTGCACTGTTGCTTGTCTTCGTGGCCCAACGCCGCGCCAAGCGGCCGCTGGCCGACAGAATGTCAGAAATCATCAAAGTCTCTCCCAGCGGCGCGCTTGAACGCATAGTGAGGGAGCAGCGCCGACGGTGGCTCATATCCTTGTCTCCAGTTGCGCGGCGATGACGGTTCCAATTTCCTTGTACGCCTTGATCTCGATGACGTTGCCATCCGGATCCTCCAGCAGCAACTTGACATGCTCGCCCGGCTCGCCAGAAAGACGGCACTGGATTTCGGCTTCGGCGGACGGCTTGTAAGCAAGGACGCTAGCGCGAACATCTTCCCAATGACTCCAGCCCAGTATGGCGCCGAAATGCCGGACCCCTCGCTGTTCGCGGGGGAGTACTTGGCCGGGTTGGTTATGAAGCGTAATCTGATGGCCGAATAGGATGACATCAGCCCATTCGGGATCACGCCGTCCTATGGTCGCACCCAGGCACTCCCGGTAGAACTCTGTCGACTCTTCGAGCGAGCGGACGGGAAAAGACAGGTGAAAGATCGCGGGCTGTTTTGGATTCACGACATGTCCACCGCTGCTGCCCAACGCCGCGTCAAGCCGCAGCCGCACGGCAGCGATTGGTTGACGCGAGACCCATCATCGGCGGTGAGCTTGAACGCACAGTCAAACACGCGCAGTGTCGGACTGAGCGGGCCGGAACAGGATGCGAAACTGCCGATACAAGAGTTGAGCCGCATGGGCGAAGCATAGAACCACACCGGGCTGAACTGGAAGCAGCGTGATGCGAAGCGACCGGCTCGCGCCCGCACACCAAACACGCTGCGCCCGACGCAGCATGCGGTCCGGCGATGCAGTTCACCGGGCCACGAAAACACCGACCGCGGCCAGATCCAACCCTACCTGGCGATCTGACTGCAAATGGAAGACGAACACCACAGGAAACCGCGCGACCAACACCAACATGCATGCCAACCCCGATGCCTGATGCCGCGTCAAGCGGCAACGGGGCGATGGCAAATCAGAAAGAATCGAAATACTGCCCGTGGTCCGCTCGAACTCACAGTCACGGCAACGCCTAGTCCCAGTAGACGGTATAGAGATGCGACCCAGGGGCGGGTTCTGGCGCTGCCTTGTGTTTTCCGTACGGCCACTCGCCTGCAGATATCCCGTCTGACAGTAAACCTGTAACCCACTCTTCCGCGGTCTCCGCGTCAGCGGACGAGAACACGTGGATATTCTCCGCGGCAGGCCAAGTATCGTCGTCGAGCGATTCTCCCCAGCTTTCGTGCAAGCCGACATAGACGCCTTGGACATCGGCTCGTGATTCGACTGCTTTGAAACGTCGATAGATATTTGACAGCGAAGGCCGGCCATCGCCGCATTGATTGGGGGCGATGGAATCTTCCTGGGTGTTGCCGAGAAAGTAATCGTCAAGAGTCACCACTGGACAGTGGTCTTCATCGATCGCGTCCAGCGCAACGAGCTTGTCCAGCAGAAGCTTGCGATAGTCCATGGATTGCACTCCAACGTCGCGTTTAGCCGCCGCCGCGCGGCAGCGGTTCGTTTGATCGAAAGACTCCACCAGCGGTCGGCTTGAACGAATGGTTAGCCACTCTGCGCCAACTATCAAAAGTGAGATTTCGCAGCTTTTCACGATAGCCTTCGGAATCGAATGGTTGAGCATTCGCTCCCGCCTTGAGGTTCGGGAAATAGTACTTTATGAACACATCGGCGATCGCGTGAATTGCTTCATGGCGATCCGGGTCCTCTTTCAAGAGCCGCGCCAGCGCTCCGCGAGCTTCCGGAGGTTCGTTCTCAGCAAGCTGATTCTCGATGACAGCGTGCATGGAAGCATGGCGCCGCAAGTTTCCACCGAAGCCCTCGCTCCGCCGGTGAAAGGCTTCCACTCTCTCAATCCGCTCAAGCTCTGACAAGGCGAGCCACTCGATCGGATTCGGTGGGCGCGATGGATCCGGTCTAACGCCGCGTTAAGCCGCCGCACGGCAGCGGTAGGTTGAAACGAGACCCGTCATCGGCGGTCGGCTTGAACGCATAGTTAGGTACCGTTGCCGCGACGTATGGCACGCAACTCCTCTCGGACAGAAAGCTCGCCCGGCCCTCGATTTGTCGAGCCGGCTCGAAGAATGTTACTACCTGCCGCATAGAACACATATTCACGACCAACCTCTAGATTGATGTAGTCGAACGACGTGTACGCGTAGCACGAGACCACTACGATGCCGACTTGCCAACTGAGGGAAAGTTGGCGCTCAGTTGAGCCAATCAGGGCTCTCCGTGGAATGAGTGTGGCCCTTCTGAGCTGGTTATCTACGCTCTCGACCCTACCAACAAAAACACGATCTGACTTCGCGGCAAGTTGCTTTACCAAGACCAGTTGCTTCTCGACGTCTTCTTTGTCTCTAGCGCGTTGCTCGGTCGCGGAGAATGTGCCGCAAGCGAAGGTCTGATCCGACGCGAGAAGCGTGAGCAGCATTAGAAGTCTGACCATAGGTACCTAACGCCGCGTTAAGCCGCCGCCGCACGGCAGCGGTTGATTTGAACGAAAGACTCCCCCGGCGGTCGGCTTGAACGCATAGTTGGGGTTCAGGCCGCCAAGGCCTTGAGAACTGCTTTAGGCTGCTTGGACAGCACAGTGAGGAGAACTCGCGCAGGACCATGTGGCTGGCGATCTCCACGCTCCCAATGACGAAGCGTGCCGAGGCTGATGCCGAAAGATGCGGCAAACTCGGACTGCGACATCCCGACCTGTGCACGGATAGCCTTGACGTCCACCGGCTCAAAGCGATGAACCACGGCCTTTGAGGGCGAGCCAGAAGCGTGTTGAATTGCTTCCTCCAGGCCGGCCTTGATGCTGTCGAATGCTCTACCCATATGCCACCTCGCTGCGTCGACGAGACGCTTGACGAACTTGGCCAGCGCGGCGCGCTCAGTCATTGAGAGATCGGCTCTTTCGTTCTTTCCGAATACCGTCAGCGGATACAGTGGCATACGCTCACTGTGGAAGTAGTAGATGACGCGAACGCCGCCACGCTTGCCCATGCCTTCGCGAGCCCAGCGCACCTTCCGTATCCCTCCCGTTCCCTCGATCAAGGCGCCAGCCTGAGGAAATTCGGCCAGATAGGAGACGAGAAGCTGGGCTTCGCCCTCCGACAGCAGTTGCTGTGCTCGGCGTACGAACTCAGGGAGCTCGACCACGGTCTGCATGACGAGCAGTATACGCCAGTGGATTACCCAGAGGCTAGCCCGCTGAAGCCCAACGCCGCGTTAAGCCGCCGCCGCACGGCAGCAGCAGGTTTGAACGAAAGACTCTCTCGGCGGTCGGCTTGAACGCATAGTTGGGCCTACAAATCGTGGGGTGTGAGACCCGTGCCCTTTGAGATGCGCGCGAGCATGCGCGGGCCTACCTCATCCCCGTCGTGGAACGCAAAGACATAGTCGGGCCACCCTTCGCGGGCCAGTGTTTTGTGCGAGCCCGATTGGCGCTTTATGCGCCACCCGATGGACAGCAACGCTTGAAGCAGGGCCTTGGCCCGGACCGAGGGCCAATTGCTCACGCGGCAACGGGGAGGAGAATTTGGATGGGCTCTGGACCAGCTTCAGCATGTTCGATTCGCTCAGCGAGCACGCGCAGCGCAAGCACCTCTGCCCGCGCCATGGCCTCAGCCTCGGTACTGCCGTAGACCAGCACCCCAGGCAATTCCGGAACTTCCGCAATCCAGCGACCATCTGCTTCACGTTCAACGACGAGTGTGACCTTCATAGCTTGCTGCTCCGGGCCGAGCTGCAAGAATACCGCAAGCCTGAGCTGGAGGCCCAACGCCGCGTTAAGCCGCCGCCGCACGGCAGCGGTAGGTTTGAACGAAAGACTCCCTCGGCGGTCGGCTTGAATGCATAGTTAGGCGGCACTTGCCTTGTGGGGCACGAGCTTGACCTGTAGGTCGCAACCGACGGCCTCCGCGTATCGCCGGAGAGTAGCAATGGATGGCGCGTGCTTACCGGCCGACTCAAGGCGCGAAATCGCGCTTTTTGTAGTGCCCATCAGTTCAGCGACTGCATCCTGCGTGAGACCAGCACGCGAACGTGCTTTGAGCATCTGGTTTGCCAGTTGGTACTCCAGCTCCAATGCCTCATAGGCTTCGGAGAAGCCCTTGCGCTTGGACGCACGAGCCATGAACGCTTGATGGTCGTGTGTGACGGGCTCGTATTTGAGGTTAGCCATGTTGCAGCTCCTTGACCCGCTTACGGGCCAATTTAAGTTCCTTGTCGGGAGTTTCTTGGGTCTTCTTGATAAAGGCATGAACAACGACGATGCGCTTGCCGAGGATGAAGCAATAAAAGGCGCGTCCAATACCGGTGCGCCCACGCGGTCGCAACTCAAACAGCCCTTCTCCAAAGGCTCTGGAATGGGGTAGGCGGAGATTCGGGCCATGTTGAGCCAAAAGCTCGATAAGTCGAGCATAGTCCGCCAAAACATCTGCCGGCCATGCTTCGATCTCTGTCAGAACACGCTGATGAAAGTAGTCGATCTGGTAGGCCACACGGGGACGTTAGCAAATACGCTAACCGCGTGCAAGATGCCCGCTGTGCCGCCTAACGGTTGAGTTGAGCGGCGCGCACGCCGACGCATGATCTTGGCACTTTATCCGCCACGCGTCCGCTCCAACGATTTGTTAGATGGCAGCACGGCGGCGAAGCTCAGACTTTAGGTTCCCGGCGGGCGACAGCAGCTCAACACCCTGAAGCTTCCCAGACGTGTTCACGTCAACTACTACCGACATTAGGTTCTCCAGTGGAATGGTTTCGCCGTGAGCCGTACCAACGGGATGGGCGTAGATATAGCCCGCGTCGGCTGAGTTGTCGAAGGTAACCTCCGCGATCTGTGCTGAGTAGACCTGCCGCGCGACGTCGTCGCGCCCCGACTCCTGTAGCGCACGCACAAGGTCAGCGCAGAGATCTGGGAACGCTTGTGCAATCGTTTCCATTCTGCCTTCTAACGCCGCGTTAAGCCGCCGCCGCACGGCAGCGGTAGGTTTGAACGAAAGACTCCCTCGGCGGTCGGCTTGAACGCATAGTTAGCCGGCAACACGGCCAAGCCAGGAACCTGGCTCGCGACTATGGTGAAAAACGGCGACTATGAGCAATGTGTCTCGGCGTGCGCGATAGATGATCGAGTATGGAAAGCGTCGCATGAGCACACGGCGACACTCGCCTTCGATGAACGGGTACGTTTCGGGCATTCGAATCGCGGATTCAACCGCCACATCAAGTGCTCGAACGAACTCGAACCCAAGACCTGGAACACTTGCCTCGTACCACTCCTTCGCCTCACGTGCCTCGACCCGAGCTTCGTGCCGGAAGACGACACGCATTAGTGATTTCGCTGCAGTAGCTCGGAGCGGACGACGTTCCACTCAACCGCTGTGCTTGGATCAGCATCATGAGCAGCAAGCCGGCGCTGAACCTCAGCGCGCTGGGCGGGTGAAAGACCAATAGAACCCGGGGCCTCGGACGTAATGCTGTCCCAGATGTCCTCTACCAACTGGATGCGTTCGGAGATGGACAGGTTGCGGAAGTCTGGCGTCGAATTGCTCATGGACAGGAGTATAGAACGGTTTGATTTGGACGGCTAACGCCGCGTTAAGCCGCCGCCGCACGGCAGCGGTAGGCTTGAACGACTAACGTCATCGGCGGTCGGCTTGAACGCATAGTTAGACCGATGCATCGCGGAATGCCCGCAGCACAGCATTGATGCGCGTTTGATAACCAGGCCCTTGAGTCTTGAACCACTCAAGCACGTCTTGATCCAGGCGGAGCGAGATGGCGGACTTGGGCAATTGCAGCTGCAAGCCCCGACGCACTACACCCCGCACGATGTGACGCACATCGGCTTCGGGATGCCCCTTGGTGGCAACTGCCGCAGTCGCGGACCTAAGCTGCGCCCAGTTAGTCTTTGATTTGGCTGAAGTAGATTTGCGCTTCACGGGTGGTCGCTTTTCTGAACGAGATGACGCGGATTTCATCAGTTGTCTCCGTATGAACGACTGAGACGGGAATGCCGGCGAGCAACCCGAGCGTGACCAGGCGCTGCTCCTTGTAGGAGAACCGGTCATCCTCGAACGTGAAGGTCAGTCCTTGAAAGACTGCAGCGGCATCAACGAAGTCGAGGCCGTGTTGCTTCAGGTTGAGGGCGCGCTTGCGCTCAGACCAGGTGAACTCCATGTACGAAGTGTATATACGCGCTGTGTGAACATCAAGCGCTGCTCAAGCATCGGACTAACGCCGCGTTAAGCCGCCGCCGCACGGCAGCGGTTGGTTTGAACGAAAGACTCCCACGGCGGTCGGCTTGAACGCATAGTTAGACCCGCGCGGTACCTGACCGTGCGCGCCGGAATGGGATGCGAAGCTGCCGATAGAAGAGTTGAGCCACATGGGCGGAGCATAGAACCACACCGGGCTGAACTGGAAGTAGCGTGATGCAAAGCGAAGTGCTCGCGCCCGCACACCGAACACGCTGAGCCCGACGCAGCATTCGGTCCCACGATGCTGTTCACCGGGCCACGGGAATCCCGACTGCGGGCTTGCCCAACCCCACCCTGCGCTCTGACTGCAAAAGGAAGCCGAACACCACACGCAACGGCGCAACCAACACCAACAAGAGTGCTAACCCCGATGTCTAACGCCGCGTTAAGCCGCCGCCGCACGGCAGCGGTAGGTTTGAACGAAAGACTCCCACGGCGGTCGGCTTGAACGCATAGTTGGGCGCGCGGACTCGCTGACGGAGCGAGCACGAACCCGATGCGGAACTGCGTGAAGAGGCGGCGCGGTGCATGGGCGAAGCATAGAACCAGATGGCGCTGCATGGGTAGCAAGCGCGGACGAAGCACACTGCTGGCGCCCGCACACGACCAAGACAACCGGCCCGCCGCATGCGCAACCAAACCACGAACGACCACAGCACGATTGCGCTGATGGCGACCAGGCCAAACGCGCCTGGCTGATTGGCAGCGCAACGACACAAAACCGAACTGCGCACCGGGCCACTGAAAACTACGCCGCGGGCCTACGACACACCGCGCTCGGCTCTGATGACCGGCGCCACGACCCACTCCACCCCTACGCGCAGCAAACCAGGAAAATGCTCAACCACGCCCAACGCCGCGTTAAGCCGCCGCCGCACGGCAGCAGTAGGTTTGAACGAAAGACTCCCACGGCGGTCGGCTTGAACGCATAGTTAGACCCGCGCGGTACCTGACCGTGCGCGCCGGAACGGGATGCGAAGCTGCCGATAGAAAAGGTGTGCCGCATAGGCGGAGCATAGAACCACACCGGGCTGGACTGGAAGCAGGTTGATGCGAAGCGATCTGCTCGCGCCCGCACACTGAACACGCCGAGCCCGACGCAGCGTTCGGTTCAGCGATGCTGTTCACCGGGCCACGAAAATTCCGACTGCGGGCTGGCACAACCCTACCCTGCGCTCTGACTGCAAAATGTACCGGCACACCACACGCAACCGCGCGGCCAACACCAACAAGACACCCAACCCCGATGTCTAACGCCGCGTTAAGCCGCCGCCGCACGGCAGCGGTAGGTTTGAACGAAAGACTCCCACGGCGGTCGGCTTGAACGCATAGTTAGACCCGCGCGGTAGCTGACCGTGCGCGCCGGAACGGGATGCGAAGCTGCCGATAGAAGAGTCGTGCCGCATGGGCGGAGCATAGAACCACACCGGGCCGAACTGGAAGTAGCGTGATGCGAAGCAAGGTACTCGCGCCCGCACACCGAACACGCCGAGCCCGACGCCGCGTTCGGCCCGACGATAAAGTGCACCGGGCCACGAGGATGCCGAATGCGGGCTGGCCGAACCCTCCCCTGCGCTCTGACTGCAAATGGAAGCCGAACACCACACGCAACCGCGCGACCGACACCAACAAGAACTGCCAACCCCGATGTCTAACGCCGCGTTAAGCCGCCGCCGCACGGCAGCGGTAGGTTTGAACGAAAGACTCCCCCGGCGGTCGGCTTGAACGCGTAGTTAGTCGTCATCCAAGTCGATCCCAAGTTCTCGAACAATGGTTGAGAACTCCTCCGGTTCGCTCTCCCAAACGGCGATCGCTGTCCGGCTCCGCCGGTGAACGAAGAATATGCCTCTGGTGCCTGGCGGAGGAGTGTTAAAGGTACACCCCGCGAGGTCTAGCTTCTCCAGCCGCCTGGGTTTGCCAGAAATCTTTTGTTGTGAAACCACTCGTATAGCAACGGGACTCGATCCATCCTTAATTTGAAGGGGGATCCCGTCAAACACGTGGTCAGGCTTTCCTGTTAGACGGTTCTCGAGACCCACCTCATGAACGGACGTTACCGTGCCTACAAAGACAGCTCGGTAGCTTTCCAGTGCGTCGGTCTCAGGATACATCCTATGGCAAGCGAACCCAGAAGTGGGAGCGAGAAACAAGAGGGCGATGAAGTGCACCGCGCGCATGGTCATGACTACTAACGCCGCGTTAAGCCGCCGCCGCACGGCAGCGGTAGGTTTGAACGAAAGACTCCCACGGCGGTCGGCTTGAACGCATAGTTAGATTGAGCCAACCTGCACGAATGGTCTGGATTGCAGGCGACAAAAGCGTCAACCTCTCTCGCCCTTGTAGGCAACGGGGGATT
This sequence comes from Pseudomonadota bacterium, assembly GCA_022843465.1. Classification (GTDB taxonomy): domain Bacteria; phylum Pseudomonadota; class Gammaproteobacteria; order Xanthomonadales; family Ahniellaceae; genus 0-14-3-00-62-12. The sequence goes on along the minus strand of JALHNO010000025.1, from coordinate 8,600 downwards.
CGCCCGCACCCAGTTGGTTGGGAAGCGAAAGCCAGCCTGATAAAGACGTGCTACGACGCTCCAACCTTCAACATTCTTCCGTGGCGGAACCTTGAAGCCCCGCCCCATCGGGTTGAGCAGATTGCCACAATTTGGGCAATGCGCGCTGGTTCCGTCCTGCCTCAGTGCTCTCTTGAAGCTGACCCGACAGTCGAAGCAAGCATGCGCGACGAGGTAGGCCGGACCGCGCGGACGAGCCTTCGGACCGGAAGCCTCTGGAAGTTTGCGGAAGCCCGCGTCGATGCGCATACGCATGCGAGCTTCTCTGGTATCGCGATCAGTCATATGCGCAATCTAACGCCGCGTTAAGCCGCCGCCGCACGGCAGCGGTAGGTTTGAACGAAAGACTCCCACGGCGGTCGGCTTGAACGCATAGTTAGCCAGCTGGCAGCTGGAACGCCGCCACAGGCACGGAGCGCGAGACCGCAACCGCTGCACGCAGAGACTTTATGCGCTCTACCCCATGCATGGTCTCTGCGGTGAAGTAAGCCTCGCCGCAATGTGGGCATGAAACCAGTGGGATGCCTTCGATGACAAGCAACTTCGCGCCATGCCCGAAGCTGCGCGTGACGTTGCGAATTTGCACACCTTCGCGACCACAGACTGCACACCTTGAACTAAGCGACATAGACTGTGATGACAACAAGCCTGCCCGTTGGGCCAAGCTTGACGGCTGCTTCAGCGGTGCCGCCTTCGAGCGTGAACCCGCGGATGAGGAACTTGACTTCGCGGCTTTGCGCGTCGCGCTGGCGCTCGACGATTTCGCCCGTGAGGATGATGCTTTCAAGATCGAGGATCGTAAGGTTGTCATCGTCTAGTTCTTCTGCGGCATGCAAGGAAACGACGTAGCTCAATGAGCGGATGAGCTCTCTGAATTTGGCGATCGTGAGCTTTGGCACTGTCCGATTCTACTCTGCGTCAACCCAGCTGGCTAACGCCGCGTTAAGCCGCCGCCGCACGGCAGCGATTGGTTTGAACGAAAGACTCCCACGGCGGTCGGCTTGAACGCATAGTTAGACAGCTGGCCGCGAACGAGAGACCAATGCTCGCCATGCACGGACGAAGATTTGAAAGAGCGTGTGCCATAAAGAAACGTCCAACAAGGCAATGAGGAAGAGTAGCTTGCCCGATACCGGGTTAAATGAGCCGCCACGACCGATGACGGCTGCGACATACAGAAGTAGCTGAGCCACTAAGGGAACAAGTGACCGACGGTCTTCCAAGGCTCCCCGAGCAGCGCGCAGATTGAAAAAAAAGCAGTGCCAGTTCAAGCCGACAACTACACATGCCAGTAGCACGGCGACAATGACCAATAGCGATGCGAGCATTTCCATTCCAGCTGTCTAACGCCGCGTTAAGCCGCCGCCGCACGGCAGCGGTTGGTTTGAACGAAAGACTCCCACGGCGGTCGGCTTGAACGCATAGTTGGGCGCGCGGACTCGCTGACGAAGCGAGCACGAACCCGATGCGGAACTGCAAGCAGAGACGGCGCGGTGCATGGGCGAAGCATAGAACCAGATGGCACAGCATGGGTAGCAAGCGCGGACGAAGCGAACTGCCCGCGCCCGCACACGACCAAGCCAACCAGCCCGCCGCACACGCCACCAAACCACGAACGACCGAAGCACCATTGCGCTGATGGCGACCAGGCCAAACGCGCCTGGCTGATTGGCAGCGCAACGACATAAAACCGAACTGCTAACCGGGCCACCGAGAACTCTGCTGCGGGCCTACGACACACCGCGCTCAGCTCTGATGCCCAGCGCCGCGACCGACTCAACACCTACGCGCAGCAAACCAGGAAAATGCTCAACCACGCCCAACGCCGCGTTAAGCCGCCGCCGCACGGCAGCGGTTGGTTTGAACGAAAGACTCCCACGGCGGTCGGCTTGAACGCATAGTTAGACCCGCGCAGCAACTGACCGTGCGCGCCGGAACGGGATGCGAAACTGCCGATAGAAGAGTTGTGCCGCATGGGCGGAGCATAGAACCACACCGGGCCGAACTGGAAGCACGTTGATGCGAAGCGACCTGCTCGCGCCCGCACACCGAACACGCTGAGCCCGACGCAGCATTCGGTCCCACGATGCTGTTCACCGGGCCACGGGAATCCCGACTGCGGGCTGGCACAACCCTACCCTGCGCTCTGACTGCAAAATGTACCGGCACACCACACGCAACCGCGCGGCCAACACCAACAAGACACCCAACCCCGATGTCTAACGCCGCGTTAAGCCGCCGCCGCACGGCAGCGGTAGGTTGACACGAGATCCGTCATCGGCGGTCGGCTTGAACGCATAGTTGGGCGCGCGGACTCGCTGACGAAGCGAGCACGAACCCGATGCGGAGCTGCAGGAAGAGGCGGCGCGGTGCATGGGCGAAGCATAGAACCAGATGGCGCTGCATGGGTAGCAAGCGCGGACGAAGCGAACTGCTGGCGCCCGCACCCGACCAAACCAACTAGCCCGCCGCACACGCAACCAAACCACGAACGACCGAAGCACCATTGCGCTGATGGCGACCAGGCCAAACGCGCCTAGCTGATTGGCAGCGCAACGACACCAAACCGAACTGCCAACCGGGCCACTGAAAACTACGCTGCGGGCCTACGACACACCGCGCTCAGCTCTGATGCTCGGCGCAGCGACCAACCAAACACCTACGCGCAGCAAACCAGGAAAATGCTCAACCACGCCCAACGCCGCGTTAAGCCGCCGCCGCACGGCAGCAGTAGGTTTGAACGAAAGACTCCCCCGGCGGTCGGCTTGAACGCATAGTTAGACCCGCGCGGTACCTGACCGTGCGCGCCGGAACGGGATGCGAAACTGCCGATAGAAGAGTTGTGCCGCATGGGCGGAGCATAGAACCACACCGGGCCGAACTGGAAGCAGGTTGATGCGAAGCGACCTGCTCGCGCCCGCACACCAACACGCTACGCCCGACGCAGCATTCGATTCAGCAGCGGTGTTCACCGGGCCACGAGAACACCGACTGCGGGCTTGCCCAACCCCACCCTGCGCTCTGACTGCAAATGGAAGCCGAACACCACACGCAACCGCGCGACCAACACCAACAAGGATGCAAACCCCGATGTCTAACGCCGCGTTAAGCCGCCGCCGCATGGCAGCGCTTGGTTTGAACGAAAGACTCCCACGGCGGTCGGCTTGAACGCATAGTTAGATGCCTCCGCGCGGGGAACGCCAGGACCACGCGGCTGCCGCCACGATGCCACATGCTATAACACAGTGCCAAACGACCAGAAGAACTGCCCGTGCAGGAATGGGGAGAACCGTTAGCGAGAGCGCAGAAAATGCGGCTTGAATTATCGCGGTTACTGCGCACAGCGAGAGAAGAAGCAGGGCTACGCTTTCCGCCCAGCGCCAGCCACGCACTAGGCCAGCTGCGCAGACCACGAAAAAGATGATCGAGACAACTACGACAGTGACACCCTCCTCTAGCGCACCGTCGAAGATGAGAGCCGACAGCTCACCAAGACCCAGGACAAGCAAGAGTGCAGCAAGCAAGCGGTGATCCTGCCCCTACTTCTCGGACGCCTGGATAAGCGATTCAATATCGCAATCCGAGGTGAGAGATATGACGAAGAAGAAGGTGGAGACGAGGACAGGACGCACGCGCTACAGCACGGAGTTCAAGCAGCAGGCGTTGCTGCGTGCCGTGAAGGATGGCGTAGTGGTAACGGCACGGGATCTGGGCTTGGAGCCAGCCCAGCTCTATGCCTGGCGCAGCAAAGCACGACAGGATGGCCAGAGCGACGAAGAGCAACGATTGCTGCATTCGGAGACGGCGCGGCTGAAGCGCGAATTAGCGCGTCTTGAGGAGGAGAATGCCTTTCTAAAAAAGGCGGCGGCGTACTTCGCGAAGCAACCCAAGTGAAGTACGCGACGATGAAAGCGCATGAAGGCGAGTTCCGGGTGCGGTTGATGTGCCGGGTGCTGAAGGTATCGGCCAGCGGGTATTACGCGTGGCGCAGCCGGACGCCTTCAAAGCAAGCGCAGGCGCGTCAGGTTCTGGATGCCCGAGTGCGCGCCGAGTTCGAGGCACGTAAAGGCCGTGCGGGCGCACCACGGCTGGCCCGGCACTTGAGTACGGGTCGACGGCAGGTCGCTGAGAGTTTGCGCCGCCAGGAGCTGCGCGCGAAAGCGGCGCGCAAGTTCAAGGCGACGACAAACTCGAACCACACGCTGCCTGTGGCTGAGAATCTGCTCAAGCAGGACTTCACGGCGCAGCGACCGAACCTGGTCTGGGTCGGCGACATCACCTACATCGGCACGGACGAAGGCTGGCTGTACCTGGCGGTGGTCCTCGACCTTTGCTCACGCAAGGTGGTGGGATGGTCGCTGTCCGAGCGCATGACTGCCGCACTGGTATGCGATGCCTTGCGGATGGCGCTGTTCCGGCGCAAGAGGCCGCGTGGCGTGATCATGCACACCGACCGCGGAAGTCAGTACTGTTCGCGAGAGCACCGCGCCCTGCTCGAAGCCCATGGACTGATCGCGAGTATGAGCGCCAAAGGAAACTGCTACGACAACGCGGCGATGGAGAGCTGGAACCACAGTCTCAAGGTCGAGGCGATCCACGGCGAACGCTTTGCAACGCGCGAACAGGCCAAGGCGCAGGTGTTCGAATACATCGAGGTTGACTACAATCGAAACCGGCTCCACTCAACCTTGGGCTATCTCAGCCCGGAAGAGTTCGAGCTGTCCCTTGTCGCTTAGACGAGTGTCCGAGATTCGGGGGCAAGATCACGGTTCTTTCGACGCTGCTCGGACTGCTGGAGTATTACGCTCTCTGACATGGCATCTAACGCCGCGTTAAGCCGCCGCCGCACGGCAGCGGTAGGTTTGAACGAAAGACTCCCACGGCGGTCGGCTTGAACGCATAGTTAGCTATCACCGGGGGCCGGACCACTAAGAATGCTGCGAAGCTCTGCCTCAAGGCCATGGCGGGTAGCGGGGACCTGTTTTTCCATGTAGCGCCAAGCTTCCATCCATGCATCATGCTTCTTCTCAAACGCGGGTAATGGTAGGTCTTCATCTGCATGTCCGACGTATACGCCGAAGCCTATTACCTTTTCACGCATGCCTTGAACGAATGCCTCCATCTGTTCACAGAGTTGCGAAGGTAAGAAGATCTTGTTCTTGTCAAAAAATTGAAAGAAGTTAGCGAAGGCATTCATTGCGTCCGCGTACTTCTTCTGCTTATTTGGTTCTCCTGACCATTCCGCCAACGAAGCAAAACTCGATGCCTTCCAATAGGCTTCGACAAGCCGGGAGTACAATTCTGCGACCACGTCAGCCCGCTTTTCATGAAGACGTTGAAATCGTACGGCGTGTTCTGTTGCCTGCATACTTAGCTGTGACCGAAGGCGCTCAGTTTCAACGGCAGACTGAGCTAAGAGCGATGCTTTGTGAGACTCCAGCTTGGAATCGTACTCGTGCTTGATAGCGTTCTTCAGCCGTTCGGAAATCCATGATTTCGAAAGCCAGATTATCGCTGCAGTGAGCGCCGCGCTGACTGCCGCGGAGGAAATGAGTTGGATGCTGAAGTCAATCATGGTGTGATAGCTAACGCCGCGTTAAGCCGCCGCCGCACGGCAGCGGTTGGTTGAAACGAAGAACTCCCTCGGCGGTCGGCTTGAACGCATAGTTGGGCGCGCGGACGCGCTGACGAAGCGAGCACGAACCCGATGCGGGACTGCAAGAAGAGACGGCGCGGTGCATGGGCGAAGCATAGAACCAGATGGCGCAGGATGGGTAGCAAGCGCGGACGAAGCACACAGATGGCGCCCGCACCCGACCAAGACAACCTGCCCGCCGCATGCGCAACCAAACCGCCAACGACCGAAGCACCGTTGCGCTGATGGCGACCAGGCCAAACGCGCCTGGCTGATTGGCAGCGCAACGACACCAAACCGGACTGCGCACCGGGCCACTGAAAACTACGCTGCGGGCCTACGACACACTGCGTTCAGCTCTGATGCTCGGCGCCGCGACCAACACAACGCCTACGCGCAGCAAACCAGGAAAATGCTCAACCACGCCCAACGCCGCGTTAAGCCGCCGCCGCACGGCAGCGGTAGGTTGAAACGAAGAACTCCCTCGGCGGTCGGCTTGAACGCATAGTTGGGCGCGCGGACTCGCTGACGAAGCGAGCACGAACCCGATGCGGAACTGCGTGCAAAGACGGCGCGGTGCATGGGCGAAGCATAGAACCAGATGGCGCTGCATGGGTAGCAAGCGCGGACGAAGCGAACTGCTGGCGCCCGCACCCGACCAAGCCAATCAGCCCGCCGCACGCGCAACCAAACCACGAACGACCAAAGCACCATTGCGCTGATGGCGACTAGGCCAAACGCGCTTGGCTGATTGGCAGCGCAACGACACGAAACCGGACTGCGCACCGGGCCACCGAAAACGATGCTGCGGGCCGGCGACACACCACGCTCAGCTCTGATGACCGGCGCAACGGCCCACTCAACACCTACGCGCAGCAAACCAGGAAAATGCTCAACCACGCCCAACGCCGCGTTAAGCCGCCGCCGCACGGCAGCAGTAGGTTTGAACGAAAGACTCCCACGGCGGTCGGCTTGAACGCATAGTTAGACCCGCGCAGCAACTGACCGTGCGCGCCGGAACGGGATGCGAAACTGCCGGTAGAAGAGTTGTGCCGCATGGGCGGAGCATAGAACCACACCGGGCTGAACTGGAAGCAGCGTGGCGCGAAGCGACCTGCTCACGCCCGCACACCAATCACGCTGGGCCCGACGCAGTATTAGGTTCAGCGATGCTGTTCACCGGGCCACGAGAATACCGACCGCGGGCTTACCCAACCCTTCCCTGCGCTCTGACTGCAAATGGAAGCCGAACGCGACACGCGACCGCGCGACCGACACCAACAAGACACCCAACCCCGATGTCTAACGCCGCGTTAAGCCGCCGCCGCACGGCAGCGGTTGGTTGAAACGAAGGACTCCCACGGCGGTCGGCTTGAACGCATAGTTAGATTGCGTGACGCCGCAACATAAAGCCTGCCGCTCCTGAGACAAGACCGAACGGCAGAACTTGAGCCGCATGTAGCAAGACCAAGCCAACCAGTTGAATTGAAATGGGCGCTTGCCAAGACGACTCAAGCGCGACACCTACAACAATGGCGCTGACAAATGCAGCCAGCGCTCCACAGACCATGGGGCGACGGACTGCCAAAATGCCGCTGAGCAAACCAGGGAGCAGTGACTGGGCAATGCCAGCCCACGGCAATAGCCACACGAGTGGATGGTGCGAGCTTTCAGAGCCCATCGGGAAGGCGATGGCGTCTAGACGCCGCGCCACGAAATAGAGCAGCACATACAAGGCTGCACCGGCGACCACTGGCACTCCGAACTCGCGAACTGATGACTTCATGCAATATAACGCCGCGTTAAGCCGCCGCCGCACGGCAGCAGTAGGTTTGAACGAAAGACTCCCACGGCGGTCGGCTTGAACGCATAGTTAGCTACCCAGCGCATGAATGCACCGATCTAGCTGGTTAAGCAATTCATGGCCGTCGAGCTCGGAGCGCATGTCCGTCTCCCTCGAAGCACGAAAGTACTGAAGGAACTCTAGCATTGCTGCGCGTTGCTCAGCCGAGAAACACAGCATTCGCTCAGCATCCATGTTGCTGCAGAATTGGCCAACGTAGTCGCGGTGTGAACCGCGATAGAGGGCAAGCTTGGCGATTCCTGGCATGAAGTACGCCAAGCCCTCGCACTTGAGAGAAGAAACCGGATCCCATCCTGGCGTTCCGAATGATGCATAGCTCATCGAGTCCGGGGTTGCTGCTTGAAGTGTTTCCTCGTGGTCTGCACATTCTTCGCAATGAGAAGCATCGACGAAAATGCTCGGCCGAGGTGTCGCCCCGAAGGCTTTGAGAACGAGCTCAAGTGCAACGTGATCGTCCATGGGAAGCTAACGCCGCGTTAAGCCGCCGCCGCACGGCAGCGGTAGGTTTGAACGAAAGACTCCCACGGCGGTCGGCTTGAACGCATAGTTGGGCGCGCGGACTCGCTGACGGAGCGAGCACGAACCCGATGCGGAGCTGCAGGAAGAGGCGGCGCGGTGCATGGGCGAAGCATAGAACCAGACGGCGCTGCATGGGTAGCAAGCGCGGACGAAGCGCACTGCCAGCGCCCGCACACGACCAGGCCAAAGGGCCCGCCGCAAGCGCAACCAAACCACGAACGACCGAAGCACCATTGCGCTGATGGCGACCAGACCAAACGCGCCGGACCACGGGCCAGCGCAACGACACGAAACCGAACTGCGCACCGGGCCGCGGAAGACTTTGCTGCGGGCTTACGACACACCGCGCTCGGCTCTGATGCCGGGCACAGCGAGCACCTCGACGCCCGCGCGCAACAAACCAAGCAAGTGCTGACCTACGCCCAACGCCGCGTTAAGCCGCCGCCGCACGGCAGCGGTAGGTTTGAACGAAAGACTCCCACGGCGGTCGGCTTGAACGCATAGTTGGGCGCGCGGACTCGCTGACGGAGCGAGCACGAACCC
>JALHNO010000024.1 GCA_022843465.1 Pseudomonadota bacterium | reverse complement strand
CCGAGATGCGCTCCTGCTCCCCCATCGTGGACCCACCTGACTGGAGAGCCGTATGCGAGAAACTCGCCTGTACGGTTCGGAGGGCGGGGAGGCGGGAGCCTTCCCGACCCCTATCATCGCTTTCAGAAGATCGCCCGCGGACCTCGCACACATCATCGCCGCGCGATGCCACCAGACTTTCACTGGCTTGCGCATTGCTCCCTTCTCCCGCATGCGGGAGAAGGGCCGGGGATGAGGGTGGCACCGCGATTCCAATAGGTCGACAGCAGGATTTTTCCGGATGAGTGAATCCGAACCCTGATCCGCGCTTCGACGTCAGACCAGCACGATGCGGTTCGTTGCGCTCACCACATCCGTCTGTGCCATTCGCCTTCAGCCGCGCAGCAACTGCGCAATGCTGCGTGCCGCCTCACGGCCATCGTATACCGCCGTCACCACCAGATCGGCGCCACGCACAACGTCGCCGCCGGCAAACAATCTCGGGTGCGCGGTCTGGAACGGAAGACGGCTGTCGAGGCCGACGCGCAGGCGCTGGTCGGATTCGCGATCCGGGGCCAGCGCATCCAGCCAGGCGGGCGGATCGGCGCGGAAGCCGAACGCCAGAATCACCACATCGGCTTCGATCAGGGCTTCGCTGCCGGCCACGACCTGGACTGCGCCGCTGCGATCGGCTGCCGCCGCGGTCTCTACCACGCGCAGCGTACAGACCTTGCCATCGCCTTCAATCGCGAGCGGCTGACGATTGAACAGGAACTGCACGCCTTCATCGCGGGCATTCTTCACTTCGCGCCGCGAACCCGGCATCGCCGCCTCATCACGACGATAGACACAGGTCACGCTGGCGGCGCCGAGGCGCACCGCGGTGCGCACGCAGTCCATGCCGGTATCGCCGCCACCGAGCACGATGACGCGGCGCCCGCGCAGTTCGAGTTCCGGCGCTGGCCCGGTCCAGCCGGCAATCGCATGGCGATCAATGTGGTTTGCCGCGGCGGGTTCGCGGCCATCCGCCGCAGCGTGCAACACGCGACGTCCATTCGCGACCAGAAAGGGCAGGGCCGGAATCACGCCTGGGAGATTCTGTCCTGGCAGCGCGGCATCAACGTAACGATAGGCGCCGGTCCCGAGGAACACGGCGTCGTAGTCGGCAAGCAGACTATCGATGGTGACATCGCGACCGATCTCGACACCGAGATGAAACTGCACGCCCATCGCCTCCAGCACGCCGCGCCGGGTCGCCATGACCTGCTTCTCGAGCTTGAACGGCGGAATGCCGAACGTCAGCAGACCGCCGATTTCCTCGTAGCGATCGTAGACGTGTGCTTCGATGCCGGCGCGCGCCAGTCGATCGGCGCAACTGAGTCCGGCCGGACCGGCGCCGATGATAGCCACGCGCTTGCCGCTGGCGACGACCGCGGAGAGATCCGGCCGCCAGCCCTGACGGAACGCCTCATCGACGATGTACTTCTCGATCGATCCGATCGTCACCGCCTCGAAGCCGACATTGATCGTGCAGGCGCCTTCGCACAAACGATCCTGCGGACACACGCGGCCGCAGATTTCGGGCAGTGGATTGGTCTCATGCGCGAGTTCGGCTGCTTCGAACAGACGCCCCTCCTGCACCAGGGACAGCCAGTTCGGAATGTCGTTGTGGACCGGACACTTCCACTCGCAGTAGGGATTGCCGCAGTCAAGACAGCGGCTGGCCTGCTCGCTGGCCGCCGGTTCGCTGTACTGGCCGTAGATCTCGTTCCAGTCGAGCACGCGCACGGCCACCGGCACCTCGCGCGGCGTGCGCCGGGGCACATCGAGAAACTGGAAATGCTTGGCGGCCATCAGGCAGCCCTCCGCAGGGTTTCGACCAGGGATTCCAGACTCGCCGCCTTCGGCTTGACCAGCCAGAACTTGCCGAGGAAGTCGCGATAATCGGTCAGGATGGTATTGCCCCAGACGCTGCTGGTCTCCTCGACATGACGCAGCACCAGACCGCGCAGATGCTGCAGATAGTTTTCCATGCCTTCGGGCGACAGTCGCAGGATATCGATCAGTTCATGGTTGTAGCGATCGACGAAATCGCGCTCCATATCCAGCACATAGGCGAAGCCACCGGTGAAGCCAGCGCCGAAATTCATGCCGGTGCGCCCGAGCACCACGACCATGCCGCCGGTCATGTACTCGCAGCAGTGGTCACCAGCGCCCTCGATCACCGCTGTCGCGCCGGAGTTGCGTACCGCGAAGCGCTCACCGGCACGGCCTGCCGCATAGAGTTCGCCGCCGGTTGCGCCGTACAGGCAGGTATTGCCCATGATCGGAGTGTTTCGCGCGACATAACGGGCATCGCGCGGCGGCGTGATGACGATCCGGCCATCGGCCATGCCCTTGCCGACGTAATCATTGGCATCACCTTCCAGATGCAGATGCAGACCGCCGGCATTCCAGGCGCCGAAGCTCTGTCCACAGGCTCCCTTGAAGCGCGCGACGATCGGCGCCCCGGCCATGCCGTGATTGCCATGCAGACGCGCAATCAGACCAGAGACACGGGCGCCAATGGCGCGATCGGCATTGCGGATGTCGTAGCTGAACTCGCCGCCGAGGCCGCCTTCGATCGCGGCGCGCATATCGGCTTCCATGCGCCGTGCCAGCACTGACTTGTCGCGTGGCGGATTGCGGGTGCCGGCGGCGCAGTACTGGACGTCGTCGACGCCGGCTTCCTCATGCAGCAACGGGCTCAGGTCCAGGCGGTTCTGCCGCGTGCTGATGCCGGCGATCTGTTCCAGCAGGTCGGTCCGGCCAATCAGTTCATTGAGTGAACGCACGCCCAGCAGGGCCAGCCATTCGCGGGTTTCCAGTGCGACAAAGCGGAAATAGTTCATCACCCGCTCGGGCAGACCGGTGAAGTAGTGCTCGCGAAGACGCTCGTCCTGGGTGGCGACGCCGGTCGCACAGTTGTTCAGATGGCAGATGCGCAGGTACTTGCAGCCGAGCGCGATCATCGGTCCGGTGCCGAAGCCAAAACTCTCGGCGCCGAGAATCGCCGCCTTGATGACATCGAGTCCGGTCTTCAATCCGCCGTCGATCTGCACACGCAACTTCCCGCGCAGGCCATTGCGCCGCAGGGTCTGCTGCGCCTCGGCGAGACCGAGTTCCCAGGGCGTACCGGCATACTTGATCGACGAGATCGGGCTGGCACCGGTACCGCCGTCGTAGCCCGAGATCGTGATCAGATCGGCATAGGCCTTGGCGACACCGGCCGCAATGGTCCCGATGCCGGCATGCGAGACCAGCTTCACCGACACCAGGGCCTCGGGATTGATTTCCTTCAGATCGAAAATCAGTTCGGCAAGATCCTCGATCGAATAGATATCGTGGTGCGGCGGTGGCGAAATCAGGCCGATGCCGGGACGCGCGTAGCGCAGCCGCGCGATCAGTTCATTGACCTTGTGGCCCGGCAGCTGTCCGCCCTCGCCCGGCTTGGCGCCCTGGGCCACCTTGATCTGCAGCACGTCGGCATTGATCAGGTATTCCGGGGTGACGCCAAAGCGGCCGGATGCGACCTGCTTGATGCGCGAACTCTTCTCGGTTCCATAGCGCTCGGGGTCTTCGCCACCCTCGCCCGAATTGGAACGGCCACCAAGGCGATTCATCGCGATCGCAAGCGCTTCATGCGCCTCTGGTGACAATGCGCCAAGCGACATGCCGGCGGAATCAAAACGCGTGTAGAGCGCTTCCACCGGCTCGACTTCAGCGAGCGGAACCGGCGTCTGGCCGCTGCGCAGCGCCAGCAGATCGCGCACCGTCGACGGTGGCCGCTGATTCACATGCTGGGCATAGACCTGGTAATCGGCATAGTCACCGGTCATCACCGCGCGTTGCAGGGACTGCACGACATCGGGATTGAACATGTGGTATTCGCCGCCGTGGCGATACTTCAGCAGGCCGCCGGGCTCAATGCTGGCGGTGTCGTCATAGGCACGTTCGCTGAGCATGCAGGCATCGGCTTCGAGTTCGGCGAAGCCGGCACCGCCGATGCGGCTGGGTGTATGCGCAAAGCAGAGCTTTACCACTTCCTTTTGCAGACCGATGATCTCGAACAGGCGCGCGCCGCGGTAACTGCCAATGGTCGAGATGCCCATCTTCGAGATGATCTTGAGCAGACCCTTCTTGATCCCGCGCCGGTAGCTGCGGCCGAGTTCGGTGCGCTCACCGCTGCGCTTGGCCTTGACCACCTTGTGGCGGCCAAGATCGAACAGGGTCTGGTAGGCGAGATAGGGATAGATCGCGGTCGCGCCATAACCGATCAGGCAGGCGAAATGATGCGGATCGCGCGCGGTCGCGGTCTCGATGATCAGATTGCATTCGCAGCGCAGACCGGCACGGATCAGATGCTGATGCACGGCACCGGTAGCGAGCAGGGCGTGGATCGGCGCATGACCGGGCTGCGGTTCGTGATCGGACAGCAGGACAATCACCGTGCCCTCGCGAACCGCCGATTCGACCGCCTCGCAGAGTGCGAGGAGAGCGTTCTGCAGGGCGCTGCCGGCCGCCCCCGGCTCCACCGCAGCGCAGGGAAAGTACAGATCAAAACGACGATGCGCAGTGGCGAATTCTTCCAGCGACAGCAACTGGCGCAGCTTGCGCTGCGACAGGATCGGCGAGTTCAGCATCACCTGGCGGGCGTTTTCGGGCGCCATCTCGAAGACGTTGCCCTCGCGGCCAATCTGGGTCACCAGGCTCATCACGCACTGCTCGCGCAGCGGATCGATCGGTGGATTGGTGACCTGGGCAAAAGCCTGACGGAAATAGTCGTACAGCGAGCGCGTCTGCGTGGACAGTACGGCGAGCGGCGTATCGTCGCCCATCGAGCCGATCGCTTCCTGCTCGGTCTCGGCAATCACCCGCAATACGTCCTCGCGCTCCTCGCGGCTGAGATGGAACATCTTCTGGAAGCGCTGCAAGGTCGCCGAGTCAAACGGATCGGCGGCCAGCGCCGGATCGATCAGATCCGAGATCAGATACTGCAGGCCCTGCTTGAGCCAGCGCTTGAACGGTGCCCGCGCACGGTTGATCGCATCGATCGCGGCGGAATCGAGCAGCTCGCCGCTGTAGAGATCCACCGCGATCATCTCGCCGGGGCCGAGCTTGCCCTTGGCGACAATCTCCACCGCTTCGATATCGTAGACCCCGGTTTCCGACGCGATCACCAGATGACGGTCACGGGTCAGCATCCAGCGCGCCGGTCTGAGGCCATTGCGGTCGGCGGTGCAGGCGGCATAGCGGCCATCGCAGAGCACGATGCCGGCCGGGCCATCCCAGGGATCGACCGACAGCGCGTGGTAATCATAGAACGCCGCCAACTCGGGATCGATGGCCTCGAGCGCGCCGGTCGCCGGTGGAATCAGAATGCGCATCGCATGCAGGAGATCCAATCCGCCAGCGAGCAGCACCTCGAGCATATTGTCGAGACTCATCGAATCGGAACCATCGAGCGAGACCAGCGGCCGCAACTCGCGCAGATCGATACCGGGCGAGCGCCACTTGGCACCGCGCGCCTCCGCCCAATGGCGATTGCCTTCGATGGTGTTGATCTCGCCATTGTGCGCGAGCAGGCGGAACGGCTGGGCCAGTCGCCACTGCGGCGCGGTATTGGTGGAGAAGCGCTGATGGAAGGTCGCGAAGCCGGCCGCGATCAGCGAATGCGTCAGATCCGGATAGAACTGGCGCAGGGCCGAAGGCAGCACCATTGCCTTGTAGCCGATCGAATGCGCCGACAGGGTGACCACATAGAACTCGCGATCCTCGACCAGACGCAGTTCGGCGCGTCGGCGTGCGCGGAACAGTGCGCGCTGGAAGCTCGACTGATCCATCGCCGCCGCCGGCGTCACAAACAACTGCTCGATATCCGGCAAGGTGTCGGCGGCCTGGACCCCGCAGGCGCTCACGTCAACCGGCAATTCACGCCAGCCGGCGACATGCACCTCGACGCGGGCCAGCTCCTCGGTCAGTACATTGCGCGCCTCGGTCGCGCGCGCAGCGTCGCGCGACAGAAAGATGTTGCCGGCAGCGAATACGGGGCCGAGACGGATGCCGGCCTGGGTGGCGACATGGCGCAGAAATTTTTCCGGGCGCTGCAGCAGGATGCCGCAGCCATCGCCGCTCTTGTTGTCGGCGCCGACAGCGCCGCGATGCGACATGCGATCGAGTGCACGCAGCGCCGATTCCACCAATTGCCGGCTCGGCGCATTGTCCAGACTCGCGATCAGGCCGAAGCCGCAGCTGTCGTGTTCGAAGCGGGAATCGTAGAGGCCTGACTGGTCACACTCGTTCATGATGGTCACCGCGACGGAGCCGCGCAGCGACGTGCAGACGTCAATGACGGCGAAAGGGGATACCCTTGGTATTAGCGGTGCAGGCTAGAGCGTTCGCTCTATGTGGCGATCACGATAGCGCCATCTTGTCCCGGCTGCAGACGCGGCTTGGGCGCGTCACTGTGCTCATGGGGCGTTGAGCGCGATGCCGTGCGCGGCGAGCACGGCGGCAAACTGGCGTTGTTCGGTCGGATCGCCAGGCTTTTCCACTTGCACGGTTCCGTTCTCCCAGCGGTAGCGGCCGCCGCTGGTGGTCGTCACCGATTCGTTCTGCTGCGGCGACAGCAGGGCGCATTCCAGCAGCGACCAGAGTTCGACCAGACCGGCGTTCTCGTACTGCATGCCGGTCATCGCGCAGAGATCCAGCCGCGTGAGATAACGCGCATGCTCGACACGGATCGAGAACGCCTCGTTGAGCAGCAGGGAAGTGCGCGCTTCGGCCAGACCCGTCTCGGCAAAGCGCTCTTCCATCTCGGCATTGATCCGCGCCGCATCGTGATCGGCACCGACCAGCACCCAGGGAATCAGCAGCAGACTGCTGCCGATCAGGCTGGCGTCGGGCTCCAGCGCGGGATCGGCCATGCGCCCGGCGGACGCGCCAAAGCAGCTCACCGATGCCGTCCAGGCGCCCTGCTGGGTACGCGAATACAGCCGCGCCAACTCGGCAAACAGCGGCCAACCTGGCCGCATCACCTGGGCCGGATCATAAAGCGCCGCCGCCACCGCCAGCCCCATCGCCTCGACACCGGGCAGCAAGCGACCCAGATCCGCCGTGATCGCATCGCCGAGCATGCCCGCCGATTCCACCGGCAGACTCAAACCCGACGGCCGCCCCTCGGGCACCAGTTCGATTGCGAGCAGGCCGGTACACAGGGACAGATCTTGCATCGCAATGTCATCGCAGTTGTGGCCAGTCCGGTCATGGTACTTCCACCATCGACGCGAATGCAGCGGATTGTCACGTTCTCCCGCGTCCCCTTCTCCCGCTTGCGGGAGACTGGCCCGAAGGGCCGGATGAAGCTGGGGATGCAGCGTGTACGTCGAACTGCGCTGGCCGAACAGTGCGAATGCAGCGGATGGTCCCCTTCTCCCGCGAGCGGGAGAAGGTGGCTGAAGGCCGGATGAGGGAAACACTCGGCACTGTCAGAATTTCCGTTCTCCGCAAACACCGGACACCTCTGGGTTCCCTTCTCCCGCTTGCTTGCTTGCTTGCTTGCGGGATAGGGATTGGGTGAGGGAATCGATGTATGGCCAACGCAGCTCGACGTACACGCCACCCCACCGCCCTCATCCGCCTTCGGCACCTTCTCCCGCCAAGCGGGAGAAGGGAACCCAGAGCCTGCTGCCTCGACCCCGGCTTGGTCCCCCCTCCCGCAAGCGGGAGAGGGATACTGAGGGAAATCTGATTGTCCCCTTCTCCCGCGCGCGGGAGAAGGTGGCTGAAGGCCGGATGAGGGAAACACTCGGCACTGTCAGAATTTCCGTTCTCTGCGAACACCGGACACCTCTGGGTTCCCTTCTCCCGCTTGCTTGCTTGCGGGATAGGGATTGGGTGAGGGAATCGATGTATGGCCAACGCAGCTCGACGTACACGCCACCCCACCGCCCTCATCCGCCTTCGGCTGTCTCCCGCCAAGCGGGAGAAGGGAACCCAGAGCCTGCTGCCTCGACCCCGGCTTGGTCCCCCCTCCCGCAAGCGGGAGCGGGGACCACATGCCTCGGCCATGGCCTACACCATCACGTTCAAATGGAGACTCCAGCCGGGCCCGTGTAGCATCGGCAAACACTGTCACGAGGTCGATATGAGCCAACTCAAGCGCGTCGCCATCCTGGGTGGATCCCGCATTCCGTTCTGCCGCAACAACACCGCGTATTTCGATGTCAGCAACAGCGGCATGTCGATCAAGGCCGTCGGCGGCCTGGTTGAACGCTTCGGCCTGAGCGGCAAGCAGGTCGGCGAGGTGGCACTCGGCGCCGTGCTCAAGCATTCCTCGGACTGGAACATCGGCCGCGAAGTGGCGCTCTCCAGCGGGCTTTCGCCATTGACGCCGGGCATCACTCTGCAGCGCGCCTGCGGCACCAGTCTCGATACGTCGATCCTGATCGGCAACAAGATCGCCATGGGCCAGATTGATGTCGGCATCGCCGGTGGCTCGGATACCACCAGTGATGTGCCGATCGTGGTCGGTGAAAAACTGCGCCGGCGCCTGCTCAATATCAATCGTGCCAAGACTTTCGGCGCCCGCCTCGGCGCGGCCTTGAAGGGCTTTGGCCCAGGTGAATTGAAGCCGGGCTTCCCCGGTGTCGGCGAGCCGCGCACCGGCAAGTCGATGGGCGAACATTGCGAGGCGATGGCCAAGGAATGGGGCATTGCCCGCGAAGACCAGGACCGGCTCGCCTTCGAATCGCACCAGAAAGCTGCGGCTGCCTATGAGCGCGGCTTCTTCAAGGATCTGATCACACCGTTCCGCGGCCTCGAGCGCGACAATATCCTGCGCGCCGATACCACGATTGAAAAACTCGCCAGCCTCAAGCCTGCGTTCGATCGCAGCTCGGGCAAGGGCACCCTGACTGCCGGCAATTCAACGCCGCTGACCGATGGCGCCTCATCGGTGCTGCTGTCGTCCGAACAATGGGCCAGCGATCATGGCCATCAGCCGCTTGCCTACCTCACCGATTCGCGCGTCGCTGCAGTCGATTTCGTCGGCGGCGAAGGTCTGCTGATGGCCCCCACCGTCGCCGTCGCTGAACTGCTCAAAGCCAACAAGCTCACATTGCAGGATTTCGACTTCTACGAAATCCACGAAGCTTTTGCCGCCCAGGTGCTGTGCACACTGCGGGCGTGGGAATCGGAAAAGTACTGCACTGAACGTCTGGGCCTCGACAAGGCCATGGGCGCCATCGACCCCGCCAGGATGAACGTCGTCGGTTCCAGCCTCGCCTTCGGCCATCCCTTCGCCGCCACCGGCGCCCGCATCGTTGCGACTTTGGCCAAATTGCTGGCCGAGAAGGGCAAAGGCCGCGGATTGATATCGATCTGCACGGCCGGTGGCATGGGTGTGGCGGCGATCGTGGAGCGCTGAGGCAGCGGCGACGGGCGTGTTTTGTTGCTGTCCGAAAATGGAATATGTCACGGGCGCCGGAAACGGCGGTGATAGGTATTTGAATATAGTCCAGGCTGCGATCATGCTTTGCTTGCCCTATGGGCAAGACGTCTAGCCCGGAAATTTCATACTACTTCGTAGCGAGACCGTCGAGACGCCGCTGTGGAGCGGTGCGCGGAAGGAATTTGGACGAAGGCGTAGCCGACGCTACGTTGAGTTCAAATTCATGAGCACACCGCTCTACAGCGAGCGTATCGGCGGTCGCAGTAGAAGGGGTATGAAATTTCCGGGCTAGGGCGGCGCTCGACCTCATGCGCCGCGCTCGCGTTTCGTACTGGACTGGACTGGACTGAGGGTCGATCATGAAGCTCCGATGCCTGATCTGCGCCATTGCATTGTTCGGCCTGGGCGCAATGCCGGCCGCGGCGCAGGTGCCGCCTCCCGGCCAACTGTGCCTGATGACTACGGTCGGCGCCGACGCCATTACGCTGCGGACGCCTGCGCAAGCACATCCTGAAGGATTTGCAGTCCGACTGACGGATCTCCAGGGCAATCCACTGCCCGGAGTGGAGGTCTGGTTCTTCGTCAATCAACTGCTTACGATAGGACCGCCGCAGCCCGGCGCGCCGCCACTCCCGCCGCCCGAGACCTATGGTCAATTCGCAGAGGGCCAGCTCATCTCCCACACCGATGAGCTGGGCATTGCACGCTCATCCGCCTTCATCGGTGGCACGATCTCGGGCAACTACGAAGCTGCGGCCTATGTCTGGGTCAGCGGCGGGCCGGATGGCAGCCACCCCTGTGGTACAGCGCCTGGACCGGTAGCATATTTTCAGGTGCGTCAACTCCTGGGACCGCGGGTGGCGAGCGGTGTACCCGAATCCATTCCGGTCATGTCCAATATCGCAGGCCTGCTGCTCGGCTTGAGTCTGCTCGCGATCGGCGTGCTGGGCGCCCGACGACTTCAATAGACACGTGAAAATGGTGCCAGGGACAATATTCCCCGATCAAGGGCGGCTGGGCCGCGGCTTAGTTCCGAAGCGCCCAACAGCACATTGTCCTTGACACCATTCCCGTTTGGCCAGCCTACCAGCCATGACCGTCTACCGGCGGAACTCGATCGGCTTCCTCCTGCGAACAACGCTCGCGCTCGTCAGAGCTCTTGAACACCGAGGTTCGGAAAAAGGGTCGGTGTGGCGCTCCGACAAGCATTTCCGGACTCAAGTGCTTGAGTAGTGCGGAGACTTCATCCCTACGACCTGGTTCTAGCGGCGCATGCTCACCGGCCATTCAACCCGACTGTCAGCTGGAGCACGCGCAGCCAAGCATCGAAAAATGCGGCCCTGATCTTGCTGGGTTCCGACGAGTTGCACAAGAAAGTTCAATGCTGTTCTGCGGGGGCTCATCAATCTGAGCGGAGGTCTGCCTGCCTCCCCTTGGTCGATACCAGACCCCTTCCTCGCCGCGGCGCAAGTTACAAAGATTTCCAGCCTCCGATAGGTGAAACCGCTTGGATGACTACGTACTGCCTTTCAAATCTGGGAGACTCGGTACCTGTCAGGTACGCTCTTGGTCGTGCAATCCACTTCACCGGGGCGATGAAGTCTTTGCGAATGGTACGGCTCCAGCGTGCTGCGAGCATTCATGGACGAGACCTCGCTGCCTGTCGCGTTGCCGCCGTCGCCGACTCTGGCGAATGCGTTGAGTAGATGGCGAACAGATGTGAGCTTCGAGTGTGCCAGTACAGGCTGCCGGATGTCTGGGGCATCCGGGGGAAGAAGTGCGTTGATGGGTGGCCGTCTGCGACAGCGCCGCGCGGCCGATCGGTCAGTTCGAAATCGACACTGCCATCCATTTCCAGCGCCCAACACATGCGGTCAGTCGCGGGTGATCTGGCTGGGGATCAGTGCCCATCCAGGTTCGGCATCCAGAGTGGGAAGGGGTCGACCATGAATGAGTCAACGACGCGAAGTCTCGCGGTACCGGCACTGCTGCTGATCGCGGCGGCATGCCTGACCTTCGCCACGCCAGCGTCTGTCCAAGCATCCAGTCACCGCGAAGCGCCGTTGATCGCGGACGATCCACAGGCCGACAATACTGATCTCTATGCCTTTCGCAGTCCCGACGATGCGAATACGGTGACCTTGATCGCGAACTATATTCCCGCCGAACTACCGAACAGCGGGCCGAACTTCTATACGTTCGGGAACAACATCCGCTACGAAATCCACATCGACAACACGCTCGCCAGTGCAGGCGACGACATCGTGTATCGATTCAGCTTTTCTCAGGTCAATGAAGATCCGACTACCTTCTTCAATATCCGTCTCGGGCAGCAGAACCTCAAGACCACTTATACCCTGGAGCGAAGCCTCAATGGCGGATCTTCGTTCACCACCATCGTCAATAATGGTCCGGTGCCGCCCGCCAATATCGGGCCGCGGTCGATCGAGAACCCGGTGGTCGGATTGGGCAGCAGCTACCAGGCGTTGATCAACAGCGCAATCATCACGGCCGTGAGCGGCGAAAAAGTCTTTTGCGGCCCTGTCGATGATCCTTTCTTCATGGACTCCGGCGGTCTGTTCGATCTCGGCGACGCGCCGCGCCAAGGCAGCGGCGGCGCGCGCGATGGCATGGCGCGCTTCAATACCCACACCATTGCGATACAGGTACCCATTACGACGCTGCAGAAAGACGGACAGCCGGCCAGTGCTGCCGCCAATATTCTCGATCCGGATTTCGTGATCGGGGTATGGGCCTCGGCAAGCCGACGCGCGATCCGAACGCTGCAGACCAGCGGCGCGCCTCCGGTGGACACGGGCGCGTGGATCCAGGTTTCCCGCCTCGGCATGCCGCTGACCAACACCGTCATCATTCCGATCGGCAGCAAGGATCGCTGGAATGCGCTCAATCCCTACAGCGAACTTGCCGACGCCTCCCTGGATGCGTTCTTTTACACACCCGAGTTGGCGCTCTACATGGACGTGGGCCAGCTCGCGAACTCGGTGCCTGCCTTCGCCAGACTTCGCGTCCCGCGCAACTCCTTGAACAGTGGGACGCCGGGCAGCGGCTTTGATTTTGGCAATAGCGGCAATGGTCTGTTCGCCTTGAAGGGAGCGCCCGCCGTGGCCGGTACCGCGCTCGATGATGCGCTGTTCGGCAATCTTCTGTTGCCCGGTGCCGGCAAGCCGCGCTCGGTCGATCTATGGCCACTGTTCCATACCGGCCTGCCCAACCTCAGACCCTATCAATTGGCGACCGGCAAGACCGCCGGCAATCCGCTCAGCGTCGGCAAGCCCTTCGTCGACAACTTTCTGCCCAACGGCGGCGACATGCTGCGCTTGAACATGGCCGTGCCGGCCACAGCGCGGAACGATCCGGATTTTTCCTCACTGGGCCTGGTGCGCGCCATGGTGCTCGGCCTGACCGACAGCCGCTTCAACGGCTCCGCGGCCATGCAGTTCATACCCAATATGGACGGGTTCCCCAACGGCCGCCGTCTCGAAGACGATGTCACCCGAATCCAGCTGCAGGCGGTAAGCGGTGTCTTGCTGACGTCGATCGGCTATTGGCACGATGATTACGTGGCGGGCAGTCCCAATACCTTCACCCAACTGCTGCGCAACGTTTGGGACTATTCCGCTGGTGTCGAAGCGAACGACATTTCATTCGGCTCGACATTCCCTTATCTGGCGACCCCCTGGCGTGGAACGGAGGTGGGCCAATGAATCCCGTATCTGAGCGCCGTGGCGCGGTGACGCTGCTGCTGGTGAGCGCGCTCGCCCTTCCGTTCGATGCGAGGGCGTCGAGCCACCGGGAAGCGCCCTTGATTGGCGCCGATCCCTCCGCCGACAACACCGACCTGTATGCGTTCAGGAGTCCCGATCTACCCGATACGGTAACGATCATCGCGAACTACCACCCGATTCAGTTGCCGCAGAGTGGGCCCAACTACCATTCCTTCGGCGAGAACATCCGCTACGAGATCCACATCGAAAACGACGGTGTCGCGGGCGACGACATCACCTATCGATTTGTCTTCAGCAAGATCAATCAGAACCCGAACACCATTTTCAACATCCGCCAGGGACTGCAGAATCAGAAACTGAGCTACACGCTCGAAAAGAGCGTAGATGGCGGCGCGTTCAACACGATCGTCAGCAATGGCACGGTGCCGCCGAACAACGTCGGACCGCGTTCGATCGGCAGCGCCTTGGGCCTCAATACGACCTACGATGCACTGCGCAGTGCCGCGATCGCAACGGCAGCGACGGGTGAGCGGGTGTTCTGCGGTCCCGCCGACGACCCCTACTTCGCTGATATCGGTGCACTTTACGATCTTGCCAATGCACCGCGCCAGAGCGGCACTCCGCGCGATGGCATGGCGAACTTGAATGTCAGCACGATTGCCATCCAGGTCAACATCTCGGCACTGCAGAAGGACGGTCTGCCGGTTGCTTCGGCAACCAGCATCCTTGACGCCAATTTCGCCATCGGCGTCTGGGCCTCGGCCAGTCGCCAACAGACGCGCACACTCAACGGCGATGGCACGCAATCGTTCTCGGGGAATTTTGTCCAGGTATCCCGCCTGGGCATGCCGCTGACCAATGAGTGGGTCATGCCCATCGGGGCAAAGGACCGATGGAACGCATTGACGCCGTACACCGAAGACCCTGCCTCGGAAAATTACTTCGACAGTCCCGAGCTCGGCCTGTACATGGACAACTCCCTGTTTGGTGGCGCCATTCCCGCGTGGTCGCCTCTGCGGGTTCAAAGAAATAGTCTGCAGTCCTTTGACTTTGGGAACAGTAGAGATGGGCTTTGGCCGATCCTCGCATCGAACGGCGGTGCCGGCACAGCGCTCGACCAGAACCTCTTCGGGAACTATCTGCTGCGCGAGGGCAAGCCGCGCTCGGTTGATGTGCTGCCGCTGTTCCATACCGGACTTCCCAACCTGGCGCCTTACCAGCTCGCCACCGGAAAGAACGGCAATCCGCTGGCAGTCGGCAAACCCTTCGTCAACAACTTCATGCCCACCTTTGGCGATATGTTGCGCCTCAACATGGCGGTTCCGGTGACGTCACGCAGCGATGCCGATTTCAGCGCACTTGGCCTGGTTCAGGCGGCCGTGCTTGGTCTGACCGACCCCCGCTTCAATCAGACAGCAGCGTTGCAAACCATTCCCAACATGGACGGGTTCCCCAACGGCCGACGCCTGGAGGACGACGTCGTCCGCATCGAACTGCAGGCGATGTCCGGCGTGTTTCTCGCCGCCATCGGCTTCTGGTACGACGACTACACTTCGGGAAATCCGATCACCCCGAATCTGCTGAGTGTCCTCGGGTTCACTACGGGCGTCGAGGCCAACTCTCCGGCAGCATTTGGAACCGCTTTTCCCTATGTACTGCCTCCGTCCAGTGGCACTGGCTCAGGCAGCGGTCTGTCGGTCCTGATCTTCGGCAATGGCTTCGAGTAGCCGCAATGTGGGAGCACCGAGCTGCAGGGCGCAGTAAAGTCCGGGAGCGCTCATGATGGTCGCGATCGGGATTCCGGGTGACGGGGCGGCTGCCTTGCCTGTCGGAACCCATCGCATCTGTGGCGCAACGCCAGTGACTTCTGCCTTTCTTTTGCCCCTCACGCAGCCCAGAACAATCGCATGCGCAATCCCCTGCAGGAACAATTGCTGAAGGCCGGCCTGGCCAAGAAATCGAAGATCGATCAAGTCGCGCGCGAGCAGGCCAAGCAACGTCATGCCAAGTCGGCCGCGGCGCCAGGCAACGAGCACAGCGAGGTGGAGCGACTACGGGCGGAAAAGGTGGAGCGCGATCGTGCGCTGTCCGCCGAACGCAACGCGCTGGCCCGCGCCCAGGAACAACGTGTGCAGGTGCGCCAGATCGTTGAGCAATACCGGCTGAAGCCCGAAGGCGAGATCGACTATCGCTTCAGCCACGATGGCGCGATCCGCAGCGTGCTGGTCACCACCGCCGTGCGCCAGCAGTTGGCCAAGGGCAGCCTGGTGATTGCCTGTCACGACCACGGCTACGCCATCATCCCGCGCCTTGCCGCCGATAAAATCGCAGCGCGCGATGCCTCGCTGATCGCCCTCGACCATCTGCGCGCAGCGCCACCAGAATCGGATGCTGGCGACGATGACTACTACAGCAAGTTCAAGGTGCCGGACGACTTGACCTGGTAACCCACCACAAACCCGAAAATGGTGCCAGGGACAATTACGGTGACGGTGCCAGCGGAAATGGTGCCAGGGACATTTTTCAGCGATCGGCAGCGGCCCGGTTGCGGTGGGCTTGCCTGCCTGCCGAGGCGGAATTGTCCCTGGCACCATTTCTTATCGTCCCTGGCACCATTTCCCTGCTGGTCTTGCGCGGCAAACGCGCGCCGTGACGCCGGTGAATCGACGGTTGACTACGCGTCGGGCACCGCCGCCGACCCCATCCACTGCGGGTCGGTGCGGGAGTCCAGCGGGAGTCCAGGACACCCAGCTCGAGAAATTCAGCAGGCGCCGTCAGCACAGTGCCGGGTGCCTACTGCATTGCTGCACTGAACTGCTGCTATCGAACTACCACTTGGGTTCCGCATGTATGGGCATACCTGATTTGCGCCGACCCTCTGACCCTTTCATTTCTTCACATCCTGCTGCGGTGACGCGGCTTGCGCTGGCCATTGGAACGCAGCACGATCGAGGCAGCGTCGGCGCGGCCTGATCGGGCCGGATGGGGGCAGCGATCCCGATACCCAACTCCGATGGAGACAGCATGCGCACGGGTCGATTTGTCAGCCCCATCGTCGCGGGCGCGCTGCGTCCTTTTGTTCTCGCTCTCGTCCTGAGCCTATCGTTCACAGCCTGCGCGGCACCGGAAGTCTCCAGGGACATCGTGGAAAAAGTCCTCAAGAGTAGTTGGGACAAGGAAGCAAGCTCGACGAACGCAAAGAGTACGCTGACGCTCAATGAACTGAAACTCGGCCCAGCAACCAGAGCAACACTGCAGGAGGTCCAGGTAGAGGGGATACCCGACAACTCGATGGTCACCCCTGCAATCGTCGATTTCACGGTAAGGACGTACTACACGAGTGGCACCCAGGCCGTACGCCGGGTCAGGGAAGCCCGGGTATACAAGGACAAGATGGGTGAGTGGGCCGTCTTGACGGGATCGGTAAAAGGTCAGGACACCACTGCGACGGAATAGACCGGCAGTCGATAGCGCTGGCAGGTGACCGTCCCAGGGCCATTGTTGCTCGTCCGATTCGAGAACGGCGGTAGTTGCCGCTTCGATCACCGCAAGACCCTGTCGGCCCTGGCCGGGGTACGCTCCCGGCAATTTGCTAGCATGCCTGCGGCGACCGGAATGACCGCGACGATGGCAAATTTCCCGAGTACGCAATGGAGCCTGATACGGCGCAGCGGTGACTCGCCGACCCAGCGTTGTGCGGCGTTCGGACAGCTGGCGCTCGATTATCGGCGCGCGATCCTTGGCTTCTTCCGCGCGCATCTGACCGCCGCCGACGCCGAAGACGCCACCCAGTCGTTCCTGTCGATGAGCTACGAGCACGCATGGTGGTCGCGTGCGAAAGCCGAAATCGGCAGCTTTCGCGGCTTTCTGTTGATGCTGCTGCACCGCCATCTCGGCCACCTGCGGGCCGTTGCCGGCCAGCCGGAGCAGGACATGGACGCGATCGCCACGCTGGTCGATCCGTCGCCTTCCCCCGAGCGGCAGTTCGACACGCGCTTTGTGCTGATCCTGACCGCGCAGGCGGTCGAGTCCTTGCGCCTGCGCTATCGCGAGCGGGCTCGCGGCGCGCTGTTCGAACAGCTGTTGCCGCTGTTGAGCGCGCCGCCGGAACACGGCGAGATCAAACACATCGCCGAACGCATGGGCATGCCGGCGAACACGCTGACGATCGAGTTGAAGCGCTTGCGCGCCCGACTGCGCGCGCAGATGCGTCTGCAGTTGATGGATCTGTGCGCAGACGAGGCTGCCTTCAAGGCCGACTGGACCCAACTGCAACAGTTGCTTGACGGCGACTGAGCGCCGCGCTGTCACAATCGCTGCCCTGGGCGTAGTGCGGTACTGAACCCAGAGGAGAAGTCGCATGAACCAGCCCCCTTCGCAGCCAACCCGCCCGCCGACCCATCCCTCCGACTCGATCCTGATGACCCTGGCGCGTGCCGCCATGGCACCAGGCGTCGGCGCCGGCGACCTCAGCTGGCCCACGCTTGATCTCGACGATCCGGCGCAACGCGCATTCGGCGACTACGAACTTCTGGAGGAGATCGGCCGCGGTGGCATGGGCGTTGTGTACCGGGCGCGTCAACTCAGCCTGGATCGCGATGTCGCGATCAAGTTCATTGCCGCGGGGATCGCCGACAGTTTCAACGTCGCGCGCTTTCTCGGCGAGGCGCGCGCGGCAGCACGCCTGATGCATCCGAACATCGTGCCGGTGCACGAAGTCGGCTCGATTGACGGCGTGCATTATTTTTCGATGCCGCTGGTCAAGGGACGCACGCTTGCGGACGCGCTCGAGTCCGGTACCTGGACCGAAACCGCCGTGGTCCTGCTGCTGCTGAAGCTCTGCGATGCCATCGACTATGCCCACCGTCTCGGTCTGCTGCACCTGGACCTGAAGCCGGCGAACGTGTTGCTCGACGAGCGCAATGAGCCCCTGATCACCGACTTCGGTCTGGCCCGGCACATGGATGGCAACGGCGGCGTCGACACCCAGGAAGTATCGGGCACGCCGAGCTTCATGGCGCCGGAACAGATCCTGACCAAGCAGTTCCGGCTCACCGTTGCCACCGATATCTACGCGCTCGGCGCGATCCTCTACCGCTGTCTGAGCGGCATTTCGCCACACGGCGCAGGCCAGCCGGACGAACTGACGCAACGCGCGATTGCCGGTCGGGTGCGTCCGCTGCGCGAAGTGAGACGCGATGTCTCTGCCGATCTTGCTGCGGTCACGATGCACTGTCTCGAACTGCTGCCACGCGATCGCTATGCCGGTGTCGCTGCCCTCGCCGACGACCTGCGGCGGATTCGCGACGGGCTGCAGGTCAGCGTCCGCAACGTCGGCGCGATCGAGCGGATGCAACGCTGGTTCCGCCGCGAACCCAGACTCGCGCTTGCCGTCGTGCTGGCGGTGACGGCGCTGGCCGTCGGCGCGATTGCCACCACCTGGCAGTGGCGGCAGGCCTCTGCAGCGCACGAGCGAGCGCGCATTGCCAGCGAGATTGGCGCCCGCCTGTACACGTTCGAGGGCGCGGACGAGCAGCGTGCGCAGCATCTGCTGGGTTGGCTCCGCGATCGCCTACCTGGTGATGGCGAAAGTCAGGCGGACGCGTTGGCTGCCTTCGTCGCCTCGGTCGATGCCGAGGGCCGCGCCGGCCTGGACAGCCTGCTGTTCGATATCACCAAGGTACTTGGCGTTGACTACCGCCGCGACATGATCCGCGCCTTGCAGGCCGGGTCCGCGCCACGCCGACATCTGCACGCGGCGATGCTGGCCTGGGCTGACGAGCACGATGCGGCTGACCCGAAGACCTTTGCGACCGAACTCGCGGCTGCAATCGCCGAGCATCCGGACGATCCGCTGACCTGGCAGATTGCCGCGGTTTACTGTCCGGGGTCGCAGTACGAAGCCCGTTGCCTGTACCCACAGGCTGCCGAAACGCTCACACGGCTGGACCCTGACAACCAGTATTCCTGGCTTCTGGTGGTGGCGACCACGAACGACCGGCAGCGCGCCTTGGCCGCGTTGCACGAGGCGGCCCGGCGCAGCAGGATCGACGACTACTTCGGTGCCACCATGGCAGCCTATGCCAGCGCGATTGAATCGGCCAATGTGCCGGCTCCGCTGCTGATCACGCGCCCCGCGCGCGTGCTTGCGCGCGGCGATCAGAAGCGCGCCGATGATGTTCGAGACCACGCGCCCCGCGCGCGTGCTTGCGCGCGACGAGGCGCCAGGGTTCAGCGTTGCGCTGCTGGAGTCCTACAACCTTCCCCTGGTCGGCTGGCAGAAGCTTGTCGAATACTGCGGTGTGCGGCCCGGCTCGACGCCGGTCAGCGACCCGCTACTGCACGCCGACTGTCTTGCGATTGGCGAGCGTATGGTGCACTCGCAGGGCGGGATCATCACCCAGATGATCGGCGTTGCCCTGGTTCGGCACCTCGCCAGCGGAACGCCGGCAGCTGAGGCCGCCCTGCGCAAGCGTCAGCTCTACCAGTATCTGTCCGCCATCGATGACACCCTGACGTCGAGCCAGCGCGCTGACTATTCCTCCGCACGCTATCTGGAAGACATGAAGACTGTGGGCGAGCTGGCTGCCTGGCAACGACGCAACAAGGCGCTCGGCCTGCCCTCCCAACTGCCCGAGGGCTGGCAGGCGGACGACCCCAACCTGTCACTGACCGCGCGCGAACGCCACGACAAGACGCGCACGACGATGCGCACGGCCCGCCTGCAGGTGGACGAAGGCCGCTTCGACGACGCCCTGCTGACGCTGAAAAGTATCGACACACTGATGCGCAAGCGTGATGCTGATTCGGAGCGGGTCCGGTATCTGGTCCTGTCCGGTCGTGCCCGTCTCGGGCTCAGGCAATTCAGTGCGGCACAGAAGGACCTGCGCGACGCCTGGGAAATCGCGCAGAGATTTGGCGCGGGCGCCGTCAGCGCAATCGAGTGCGCGCAGGCAGTGATCGACCTCTACAGCGAGTGGCACAGGAGTGAACCGGAAATGGGTCACGACGCGCAGGCCGATCACTACCGCCTTGCGCTGGCCGCGTTGCAGCAGACCAGCGTGCCGTAGAGCGGGGCTTGCCCCACTGCTTGCCTGGGCCTCGAGGGCATCTCTGTGAGGTGCCATCTCAACGCCGCGACGCGTTCATGACGGCATCTCGCAGGGATGCCCTACAGAGCGCAGCGTACAAGGAGCGGACCTGGCCCCGGATTGCCGCCGCCATCGGGGCGACCGGTACACCCTTGCCCGCGGCACCGTATGAGGCCCGGCGGGGCGCGCTCCCCCGGGAGTTCCAGCGGCTTGCCCAAGGCTCCGAACCCGCGGTCCCCAAATTGTCCCTGGCACCATTTCGGCTCGTTTGGCGCGCGCCGGGGGTGCGATCATGCGTCTTGTTGCCCACCGAGGCCGATCAATGTCCCATACGCGACCGTTCCGAATCGACTTGCCCCGCAGCCTTGCGGCTGGGTGTGCTCTGCTGGCGCTGGCGGCATCTGCGGTTGCGAGCACGGGCACGACGTTGCCGTCCTCGCCCAGTTCGTATCTGGGTCAGGCCGCGCATGTGCGTCAGGCGGTTGATCGACCCTGGGCGCCCGCGGCCGGCCAGCTCGGCAATCTCCGGCATCTGCAGATCACGGCGCGCGACTGCGTGGTACGACTGGTGTCGGGCACGGAGAATCGCGTGTTTCCAGGTACTGGCCGGGTTCTTGTTGTCGAGCGATCACGCCTGCTCGACAGCGACCCGGACGAACAGCCGGCGCCACGCGATGTCCTCTTGTCCAGCGATCTCCGCCTGGCCTGTCCCGGTGTCGGAAGTTGCGGTGTTTCCACCACTGAGGTTCCGCCTGCGCCTGGTATTGGCGCGGCTGGCAAGGTGTGTTTTACCGTGCAACTTGCCAGCGCGCACGACCTTCTGTTGGGTGGCGATGGCCTCACCCTGCTCGTGGATCGTCTGCAACAACCGGTGCTGCGCATCGCGTTCAACCCGGGTGCGCGCATGCGTCTGTGGCTGGAGCAGGCCGACCTGGGACTGCTGTCGATTCGCGCGAATGCGCCGGCGCTCGTCGGTGGCAGCGGCAGGGCCGACTTTCTGCAGGTCGCAAGCTCCAACAGTGCAAGCGTGATGTACCTGCATGACATTCATGCGCGCCATGTCGGTGTGTCGACCACGACTGCAGACACGCAGTGGTCGATCCGCATTGGCGCCGAGACGAAGGCCGGCTACTACCAGCCTGCGCGCGCCGCCGGTGCCTTGGCGAAGCACTACCCGATTGAAATCGATGGACCGATTGATCGTCTCGAAATTGCCCTGGGCCGCGTCGACCCGCAGCCGATCCGCGCGGCCACCCGAGAAGCGGCGCTGGCGCTGCGCAGCGACGTACTCGTTGGCGCCGGGCCGGCACCTGAGTTCCCCGCCGCTGAACCGCGCTTGCTGATGGCAGCGAGCGTTGCGGCTGCGCTGCCGAAGGACGCACGGGAACGGGTGGCACAGATTGCCGCACGTCATCTGCCAGCGTCAGTGCGCATCACCGAAGTAGCCTTGTGGAAGCAGGGCGGCCGCCTTGAGGGCATCGCGCCCGACCCCGCCACCGCCCGTGAGGTAACCCGTCGGCTCGCGGCGTCCGGCGAGTTCACCCATGTCAGCGGCGGCAGCGGCGCCGTGGCGCGCGATGGCGGCTATGCGATTTCTGTGCAGATGCGCTTTGCCTGCAATACACCAGGCCAGACCAGCAACTGTCCGCCTGGCGACCCGGCTGCGAACGGCAGTTACAGCACAGCGCAAGTGCGCGAAGCACTGCTTCAGCTGCTCGGACCCACGATCACGCTGCACGACCTGCGCCGCGATGGTGACCACTACAAGTTGCTGGCCGAAGCACCCAGCGAAGCCGAAGCACGCAGCGCGCTCGCTGACATCCGCAAGGGAAGCCCATTGTTTCGCGTCTCGATCTCCGGCTACGGCCCGTCCCGCCTGGGCACCACTACGGAGTTCAATGCGGTCCTGGTGCTGACCTGCGCGATGCCACCCAAGCCAGATGGTATTTGCGTCGCAAGCGCCGCGGTGTCGCGCTGATTCAACTGCAGCTGACGATCAACGCATCATCGCGACGACGCGCAGCGATCATTTGTTTGGCCAGCACCCTGCCGGCGCCGATAGCGATGTATCCGACACGGCGCTGCGGGGGCTGCCGACGAGCGTCGTACCGACGCCGATGCCTGCATGCATTCCACGCGCACCGGAGAATTCAGGGTGCACCGCAGCAATTTTAAACAGGGCCTTAATGGCTGGACGGTGACGCGTATTGTCGGCTAGAAAATCGCGTTTCCACGCTTGTTTTCGAGCACTTTTGACACGCATTGGCGGATTGGGCTGGGCTATGATCGGGGGGCTGTCCGATTCCTCCAGGAGTTGTCATATGCGTAAGCAAGCAGTTCTGATGTTCGCAATGTTTGCCGTGTCGGCGGGCACCTTCGCAGCCACGATCGAAGACGCCAAGCCGGTGTTCGGCACCAAGACCAAGCCCAGCGATTTTCCCGAATTGATCGAGATGATTCGTATGGAAATCGAGCCGGGTGGGCGCTGGGAAACCGTCCCCGACAAGGATCGCCCATTGCTGGAAACCAAGCTCAGCGAGATGGAGAAGATTCTCGAAGGGCGCGCATCGATCGATGAGTTGGCCGAGCACGATCGGCTGCGCCTGATCAATGCGCAGGAGCACGCCAATGCCATCCTCACCCAGAACGACGGCCATCGCCTGGTCTGCGAGCGCGTCACCCCGGTCGGCAGTCATCGTCCGGTGAAGCAATGCGCGACCGTGGCCCAGCGTCGCCAGTCCAGTGAGGATTCGCGCCGCTTCCTGGAACAGAACCGCCCCCGCCGCGTGGCCCTTCCCCCGGGTCCCAACTCCTGAGAAGAAAATGGTGCCAGGGACATTTATCCTGCTTTGAGGAAAAATGGTGCCAGGGACATTTACCCCGCCTTGCGTGGGGCCCCGACCGGCACCGGTTAGGCCTTCGGGGCTGTAATTGTCCCTGACACCATTTGTCGCTGACACTATTTGTCTACGCCCATGCTCACGCATTCATCCCTCGGAAGGTCTGCAGCCTGGCTCGCGCTGGCGGTCGGGCTGCTGTTGTTGATTCCACTCGTGGCCATGCGGTTCACCGCCGAGGTGTCGTGGAAGCCTGGTGATTTTGTGCTGGCCGGTGCCCTGCTCTTTGGTGCCGGGATGAGCTATCTCGTGGTCGCGCGCCGCGCGCCGCGCAGAATGCAACGCATCGCGGCTGCTCTTGTCATCGCGTTCCTGCTGGTCGCCGTGTGGGCTGAACTCGCGGTCGGCATTTTCAGCTAGCGTCCTGATCTGCTTGCCGACGCTGACCGCGGTGTGGAGACACCGCCTGCGCTTGCGAGCGCTTTCTCGCCGCCGATGACCATCGCAGTGGCGGGCTTGCCGATTCTGCAGAGTCTCCGGCCACCTGCTGGGCTCACTGCATCCTTTCCTTTCCGTCCTTGAGCGCGCATGCTGACCGCACGTGTCTAGCGCGGAATCCATGGCCGCCGCATGCATTTTGATGTTGTCCTTGCTGGCGGCAACGCCGCCGTCGACGGCCCCGGTCGCTGCCGACTGAGCGCGCGCCCGACGGAGGTGGCGCGCTGGCGTTGCCGGCGGGAGACATCATGTCGCCGTGGCAGCGCGACCAGATGCGGCACGATCTCGCACGGGGCCTCGCACAATTGTGCGCCGAACGACGCCTGCTGTCGGCCGCAGCACGAACGCCCAATACGCCGACGGTGACGTTTCCGGTTTTCCCCTGCGTCCTCGCGCCCATTGGGAAGGTCAGCGCCAGGGGTTCTTTCAGCTGGTCAATTACGTCGAGCTGGATTCCGCCGCTGGCCAGGCGCTCGACTACCAGTGTGGTGGACGCACTTGCGATGGCCACGAAGGCATCGACTACACGCTATGGCCATTCCCCTGGTGGATGATGGACCAGGCCGTGATCGAAGTGATCGCCGCCGAGGCGGGACAGGTGATCGTGCGCAACGGCGGCCAGCCGGACCGCAGCTGTCAAGGCGCTGTGCAGGGCGATTGGAATATGTTTTACATCCGCCATGGCGATGGCTCCGGTGCCTGGTACGGACATCTGAAAACGGGTCGCTCTCCACCAGGCAGGCCGGTGAGATGGTTATCGCCGGCGAGTTCCTTGGGCTGGTGGGCAGTCCCGGTTTCTCGACGCATCCGCATCTGCACTTCGAATACGACAGCCCGGCCGGGCCTTCCAGCGACCCGCAAAGCGGCAGTTGTCGCGCCGGCCCTTCATACTGGGTCTACCACAGGCCCTACCGGGATTCACCGATCAACCTCGTGCTGACCCACAACGCGGTGCCGGAATTCGTTTCCGGTTGTCCAAACCCGACCCAGGAGACGCGCCACGAACACCATGATTTTCTGGTGGGTGAAACCATTGTGGCCGCGGTGTACCCCAGTGACCAGGAACAGGCTCAAGTCACGACACTCCGCCTGTTCAGGCCGGATGGCAGTCTGCATTCGGATTGGATGCTCACCAGTCCCGGTGCCTACAGCGCGTCCTGCTGGAACTGGAATATCGCACAGACCACAGCAGGGCTCGGAGAATCCCCAATGCCAGGGTTGTGGCGATTCGAAGCACAGCACTTCAACGGCACCGCCGATTCGGTGAATTTCACTGTGGGTGGCGTGCTGTTCCAGCACGGCTTCGAGTGAGCCTTGGGACGGTGCCCGACTGAATTTGCCGGCGCGCCCGCAGTACAGCCGCCGTTGCACGGCAAGCTGGGCATCAAGAATTGTCCCTGGCACCATTTCAAGAAATGGTGCCAGGGACAATTCGTATGGACACGAACACGCTCCCTCGCGAAAAGGTGCGCGCCAGCCTGGGATCACGGACCGCGGACAGTCGGGCCGCGTCCTTGCCGTGAGCCGGGTTGACGAGCGCTTCCGGCGCGGGAGAAAGACTCCAGTGCAGGCCAGTTTTCCCTGGCTGCGGTTTTGGAATCAGATCGGAATGGCTTTGGAACCCGCGCACAATGCCGGGCCCGGTTCAGCCCACTAGCATCGGACCCACGACGCACGCCGCGTCGCAGCCGTTGTCGTATCACCGGGGAGTTCACTGCAATGAGACTGAACACGTGTGTCGATCAAGGGGAAGCTGGCAAGGGAACCGGGCATTCGGCCTTCAGGCGGGCCGCGCTGCTGGCCGCGATCTGCTGCGCCATGTGGGGGAGTAGGGCGTTCGCGGAGACCCGGGCGGACTGGAACTCGGCGCTGCATCCGGAGCACGGGTCGATCGCCGATGCAGACCTCGAAAAAGCCCTGACGCCCGAGAGCGGTCTGCTGACCTTCGAGCGACGTGACGCCCAGGATTTCGCCGGATCGGTTGAGTCCAGCGCCGGGGTGGTCCGCTTCCGCGCGGTCGGATTGACCGCTGGCGGGCAGAAGGTGGCGGGCCTCGCGGCACCGGCGGTCACCCGCATCGTGATCGATCTGGACGGAGCGCCGATCGATATCGAGTTCAGCGAGGCAAGCCAGAGCGTCCAGATTCGTCAGGCCACCGGGCTGACCATCGAACGCAGGCACCAGGCACTGCTGCAGACCTTCGCCGCCGAAGTCCAGCGCCAGCTGTTCCTCCATCATCGCGATCCCAACAAGCTCTCGGCAACCGAACTGCGCCTCTGGAAACTCACCGAGATGTACGCCGAAGTGCCATACGGTTATCGCTTCGACGGTGAACGGACGGTGTCACTGCGGGCGCCAGTCGTGATCAGCGAGGATCGCGTTTCCAAGTTTTCTGATGGCAGCACGATCGACCCCGGCGCGTTTGACGATCAGCCGGTGCTCAATGATTTCCTCATGAAGGCCTGCACCAATGGCGGCGGCAGTACGTTGACCAATCTGAAAAATTCCAAGGATGTCTGCGACCGCAGGAAAACCGCGACCCGCACCGCCAGTCACGATTTCTGTCCCAGCCACGGCTATATCAGTGAAACCCACGGCTACGGCTGCGCAACCAGCAACTGCAAGGGCCGCTGCGGACCCGGTTGCACGATGGGCGTACTGCCTTCGGGCTATGGTGCCTGGGGCCAGGATTGTCTGGAGCATGATGTCTGCAATCAGGCCCACAACTCGCAGTTGGGCGCCTGCAGCGACGAGTTCAACGATGCTTCCGATGATTATCTGTTGCTGCCCAATACCTGCTTTCTCGGCTGCAACAACTAGAGAGTCGCTGGACTGGTCATCGCAACGACTCACTGGCCAGTTTGCTGTTTGTCAAAACTCGAAAAATTTGCGGTCTGTCGCCCCCTACCTCAGGGGGCTATTGCGGCTTGCAGCGATCAAGGGGTTCCCTGGGAGTCCTTCGGAGGCGTCATCGTGACGCCTCCGCCAACTGGTAGCGGATTGCGAACCTGCAACGAACATGCCGATTGTCGCCCCTGACCCAGGGTCACCCGCGGTGCCCCGCTTGTTCTGGTCCTGCTGCCGAAGCCGCCTTGCCTGTCTGGTCAGCGTGCCACAGCGTCCGCCGTAGCGGAGTTCAAGCCAGCTTGTCTACTACCGCCCCATCGACACTACACTGCCGGACAGTTGCCGGCGCGGCTGCGGCAGTCGCCAGGAGGTGCCGATGCAGAGTGACGGTTTTCTTCGGAGCGCGTCGCATTCCGGCGCTCGCGACCAGGCGATCCCGGCCGCACTGGCGGCCTTGCTGCTGGTGCTGATGACTGCGGTGACGCAGGCACAGACCACGACCCGCGTCAGCGTATCGAGCGCCGGTGCACTGGCAAACAACGGCAGCGATGGCGGCAGCATCTCCGCGGACGGCCGCTACGTGGTGTTCCAGTCGCTCGCCAGCAATCTGGTCGCCGGCGACAGCAATAATGTGCATGACATCTTTCTGCGCGATCGCCAGACCGGCACCACTACCCGCATCAGCGTCTCGAGTCTCGGCACCCAGGCCAACAACGCCAGCTATGGCAGCGAGATCAGCCGCGACGGGCGCATCGTCGCCATCACCTCGGACGCCAGCAACCTCGTCACCGGCGATGGCAATGGCACCATCGACCTGTTCTTCCGCGACATGCAGACCGGCATGATGACCCGGGTGATGGGCCTGGGTGGCAGTGAGCCGAATGGCAACTTCATTCCCGGAGTGTTCTCCGACGACGGCCGCTATCTGAGCTTCGTCTCGGCGGCGAGCAACCTGGTCGCAAATGACCTCAATGGCACGCAGGACGTATTCGTTCATGACCTGGAAACCGGTAGCAGTGAGCGCGTCAGCGTGGCGACCGGCGGCGCCGAGGCCAATGCGGCAAGCCGCTTCCCGTTCGTCTCCGGCGATGGCCGTTACGTAGTGTTCGACAGCCTGGCCAGCAACCTGGTTGCCCCCGACAGCAACGCGGCTTTCGACATCTACTTGCGCGATCGCCAGCTCGGCACCACGGTCCGGATCTCGACCGGGCTCGGCGGCGCCCCGACCAATGGCGACAGCCTGGCCGCCGCGCTGTCCAGCGATGTACGCTATGTCGCCTTTACCTCCAGCGCCAGCAATCTCGTCGCTGGGGACACCAATGCCCAGGACGACCTCTTCGTCTACGATCGCGTGGCGAATACAACGGTACGTATCAGCGTTGGGCCAGGTGGGGTGCAGGCGAATTCGGGTTCGGGCATTTCGCGCTTCGCGCCGGATCCGCGCTACGTCTATTTCAGTTCCTTTGCCAGCAACCTGGTCGCCGTCGATGGCAACGGCTCTATCGCCGACATGTTCCTGCACGACCGCCAGACCGGCAGCAACAGCCTGC
Source organism: Pseudomonadota bacterium (assembly GCA_022843465.1). Classification (GTDB taxonomy): domain Bacteria; phylum Pseudomonadota; class Gammaproteobacteria; order Xanthomonadales; family Ahniellaceae; genus 0-14-3-00-62-12. The sequence continues at coordinate 37,035 of JALHNO010000024.1, read as the reverse complement.
TGACCCTGGGAACCGGTGGCGTCCAGGGTGACCGCGACAGTTTCGGCTACTCGCACTGCGGCAGTTTCAACTGCTACGTGTTCCGCACCTCTTCGACCAACCTCGACCCGGCTGACAGCAATGGCGTGGCCGATGTCTGGGTACGCGATTTTGTGCCGTTGCCGCTGTTTGCGAACGGGTTCGAATAGGTTTCTGCGCCAGGACTGCCGGATGACCAGCCGCCCACAGTGCCCATCAGATGGGGCGATCGGTAAATCGACGTCTTGCATGACGCTTGGTCGTCAGTCGCAGCCGGAGCGGCACCGGGTCACCAATCGGCCGACTGGAAATTGTCCCTGGCACCATTTCCTGTTCGTGGCGGCTGTCCTGGCAGCGAGCTTGCTATGTTCCTGCGCCAGCGGCCCGAGCGCCAGATACTTCGTGGTGCGTGTGGTCGATGCCGACACCGGCCGCGGGGTTCCGCTGGTCGAACTGAAGTTGCCCAATGAGGTGAAATACTGGACCGATAGCGCCGGCGTCGCCGCGCTCGATGAGCCAGCGCTCGACCTGCATGAAGTCTTCCTCGGCATTCGCAGCCACGGCTACGAGTTTCCGGAGGAAGCCCCGATGGGGCGCGGTACGATGGTGAGGTTCGAGCCTGGCAAGACCCGGGAGTTGCGCGTCCGTCGCACGATGATCGCCGAACGGCTGTATCGCCTTACCGGCGAAGGCATCTATCGCGACAGCATGAGAGCCGGATTGCCGGTGCCAACGAATGCACGCGCGCTCACGGCCCAGGTACTGGGACAGGACACGGTCTCCGCTGCCCTCTATCGCGGAAAGATCTTCTGGATCTGGGGAGACACGGTCGGCCCGGCGTACTGGAACTTCAGCGTCGCCGCCGCCACCAGCGACCTCAGCGATGACCCGGCGGCGGCAGTGAATTACGACTACTTTGTCGACCAACAGGGGCGCGCCAAGGAAATGCTGCCCCTGCAGGGCGAGGGTCTGGTCTGGATCGAAGGGCTGATCACGCTGCAGGACCCGGAGGGCGAAGAGCGCCTCGCCGCGACCTACACGCGGCAGGACGGACTCACGTTTCCCGACGAATGCGGGCTGGCGCTGTTTGACGACCACGCCCGCCTGTTCAAGCCCTGGGTGCAGATGCCCTGCACGAAGGATCACCGCTCCGCGCACCCTTTCCTGCATGCTGGCTATTGGTATTTCTATCCATCATTGCGCGTGCGCAACGACTGGATGGCAATTCAGGACCCAGCCCAGTGGCAGCAGCGCGAAGTCCAGTTGCCGTCCCATGCCGGGCGGCCTTCCTGTGTGGTCTGGAACGAATATCGTCAACGCTGGATCCTGCTGCTCGAGGATACCGGCGCTGTCTACTACGCCGAGGCCACACAGCCCGAAGGGCCGTACAGCGAAGCAGTAAAGATCATCCACCACGACCAGTACAATTTCTACAACGTGGCGACGCACGCGTTTTTCAACCAGGAAGGCGGCCGCGTGATCTACCTGGAGGGCACCTACACCGATGCCTTCAGCGACGCGACCGAGAAGACTCCGCGCTACCAGTACAACCAGGTGATGTATCGCTTGCGGCTCGACGATCCCCGCTTGCTGCCGCAGACGGACTGAGCCGCTGGCGCTGCGCCTGACGGTCGAGCCCGCCATGAACTCAGGGACAGCGCGCCCGCTCGGGCGCCCATTCCCGGGCGGGACCGGGATGTCGGCACCAAGCCTTGCCCGCTAATTGTCCCTGGCACCCGTTCCTTAATTGTCCCCGGCACCATTTTCGCAATCCAGCCCGCCATGAACCCAGGGCCACCGCGCTCAGTCGGGCGCTCTTGCCGGGGCGGGCCAGGGCCCCCTCGCCAAGCTTCGCGCGACAATTGTCCCTGGCACCATTTCTCCCTCGCCGAGCTTCGCGCGTCAATTGTCCCTGGCACCATTTTCGGGGCGGTTTGGAACGTGTTTGGAAGCAAGATCGCATGCGCCCGGAAAGCGCATTCCCGCAAGTACTGCAAGCCTCGATTGCACGGCGTCGGCTCAACAGGCGTCGTTACGGGGAGGCACGTCGCGGCGGCACATCGTTGCGGCGAACAATCAGCATATTGCATTGGGAGATTGGCAATGACTCATATTTCACGTTACAACACGCTGCAGCGTCTGGCTCTGGCCCTGGGTCTGGCAGCCGTGGGTTCGGCTCAGGCGGCCGAGTCTGGCTACGCCGAGTCGCTGTATTCGGATTTCGAGGCGGCCAGCAAGGGCCAGGTCAAGTTCAATATTCAGACCCTGCGCTCGGGGGCGGTGCAGGATCTGGCCGGCTACAAGCTGGTCGCGCTGACGGGTACGCCGACCTACACGCTGACTACCGTCAGCAATGCATTGGAGATCGATTCGGCGAAATTCGACGATGCCAATATGAAGAGCCTTTATCTGGAAGGTCTCGATGCCGAAGTGAATGGTTTTGCCGAGGCCGGCTTTCCGCTCGAAAAGGGCAACTTCCGGCAACTCGAGGTCCAGGTCACCATGGGCAAGGACCAGCGCACGCACACGGCAGCCGAGTTCTGCTGGGCCGATCAGGGTCATTGCACGGTGTTTGATCCGAGCATCGAGTTCCTGGACTCGCTGATCAATGGCCAGCGTGAGCGCCGTGCCCAGGGCTGGGCACCAACCGTGCGCGGCGAGCTGGCTTCGGCGCAAGGACTGGAGAAGGCCGGCACCTGCGGCCTCGCCAGCCACCCGACCTGGAAGGCCGCGCAGATCACCTGGGGCTCCTACCGGGTATCGCTGAGAAATATTTATGGCATCGAGATCGGTCACAAGAACATCGGCAGCGCCCAGGCCGGCCTGCGTTGCAACACGTCCTGCTATCCGGCCCCCTATGGCTACAGCAACAACTCCTCGGCCAGCATCATCTTCCCGAACAGCGTGCAATGCGACTTCGCCCATGCCCAGGGCACCTCGGGTCGTAGCGGCAAGTACATCGGCAAGACCGGCTGCTCGCACCGGTTCGTGCTCGGCGCCAAGTTCAACGCCACCGCCAAGGGTGTTGGCCTCGGCGTCGACGTGCAGATCGACTCGACTGGCAGTGTGCATCAGAACGGTGGCGCCTACGTGGATACCTGCGGTTACTTCTGATGCTGCCTGGACGCGCCGGGATTGCCCGGTGCTGAATGGCAGACACGCCTGATCTGCTGCGGCAGCCAGGTGTTCGAGGGGTCGATCCGGATCGGATCGGCCCCTTTCCCGTTCTGAATCCAATCGCAGTCGGTCCGCTCCACTGACGCGTCCGCCGGCAATCGGGTGGGCCCACGCCAACTGGCGACAGGATTGCACTGCCACGGTGAATTGTTTCAGTTTCCTGTTGTAGCCTCAGCCCCATGGATTCCGACTCGGCCTTGGGCAGTTCGCCCGGGAATTGCGCGGATTCGATCCGGTGGGAGCATTGAGTCGATGATCTATCGCTTCGCAGGCCTGACGCTGGACCCCGCCTCGCGCCTGCTCAGCAACGCGCAGGGCGCGATCGACGTGCCGCGTCGCGTGTTCGACTGCCTGTGCTATCTGGTCGAAAACCGCAGCCGGGCGGTCGGCCGTGATGAGTTGATTCGTCACGTCTGGGGCCGCGAAAACGTTTCCGATACCCAACTCGCGCAGATCGTGCTGCGGGCGCGACGGCTGGTCCATGATGACGGTGCCGAACAGAAAGTGATTCGCACGGTGGCGGGGTTTGGCTATCACTGGATCGGCAGCATCGAGGCGCAGGGCGCAGAGGCAACGCCTGCAGCTGGCACGACCGCGCCAGCGACTGAGCCGGCCGCGGATACCCAGGCGCTTTGGGAACCGGTTCCGCAGTCAGGGCCCGAGGTCGAACGGCCGGCAGCGGAACGAGAAGGATCGGGCGCCGACGCGCAACCGAGCCGCGCTGATCATCAGATGCGTTGGCGACTGGCGCTGCTGGTCCCGGCGGTCCTGCTGCTGGGCTGGGCGCTATGGTCGCGCTGGTCAGCCGGGACGCCGGCGCCGATCGATATTGCCGACTCCGGCGCGCCCCTGCGCGCTCTGGTGCTGCCGGCGCAGGTGCAGGCTTCCGATCATATCGACTGGGCCCGACTCGGCCTGATGGACCTGATCGCGGGCCGATTGCGCGAGAGTGGCATCGCGGTGCCGCCCAGCGAGAGCGTGCTCAGTCTGCTCGGTAGCGGCAAGACAGATCCTGTCGCGGAGCTTGAGCGGGTGCGCGGGCTTGCGCAAGCGGGACTGGTGGTGCAGGCCAAGGTGCGCCGGCTGAGCTCGGGCTGGCAGGTACAGCTCGACGGGCAGCGCAGCAGCGGTCTGGGTCTCCAGGTCGAGGGCCAGCACGCCGACCTGATCGAAGCCGGCGTGCGTGCCAGCGATGCCCTGTTGATTGCGCTGGATCGACGTCCGCAATTGGGAGATGCACATCCCAGCGTCGCGCAACAGGAAGTTCGCGCCGCCCTGCTCGGCAACGAACTCGATCTTGCGCGCCGCCTGCTCACCGAATTGCCGGACGCCGAACGCGACACCCGCGAGGCCCGCTATCTGAGCGCCGAACTGGATTTTCGCGCCGGTCGTCATGCCGAATCGCGGGCCGCACTCGATCAGTTGCTGTTGGACCCGAACACGGAATCCGACCCGGTCTTTCGCGGTCGGGTGCTGGTGGCGCGCGGATCGGTGTCCCTGCGCCTGGGCGACTACGCCGCCAGTGACGAGGATTTTCTGAAGGCCTGCGCCCTGCTCGAAGGCGGTGCAACACCACGCGACCTTGGCCGCGCCTTGATGGGGCGTGGCATCGTCGCGATGCGCCTGCGCGATGACGAGCTGGCCCTTTCCGAACTGGGACGGGCACGGATGCTGCTGGAGAGCGCCGGCGATGACCTCGGCGTGGCGCGCGCCGCTTACAATTTTGCCGCGCTGGACAGTCGTCGCGGCCAGATCCTGCAGGCTATTCCGGTGATGGAATCGGCCGCGCGCAGCTTCGAGAACTACGGCGCGGTCAACGAACTCAGCAAGAGCCTGAGCGGCCTGGTCGATCTGCAATCCGGCTTGCTGCGTTGGCCCGATGCCCTCAAGCAAAGCGATCGCGCGCTGGCTTTGATGCCGCGCCTGATCGATCCGCAGATGCAGGCCGGGGTGCGCGTCAGTCGCGCCAGCGTCATGCTCGGCCTGGGCCGGCTGCGCGAGTCGGAGCAATTGCTTTCGGAGGTGGAACTGGGGCAGCTTCCCAGCGACTGCGGCGAATGTGTGCGCGCACGGCTGCTGCGCGCCCAGCTGCTCTGGCAACGCGGCGACCTGCCGGCGGTGATTGAAGCCGTCGATTCGGTATTGCAGGTCCCCGAGCAAGGCTTTTCCCAGGGCCTGCGCGATCGTGCCCTGCTGTTGAAGATCCAGGCAAGCGTCCAGCTGCAGGACGCCGGCGTCGCGGTGGAGGACTACTGGCCGGAGTCCTGGGAACCCTGGCTGCAGGACTCGCACACTCCCGCCACGCGCGCGGCCCATGCACTCTGGCAATTGCGCCACGGTCAAGCGGCCGAGGCCGAGCAGAGCCTGCGGGAAGCGCTGCGTGAGGCCGAGGCACGCAACGATTTCGAGTCGGTGCTGACCATCAGTCAGCTGCTGGCCGATATCCTGTTGCCAGCCGATCGCATCGATGACGCCCGCGCCCTGATCGGCCGGCGTTCCGGACTCGCCGAATACGACTACGAGTTTGCGCTGCTGCTGCTGCGCCTGCATCTGCGCAGCGGCGACCAACGCAGCTGGGCGCGCGCACTCGAACGCGCCCGCACACTGGCCGGAGAACGAACCCTGCCGCCGCAGCTGACCCGGTGGACCGTGCGCTAAAGAAATGGTGCCAGGGACAATTAGGGAAATGGTGCCAGGGACAATTGGCTGGACGTGATGATCGATGCGTAACGCACGCCATGGCGGCGATGCTGTCAGCCCTGACGTGGTGTCAGAGACAGTTTCCCGCCATCGGCGGTCGCCCCGCTCGGCGCAGCCTGGCAAAACGGCCGGTCTGCGCATGCACCCAGGCCTGGAACCGGTCTGAACCCAGTGCCCTGCCCTGCCGCAGGTTCCCGCGGATTTCTGCGATCAATTCATCGTTCAAGGCGTCGGCAAACAGCGCCCGGTAGGCAGCGGCCCGGGCCGGTTGGTCCACGCCGAGCGCCAGATACTCCGGATGTGGTGCCAGCAGCGGATCCGCCCGATAGCCGGCGTTCGCGCCGTGACTCGACCAGGGGAAGTCCTCTGGCCGCGCCGTCATCCACGCGCGCACCGGGTTGAGCTCGATATAGCGACTGCAGGCCAGAAAGTACGCGCTGGTATCCACCACGCATGCCTTGAATCGCCCCTCCCACAAGGTTCCGGTGCGGCCATGACGCCAATTGAAAAAGCCGGCGTAGTTGCGGCCGAACGTGTGCATCAGGCGGGATACCGCGCCGGCAGTCGCAGGTGTCAACAAGAGGTGGACGTGGTTGTTCATCAGAACGTAGGCGTGCAGGCGGCAGTCGTACCTTGATAGCCCCTGCCGCAGGAACTGCAGGTAGTACTGGCGGTCGTCATCGTCGAGAAAGCACGGCATTCGGTTGTTGCCGCGCTGCACGACGTGCTGCGGAATGTTTGCGAAGTCGAGTCGGGGTTGGCGGGCCATGGCCAAGTGTCACCGGCGCGAGGGCGTGGTGTCGCTGGCAAACGATACCGTTCTGGGCTGCGAAATCTGCGCGGGAATGCGTGAGAAATGTCCGACGCATATGGTGCCAAAGGCAGATCGAGTTGGTGACGCCTCCAGCGGTCCCGGCTTTGTGAGTGTTCCGGCAGTAATTGTCCCTGGCACCATTTTGGCAGGACAGGGGCGATCATTTTCCGGGGAAGAAGTCGGCTACAGTGCGCGCCTGAACTGCGGGATACGGTCGATGACGCTATCGGATGAACTCAACAGGCGACCCTGGTGGCAGCAGCCCTCGGTTTCGATGGTACTGAGTCTGGGGCTGAGCCTCGCGATCTATCCGTTTGCCGACGAGACCCGTTGGCTACGGCAACTGGCGCAACTGATTGATGTCGCTGTCGTACTGATGGTGGTGCGCCTGCTGCGTGCGCAACCTGCGCTATGGAGCAGCGGTTGGGTGATTGCGGTGCCGACCATCGCCTTCCAGCTGCTGCATCTGGTCTACGCGCACGAGCAGCTGGAGCTCGCCATGCTCGGCGCGCAGGTGCTGTTTCACAGCTATGCGGTCATCGCCTTACTCAGCTATGTACTGCGCGATGAAGTGATCACGCTGGACGAGATGTTTGCCATTGCCGGGATTTATGTGCTGCTCGCCCTGTTCTGGGCCAGTGCCTATGCGCTGGTGGTACACGTTGACCCGGCGGCGATCCTGATCAATGCCAGCAACAACCCCAAGGGCACGGTCAGCTACCCTGACCTCGTGTATTTCTCGATGACTACGCTGACCAGCACCGGCTATGGTGAAATCACCCCGGTCAGTCCAGCGGCCCGGGCGCTGGCCATGCTGCAGCAATGGATCGGCGTCATGTTCGTGGCGATCCTTATCGCAAGGCTGACCGGACTGTACGGACGACCACCGACGCGCGCCCGTCCCGATGCGGAGAAGTAGAGGCCGTTGGGTGCAACTCGGCACCAATCCCTGAGTAGCTCGGGAATACACCAGGCACACTGCGCCTCGCTGGGCGTTGGCCAGGACAGCGGCAAGCTGCTGGGGGCGACATCCTTCCTGCCCCTGGCGCCATCCCGCTACGATCAGGTACACGAAACCGGGGCGAGGTAATCGCGATGAGCAAGCACGAGAAAATCAACTACGTGGAATTTCCGGCCCATGATCTTGAGGGCACCAAGGCGTTTTTTGTTGCGGCATTCGGCTGGTCGTTTGTCGATTACGGGCCAGACTACACGGCATTCTCCGATGAAGGACTCGATGGTGGCTTCTACAGATCGGAGCTGAAAGCGACCACCGATCGTGGCAGCGCGCTCATCGTGCTGCGCTCCGACACGCTTGAGGAAGCGCAGGCCAGAGTCACGGCTGCGGGCGGGCAGATCGTGAAGCCGATTTTTTCCTTCCCCGGTGGCCGCCGATTTCATTTCCTGGAACCGAGCGGCAACGAGCTGGCAGTGTGGAGCGAGGTCGGCTCCTGAGAAATGGTGCCAGGGACAATTTGGATGCTCTGGCCGGTAATTGTCCCTGGCACCATTTTGATTGGAGTACGCCATGCCCAAGTGCGATGCGCGTGTGGATGCCTATATCGGACGCTCGGCGGAGTTTGCACAGCCGATACTACGATTCCTGCGGGAGACGGTGCATGCTGCTTGCCCGGAGGTCGAGGAGACTCTGAAGTGGGGCATGCCCACCTTCATGTATCACGGCATTCTGTGTTCGATGGCGGCGTTCAAGCAGCATGCGACGTTCGGGTTCTGGAAGAACACGGTGATGATTGACGCGGCGCAGGATGGCGCTGCGATGGGTCAGTTCGGACGGATCACGCATTGCCGTGATCTGCCAACGAAGAAGGTACTGACCGCTTACATTCGCCAGGCCATGAAGTTGAATGTGGAGCGTGAGGCTGTGCCCAAGTCTCTGCGCGCGTCACGACCCGCGCCCAAGCCGCCGCTGGCAGTGCCGGACGACCTGGATCGGGCCTTGAAGAAGCAGCGCAAGGCTGCCCAGGTGTTTGCCGCATTCACTGACGGCCAGCGCCGCGAATACATCGAGTGGATTGCCGCGGCCAAGCGCGCCGAGACACGCCAGCGCCGGCTCGAACAGGCGATCGCGTGGATTGCCGAGGGCAAGCAGCGCAATTGGAAGTACATGAATTGTTGAGTGGGCCAGGATGCCGGGCAATCAGGCTTCTGTAGGGCATCTCTGTGAGATGCCATCGCAACGCCGCCGAGGATTTGGGATGGCATCTCGCGGAAATGCCCGGCACGGACCTCAGGGCCCGGCACGCAATCCGGCACGCGCGGCAAGAATCGCGGCGATCACGTCGGGAGCGTATTCAAAGCTGTCGTAGTGCAGGCGATGTTCGGGCAGGCCGCGCTCGACGAAGCGATGGCGCGCGACCTCGATCATCGCGGGCGGCCCGCTCATGTAGAGATCGTAGCCACCGAGATCGGCGTGATCATCGAGCACGGCCAGATGCACCTGACCGGCACGCCATACGCCCTGGGTTCCGGGATCGGGCTCCGACAGCACGGCATCGAAGCGGAAGCCGCTGTGCTGACGCTGCCAGCTCTGCGGCAGATCGGCCATGTACAGATCCGATTGCCGACGCGCGCCCCAGTACAACTGCATCGGTCGGGTGGAGCCCAGGTGCAGGAAATGTTCGATCAGCGCCTTGACCGGCGCAAATCCGGTGCCGCCGGCCATGAAGATGATCGGCCGCTCGGAGTCTTCGCGCGGAACGAAGGTGCCGAGCGGTCCCTCGATGCGCCACAGTGTGCCGACCGGCGTGGCATCGAACAGGGTCTGGGTGAAACCACCACCGGGCACGCGGCGTACATGCAGTTCGATGTGATCGCCCTGGTGCGGCGCATTGGCAATCGAGAACGCGCGTCGCTTGCCCTCGGCGAGCAGCACATCAATGTACTGTCCGGCCAGCCAGCGCAGCGGCTGGCTCGTTGGCGTCTGCAGGACGATTCGCATCACGTCTTCGGCGAGCAGGGATTTTTCGATGACCTTGGCGGGCAATATCCGGCGCGGCAGTTCGGCGACGCTGGGCACTTCGCGCGCACTGATCACCAGATCGCAGGCTGGTACCGCCTGACAGAGCAGCACGTCGCCATGGGCGCGCTCGGCGGCGGTCAGTGCCTGCGGTGGCTGCTTCGGATAGTCGCAGCTGCCGCTGATCAGGCTGGCCTTGCAGCTGCCGCAGACGCCACCGAGACAGGAATACGGCAGCGCCAGACCGGCACGGCGCGCGGCATCAAGCACGGTTTCACCGGCTTCGACGCTGAAGGATTTGTTACCGGGAACGATGTCTATGCGATACGGCAAGGTCGGAAACTCGGCACAGGAGAGCCCGCAGTATCCCATTGCCAGGCGGCGTGGAGGCAAGGGGTGACTGCGAGCGAGGCAGGTGGTGGCCTCTATTCGCGCTTGCGGGAGACAGGCCGCGGGCCGGAAGAGCGAGATCTACGAAAATGCTGGCCGGTTCGCGGTGCTCATGGCGCAGACCGGACGAATTCGCGTGTTTGCCCTCACCCTGCCCTCTCCCGCAAGCGGGAGAGGGGACCAAGTCGTGAGCCCCGCAAGCGGGAAAGGGGATCAAGCGCTTGCACGCTCCTGCGATGGTTGGCACGCGCACTCCTCCGCTCCGCGTGGCAGTCGCGAGCCGCCAGTGCAGTTGCCGTAGACTGCCGCAATCCCTGTCAGGAATCCGTCATGAGCCGCATCTTCCAGAAGTCATTCGATATCGAGTCTCTCAACAGTCGCAACGCGGGCTGCATGGTCGGTACGCTCGGCATCCGCATCATTGAAGCCGGCGACGATTTTCTGCGCGGCACGATGCCGGTCGACACCCGCACCCGGCAACCATTCGGACTGCTGCATGGTGGCGCCTCGGTGGCGCTCGCCGAGACCCTGGGCTCGCTGGCCGGCTGGCTGTGTCGGCCCGATGATGGCTCCAACGTGGTCGGTATCGAAATCAATGCCAACCATCTGCGTGGCATCCGCGACGGCGAGGTCACCGGCACCGCGCGGCCCCTGCATATCGGTGGTTCGACCCAGGTCTGGGAAATCCGCATCGAGAATGCCGAGGGCGCCCTGGTCTGCATATCGCGGCTGACCCTGGCGGTGGTGACGCGCCGGTGAGCGCGGCGCAGCCGTATGCGGGGCTTTCGCCGGATACCGTGCTCGACGCAGTCGAGCGCGCCGGCTTCGTACCCGATGGCCGCCTGCTGGCGCTGAACAGTTTCGAGAATCGCGTCTATCAGGTCGGCATCGAGGACAGCGCGCCGCTGATTGCCAAGTTCTATCGACCGGCGCGCTGGAACGACGCCGCAATTATGGAGGAACACGCGTTTTCGATGGAGTTGATGGAGGCCGAGTTGCCCGTGGTCGCGCCCATCGTGTGCGATGGCCAGACGCTGTTCCTGCATGATGGATTTCGCTTCGCCCTGTTTCCGCGCAAGGGCGGCCGCGCGCCCGATCTTGAAGGCATCGAAGTATCCCAGTGGCTCGGCCGTCTGCTGGCGCGCATCCATCTGGTCGGTGCCCGCCAGGCGTTCGCGCATCGCCAGCGCATCGACGCCGATACCCTGGTGTGGACGCCGCATCTGGCGGCACGAGATTCCGAACTGATGCCCGATGCGATCCGCGATCGCTATGAGGATCTGGTCGGCGATGCCGCCGATGCCATCGACGACGCCTTTGAGCGCGTTCAGCCGACGACTCTGCGCCTGCATGGCGACTGCCATCCCGGCAATGTACTGTGGACCGATGCCGGACCACACTTTGTCGATCTCGATGATTGCCGTAGCGGCCCCGCGATCCAGGATCTGTGGATGCTGATGAGTGGCGGCGAGGCGCAGCGCGAGGCCGTCATCGAGGGCTACGAACAGTTCCGTCCCTTTGATCGCAACGAGTTGTCCCTGATCGAACCGCTGCGTTTGATGCGCCAGATCCATTACGCCGGCTGGATCGCTGAACGCTGGGCCGATCCCGCCTTCCCGGCCGCCTTCCCGCACGTCGCGCTCGCCCCCTGGTGGGAACAGCACTGCCGCGACATCGCCGAGGGTATTGACTTGCTTTGATGCCGCGACGGCGCCGACACTTGGGCCGCCGCGGGGCCAGTAGTACGCTTCGCGCCTAGCCCGGGAGTCCGCCATGCGCCATCGCCACCTGTCCCAAGCCCTGATCCTGCTGATCGCCCTGCTCGCCCTGCCCCTGATCGGCCATGCCCAGGCGACACGCACCTGGGTGTCCGGGGTCGGCGATGATGCCAATCCCTGCAGTCGCACCGCGCCGTGCCGGACCTTCGCCGGCGCCATCAGCAAGACCTCGGCCAATGGCATCATCAATGTGCTGGACCCGGCCGCGGTCGGCGCGGTCACCGTCACCAAGTCGATCACGCTGCAGGCCGATGAAAGCTTCGCCGGGGTGCTGGCCAGCGCAACCAATGGCATCATCATCAATGCCGGAGTCGGCGATACCGTTGTATTGCGTGGTCTGGCGATCAATGGCTCGGGCGGGATCTCCGGCATCACCGGGCTCAATGGCGTGCGCATCCTGCAGGCCGGCGCCGTACGCATCGAGAACTGCGATATCCAGAGTTTTGGCGAGAGCGCGATTGAAGTGGCCAATACCTCGGCGCTGAAGCTTTCCGTGCGGGACACCGTCATCGAGAACACGATCGCAGGTGGCTCGGTCAGCGCCAGCGATGCCGGCATCGCCCTGGTGCCCGGTGCTGGCGGCTCGGTGCGCGCGCATTTCGATCGGGTGCGCCTGCATGGCCTCAATCAGTTCGGCATCAATGCGGTCGGTGATGTCCGTGTTGTGCTGCGTGACAGCGTGATTTCTGGCGTTACCGGCAGTGCCTTGCAGCTCGATGGCAGTTCCGGCGCCGCCCAGGTGCTGGTCGACAATTCCAGCCTGGTCGAGAACTCGGTCAATGGCATCTTCGCCACCGGCGCCGGCGCCGCCGTGCGGCTGCATCGCAGTGTCATCAGCGGCAATGCCCAGGGCCTGTTGACCGCGGCCGGCGGCCAGATCATTTCCTACGGCAGCAATGTGATCGCCGGCAATGTCGCCAATGGCAGCCCGACCAGTACGGTCAGCCAGCAGTGAGCCTTATTCGAAGCCGTTCTTGAAGACGTCCAGATTGGCCAACGCATACAGGCTGGACACACTGCCCGCCCAGGGCACCGCATTGCTGCTGCTCACCGCGACCGTCTGCGTACCTGCGGCGGCGCCGACGGCATAGGCGGCGACCAGACAGAGCGCGTTGCCCGCACTGCAGATGCGCGGCAGGGCGACATTGCTGCCGCTGGTGCTGAGCGTGCCGGCATCGCCGGCATAGGCGAAGCTGGCAAAATTCAGCATGCCGGCAAAGTGCCCGGCGGGCGCGCTGACGCTGAGCGCAGTGCCGGAGTCTTCACTCCCGCCGAAGGTGTCGAGCGCGCCGCTGCTGCTGACCACGCCGCGGAAGATCGCGACACGGAAACAGACTTCCTGCGCTGGTGCCGGATGCCCGACCTGCAAGGTGAAGCTGTCGCTGGTGGCAAGGGCAGTCGCCGCTGGCGCGACGAAATTGACGGCGGCAAAGCGGCGAACATCGGCGCGCTCGGCGCCAAACGGTCGATAGACATTGCCGCGGCTGTCACTGAGCCGAAGCTCGGTCACCGCGTCCGAACTGCTGGCCACCGCCACCACGATGGTATCGCCCACCGTCACTGCCGCTGAAGCCGGTACCGTCAACTGGCCGCCCACGGCCGGACTGCCACAAGCCGCTGCCACCGTGGCAATGAATTGCTGGGCCTGCACGGCCGGCGCGGTGACCAGCGCGGACAGGATCAGTGCGGCAATGCCAGAGCATCGGACGGAGGATTTCATGGCGCCATGATGAACCCTGCATCGGGCTCAGGCAATCCTTGTCTCCCGGGTCAGCGCGGGGCGGGCGGAACGGCCTGCTGCAAATGCGCTGCGATTCCTGCGTCCTGCCCGGCGTCCGCTGGCTGGGGGTCGCCGCGCACCATCACCCCCTTGCCCAGTTGCTTGCCGGCATACATCGCGGCATCCGCCGCCTTCAGCAGACTGGCGATGTGGCTGCCGTCCAGCGGCACCAGTACATAGCCAATCGTCACGCCGACCTGGCAGTCGAGCACGCCCTGTCTGAAAGGCGCCCGGAACGCCGCGAGTAATCGGGAGCCGAGCGCGGTGGCTTCTGCCGCGCTGGGCAGGTTGCTGGCCACGATCACGAACTCGTCGCCGCCGACGCGTGCCACGATGTCCTGCGGCCCTACGGTGGCGGTGAGCCGGCTGCCGATGGCTACCAGCAACTCGTCGCCGACATCATGCCCGTACTGGTCGTTGACTGGCTTGAAACCGTCCAGATCCAGCATGTAGAGCGCCAGCAGTCGCTCCGGGCTCGCCTGCGGCACCAGGGCGGCGAGCGCCTCGTTCAATCCGCGCCGGTTCTTAAGCGCCGTCAGCGAATCGGAATGCGCGAGCGACTTCATGATGTCGCGCTCGTGCTTCGCGTGTTGCGCTACGCGATGCTCGGCCGCGGTGCGCAGGATGACGATGCGCATGAACAGCAGCATGTCGAAGGTGGCGCCAAATTGCAGCGCATGCAGGGTCCAGAAATTGACACCGATGTGACCGTTGATGGTCAGCGACAGAACCACTCCGGTCAGGAAATAGCCCGTCCAGGCCACGATGAAATAGGTACCGACGCTGTCGCCACGGCGTACCCGTGCGAGCGCACCGCGCAGGCCGATCAAGGCAGGCATCAGGCCAAACACTGCCGAGACGACGCCCAACCAGCGGTTGTTCATCAGATCCAGCGCGAACAGCAGCGCAAACAAGGCCAGTGCAGCAGCCAGCGCCTTCAGTGCCAGGCGTGCGCGCGGATGCAGATCATCCGCGAGCACCGCTTCGACGAATAGCGCCAGCGTGGCGGAGACCATCAGCAGGGACAGCCCCGCCATGTGCACTTCGATCCACGCCTGATCGGTCCACAGGTAGATGGCGCCGAGACCGAACAGATGCATGCTGAACAACAGATGGCAGACTATGACCGCCGCATACTTGGCGTACACCGCGTCGCGCAGACTGATCCACTGCTGCACGCTGAAGACCAGCAGGCACAGGCCGATGGCAATCAGGATGCCCTGCAGCAGAAACTCGTGATTGGCAAGCGCGTGGAATTCGGCCGGCTTCAGGAACTTCACCGGCACGATCACCGAGCTGCGGGTATCGACGTGGAACAACACGTCTGCGGCCAGGCCTGGCTGAAAATCAACGATGACCGCCGGTGTGCGTGAACCCAGCGGGCGATCCCGGAACGGCATCAGGCTGCCCATCGTGGCAATTTTCTCGGCACGGCCGGCACGGGCGATGAACACCTCGATCCGGTTCAACAGCGCGTAGTCGATTTCCAGAACCCAGCGGCCGTCAGAATCGGCTGCGACCGCCAAGGGGACATGAAACCACAGCGCTTCGTCGCGAAATCCCATGCCGGCATGCGGCGAAGCCGGTGGCGAGAATTCCGCCAGCCGTCGCAGGGCCTCGGCCGCGTCGATATTTCGAGCGGGATCGCTGAGCACACGCACATGCGGCCAGGCGTCGTGCCTGCGCGCGGCGTCGTCCAGCAGCAGCGGCGCGGCAACCGCCTGCGCCGCGAGCAGCAGCGACAGCAAGTACCACAGCCCCAGCCGCTGCGCCCAGGTGGCCGGCGTCATCGGCGTGCGGCCGCCATTTCGTATGAACCTCATCTGGATATCAGCCCCCGTCGCTGTTCCGTCTGAGTCGCAGAGTGTAGCGGCTGCGCAGCGGGCACCGTTGCCAGGCAGCGCTCGGTCTGCGGCGTGGTCGCCCTGCGCCGACAACGGCTGCTCGTCCGAGGCGCATCACCTCATCCCGATTTTGATCCCCACCGCTTTGCAGGAATGTATAGTTGACCGGCATGCCGGGCACGGTGCCCGGGCGCGAATCACGGAGTGATGCTATGGGTCTCATACAGGCGGTGACGGGTTCGATTGGGGGTGCGCTGGCGGACCAGTGGAAGGACTTCTACACGGTTCCGGATGGCTTGCCGGCGACGGCGGCGTTGTTTGCGGCGGTGCCGCGTGGCACGAACGCGGGCCGCGGATCGAATACCAGGGGCTCGTCGAACATCATCACCAATGGTTCGAAGATCGTGGTGCCGGAAGGTTATGGTCTGCTGCTGTTCCAGGATGGCGCGATTACCGGATTTGCCGCGGAGCCGGGTGGTTATGAATGGCGCTCGGACGATCTGAACTCCAAATCGATCTTCTCCGGCGATGGCATCGTCGATGCACTGGTCAAGCAGAGCTGGGAGCGCTTCAAGTTTGGCGGCCAGCCGGGTTCGCAGCAGGCAGCGTTCTTTGTCTCGCTGAAGGAACTGGCGGACAACCGTTTCGGTACGCAATCCGAAATTTATTGGGACGATGGTTTCCTCGGTACCCAGGTCGGCGCGGTGACGCGCGGCTCGTACACGCTGAAGATCGTCGATCCGATCCTGTTCGTGAAGAACTTCGTGCCGGCGCGCTATCTGCAAGTCGGCGAAGTGTTCGATTTCACCGATATGGACAATGCCGCTGCCAGCCAGTTGTTCAACGAAGTGGTGGGCTCGCTGGCGCCGGCCTTCAGCCTTTACACCAACGATCCAGGCAAGGGAAATCGCATCACCAAGCTGCAGCAGGATTCGGTCGGGTTTGCCAAGAGCCTGTCGGCAGCGGTGGAGAATGCCTATCAGTGGAAATCCGATCGCGGCCTGGTGATCGCCAAGACCGCCATCGTCTCGATCGAATACGATGCCAACACCAGGGAATTGCTGAAAACCGTGCAGCGCGCCGATGCGCTGGCAGGCGCGCGCGGCAATTCCAATCTGCAGGCCAGCATTGCCCAGGGCATGCAGTCGGCCGGCGAGAACACCGGTGCCGCCGGCATCATGGGCCTGGGCATGGCCTCGGGCATGATGGGCGGCATTGGCAGCTTGCAGCAGCCGGTGGCGCCGCCAGCAGCAGCGGCCGATGATCCGATCGCGAAACTGAAGAAGGCCAAGGAAATGCTCGATCTCGGCCTGATTTCCCAGGCCGACTACGACGCGGCCAAGGCCAAGGCCCTCGGTCTGTAACCGCCGACTACGGAACCATCATGTCGAACGCCAGTAAGCCACCACAGCTGCCGTACACCGGCCCCGGGTCGCCGCAGGACGTGCCGCCATCACCGGGCAGTTTTCCAATTGACCCGGAGTCCCTGCCCAAGCCCATCCGCGATGAATTGCTGGCGCCCGATCCGGTCGCCATCGACACCGCCGCGGCGGAACTGAAGGACGGCGCCAACCGTTGCCCGAAATGCGGTGCCACCGATATCCGCCACAAGCTCGGCAGCGATCTGCTGGTCTGTGTCTACTGTCGCAACGAATGGCTGGGCGCCCGCGTCGAGGAGGAGTTCGGCCTGGGCGTCGGGCTCGACGAACTCAGCGGGACCATCGTCGCTTCCGGTGCCGGGGACATTCAGGCCGATGCCGCCCATCTGATGAGTTTCAAATGCGGCGGCTGCGGCGCCGAGGTGACGGTGAATACCGAAAGCCAGATGACGGCGCGCTGTCATTGGTGCCGGCATGTGTTCGGCGTCAACGAGCAGGTGGCCAATGGAGCGGTGCCCGATGCGGTGCTGCCCTTCCATATCAAGAAGGCCGACGCGGTGGCGCGCATCCGTCAGTTCGTCGACAAGCGGCGCCTGTTTGCGCTGAAGGCGTTCAAGGAAGAGTTCACCCCCGAGAACGTGATTGCGGTGTATCTGCCGTACATGATCATCGATGGCAAGGCCAGCGTCGATGTCGCCGGCCAGGGCGAGATCGAGACGGCCCGTTATACCCGTGGCAGCGGCGACAAGCAGAAGACTTACTATGACGCCGATGTCTACAGCGTGGCACGCCATGTCGATTTTACCGTCGACGATCTGCCGCTGGAGTCCTCCGGTGAACGCGGCAATCTGGACACGCGCGCGAACACCAACAACATCATCAATACCATCCTGCCGTTCGATACCAAGAACGCGGTGAAGTGGAATGCTTCGTACCTGAACGGGGTCACTTCGGAGAAGCGCGACCGCGACGTCGAGCATCTGCGGCCGCGCCTGGAAGACCAGTTGCTGTCGATCGCGCGCGCCCAGGTCGAGTCCTCGGTAAGCCGCTATGACCGCGGCGTACGCTGGGAGCGCGAGCGCCTCGATGTGCACGGCACGCGCTGGGTGTCGATGTACTTGCCGGTGTGGCTGTATTCGTATCATCAGCCGGGCAGCAAGGGCGGCCTGCTGCACTACATCGCAGTGAATGGCCGCACCGGCGAGACCATGGGCAGCGTGCCGGTGCAGCAATGGAAACTGCTGATGGCCGCACTTGGTGTCGGCACGTTTGTGGAAGCGATTGCACTGTGGATTCTGGGGAGCACGGCATGAGCGAAGACAGTGGACTATGGCTGCTGCTGGCCGGACCGGCGAGTGCAACCGGGCTGTACTGGATGCTGTACCGGTACTACCGCAACACCGACAAGTCGCATGGCTTCGAACACGAAACCGCGGTCGAGGCCAAGCCGGTGACCGGCTCGGACACCAAGATCGGCGACGTGAAAGGCACCCGCGAGACCCGCATCGGTGGCGACAATGTGCATGCCTATCGCACGCGCGTACAGCGGGTTCGGGACAATCCAAAGCCAGGCGATACGTAGTCGTTGTTGTCTCCGCCTGGCATGGAGCGCAGTCACCTGAATCCTTCTCCCGCGTAGGCGAGACCGCCGAGGGCGAATGAGCGTGCTTGCCATTGCCCAATACCGAATGCAGTGGCGCAAACGTCACCAGCAGTGCCATCCGCAACCCGCTGTTCCAGTCGTTCGCGACGCCGGCCGCATGTCCAGGTAGCGCGCGACTTCTCGTTCCTTGAGTCAGGGACGGCCGTCACCAAGCTTCAAGTTGACACCGTCCCGGAAGCATAAACCGACAAGAAGTCCACACCATGAGGATGCTGCAATGCGTAAACTTGCCTTCCTGCTCACGCTGACCTGGATGCAGGCGACGTCCGTGGTTGCAGCGCCGACCCATTCCCTGCCAGAAACCGTTTTCGCTAAAATTCAATACGCCGAAGAAACGGATGCGGAGCTTCGCAAACTAATCCAGCAAAGTGCTGCGATGAGCTATGACGAGCCAGAGAAGTCGCGCCCGATCACCGTCGAGGCACTCGATCTCGTTGCTCATGGCAAGCCCATTGCAGTGTACGACCATGCCTATGCGTTGTATTTGCTGCTGAAGAATTGCTATGACGGGCCTGGCTCGTCTACTTTCGGCCCCGGAACACGCGAGGACTATGTCCGCGTGGCCCGGAGACTGATCGAAGTGCTCGATGCAAGCGGCCGGGTCGGCCAAT
This sequence comes from Pseudomonadota bacterium, assembly GCA_022843465.1. Classification (GTDB taxonomy): domain Bacteria; phylum Pseudomonadota; class Gammaproteobacteria; order Xanthomonadales; family Ahniellaceae; genus 0-14-3-00-62-12. Next base: position 17,904 of record JALHNO010000024.1, on the reverse strand, counting down.
GGGTGTTCACAGACGAAGGCCAGTTCTATCTCGATGCCTACGTTACTGCCGCCGGCGGCCTGGCCTGGTACCTGTACGAAGACGCAAAGGGCGACGAGGCGCCGCTCGAGGAAGCACTGACTCTGGCCAGGAAAGCCACTGACCGAGTCAACAACCCATCGCAATACTGGGCACACGACACCGAGGTCCGCATCCTGCTCGCGCTCAAGCGCGATGAAGACGCATGGAAAATTGTCAATCAGGTACTGAAGGAGCTACCGGATTTCGCCGATTTCCACGACCTCAAAGACGACGCGCGCTATCGCGCGTGGTTGGCCGAGCAGTAGCGGTCAGCAGTACCAGCCCAGACGCCGACTATTCAAGGAAGGAGCCACCCGGGAGAATTCGGGGACACCCATCATTTCGCAAACCAATCAGGGCGTGGGCTGATCCGGCCATGCGCATTCGATGGGTGTCCGGGACTTCGTCCGGGACTTGCGGGAGTTGGCTCGTCCTTCGTCACGAAGATCAAAAGCCCGCACCCTTCGGGCGCATCGTGTCTTCGGCACGACAAAGATGTCTCGCGCTCTCGCGCGAGTAACTTTCTCTGGTAATGGCGCCAGAGAAAGTCACCAACGGAGAACGCCACCCCACAGCGACGCCCTTCAGGCATCCTGCCTTTCGGGTTCGTGCTCGGCGGCCGCTGGTCTACGATTGTACGTCCTTGTACAAGCGTAGACAGGCCGACCTCCTGTCGGCCTCCCTGCGGGCTTTCCGCGACCACCGATCACCGCCGCAGAGGGGCCCCGGTAAAGCAACGGAAGCGCGCTCCAGGCGCGCAGAAGCCACAGCAACAGCTACCGCGCCAGCGCACATGGATCGCCAATGTGATGCCAAGAAGTGATTGCTGACACCAACTGAGTGGCCGCTTCCGGCCAAGCGCGGTCCATAGTATTAGTACACTGACCCCGGTTTTTATTCGTCTCCGTCATCTGAATCTTCGCTTTCGTCTTCGTCCGCATCTTCTTCATCAGAATCCCCGCTTTCCTCGGCCGAATCTTCGCTGTCGTCTGCAGAATCGGCGCTTTCATCGGCGGGTTCGCTGGCTTCATCGCTTGCTGCTTCGGGCTCGGCCTCGACGGGCTTTTCGGCTGTCGGGTCGCCGCTGGCGCCGTCTTGGTTCTGCGGCGCGTCTTCAGCAGGTTGCCCATCTTCGTCACGCGCGTCGCGCAACGTTCCACCCTTGCTTTCGCCTCCGGTGATCACGGCCTGGCCCAGTTCGGCTTGCGCCTGTTGCAGGGGCGCGGCTGCCAACAGCAAGAACAGGGATAAGGCAGCCAAGGGTTTGAGCGGGTTGACGTGGATTTGCATGGTGGCTACTCACTGTGGTGTGGGCATAGGAAGTTCAAACGCGCACTTCCGGCAGTCTGTGCGATAGCCGTGAAGACAGGGGTCAGAGTGCACTTTCGAAATCCTGCTGCCGGTGCGCCCTGAACGCATTGCCGCATGTTCATACATCGGTCGAGATGCATCATGACAGTTCGATCAGCCGACGGCGTGCGATAGAGGCCGCTTAGACACTTATGGAGCGATCAAAAGGATCCAGCCGAACGTCCGCTTATGTAGCTCGCTAGGCCAGTGCGAACTTCCGCTTCGGGTCGAACGCGAACGACGGTAGCAGCCTGCTGCATTTTTGCATGGCCTAGCCGATCGATGCGCGCTGGCGCGGTAGCTGTTGCTGTGGCTTCTGCGCGCCGAGAGCGCGCTTCCGTTGCTTTACCGGGGCCCCTCTGCGACGGTGATCGGTGGGCGCGATCAGCCCGCAGGGAGGCCGCATGGATGCGGCCTGTCGGCGATCGCACAGGGATGTGAGCAATCCCGCACCAGCAATCCCGGACACCAAGCAATCCCGGACACCCACAATTCCGAACTTTCCCAGCCGACGCACCGCGTTGATCCGACTGCGATCAACCATCGACGGTGGCGATCGGGGCGGCATGCAGCCTGAATTGCATTGCTTGCACCCTTGCGCTGGCTCCGGGGAGAACGCAAGATTGTGCCTGCGCTCTCCACTGCCACGTCGGCCGACGATCGAACATTCATGAGACTTGTTGGGCGAATTTCAGACTGGAACGAAGCGAAGGGCTATGGCTTTGTGACCTCGCAGGCTGACGGCGTTCGGACCTTTGTTCATATCAAGGCATTCCAGATCCGATCACGCAGACCGGTCAACGGCGAACTCATTTCCTACTCGGTCTCAACCGACAGCCGAGGCCGCGCAAATGCTACCGAGGTGCGCTTTCCCGGTCAGGTGGTTGAAAAGCGCACGCCACACAAGCCGATGCCGAGATTGGCAATCGGCGTCAGCGTTCTGTTGGCGAGCACGGCCGGTTCGCTGTTCGGGATGGTTCCCGCCGTGATTACACTCGCCTATCTAATTCTCAGCACACTGTCCTACCTGATGTACACGCTGGACAAGACGGCCGCTGGCAAGGGTTGGCAGCGTACGCCGGAGATTACGCTGCATACACTGGATCTGCTTGGCGGCTGGCCGGGCGCACTGATCGCGCAGCAGCAGGCACGCCACAAGACGGTGAAGACTTCATTTCAAGTCATTTTCTGGATGACGGTGCTGTTCAATATTGCCGCGGTCGTTTGGCTGCTGCACAGCGGGATAGCAGGCGCGCTGACAAGCTTGCTGTTGGATGCGTGGAGGGCGTCGCTATAGGGTGGCGTTCTTTGGTGACTTTCTCTTGCACTCAAGAGAAAGTTACTCGCGCGAGAGCGCGAAAGCTCGTTGTCGTTGCGTAGCAATGACGCGCCCGCTGGGCGCCTGCTATTGATGTTCGGCCACGACGCGATTGTGTCGCGCGTTTCCCTCATCCGGCGCTGCGCGCCACCTTCTCCCGCAGGCGGGAGAAGGGAACTTGTTGTTCGGGCACGATGCGATTGTGTCGCGCGATTCCCTCATCCGGCGCTGCGCGCCACCTTCTCCCGCAGGCGGGAGAAGGGAACTTGTTGTTCGGGCACGATGCGATTGTGTCGCGCGTTTCCCTCATGCGGCGCTGCGCGCCACCTTCTCCCGCAGGCGGGAGAAGGGAACTTGATGTTCGGGCACGACGCGAGAGTGTCGCGCGATTCCCTCATCCGGCGCTGTGCGCCACCTTCTCCCGCAGGCGGGAGAAGGGGACTTGATGTTCGGCCACGACGCGATGGTGTCGCGGGACTCCCTCATCCGGCGCTGCGCGCCACCTTCTCCCGCAAGCGGGAGAAGGGGACTTGTTGTTCGGGCACGATGCGATTGTGTCGCGCGTTTCCCTCATCCGGCGCTGCGCGCCACCTTCTCCCGCAAGCGGGAGAAGGGAACTTCATGAATTCGGTGGCATTCAAGAGAAAGTTACTCGCGCGTGAGCGAGAAAGCTCTTTGTCGTGCCGCAGGCACGATGCGCCCGCAGGGTGCGGGCTATTGATTTTCGTCAGGCGGGCCGAAACGACCCGCCTGTCCGGATCATCAGATCAATCCCGCAGCTTGGGCTTGCCGGTGCGACGCTGGCTCGGTGTGTTGAGACTCCAGCCCGCGCTCATCAGGCCGGGCATGCCGTCTTCGATGTTCGCGCTCGAAACTGCTGCCTGTTTCGGTGCTGCCGATTGCGCCAGCACGATCTCGTTCAGACCCTTGGCCTTGAGCTTGCGATTGAACTCGGGCAGGCTCTTGTGGATCAGGTCGTTGAACTTGCCGGCAACACCCTGCAGTTCCTTGTCGAGCGCCACATAGCGCTCGAGCTGATACGGCGCGGGCCGGCCCTCATAGGACATCAGGGCACCGTAGAGGGTATCGGCGTGTTCGCGCAGACGCTCCTCACCGGTGATGGCACCGCCTTCCTTGGTGGCTACGATCAGCTTGCGCAATGACTCGGCCTTGTCGGCGAGCGCGGTCGCGTCCTTGCGCAGATTGCCTTGTTCGGGCAAGCCCGCGGCAGCCGCCGTGATCTGCGCGCGCGCGGCGCCGATGCCTTCGGCCAGATCGGTCATCCGGCCGAACAGGGCATGCACCTGCATGACCGCATCGAACTGCGCCTGACGATCGGCAATCGTATAGGTCGCGCGACGATCGAGTCCGATGTCGACGTGGGTCTCATAGGTCTTGTCGCCCTTGGTCAGCCGCACGCTGTAGCGGCCGGGCACGACGCGTGGACCCTGGATCGCATTGCCGGCGACCTGGGCCGCCTTGGGCGTGCGCGGCGGCGCAACCCGCATCGACCAGCTGACGCGATTGAGACCGCGGCGCTTGCTCGCCGGCAGGGTATCGACGAGATTGCCCTGCGGATCGAAGACTTCGAGCTTGATCGATCCGAACAGATGACGGGTGCGCTGGTAGTAGCTGATCACCGCGCCGCCCTGCGGATTCTGGCCGCTGAACTTGGCATCGCCTTCGCTCCAGCCGCCGATGCCACCGAAGCGCTGCTGCACCGGTCGCGAATCGAGGAAGGCGGCATCGCTGGCCATCGTCTCGGCCGTGAGTGTGCGCAGCGGCGTTACGTCATCGATGATCCAGATACCGCGGCCGTGGGTTCCGAGCACCAGATCATGGTCGCGCTCCTGCAGGGCGATATCCCGCACCGGCACACTGGGGAACTTGCCGCCCTTGAACTCGGCCCAGCGTCCGCCGCCATCGATGCTGATCCACAGGCCGAACTCGGTGCCTGCGTACAGCAGGTCCGGATTCACGGCATCCTCCTTGATGACATGGATGAAGCCGCGCAGGCCCTGTTCGGGACTGGCGATCCGGGTCCAGCTGCGGCCGTAGTCGCGGGTGCGATAGAGATACGGATTCATGTCGCCGAAGCTGTGGCGATCGAACGCCGCGTAGGCGGTGCCGGCATCGTGCCGGCTGGCTTCGACCCAGGACACCCAGGATGCCGGCGCCAGGCCTTTGACATTGCCGACGGTATTGCTCCACTTGCCGCCGCCATCACGGGTGAGCTGCAACTGGCCATCATCGGTGCCGACCCAGATGGTCTTGCCATCGAGCGGCGATTCGCTGATCGAATAGATCGTCGTATGCATTTCGGCCGAACTGTTGTCGACGGTGATGCCGCCGGACAGTTCCTGCTGCTGCTTGGCCGGATCGTTGCTGGTCAGGTCGGGCGAGATACGCTCCCAGTTCTGGCCATGATCACGCGAGCGGAACAGATACTGGGCGCCGAGATAGATCGTGCCCTTCTCGTTCGGGCTCATGTGCACCGGTGCATTCCAGTTGTAGCGCAGCTTTTCTCCCGCCCGGGCCAGCGGCTGGATGCTGCGCGCGGCGCGGGTCTTGCGATTGATCCGCGCCAGATTGCCGCCCTGGTATTCGGCATACACGTAGTCGGGATCGGCCGGATCGGGAAAGGTCCAGAAGCCATCGCCGCCGTAGAGATTTTCCCAGCGGTCATTGGTGATGCCACCGGGGAACTGCGAATCGCCGACCCAGGAGCTGTTGTCCTGCAGGCCGCCATAGACCTGATACGGATCGGCGTTGTCGACACTGACATGGTAGAACTGCGAGATCGGCAGGTTCTCGCTCTTCCACCAGCGATTGCCGCCGTCGTAGGAATGCCAGAGTCCGCCATCGTCACCCATCAGCACATGCTTGGGATTCTTCGGATTGATCCAGATCGCGTGCGAGTCGGCATGGGTGGCGCCTGAAGTCTGCGAGAAGCTGCGGCCGGCATCGTCGGAAACGATTGCGAACAGATTGGTCTTGAAGACGCGATCGGCATTGGTCGGATCGACCACGAGCTTGGCAAAATAGAACGGACGCCAGACCATCATCTGGCTCTGGTCGCGCTTCTCGAAGGACTTGCCGGCGTCATCGGATACATAGAGCGCGGGCTCGACGCTCTCGATGAAGGTGTAGACGCGATCGGGATTGCTCGGCGCGATCTCGGTCTCGATGCGACCCCAGGGCTTGGCCGGCAGACCCGCGGTGTTTTCGGCGGTCAGTTCGGTCCAGCGGCCACCGGCGTCATCACTGCGGAACAGTCCGCTGCCGCTCTTCGCGGTCGGGCCTTCGCCACCGGAGCGGAAGGTCCAGCCCTTGCGGCGAAAGTCCCAGAGGCCGGCGTAGATGCGATCCGGATTGACCGGGTCGATGGTGATGCCCGAGCAACCGGTGGAAAGATTGCTGCCCTTGAGCACCAGGGTCCAGTTGTCGCCACCATCCCGGCTGCGATAGAGGCCGCGCTCGGCGGAGTCGCTCCAGAGTTTGCCCGGCACGCAGGCGAACACGGTGTTGGAATCCTTCGGATGCACCAGGATGTCATTGATACGCTCGGATTCCGGCAGGCCCTTGTAGGCCCAGGTCTCGCCGCCATCGCTGGACTTGTAGATGCCATTGCCGAGCGAGACCGAGTTGCGTGTCCAGGTCTCGCCGGTGCCGACCCAGATCGTCTTCGGCTGCAGCGGATCGATCGCGATCGCGCCGATCGCCTGTACCGGCTGATCGTCGAAGACCGGCTTGAAGGTGGTGCCGCTGTCGATGGATTTCCAGACGCCACCGCTGGCGGCGCCGACGTAGATAGTGACCTTGCCATCCTCGCTGTTGTGCGCCGCGATGGCGGCAATGCGTCCGCTCATCGCGGCCGATCCGATATTGCGGGCGCCAAGCCCGGACACCGTGCCGGAATCGAAATGGACCTCGACCGCGCCCGCGGTGACGGGCAGCAGTGCGATGGCGATTGTCAGTGCGTACTTCATGGCTTGCCTCCCTGCCCGCTCACCGGAAAGGCGAACAGGGCGTCATCGATTTCGACATTGGCTTCGGCCTTGGTCACCGTGATGTTCTGGCCCTTGGGCTGACCCTTGGCACCGGATTCCATCGAGAACGGAATGTAGACACCGGCCACTTTTTCGTAGTTGCCGACATCGGTCTCCTGTTCGAACTCGACGCCACGCACCGAGGTGCGGGTGATGATGCGGATCTCCAGAAAATAATCGGGATCGAGATAGATGTACTGGGTGTCGCCATCGGCGCGCAGCACCTGCAATTTGTGCGCCGGCGTGCCATCGACGTCTTCCATGCCGAGGTATTCGATCTTGTGGCCCTTGGCGCGATAGTCGACCAGCGGACCATCGATCTCGGCCTGCTGGGCCAGGCCCTTGGCCTGGTCGGCCGCGAGTTTCTCCGGGTCCTTGCGGCCCTGGAACGGCTGGATCTGCCAGGCATCCTTGCCATCGTAGGCACTGACCGCGGTCAGGCCCTGCAAAGACGCCTCGCCGCGCGTCTTGCCGCCGCGCTTGGTCATCTGCACGAAGCCGAGGTCGAGCGAGAATCCGCCGCCACCGACGCGCATGCTGCCCTCAAGCTTCAGCGTATTGATCGCCTTGATCGCGGCCATGCCGCCCTTGGTTTCGATGTTCTTGGCAATCAGTTCGTCCACCGTTTGGGCGGACGCGAGCGACGTTGCTGCCAGCAGCAGCAAGGCCGAGGAGGTTCTGAGAAAGCGCATGGCAATACCCCAGGATTGGTCGGGACCGTTGCATCAGTGTGCCGGGCCAGGCGCATACGTTTGGCACGGCACCCTGATGCTTGAGGCAGCGACTCTAGGTGCATCCGCGGTCGCGCGCTACGCGACGGAAGTCATGCGTCGGCGCCGTTGCGGCGCCGGCGGCTATTTGTTGACTGCCGAAAATGCCGGGGTGGCCGTTGTCGATCCCGGTGGCGGCTTGTAGATCTCCACGCGATTGCGACCATGACGTTTGGCCTGGTAGAGCGCGGAGTCGGCGTGGGCCAGCATCTGCTGCAACTTGAAGCCTGAGATCTCGCTGCTGCTGACACCGAAGCTCGCCGAGATCGGAAACTCATCGCGGCCATCGCCGGTATCGGTCTGGGCAATCGCGACACGCAATTGCTCCGCGACCTGGGCCGCCAGCACGGCATCGCGATCCGGCAGGAAGACGCCGAACTCCTCACCACCGAGCCGGCCGAAGATATCGTGCTTGCCGAGCAGGCGTCGGCAGGCCGTCACCGAAGTCTTCAGCACGGTATCGCCGGCGGCATGACCGTGGGCATCGTTGATGATCTTGAAATGATCGAGATCGATGATCAGGATGCTGGCGCGCCCATTGTTGCGTCGGGCATGCTCCAGCGCGGCCTCGGCCTGCTGCATGAAATAGACCCGATTGCAGATGCCGGTCAGGCCATCATGCTGGGCCTGACGCATGAAGTGCAGCTGCGAACGCTTGGTCTTGTACGCCCACAGGGCGATCGACGCCAATACCGTCAGCAGCAAGGCCAGATACAGCCGCGTATTCTCCGCCGCCTTGTCCGCCAGCTGGCCCTGCATCTGCAGCACCTGGTTCTGCTGATTCAAGGTCTCGATCTGCAGCTTGTTGGCAATGGCCTGATGCTGGGCCATCTGGAAGGCGAGCTGGCGGGCGCTGACGTCGTTCAGGTAGGCCTTGTCGGCGGCCATGTATTTCTCGTGATAGGCCAATGCAACAGCGGTATCACCTTGCTTGACGGAAACTTCGTAGAGCACGCGATAGGCGTCCACCAGCGGTTCGATGAATTCCTCCTGGGGCCCACCGTCGATCGCGGCCAGCGCGTACTTCCTTGCGTTGGCCAACTCGCCTTGCGCAAGGTAGGCCCTTGCCAGCAGGGAGTTGAACGAAGAGATCACCACGCGATACTGGGTTCTGTCGGCGTCTTCCCGGCTGGCGAGCAGCAACTGGGTAGCCCGCTTGGACTCGCCATTCTGTAGATGGATTCGAGCAAAGTAGCTTCGGATAAAGCTGGCAAATACGTATTCCTTCGCATCCAGACAACGTCGTAACCAGGTCTCTGCCTCCGCGGTGACGGCGGTCATCTGACCGCTCTTGAACAAGGATTCGACTCTCAGCTGATTTGCGATGCAACTGACCCAAGGCTCCGCGTTCTCTTTTGCCATTTGCGCCGAATGCGTCAGACTTTGGTCGTAACGTCCCACTTGATTGAACAGAAGCGCAGCGACGGCATGGGCCTGCGAGCGTGCTCCTGCATCATCGACGCTTGGCAGCAACTCGAGCAATTCGGCCAGGTATCGAAAGCTGTCGTCATACTGGCGCCCGATCGTCAGCGCATTGATCAAGGTGCCGGTGGCGCGCGCCTTTAGCGTCGCGTCGATGGGCCTCGATATCAGCGACTTGAAGTCCACGATGGCCTGTTCTATTTCGCCGGCGTAAGTCTTCTGCCAGGCACGCAAATAAAACAGATGATCGCGCTGAGCCGGGGTCAGTCCTGCAACTTTCAACTCGATCTGTTCAAGCGCCTCGCCAAACGCTTTGAAATCCGTTCGCTTGAGGAGTTCGGCCTTGGCAAGCAACCGATCAGCTTGTGTGGAATCAGCAACACCTGCGATCGCGCAAGAAAAGAAGAGCAGACACAACAGAACGCCCGCCCAGAAACCTGGGCGAGCGGTTCGTGCTGCGCGCTGGCCGGAACTAGGAGGCAAGGGCGGTGATTCTGACGGAATCTGCTGAATTTTTTTCGCCGTCGTCTTTCGAGTCGTCGTCTTCCTCTTTCGCTGGCGCCTTCTCTTCTTCTTCCTCGTCATTTTTTGCAGGGAACACCCCGCAGAAAACATTGCAGCGGGCACCCAGCAGCTCTACCAGGCTAGCCTGATCGCCGGATATCAAGGCGGCGGCAATTTCCGGCGACAGTGCTGCGGTCTCCTGAAGACGGTCGCTGACCTCTCGATTCCAGGCTTCGGCAGGCGCTTCCGAGCCCAGCGCTTCCAGTATGCGAATGACATTGCTCATCTTGTCCCCCTTGCGATTGAAGTAACGGTGTCCCGCAAGCGCCCCCAAACCGGGACGTCCCGAGACGTGGAAAATCAACTCTACTGTCCTTCCTGGATTGCCTCCTCCATGTCTACTGCCCATCACATCGATTGGTCGACCCCAGCATGCGGATTCGCAGGCGCCAGAACCTCCATATACTTCGTCGGCTGGCGTACCCTTCGTCCGCAAAGTGTAGCGGCTTGCTCCCTGTTGAACAGCAATGAATAAGCATGCCCTTTTCGCTGATTCGGCTGATCTTGTTTCCTCCTCTGAACACAGGCCAGACGCATCAGCGCGGCGCGACAATCTCCGCGATCGGCAGGCGAATCGGATTCTTCGGCAAGCCAAACCAGGTGTCGCGTTGCACCGAAACGAAGTGCATCCCGGCTCTTCCTCCCCAGCACTCCTTTGGTGCGCAGGATTTCATGCCGGCACCAAGACCCACAATGTGCGCGAGCCGATTCGTGGGCGCATGCTGTGCCCAGATCTCTTCAAGCTCCAGTACCGTGAATAGTTGACCCATCAGCAGCGCGAGAGCCGGCGTCCCCAGACTTCGTTCGGTCGCGGTGGCCAGCAGCATGATGCCTACCTCTGCGCTGCCAGCACGCAGGTCGATCCGGGAAGCGGCACAGATCCCTATTGGCTTGCGTGAGCGCTTGGCGACCGCCACCATGTATGCAGAACGTGGATTGGTCTTCTCGCACAGGCGCAGTGTTCGATCAAAGGTGGTGCTCGCGTCCGCTGGCGACAGCGCGGGCTCGACCTCGCGCATCAGGTTCGCATCGGAATAAATTGCGACAAAGAGTTCGCGGTCCTCCAGGGACAAGGGTCTAAGCAGGATACCCGTCGATTCGCAGGCCAACTCGCCAGCCAGAAAGTGTCCACTACGCATCGATCAGACAGCCTCCAATCCGTCTATCCCTGCAAGAAGAGACTGCACGAGCGAGTTCGGTTGCAGCGCCTGACAGGGCGGCACCACCAAAGTCACCTGCATGTCGATATCAGCAGCTACCAAATCGGCCAACCGCACCCGCTCCATCCTCGCCTTCTGGATCGGCAGTGTGGCGGCCTGGTAGATGATGACTTCGTGGTCGAGGGGGTAGTCCTGGGCGAGGATATCGACCAGGACCTGGCGGTAGGCGGCGCCGGTGGAGAAGCGGGCGAGGGACTGGTCACCGGCGACGCCGACCTGCCAGAGGATCAGGTAGGCGCTGGGGTCGATGCGGCGCTGGTAGAACATGAACTGGCTGGCCTCAAAGTGGGCGCAGCCGTATTTGCCGGGGTCGATGCCGAGATCGGCGTAGAGACAATCCTCGGCGGAGACGCCGGGCTCCATATGCGCGGCGTAGCCTTCCTGGCGGGCCAGTTCGATGGCGCGGTGCGGCACCCAGGCGAATACGCCGGGATGGCCGTAAAAGGCGCCGCAGACTTTCTTGCCGGCGCGAACCTCGACCAGCATGGCCTCGATCATCGCCTTGTAGCTGGTCAGCCGCGAGGTGCCCTCGCTGTAGTAGGGCTGCAGACTGCGCACATCGGGATGCATTTCCTGCACCCAGAGTTCGACGATGGCGTCGGACATCAGCGCGAACACCACATCGGCTTTCTCGATGTAGCTGCGGCTGAGCGGCGTGATGTGCGATCCGAGCGTCATCCCCACCCCGACACAGACCAGGCTTCCCTTCATTGCGCTGCACGTTCCGGATGCGAAGCCCGAGCGTAGCGGCAAACCGGCCGGCTTGGGAGTGCGGATCGCAGCAGCTGAGGAAGTACGTGCGCCTCAGTTGCGGCTGCGGTGCTTGCCCTGGAAGGGTGTGAAATATTCCCGCAACCGGGCGATGTCGGCGTCCATGTCGGCGCTCATCTCGAACATCGGGCCGATGCCGAAGCGCTTGTCCGGATAGTGGATCCAGATCGCGCAGACCGGCACCTGGGCCTGGCGGGCGATATGCCAGAAGCCGGTCTTCCAGCGGTCGGTCTTGCGGCGGGTGCCTTCGGGCGCCAGCACCACCCAGCACACCGGTTTGGACTGGAAGGCCTGCACCGTGGCGCCGACGACCCCACGCGCGGCATGGCGATCGACCGGCACCCCGCCGAGCAGACGCAGGATCGGGCCGAGCGGAAAAAAGAAGATCTCCTTCTTCGCCATGAACTCGATGTCCAGCCCGATGGCGACCTTGATCAGCAGGCCCCATATCGCATCCCATCCCGAGGAATGCGGGACCGCGACCAGCAGGACCTTGGGCACATCGGGAAACTTGCCGACCAGATCCCATCCGGCCAGGCGAAGAATGAAGCGGGCGATCCGGCGCACGATCGGATGGCGGGTGCGCGGCGCCGAGGCCGGCAACTCATGTTCGATCACGCTGGCTTTCATTCCTGGTCCCAGTTGCCCTTGCCGCGCGTCACCTTGACGTTGGCGCGCACGCGCTTGCCTTCCATCCGGCGCTCCTTGGCCGAGCGCGAGGGCTTGGTGGCGATGCGCTTCTTGGGCACCAGGGTAGCGGCCAGGATCAGGGCCGCGAGGCGTTCGCGGGCGTCCTCGCGGTTGCGTTCCTGGGTGCGGAAGCGACTGGCCTGGATCACTACCACGCCGTCGTCGGTGATCCGGCGATCGGCACGCGCCAGCAGACGCGCACGCACCGGCTCAGGCAGGGCGCCGGAGCTTTGCGCATCGAAGCGCAGCTCGACCGCGGTCGCCACCTTGTTGACGTTCTGCCCGCCGGGACCTGAGGCGCGCACGAAGCGCTCGCTCAACTCGGCGTCGGGGATCTGGATGTGCGGGTTGATGATCAGCATGATCCGGCCATTCTAGCGGGGTTGGGTGGGGGTCGCAGTTTCGCGGCCGATTGCGGGCCCAGTCCCCTCTCCCGCTAGCGGGAGAGGGATAGGGTGAGGGTGGCAACGCGTTGTATGAACCGGTCTGATGGGTAACAAAGTAAACCGGTCTGACAGGTGACACTCCCGCACGAAGTTCGACGTAGACGCCGCCCCAACTACCCTCATCCGTCCCTTCGGGACACCTTCTCCCGCAAAGCGGGAGAAGGGAACCAAGGGCTTGGTCCCCTATCCCGCAAGCGGGAGAAGGGAACCCAGGTCCGACCGCGGGCCGGATGAGGGCACGCCCGCGATACTGGGCGAAGGCTTGCATCCCATAGTGCGCGGGCGGACGTTACACTGCGCGGATGAACACTGCTGCGGCACCGACATCACCGAAGGCCTATCTGGGCGCCCTGCTGGAAGCCCTGCTGAACCAGACCATCGCGCTTGATCCGGATCTACCTGGCGAGTTGAAGGCGCTCGATGGGCGCTCGATCACATTGACCTGGAATGGTCCGGAATGGGCGCTGCGCATCCGCGTTGAGGGCGCGCAGTTGCGCGTCGGTCCGGCCGCGGGCAGCGACAGTGATGTCAGTCTGCGTACTACCCTGGGTGGCCTGATCGGGCTGCTGCGACCGGCAGCATCGGACAGCCTGCCGGCCGGGCGCGTGCAGATTTCCGGTGATGCCGAATTGATGCGGCATATCGAAAAGCTGAGTCGCCGGTTCGATCCCGATTGGGAAAGCGCGTTCGCTGCACGCCTGGGCCCGATCTTCGGACCGCAGGTCGCCCGCCATCTGCGCCAGGGGTTCCAGTGGCTGCGCGAGAGCGCGCTTGGGCTCGCCGAATCGGGTGCCGAGTATGTGCAGGAGGAGAGCCGCGATGTGGTCGCCGGCCATGAACTCGATACGTTCGCCGAGGATGTCGACCGGCTTCGCGATGATGTCGAGCGGATCGAAGTGCGCCTGCAACGCCTGGCGCGCCAGCAGGGAGCCAGCTGATGCTTGGCATCCGGCCGATGACGCGGCTGATCAGCATCGGCGCGACGCTGGCCCGCTATCGCCTCGATGAGCTGCTGCTCTTGCTGCCGGGTCTGCGCCTGCTGCGCTGGTTGCGCGGCATCCTGCCGGCGCCGCGCGGCGACATCGGCAATCTGCCGCGCGGTGCCAGACTGCGTCTGTGCCTGCAGGCACTCGGCCCGTTGTTCGTCAAGTTCGGTCAGATCCTGTCGACCCGGCGCGATCTGCTGCCGGCCGATATCGCCGATGAGCTGACCCTGCTGCAGGATCGGGTGGCGCCGTTTCCGGGCATCGAGGCCGAGCGCGAAATCGAATTGTCGCTGGGTGCGCCGATCGCGCAATTGTTCAAGAGTTTTGAACGGGTGCCGCTGGCATCGGCGTCGATTGCCCAGGTGCATCTGGCTCTGCTGCCCGATGACACCGAGGTGGTGGTCAAGGTGCTGCGACCGAATGTCGAGAAGCGCATCAGCGACGATCTCGGCCTGCTCAAGCTGGTCGCGCGCATCGCCGAGCGGCATCTGCCGAATGCCGACAAGATCCAGCCACGCGAAATCGTCGCCGAGATCGAGCGCACCCTGAAAAACGAGGTCGACCTGCAGCGCGAGGGCGCCAATGCCAGTCAGCTGCGGCGCAATTTTGCGAATTCGCTGGATTTGCGCGTGCCCAAGGTCTACTGGGACTGGAGCGGCGAACGCGTATTGACGCAGGAGCGCATCCGCGGCATCCCGTCGAACGATCTGGAAGCCATCGACGCCGCCGGCATCGACCGCGTCGCGCTCGCCGAGAAGGGCGTGCGGCTGTTCTACCAGCAGGTATTCCGCGACAACTTTTTCCACGCCGATGCCCATCCCGGCAATATCTGGGTGGACACCGAACCGAGTGAGACACCGCGTTTCATCGCGCTCGATTTCGGCATCATGGGCGCTCTGCCGGAAGCCGATCAGTACTATCTCGCGGAGAACTTTCGCGCGATGTTTTCGAGCAATTACCGGCGCATCGCCGAGCTGCATATCGAGGCCGGCTGGATGCCGGCGCATCTGCGCGTCGATGAGCTCGAGGCCGCGGTACGCAGTGTCTGCGAACCCTACTTCACCAAGCCGATCGCCGAGATTTCGCTCGGCGAAGTGCTCGCCAAGATCTTCCGGCTGGCGCAGCGCTACGAGCTGACCGTGCAGCCGCAGCTGATGCTGCTGCAGAAGACCCTGCTCAATATCGAAGGCGTCGGCCGGCTCTTGCACCCAAAGCTCGATCTGTTCGCGGTGGCGCAGCCGGTGCTTGAGGAGATCGTGCAGAAGCGCTATTCGGTCGCTGCGCTGCGCCAGACGATGAGCGATCGCCTGCCCGAATTGATGCGGCATGCCCCGGACATGCCGCGCCTGCTGCATGCCTATCTGCGTCAGGCGGCGACCGGCCAGACCTCGATGGAGATCCGTTCGCGCGAGATGCAGGCCCTGGTCGATGAGTCACGCGAGGGCCAGCGCCGCACCGTGTTTGCTGTGCTCGGAGCTGGTCTACTGGTGGCGGCGGCCCTGCTGTATGCCCTCGATGCCGAAGGCCCGCGCTGGATCGGCCTGCCGTTGCCGCTGTGGGTGGCACTGGCTGGATCGCTGGCGGCCTTTCTCGCCGCCCTGCATCGGCGCGTCTAGCGCAGCGTGCGATGAGCGCGCGCCCCGACATCGCCGCGCGGTTTGCTGAGGGGGTCGCCGCACGCGCGGCCTGGCAACTCGACACCGCCGCCGCGATCTTTCGCGGGCTGTGTTCCGATCCGCATGCGCGACCCCGGGCACTGACCGAACTGGCGGTCAGCCTGGCGCTGGAAGGCCGTGGCGATGAGGCACTGGCCTGCATCGCGGAAGCCGTGCGGCTGGCGCCGATGGACAGCATCATCCGGCAGAACGCGCTGATCCTGGAGAAACTGCGCGAGCCCGCCGACCCCCAGCACTTTGTCGATCTGCATCGGCAATGGGGCCGCGACTTCGCCGCGGATCGTGGCCAGCTGCATGCCTGGCGCCTGCGTGATGGCGGTGCCGACCGGCGTCTGCGCATTGCCTACCTCGGCGTCGATGCGCATACCGCGCTGCAGCGCTTCGTGCCGGTACTGGCGCGTCAGCATGACCCTGCTCTCGTCGATGTGCTGTTCGTCTACCGCTGCGCAGACAGCGAGGAGGTGGCAGCGGCGGCGCGCGCCCTGCCCCAGGTGCAGCATTTGCATGCCAGCGGCAGCGATGATCGCGCGCTGGCGCGGACGCTGGCGATGTGCGAGATCGATATCGCAGTCGATCTCTGCGGGCATGGTGTTGGTCATGTGCTGGGCGCACTGACGTTTCGACCGGCACCGGTGCAGCTGACCTGGCTCGATTACCTGGCGACCACCGGCGTTGCCGCGATCGACTACCGCATCGCCGATGCCGTGAGCGATCCCGACGACGCGGACTGGCCGGTGCTGAGCAGCGAGTCCGTGCTGCGACTGCCGTTCGCGCAGTGGTGCTGGCTGCCACCCGAAGGGCAGACAGTGGCTGCCCAGGTCGCCGACGCTACGGTGTTTGGCATCGTCAATGTCGCCAGCAAGTTGTCCAACGCGCTGCTGGCGCGCGCCGCCAGCCTGCTCGAAGCGCTGCCCGAAGCCCGCCTGCGGCTGATCGGCATTGCCGGTGAGGGCGCGCGCCGCCGTGTGCTGGATGCGCTACCGGCCCACCTGCATGCGCGCGTCGAGCTGCTCGGTCGCGTCAGCGCTGAAGAATTCCAGCAATTGCTGGCCGGCATCGATATCGCACTCGATCCGCTGGTGTTCAGTGGCGCCACCAGCACGCTCGATTGTCTCTGGGCCGGCGTGCCGGTGATCACCGAGCCTGGCCTGCTGCCGCACACGCGCTCGAGCGCGAGCATCCTGCATACGCTGCAGCTCAACGAGTGGATTGCCGCCGACGCTGAAGAATTCGTGCAGATCGGCATCGCGCTCGCCGCCAATCCCCTGCGCCGCGCGCCATCCTGGCGGATGGCATTGCGCGAGCGGCTGCGCCAGTCCAGCCTCTGCGATGGTCGACGATTCGTCGCCGCACTGGAAGCGCTTTACCGTCAGCTCTGGCAGCGTCACCTGGATCAGGCCGGCGAACTCGAGCGGACGGTGCATGGGAGTGATCTGGCGGCCTTGCGGCGCCTGCTGGTGACCCGCGCCAATGCCGCCCTGCAGGCGGGCGAACCGGGCGCGGCGGTCCAGGCGCTGGAGGTACTCGCGCTGGCGATGCCCAACGAAGCTGTGCAGCGCAATCTCAGTCGCGCCTGGAACAATCTCGGCGTGCTGCGGCAGCGCGAAGGCCGGCATCAGGACGCGCTGACGGCGTTCCGCTGCGCGCTGGTGGTGTGGTCGCAGAATCCGGAGGCGATTGCCAACCTGGCTGACCCGACCGGCTGAGCGCGGGTCTGGCCGCGGTCGCCGGCCATGGATCGCCGCCCCAGGATTCGCGTTAGCATCGCGCATCCCCGCCCCGAGGAGTACCGCCATGACTGTGCGTCCCTTGCTGCCCTTGCTGATCGTCCTGCTGGCTTCCTGCGCACACAATGCGCCCAGGGATGCAACGCCCGTGGCGGAAGCCTGCGTGCGGGTCACACCCGCCGAAATCGCCGCGTTGTTTGATCGCTGGAACAAGGCGCTCAGCGATGAGGACATGGAGGCGGTGCTGAATCGTTATGCCGAGGGTTCGGTGCTGTTGCCCACCCTGAAGAATGGTCCGCTCATCAAGCGCGAAGACAAGGAGGCCTACTTCAACACCTTCTTTGCGCACCGACCGGTGGGCACGATCAACTGGCGCTCGATCGATATCGATTGCCGGACCGCGGTCGATACCGGCCTGTACAGTTTCGAGTATCGCGCCGAAAACCGGACGGTGCGCGCCCGCTATACCTACAGCTATCGCTTTGATGGTCGCGACTGGTTCATCAGCAGCCATCATTCCTCGGCGCGGCCTGAGCAGTAGCGCGCCGTCTTCTGTAGGGCATCTCTGCGAGATGCCGTCTTGATTTTCCCGTGCCATCGAAATGGCATCTCACAGAGATGCCCTACAGAGAGCCTGGCATCTCACAGAGATGCTGCACAGAAGGGCACTTTCCTGTAGGGCAAGTCTGTGACTTGCCGGCTTGATGTTCCCGTGCCATCGAAATGGCATCTCACAGAGATGCCCTACAGAGAGCTTGGCATCTCACAGAGATGCCGTACAGAAGGGCGCTTTCCTGTAGGGCAAGTCTGTGACTTGCCGGCTTGATGTTCCCGTGCCATCGAAATGGCATCTCA
>JALHNO010000023.1:23001-71593 GCA_022843465.1 Pseudomonadota bacterium | reverse complement strand
GGTGGCGGGCGTTGATTGGCGTCTGCTGTCGGCGCGCATCGAGGACGTGCCGCGCGTACTCTGATGCCCTGCAAAATCCAGCATTTGCGCACCTTTGTGCCATGCCTCGCGCGCGCGCGCGAAGTACGATGCCCTCATGCTGATCGGCACACACGAAGACATCACCGATATCGACGAGCTGCGCGCCGTGATGCTGGCGCAGATCGCGCAGCGCGATGTCGAGATTGCGCGGCGAGACACGACGATTGCTCAGCAGGAAGCACGCATCGCCCGCCATGACGCCGTGCTCGCCAAGCGGGATGGATTGATCGAACGCCTGCAGGCTTCGATCATCCGGCTGCAACGCCTGAAGTTCGGCGCGCAGTCCGAGCGCTTCGATCCCGCCCAGCGCGCGCTGTTCGATGCGACGATCGATGAAGACCTGGCCGCAGCCGAGAGTGCGATCGAGGAACTCAGGGAAGCTCTCGCACCGAAGGTGCCGCGCAAGGAACGCAGCCAGCCCAAGCGCCAGCCGCTGCCGGAACATCTGCCGCGGGTCGAGCAACGCATCGAGCCAGCCTCCTGCACCTGCGATGCCTGCGGCGGTGCCCTGCATCTGATCGGCGAAGAAATCTCCGAGAAGCTCGATGTGAAGCCGGCAGAGTACTTCGTGCGCCGGATCATCCGCCCCAAGCAAGCCTGCCGTACCTGCGAGACCGTACACACCCCCGCGACACTGCCCTCGATCATCGAGCGCGGCATCCCGGCGCCGGGTCTGCTGGCACAGGTGATGGTGCACAAGTACGCCGATCATCTGCCGTTGTATCGACAGAGCGAGATGGTGGGCCGCAGCGGCGTGGTGCTGCCGCGATCGACGCTGTCGTCCTGGGTCGGCGCGACCGGCTATGCGCTGGAACCGCTGGTCACGTTGCTGCGCGATCAGCTGCGCACAGAGAAGGTGCTGCATGCCGACGAGACGCCGGTACAGATGCTGGCACCAGGAACGGGCAAGACGAAGACCGGGTATCTGTTTGCCTATCGACGCGGCGAGTTCGAGGAGGCGCCGATCATCGTCTACGACTACGCCGAGAGCCGAAGCGGCAAACACGCCCGATCCTTCCTTGAAGGATACGGCGGTGCCTTGGTCGTGGACGACTTCTCCGGCTACAAGGCGTTCTTCGAGGCCGGTACCGTGCGCGAGATTGCCTGCTGGGCGCATGCGCGGCGCAAGTTCTTCGATTTGCACGAAGCCAACCAGAGCGCCATGGCGGCCGAAGCGCTGGAGCGGATCGCGGCGTTGTACGCGATCGAGGCCGAAGCCAAGGAGAAACAACTCGACGCACCGGCGCGCCACCGGCTGCGCCAGGAACAATCGCGACCGATCGTGGACGAACTGCTCGATTGGCTCGAAGGCCTGAGACCCAAGGTCAACAGCGGATCAGGCACGGCGAAGGCCATCGACTATCTGCTGCGCAGGAAGCCGGCATTCACCGCCTTCCTGGATGATGGCTGCTTCCCGATCGATAACAACCCGGTCGAGAATGCCATCCGCCCGATCGCGCTGGGTCGCAAGAACTGGCTGTTCGCCGGATCGCTCGAAGCCGGCCAGCGCGCCGCCAACATCATGAGCCTGATCCAGACCGCACGCGCCAACAAACACGACCCCATGGCCTACCTCACCGACGTGCTCACCCGACTGCCAACGCAACCCCAAGATCGCCTCGACGAACTCTTGCCGCACGTCTGGAAGCCGGCCTAACACATCGCGCTTCGAGATTGGGGTGGGTTGGCCGGGCGCTTACGACCTTCCTGGGACACTGAGACCATGAGACGCCAACAATCGCCGACGACTTCCCACCGCTAAGCCATTGTCAGTAATAGCTTTCAGTAGCTGCCGGTAGCCACCGGACCGGACTTAAAATCCCTCGGCCAAAAGCCGTGCCGGTTCGATTCCGGCTCCGGGCACCACGCGATTCGAAAGTCCGGGTTGCCGAACGCAGATTTCGACGCGGATGCACGTCGTCACAGGATGACAGGGAGTTGCGCGACTTGCGTGCGCCTGGGTGGCACGCCCATGATGTCGCCATGTGCGGACGATTCACCCAGGAATTTCCGGAAGCGCCGCGGGCCTTGCTCGAGATATCGGCGTTGCTCAACAACTGGCCATCGCCGGCGCGCTACAACATCGCGCCGACCCAGGTGGCCGGGCTGGTGCGCGCGGGCGAGGATGGGCTTGAGCGTGCGCTGCTGCGTTGGGGTCTGGTTCCGGCCTGGTCGAAGGACGGCAAGATGCTCGGCAGTACGATCAACGCGCGGCTGGAGAGTGCCGCGGAGAAGCCTACGTTCCGGTCGGCGTATCGGCATCGGCGTTGTCTCGTGCCGATGAGCGGTTACTACGAATGGGTGGAGACGGCTTCGGGCAAGCAGCCGTTCTATCTCAGCGCGAAGGATGGGGCGCCGCTCTGGGTTGCCGGATTGTGGGAGCGCTGGACGCGTTCGGAGACGCCGATCGAGACCTTCACCATCATCACCCGCGCCGCGGAAGGCGATGCGGCGACCATTCACGATCGCATGCCGGGGATTCTTCCGGCGCCGGTGGCGGCCGAGTGGATCACCGGATCAACCGAGGCGGCGACCGGATTGTTGCTGGCGGCGCCGGTGCCCGAGTTGCGCATCGTCCAGGTCTCGCGTCGGG
This sequence comes from Pseudomonadota bacterium, assembly GCA_022843465.1. Taxonomy (GTDB): domain Bacteria; phylum Pseudomonadota; class Gammaproteobacteria; order Xanthomonadales; family Ahniellaceae; genus 0-14-3-00-62-12. The sequence goes on along the minus strand of JALHNO010000023.1, from coordinate 68,919 downwards.
TCAACAGTGCGCGCGTTGACGAGGCGAGTCTGATTGAACCGGTGGAGGAGCCCGAGGCTTAAGATGAGCGTTCAGCGCTTGTGTGCTTTTTTGTAGGGCATCTCTGCGAGATGCCATCTTGAATTCGCGGCCGTGTTGGGGTGGCATCTCACAGAGATGCCCTACAGGAAAGCCCGGCATCACGCGGATACTTGCTAAGGGTCGGAAAATCCGGGGGCCAATTGGCGTGCGAGTTCGATCATCGGTTCGGCGGCGAGGCCGCCCCAGGCAAGATCGGCGGCACCGAGCAATTCACCGGCGAGTGCCGAATCACCTTTCCGATAGGCCGCCTGCGCGGCCGCGACGTCGGTCGCTACGCGCGCTCCGAGCGTGTCGGCGCATTGCGACTGCTGCGCCAATGCCGTGGCGTCCAGGGGCTTGTCGAGTCGCGCCAGCACGCGCTGCATCATCTTGAACGTGGGCACTTCGTGGCTGATATTGCGTTCCGAATAACGGAACACACCGGCGACACAGCGCTCCTGCAGGGCGGCGATACTGCGGCCATCGAGGCGCTGATTGGGCATGTCATGGCGGCCGGTCGAATAGACCACGCGCATGTTCCGCTGCAATTGCTGCATGATTTCCAGGGGTGGCGGCGCGAAATCCTCTTCCCCCATCACCTTGGCCCCGCCGATCAGGAGCGCGCCGCTGAAGACATCGGCATACGCGGCAGCGATACGGATGGCCGTGCGCGAGCCGCCGGAAAATCCGCTGATCACGGTGCGCTGCGGGTCGATCGGATAGCGCGCGCGGATGTTCTCGAGTGCGTGCAGGGCCAGCGGGATGCGCCGCTTGTAGACATTTTCCTCATTGCCCGATCGCAACGCCGAAACGTAGATGTAACCGGTCCGATCGAGGATCTTTTTCCAGTCATGGGTCAGCGGCCAATGCGGGATCGGCGAGACGAACACAATCAGTCCGTAGCCGCCGGGCGGCTTGAGCTTGGGAATGAACACATCGAAGCGCTCATCGCGGAGGTCCACCGTATGCGCCACGGCGCGGATGCCGGTGTGTTGCTGATAGCGCTGCAGGCGATCATGCGTGGTCGGCGAAAAGACGCGACGGGAAAACTCATCGGCGGCCGCCAGCGGCGAATAGCGATCAAACACCTGATCGCTGAGCAGGGTCCCGGCCTGGCCCGCGTTGCAACTGAGAACAAGAACGGCGACGCTGAAGATGCGGTACACGATGCGCTCCGCGCTGGCGATGCCGGGAATCTAGATTTCCGATCGCTGCCGGCGCAAGTGCTGGACGCTGGTCAAGGTGCCGCTCAGCGCATGCCGAACAGGGCCTGGCAATGCGCCGTCGTGCACTCGTGCAGCGCGGTCAGGCTGTAGCCGCCCTCGAGTGCCGAGACCACGCGACCGCCGCCATGGCGTTCGGCAATAAGCACCAGGGCATGGGTCAGCCAGGCAAAGTCTTCGGGGCCGAGATTGAGCTGGGCGAGCGGATCGAGCCGGTGTGCATCAAATCCGGCGGAGATCAGGATCAGCTGCGGCTTGAAGGCTTCGATGGCCGGCAGCAGGCGTTGTGCCCAGGCCTCGCGGAATTCCAGCGAGCGCGCACCGGGAAGCAGGGTGGCATTGTGGATGTTGCCCAGGCCCACTTCGGCTTCGGCACCGGTGTTGGGATAGAGCGGCCATTGATGCGAGGAGGCGTACAGGACCCGCGCGTCGCGGCTGAAGATGTCCTGGGTGCCATTGCCATGGTGGACGTCGAAATCGATGATGGCGACGCGATCCAGGCCCTGAGCCAGGGCGTGGGCAGCGCCTACGGCAATGCTGTTGAACAGGCAGAAACCCATGGCGTCGATGCGGGTGGCGTGATGACCAGGCGGCCTGACCGCGCAGAAGGCGCGATCGGTGCGTTCCTGCAGCACCGCATCCACAGCCGCGATCACGGCGCCGGCCGCGTGCAGCGCTGCATCAAGCGATTGCGGGCACATTGCGGTGTCGGCATCGAGCCGGGCGATGCCATCACGCGGGGCCGCGGCGAAGACACGATCAATCAGCGCATCGTCGTGGACGCGACGCAGCTGCTCGATGCTGGCCGGCGGCGCCTCCACACGCGCAATGCCGGCCAGTGGCGCGGTGTCGAAAGCCGACAGCACGGCCGCCAGCCGCATCGGCGATTCCGGATGACCGGGGCCGGGATTGTGCAGGGCGCAGGAGGGATGGCTGAGGAGCATCGCGATGGCTCAATCGCGCTTCCGGCGCTCATGCTTCCAGATGGTCTCGCCATGACCGGAGCCGCGCGCCAGCACGCGGGCGATCACGAACAGCAGGTCCGATAGCCTGTTCAGATAGCGGATTGCCTCGGGGCGAACGGCATCATGCCGAGCCAGGGTAACCACTTCGCGCTCGGCACGACGCGCGACGGTGCGCGCGAGATGGCAGCGCGCTGCGGCGCGGCCACCGCCGGGCAGGATGAAATCCTTGAGCGGCGGAAGATCGGCGTTGAGTGCATCGAGCCGCTGTTCGAGCCGGGTGATATCGGCATCGGCGATCATTTCGCTGCCCGGAATGCAGAGCTCGCCGCCGAGATCGAACAACTCGTGCTGGATTTCGGTCAGCGTGTCCTGGATCGGGCGGGCATGCGGCTGATTGCTGGCGTCGTCGCTCGCGGTTGCGGCCAATTCGGCGATCACCATGCCGATGCAGCTGTTGAGCTCATCGACGGTGCCATAGGAGGCCACCCGCGCACTGTCCTTGGACACACGACTGCCGTCACCGAGTCCGGTACTGCCGTCATCGCCGGTTCGTGTGTAGATCTTGCTGAGGCGATTTCCCATCCGCGCAAACGCCGGCTCAGGCGAGCCGGGCGGCTCCGCTGGGCAGTGCGCGTCGCAGCAGCGCGTAGCCGCCGAACAGCAGCAGGCTGTAGAATGCAACACCGGCCAGCTGGTTGTGGAAGAACGGGATCGCGCTGACATAGCAGCTCAACAGGCCCGCCGCTGTGTGTGGATACATGGTGCCGAGTGCCCACACCGAGAAATTGGAGACCAGGAAAAACCCGACCGCGCTGCCCAGGCCGAACAGGGCAATGCGCAGGGCGCCACCGCCGCGCAGGCCGCGACCGGCGAGGGCGATCGCGGCAAAGCACAGGTAGGTCACCCAGATGCCCGAGTAGAAACCAAGAAACAGATCCGAAATCAGCAGGGCCGCAAGCGGCACCAGCATGCCGAGCCAGCGGCGCGCGATATGGGCGCCGGCAAACAGCGCCATCGCCTCGAGCGGGCTGAAGTTCCACGGATGCGGTACCAGACGCGACAGCGCGGCGAGCAGGATCATTCCGCTGATGACCACCAGTTTGAGCTTTTGATCGGAATGCTGCGCGTCGGACATGGAGACTCTCGGTGAACAATGGGGCAGACCGCGATTGTAGCAGGGCAGGGGCCCCGAACCGATCACCCGGGATCGCCCGCGCAGATTGCCACAGAGTGGACGCCACACCCGCAGCCGGCATCGTAGAATGCGCGGATGCCTGTTGCCGCGTTGAATCAATTTGATGTCGTGATTGTGGGGGGCGGTCTGGTCGGCATGAGTCTGGCTGCCTCCCTCGATGGCCACGGTCTGCGGGTCTTGCAGCTTGAGGCTACGGTGGCGCGGCCGCTGCTGCCCGGCTGGGATGAGCGCCATTTTGCGCTGGGCCGGGCCAGCATCGAACGCCTGCGTCGGATCGGTGCCTGGTCGGACAGTATCGATGCGCACCCGATCCGCGAGATTCACGTTTCCCGTGCCGGCGAATTCGGGCGGGTTCTGCTGCGTGCTGCCGATCAGGGCCTGACTGAATATGGCTGCACCGCGCCGGCGCGCCTGCTGGTCGGCGCACTCGAACATCGTCTCGCTGCGGCAACCGATATCGAGCGCTGGCGGCCGGCACGACTGCAGCGTTTCGTGTGCGGCGCGGACTCGGTCGAACTGCAGGTCGAGTACCAGGATCAGCTGCAGACATTGCAGGCGCGATTGCTGGTGGCCGCCGACGGCACGGACTCGCCGATCCGCACTGCCTGCGCGATTCCGACGGAGTGCGTCGACTATCAGCAGACTGCCCTGGTCTGCGCTGCCGAATTCGAGCGCGCCTCGGGCGGACGTGCCTTCGAGCGCTTCACCGAATCCGGTCCGGTCGCGGTGCTGCCGCTCAGTGAGCGGCGCTGCGGCGTGGTGTTCAGTCATGACCGCAACGACGCCGAAGCTGCCTTGGCCTTGGCCGATGCCGATTATGCCCGTCTGCTGCAGCAGCGCTTCGGGCATCGCCTGGGCCGGGTCCAGCGGCTCGGGCCGCGTCAGCCCTGGCCACTGCGTCTGCTGACGGCGGATCGGCTGATCGATCGCCGCGTGGTCCTGATCGGCAATGCCGCGCAGACCATTCACCCGATGGGTGCACAGGGCTTCAATCTAGGCCTGCGCGATGCCGGCACGTTGGCAAATCTAATGGTCGCCGAGCGCGTCGATGTGGGGGCTGCCGGCTTGCTGGAACGCTACGCCGAATTGCGCGCCAGCGATCGTGCCCAGAGCATCGCGCTCAGTCATGGCCTGGTGCGCTTGACCGTGCCCGGCGATCTGCCCTCGACCCTTCTGCGCGGCTTCGGCATGATGATGGTGGACCGGATTTCACCGCTTCGGGACGCGCTGGCACGGGCCTCGATGGGCTATCGCGGAGCCGTGTCATGAGTCGTTTCGATGTGGTGGTCTCGGGCTCGGGTGTGACCGGCGCCGTGAGCGCGCTCGGGATGGCGCGCGCGGGCTTGAAAGTTGCCTTGCTCGAACGTTCGCTCCCGGGTGCTGCGCAAGCCGAGCCGAATGGTCGCGTGGTGGCGATCGCACCGGCATCGGCCGCGGTACTGCAACGACTGCGGCTATGGCCAATGCCGGAATCGTTGGCCTGCGCCTATGCACGCATGCAGGTGGATGCCGGGGACCATCGCCTCGAATTCGATTCCGCGGCGATCACTGCGGATGCGCTCGGCTGGATCAGCGATCTCGATGCCCTTCAGCGGCGATGCTGGGCTGCACTGGAACCCGAGGTTCGGGTTTACGCACCGACGCAGATTGTCGAGGTTGAGCGCGCTGCCGATGAGATCAGGGTAGAACTGAGCACGGGAGACCGCCTGCGCACGCGCCTGCTGGTTGTCGCCGAAGGTGGTCGCTCGGAAACCCGCGCCCGCCTCGGTTTTGACTGGAGCGTGCGCGATTACCAGTCGTCGGCTCTGGTTGCCCAGGTGCAGACCGCGCAGCCCAATCCGGGGATCGCCTATCAGCGCTTCGCGACCGGCGGACCACTGGCCTTGCTGCCGCTGGCGGATGGCCGTTCGAGTATTGTCTGGACGCGCCCCAGCGACGAAGGTGTGCGCTGGCTCAACGCGCCGGAAGGCGATCTGATCGCCGCGCTGTCCGCTGCCAGCGCGGAGCGTTTCGGGCCAGTGACCGCCGTGGTCGGGCGGGCATTGTTTCCCTTGAGCATGGCGCAGGCCGACAGTCTGGCCCGTGATCGTGTGGCGCTCGTAGGCGACAGCGCCCACGTCGTGCATCCACTGGCCGGACTCGGACTTAATCTCGGCATGCTGGATGCGGCGGCCTTGATCGAGGTGGTCACCCAGGCGCACGCGAATGCGCGCGATATCGGCGGCACCGGCACCTTGCGCCGCTACGCCAGCTGGCGCGAGGGCGATGGCCGTCTGGCAGCCGGAATGATCGATGCCATCGAGCGTGTGTTCGGTGATGCGCCCTCGGGCTTTCAGCGACTCAGCGAGCACGCGCTCGGCGCGGTCGACGCGCTGCCCCTGCTCAAGCGGTTTTTCTCGATGCAGGCGGCCGGCTGGGGCGGCCGGATTCCGTCGCTGGCACAACCGCTGTAGGCGGATCCGACTGCCGTCGCGTATGGATTCAGCGCGGAACCCGTGGCGTGCGTTTCAGTCCGAGCAGCACCGGAATCAGCGACAGCACCGCGAGCGCGATCAGTGGCAGGATGAATCGTGGCTGGCTGAGCAGGGCGGAATCGATCGCCTGATGCGCGGCCAGGGTCGGTGCGAGGCTGGCGCCGAGCGCGGAATAGATCACCAGCGAGGGCAGCACGCCGACCATCGAGGTGGCGAGGAACATGCGGTAGCGGCAGCCCAGCCAGGCCAGGGCCACGCTGACTGCGCCAAACGGGAATACCGGCACCAGGCGCAGGAACAGCGCGTAACTGACCGGGTGCTCGCCAAACCCCGCGCGCAACTTCTCGACCAGACCAGTGGAGGGCCGCAGGTTGCCGCTATCCATCGCGCGTCGTGCTGCCAGATACAGGATGCTGGAACCGATGCCATCAGCGAGCACGGCGTAGAGTGCGCTCTCAATGGTGCCGATGATCACACCTCCGGCAATCACGAAAACGACACCACCCGGCATGCCCATCGCCGTGATCATCGCCAGTCCGGCCAGTAGAGACACACGAAAAAGTACCGGATGCAGATTCGACCAGTGCAGCATCCAGGCGTAATGTTCGTCGAGGTATTGCGGATGCAGTTGCCGCCAGGCCCCGCTGGCAATGAAGGCGAGGGCCGCGGTGGCGATCAGCAGCAGGGGCCAGAAGCGGCGCGCATGCCCCCACCACGGCAGCTTGCGTGCGGCATCGACCAGCGGCTCGATGGCGCGCGATTCATCGGCGGCGTCGTCTATGCGCTCTTCGATGACTTCGGCAGCATGCTCAAGCCGCTTGCCCAGCGCGCGCAGTTTTTCCTGGGTGTCAGTCATGCCGGGCCGGCTGGATGGCGTTTGGCTTGATCACTGCAACTTGCTGCCGCGCAAGGACAGGGTGTGCGCAGGCGCTGCAAAGGTGTCGGCGCGCGCGACCGGCCAGTACACCCTGAACACCGCGTGCTCGGGCATGCCGTGCAGCAGTTCATCGGGCTTGGCCCAGACATGCAGGGCGGCCAGTGAGCGCACATCGGTCGAGGACACCCGGCGCACGATGTGCTCGGGTCCAAGCTCATTCGGATGACTCAGCCCGGCTGCGGCAATCAGTTCCTTCAGCGCGATCAGGGTATTGCGGTGGAAGGCGGCGACGCGCGCGGCCTTGTCGGGTACCACCAGGGCGCGCTGTCGCACCGGATCCTGGGTGGTGACGCCGGTCGGGCAGCGCCCGGTATGGCAGGTCTGTGCCTGGATGCAGCCGAGCGCGAACATGAAGCCACGCGCCGAATTGCACCAGTCGGCGCCCATCGCCAGCGAGCGCGCGATATCGAAGGCAGTGACGATCTTGCCGCTGGCGCCGATCCGGATGTGATGGCGCAGACCGATGCCGACCAGGGTGTTGTGCACCAGCATCAGGGCCTCGCGCAGCGGCGCACCGACATGGTCGGTGAACTCCAGCGGTGCGGCACCGGTGCCGCCCTCGGCACCATCGACCACCACGAAGTCGGGAATGATGCCGGTCTCCAGCATGGCCTTGGCGATCCCGAACCATTCCCAGGGATGCCCGATGGCTAGTTTGAAGCCGGTGGGTTTGCCGCCGGAAAGTTCCCGCAGACGGGCGATGAACTGCAGCAGTTCGATCGGCGTCGAGAACGCCGAGTGGCGCGACGGCGAGATGCAATCCTCGCCGATCTGTACGCCACGCGCGGCGGCGATTTCGGCAGTGACCTTGGCGCCCGGCAGCACGCCGCCATGACCCGGCTTGGCGCCCTGCGAGAGCTTCAGTTCGATCATCTTCACCTGTGGGCTGCGCGCGTTCTCGCTGAAGCGTTCCTCGCTGAAACTGCCATCCGGATTGCGGCAGCCGAAGTAGCCACTGCCGATCTCCCAGACCAGGTCGCCACCGCCCTCACGGTGGTAGCGCGAGATCGAACCCTCGCCGGTGTCGTGATGAAAGCCTCCGCTGCGGGCGCCTTCGTTGAGCGCGGCGATCGCGTTCGCCGAGAGCGCGCCAAAGCTCATCGCGGAGATATTGAAGACACTGGCCGAATACGGCGCGGTGCACTGGGGTCCACCGACATCGATACGGAAATCGTGATCCGCGATGTGACTGGGTGTGATCGAATGGTTGATCCATTCGAAGTGTGCCTCGTAGAGATCCAGTTGGGTACCGAACGGCCGCTTGTCGACATCGCCCTTGGCGCGCTGGTACACGATGGAACGCTGCACGCGCGAGAACGGCGTCTCGTCGGTGTCGTTCTCCAGCAGGTACTGGCGAATTTCGGGGCGGATCATCTCGAAGAAAAAGCGGAAATGCGAGAGCAGGGGATAGTTGCGCCGGATGCTCTGCCGGGTCTGGAACAGGTCGCGGATGCCGACGATCGACAACAGCCCGGAGACGATGGCAATGCCCCACCAGAACCCGCCGATGCGCAGCGTGAACACGACGCTGACCAGAAAGCTGAGCAGCACCAGGACCAGGGCGAAGTAGCGTGACGGCAGCATGTCGGCGTCCAGGAAGATTGAGCCCTGATGATAGCGAGGGCATGGTGCCCGGCGTGAACTCGGTTGCAATGTCGAGCGCCGCCCTGCAGCGCTGCGGCTACGGGAGGCGCTCAGTCGCGCTCTTGCCGCATCCGCCTCTGGTAGCTCGCTCGCCAATGGCTGAGCACCAGGAAGCCGCCGACGACACCACCCAGATGCGCGAAATGCGCGATGCCTTCCATCTGACCGCTGACACCCAGATACAGCTCGAGTCCTGCGTACAGGGTCACAAACAGCCAGGCCGGGATCGGGATCGGCAGGAACAACAGAAGCAGCTTGCGATTCGGAAACACCATCGCGTAGGCCAGCAGCAGGCCGAACAGGCCGCCGGATGCGCCGACCATGGGCGTATTGGAACCGGTGACCACGCCGTAGATCAGCTGGGCCAGCGCTGCGGTGATGACGCTGGCAAAGAACAACGTGAGATAGCGGCGCGCGCCGAAGATCCGCTCCAGCTCGCTGCCGAACATGAAGACGCCGAACATGTTGAAGAAGAGATGGCTGAGGTCGCTGTGCAGGAATGCATAGGTCAGCAGCTGCCAGGGTGCAAAGCCCTGGTTGACCGCCTGCAGGGCGCCGAACGAGAGCACGCTGTACGGCGCCGACACCTGCGCCATGAAGGCCAGCACGCACGCGGCGATCAGGCCATAGGTCAGATACGGGGTCGTGGCGGGCTGGGGCACGGTCTGCAAGGTCTTGCTCCTGGGTAGATCAGGGAAGTGCTGCGATGTCGAATCCGCCGTTGCCGACCTCAGCTGGCCTGCAATTCCTGCAGCAGCCACTGGCTGAAGGCACCATAGGGCATCGCGCCGGATTTGCGTGCGATCTCCTTGCCGCCGCCGTAGATGATCAGGGTCGGAATACTGCGGATCTGGAAGCGCGCGGCCGTCTGCGGCTGGGCATCGGTATCGAGTTTGGCGAAGCGGATGCGCGGCTCGAAGGCACGGCAGGCCTGTTCAAAGGTCGGCGCAAACTGCACGCAGGGGCTGCACCAGGTCGCCCAGCAATCGATGACCAGCGGAATGTCGGTGCGCGTCAGTACGCGTTCGGCATTGGCGTCGGTCATGGTGAGCGGATGCGCATTGAACAGATCCTGGTGACAGCGACCGCAACGCGGTGATTCGGCCAGGCGTGTCGCATCAATGCGGTTGACCGAATCGCAATGTGGGCAGGTGAGGTGCAGGGGCTCGTTCATTGTTGTGATCTGGTGCCATGTCGGCGCGAATCAACCCCGGTCGCCCTTCTGTGCTGAGCGCTCACGAAGATCGTCGCGGCCTGAGGCCGCCACGACCTTCGCCGCTCGCCAGCGCGATCAGAACCGTCCGTTCTGGAAGTCGTGCACGGCTTGACGCAGTTCTTCCTGGGTGTTCATCACGAACGGACCATAGTGTGCGATCGGCTCACGCAGCGGACGCCCGGCGATCACCAGGAACTGGGCGTCGTCATTGCCGGCTTCCACCTGCAAGGTTTCTCCCGGACCCAGCAACATCAACTGACGCGCCTTCAGCGGCTGTGCGCGTTCGCCGACGCTGAGTTCGCCGCTTACGCCATGCACCATCACCGTATGCCCGGCCGGCACCGCGTGCACGAAACGGACACCTGCCGGCAGCTTGACGTCGAGCAGGATCGGCTCGGTCGGACGCGGCCGCACCGCGCCGCGCACGCCGTCGCGTTCGCCGGCGATCACCCGGATGACACTGCCATCGGCACGGCGCACTTCGGGAATCGAAGTCGCATCGATGTCCTGATAGCCGGGCTCGCTCATCTTCATCGCGGCCGGCAGATTGAGCCAGAGCTGGTAGCCCCACATCAGGCCGTCTTCCTGCTGCGGCATTTCTTCATGCACGATGCCGCGTGCGGCCGTCATCCACTGCACGGCGCCCGGGCCGAGATCACCCTCATTGCCCTGGTTGTCGCGATGCCGCATGCGCCCGGCAAACATCAGGGTAATGGTCTCGAATCCGCGATGCGGGTGGGCAGGGAAGCCGCCGATATAGTCGGCGCCACTGTCGGAGCGGAATTCGTCCAGCATCAGGAACGGATCGGCCAGCTCGGCCAGTCGCGAATCGAGCATCCGGGTGAGCTTGACGCCGGCGCCGTCCTGGGTGGCCTGACCGGGCAACAGATGGCTGGCCTCGCGAATGCGGGCGGTGGTAGTGATGGAATCGCTGTGCTTCATGACGCCTCCTTTGTTGCGCACAGGATGCGGTCGCACGGCGATTGCCACAAGGCGCGAACGCGCAAGCCGGATGCGCAGGTCTGCAATGGCACCGGAGGTGGATTGACTCAGTCGATCTGGCTTGTCTGCGGCGGGCCAGGCAGGATCATGCCCAGCCAGACGCTGCGGCCCTCGCCGCTCAGCACATTGAAGGTGCGGGCAGCAGCGGCGTTGTCCATCACCTCGATGCCGATCCGCCGGGAGAGACAGGCCGCCATGACCGCCGGTGCCGGAAACCGTTGGCGCGTCCCGGTGCCGAGCAGAAAGATGTCCGGCTGCGCAGCAATTACCTGGCCGAGGTCCGCCGCCGTCAACTGCTGCGGATCGGCGGGATTCCAGGCCAGCAGACCGCTGGCGGCCGAAAGCAAGAAGCTTGAGCGCAGGTGCTCGCCGGAGACCAGCACCACTTCATCGGCAGCGCAGGCACGGATGCCGACGACGCCGCTTTCGTGCTGTGCAAGCAGCATGCCCGGTTACCGCTCAGCGTGGGCGGGACGGCCGCGGGCCGCTGCGCTTGCCGGCGCCGGCCGATCCGCCGGGTTTGCGCGGCGCACCGCCAGTCTTGCGGGGATAGCCGCCTTCCGAGCTGCGACTGGGCTTGCTGGCACCTTCGCGCTTGCCATAAGGACTGCCGCTGCGTGCCGGCGCAGGCGCGCGTTCACCGCGGTCGGCTGCGGGGCTACGTGCGCGCTCGCGCTGGACCCCGCCGCCATCGGCACTGCTGCTGTCGCGGCGGGCATACGGCTTGCGTTCGCCAGCACCGGCATAGCCGCCAGCTTCGCGCTTGCCGTAGGGCTTGCGCTCGCCGCCTGCTGCGCCGGCAGAATCGCGGCGTGCATAGGGTTTGCGGTCGCCTCCGGCACTGCCGGCATCGTCACGGCGCGCGTAGGGCTTGCGTTCGCCGACACCGGCAAAGGTGCCGCCTTCGCGGCGCGGATAGGCCTTGCGCTCACTGCCTGCAGTGCTGCGCTCACCGGCACCGGCAAAGCTGCCGGTTTCACGACGGGCATAGGGCTTGCGTTCGCTGGGTGCGGCATCGCCGGCTTCGCGGCGGGCATAGGGCTTGCGTTCGAGGCGCTCGGCACTGGCGCCGAACACACTGGTTTCCCGCCGTGGACGCGGCTTGCCGCTGCCGGCGCGTGCCGGACCGCCCTCCGCGGAATCACGACGGACATAGGGCGCGCGGGCGCCTGCAGGCGCCGCCGCGTCGCGACGGGCGTAGGGACGGCGTTCACCACCGGCGTCTTCATTGCGCTCATCGGCGGCATCACGGCGTGCATAGGGATTGCGCGGTCCGGCCGAGAAACCGGCGGCGCCGCGTTGTGGATAGGGTTTGCGTTCGCCACGCTCGCCGCCCGCTTCGCGCCGCACATAGGGCTTGCGCTCGCCGGCAGCTTCGCCACGTGGTGCGCGCGGGCCGGCGCTGCCGCGATCCAGATCGGAACGGCGCGGCGGTGCGTCGCCACGCGGCAGACGGGCGCGGGTCGGCGCGGCACGGTCGCCCGGCAGATGGATCTTCGGCTTCTGTACATTGCGCTTGTACAGCGTGGCGGTATGGCCAACGCGCTGTACCAGATCGGCACCCGAGGACTTGAGCAGTTCCGTGATCAGGTTCTCGCGATCGCCGCGTTCATCGGCCTGGACGCGGATCTTGACCAGCTCATGGCGCGCCAGATTCTGCTGCAGTTCATCGACCAGGGTCTGGCTGACGCCTTGTTTACCGACCAGCACGATCGGGTTGAGGGTGTGCGCCAGTCCGCGCAGATAGCGGATCTGATCCTTGTCGATGGCCATGATTAAGTCCGTAATGAAGTGTCGCGCAGGGTATCATGAGCGCCCCCGAGTCCAGGCTGAAGATCCAGTGGCGGCACGCAGCAAATCCAGCCAGCGCTGGCTGAAGGAACATTTCGACGACCCCTACGTCAAGAAGGCGCAGAGCGAAGGACTGCGTTCGCGCGCGGCCTACAAGCTCGAAGAGCTGATCGAGCGCGGCCAATTTCTCAAGCCCGGCATGGTGGCGGTCGACCTTGGCGCAGCGCCCGGTGGCTGGTCGCAGATGCTCAAGCGCGAGCTGGGTTCACGCGGCAGTGTGTATGCCCTGGATATTCTGGAGATGCCGAGCATTCCCGGTGTCGAGTTCCTGTGCGGCGATTTTCGTGAAGAAAGTGTGTTGCAGGCCTTCGAGGCGATGGTGGGAACCCAGGCGGTAGATCTTGTGTTGTCCGATATGGCCCCCAATATGAGCGGTGTAGGCTCGGTGGATCAGCCGCGCTCACTGGAACTTGCCGAACTCGCCCGCGATTTCGCCGAGGTCCATCTGAAGCCGGGTGGCACGTTTCTTGTAAAGCTGTTCCAGGGTTCCGGTTCCGACGATTACCTCAGAGACTTGCGCACACGCTACACCAAGGTCACGATGCGCAAACCCAAAGCCTCGCGGCAACGCAGCCCCGAGGTCTATGCATTGGCAACCGGATTCAAGGCCAACGGCCGAAGTATCCCAAGCCGCTGAAAGGAAGGATGAAGTGTTGAACGACTGGACCAAGCAGATTCTCGTGTGGGCGGTGATCCTGGTGATCCTGCTCAGCGTGTTCCACTCGCTGAGCGGAGGTGCCCGCGGCGGAGTCGATCTGCCGTATTCGGACTTCCTCCGTGAAGTGCGCAGCGACAACGTGCAAAGTGTCGAGATATCGGCCGATGGCGGCACGATCGTGGGCAAGAAGAAAGGCGGCGGAGATTTCGTCACCAGTGCCCCACTCGATTTCAAGCTGATCGATGACCTGATCGCGCATCGCGTCGAAGTCGTCCAGAAGCCCAAGCAGCGCGACAACATCCTGGTGACCATCCTGGTCAATGCCCTGCCGATCCTGCTGTTCCTGGGCGTATTCATCTACTTCATGCGCCAGATGCAGTCCGGTGGTGGCGGCAAGGGCGCGATGAGCTTCGGCCGCTCGCGGGCACGCCTGCAGGGCGAAGATCAGGTCAAGATCACCTTCGCTGACGTCGCCGGTGTTGATGAGGCCAAGGACGAGGTCCAGGAACTGGTCGAGTTCCTGCGCGATCCCGGCAAGTTCCAGCGCCTGGGCGGCCGGATTCCGCGCGGCGTGCTGATGGTCGGCTCGCCCGGTACCGGCAAGACCCTGCTCGCCAAGGCAATTGCCGGCGAGGCCAAGGTACCTTTCTTCACGATTTCCGGTTCCGATTTCGTCGAGATGTTCGTCGGTGTCGGTGCCAGCCGCGTCCGCGACATGTTCGAACAGGCCAAGAAGCACGCACCCTGCATCATCTTCATCGATGAAATCGACGCCGTCGGCCGCCACCGCGGCGCCGGGCTTGGCGGCGGTCATGATGAGCGTGAGCAGACCCTCAACCAGTTGCTGGTCGAGATGGATGGCTTCGAGGGCAATGAGGGCGTGATCATCATCGCCGCGACCAACCGTCCCGACGTGCTCGATCCGGCCCTGTTGCGTCCCGGACGCTTCGACCGTCAGGTCGTGGTACCACTGCCGGACCTGCGCGGTCGCGAGCAGATCATCAAGGTGCATATGCGCAAGGTCCCGCTCGGTGATGAGGTCGATCCGGGCAAGATCGCGCGCGGTACGCCGGGCTTCTCCGGCGCCGATCTGGCCAATCTGGTCAACGAAGCCGCCTTGTTCGCGGCCCGTGAGAACGCCAAGTCCGTGCGCATGGAGCACTTCGAGCGCGCCAAGGACAAGATCCTGATGGGTTCCGAGCGCAAGTCCATGCTGATGAGCGAGGACGAGAAGAAACTGACCGCGTACCACGAGGCGGGTCATGCCATCGTCGGTCGCCTGGTGCCGGATCACGATCCGGTCTACAAGGTCTCGATCATCCCGCGCGGTCGCGCGCTGGGCGTCACCATGTACCTGCCGGAAAATGATCGTTACAGCCACAGCAAGCAGTTCCTCGAGAGCCGGCTGTGCAGTCTCTACGGCGGTCGCGTTGCCGAGGAATTGATCTTCGGCACCGACATGGTGACCACGGGCGCCTCCAACGACATCCATCGCGCTACCCAACTGGCCCGCAACATGGTGACCAAGTACGGCCTGTCGGCTGAGCTTGGCCCGATGGCCTATGCCGAGGAAGAGGAAGAGGTGTTCCTGGGTCGTTCGATGACCCAGACCAAGCACGTCTCCGAGAACACCGCGCTGCGCATCGATGCCGAGGTCCGCAAGCTGATCGATCACGCCTACCAGCGGGCGACCACCCTGATCAGCGCCAATCTCGACAAGATGCATGTGATGGCCGGTGCCTTGCTGCAATGGGAAACCATCGATGCCGAGCAGATCGACGCGATCATGGAAGGCCGCGAGCCCGGTGCCCCCAAGGGTTGGACCGACAAGCCTGACAAGGGCAGCGGCGGTGCGCCCAGCACCGGCGCGCCGACCGTAGGTGGTCCCGCCACCCAGGCCTGATCCGGTTCGCAAGCTGTCATGCGATTGGCCACTACCCGGAATCTCCGAGGAGGTCCGGAGCGGCGCTAGCCCCCTGAGTCAGGGGGCGAAAAGTCGTAGGGTTTTTGGCGCTGGTGAGCAGCAAGCTGAGTATCGGGGACAACTCAATGAACCGTGCAAAGCGCGCTCAGGTCGCCGATCCCGCTGGAAACCGCGATGAATCTTGACGAACTGTTTGGAGTGGACACCACGCCCTCGCTCGACTGCGCGGGCAAGCAGCTGATGCTCGACCGGCCGCGCATCATGGGCATCCTGAATGTCACGCCGGATTCGTTTTCGGACGGCGGCCGCTTCGTTGATCATCGGGCGGCCGTGGCGCATGCCCACGCCATGCGCGCTGCGGGTGCCGACCTGATCGATGTCGGTGGCGAATCCACCCGACCCGGTGCTGCCGAGGTATCCCTGCAGCAGGAACTCGATCGCGTCATTCCGGTGATCGAGGCGCTTGCCGCGGTCCTGGAAATTCCCATTGCGATCGATACCCGCAAGCCCGAGGTGATGCGCGCTGCAGTGGCGGCCGGGGCCGGCATGATCAATGACGTCAATGCCCTGCGTGCCGAAGGCGCGCTGGACACCGCGGCTGCGTTGACGGTGCCGGTGTGTCTGATGCATATGCAGGGTGAGCCCGCGCACATGCAGGACGCGCCGCACTACGAGGAGGTCGTCAACGAGGTCAAGCGCTTCCTTGCCGATCGTGTGTTTGCCGCGCAGATGGCCGGCATCGACAAGAAGCGGATCGTGCTCGATCCGGGCTTTGGCTTCGGCAAACGCCTTGAACACAATCTGACCCTGCTGGCGCGTCTTGGCGAGTTTGCTGATCTCGGCCATCCGCTGCTGGTCGGGGTATCGCGCAAGCAGATGATTGCCACAATCACCGGACGCACGGCCGTCGAGCAACGCGTCAGCGGTTCGGTGGCAGCGGCCCTGATCGCCGCCCAGCGCGGTGCGGCGATCCTGCGGGTCCATGATGTCGCCGAAACCGCCGACGCGCTGGCGGTGCTCAATGCCCTGCAGCCTTATCGAAAACTCAAGGCGGGCGCCAAACCTGCGCCACTGGGCAGCGCGCGCTGGGAAGAGGATTGACTGCCGAGGGCCACCCGATCGCCGGGTGACCCCGGTGCCGATCAGCCTGCGCCGTGCACCTTGGTGGTCGTCTGCGATCGCGGAGCCGGCTTGTCGAGTACATCGCTCTCTATTTTCAGCAGCTTCGCCTGAGTGCTGTCGACCTCGGCTGCGATCGCATTGAACTGTTCCAGATCGGCATCCAGCTGGAACTCGATCTTGCCGTCAGCAGCGATTTCCCAGCGTCCTTCAGTCTGCTCCAGATGCTTGAACAGGCGCGCGACATGCCGCGCGAACTCGGCACGCGTGGTCACCATGGGTGCGACCCTGGCGCTGGCGGCCGTCAGTGTCCGGCTAAACCCGTCATGCACACTCTTTCGCGTGGCCGGGTCCATCTCGACGTCCTTGATGGCGGCCTCGAAGACTCCGGGTGAGGCGTCCAGGTAGGCCAGGTAATCGACATTCTGCTGCGCGAATTCAGCGCAAAGCCGCTGGCGTTCGCGTACCTGTTGCGCGCCCCGCAGGCTGGAAAAATCCAGGACATTGGCTTCAATGAAGGCATAGACTGCGGCGCCATAGCTCAATTCCCGGGTCGAGATCACCCGGCGAATGCCTCGCAGCGCCAGCACGAGATCCTTGCCCGGTCCGCGCTCGAGATGCCCGGTGGCCTGCTCCAGATCACGCGAAAGCCGCTCGACGATTGCCTCGACCTGGGCGGGTCGCAAGGCCGGATTACCGGCTTCCACCTGCATCGCCGCGCCTTCTGCATCCAGTGCTGGCTGCATCGCCGTCATCACGCCGATCGTGCTGCTCTGGAACTTGTAGACCACCGCCTGGCCGCTGGCGAACAGCAGGGCGATCACTGCAAAGGTGACGCGACCTCCACCGGGGCGGCGGCCATTGGCGCTCCAGGCGATCCAGCCGAAGAACAGCGAGATGGCGAACACGCCGAAGGTGGCGCCGACGATCATGCCGAGGCGCATGTTCAGCGGCTCGCCGACGGACATCAGCCCACCGGCGGCAAACCCGCAGAGCAGCCCCCAGACAATGGTCAACAGTCCCAGCGACATTGAGGACGTCGATTCCGGCTTGCTCATGGTGGTCACTCCGTTTTTCCGGATTCTGACCGCAGAGGGCAGGGCGCAGCAATCCATAAGCGCGAGCGGCAGGCGCTGGCATCGGCCGAGATCGCGGGCGTGTGTAAAGAGGCAAACACAATCGCGCGCATGCCTGTCCGGCAGCATCGCCATGGGCTAGCGACGCCAGCGGTCAGCAGTCGCCTGGATGCAGCGGTGACGCGGATCCCCCTTCCCGTGTTTTCAGGGAAGGGGTTCGCCTGTTCGCGATGGCGTGCGAGGTTCGCAGTTGACTAGAGCTTGACCCCGGCATTGCGCAGTTCGATCACGCTCTGCGCCGACTGATCGAGCAGGGTCAGATCGCGGACTTCGAACGGTGCCTGTACGCCGGCGGCCTTCATGGTGGCGGCGTCGTAGACCAGGTTCAGTGATTGCCGACCTGGCGAGAGCACCGCTGCGGAATGCGCGACGGCCGCCGGACGCAGGGCGCCCGACTTGGCATCGATGCCATACAGGGTGCCGCGCAGTTCGTAGCGACCGGATGCGGCCACCTCGGTGGGCAGGGTGATGCTGAGGGCGCCGTTGCGACCGACGGAGCTGGAGCCGGTACCGGCGAGTCGGGCACGTGGGGCTGCCGAGGCAATCGCCGTCTTGGCATCGCGCTGCACCGCACCGGCGCGACCGGATGCGAAAGCGTGGACTTCCCACAGGCCGGCGGCCACGCCGCTGAGACCATCATGCGTGGCATCGGCCACGTAGCTGCCATCGGGCTGCCGCTTGAAGCGGAGTTCGGTCTGGTGTCCGCCCGGCGAGGTGATCGAGCCTGCGATGGCATCGACCGTCTCGCCTTCGTTCAAGCGTGCAATCACGCGCAGCTTGCTGCCATGCAGGGCGACCAGGCGATCCGTGGTGAGTGTCAGCACCTCACTGCTGTCGGGTTCGAACACATGCACGAGATAGTCCTGCTGTGCTTTCGGCAAGGCGATCGTGATCGCACCGCTGCCGACTTCGGGCGTCAGCTTGAAGGCCACCGTGCCCTGCGGGAATGCGGCGCCGCTGGCGTTCAGCTCGGCGACATTGGCCGCGTTCGCAAACGCCTTGCCGCGCTCGAAGACCTGGCCTTGGCTGCGCACCTCGACGGCGAACGGATCCAGCAGGGCCTGCTTGGCGGCGCCAATCGGACTCAGGCGGACCACCGCGCCCAGACTGGTGGTGTGAATCAGCATGCCCTTGTCGAGGCTGGCTGCCGAAGCGGTCGTCCAGTACTCGCGGCTTTCGCGCAGGAACGGTTGCTGTGGGCTGATCACACTGTCGGCGGGCAGGGCCCAGGACATCCGGATCGGAGCGGTCTCCTGATGGACACCTGGCAGGACCGCGGCCTTGCTGCGCACCAGCGTGGTCGGTATCAGATCCAGGTCTGAAGACTGGAATCTCAGACCGGAGTCCGCGTTGCCGGCATGGGCGCCGAAGCTCAGAGACAGGGCGATCGCCAGTGCCACTTTGTTGAATCGGTTCATGGTTGGCTCCTCAGATGTCGTTGCGCAGGATGACGTCGAGTCCGAAGCAGTTGCGCCGGCTCTGGTTGTGGCTGAGCGGTTCGGCTCCCGCCATGCGCTGCTTGTCCTGGAACCATACGCGGCCGGCGGCCGACTGGCTGGTGCAGTTGAGGAAACCGTCCGAGCACGAGTTCAGCCAGAGCTGGGTGGTCTCCAGTCCGACATTCTGCGCGTAGCCGCCGCAGTAGCTGTCGGGGTCCCAGATCGCGGAATCGACATCGGTTCCGACCACCGAGTAAAACGTCTTGGGCAGGGCCGGGCGACCGGATGTGCCATACAGATTATTTGCGTTGTAGGTCGCCATCCAGCTGGTCTGCTGCATGCGCACCGCATCGGATTTGTAGCCGAGCAGCCAGCCGAGCACCGACTCGAACACATTGCCGCTGATCACGGCATCGGCGAGCGGCGTGCCCGCGGATGAAGGTGCGAGGGCATTGACCCAGCGGATCTTGCTGATGATGTTGGGGTAGCGGCTGTCGTAGGTCGGATTGGACATGATCCAGCGCATCACATTGCCACCATTGGAGTGGGTGATCACGACCAGATCGGTAATGCCCTTGCTGCTGATGAAGCTCGACAGCTGACCGGCCAGGCAACCGGCGGCGCCCGAGGTCCACATGTATTGTTCGAAATCGCAGTTGATGACGGTGTAGTTGGCCTGGTTCGGCAGGCCCTGTCGCACCGAGTTCACCATCGCGCTGGTCCAGTAGTCGGCCAGGGCATTGGTCTGCTTTCCGGTGCCGTGTACAAAGGCCACGCCGGTATTGGCAGCGGTGCCCCAGGATGCGATGGCCAGCAGCAGGCCGGCAAGAAGTTTGCGCACGTGATTCCCTCCCAAGAACTTTCGTGGGATGCGGGTTGGCGCCGGCCGGTATCTTCCCTGTGGCGAGGTCGTGCCCGCATCGTGTAGGCACCGGGAGCCGGCCCTCCCAGGAGGCGCGCGGTGCGGGGTGGACTGTACACAAGTGTTTGCATTTTGGCAAACGGGCGTATGAAACCTGCGTTTGTATCGCGATAGTGACCTGATTGATAAGGGATCAATGGTTTCAGTCGGCCGTTGTTCAGCGCTGTCACAGTTTCTTGCAATCGGTGCGATCCGGCCGACGAATGGACTGCCCTTGCTGCCACGCTGCCGGCAACATGTCCGCCGTCCGCCACCGATAGGACCTGCCATGACCCTCAGTTCAGCCAGCTTGCGCTTCTCACCGGATGTCTCGCCCGACCGCGGCGATATCGTGATGTTGCATGTGCTGGATTTCATGACCGGCAAGGCGGAAACCTGCGAGGCCGAGTGCATCGAAGAAGGCGAGTGGCGTTCGGTGCACACCGGCCAGATTTTTGGCTACGGCCGGCGTGAAAAGGTGCTGATGGGCTGGACCCCGATCAACGCACAGCAGATCAGCAAGTACGCTGAACGCACCGGCTGAGCCTCGTAGGAGCGCCCAGAGGGCGCGACCGTGGTCTCGCCAGATACCTCGGTCGGCCCGCTTCGGGCCTCCCACAAGAGCACGCATCTGACTTGCGAGCGAACTTCGCGCTCGCCCTTGTGGGAGCGCCCCAGGGGCGCGACCGTGGTCTCACCAGATACCTCGGTCGGCCCGCATCGGGCCTCCCACAAAAGCACGCATCTGACTTGCCAACAACTTCGCGCTGGCTTTGGTGGGAGCGCCCCAGGGGCGCGACCGCGGTCTCGCCTTACACCTCGGTCGGCCCGCTTCGGGCCTCCCACAAGAGCACGCATCTGACTTGCGAGCGAACTTCGCGCTCGCCCTTGTGGGAGCGCCCCAGGGGCGCGACCGTGGTCTCGCCAGATACCTTGGTCGGCCCGCATCGGGCCTCCCACAAGAGCACGCCTCTGACTCGCCACCGAACCTCACGCTGGCCTTGGTGGGAGCGCCCCAGGGGCGGGACCGTGGTCTCACCAGATACCTCGGTCGGCCCGCATCGGGCCTCCCACAAAAGCACGCATCTGACTCGCCACCGAACCTCACGCTGGCCCTTGTGGGAGCGCCCAGGGGGCGCGACCGTGGTCTCGCCAGATACCTCGGTCGGCCCGCATCGGGCCTCCCACAAAAGCACGCATCGGGCCTCCCACAAAAGCACGCATCTGACTTGCGAGCGAACTTCGCGCTCGCCCTTGTGGGAGCGCCCCAGGGGCGCGACCGCGGTCTCGCCAGACACCTCGGTCGGCCCGCATCGGGCCTCCCACAACAGCATGCCTCTGACTCGCCAGCAACTTCGCGGTGGCCCTTGTGGGAGCGCCCCAGGGGCGCGACCGTGGTCTCGCCAGATACCTCGGTCGGCCCGCTTCGGGCCTCCCACAAGAGCACGCATCTGACTTGCCAACAACTTCGCGCTGGCTTTGGTGGGAGCGCCCCAGGGGCGCGACCGTGGTCTCACCAGATACCTCGGTCGGCCCGCATCGGGGCTCCCATAAAGGCACTCCCATACGAGCACTCCCACAAGAGCACTCCCACAAGAGCACTCCCACAAGAGCACTCCCACAAGAGCACTCCCACAAGAGCACTCCCACAAGAGCACTCCCACATGGCGCGCAGACTTGGCCCGTCCTTTCATTGATCTGAGTCAACACTGCCCCGCAGTCAACTTGGAACACTGCGCCACGAATGCTTTGGAGGCTTCATGGCGCAGTCGCTTACCTATAACGACAAAATTGTCCGCCAGTTCGCGGTTATGACCGTGGTCTGGGGCATCGTGGGCATGGCGGTCGGTGTGCTGATCGCCGCCCAGCTGTATTGGCCGGCGTTGAATTTCGACATCCCCTGGCTGAGCTATGGCCGGCTGCGGCCTTTGCACACCAATGCGGTGGTGTTCGCCTTCGGTGGCAGCGGCATCTTCGCGACCAGTTACTACATCGTGCAGCGCACCTGCCATGTCCGGCTGTTTTCGGACCGGTTGGCAGCTTTCACGTTCTGGGGGTGGAATCTTGTGATCGTGCTGGCCGCGATCACCTTGCCGCTCGGTCTGACCCAGGGCAAGGAATACGCCGAACTCGAATGGCCGATCGACATCCTGATCACCCTTGTCTGGGTGGCCTATGGTGTCGTTTTCTTCGGCACCATCGTCAAACGCAAGATCCGTCACATCTTCGTGGCGAACTGGTTCTTCGGCGCCTTCATCATCACCATCGCGCTGCTGCACATCTTCAACAATCTGGCGTTGCCGGTGACGATCGGCAAGTCCTACAGCGTGTACACCGGTGCGGTCGATGCCATGGTGCAGTGGTGGTACGGGCACAACGCGGTCGGCTTCTTCCTGACGGCTGCCTTCCTGGGAATGATGTACTACTTCATTCCCAAACAGGCCGAGCGCCCGATCTATTCGTATCGGCTGTCCGTGGTGCATTTCTGGGCGCTGATCTCGATCTACATGTGGGCCGGCCCACACCATCTTCAGTACACCGCATTGCCGGACTGGGCGCAGTCGCTCGGCATGGTGTTCTCGCTGATCCTGCTGGCGCCGTCCTGGGGCGGAATGATCAACGGCATGATGACGATGAACGGCGCCTGGGACAAATTGCGCACCGATCCCATCCTGAAGTTCATGATCGTGTCGCTGTCGTTCTATGGCATGAGCACGTTCGAGGGGCCGATGATGTCGATCAAGACGGTCAACTCGTTGTCGCATTACACCGACTGGACCGTGGGCCATGTGCATTCCGGCGCGCTCGGCTGGGTGGCAATGATTACGGTCGGCTGCATCTACAGCCTGCTGCCGCGGGTGCTGAACCTGAAGTCGATGTATTCGACGCGCCTGATTGAAACGCATTTCTGGCTGCATACGCTCGGCGTGGTGCTCTACATCGCCGCGATGTGGATTGCCGGTGTCATGCAGGGGCTGATGTGGCGGGCGACCAGTGAGGACGGCAGCCTGACCTATACCTTCGTCGAGTCGCTGAAGGCGACCTATCCGTACTACCTGGCACGCGTTGGTGGTGGTGTGGTCGTGCTGGTCGGCATGCTGGTGATGGCCTGGAATGTCTACAAGACCATGGCAATGGCCAGGGATGTTGCGCCGGTAGAGATTCCCCTGCGCACTGCTGCCCACGCTGGTTCCGGAGCCCTGTCATGAGTCACGAAAAAGTCGAGACCAATATTGGCTTGATGGGTGTGCTGATCGCCATTGTGGTGGCGATCGGCGGCCTCGTCGAAATCGTCCCGCTGATGTATCAGGCCCAGGTCGTCAAGCCGCTGCCCGGGATTGTCCCGTATCCGGCCCTGCAGTTGGCTGGACGTGATGTCTATGTGCGCGAGGGCTGCTACAACTGTCACTCGCAGATGATCCGTACCTTGCGCTTCGAGACCGCGCGCTACGGGCACTACTCGCTGGCGGGCGAGTCGGTCTACGACCGGCCGTTCCAGTGGGGCAGCAAGCGCACCGGTCCCGATCTCGCCCGCGTTGGTGGGCGCTACAGCGATGACTGGCAGCGTCTGCACCTGATTGATCCACGTGCGGTAGTGCCGGAGTCCAATATGCCGGGCTTCCCCTGGCTCGCCGAGGCCGAGGTGGATGGCGCACTGGTGCGCACCAAGATCGAGCGCCTGCGCCTGCTCGGCGATCCCTATAGCGAGGCCGATGTAGCCGGTGCCGAAGCGGCGGTGGCCGGCAAGACCGAACTCGATGCCCTGGTTGCCTATCTGCAGGCGCTGGGAAAGTTCGGGCCGCGACTCGATGCCACCGGCGCCAGCACGATCAACCATGAGGGAGTGCAACCATGAGTGGCGAACTTGCCGGTATCGCGACCGCTGTACTGCTGGTCGCCTTTGTGGGCGTGGTCATCTGGGCGTGGAGTCGCCGTCGCAGTGAGGATTTCGCCCGCGCGGCGATGCTGCCACTGGAAGAGGATCGGATCACCCGCAACAACAGGGCCAAGGAGCAGGCACCATGAGCACAGGGTGGTCGCTCTACATCGCCGTTGTTTCGATCTTCAATGTGGTGGCTTGCCTCTGGCTGCTGTGGTGGACCGCGCGCCAGCGCGCGCCGGCTGCGCCGAAAAGTGGTGCCAGCAGCGGCGACGCGCCGACCACCGGCCATGAGTGGGACGGCATCCAGGAATTCAATACGCCGCTGCCCAAGTGGTGGCTGAACCTGTTCTATCTCACCATCGCTTTCGGCTTCGTCTACTTTGCACTGTATCCCGCGCTCGGGAATTATTCCGGCACTACCGGCTGGACTTCGGCACAGGAACACGACCAGCAGGCTGCCCAGGCCGACGCCCTGATCCAGCCGCTGTTCCGGGCATTTGCCGATAAGCCGCTGGAACAGCTGACCCAGGACGCCGCCGCACTGCGGCTCGGTCGCTCGGTGTTCGCCAACCACTGCGCAACCTGCCATGGATCGGATGCGCAGGGTGCCAAGGGCTTCCCCAATCTGATCGATGGCGATTGGCTCTGGGGTGGCGAACCCGAACAGGTGCTGACCAGCATCCTCGATGGACGCAATGGCGCGATGCCGGGGCTGGAAGCCGTGATCGGCGCCGACAAGGTGCCAGCCGTCGCGGTCTACGTGCAGTCGCTGGCCGGCAACAAGGCGGACCCGCAACTGGCAGCCAAGGGCAAGCCGGTGTTCGCCACACTGTGCGCCGCTTGTCATGGCGTCGATGGCAGAGGCAACCCGGCGCTGGGTGCGCCCAATCTGACTGACCATGTCTGGCTGCACGGTGGCGACTTCAACAGCATCGCGCACAGCATCCGTGCCGGGCGCAGTGGCCAGATGCCGGCGCACCGCGAACTGATTGGTGTTGATCGTGCGCGCCTCGCTGCTGCCTGGATCCTTTCGCAACAGACGGCATCGGCTGCCGGCCAGGGCGGTCGTTGAGATGTCCGCCCCGGACGCACCAGAGCGCCCGGCAGCGACCGCTGCAAGCGAGCGCATGGGCGGTGCGGCGGTTTCGATGGCGCAGCGGCTGGGTGCGATCCTCTGGCCTTCGTTCTTTGCTGCCGGTGTCGCGACCAGTGTGTTCTTTGCTTTTGTCGATCCACTCGCACTCGCCAGCATCACATTTCCGCGTCTGGGCATCGGGCGTGAACTGGGCTACAGCCTGGGCTTCTTCATGTTCTGGCTGTGTACCGCGTCGAGCAGTGTGTTCACCTGGTTGCTGCTGCTGCCCGCAACCGGAATCAACCTTCGTGGTGGCCGCGGGTGAAAGGCCGGCCGATTGCGTTGAAGCTGGTCGACGACGGCGCGATGTATGCGAGCGAGGCCAAGATTCATCCGCGTGAAACCGATGGGCCCTTGCAGCGCCTGCGCATTGCCGCAGTGTTCTGGCTGCTCGGCATGTTCTACGCCTTTCCCTGGTTCAACTGGGATGGCCGCCAGATGGTGTTGTTCGATCTGCCGGCGCGCAAGTTTCATGTCTTTGGCCTGGTGTTCTGGCCACAGGATTTCTTCTATCTGTCGATGCTGCTGATGACGGCGGCGTTCGCGCTTTTTTTCTTTACCGCATTGGCTGGTCGTCTCTGGTGTGGCTATGCCTGTCCGCAGACGGTCTGGACTGAAGTCTTCCTCTGGATCGAACGCTGGATCGAAGGGCCGCGCAACCGCCGTATCAAACTGGACGCCGCGCCGTGGTCGCGCGAGAAGATCCTGCGCAAGGCAACCAAGCAGGCGATCTGGATCGTCTTTGCGCTGTGGACCGGGTTTACCTTCGTGGGCTTTTTCACGCCGATCCGCGCGTTGGGCGGCGATGTGCTGCACCTGCAGGTCAGCGGCTGGGCACTGTTCTGGATATTTTTCTATGCCCTGGCAACCTACGGCAACGCCGGTTTTCTGCGCGAACAGGTCTGCAAGTACATGTGTCCGTATGCGCGCTTCCAGGGTGCAATGTTCGATCGCGACACGTTGATCATTGCCTACGACGAGCAGCGCGGTGAGGCGCGCGGTGCGCGCTCGAAGTCGGTGCCGAGTGTGCTCGATCCGGCGCGACTGCGGGTGCGCTCCACCGCGGCCGTGTCCGCTGATGCGGGTACCGCCGATGTCGATCAGCGCAGCCTCGGTGACTGCGTCGATTGCACGATCTGCGTGCAGGTCTGTCCGACCGGAATCGACATCCGCGGTGGTCTGCAGTTCGAGTGCATTGCCTGCGGCGCCTGCATCGATGCCTGCAATACCGTGATGGACAAGGTGGGTTACCCGCAGGGATTGATCCGCTACTCGACACTCAATGCGATGCAGGGTAATCCGGGCCGCGTCCTGCGACCGCGGATCGTGATCTACGCCGTCATTCTGTCTGTGCTGATCGCCAGCTTTGCCTGGGCAATCAGCCATCGCGTGCCCCTGATCGTCGATGTACTGCGCGACCGCAATGCACTCTACCGGGTCACTCCGGAGGGCGATATCGAGAACGCCTACACACTGAAGATCATGAACAAGGATCATGTCGCGCATCGCTATATCGTCACCATCGACGCGGGTCTCGCGCTTGCCATCGGTGCCGGTCAGGACCAGATCGAAGCGGCGGCCGGGCAGGTGGTCGAATCGCCGCTGACCTTGCGCGCGAACCCGGCAGCAGCGCAGGGCATGCATCCGCTTCGCATCGAAGTGCGCAGCGTGGTGCAGCCCGCGGTCCGCTACAGCGAGCAGGCCAGCTTCTTCGGACCATCGCCATGAACGAGCCAATGAGCGTGCAGCCTGATGAAGTGTCGCCGTGGTACCGGTCGGCGATGCTGTGGTTTGCCTTGGCGTTGCCGGCCGCCACGGTCGTCGCAGGCGTGCTCACCTACCGTATCGCTGCTGCCGGCAGCAACGACGCGGATCCTGACCTGGTGCAACGTGTTGCCCAGGTGCAGACGCGCGATATCACGATCGATCAGCGCGCCAGTGATATGGGGCTGCGCGGTGTGCTCGTGCTCGAGCACGCTGGCGGCCACTACAGATTGCGGCTGACACCTGCTCCGAAACTTGCCCGCTTGCGATTGCATCTGCGTCATGTCACTCAGGCGCGTGGCGATCAGCAGCTGATGCTTGCGCAGCAGTCCGATGGCAGCTGGATGGCTGTGGCGCCGCCACGGCAACAGGGCGCCTATGCGTTGAGCCTGCTGCCCGAGGCGGCTGACTGGCGGCTGGTCGGCGTGCTCGACGGCGATGCCGAAGCGGTTCAACTGCATCCTCTGCTCGGCACTGGCCATGACTGAGACCACGGCCACCTGCTATCACTGCGGGAACGTGCTCGATGCACAGGCACTGCATGCCGAGCTGGATTCATCGCAGCGCGGCTTCTGTTGTGCCGGCTGCCTGGCTGCCGCGCAGTGGCTCCATACTGGCGGCCTCGGTGATTTCTATCGGCTGCGCAGCCAGCCGTCGCTGACGCTGCGTGGTCCACCGGATGTGGATTATCGATCCTGGGACAGCCCGGCATTTCATGCGCTCTACGTGCGCTCCGGGCAGGATGCAGACGCAGTCAACGCGACCCGCGCTATCGACGTCGCCCTTGATGGCCTGCGTTGCCCGGCCTGTGCCTGGTTGATACCCAGGCTGGGGCAGGGCATCGACGGTGTGCTTGAACTGCAACTCAATGCCGCGACCGGGCGCGCCCATCTGCGCTGGGACCCGGCGCGGGTCGCGCTCTCTGAGGTCCTTGAACAGCTTGCGCGCTACGGCTATGTGGCGCGGGTGACTGCGCAGGGCAGGGATGTCCAGCGTGCGGAACGCCGCACTGCGCTCAAGCGCATAGCAGTGGCCGGCATTGCCGCGATGCAGGCGATGATGATGAGTGAGGCGCTCTATTTCGGAGGCAGCGAACTGGATCATGGCACGCGTGATTTTCTGCGCTGGATGGCCCTGCTGATGAGCACGCCGGTAGTGCTGTGGTGTGCCGCGCCGTTCTTTCGCGGTGCCTGGCTTGAGCTGCGGCTGCGCCATCCTGGCATGGACACTCTGGTGGCGCTGTCGGTCGGTCTTGCCTATGGCACCAGCGTGATCGAAACCCTGCGCGGCGGACCCGTTGTCTATTTTGACGCGGCGGTGATGTTCGTGTTTTTCCTGCTGGTCGCCCGCTATGTCGAATCCAGTGGTCGCGC
Organism: Pseudomonadota bacterium; assembly: GCA_022843465.1. Classification (GTDB taxonomy): domain Bacteria; phylum Pseudomonadota; class Gammaproteobacteria; order Xanthomonadales; family Ahniellaceae; genus 0-14-3-00-62-12. The sequence continues at coordinate 41,020 of JALHNO010000023.1, read as the reverse complement.
CCGCGCCCAGGCGGCGATCAGTCGGGCACAGTCACTGCCGGCGACGGTGACCCGGATCGATGCCGGTGGTTCGACCGAGGTCGCCCTGCTCGAAGTTGCCGTCGGCGATCTGCTCGAAGTGGCTGCCGGACAGAATGTCCCGGTCGACGGCCGGCTGGAGCAGGCCATCGCCGAAGTCGACGAGAGTCTGCTCACCGGTGAGCCTGAGGCACGGCTGCGACGTCGGGGCGACACCGTGTATGCGGGCAGTCTGGCCCTGGGCAGTGCCTTGCGGATCCGGGTGGTTGCCGTTGGCGCTACAACCTGGTTGGCGCAACTGGAATCGCTGGTCGGTCGCGCCCAGCAACAGCGGCCGGCGCTGCAACAGCGCGCCCAGCTCTGGGCTGGTCGCTTTGTCGTCGTGATGATCGGTCTGGCCGCCGCCGCCGCCCTGGTCTGGTGGCAGATCGATTCGTCGCAGGCGCTGCCGGTCGCGCTGGCCGTGCTGGCAGCCGCCTGTCCCTGCGCCTTCGCGCTGGCGATACCGGCCGCGCATGCAGCGGCGCAGGCGGCACTGGCGCGCCGCGGCGTCCTGGTGGTGCAGGCCGACGCGCTGGAACGCGCTGCCGACATCGAACGCGTGGTGTTCGACAAGACCGGAACCCTCACCATGGGCCGACCGCAACTGCATGCGGTCGAATGCTTTGATGGCCAGCTGGGCGTCGGGCAATGCCGGGCTATTGCCGCTGCGCTCGAACGCGGCCATCGGCATCCGCTGGCGCAGGCCTTCCGTGCCGATGATCGTGGTCTGACCACTGAGAACGTGCACTCCCACGTTGGCGAAGGCGTGTCCGGCGCGGTGTCAGGCGTTCACTACCGGCTTGGCCGACGCAGCTTTGTCGAAGGGCAGGGGAATGCCGATGATGGGCGCGTCTGGCTGGCCGATCACCAGCATGTGCTGGCGGCATTCGAACCAGGCGATGCGACCAGGCCGGATGCGGTCGAGGCCATTGCGCAGTTGCGGACCTCCGGCATCGATACCCTGGTGCTCTCGGGGGATGCCAGTGCCACAGTAGCGCGGGTTGTCCAGCAACTGGCGATTGATCGCGGCCACGGCGATTTGCGGCCACAGCAGAAGCTGGCCTTGTTGCAGGCGGAGCAGCGCAGCGGACACCGCATTGCGATGGTGGGTGATGGTGTCAATGATGCGCCGGTACTGGCCGCGGCCGATCTCGCCGTGGTGATGGGCGAGGGTGCTGCGCTCGCGCAGCGCAATGCCGATGTGCTGCTGCTGCGTCCGTCCCTCACCCTGGTGCCCTTTCTGTTCGCGACCGCGCGCCGCACCCGCCAGATCATCCGGCAGAACCTCGGCTGGTCGCTGGCCTATCATCTGCTGATGTTGCCGGCTGCACTTTCCGGGCTGATGCCGCCGTGGCTGGCTGCAGTCGGGATGTCGCTGTCCTCACTGCTGGTCAGCTTGAACGCGGCGCGCCTGCTGCACAATCCAGCGATCAGGATGCGCGTCGAGCCGCGCACGCAAGCGCTGACGGTGCCGCCGTGAACGCGCTGTTCGTGCTGATCCCGGTGACCGTGCTGCTGGTGGGCGTCGCGCTGTGGGCGTTCTTCTGGGCCATCGATGCCGGCCAGTTCGATGATCTCGACACCCCGCCCCTGGAAATTCTGCAGTCCGATCAGGTCGCTGTGGCATCGGACCGTGCAGAGGATTCGGCGGCATGAGCCTGCTGTCGACTTCACTGCTGGCCGCGCTGCTGGTGGGACTTGGCGGCGGTGCTCACTGCGCGCTGATGTGCGGCGGCATCTCCAGCGCGATGCTGGCGGGGCGTCAGCATACGCGGACCGGCATGATCCTGGTGCCCGCCCAACTGGGTCGAATCGCCAGCTATATGCTGGCCGGCGTCCTTGTGGCCAGCCTCGGTGCCGAGCTGATTGCGCGGCTGGCGACACGGCAATCCGGCACCGTCATCGCGACCCTGCTCGGCTTGGCCTGGGTCGCGATCTCATTCCATCTGCTGGGCTGGCGCCTGGGCGGGGCCCTGTTCGCACGCGTTACCACCGCGTTCTGGCGGCGGCTGCAGCCGTTGACACGGCGTGTCTGGCCGATCAACAGCGTCGGCCGCGCCTTTGCTGCCGGCGCCCTTTGGGGCTGGCTACCCTGCGGCATGTCGTATGCGATGCTGGCGGTGGCGGCAGCGACTGCCGATCCATGGCATGCCGCTGCACTGATGTTCGCCTTCGGCATCGGCACCATGCCCGGTACCTTGCTGCCGGCGCTGGCAGCAGCGCGTCTGCAGCGGATTGCGTTGCTGTCCCGGTTTCGGCCTGTGCTCGCCTGGTCGACCCTTGCCATGGGTTTGCTGATCGGCGTGTCGCCCTGGCTCAGTGGCCACCAGCACCATCATGGCCCGCACGCCGCGCAGGCGTCCGCGGATCCTGCTGGCGAGCACCGGCACCACTGAATCGCGCCTTGCAGTTGCCTCGAGGACTCTCTCATGGGCCGGGCATCTGCAGGTGAATTGGCAGCATGGCGCTGACAGCAGCTTCGACGTCGGCCGGCGTGCACAGGCGCGCACGGCAACTGCGCTGGTGCCGATGCGGAACAGGACCCAGGTGCGTCGGCCGTTCTGAGGTCATCGTAGCGCCGAAGTAGGCGGCAATCGTGCGCTGTCGATATGCCAGCGTGGCGTCGGCAGGCCATGCCGCCTTGCCAATTCAGCGCAATGGGCACGTGCGGCCGGATCGGGCAGCTGATCCACCAGAAAGGGTGCATTGATCGGCATGTCGATCCAGGAGTGCACGGCGGCGCGCATCAATACGCGTGCCGCCGGATCGTCGCGTCCGGGATCGACGATGCCGGCGCGTGACTCCGGATGATGCAGCGCTTTGCCGGCGGCTCCCGCGTTCAGGCGTCCGGCGGTAGTGCCGGTGCCGCCCAGAACGGTCGATCGCGCTGCGGCATCGACCATGTCGCCGCGGTGATTTGCGAGCAGGGCCAGGCGCGGGTGCGGTGTCAATGCGGTGATCCAGCTGGAGGTTCGTGCCGATGCGGCGGCAGCCAGGGTGTCGTGTCTGGGCACCTTGGCATTGGGGTGCAGCATGACGGTGATCGCTGTTGCCGGTGGGGTCGCGTGTTCCGCTATATAGCGCTCAAGCCCCTGTCGACAACCGGCATGCACCGCAGCAGCAATCTCGCCGGCCTGGGCGCGCGCCGCCTCGCTGTCGTAGCGCAGCCCGAGCGCGGCAATGGCATCGGCGATGCCGAGCAGGCCGACGTGGGGCGCTGGCTCTTCGTGGGCATCGCCAGCATCGAGCTGGATGGCGTCGCACAGATAGCGCACCGCCAGGGCCGCGACATCGCGGAGCCGGTTGTAATGAACACGTGCGGTGCCGCTGCGCTCGGTGCTGACGAAGGCCGCGGCGTTGATCACGGTGGCGCGTTGTCCGCTGATTCGGCCCTGGCCAGTTCCGGCGAGCGCCAGCACGCCTTCATCGGGCAGCATCTGCCATTGCCGCAGCGCGTTGATGAATCGTGCCGACCACTCCGGCGCAGCCGCGCCCTCAACCGCGGCCACGGCCTGCGCGACCCGGGTCCAGGTGTCATCGATGGTCAGGTCTTGCAATCCTTGGGGTGTGCGCCAGCGAAACCAGTCATCCCAGGCTTCGACCGAAAGGGGATCGACAAAGTGGGTGGCAGTGTTCACGCAGCATGAGCCGGCGGGCGGGTGGGAATGGACCTCATGGCGCGACTATGTGCCACTGCACGGCCGTGATCTTGATCAGAGTCAAACGGAGCGACGTAATCCAGCTGCTGTTACATACGGTTACCGAACGTTGCGGAACCGACATTGCCCGGTTTCCTGCGCCGCCTAGTCTGCAACTCAGATGCCGCGGAAGCGGCGCAATCCAGGAGTGCAGCGATGTCCGCGATGCCCGTGTTTGCCAATGAGCCGAGTCTGCGTGCGACTGCGGTCGTTCAATCGCCAGAGCGCGCTCAGTTCGATATCGAGGCGCTGGGCAATCGGCTGCGCCTGTTCCGTCGTCGCGTCCGTGCCGGCGAGCAGTTGTTCCGCCCCGGGCAGCCCATGCATGCGCTGTATCTCGTTCATGCCGGATACTTCAAGCTCAGCGTCAACAGTGCTGACGGCCGCGAGAAGGTCACCGGCTTTCGCATGCGGGGCGATCTGCTGGGTCTGGACGCCCTGGGCGCCGAAAGCTACGGCGCCGAAGCGGTGGCACTTGATACCAGCGAGGTATGGGTGTTGCCGTGTGCGCAACTGGACGACATCGCCACTCGGGCACCCGGCTTTCGGGAGCACATCACCGCGATGCTCGCGCATGAAATCCGGCGCGACTGGAGCTGGATGCTGAGTATCGGCACGCTTTCGGCAGATCAACGCGTTGTCGCCTTCCTGCTTGATCTCTCTGATCGTCAGCGGGCTCTCGGCTTCAGTCCAAGCCAGTTGATGTTGCGGATGACCCGTGCCGAGCTGGGCAATTTCCTGTCGCTGCAACTGGAGACGGTGACCCGTGCCCTGTCGCGACTGGCGCAGGCGGCGCTGATCAGCGTCGACCGCCGCGAAGTCCGTTTGCTCGATCCCGGCGCGCTGCGCGACTCCCTGGGCACCGCCTGCTGATCGGGTCATTGATCATCGCCGCGTGCCAGGCGCGCAGCGATGGTCAACGCTCACCTAGGCCCGTCTGCATCGATCAGGAAGCGGATCCGCTCGGCGAGTTCCTCGATCCGGTAGGGCTTGCGCAGCAACTCCAGACCATCGGCATCCGCGCCGATTCCGTGCGGGCCCTCATGCTCGTAGCCCGAGGTCAGCAGCACCGGCAGCCTGGGTCGTAGCTGGCGTGCGGCTGCTGCGAGTTCGCGTCCACTCATCCCGGTGCCCAGTGCGACATCGGTGAATATCATGGCGATGCGCGGGTCTTCCTGCAGCTGCACCAGCGCAGCGCTCGCGTCCGCGACAGCCGAGACTTCGTAGCCCAGTGAACGCAGGAAGGCCACGGCAATGCTGAGTACTGCGGGCTCGTCCTCGACCACAAGAATCCGTTCATGACCGCGGCTGCCTGGCGATTTCACTGCGCTGGCCTTGGCCTGATCCTGCTTGTCGGTGGCGACCGGGAAATACAGGTCGATGCGAGTGCCATAGCCGAGCCGACTCTCCGCCCTGACCTGGCCGCCGCTCTGACGGACAAAGCCATAGACCATGCTCAGGCCAAGGCCATTGCCCTTGCCGGCACCCTTCGTCGTGAAGAAGGGTTCAAAGGCGTGGGTCAGCACTTCCGGCGTCATGCCATGCCCGGTATCGGCAATGCTGAAAACCAGATAATGGCCCGCCAGCAATTCGAGTTGACTGGCTTCGTCTGCAACCTGTTCCTCGCGTACCTTGATGCTGAGGTTGCCACCGCGTGGCATGGCGTCACGGGCATTGAGCGAAAGGTTGAGCAGGGCCGATTCCAGCTGGGCCGCGTCAGCATAGATCGCGGCGGCGTCGTCGGCACACTGGATATCCAGCCTGACCAGATCGCCGAGCGTGCGGCTCAGCATGGTGCCGAGTTCACGCAGCAGCGGTGCCGGTTCGATGACCTTGGGCGTCAGCCGCTGACGGCGGGCAAAGGCCAGCAGTTTGCCGGTCAAGGCGGCGCCATTGGCGACCGCGCGCTGGGCACTGGCAATGTATTCCATTGCCTCGCTGTCCTCGCCATGGCCGAGTTCAAGCAACTGCAGATTTCCGGAGACCACAGTCAGCAGGTTATTGAAGTCGTGCGCGATGCCGCCGGTCAACTGGCCGACGGCTTCGAGTCGCTGCGCATGTGCCAGTTGTTCTTCCGAGCGGCGCCGCTGGATCAGCGAGGACAAGAGATTGGCGACCGATTGCAGACAATGCAGCGCATCGTGATCGAATTGACCGGGTCGCGATGACAGGGCGATCAAGGCGCCCAGCGGACGCTCCCGATCAATCAGCGGCACCAGGACACTGCTGTGAAACCCGGCCTTCAGCCAGAACTGGGCGGCTTCGCCGTCGCGGTACTGTTCCACGAGCACGCGGTCGGCGCGCGTGATCGCCTCAGCCAGACTGCCACCGCCGGGCGTCCACGGCTGTTGCAGATCGAGCTCGACATCGAAACCGACCGCGGCGCGCATGCCGGCGCTGCGTTGCGCGCCTGGCAGAAAGACAATCGCCACCGCTTCCACCGCCAGCGTATCCGCCAGTTCCCGCGGCAACCCGGCGATCACCTCATCTTCGACGCTGGCTTCCAGACCAAGTTGGCCCACCCGCGCCACCAGCTTGTCGTAGCGGGCGCGCAGCAGCACCTGGCGTGCGCGCTGGGTTTCGGAGATATCACGTACCGAGGCCAGGTAGCGGGTGCCTTCCTCGCTACGGATGGGTCCCAACGCGATCTCGACCGGGAACTGGCTGCCATCGAGCCGTTGCCCGACCAGGGTCTGACCGCTGCTGCCCATCGGACGCAGGCGCGGATTGGCCATATAGCGGGCACGATGGGCATCGTGCCGCCCGCGCGCCGCTTCCGGCATCAAGGCTTCCACGCGCAGCCCGTTGAGTGCGCCCCCGGTGTAACCGAAAAGGCGCTCGGCCTGTGGATTGGCGAGGACGATGGTGCCGGCGGCATCGACGATGAGCATCGCGTCAGGCACCAGATTGAACAGCTCGTCGAGCATGCCTTCGGTCATCGGCGTTGCACCGGGCAGGAGAACAGGTAGCCAACGCCACGTACCGAGCGGATCAGATCCGGCTGGCTCGGATCGCGCTCGATCTTCTGCCGCAAGCGGCCGATCTGCACATCGATCGCGCGATCGAAGGGCCCTGCTTCGCGGCCATGCAGTCTCTGCATCAGATGCTCGCGCGACAGGGCACGATTGGCCTGCTCGACCAGGATGATCAGCAGATCGAATTCGCCCGTGGTCAGTGCAATTTCGTCACCGTCGTGGCCGATCAGTCGGCGTGCATCCGGTTCGATCCGCATGCCGGCAAAGGCGTAGCTGCGTGGCTGCGCCGGTTCGCGCGCGGTCGCTGCCGCTGGCGCCTGCAGACGTCGCAACACACTGCGCGCCCGCGCCAGCAGTTCGCGCAGATCGAACGGCTTGGCAAGATAGTCATCGGCGCCGACTTCCAGTCCGATGATGCGTTCGATCGGATCGCCGCGTCCGCTGATGATGATGACGGCACCATGCCAGTGTTCGCGCAGATAGCGGGTCAGGGTCAGACCATCTTCGCCCGGCAGGCCGATATCGAGCAGCACCAGATCGATTTGCTCACGGTCGAGCGCGGCGCGCGCCTGCGTTGCATCGCCGGCATCAGAGACCACAAATCCGCTGCGCTCGAAATAGCGGCGGACCAGTTCGCGGATCGCCGCGTCGTCGTCGACGATCAGCACACGCGGTGGCTGCAGCGCTTCGGCACTGGGCGTAGGTGTGACGTTCGGCATCGGGTTCCCTGCATTGGCGGACCCCGATTCTAGCCGGATCGCGCTGTTCCAAAGGCGGCCGCAGCCGGCGACTGGATCAGTCCGGCGCCGACCCCGCGTGTGGCGCTGTCGCATGCTGGCTGCCGAGCGCAGCACGCACCTGCTGCATGAATGCCGGATCCGGCGCAGTACCCAGTTTCTCGGTGCGTGCCAGTACGCGCCCGTCAATGTCGAGCAGGACCAGGGCACTGGTATGGTTGAATTCACCGTCGGCCAGGGCGCGATAGCGCACCCCGAGCAGGGCGGCGACCCGGCGCACGCCATCCCGACTGGTGCGCGCCAGCGTCCAGCGGCTGCTGTCGAGCCTGCGCGCTTGCGCCGTCGCCTTCAGTGCCGCCACGTCATCGCGATCCGGGTCCATGCTGATCAGCAGTACCTGCAGATGCTGACGCTGGTCGGCATCCAGGCTGTGTTCGACCGCCTTGGCGCTGTCGATGATCAGCGGACAGACGTAGCGGCAGGATGTGTAAAACATTGCGACCAGCTGTGGCTTGCCCCGGCGCGACGCCAGTGCAAAGTCCTGGCCGTTGTGATCGCTGAAGCTGTCGCCCAACTGGTAGACCGACTGCTGCGGCAGAGCTGCTTCGGCGCAGCGGACCTCGGCGGTCGCCACCATCAACGCCAGGGCCAGCAGCATGATCAGGATTTTCATGGCGTGCCCTCATCGATGGATCGTGCGCAGCGGAATCCAAGGTTCGACGTCAGGTTCGCTGCCTCCATGCTCGACAGCAGGGCTACCCGCATCAGCACGGCATAGTTCTCGCGGTCATCCATCGCGATTGCGCCGGCGCCGCAGAACTGCAATCGATCCTGTTCCTGCTGGGTGCGGTTGTCCGCCGAGACCAGCATCGACGCATAGTCCTCGGTCCACTCCCAGACCAGGCCGTGCAGATCCTGCACGCCGTAGTGGTTTGCGGGTGACTGTCCGACTTCAGCCAGGGGCTGATTCGAGGGCTTGGCGTACCAGCTCAGGATCTGCTCGCGCCACGCCGGATCGGCACGTGCATCGGCGCGCGTGGCATCGGCGGCCGCGGCGTACTCCCATTCGTTCCAGGTCGGCAGACGCGCGCCTGCGGCCTCGCAGTACGCAGAGGCCGCAAACCAGCTGACCATCACTACCGGTTGCTCAGGCAGGGCGGCACTGCCCAGTGCCGTTGCCGACGCCCAATGCGCCAGATAGCGCGACTCGGCGAACACACTGGGAACCCGATCCCTCTGCCACTGCGGCAGGCGGCGGACGAATTTGAGAAACTCGGCATTGGTCACCGGCCGTTTCATCAACTCGAAGGGCGCCAGCGTGACGGTTCCGCCGGTGTCTTCGTAGGCGAGCACACTCTTGTAACTGCCACCAGGCAATGTGACATAGCCACCGCCGGCCAGGCCCAGTGCGGGCACCATCAGCATGGCCAGCGGCAGCAGACGCATCGTCATTGTCCTCAGTGCGCCGCGCCTTCGGGTCTCGGCGTAGCAGCGCGTACGCGCGCCACATCCGCCGCCGATATCTGCCCGCCTGCGTTGTCCCAGCTGTTGTAGGTATAGGTCAGGATATTGGCGATCTCGTCGTCGTTGAGCTGACTCATCGGCGGCATTACCGAGTTGTACGAGGCGCCATTGACGGTGACCGGACCGCTGAGGCCATTGAGAATGATGGCGATGGCGCGGTCCTTGTCGGCATTGAGATAGTCCGACTTGGCCAGCGGCGGGAACACGTTCGGCAAGCCGGCACCGTTGCTCTGGTGGCAGGTCGAGCAGGTGCCGGCAAACAGCGCCTCGCCGGACTTGACCTGCTGTTCCAGTGTCAACGCGCCGGTGGCGGCGGCCTGTGCGGCGGCGGCCACCGGTGCAGCGCTGGCTGCCTTGTCGCCGAGATAGACACTGTCGATCTCCTTGCCGGAGTAAATCGTCTTGTCTTCCGGTCCCTCGAACTTGAGCATGCCCAGCGCACCCTTGTTGAAAGCGCGGAACAGGGCGTGGTCGACGATCACACTGGTTCCAGGTACTTCCGCACGAAACTCGACGATGGCCGAGCCGCCCGCAGGCACCATCGTGGTCTGCACGTTTTCCTGATACCGGGTGCCGCCCTCGAACCAGACCTTGTCGAAGATCTCACCGATCACATGAAAGCTCGAGCTCAGGTTGGGTCCGCCATTGCCGACATAAAGCCGTACCGTCTCGCCGACTTTCGCCGGTAGCGCGTTGTCACCCAGCAGGGCGCCTTCCGAGCCGTTGAACAGCACATAGGTGGCGTTCTCCTCGATCGCCTTCTGCATATCGAATGGTTGCAGTCCCTTCTCACGGTACTTGCCGACGGTGTAGAAATCGCCCTGCATCACGTAGTACTCCTTGTCGACTGCAGGCAGACCTTCGGGCGGCTCGACCAGGATCAGGCCGTACATGCCATTGGCCACGTGCATGCCGACCGGGGCGGTGGCGCAGTGATAGACATAGAGGCCGGCATTGAGCGCCTTGAAGGTGAACTGCGAGCTGTGTCCAGGTGCCGTGAAGCTGGATGCGGCACCACCACCCGGACCGGTCACCGCATGCAGGTCGATGTTGTGCGGCATCTTCGAATCGGGGTGATTGTTCAGATGAAACTCCACCGTATCGCCCTGGCGTATGCGGATGAAGCTTCCGGGCACTGTGCCGCCGAAGGTCCAGAACGTGTAGGTCACGCCCTCACTGATTTCCTTCTCGATTTCCCGCACTTCCAGATTGACGACCACCTTGGCGGGCTGCTTGCGGCCCGTGGCGGGTGGCACCAGGGGCGGAGCGGTCAGGATCGCTTCGATCGGCTCGCCCACGGGTGGACCGAAGTCTCCCTTGGCCGAGCCGCCCGTGTCTTCTGGAGCGGCGGTGACAGGCGCGGGCTGTTGGCAAGCGGCAAGCGTCAGCATCATGACCAGAACAAGCATTCTTCGCGTGTGCGTTTTCATGGGGGCCTCATTGGCGCAGTGGGTGCATGTGGCCACGATGCGCCTGCGCCCGGTTCGGCACCTTGACCTGAGTCAATCCGGATTCAGATCGTCGCGCACGATGCGGTATCTGTTCAGTGCAGCAGGCCAGACAGGAATCCAAGCGGATGGTGCGCGCGGGCAATGCCCAGCATGAAGACGTAGACCATCACCGCCAAGAAGAAACAGCGGCGCTGGATCAACCGGGTGGCGCCGCGCTTGAGGGCCAGCGATCCGAGTACCACATAGCCCACCAGCAGGACCATCTTCACCAGCAGCCAGCCGTTGCCGAACATCGCGGCAGGCAGGATGGTCAGCAGCATCAGGGCAGCGGTCAACAAGACGGTATCGATGCTGTAGCTCAGATAGCGCAGCGCAGCGGAACCATGCCGCGCTGATCCGGACAGCATCAGTGTGCCGCGCAGCAGAAACAGCAGGCCGCTCGCCAGCACCGCGGCGACGTGTACATATTTGATCTCGGCGTAGTAGGTCATCATGCTCGATCGCCTCCGCGTTGCCGGCTCATCCGGGCTGACCGTCGCGCCGCGGTGTCAGATAGATCCACGCGGATCGCGCCACCCAGGGCAGGAAGGCCAGCAACCAGAGTGTGCCTGCTGCCACCTGCCACATGATCGGTTGCTGGCGCAGCTCGGCGAGCAGGCGGACCACGGCAGTGAGCTGGATCAGGACAAAGGCGAACACCGCGGTCGCTCCGAATTCGAGCACGCGCCCCGAATGCCCCTGGGTGACCCGCGTAACCATCGCCACCAGGATGCTGCCAAAGAAACCGATGAAGAGTGCATGCGCCGGTGCGCGACCCAGAACAAACGCGCCGTCGAAGCAAAACCACGCGCTCTGCAGGCTGTACAGCAGCAAGGCCAGTGGCAGCCAGGCATAGCCGAGGAACAATACCCGTAGCAGCAGCGGCAGATTGGCGTTGCCTGCGCGCGGCCAGTTGCGCCAGAGCCAGTAGCTCGCCAGCAGCATCAGCGGCAGGTCGACCAGCCACAGCCAGGCATAGCCATGAATCAGTTCAAGCCCGAGATGGGCCAGACACAGCGACCAGAATGCGGCAAGCCAGGGTAGCGACCGCCAGCCCTGATGTCCCGGCAGTGCAGCGCTGGCGAAGAACGGAAACATGCGGTGCGCCACCGTCACATAAATCGGCAGCAGCAGTCCGAAGCTGCCGAACTTGATCGACGCAAACAGCAATCGCGGATCCTGGGTATGCAGATAGGCGATCGTCAGCAGAAGACCAATCAGCCCGAATCCCAATGCCGCGCTGCATGCAATCGCATGCCAGGTGGTCTGGCGATCGCGCAACAGCAGACCGACCAGAAATGCCAGTCCGGCGATCCAGCCGGCGAGTGTCTGCAGCATGCCCAGATAAACCAGATGCGGGTAGCCGCAGAGCCCGATCAGGACCAGCACCTGGCCACCGAGCAGGCCGATGCCTACCGGCAGGTAATGCCAGTGCGTGAGTGCCGGCAGACCCATCCAGCGCGGAAATACCGTCAGCAGAAATCCAAACATGAAAGGTGGCAGTACCTGGTACTGCATGACAATGGCATGCGCCCAGCCCGCAGGAAGATCGGGTTGCGGCATCCACGCCAGCTGCATCCGGCTGCTCGCCAGCCACAGCGTCCACCACAGCATCGCCAGCAGTACATTGGCAGCACCTGCCAGGAACAGCAGGCGATGCGGGGCCGCTGCCAGCTGCTGCAGGGAGGGCAGGTTGCTGCGTTCGCTGATGCTTGGCGTCATTTCGCGGGACTCAGACGATGGGTTCGGTCATCGCGGATGACCAGGAACGGAAACGCCGGCGCGTGCCCAGGCGAGTTGCCTCGACACGCGCCGGATCGGGTTGCATCAGACGGCGCTGGTCACGCCCACGCCTACCGCCTGCGGCTCGCTGCGTGGCGCGATCCAGAGTCGCAACACGAACCAGCCCAGCAGCAGGGCGCCGATCGAGAAGATGGTATCGCCTGGCACACGCATCCAGACCAGCACATCGACGATCGGGCGGCCCATGAATTCGGCGGATCGCGCGTACCAGTAGCCGTTCTCGAGCGCTGCATTCAGTTGCAGCAGACCCAGCGGCAACAGCGTCAGCAAGCCCATCAGGGCGAGCCCGATGTTGAACGACCAGAAGCTTCGACGCAGCAGCGCAGAACTCCAGATCGCCTGCGGTTTCAGCCCCCGCAGGCAGAACAGCAGCAGGCCGATGCCGAGCATGCCGTAGACACCCATCAGTGCGGTGTGGCCGTGCAGTGCGGTCAGATTCAGGCCCTGCATGTAGTACAGCGCAAGCGGTGTGTTGATCAGGAAGCCGAACAGTCCGGCGCCGACCAGATTCCAGAACGAGACCGCGAGGAAGAACATGATCGGCCAGCGGTAGCGTGCCATCCACGGCGTCGCCTGGCTGTGATTCCAGTTCTCGTAGGCTTCCATGCCGATGAAGGCGAGCGGTACCACCTCGAGCGCGGAGAACGAGGCACCGAGCGCCACCACGGCTGTCGTGGTGCCGGTGAAGTAAAGATGATGGAAGGTACCGAGCACGCCACCGGCCATGAAGATGATGGTGGCGAACAGCACGTTCACGGTTGCACTGCGTGCGCGCACCAGGCCGAGCTTGACGAACAGGAAGCTCATCACCGCCACCGCAAACACCTCGAAGAAGCCTTCCACCCAGAGATGCACCACCCACCAGCGCCAGTACTCGACCATCGACAGATGGCTGTGTTCGCCCCACATCAGGCCAGCGCCGTAGAACAGGCCGATGGCAATTGTGGAAAGGAACAGCAGTCCGACGATCGAACTCATCTCGTCGCGGCGGCGCAGTGAGGGCCACAGTGCCCGCCCCATCAGCACCAGCCAGAGCATCAGTCCAATGAACAGGAAGATCTGCCAGAAGCGTCCGATATCGACGTATTCCCAACCCTGATGACCGAACCAGAAGTTGTTGGCCAGGCCGAGCTTCTGCATCACCGCAAACCATTGGCCGGTGAAGGCACCGACCACGATCAGCACCAGGCAGGCGAACAGGAAGTTGACGCCGGCGCGCTGGTACCTGGGTTCATGGCCGGAAATCGCTGGTGCGATATAGAGCCCGGTACCGAGCCAGGCAGTGGCGATCCAGAGCACCGCCAACTGGGTGTGCCAGCTACGGGTCAGCGCGTAGGGCAGCACATCGGCCAGCTGGATGCCATAGAACTCGCGGCCTTCGACCTGGAAGTGCGCGGTCGTTGCACCGAGCAGGATCTGTACCAGAAACAGCGCAATCACCAGCCAGAAATATTTTGCCGTTGCCTTCATCGATGGCGTGATGGTGAGTGCCTGCAAGGGGTCGTGTGCAGGCGGCGGTGGCGCCGGATCGCGACCGTGGTAGACCGCGTAGTGCCAGCCCAGCAGACCAATGCCGGCGATCATGAAGAGCACACTGAATACGGTCCAAAGGAAGGCGCTCGGGGTTGCGGTATTTCCCGCCAAGGGTTCGTACGGCCAGTTGTTGGTGTAGCTCGTGGTGCTGCCGGGGCGCTCGCTTGCGGCCGCCCACGCGGTCCAGAAGAAGAACGCGGTCAACTGCCGGCGATGCTCGGGCGTGTCGACCGTGTTGTTCTTCATCGCATAGGCTTCGCGCAGTTCCTCGCTGGCGGGCTCGGCGCCAAACAGGCCGATGTAGTGCGCGGCCACCTGTGCAATGGCGTCGGCACGTTCCTGATCGATGACCAAATCGCCGCTGTCGGCGTCATACGTATTGCGGCGGATCGCCGGTTGCAGCTCGGCCTGAAGTTTTGCCTGCTCGCCCGCGCTCAGCGTCGCATAGGACTGGGCATGGGCACGCTGGGCCCGCAGTTCGAGTCTTGCCTCGGTTTCACGATGCAACCAGTCGGCACTCCAGTCTGGCGCAACCAGGGCGCCGTGTCCCCAGATTGATCCGAGTTGCTGGCCACCCATGCTCTGCCAGACGGTACGACCGGTTTCGATATCGGCGCGCGTGTACACCAGCGTACCCTGCTCGGTGACCACCGAGTCCGGCATCGGGGGTGCCTCGCGATGTATCTCGCCGCCCATCCATAGCAGCACCGAAAAACTCGATGCCAGCAGGGCACCCAGCCAGATCCAGAGTTTCCGCGTTTGGTCCATGACGTCGATCCTCGTTGGTAGACCCGGTCATGGTGTCGCTGGTTGTAACCTCATGCACTGACATGGATCAAGCTGGCGCCCAATCGTCTGGTCTCTTCGCTAAGGTGCGTCGGTGGGCATCAGCAGGAGTACAAGCAGCGGTCCGGCGATGAACAGCAGGATGCCGATCTTGTAGATCGCCATCGCGGCATAGTGGATCAGATCGAACTGGGCGCGATCGAGTGCGAACCAGCGCGAATGCAGACGGAAGATTGCATCACGGGCGAACACGAAGGCGCCAAACCAGATCAGCAGGATCAGGTAATTGAAGCCCAGATTCCACAGCAGGAAGTTTTTCAGTTCGATCAGGTCCATGTCTGCTCCTTGCGCCGTGCGGGTGCTCGATGGATGGGATCAATCGCGCAGTACCGATCGCGCCAGACCTTGCAGGCGTGGCAGATCGAGAATTTCCAGTTCGCGACGCTCGACGGTCAGCAGTCCATCGTCCTGGAATCGGCGCAGCACGCGGCTGACCGTCTCGGCTGCCAGTCGCAGATAGTTGGCCATGTCCGTGCGCGCCATCGTCAGCCGGAATCGTGTCGGAGAAAAGCCGCGGCGGGCGTAACGCAAGGAGAGTGAGACCAGGAACGCCGCCATTCTCTCATCGGCCGAGTAGTCGCCGGCGAGCAGGGCAGCCTTGCCGATATCCATCGAGAGCAGACGGAACAACTGCGCCTGCAGGCCGGGCATGCGGCTCGCCAGCACTGCCATCCGCGGAAATGAAAACCGGCACAGGGCCACGGTATCCAGGGCGATGGCATTGCAGGGATAACGTGCCTGATGAATGGCATTCAGACCGATCACTTCGCCCGGCAGGAAAAAGCCAAGCACCTGCTCGCGGCCGGATTCATCGAGCACATAGGTCTTCACCGTACCCGCGCGCACGGCGGCGATGGCCGTAAAGGGATCGCCCTCGCGAAACAGATGATCGCCCTCGCGGTAGGGCCCGACGTGTTCGACGAGGACATGCAATTCACCCAGCGCCGACTTGTCGTAGCCCTGCGAGAGGCAGGCTTCAGAGAACGCGCAGGTGGTGCAGAATCGGAGTTCATCGCCATCGTCGACGATCGGGGAATGTCGGACCCGGCTGAGGGCTGCGCTGTTCATCGCGTGATCTTGACTGGCACGGCTAGATGACTCTGGAGTAGCGCAAGGGCTGCGCAGTGGGCTGGTGCAGGTAGTGATCGAAGCACGCGGCGATGTTTCGCACCAGCATGCGTCCGCGGCTGGTGACACGCAGTTCCTCGCCGTCGTATTCGACCAGGCCATCGGCGACCAGCGGGTGCAGCCGCACCAGGTCGGCGCGAAAGTACGCGCCGAAATCAAGGTCATGGCGCGACTCCAGCGCGGCGATATCGACTACGCCCTGGCACATCAGGCGCTGGATCAATTCGGCGCGCGCCAGATCGTCGCGGCCCATCTGCATGCCGCGCCAGACCGGCAGGCGCCCGTTGTCGATGGCGTGCTCCCACAGGCTCAGATCGCGTGGATTCTGGCTGTAGCTGTCACCGATATGGCTGATCGCACTGACCCCGAGGCCAATCAGATCGGATTCGGCGTGCGTGGTGTAGCCCATGAAGTTTCGATGCAGGGAACCGCGTTCCAGTGCGACCGACAGTTCGTCTGCGGGCAGCGCAAAATGGTCCATGCCGATGTACTGGTAGCCGGCGGCGGTCAGCTTCTCGATGGCAAGTTGCAGCAGGCCCAGCTTGCGCTCCGCATCCGGCAGCAGGGTCTCGTCGATCTGGCGCTGAGCCTTGAACATCTGCGGCAGATGCGCATAGCTGTAGACGGCAAGCCGGTCGGGACGGGCCGCGATCACGATGTCCAGTGTGCGCCCAAAGCCGGCGGCGTTCTGACCCGGCAGGCCGTAGATCAGATCGATATTGATCGAACTGAACGCGTTTTGCCGACAGGCGGCGACTACCGCCAGTGTCTGCTCCACGGATTGCACGCGATTGACCGCGGCCTGCACCTGCGGGTCGAAATCCTGTACACCCAGACTGGCGCGGTTGAATCCCATGGCGGCCAGTGCCGCGATACTATCGGCGTCGACAAAACGGGGGTCGAGTTCGATCGAGATATCGCGATCGGCGCGTTCGCTGAAGTGAAAATGCCGATGCAGGCAGTCGACCAGTTCGCGCAGTTGCGCGGCCGTGAAGAAGTTCGGCGTGCCACCGCCGAGATGCAACTGGACGACATCGCGGTCTCGGTCGAACAGCGGCGCGACCATGCTGACCTCGCGCACCAGCCGCGAAAGGTAAGCCTCGGCGCGCGCCGGATCGCGGGTGATGATGCGATTGCAGCCACAGTAGAAGCAGGGGCTCTGGCAAAACGGCATATGCGCGTACAGCGACAGCCGACGCGGGATGGGGTCGTCGTTGCTGCGCCTTGCGACATCGCGGTAGGCGTCTTCGTCAAACGCTTCGCTGAACTGCGGCGCGGTCGGATACGAGGTGTAACGCGGCCCCTGCCGGTCGTAACGGCGCAGCAGGTCGGCATCGAAGCGGGCGGTCGTATTCATGCCAGCAGACTAGCCACGATATGCGCGCCTGCAATTGATCGAAATCAAGCCAAGCCCAACAAACACAGAACTGCACTTGGCGCTTTGTAGGAGCGCCCCGGGGCGCGACCGCGGTCTTACCCAGCACCGCGGTCGGCCCGCATCGGGCCTCCCACAGAAACGCGTTCGGCGCTTTGTGGGAGCGCCCCAGGGGCGCGACCGTAGTCTTACCCAGCACATCGGTCGGCCCGCATCGGGCCTCCCACAGAAACGCGTTCGGCGTTTTGTAGGAGCGCCCCCGGGGCGCGACCGCGGTCTTACCCAGCACATCGGTCGGCCCGCATCGGGCCTCCCACAGAAACGCGTTCGGCGTTTTGTAGGAGCGCCCCCGGGGCGCGACCGCGGTCTTACCCAGCACATCGGTCGGCCCGCATCGGGCCTCCCACAGAAACGCGTTCGGCGTTTTGTAGGAGCGCCCCCGGGGCGCGACCGCGGTCTTACCCAGCACCTCGGTCGGCCCGCATCGGGCCTCCCACAGAAACGCGTTCGGCGTTTTGTAGGAGCGCCCAAGGGGCGCGACCGTAGTCTTACCCAGCACCTCGGTCGGCCCGCATCGGGCCTCCCACAGAACGGCGCTTGGTGTTTTGTGGGAGCGCCCCCGGGGCGCGACCGCGGTCTTCCGCAGCACCTCGGTCGGCCCGCATCGGGCCTCCCACAGAACGGCGCTCGGTGTTTTGTGGGAGCGCCCAAGGGGCGCGACCGTGGTCTTGCCCAGCACCTCGGTCGGCCCGCATCGGGCCTCCCACAGAACGGCGCTTGGTGTTTTGTGGGAGCGCCCCCGGGGCGCGACCGCGGTCTTCCGCAGCACCTCGGTCGGCCCGCATCGGGC
>JALHNO010000023.1:0-22991 GCA_022843465.1 Pseudomonadota bacterium | reverse complement strand
CCCAGCACCTCGGTCGGCCCGCATCGGGCCTCCCACAGAACGGCGCTTGGTGTTTTGTGGGAGCGCCCCCGGGGCGCGACCGCGGTCTTCCGCAGCACCTCGGTCGGCCCGCATCGGGCCTCCCACAGAAACGCGTTCGGCGTTTTGTAGGAGCGCCCCAGGGGCGCGACCGCGGTCTCAGCCAGCACCTCGGTCGGCCCGCATCGGGCCTCCCACAGAAACGCGTTCGGCGCGCTTGGTAGGAGCGCCCCCGGGGCGCGACCGCGGTCTCAAGCTGGCAGGATCCATTCGACTCGGGCGCCCGCGGCGATTGACCACAGCAAGGGACGTTGCCATCAGCCGATTGACCTCGATCAATCCACGGCTTTGGCGATGGTTGATGATGTCCCTGCTGCATCCCCGCAGTGTCGCCTGGGAGCCTGCCATGCATCGTGTCAAGGACAAAGCCTGCATCGTAACCGGGGCCGCATTGGGCATCGGCCGTGCCTGTGCACTGCGACTGGCCGAAGAGGGTGCCCGCCTGGCCCTGTTCGATGTGCTGGACGAGGCCGGCGCGGCCCTCGCCGCAGAACTTGCCCTGCTGGGCGCGTCGGTACGCTACTGGCATGTCGATGTGGCCCGCGAGGACAGCGTGCGCATCGCCATTGAGGAAGCGGCGCGGCACTTCGGTCGCATTGACGTACTTGTCAACAACGCGGGAATTGCGGGCACCAATCGGCCTACGCATGAGATCACCGAGGCCGAGTGGGATCGCGTCCAGGCCGTCAACGTCAAGGGCGTGTTCTTCTGCGTCAAGCACACGATTCCGCACATGAAACGCGCTGGCGGCGGCAGCATCATCAATCTGTCGTCGATTTACGGACTGGTCGGCGCGGCCGATGTGCCTCCCTATCATGCCTCCAAGGGCGCGGTGCGTCTGATGACCAAGACCGACGCGATGATCTACGCCGACGCCGGAATCCGTTGCAACTCCATCCATCCCGGCTTCATCTGGACGCCCATGGTGGAACAGCATCTGCGCGACAGTGGCGCAGCCGACATGGACCAGGCGCGGGCCGACGTGGCCAGGCTGCATCCGCTGGGCCGCATGGGGAAACCCGATGACATCGCCTGGGCTGTCGTGTATCTCGCTTCGGACGAATCCGGATTCATTACCGGCTCCGAGTTGGTGATTGACGGCGGCTATACAGCGCACTGAGATGACGGCCAGCGCGCGGGACAGCATGCTTGCCCGGTTGCCACAGTCAATTCAGTGGACGGTGGCTACCGCCGGCGCAGCTCATGATCTGGCCCGATGCAGCCGTCTGGGTCGTGCACGCGCTCCAGCTGGCCTCGCACCGCGCTTGTCATTCCGCTTTGGGGGAGTGAGTTGATGGACCAGGCCAGCGTCACTTCCGGACTGAGCAGTGCCGAGGCGGCTTCACGGTTGGTGACGCACGGCCGCAACGTCATCGATGCGCGAACGCGCAGAAATTTCTGGCAGTCAGCGCGTATCGTACTCAGCGAGCCGATGCTCCTGCTGCTGCTGCTCGCGGCAGCGGTCTATCTGTTGCTGGGTGATCTGGCCGAGGGCGCCTTGCTCGGATTTTTTGCCGCGCTCACGGTCACTCTCGTCATTCTGCAACAGCGGCGCAGCGAGCGCGCGCTGGAGGCCTTGCGCGCGCTTGGCGCACCGATGGCGAATGTGGTGCGCGATGGCCACACCCAGCGCATTCCAGGTGCCGAGCTGGTTCCCGGGGATTTGTTGCTATTGGACGCTGGCGAGCGTGTCGCGGCCGACGGCGTGCTGCTCAGCTGTCGGGCCCTGACCATCGACGAATCGCTGCTGACCGGGGAGAGCGTTCCTGTGCGCAAGCGCGCGCGAACCAGCGCGACCTGGTCAGACGATGCCATGGAGCCCGGTGGCGACGACGTACCCGGCGTTTACTCGGGTACCCTGGTCACTGATGGCGAGGGCATGGCGCTGGTCACCGCGACCGGTATGCATACACGCGCTGGCGCAATCGGCAAGTCGCTATCCGGCATCAGCTCCGAGCCGACCCGGCTGCAACGCAATACCGGCAAGCTGGTGCGTCTGTTCGGCCTGTTCGCTACGGTGATCAGCCT
The DNA here is from genome assembly GCA_022843465.1 of Pseudomonadota bacterium. GTDB lineage: Bacteria > Pseudomonadota > Gammaproteobacteria > Xanthomonadales > Ahniellaceae > 0-14-3-00-62-12. Next base: position 20,885 of record JALHNO010000023.1, on the reverse strand, counting down.
CGGTCTGCTGCTGTTCTACGGGCTAGGACGCGGCGAGTGGATGCACGGACTGCTCAGCGCCATTGCATTGGCGATGGCGCTGTTGCCCGAGGAGTTTCCGCTGGCGCTTACGGTGTTCTTTGCCATCGGCGCCTGGCGCCTGGCCCAGGTCAAGGTGCTGGCGCGGCGTTCGGCGGTGATCGAAACACTGGGCGCGGCCACCGTGCTCTGCGTGGACAAGACCGGGACCCTGACCGAAAACCGTATGCGTATCCGCCGTCTCGATATCGGCTCGGACACCCTGCAGTTGACGGGCGCCGAGAGCGAGTTGCCGGAAGCATTCCACCGGCTCGTCGAGTATGCGCAGTTGGCTGCGCGCTTGCACACCTACGACCCGATGGACCTGGCTGTGGGCCAGTTGGCGATCGGTACCTTGACGCACACCGAGCATCTGCACTCGGCCTGGCCGCTGGAAAAGGAATACGGACTTACCCCCGAACTGCTGGCCATGTCCCAGGTCTGGTCTTCACCCTCGGGTCGCCGTGAAATCGCCAGCAAGGGTGCGCCGGAGGCGATCGCCGACCTCTGCCATCTCAGCGAGCAGGAGACCAGCGCATGGATGCAGCGCGTCGCCGAGATGGCCCGTGATGGCTTGCGCGTTCTGGCGGTCGCTGCCGGCAGTACCGATCAGACTGTGCTTCCCGACGATCAGCATGATTTCGACTTCAGCTGGCAAGGGCTGATCGGATTCGAGGATCCGCTGCGTGCCAGCGTTCCCGAGGCAATTGCACAGGCGCAGTCGGCCGGGATCGAGGTGAAGATGATCACCGGTGATTTTCCGGAGACCGCCCGCGCGATCGCGGGACAAGCCGGCATCGCCCGCCATTCCGATGTGCTGGTCGGCAAGCAGATGGCCGCGATGGACGATGCGGCACTCGCCGACGTGGTGATGCGCAGCGATGTCTATGCGCGCATTCAGCCGGTGCAGAAGCTGCGTCTGGTGGAGGCGCTCAAGGCGCGTGGAGAAGTCGTGGCGATGACCGGTGATGGCGTCAACGATGCGCCCGCGCTGAAGGCGGCGCACATCGGTATTGCGATGGGACAGCGTGGCAGTGACGTCGCGCGGGAAGCTGCGGCCATGGTGCTGCTTGATGATGATTTCGGACATCTGGTCGAGGCGGTGCGCGTGGGTCGGCGCATCTTCGACAATCTGCGCAAGGTGATGCTCTACATCGTCGCCATTCACATCCCGATCGCCGGTCTGGCGGTCCTGCCCCTGCTGTTTGGCTTGCCGCCCCTGCTGTTGCCCATGCACGTGGTCCTGATCGAGATGATCATTGATCCGATGTGCTCGATCGCGTTCGAAAATCAACCCGCAGAAGCCGACATCATGAAGATGCCGCCGCGTTCGCTGGACGAGTCCCTGATCGGTCGTGCCCAGTTCCTGCTGGCGACCGCGCAGGGTGCGGTGCTGCTGCTGGGCTGCCTGGGTGTCTATCTGGTATCGCTGCAGACACTGGCCGATGATGTCAGTCGCACGCTGGCGTTTTTTGCGTTGACCGCGGGCAACCTGATGCTGGTCAGCAGCAACGCCAGCCGTCATGCCGCCTGGCGCGGCTTTTTCAGTCGCCGGCGGCTGGCGTTCTGGGTGATCGCGTTGATTGCCAGCGCGGCCGTGGCATTGTGTCTGCTCGTGCCCGGGCTGCGCTCGATCTTCGGCTTCGCCTGGCCGACCCTGGTTCACTCGGCGATGGCGATTGCTGTCGGTGTGCTGGCAGGATCGGCGCTGGAATGGGTGAAGTGGCATGGCGGCATCCAGTCTGTTCTCGGTCATCGTGCCGGTCCGGCAACCGCGCTGGAACCTGCTGGATAGAAGAGCATTCACGGCATCGCGCACCTGGGCAGGTCAATCAGGCCCCCACCAGCGCAACCCGCTCGGCCCGCATCGGGCCTCCCACAGAAAGGCGTTCGGTGTTTTGTGGGAGCGCCCCAGGGGCGCGACCGCGGTCTTACCCAGCACCTCGGTCGGCCCGCATCGGGCCTCCCACAGAAACGCGTTCGGCGTGTTTTTGTGGGAGCGCCCAAGGGGCGCGACCGTGGTCTTACCCAGCACCTCGGTCGGCCCGCATCGGGCCTCCCACAGAAACGCGTTCGGCGTTTTGTGGGAGCGCCCCTGGGGCGCGACCGCGGTCTCAGCCAACACCTCGGTCGGCCCGCTTCGGGCCTCCCACAGAAACGCGTTCGGCGTGTTTTTGTGGGAGCGCCCAAGGGGCGCGACCGTAGTCTCAGCCGGCACCTCGGTCGGCCCGCATCGGGCCTCCCACAGAACGGCGCTTGGTGTTTTGTGGGAGCGCCCCAGGGGCGCGACCGCGGTCTTCCCCAGCACCTCGGTCGGCCCGCATCGGGCCTCCCACAGAAACGCGTTCGGCGTTTTGTAGGAGCGCCCCAGGGGCGCGACCGCGGTCTTACCCAGCACCTCGGTCGGCCCGCATCGGGCCTCCCACAGAACGGCGCTCGGTGTTTTGTGGGAGCGCCCCCGGGGCGCGACCGCGGTCTTCCCCAGCATCTCGGTCGGGCCGCTTGGGGCTGCTACGCCGATGTCTCGATTTCGTCTGTCGACAACTCTGCAAACGGGTAGAGACTATTGAGCAGATCGACAGCGGTTTCGGTCAGTACCCGCCGCAGATCGGCCTCGGCGTAGTCGACGTCCGGCGTCGAGTGCGCGGTCTCCCAGAAGGCTTCGAATACCTGCTGCCGCGGCGCAAACACTCGGGCAACTTCTGCAATCCAGAACGCCGGGGCCTCGTCCTCTTCGTAGACGCCGCGGCCGCGTCCGAAGTGGGCAACCGCCAGATAGCGCAGCAGGGCGGATTGAACCAGGTCATTGAGGAACTCGGCGCTCCAGGCCACGCTGCTCGAATCGATGCCGCGCACCAGATTGTGGCCACGGGCCAGACCAGCACCCCCGAGCGCACCGACCAGGGCGCCGGCAATCAGGCCGGCTCCAAGTGACAGGCCACCGCTGGCGAGATCGGCGATCAGTCCGCTCACTGCACCGGAGACCACGCCGCCCACCGCGGCGGCCTTGCCGGTACTGGCGGGTGCGGTCCAGGCATAGTGCGCGCTCAGCCGCGCCAGCACCTTGGCCGCGGCTGCGCCTTCGAGGCCATGCAACTGGATCAGGGTGTCGGTGCTGGCGCGGATTTTTTGATCGGCGCGTCCAGCCAGTGCCTTCATCGCCAGTTCGCTGGCGCCGTCCGTGATGGCGCGACCCAGTCCCAGGGCACGCAGGGCGCCGCGCGCGCGACCTTCGGCCAGCGGCGCGACCGTCTCGCGATCACGCGCCAGTGCCATGATCTGCGTGGCGAGCACGCCCAGGGATTTGGCGAATCGCACCAGGCCACGTTCCCGCCATGCCTTCATCAGCCGCGAAAAAGCTGCGCGGCGATCTTCCGCCAGCAGCGGCAGGATGCGCGCAAACAAGGCATCCTCCTGGACCCAGCAGCGTGCGAAGGCATCGAGCGTCGTCACCTCGCGGACAATACGGTGCTCGGCCACAAAATCGCGCCAGCGTGCTTCCTCGGCGCGCTCTTCCGGGGCGCTGCGTTTTGGTCCGGACTGGTTGAGCAGCAGAATCACCGGCTTGCCGATCCAGCCGAGAATCTGCAGTTCGGGTGCGACGTATCCGGCATCGCGCGGATTCTCGGCGGCGTTCACCACGTACAGCACGACGTCGGCTGAGGCCCGTGCCGCCTGCACTGCCTGCTGGCTGCACCAGAGCGGTCGATTGCGATGGCGGTCCCAGACCTCGCGCAGCAGCCAGCCGATCGGGTTGTCGGCCTGGCGCAGGCGTTTGGCCAGGCGTACAGAATCACCGAATCCCGGCGTATCGCACAGCCGCAATTCGTCGCCCTCGGCGCTGCGCAGCAGCACATGGGTTTCGGCGATCTCGGTGACATGCGGGGCGTCGCGTACCTCACCGACATCGCGTTGCAGCAGGGTGCGCGCCAGCGTGGTCTTGCCGGCATTGGTATGCGAGACCAGGGTCAATTCAATGTGCATGGACACGCTCGTCTGCCGCAGCGATCTGACCGCTTAGCGCCTGCTCGAAGGCAGCGCGATCGCCGGTCTGCAGATCAACGCTACTCAGTATCAGACCCCGCGCCGCAGCAAACCCGGTCCAGGCCTGACGGCGCTCGCCGAGTCGTTGCGCCGCCGTGGCTGGTGTACCCAGGCGGGCCCGGTAGGCGGATTCATCGACCAGCACAGCGAGTCGGGGATTTCCCTTTGCCTGCAAGCGGTCGAGCAATACGCCGTGATGTTCCGGTTCCGGTGTCGCGGCAAGATTGAACAGCACGATGTCGAGATCAGCCCTCGGTGATGCCTCTGCCTTCGGCGTTTCCACAGTGTCTTCATCGCCGAAGGCGACGACGGGAAACACGTGCAGCTGCACATCGTCGCCAAACTGTTGCCGAATCAGTCGACGCAGCCCTTCGGCGGCCTGCTCGTCTGGCGTGTACGCGTAGGGACGCACGCGCACATAGGCCGGCGCCGTGCGCCAGGTCGTCAGCGCCCGGCGGAAATAGGCATCGTCCAGGCTGAGCGGAAAGTGCCGTGCCAGCGCACGCTCGCGCAGCCAGGCGATCGCGGCAAGCAGGAGACGCGGCAGGATGACCAGCAGCAGCACCGCAAGCGTATAGAGATGGATCCACGCTGCCGCGTTTTCGCCATCGCCGCGATCCCAGCGCAGCGCCGCGATCTGCGCGACATCCGGGAACGGCTGCGCCAGCAGACTGGCGAACGGCTGCAGCAGGGTCGACAGGATCGCATGCACCATCGACGCGTCGAGAAAGGTGCTCTCCCAGCCGGCTCGATACTCGAACAACAGCCCGCGCAGGTACAGGCCCGCCACTGCGCCGATTGCCAGCAGCGCCGCCGAGCTGTGCAGGATGCGGGCAAGTCGCGCCCTGGTCAGCGGAGCCGAGCGGGTGATCCAGTCGCGGATGAAGTCCTCATGCCATTGTGCTGTAGCGGCCCGCGGCTTGCGCAGCAAGGGCGCGCCCAGACGCGCGATCGCGCTGTGCAGCGGACCCGGCTTGCCGGTACCGGCAACGGGTTGGCGCCGCAGCAGGCGCAGCAGCAACCAGAGATAGATCGCGAGGTTCCAGAAGATCAGGGCCAGCAGCGGAAAAGCCAGCAGGTTCAGCCGGTGACGATCGACAATGTGCTCGGCGAGCGCACCGATCAGCAAGGCCAGCAACGGTGCCAGCAGGCCCAGCCAGGGACGCCAGCGCAGCCGTTGAAACAGGCGCGCGGCCTCGGCCGATTTCTCGCCGATGCGGGTGCCAAGCAGGATCGCGCGCTGCACCACAAACGCTTCGGCGGTGGCGGCAACGCCCTGTCCGGCCGACTGCCAGCGTGTGAGTTCGGCTGCGGTGCGTGCCAGTTGCGCGCGTTCCTCATCCGTGATCAGCTTGCCCACAAGCTCGCTGCGCTCAAGCGCGCGGACCCAGATCACGCTGCGCGCCTCGGTCTCGTTCAAGATGGATCCGGATATTCATGCAGACTGAGCATGTGGCGATTATGGCCGATGCGCAGCCGTGCAGGGGCAGCACCAGCGTGATGACGTCAGTCCAATTGCCGGCACACCTGCGGACGTGCCCCGATGGTCAGCCCGATCTGTCGACTACTCGAATCCATTGCCAAACAGCGGAGTCTCCGCCGCGATCAGCTGGATGTTGCCAAGCACGACCCGTCCGGCCGCATCGCGCGCACCACTCTGCAGCGTGATCGGCGGTCGCCCGCCGGCGAGTGCGGGCAGACTGGCGCGCAGCGAATAGCTACCCGCCGAAATGGTGCCAGGGACAATAAATGCCCCGCTCAGGGTCAGCGGTGCATTCGGCAACGCAGCACGCGGATCCTGGCTGAAATCGCCCGTCCAGCGGCTGATTCCGCCGCCGTCGATCAGTTCCAGCCGCAGCACAAAATCCTGGTAGACCGGCGCGCTGCCGGTGTTCGCCAGGGTAGCGTCGACGTTGAAGTTCGCGCCGACGGCAATCGGATCGGGCAGCGCCACGCGATCCAGATGCAGGTTGTAGCCGAGGGTCCGTGCGATGCCGGCCAGGGCCGTTCCGAAGCCGGCTTCCTCATGCTTGCCTGCGGGCCCGAGAAAGCTGAAATGGTAGAGTCGGATCAGGGATTCGATATCGGACTGGCGCGAAATCCAGACGTTTTTCTGAGCAGCGATCGGGCTTTCGCCGGACACCGGATTGAGCAGCCAGTTGTCGCGCGCCGCTGGTGACTGATTGGCGAATGCCCACTCCATGTTCCAGTCGCCACCGTCGTCGCAGAGGGGCAGGGCGGGTGCGAACAGATTGCAGTTGGCGGTAAACGACGGGAAGTAGTCCTCGTGAAAGCCAAACTCGGTGCTGCCGACATCCGCCGCACGCGGATAGCGGGTCTGCAGCGGCGTATCGACGAAGGCCTGCTGAAAGCGGTCGCGCACCGCCTGCTTGGTCGCCGTGCTCGGCTGCAGCGCATCGCAGCCGGACTGATGCCATTCTCCCCAGAGCCCGAGCAGTCCGACCTGGACCGCACTGATCCGGGCGTCGCCATCGTAGCGCGCCGCAAAGGCGTCGATCAGTTGCTGCATCTGCGCCAGCATATTGGCGTTGTTCCAGGCCGGCGTGCGTCCGGGGCCGTCGCCATTGCAGCTGCTGTAGTCGGTGCCAGGAATATTCAGCGGCGCCTGTTCCAGGAACAGCGGATAGTCGCGGTTCGGCTGACCACCGCTGTAATAGGTGCTGATGCCGCTGCCGGGGCCGTCGGGATAGTCGGCAACCAGTCGCAGCACAAAGCTCGCATCCGGATAGACCGCCGTGATCGGTGTCAGGTGGCGCTGCTCGAAGCCTGCCCAGTCAAAGATCTGATCCGAGGTTTCCACCTCGCGCCAGGGCACGTAGATGTGGAATATCCGAGAACCATAAAAGTTGTCCAGTCCGCCATCTGCGGCAAAGGTGGTGCCCCAGAGCATATAGCCCTTGTGCGGATTGACCAGATTGTCGGCTGTGCGCGCTGGCAGAAACTCCACCGCAGTCGCGGCGATAGGCAACAGGCTCAGCAGAAAAACGCAAAACGTGCGCCAAGGCTTCATCCGGGCATGCTAACCGCGATCGGGTCAGCGGATTGTGAAGCGCGGCGCAGGCGGGTGCCTGCGCCGCGACTCGGGCTGCTGTCAGCGCTCGATCGGCAGCGTCAGCGTGCCCTGGACATCGCGGCTGCGGATATCGCCCGAAGTATCGCGGTCGACGCTGAAATTGCCGCCGATGGCGCGAACGACGATATCGCCGGAGGAGTCGGACATCACCTGGGCATTGCCGGCAATTTCCTCCATGTGGATATCGCCGGAGCTGTCGTTCTGCACGATCACATCACCGCGCACATCACGGATGCTCATGTCGCCGCTGGAGTCGCTGACGACGGTGACCGTGCCGGCAATCGCGCTGATGCTGATATCGCCGGAACTGTCGCGCAGGCTGACATCACCGCGGATGCCTTCGGCATTGAGATCGCCGGAACTGTCGCTGGCGTCCAGTGAGGCGACGCCGCTGATGCGCGCATCACCGGAACTGTCCTGCAACTGCAGATGCAAACCGGCCGGCATGCGCACCACCAGATCCATCGATGCGCGGGCGTTCCAGCCGCTGGTCTCGGGTATCGCGGTGGTCACCGACTGGCGATTGCCAGCGCGTTGCTCGCTCAGCTGAATCTGGGCGAGAAGGGCTTCCGAGCTGGCGCAGGCCTTGCCGTGCACTTCGATGCGCTTCAGCCCGGCATCGCCCTCGACCACCAGATCACCGGCGCGTGTCAGCAGTTCCAGTGCCGCCAGACCATCGGCATCAAGCTGCAGCGAGCGCTCGGCGCGATGGGCACAGCCGTCGCCCCAGGCGAAGGCGCCGCTTGAGATCAGCAACAGGCTGCTGGCGAGGATGAGGGTGCGTCGCATCGGTTGGCTCCGTCTGGTGGGGGAGTAGCCTGGGATGTCGAAAGCCGACCCCGGGTTTAAATCCGGGCGGGATTGGCAAGCGGCTTGACTACGGTCGGCCCGCATCGGGCCTCCCACACGGGCGCGCCTCGGATCTTCCTGTAGAAGCGCCGAAGCGGCGCGACCGCGGTCGCAACCGACACCACGCTGCAACCAGGACCACGGTCGGCCCGCATCGGGCCTCCCACATGGGCGCGCCTCGGATCTTCCTGTAGAAGCGCCGAAGCGGCGCGACCGCGGTCGCAACCGACACCACGCTGCAATCAGGACCACGGTCGGCCCGCATCGGGCCTCCCACACGGGCGCGCCCCGGATCTTCCTGTAGAAGCGCCGAAGCGGCGCGACCGCGGTCGCAACCGACACCACGCTGCAACCAGGACCACGGTCGGCCCGCATCGGGCCTCCCACTTGGGCGCGCCTCGGATTTTCCTGTAGGAGCGCCGAAGCGGCGCGACCGCGGTCGCAACCGACACCACGCTGCAACCAGGACCACGGTCGGCCCGCATCGGGCCTCCCACATGGGCGCGCCACGGATCTTCCTGTAGGAGCGCCGAAGCGGCGCGACCGCGGTCGCAACCGACACCACGCTGCAACCAGGACCACGGTCGGCCCGCATCGGGCCTCCCCCGAACCGTACCGAACCGAGGCGCGCGTTGACACAGCGCGCATCGCGGGCGTAGCCTGCGATCGACGGTCCCGGGGGACCGCCAGGCGCCGGAGAGTCGGCGCGAACAGGGGATACGTGAGACGTTTGAAGCGTAGGCTCCTCTCTATGCATTGCGTGGCGACATAGCCACTCCTGGAGCGTGCCCCGTGACCGCCGTCGCTAAACTCATAATGGCTTTCGCCGTATACCGGGCCCTGCGTTGCGAGGTCGGGCGCCGCTGTGGCCGTCTCCGCACACGCCTGCAGTTGCGCCTTTTGTGCGCCTCTCCTGCCTCAACGCATAACGGCCGTGTCACCGATGGAATTGGAGGCATGTGTCCGTCGCGAGCACGTCAGGAATACGCAATTCGTCGTGCGAACGGGACGATGGCGTCGTGGCGCGCTGTTCAGGTGCAGTGTCGCTGAAAGTTGTGCGAGACCAGAGATCCAATCCGTTAAACACAACACAGGGGATTCGTATGCGCACAGTAGCAATTGTTCGGACTTTGATCATTGCAGGCAGCCTGGTGGTGACAGCAGCGTGTGCCTCATCCGGCGGGCAGAAGCGGAGCGACTCGAGTGTAGGCACTGCAACTGCTGTCGCAGCCACCGCCGCGACCAAGTGCCAGTATGGCGCTGGCACCTATCGAAAGGTTCATGTCGACGAATTTGCCGGCATGTGCATGGCGCCCCGCAAGGAGCCCGCCGATAATGTGCGCATCCCACTGAAAGCGGATGTGTTCGTCAGCGATTGCGCGATCAAGCTGGGTGTGGTCGACCAACCTGTCTCAACCGACGTGTGTGCGCCAACAAACACGAATACAAAGCCAGCGGCGCTGAGCTCAGGCGATCGCATGCTGATCACCAAGAATGCTGCGGGAGAGTATCTGCTGACGCGCCTGCGCGGTTCAGACCTGATTACGTTTTCGCTCACCGGCAAAGGCAGTCATGAGAATGGCACTTCCTTCCTTTCCGGAGACCATGACGGTGTGACGTACGTGGTCTACATTCAGAACGATGTCGCCGACGCACAAGGAAATTTCGATAAGTTCTATCGATTCGAAGCCTTTGATAGCGACGTGAACAATCCGACCCAATGTGCGACGCACAAGCCTGTTGACCCCAGCATCGTGCGCTGCGCGACCGGGGCAGGGACCCTTGGTTCACAGACAGGTACGAGCACAGGCGGTGAGCCGCCGGTGAAATAGACGCATCCCTGAATCCCTGATGGAGTCGGACATGTGCAGGATACGGCGTAGCTGGGTTGGTGGCGCGGTGCTGTCTGTGCTCCTTGCAGCCAATGCAGTCGCTGAGGAGATTTCCGACTGCAGCGCGGATGCCGACAGTATTCAGGTGTGGAAAAATGAGTTCATCGTCCACATCACTCCGACCGAAGACGATCTGGAGTTGGCGACGATTTCCGGACTATTGTTCGCAGCCACTCTGGACGATCAGCGGTACCGCGTTGATGCCGGCGCGGGGATGATTGTGATCGAAACAGGGCCCGGTCTTCCGGGCTCCGACCCGGGTCAGCTCCTTCGGGAACTGGTCCTGAAGCTAAAGGCTGAGGGGCTCTTCCTAGACGTTCAGCCCAACTTCGTCTGGCGGGCGGCGGATGACACAACGCCCTCGGCGGTGGCGACGGAGTGCGTTGACGCCACAACCGAGACCGGGAGTTGCGCGCTGGAATCCATCAATGTACGGGCCGCATGGGCAAGGTCGGAGGGCCAGTCCGATGTCGTTGTCGCGGTCGTCGACAGCGGCATCGACCTCGTCCACGAGGATTTCGCGGACGCGGCGGGAAAGGAGCCCAGACTTTGGAGAAATTGGGGCGAGACACCAGGCAATACTGCGGATGACGACAGAAATGGTGTGAAAGACGATTACTGGGGAGCCAGTTACCATGATCGCGTTGAGGGAAGCGACTTCCGCAACTTGCATGGCCACGGCACCTTGGTTGCCGGCATTATCGGTGGTCGTGCCCAGAACGGCAGACCCGGCGGCGTTGCAAAGAGAGTGCGCCTGATGCCGGTGCGCGTTCTGGATGCAGACAACAAGGGCAGTAGCTGGGGGGTCGCACGAGGCATTCGCTATGCCGCAACGCAGGGAGCGCACATCATCAATGCCAGTCTGCAGACCGAATGCGATGACCTGGCGGTCCGGCGTGCGGTGCAGAGCGCCGAGCACGTCGGAAGTGTCGTGGTGGCAGCTGCGGGCAATGGCAGCAACCAGGGGCGCGACATCGACATCGCGGCGTCGTTTCCTGGGTCAATAGATAATCCGGCTCTGCTGGCGGTCGGTGCAACCGATCGAAACAACCAGAAGCTGGGCACCTCAAACTTCGGCAAACGCAGCGTGGACCTGGGTGCACCCGGCCAGCATGTACCCGGGCCCTGGCCAGGTGTTTCAATGGTCAGCAAGACTGGAACATCGTTCGCGGCACCGTTGGTGTCGGGAGGGCTGGTGTTGCTGGCGCCATTGACACCACAGTGGAACTGGCAGCAGCGCGCGGAGTATCTGGTTGCGACGGCTCGACCCATCAAGCCTTCTCTCGCCCCTTACTTCCGCGGCCGGGGATTGCTGGACATGGACCGGGCGACGACCGCCCCAGTGACCGTAACCGAGCCAAGAGCGCTCGATCGCTGGGAAAACGGATATATTCGAAATGTCGCCTGGGACGCCCGTGGGGCGCCAGGCGCCTGTGTGTATTTGGACGTCTGGTTCTCCCGTGATGGGGGCCAAACCTACTTGCAGCGACTGGCTTCCAAGGTGCCTACCGAGGATGGTGGTGTCACGATCAAGGTACCTGATCCGTTGCCCGACCACCCTGCTTCGACACGCAAGGCCAAGGTGCGGATCACCTGTGAAGGCACGCTGTTGCATGGGTACTCCGAGACCTTCGGCTTTGATTGATTCGAGAGGGCTCAGCGAGGCCAAGGGGCGGTCAGGCCGGGCAGTCAACCACCTCCCCCCACATGCACCAACGAAGCCCAATAGAACGGATGCCTGAACATCCGCGAGCGACGCAGTGTGTCGACCGCGACCGAGAGGGCGCGGGCAGGGTCGTTGCCATCTTCGCGCCATAGCTCGGTGTAGAACATTGGTACCCACATCGCGGATGAGGCATCGCTGGTGGACCAGAGCGCAGCGACGACATCCTGCGCACCAGCCCGCGAAAGTGCGGTGGCAAAGCTCATGCTGGCGTCGGCAGCATCCTGGCGACTGGCAAGACTGCAGGCATTGAGCACTACCAGTTCGGTGTGTACGCCGCGCATGATGGGCTCGCTCCACCCGACGAACTCGCCCTGGCTACCGTCGGCATCGGACGCCGATAGCCAGATGCCGGAGTGACCAATGCGCGTGTTGTCCGCCAGGCCGTGTGCCGCGATGTGCAGCACGTGCTGCGGATTTTCCAGACTGGCCAAGACATCGGCTCGGCGTGCGGAGGGCAGAGCATTGACGGCGATGCCACGGGCCAGCGCAAGTGCGCGAATCGCGTCTGCTTCTGCCGAGGCATTCGGCAATGCCTGCAGCTGTGTGCGGGCCAGTCTGCTCGGTTCCCCGGCCACAATCACGTCAATGGTATTGGCCCTGCGTTGGGCGCTGCGGGGCGGGGCGAGCAGGGGTGCAATGCTCACCACCGTGGTGTCCACGAGCATGCGATCGGTGCCCGGCCAGCGCATTACTGGCCATGGGATGCCTGCGAGCAGCGAGTCGCGGTCGATATGCAATCGGCTGGGCGCTGCTGTAGCGGGAGCGGTTCCAAACAACAAGGCGGAGAGTTCATCGGCGCGTCGCTCGATTTCATCGACTGCGCTTGCCGGATTGGCCAGTGCCGCGCGCAGCCTTGCGCTCGAAGCCAGCACGGCACGATGGGGACCGGTCATTGCCACGTGCTCGAAATTCCGCCCGAGCACGAGCACTGCACCGCGATCCGCAACCTCGGTATGGGTGAGCACCATCGTGTCGTCGGGAAGCCCGGCAAGGTATTCGCTCAGGCCGATGCTGCGAGGTTTCGAAGGCGCATTCTCGCGTCGCCCCTGGGCCAGCAACTGGAGCAGGTCCGATGTCGCTGGTGTCGACGGCAGCGCCTGGCCGAGGAGTTCCGCGGTGATGGCTCGGTCCAGATTGCGGTCGGCGGGTCTGATGTCGATCGCTGCTCGTGGCGCCAGGTCCATCAGCGCAGCGCGGCGTTGCACAGTTGGCCAGATCTGCTCGCCATCGTCAGTAGGCAGCAGTCCATTCGAAGCATCTTCGAGATTCAACTGCAGCGCCAGCGCCTCGCGCTCCACCGATTCAAGCCGGCGCGCAACCAGGTAGCGCAGCAGCGGACTGCGGGCGCTGCCGGCGATCTGCTCGATCAACGCACGCAGCTCCGTGATGCTGGCAACAGCCGCCCCGCGATCCCCCAAGCGCAGCAAGGCATGTGCGCGCATGACACCGGTCTGGATACGCTCGGGCAGCGTCAGCGGCATGTCCTTGGTTGTGGCCAGGATGGTCAACGCCGCCTCGGGCAATCCTGATTGCAGCGCCGCACCGGCCCGAACCAAGGCCCAGCGTTCGTGATAGTAGGTAATTGCAGGGTCAGCGGCTTCGATCAAGCGCTGCGCCGACGCCACGTCGCCCTCGGCCAGCGCGAGGACGGCCAATGCGCCTTGCGCCCCATTGCGTTCCAGCGGCAACTGTTGCTCGGCGTAGATCCGCTCAGCCTTTGTCAGCCAACGCCTCGCCATTTGCGGTCGAGCATTGGCTTCATCGATGCGAGCCAGGGTGAGCAAGGCTGCAGCAACGCGGGACGGCGCATCCTTCGGCGGAAATCTGGCGAACGCTTCCGTTACCGCCGCGTACGCATCCGGGAATGACATCAGTTCGCGATGCAAGGCCGCGACCTTCAGTAGAACATTGCCCTCCCAGCGCGGAATGCCCGACCTGGAAAATTCCTGCAACGATGCATCGAGCAGCACCAGTGCCTCGGGTATGTCAGCTCGGCTCTGGGCCAGATCGGCGCGTAGCGACAGGACACGGCCGCGCAGCATGTTGGCATCCGGACCAGAGATCGCCTCGAACGCGGCTTTCAGCAGGCTATCGGCCTCGGCATCATGGCCGCGGAGGTGTTCCAATTGGGCGTGATTCTGCATCACCGACACCATTTCGGCGTAGTCACCCATTTCCGCGAAGGCCTGTGTGCAGCGTTGAAAGCACGCCTGCGCGAGGTCGTACTGCGCGAGATACCGGTATGCCACACAGCTGGCGTGCTGGCGGCGCGCAGGGTAGTAACTGTGCAGATCAGCATGCACCTGCCGTGCGTTGTACTCCAGGACTTCCTGGCTGCGACCGAGTCTCTGCAAGTCCTCCACGTAGGCCACGTCCGCTGCAGCGGCCCGATCCAGATCACCGACTGACTGCCATTGCGCGCTCGCTTTCATGAAGCCGGACGCGGCGCGCTCGGTCTGGCCGGACAGCAGCAATACCTGCGCCTGCCAGTGCGTTGCCAGTGCCTGGGTCCAGGTATCGGGCGCGCGTTCGCCCAGCGTGATCAGGCTTGCATGCATCGAGTTGGCCCGAGCGACCGGCAGAGGAACGATCGTGGAGTCTTCGGTAGCGGAGCGCAGATCGCGCAGCCAGTGCGCCATTGCCCGAGTCGACTGCGCCGGTGCACAGTACAGGCGCAGCGCGATGATCCCGCGTGCATGCGAGGCCACCACGCGCTCCAGTTGCAAGCTCATGGTTTGCTCGTCTGCAGCAAGAAAGCCGCGGCCGAATCGCGGCGGTGCTTCGGAATCGAGTGCCTGGGCGGTGCCGTTGACCGTCAGCGCAATTTCCAGATCGCGTTCCTCGATCTCGATCAGGGCGCCTGATGCTTCGCTCAGGCTGATGCTGGCACTGTGATGCTGGGCGTCGAAGGCGATCAGGGTTTCGCTGACAGTCGCGGGATCACGGCAGTCGAGTGTCAGCGTGGTTTGCTTCGTGCTTGCCAGTGCACTGGCGGCGAGCAACAGCAACGCTGCGCCCAGCAGTGCGCTGAAGCGATCATCGAGTCGTGACCTTCGACGCGCGGCGGGATCCCCGCAACAAGTAGCGCACATCGACTACACCCCTGTAGGCATCCGGAAGGCGCAGTCAGTCTAACAACATCGTGCGCGATTCTGGCTTCAGTTCCTTGGTCGCGTCTTGCTTGGCGTTTGCACCGACGCTGGAGCGCCGAATCGGCGCGACCGCAGTGTTCATCGGAACGAGGTGTCGGCAGAGACAACGGTCGGCCCGCATCGGGCCTCCCACCAAGGCGCGCCCGGGATGCCCGGGTAGGAGCGCCGAATCGGCGCGACCGCAGTGTTCATCGGAACGAGGTGTCGGCAGAGACAACGGTCGGCCCGCATCGGGCCTCCCACCAAGGCGCGGCGAGGATTCTCCTGTAGGAGCGCCGAATCGGCGCGACCGCGGTGTTCATCGGCACGAGGTTTCGGCAGAGACAACGGTCGGCCCGCATCGGGCCTCCCACCAAGGCGCGGCGAGGATGCTCCTGTAGGAGCGCCGAATCGGCGCGACCGCGGTGTTCATCGGCTCGAGGTTTCTGCAGAGACAACGGTCGGCCCGCATCGGGCCTCCCACCAAGGCGCGGCGAGGACTCTCCTGTAGGAGCGCCGAATCGGCGCGACCGCGGTTTTCAGCGGCACGAGGTGTCGGCAGCGACAACGGTCGGCCCGCATCGGGCCTCCCACCAAGGCGCGGCGAGGATGCTCCTGTAGGAGCGCCGAATCGGCGCGACCGCGGTGTTCATCGGCACGAGGTTTCTGCAGAGACAACGGTCGGCCCGCATCGGGCCTCCCACCAAGGCGCGCCCGGGATGCCCGGGTAGGAGCGCCGAATCGGCGCGACCGCAGTGTTCATCGGAACGAGGTGTCGGCAGAGACAACGGTCGGCCCGCATCGGGCCTCCCACCAAGGCGCGGCGAGGATTCTCCTGTAGGAGCGCCGAATCGGCGCGACCGCGGTGTTCATCGGCACGAGGTTTCGGCAGAGACAACGGTCGGCCCGCATCGGGCCTCCCACCAAGGCGCGGCGAGGATGCTCCTGTAGGAGCGCCGAATCGGCGCGACCGCGGTGTTCATCGGCTCGAGGTTTCTGCAGAGACAACGGTCGGCCCGCATCGGGCCTCCCACCAAGGCGCGGCGAGGATTCTCCTGTAGGAGCGCCGAATCGGCGCGACCGCAGTGTTCATCGGAACGAGGTGTCGGCAGAGACAACGGTCGGCCCGCATCGGGCCTCCCACCAAGGCGCGCCCGGGATGCCCGGGTAGGAGCGCCGAATCGGCGCGACCGCGGTATCCACCTGCAGCGCGCGGTCCGTGTTGGCCCATCCGCACAGGCGCACACAAGGGTCGCCAGACACGCCCAAAATTCATCGAATGGCAGCCATTTTTCGGAGTATAGTCAGCGCCGACTGAGCTGCCGCCGCCCAGTCGGCGGCGCCCGCGTTCGGGGGCATGCACCCATGTGCCATCGCCGATTGTCGCGCCTGTCCGGATTCAGCCTCGCGCTGGTGGGCGTGGCTTGGGCCGGCGCGGGACCGCCGATCGGCGAACTGAATTTCTCCGCTGATATCTCCGCCCAGTTTGGACCCGGCGCACAGTTCGCGCACGATCATGACTACGTCGCCGACCGCGGCGGCACCCAGGTTCGATTGCAACTGCCAAACCTGCCAGAAAGCGCCGACCTTGACGCGCTGCACCTCGACAGCAATGACGATGTGCTGTTCTCACTCGATACCGGCGTCCGCCTCGGTGGCGTCTACTACGACCGTGGCGATGCCATCCGCTACAGCGGTGGCGTGTATACCATCGCCTTCGATGCCTCCGCTGCCGGCGTTCCGGGCGGCGTCAATCTGGACGCGTTGAGTCGGCGCAATGGCCGGCTGCTGGTCTCGTTCGATCGCGCGCTGACTGCCGGCACCACGTATTTCCCTGGCGATGTCATCGAAGTAGACGGTGGCGCACTGGGGACCCGTATCCTCCATGCCGCTGCGCTCGGACTATCACCGGCACTCAATGTCGACGCGATCGATGCCCTCGGCGGCACAAGCCATCTTCTGGTTTCCTTCGACCGCGGCGGCGCTATCGGCGCTGTCCGCTTTGCCGATGAGGACGTTGTCGAGTTCGATCTCGGCGCCAGTACCTGGAGCCTGCGTATCGACATGTCGCTGGCCTCGAACCGCTGGGACGCTGCCGACCTGGATGCGCTGGCTGCGGGCTCGGATGTCATCTTCATGCACGGATTCGAATAGGGGATATCGAATGAGCAGCAAACTGGCTTCTCTGGTCTTTGTCGTCTCCATCGCATTGCCGGCGGCTCCGCTGCACGGCGTCGAGGGCGCATTCGAGATCAATCAGGACTGTGCCATTGCCGGCTGCTTTGCCGGCGACAGTGCCGGGTTCCCGGTCACTATCAGTGCGGGCGGCAGGTATGTGCTCACATCCAACCTCAATGTCACCACAGCGGTCGATGCCATCACCGTCACCGCGCTCGCGACGGTTGTTTCCATTGATCTGGCCGGTCACCAGATGGATGGTGGTGGCCGTTGCAGCGGATTTCCGGTGAGTTCCTGTGTGTTCGGAACCGGCGTGACGGGTATCGATTTCAACGCTGCCGCCGGCACCATGCTCGAAGTTCGTGGTGGCACCATCCGCGGATTTGGCCGCGCGATCTTTACCGATATTCATGCCGCCGCCGGCACCACGATAGAGGATATGGTGATCGCCGAATCAACTGCGAGCGCCAGTGCGATCACCCTGGGCGTCAGCGGAACCGATCCCTCCGTGGTCAATGTGCGCCGAACCAAGTTGCTGCGCAACTTCTTTGGCGGCTTGAGCATGGATACCGAAATCAAGTCGATGCTCGAAGACCTGATCGTGGTCGGCAATGGTGTCCCCGGTCAACCCGCCGTGCAGATTCTTGGGCAGGGCAGCGTGGTCCGCTCGCGCTTCTACGACAATGGCGGCCGGGGACTCTTCTGTGTCGTCTGCGCCATGGGTGAGAACATGTTTTCCAACAACAGCGGCGGCGACGTCAATACGCAATACACGGTCGCCACGGTGCGCGACATGGGTGGCAACGTCTGTGCGGATGGTACTTGTCCGTGAGCCTCGAGGTTCGAGCACGTCCCGGCATCCCTGAAGATCGTGGTCGATCCGCCTGATCCCTCCTGACCGACAGCGCCGCAGCGATCGACACCGGGGCTACAATGTGCGGCCATGACCATCACGCTCGCGCAACTTCGCCGGCACGCCATCGCGCGCAGCCTGTTCGCCCCGACCACGCTTGAGCGCGCGATTCAGAAACTGGGTTTTGTGCAGGCAGATCCCATACGGGCACCGGCACGGGCTCAGGATCTGACCTTGCGGCATCGTGCAAGAAACTACCGCGCTGGAGATCTGGAACGACGCTACGCCGAGCTTCCGATCGAGGAGGACTTCTTCGTCAACTACGGATTTCTGCCGCGTGACACACAGGCCCTGATGCACCCGCGCACCGCGCGCGATGTGTGGACGCCGTCGAAATCCAGACAGGCCCAGGTGGTGCAGGATTGGATAGCCGCGCGAGGCGTAGCGCACCCGCGCGAGGTCAATGCGCACTTTGCGCAGGGTACCGTGAGCAACTGGTTTGGTGGCTCATCCAATGCCACCACGCGTCTGCTCGACGACATGCACTATCGCGGCCTTTTGCGCATTGCCCGTCGCGAGGGCGGCATCCGTCTGTATGCTGCACGCGAGCCGACACCGGCTCACGCTGACCCGCTGGCCGCATTCGATGCCTTGATCGATGTGGTCATCGCCAAGTACGCGCCGTTGCCGGCCACCACGCTGGGCCAACTGCTTCGCCATCTCTGCATCGGCGTACCCCAGTGGCACGGCGATCGCGCCGCCGCCCTGCATCGCGCCCGGCGACGCCTGGCGCATACTCGCATCGATGGCATCGACTGGTACTGGCCTGCCAGCGAGCGCATTCGCCGTAGTGAAGCCGACGACAGTGTGCGCCTGCTCGCGCCCTTCGATCCGATTGTCTGGGACCGCCGTCGCTTTGAACTCTTCTGGGGTTGGACTTACCGCTTCGAAGCCTACACACCCGCCGCCAAACGCAAGCTCGGCTACTACGCGCTGCCGATGCTGTGGCGCGATCAGGTGATCGGATGGGCCAATGCAGCGGTGGAAGCCGGCAAGCTGAATGTCCAGCTCGGCTACGTATCCGGCCGAGCGCCACGTGATGCCTCATTCAGGTCCGAACTCGCCGCCGAACTCGCGCGGCTCGAAGCATTTCTGCGCCCGCGCACCACGAAAGGCAAAGTGCAACGGAGCTCAGAACCATAGGATGCGCTGAGCAACGCGACGCGCATCGTCGTTGGCAATCCACCGTTCTGCCGGCGTCGTGGCGCGCCGGATTGACGCGTTTCGCTGCGCTCAACCCATTCCACGAGCCACCTGTGCCAGCCAGTCGCGCATCAAGGCCATTCGCTGCCAGAATTCAGGTTGAAATCCGCACTGCGCAACCGTGCGGGTAGACCACTGATCCTGCTTTCTATCCGGGAGTTCATCATGCGTGTGCGTTTTCTTGTGCTGTTTGCCGCTTTGCTGCTGGCTGCCTGTGCAAAGGACGACAACGATGCCGCGACGGCCACCGCTGATCGCAAGGGCGCAACCCACACCGTTACCTTGCGCGTACAGGTGCCAGCGTCGCTCGAGGAAGCGGTCTACGTCACCGGCAATATCGGGGCACTCGGCCCGTGGAATCCGGCCGGAGCCTTGCTCGATGGCACCGGCAGCATGCGTTCTGGCACGCTGGAGATCGCGCACGGTCATGCCTTCGAATTCAAGTTTACGCTCGGTTCCTGGGAACGCGAGGCGGTCGACGAGCACGGCATCGTGTTGCCGAATCAGATCCTGCCGGTGGACCGGGACGTCGTGGTTGATGTCGTGCTGAAGGGGTTCAAGCAGGGCGCCGCCGCCTATATGGCCGATGTGCCGGGATCGGGCGTGCTCGGTACCCTGGTCTACTGGCCGGATACGCGCTCGGAGTTTCTCGAGCACCCGCGCCATATCTCGATCTGGCTGCCACCTGGTTATGCCGAGAATCGCGAGCGTCGCTACCGCGTGGTGTACATGAGCGACGGCCAGAATCTGTTCGATCCGCGTATCGCCAACACCGGCGTCGACTGGGGCGTGGATGAATCGATGATGCGCGTTGCCGAGGCCGGCAAGGTCGATCCGGCGATCGTGGTCGCGGCGTGGAGTTCACCGGCACGCGGGCTGGAATATTCGCCCTGGCACGATGCCCCGAAATACGCGCGCTTTCTGATCGAGGAGTTGATGCCGCGGGTCAATGCCGAGTACCGCACCCTGACTGGACCGAAGAACACCTTCCATATGGGCTCATCAATGGGCGGGCTGCTGTCGTTCTATTTGGTGATGCATCACGCCGACGCGTTTGGTGCCTGCGGCTGTGTGTCCACTCACTTTCCACTGTCCGAAGCCGTGGTCGCCGAACACTTTCGCGACGCCCGTACCGCTGCCGTCCCCGACGCCACGCCCTATGTGCTGCGCGATATCGAAGCCGGCATGCAGGCACCGTCCGCTGCCCGCTTCTGGTTCGACTACGGCACGCTGGCACTCGATGCCGAATACGCGCCGACCCATGCCCGGGTCCGCGAATGGCTGCTCGCCCAGGGCAAACGCGAAGGCCAGGACTTTGTTGTGCGCAGCTACCCCGGCGCCAGCCACAACGAAGCCGCCTGGCGCGCAAGGCTCGATGACCCCCTGGGGTTCCTGCTGCGGCCTGCGCAGCCGGCCTCGCCATAGCAGGGCCGAAGCGGCGCGACCGCAGACGCGACCCAAACCGCACGCTACGCAAGCGCGATACACCGTAGGATGCGCTGAGCATCGCGATGCGCATCGTCTCTGGCAATCCACCGATCCATCCGCATCGGCGCGCGGCGGATTGATGCGTTTCGCTGCGCTCAACACATCCTACAAAAACCGGCTTCGACGCCCCGCGCGCACGGCCCATGCGCACGCTCTTGTGGGAGCGCCGAAGCGGCGCGACCGCAGACGCGACCCAAACCGCACGCTACGCAAGCGCGATACACCGTAGGATGCGCTGAGCATCGCGATGCGCATCGTCTCTGGCAATCCACCGATCTGCCGGCATCGTGGCACACCGGATTGATGCGTT
>JALHNO010000022.1 GCA_022843465.1 Pseudomonadota bacterium | reverse complement strand
TGGTCGCAAGCCTGCGAAAGACCCGTGGCTCGCAACGTGTGCTACGTGGCTGCGTAGCGCAATCTGACCTGCCCCCTTTTTTGCGTTGAATGTTGCATTATTTATGAGACGGTCAGTAGCGGATTTCGTAGGCACGCAAGCAGCTGTTGCGACCACGACACGCCCGATGGAAAAACGGTGCGATACAAACGGTGCCAGGGACAATTTCTGCGATCAATTGTCCCTGGCACCATTCTTCATCAAAGCCTCGGATCCACCGGCTCGCTCTCCAGGGCCAGCACGCCGAATACGCATTCGTGGACCCGGTAGAGGGGTTCGCGTTCGACGAAGCGGTGCAGGGCTTCGTGACCGAGTGCGTATTCGCGCAGGGCGAGCGCGCGCTTCGGGGCCAGGGCGCGGTGTCGGAGGCGGCTGAGGTTGCCGGGTTCGGTGTAGGTGGGCCCATAGATGATGCGCAGGTATTCGCGGCCGCGGCATTTGATCGCGGGTTGCAGCGGTCCTTTCTTGCCCTGTACCAGGCCTTCGATGGGCTTGATGACCATGCCTTCGCTGTCGGCTGCGGTGATCGCGTGCCACCAGGCTGTAGCGTCGGCTTCGCTGGCGGGGTCGGCCAGATCCACGTAGTGACGTTGAGTGGCACGAAACAGTCCGGCGTCGGCGGCGCAGAGGCGGTCGATCAGATCCAGATGCCAGAGGTGGCCGTTCTGCAGCGTCGCGGCGCCTTCGTATGCCAGCACGTGGAAGGGCGCCAGGCGGAGATCGTCGACACTCCGTACCGGCCAGCAGTATCGACGATACTCGGCGATGTAGTGGTCCACGGCCTCGCTACGTTGCATCAGCGTCTCTGGCAGCGCGTCGAGCTCGATGCCACGGGCTGCCGCCTGTGCGACCCAGCTGCGCGATGCGCGCAGGGCGTTGCTGGCCGCGGCACCGGTCGGCGCGTATTGCTGACGCAGCAGATCGCCGGCCTTTGCGGACCAGGGCAGCAATTCGGCGTCCAGAACGATCCAGTCGCTGGCCAACTCATCCCAGATTCCGCTCGCCTGCATGGCGGCGTCGAGCTTCGCGAGCAAGGCCTCTTCGGAGTGGCCATCAGAGAAAAAGCGGCGACCGCTGCGGGTATGGATCACGCCGCGGCCATCGCCACCGATTCCGAATCGGCGGGCGGCGACCTCCTCATCACGGCAGAGCACGACCACGGCGCGCGAACCCATATGCTTTTCCTGGCAGACCAGTTGCGTCACGCCCTCGGCACGGTAGTAGTCGAAGGCTTCGGCCGGGCGCTCGAGCAGGTCGCCATCAGCAGCGGTTGCAGGCGGTGACATCGTCGGTGGCAGATACACCAGCCAGCGCGGGTCCACGGCGAAACGGCTCATCACCTCGAGCGCGGCGCGGGCATTTTCATCGCGGATGGTCACGGTTCGGCCAAGCCGCGGCTTGATCACGCGCTTGCCCAGTACGTCTTCGACGTGGAGCACGCTGGCGTCGCGCGTAGGTGTAGCCACGCCGACAAGCGGCTTGATCGGTTCGTAGTACACGCGCGCAGCTGGCACGCTGACCAGCTCGCGCTCCGGATAGCGCAGGGCGGTGAGCTTGCCGCCGAAGACACAACCGGTGTCGACGCAGATCGTGCGGTTCACCCATTCCGGTTCGGGCACAGGGGTATGACCGTAGACGACCATTGCCGCGCCGCGATAGTCGGCGGCCCAGTTGTAGCGTGCGGGCAGGCCATACTCATCGGTCTCGCCGGTGGTCTCGCCGTACAGGGCGAAATCACGCACAGCCGCCGATGCCCGACCCTGCATGTTCTCCTTCATGCCAGCATGGGCAACGACCAACTTGCCCTCATCGAACACCAGGTGGCTGACCAGGGAATAGATCCAGTCGGCCGCCTGCTTGCCGAAGTCTTCGGGTTCGGATTCAAGCTGCAGCAGAGTTTCCGCGAGACCATGGCTGACTCTGACATCGCGGCCGCGCAGCTTCTTCATCAGCTTTACATCGTGATTGCCCGGCACACAGAACGCGGTGCCGTTGGCCAGCATCGACATCACCAGTCGCAGCACGCCGGGCGAATCCGGCCCACGGTCGACGAGGTCGCCGACGAAGATGGCGCGGCGATCCGCTGGCGCTGTGACTTGAGGCGCGTCTCGCGTACCGTCCACGCTGTAGCCCAGTGCGCGCAAGAGTTGAATGGTCTCGTCCAGACAGCCATGCACATCGCCGATGATGTCGAACGGGCCGTGCTGGTCGCGGCGATCGTTCCAGGCTTTCTCGCGGGTGATGCTCGCCTCGGCAACCGCTTCGACCGTGCGCAATACGGCGGCGACCTTGAAGCCTTCCTTCTCCAGACCGCGCATCGACCGATGCAGGCTCTGCGTCTGCGACTTGACCACGTGCGGGCCGAAATCGCGGCCTTCGCGCTGTGCGTTGCGCTCGTGCAACAGGCGCTCGGGCAGGTCGAACACAATTGCCGAGGCCAGCACGTGGAACTCGCGGGCCAGCGCCACCAGGCGCTTGCGGTCTTCCGACCGCACATTGGTGGCGTCGACCACGGTGAGTTTGCCGGCTGCCAGTCGCTTGGCTGCGACGTAGTAGAGAACGTCGAAGGCGTCCTTGGTTGCCGCCTGATCGTTCTCGTCGTCCGTCACCAGGGCACGACAGTAGTCCGATGAAAGCACTTCGGTGGGTTTGAAGTGCGTGCGCGCAAACGTGGACTTGCCGGAGCCGGATGCGCCAACCAGAGCCACCAGGGCGAGTTCAGGGATGCGGATCGTGCTCATCGGCTGAACACTCCCATCTGGGTCGGCGGCCCGAGTTCGGGATCGACGTCGCCGATCGGCAGGAACTCGACCGAGTAACCGTGACGTTCGCAGACGCCGTGTGCCCACTGCTGAAACTCGGCGCGCGACCACTCGAAACGGTGGTCGCGATGGCGCATGGCACCTGCGGGCAAGTTGGCAAAGCGCAGGTTGTATTCGACGTTGGGCGTAGTGATGATGACGGTTTGAGGCTGAGCAAACTCGAACAGCGTGCGTTCAAATGCAGCCAGACGGGTGGCATCGATGTGTTCGATCACTTCAATCGCACAGGCAGCGTCGAAGCCCGCCATGCGCGCATCGCGGTAGGTCAGGCTGCCCTGCAACAGATCGATGCGGGCGCGCTGCATCGGCGGCAGTCGATCAAGCTTCAGGCGCTCGGCGGCACGATCGAGTGAGGTGGTGGCGACATCAATGCCAAGCAGACTTCGAAACTGCCGGTGCTCGAGCAGACGACCGAGCAGTCGACCCTCGCCGCAGCCGACGTCCAGCACCGAGGCCGCGCCACTGCGGAGCAATACTTCCTCCACCGCTGCCATGCGCCGCTCGTTCAGGCTCAGTGCGCGCTCGAGCTGATGCTCGCTGGCCTCCTTCTCGCGCTCGCCGGATTCCACTTCCTCTTCCGGCTCGGACAACAGTTTTCCGAGTGCCTCGCGCACCAGGGAGCGCTGGCGTTTGAGATAGTTGGCCAGGATCCAGTCACGCTCCGGATGCACAGCGAGCCAGTCTCCGCCCTTGTCGAGCAGCTTCTGTACCTCGTCGCTGCACACGTAGTAGTGCTTGTCGCCATCGAGCGCCGGCAGCAGCAGATAGAGGTGCTGCAACAGCTCAGAGATGCGCAGTGTGCCGCGCAGGCGCAGGTGGAAATATCGGCTGGCGCCCCAGTCCGGAAAGGTTTCATCCAGCGGCAAGGGTTGCACTTCGACCGCATAGCCCAAGGGCTCGAAGCAAGCCCGCAGCTTCGCTTCACCGGCACGGCAACGCACGACCGGAATCTCGGCCTCCAGTGGAATCGCCGACGCTGCCAATTCCGCACGCGCCTTGCTACTGCCCGCCATCCCACTGGAGAACACCTGGGCGATCGCAACGGCGAGGAACGACGAGGCTGTATACGGACGGTCGTTTACATACTGGGTCAGCGGGCCATCGGCGTCGCCACGACCGCGCACCAGGCCTACTGGATCGACGTCGACAATCAGCGCCAGCGAACAGCGCTCCAATGTTGCCTCGGGATAGAAGACATGCGCAGTTCCGAACGCCAGATCGAATGTCTGGTGTCGATCCGGATTTTTCGAGACCAGGTAGCCGAGGTCGGTGGCGGGCTGGTGGGTCGTGCTGATCAGCAGCTGCATCGAGCGTCGGAGAAGGTGAGGGCCGCACATGATGCCGTAGCATGGGCTTCAACGCGAATCAGCTGCAGATTCTCGTGTCCCCGGCACCAGTTCGTACGAACTGAGCTTGTTGAAACGTGTTGCGACGTCGTACAGACAAGCTCAGACTTGTAGCAACGATCTGACATGGCGGCAGAAGAATCCATGGGCGCCAAAGTCGAAGTGAAGGTTCAGACCTGGGGGAACGATCTGGCAGTGCGCATTCCAGCGCGGATCGCACGTGCAGCGCGGCTGGTCAGTGGTCAGCAGGTCACGGTCGAGTTCGTGGATGGCCAGATTGTGGTGAGTCCGCAGGGTGGCGCTCCTCGTTTGACGCTGGAGCAGATGGTCAAGGCGTTTGACCCGAAGACGCATGGCGGCGAGGTGATGGCGGATTCTCCGCGGGGCAGGGAGTTCGGCTAGTGGTAAGGCGTTGGGTGCCCGACCGTCGCGACATCATCTGGATTGACTTCGATCTGCAGGTGGGCCGCGAGATGAAGTCGCGCCACCCCATGATGATCCTGTCTCCGCGCATCGTGAATGATGCCACGAGTATTGTGGTCGGCCTGCCGATGAGCACGCAGGAGTACAACGCGTCCAATCCGTTCGCCGTCGCCTTGCACGCCAAGGATGGCAGTACCGGCTACATCATCGCGAACCAGCCGAAGTCGTTTGACTGGCGTCTGCGCAATGCGAAGGTTCATCCCTGGAAACAGGCGCCGGAGGATGTGTTCGAGAGCGTCTGCGAAAAGCTGAATCGGATCATTTCGATCTGTAGCGAGTAGGGGCTACCCATCACGCCTGTCCCCGGCGCCCTCCGCCGGACCAGCCGACGCGGGCGGCCCCGCGCTGTCGCAGCGACGCAGCCGCGCACTCGCGATCGAATGTCGCCAATCCGCGCCCATTCTCGCCTACACATTACTGGGCCCGTGCGCAGCGGGCGCTCTCGCATTCCAACCACAGGAGCCACACCATGCCGCGTTATCTGATTTTCTTGTGCCTCATTCTGGCCAATGCTGTGCGGGCACAGGCGCCAACCCTTCCCTATACGGGCTTGCGCGTGCCGACTGTTGAAGCACGCTATCGAGTCACGGCCATTTTTGAGGCGACCTGCTACAGCAGTTGGCAAATCGGTACCGAGCAGCTCAGCATCGCCGGCAACGTGGCGACACTGAGCCTGCCGATCGTCAACAACCCGGGCGGCAATATCTGTCTCGATCCTCCAGTGCGATTTGAAGTCCGTTGGCCCCTGCAACGGTTTGCGGCAGGTGACTACACCCTGGTGCTGCAGCCGCTGGCGCCCGATCCGGTACAGCCCGGTGTCGACTACAGCGCGATCTCGGTGCCCTTTGTGGTCATTCCTGATGCGCCGCTGTATTCCAATCTCAGCATCCTCACCAATCCAGCAATCGCCGGTCAGCCGATTACCGCTCGCATAGTGGCGCGCGACTTCTATGCCGGATGCTTCGATGGCCCGTTGACAGATATCCAGCGCGATGGCAACGTCATCACGCTGACGATCCGTGAGTCCGAGACCGGTGGCTGCGTCGTCGGCGTCCCGCCCCCTGGACCACACGCATTCGATGTCAACATCGGCGGCTATCCGGTGGGCAACTACACGCTCCGCGTGCGGACGGTTCTCGACATCTCCGGGGGACCAGCGATGCCGGACCTGAGCGCCGATTTCAGCGTGCTGGGCGCGCCCGTTGCGGTTCCATCGACCACATTCTGGGGCCTCGCGCTGATGCTGGTCGCCGTGCTTGGGCTGGTGCGAAAGCGAATGGCTGGGTGAACCGCGATCCCGTCAAATGGCGTCGCCTTTACACAAATGGTGCCAGGGACAATTTCCAATTCAATTGTCCCTGGCACCATTTGGCGGGCCACTTGGGCTCTGACGGCATGGTGCAGGAGATCGCGCCTTGTTGCGCAACAGCTCGGTCAACGCGACCCGCGGCGGCTCTGGCTGACGGGACGCAGCAAGGCTATCGTTGGACAGGGCGGTGCACTGCATGGGTTACGCCGCCGCTGCTCAATGCACTGTGAACACCCGTCTTTACGACGATTCGTGTGTGCTTTCGCGAGGGTACTGTCAGGTGCCGACGAATCTGGCATTCTTCGCTCGCGATCCGGCATGATGGGTCGTGGTCGTTGTCTCTTTCTGCAGGGTCCGGTCGCCCGACGGGGCGCCGGTATCCTGCGCTCGTCGAGCAGGTATCAAGGATGCATCAGCACAATACGTATGGTAGGCAGCGCTTTGGCTGGCCGGGACCGCAGAATGGCAAAAGGGTCGCGGGCAGGGCGTTGCTGTGGCTCCTGTTGTTGATTTTCGTCGGTTATGGCCTCCACGGCTATTACTCCAGGCCTAGGGTTTCACTGCCGGAAGCGGCCGATTCGGCGCCGGCATCGGTGCCGAAAAAGCCCGATCTGGTGCTGCTCTACACCACATCGGCTTGCGAGCCCTGTGACCGTGCACGGGCCTGGATGAAAGGAAGAAAGGTGCCCTTTGAGGAGCGCAATGTCGAGAAGTGGCCGCCGTACCAGAAGGAAGTCGAATCCTACGGTGGGCGGATCGTGCCGGTGATCGTGGTCAATGGCGAAGCCCACCACGGATTTCTCCCAGCGCACCTCGATGCCGCGCTGAGGGGCCAGTCGACGCGATCAAGGTGAAGTCTTGGGACGATGCATGGTCGCTCGATATGTGGAGGGCCTTCCATGTTTCTGAACGGCGTCGCTCCTGCGACGCCTGGACATTGTCGAGTTGCCAACGACCGGCGCACATCGATGTCCTGGGCGTTGCCGGAGATCAGGGCGGCGGTGAAACGCCAGAGCAGCCGCACGGGCGCGTGGCCTCCGTGGCGCTGGTACGCGCACCGTATTTCGCATAATGTATATTATGTAACTTTCAGACGTCACAGAAACCAGCCACCCCACCGCCTTACAGCTTGATCTTCTGCAATCGTGTCGGGAATCCGCTAACTCTGTCGTCTGGCGTATCGGGCCGAAAAGTCCGCATACGCCGTCACTCTCAGGCGCCGGCACGCATACCCTGTCGCTCTCGGTCGTCAGGCCTAGCTCTTTGCCGCACCGATCGAGATCGGGCAAGTAATGCCCAACTCGCGCAGTTTGGCGCTGAGTGTGGCCATGCTCTCATTAACGACGAAAGGCCCCACCGTTACCTCTTGTATTGCTTTCCCCCAGTCAAACGGGATCTTGGCAAATTGGCCAGTCAACCGGGCATTGACTCGCGCCCATGGCTCGTCGAGATGATTGTACAGAAGGCGAACCTCGTCCTCGTTGGAAAGATCTTCGCTTAAGATCAGAAACGAAGCTGCGATGCCCTGTCCAAGGCTATCCAAGTGCTTTTGCCAGTCAGGGTCCCCGAAGTGCGCCTCGATTTCCTGCTCGGGCTGGTACCGCATTTTTCCGATCATGTGCTGCAAACTGTAGAACGGATTCTCGATACTCATTGCAGCGGCAAGGAGCTTATGAGGCGTCGATTGCAGACGTACTGAAGGCTGGCGACGCGAAAAGATGGCCCACTCATCTGGTTGATCGAGTTTTGATCGCGACCAACAAGAGCCGAAGACGCTGCCCACGACGCCGTTGAGCGTAAGTTCCTTGCCGGTAACCTCGTCCACAAACGAACGATCTAGGAGCGGGTTTTCCGTCGAATCCCCCCATCCCAGCTTGTCGATCTTGGTATGCGTCAAGCACTTGTCGCGAAGATCTTCATATAGATGCTCGAGCCGCACGATCCGGTAGATTGGGGCATGCACGTCCACCTCGAAAGCATTGCGCTGGATATAAAGCTCCTTCATTTCCTGAGGCGAGGCTCCGAGGGAATCGGCCCGGATAATTTGGCCAACAATGTTGTCGTTGAATCGCATGGCACTCAAGAAGGTAGCGGAGTCAAAGCCTGCGAAACCAGCGTGCGAGCCTGTCCATCGTCGATCGGCCGACAGCGACTGTCGAGACTCATGTGCTCAACCTGTGTACGATGAACGCGTATCGAGACTGTCTCGTCCTGGAAGCCGGGGTCTGAGTCATCCGTCATTACGTCTGGCGTGGTGGCAACAGCCACAGTTGTTGTGAGGTTTCAACGACATCGTCGTCAGCCAAGCCATTGGCGCCTCGTCGAGTTGCCCCACTTACGGTGTGCAGCAACAGCTCGCGTCGCTTTGCAAGACCGAATACCGCTTGCTGCAACTGAGCGCGTTGCGCTGGCGTCTCATTCGCGGTCAATGCCACGAGATCTCCAAAACGCACCGGACCTCGCTGCGCGCTGAGCCAGCGCGGCAGGTCCCCGCACAAGGTTTGGATGGTCAGGTCGCTGGCGTGCGCGTCGAACCGGTTGTCGAAGGCGAGTTGACCATTGCTGCCCACGTAGCCCAGCATATTGAGGCCAGCGCCGCCCGGATGGTGGAGGTTATTGTTCTGCCAATGGATGCGCTTCATTTCTTCATTTGCGCGCAAATGCTGTGCCAAATGCAGCAGCCAGTATCCGCGTCGACTGTCGCGCGGCACAATGTAGAACGGCGTACGAAACGCCGCACCAGAAGCGGTCCGAATTTCGTCGGCGAGTAGCGTCTGGATCAAGCGCCGCCAGATTCGGGCTCCCTCATCGGTGTTGGCGTCCCGCAGGCCCAACAGCTGCGCGGTCGTGATGTGCGCACCGAATCCGGTCCTACGCAGGGCCAGATCGAGCTTGTCGGCAGTGCGCTCAGACAAGAAGTTGATCAGGTTGTCGACCATCCAGGTGAGGAATACCTCGGCCGACGGGAGCGCATCGAAGATCGAGCGCACGCAGCTCAAGTCAACCTGGCTCCAGCCATATTGATCGAGTACGAACACGCTCCGACCACCACGCCGCTGCCGTTGCCTGATATCTGCGAGAATCGCGGGAAACATCGCCTCAAACGTGCCGTAATGCGTCGTCACCGTCGTATGGGGTGCGTGCGCCAGCGCATGCTCGGCAAGCACTCGGTTCAAGAAAGCATGATTCGTCTGTTTGGCTTCGACAAAGTGCAGTTGCGCATCGATGACATAAGGAGTGCGCACGCCGCGCTCGGCCCGATCCTGGGCCACGAGCGCGCGTGCCTCCTGTAGGGCCTGCAGCAGCACGAGCGGTGAACCGCCAACCTCCTCGCCCGACAACGCGCGATAAAGTCCACCGCCTGCAAATCCGTCGACGATTGTAACGCGGATGCCCTCACTGCGTGGCGAGAGCGCGAGGATCCGTAAGTAGTTGACCAGGTACGCACGCAGCACGTCGTGCTTGGCGCGGCTGTGATCTTCGAGGACCGGGAGCGGTCCATCGAACGACCAGCGGTAGCCGCCTTGGGTCATGCGCTAACGCCCGCCGTCGTATCGACAACAGTGACTGGCATGCCGTTCCACTGCTGACCATCCAGTTCACGACCGTTCGCCTTCTTCGAGCGACGCTGACCATCCGCGCCCCAGCCACCCCACTGCTTGAAGAAAAACGTCGCCCCCTGTGCTTCGCATTGGCGGCGAATGGCGCGCGCCCAGTCGGGGTGCATTGGGCGTGCCTCGGCGCCAGACTCGCCGCCCACGATCACCCAGTGGATGCCGTCGAGGTTCAATGGCCCGAGGTCCTCGAGCAGTGGTTCGCAGGAAAGGAAGCGAATTTGCGCCGGAATCGTACGCAGAAGGTCGATACGCGGCACGCCGTGGCGCCGATTCTCCACCGACACACCGAGCCAGACATTGTCCGGTACGGATCGTGTAGCGAAGTATGCGCCGAGCCGCGCTTCACGCTTGGTGAGAATCTGATAGCGGTGCTGGGGCGTTTCGCGAATGGTTTTCATGACCTGGTCAATAAAAGCATCTGGAATTCGCTCATGGAACAGATCGCTCATCGAGTTGACGAAGTAGATCGTGGGCTTCTTGCGCCGGCGCGGTTCGTCAAGGCGGTCTGGCAAGAGATTTAGCTTGAACCCCTGGCGGTAGGCGTCGACACCCATGCGCTGCAGGCGCTTGGCCAACGTCTCCGCATAACAGTGCTTGCAACCCGGCGAGACTTTGGTGCAGCCGATTGCCGGGTTCCAGGTTTGTTCGGTCCACTCGATCTTCGATGTCGTCGTCATGGCGATTCCTGATTAGGTTGAAGCATAGCCAAAGCTCGTCGCGCCGTCTGCTTCATGCACGGGTAGGGCTGCGTTTCGCTTTGGCCCGGGGCGTCCCTTGCGGTGTGGCATGTGGGGGGGCTTTGCGCGTCCGCGGCGCCGTCAGTCGAACGGTCAAGGCTTCAGCGCGGGCCTCCGCTGCGGCCAAGCGCTTCTGGGCGGCTTGCAGTGCGGATGAGGTGCTTTGCAAGTCCTTGGCGCTGATGTGGTGCGCGCGTTGGGCTGCAATGAGTTCGCGGCGTACGTTTTTGGCTTCCTCGCGAGCGCGATCAATCTCTATGTTGGCGCGATTCTCGACGGCTTGAATATGGCCCGTGAGGCGAGCGCGTTCGTCGTCAGCGGCCCTTCGTGCGGCATCTAGCGCGCTGCGCGTGTCCTCAAACATCGCCGTCTGCCGCGAGACCTCTGTGCGCAGCGTTGTCGCCTCACGTTCCAGCCCAATGATCTGCAGACGCTGGGTTTCGATCAACGCAGTCAGGTCGGTGAGCCGACAGGAGACTAGGCTGTGCGCATCGCGCGCGGACGCTGCTTCCTGCAATGCGCGATCACGCGCTTCCTCGGCCTGCTGCTGCGCTGTTCGTGCAGACGAAACCTGAGCGTCCAAAGTGCTCCGGTGTTCAGACAATCCCGCTTGCGCCGCGCGCTCGCCCTCGGCGCAAGCTGTTTGCCACACCGCGGCAAACGCGCGGGAGACTTCGGTGGGGAGGTCGGGCAGTTGTGCTTGGCCGGCCATGCGCTGGGCGAGCGCATTCCACCACGCATCGAGAAGTTGGCTCACGCGTGCTGGGCTGCCACGTCCAAGTTCTGCGCGCACGCGGTCGACGGTCGGACGTTCGCCGCGCGCCAGTACGCGATCGGCGGCCGCGAATACCTCGGTCTCAGGGACTCCGACTGTCATGCCCTACTCTCCCGCAAATTAGGTACGATAAGAAAATGTTATCCGATCTAATTAACGCAAAACAGTAAAATTATTACGGTGAACGTAATGAAAGATACCCCAGTTCCTTGCCCCGTGGACGCAATCCCGACGCTGGATCCGCACGGTTTCTCTAACGCTAGCCGGCGTGCCGTTGCTGAATTCGTTGCCGAAGGCACGCCTACTAACACAGCGCGCAGCTATGCGAGCGCACTGCGCTATTGGGCGGCCTGGATGCAAGGGCGCTATGCCCTCCCCTTCGGTAACCAGCCACTGCCGGTGCCGGTGGTCGTGCAGTTCATCCTCGACCACTTGCCGCGGCGCACGAAGCTCGGGTTGCAACATGAGTTACCGCCGGCGCTCGATGCCGCGCTGGTCGCAGACGGGGCCAAGGGCGGGATCGGAGCGCTGTCCTACAACACCGTGGCCCATCGTTTGGCCGTCCTTGCACGTTGGCACAAATCGCGAGGCTGGCCAGCCGCAACCGACGACGCCCGCGTTGCGACATTGTTGTCCAAAGCACGCTCGGCTCAAGTCCGCCGCGGTGTCACCGTGAGCAAGAAGACCGCGGCCGTGCGTGAGCCGCTCGAGGCGATGCTGGCAACTTGCACCGATGGCCTGTGCGGTCTCCGAGATCGGGCGCTGCTGTTGCTCACTTGGAGTGGCGGGGGGCGGCGGCGTTCGGAAGTTGCCAGTTTCCAGGTTGAAGATTTGCGACGCCTCGATGATATGACGTGGGTCTATGCGCTCGGGACCACCAAGACGGACGACAGCGGCACGCGCCGGGAGAAACCATTGCGCGGTCCCGTGATAAGTGCACTCCAGGTTTGGCTGACCGAGGCCAAGCTCACCGAGGGCCCCCTCTTCCGCCGGCTCCAGCGAGGTGGGCACATCGGAAAGCGCGGCATCACCGGCGACGAGGTGGCGCGAATCGTTAAGCGGCGCGCCGCGTTGGCCGGGCTGTCTGGCGACTGGGCTGCACATAGTTTGAGGTCGGGGTTTGTGACCGAAGCAGGTCGGCAAGGCGTGCCGCTTGGCGAGGTCATGGCGATGACCGAGCACCGCAGCGTAGCTACGGTCATCGGCTACTTCCAGGCTGGGTCGCTGCTCAGCAGTCGCAGCGCAACCCTATTGGGCACCTCGCCGAACGCCGAAGCACAGCAAACGCCCCCACCATTGCTAGACTGAATCTCGCCGCAAGAGTGCCCACTGGAGCATCAGAACGATCGCCTTAACCTTAGGGTCTGAATAGGTCCATCCTGAACTTTCAGAATCGGACTGACTCCGGCACGTGCCTGGACTCAGTAATCCAGAACCAATTACTTGCGTGCTTGATTCAGGGCGAGCCACCCATGGCACGCATCGCCTCTTAACTTGTACAGAGACTCTTTTGGCGTTGAAGATCATTCATGGCTGTCGGTCTATCGATTGCTCACAGTGGTTGCACCCAAAAAACGATGCCACCGGAGAAGTCGGGAGAAACTCCCGCGGCATCGCTTTTGTTTGGGTTCAAGCGAGCGGACTAAGGCTCAGATGTTACCGGCGTCACCGTCCAGCGCACGGCAACCCACTTGCCATTCTGCCACTCGTAGCGCGTGCACACCTGATAATAGTTGCCGCCCGACTCCACCACGCCGCAAACCTCCATAAAGGCCTTCATGGCGTCGGACTTCTGCAACAGAGTCTCTATGGCCGTCTCGGCATTGCGAGCGATGAAATTCTCGCCAGACATCGACTCGGCAAAGCCGGACGTCTCGCCAAACGATTCAGAGAGCGAAACCTTGTCCAACTTGACTTTAAACGTTTCCAGATTGTCGAGCAGCGCTGATGCCGAATCCACGGATTGTGGAAACGCTTTCATCGCCAGCTCGTTTGCAGCGGCGAGTTGCTTAGCATCGGTCTTGTTCGGA
This sequence comes from Pseudomonadota bacterium, assembly GCA_022843465.1. Taxonomy (GTDB): domain Bacteria; phylum Pseudomonadota; class Gammaproteobacteria; order Xanthomonadales; family Ahniellaceae; genus 0-14-3-00-62-12. The sequence continues at coordinate 63,980 of JALHNO010000022.1, read as the reverse complement.
GACAGCATTTCAAACAATTCTTGAAAACTGTGGGCATCGGCCTTCACTGGCGCGGCCGCCGCAGAACCGACTTGACCCAAGATTATAGCTGCCAGCAACAGAATTTGCTTCATTGGTTTACCCTCCAAGTAACCGCGAATGCGGATTTGTTGCAATGTATATCTGGATCGCGAGCCTCCGTCAATTGATGGCCAATCCCCCGCAAAGCCAGACCCAGGGACGCTTCGGGGCGGCTGGCATGACTTAATGGCGCGATCTTTGATGGACCGCGCATGCCGAGGTTCATCCGAGTATCGAGTCAAACCCCGGACCTGAACTGGCCGTGTATTTTGGCGTGAGATAAGTCTGCTTAAAGGAGTTTCCTACGAGTAAGACGAAGAAATGAAATGGCAACCGATACTAGACGAAGCGTCGTAGGCTTTCATCGCTGCACCTCGAGTCGAAAACGCGAAAAAGCACGACGAGCTTTATGCGGAAAGGAACGGTCCGACAGGTCCAAGCGGTCTAGGGAGGGTCTGAACAAGTCAGTTTTTGGCGATGAGATTCGCCGCCTGGATTTTGAGGCGGCTTTCAGTAGCTTTGCTGCTAAGTATTCTTCCTAGTCGGCGTCGTTCTTCACTAGTGAAGACAGTTCCGGCGCTACTTTGCCCCTATTTCGTGATCAACACGCGAACTTCGGACGCAACTCTCCTGCAGTTTCCATTAGCGCCCTCCTGACTCGGTGCAGATTGGCCAGGGCGAACAGGGTGATGATGTGGCTGGTGTTCTTGGCGAGCCCCTTGAAGCGCGCCTTGTTGTAGCCAAAAAAGCACTTCACCTTCTGGAACGCATGCTCGACTCGCGCGCGAACCTGCGCCTTCTTGCGTTCGATCTTCTCGATCTTGGTTTTGGCCCGACCTTCTTCCATCGCCTTGATCTTGCTCCGGCGCATCGCGATCTTCCACTCCGGGAAGCACTGCTTGCGCGGACGGTTCTCGCGCATGTTGCGGTCGGCGCCCTGATAGCCAGCATCTGCCCAAACCGTCTCTTCTTTGCCGTGCAGCAGGCTTTGAACATGGTCAACGTCAGCGTCGTTGGCTGCCGACGTCACCACTGTATGCACCAGGCCGCTGTCAGCATCCACACCAATATGCGCCTTCATGCCGAAGTACCACTGATTGCCCTTCTTCGTCTGGTGCATCTCGGGATCCCGCTCACCGTCTGCGTTCTTCGTCGAACTCGGTGCGGCGATGATCGTCGCATCGACAATCGTGCCGCGCTTCAGGAGTAGGCCCTTGCGCGACAAATGGCCGTTGATTCGCTCCAGTATCGACGCAGCCAGATCATTCGTCTCAATCAATCGCCGAAAGTTCAGGATCGTCGTCTCGTCTGGAATGCTGCCACTCAGCGTCAACCCAGCAAAATTCCGAATCGACACGATCTCATACAGCGCTTCTTCCATCGCCGGATCGCTCAACCCGAACCAGTTCTGCATCAGGTGAACCCGGAGCATCACCTCAACCGGGTACGGGCGACGGCCGCGACCAGCGACCGGATACACAGACTCAATGTCCTTCAGCAGCGCTGGCCACGGAACGACCTGCTCCATCTCGGCCAGGAATACCTCCCGACGCGTCTGCTTCTTCTTAGCCGCATATTCCGCGTCACCGAAACTCATCTGGTCCATGCTGAGATAACCTCGCCGCAACACCTGTATCTAACCAGAAATTGCGGGACTTGTTCAGACCCTCCCTAGCACTACGCGGATCGCTGGCCAGGTCAGTAACTGCAGTCCGAGCGCAGATTCCGAATCGGTTGGAACAGTCCAAAATGGCTTTGTCATGTCGAGTACCAAGTCTAAGCCGATCTGAATTCAATGATGGCTCTCAGGAACGCCATCTCAGAGATCATATATGCGCAGTGGCGGCAACAGCGCATACCCATGGCCCAGACGCACCAAGTTGTTCCAAGTCAAATAGTTGACCGAGGTGCTCTCGAACCTCCGAGTCCGTGGACAGCCAGCTAACCGCAGCGACGTCCGCCTTGTTCTGTTTGACACTTGTTGCCACACTAGCGTGGCTACTTGGAGGGCCTATGCCATTGTCTCGTCCCGACGCATTCACGATGAGTATTCAGGGTGGCATGCTGGAAGCATTGGGCATCAATATGTACACCACATTGGGAAAGTGTCTGGTGGAATTTGTCGCAAATGCCTATGACGCAGAGTCGCCTATTGTCGAGATTACTGTTCCCGTCGAAGACATTGCTGTGGCGAGAAAGCGTGTCCGAGATTCAGCCAAGTCGGCGTCCGAATCGGATACAGACCCTGCCGGCAATGACGTCGCGCATCACCGATCGCGTGTGCTGCTGATGGCCCTGCCGGAAGCAATCAAGGTCACGATTCGGGATAAGGGACATGGCATGACGCCTGCTCAGATCGAGCAGATTTTCCTGCCAATCAATCGAAAGCGACGACTGGACGCCGCCGGCCTGGAAACAAACGTCCGAACGGAAACCAGCAAGCGGTACGCGATGGGACGTAAAGGCCTGGGGAAGCTTGCGGGATTTGGTTCAGCCGAGTGCGTGACAATCGAGACCAAACGTGCGGGGCAAGACTTCGCCACCCGGTTCGAGATGCACTTTGCGAAGTTGGCGAAAGCGACTAACTTGACGGCTACCCAATTGCCCGCCCAATATATTGATGGCCTTCCGCCATCACTGCAGTACACCCAGGTCGAGCTCAGTGGGCTCAAGTGCGATGCGGTCAGGAACAATGTTGACAGCATCCGCAACACGATCGCAGAAGCGTTCTTCGGAATTCTGGCGACAGAGTTCGATATCAGGCTGAATGGTGAGCCCGTGGAATTGCCAGCCGCAGACTACGAGTTCATTCACCCGGTCGGTGGTGACGCTGAAGGCTTTTCGACGGCCACGGTATCTATTGACCTGATGGCACCGCTTGAATTCAAGTACCAAGTCAAATTTCGACGCATGGGCTCTCACTTGCCCGCAGCAAAACGCGGCGCTCGCATTTACTGCAATGGCCGCTTGGCCGCCGGACCGACCCTGCTTGACTTGCCGACCGGTATGCACAATTTCCATGCTCAGTCGTACATGGAGTGCATCGTCGTCGCGGACGACCTTGATCGATTTGGTGTAGACATCATCAACACGAATCGTACCAACCTCCGTCAGGACAGCGAATTGGTCGAGAAATTCCTGGGACTGATCACCGAAATCATGAAGGCAGCCATCGCGGCTCACTCCAAGTTTCGGGACAAACAGGCCGAAACCGAGATTGACTCCAACCCGAATTCTCAAATGCTTTCCAAGATTGCCGCGCAGCTCCCCTCACGAACGCGCTCGGCTACGAAGAAGCTGATCACGACAATGGCGGCCAGGCACGGTGTTGACAGTGAGGAATTCCGGACGATCGTACCCTTGGTACTGAATGCAGCCAACGCGACCGAAGTTCTCCTTCGATTGAGCGAGCTCGGTACCCACCCCGAAACGATTGGGCGTGTTGCAAAGGAGCTACGGGAATTGGCGGCGATTGAGAAGAGCGATGCGCTTAAACTCTATCGCGCCAGACGGGATGGAATCAGAGCATTGATCGCGCTCGAAATCGAGGGGGCCGAGCACTGGCGGAAAATTGGCTCAGAGAAACAACTTCACGAACTATTCAAAGCGCAGCCCTGGTTGGTTCGACCCGAGTGGATTCGCCCGATTGTCAGTGATATGGATATGAGCAAAGTCGTATCCAAGATTGCCCAGTGCCTGAGTATCGACTGCCATGCCGACGTCAGTAGCTCCATTCAAGACTTGAAGCGGCCTGATCTGGTGTTCTTACTCGGGACCGGTACCGACCCGCGAAATGTCGTAGTGGTCGAGCTGAAATCCCCGAGCCTGCCACTCGCCTATGAACATCTTGAACAGCTTAAGAGCTACCTCAGCAAGGTTAACGATTTCCTGGAAACCGAGTACCCCGGTAAACCAGTGTCTGTCACCGGGATACTCATTGGTGCGATGCCAGATTCCAATTCGCGCGCGGAAGGCAGCAAGCGCTTGCTTCGAGAGATCAAGAAGCGCGGCCCAAGCGAAGAATGGGAGGTCATTGGCTTGATCGACTTGATCGAGCGCGCCAGAGCGATTCACCTGGGTGCCATTGAAGCCCTTGAGCGTGATGAAAGGGACGACGAACAAGTCACACCTGGAACGGATGCTACATAGTTCGCGCCAGCGGACCGGGATATCTCGCTGCGGGACTTAGAACAAGTTCATGACCTGTTGCGCTATTGCCCGGCCCAGACCAAGCGGCACGCCGTTGCCAATCTGGCGCGTAATCGCTGTTCGGTGGCCATTGAGCACCCAGGAGTCTGGAATCTGTTGGAGGCGAGCGCCTTCCCGAAGCGAGATCACGCGACTTTCTGTTGGGTGCACATAACGACCCTTGGACGGATTCTGAAAGTCACAGCGCAGAGTGTTGGCGGGTGCGTTCAACTTCATGCGACCCCAGACGTCCGTCGCTTGACATCCGATCTTCCACCATGAGGGTGGACACAGTTCAGGGGAAGCCAAAAGTAGATCGCGACGGTCTCCATTCTCGGGAAGCAGCGCGAGTCGGTGTTTCATCAAGTCCGAGCCTTCCGGCCAAACATGCATCGGATCATTGCGTCGAAGCCTTTTGAAAACATGAGCAATTGTCGTCGCTTGGACAGGCTTGGGCGGTTCCGGAAGTCCGATTTTCGAAGCGATCGTGAATGATCGCCGTCGACGTTGCGGCACGCCAAAGTCAACTGCATCCAAAGTCCAAGTGGCGACTTCATACTGACGAGCCTCAAATGCGTCACGCATCAATTTCCATGACGGAGACGCCAAAAACGGAGGCACGTTTTCGACGACCACAACTTGTGCACGGCAGCGTTCTGCCCACTGCGGGACGACTAGGCACAGGCTATTCCGAACATCTTTCGGATCGCGTCGACCGAGCGTGCTAAACCCCTGACAAGGTGGGCCGGCGACGATAACGTCGCAAGCCGGGAAGACCTTTTGGCTCACAACCGAACCGGTCTTGATCTCGGTTCCGACGTTTCGGGCATAGGAACTCGCGGCCAAAGGGTCGAGCTCGATCGCAAACTTCAAATTCCCTCCTGCCTCATTGAACGCTTGGCTGAAGAGGCCCGCTCCTGCGAATAGGTCGCCAACTTTAATGGTCTTTCGCCGTGCCATACCCCGATACCTTCGTAGTTCCTTTTGACTAGTGTAACGTTACTGCATTTATGTTACATTAGCAACATGCGAAACGCTCCCTTGAAATTGCCAGCACCGTTTGCTGGACTGTCACGCATCCTTGCATTGCAGGGATTCAGCGAACAGTCGATCGCCGCATTTGAGGCCGTAGTTCTCAATGGTTTCCGCGCTGGCGAGGTCGCAGCACTTCAGCAGCAAGACGTCGATTTGTCGCTTGGCCGAATTCGACGTAGCACTTCTGGCGATTGGCTACCCCTTCGAACCGAGCGCTCTAGCGCTTGGCGGGCGCTCGCTGATCCAGCTCGGCCACGTAGCCTGTTTTTTCGGAGCCGATCCGGGGGCTCTCTCTCCCGCATCTCCATTTGGCGCATCCTGAGAAAGGCTGGCGAGGCAGCGGGACTGGCCGAGCCGCTAAATATTCGGCAGGCGCGCGCCACCCTGGGCCACGCGTTAGGTCAGATCCATGCCTTACATGCGCGCACGCTGGCCACCTCAATGGGGCTGCGGGATGCCCGGTCAGTGCAACGATACTTGATGCCCTGCGATGCTGACGCGATTCCGTCTTCGCCGCGCGATTCGAGAGCATCCCCTCGGCGAAAGAGCGCGAAGCGGCGAAAATGACGCGCTAGCCATTTTGGTCGCGAAACTGCCACGCGAAATCGTTCTCCAGGATGCCATCTGCTTGGAAGTCTGAAACAAGATCAAATCGAAACCCGGCCAGCGCCGCAGTACGATGGCCGAGGAAGAGCAGCAAGCGGCTACCATGTCACCCAGCGTGTTGCGAGGGGACATCGTCTGAGCACGGCGCAAGCCCATACTGGCTCGGCATCAGAAAACTGAAAAGCGTTCTTGCGGTTGTAAGGATTACATCGCAAACTCGGTAAGCAATTGGGTCCCAAAAAATCACCTCACACTATGGCTACCATGAAGCTGGATGTGATATGGCAAATAGGCCATCGAGCAGGGAATGCAACTGACCTTGAGTCCCTTGAGTTCTTTAAGTGGCTGCGCATGCAGCGCAGCAGTGAACGCGTAGCGTTATATGCTTCTTCTCTAGGCACTTCATCGATCTTCGTGCATGCGGTGAGTGTACCGGCGACGAACATCGAACGCTCCTGGGACAGGCTGACAGAATGGAGTGCCAACCCCTTCGACGCAGCCACTTGTGGCCTGGTTTATGGCGGCGGAGATGGCGCTCGCATCGAACGGCATACACCTTGGGACGACCAGCAGCCAGAGCCATTGCAAGGCGCGACCCAACTGGTTTTCGGCCGATCTTTTGATGGACGAATTGGCCAAAAGACCTACTTCGAGTTGTCACAGGACATCACCATCGCCCACGGATTGCATTGGCTCGAAGAGCGAATGGCTTGGTGCCGGCTGGATGATGAGGGCGATATTGAGGAAATTGCGGGTGTGATTGAGCATCGCCTTTCAGCCGACGACATGGCGACACTGGTGTGGATCGATGGAAAGGTGCTCGAGGCCTATCTTGCAAGTACCAATGCTTGTCTCGCGCAAATGTTTGATTGTGCGTGGCTACCAACATTCGACATACCATTCGATCCGAATCGCATCAAGAGGTACACGGATGATGAAAGGACCTTGGTATGCAAGTTCGCAATCTATGAGAAGGCTTCGTGCTTTCGTGGTGTACAGTTTGTTGCGCCAGCGAGATCGGCTCGTGAACTAGGGGAGTTAGCGTACGCTCGAGTCCACGCAGCCGAGGAGTACGAGACGTTCCTGGTCCAGGATAGGAAGAATGATCAGGTCGTCGAATGCAGCTGCTCGCCTGACGCGCTGGCAAGCTATTTTGAGCCAGATTCCAGAGCTCCCTATGAAACCTCACCGGTGTTCTTCAAGTCACAAGTACTCGACAAGTACAAGGCTGATCGAGAAAAATACCGCTTGACTGACCGCACGCTGAGCTGTCGCAACGCGTGGTCGCTGAAGACCTACGACGTCAACGAAGCTGCACAAGTTCACACGTACATCGTCTACCTGGGGAACCTACCGATCGCCGAGCAGCGCTACTGGAAGTCGTTTAATGAGCCTCCAAAAGGGACCATCTCAAAGCGTGCGTTCGTCAGTGACTTCGAGGGAAGACCAGACACGGAACCTAATGGACTGCGCGATTTGAAGGCCTTGCTGGCTCGACTCCATCGTGAATGCCCGCATTGGTTCCGTCTCAAGCAGCCTGAATTGCTCGACCATGTGAACTACCCGCTCACGGCCGCGCTCAAGCCTTGGGATGACGTCATCATCGACTTGACCAAGGTCGTTGTTGAAGGGCTCGATCATGGTGCGTTGAAGAAATTGGCCAAGACGCTGGGACGCCCCGAAGACAAAAGTTGGCGTTCTATCAGGTGGCTACGCGAGGCGCTGATTGGACTTAGTGTCGATGACGAGCGTGCCCGCGAACTCGTGGCCCCGCTGGAGCAGCTTCAGCAACTGCGATCGAAGCTCTCCGCTCATACGGGAGGCAACGAAGCGACCGAGATGCGTCGCCAGTTGTTGAAGGAGTTCAAGTCGCCGAGAGGGCACATCGAGGCACTCGCGACAGAACTGCATGCGAGCCTCACCGAAATCCAGGCAATTCTCCCGGAAGCATTCTAGATAACTCTGGCGCGTAACGATATTGACCGAGGATTTGGGGGTCGGACCATGACACAGCGTAAAAACAAACCCGCGAAGAACCGCCTTTCGGACCAAGAATTCGACACGCTCGCGTTGTTGCAAGCGGTTGATACGGTTGATCAGCTGAGGGATGATTTCAAAGACGGGCAAGGTGGCCGCCCGCTGCAGCTCCGCACGGATTTGCTTCGGTTGCATCAACTGGCCGTGGCCGCCCTCAATGAGGGGGCGCGAAGCAAGATCGGTGACCTGCTTGAACTGGCCGCCGACCTCGATGATCAGGTGTCAGACATGATAAGCAAGCTGGAGTCGATCCAGGAAGCGCTATCGCAGTTGCTGGCAGTGGATCCGGACAGCGAAGATGACGAATAGTCGGATCATGGCGCATTGGCGAATGAACGTCGTGTTGGCAACCTTGACTGGCATAGGGCAGACGCACTGATGGCCCGCATGATTCCGGCGGGTGGACCAATCCAGGCTGACGCGCCACCCGGCGAGTACAGCGTCTTCTATCTTCTCAAGTCTCAACTCCCGGACGACTTCGTCGTCATCCACAGTCTGCCTTGGCTGAGTGCGGCGGTCCGATCCGTAGATCCCAACTATGCGCCCACAGGCGAGATCGACTTTCTGATTCTTCACCCGGACCATGGCCTTTTGGCATTGGAAGTGAAGTCAGGTCGCTACACGATTCACGGTGCGGCTTTCGCGCGAGTCACGTGCGGCACAGACGTCGATGTGCTTCGACAAACCCGGCACAACGTCCATGGATTGGCCCGCTGGCTCGGCGGCACCGGCGTGAATGTCAAAATCGGATATGGTTTGGTGTTCCCGCACAGCGTGTTCCCGGACGCGGCGCTCGGGCCCGGGCTGGTTGACCGCTCTATGGGGTCGCCGAGACGGATCGTGATTGATCAGAGCGCGTTACCGAAAATGCGAGAACAAGTCATTGACCTGATGGCATACTGGCGGCGAGCCTTGAGGGTTGGGGCGTTAGGCGATCTCCGCTTGAATCAGATCCTGGACGCCTTGTGTCCAGCCTTTGATGGCAGCCCCATGTGGGCAGCGCGCGCTGCGACGGATCGCGAATTCTGGTTGCGCCTGACACCTGAACAGGCGAGCGCCTTGCAGCATCTCGGCCGAAATCAGCGGAATGTTGTCACGGGTTGGCCAGGAACGGGCAAAACCCTGTTGGCCATCGAATTGGTGCGGATGCTCTCGCGCCAGAACAAGCGGGTGCTGGTTGTGACATTCAACGCGCGGCTCGCGGACCGCCTTCGTGAGCAGCTGGCTAGCCTCGGCCCGAACTGCTTGGCCACGCACTGGCACAAGTACTGCGCTGATGCACGTCGCGTTCTTAAGCGCTGTCCGGTCACTGACACTCGGGATTGGTTCGACCACGAATGTTTGAGTGACTTATCAGCGGCCCTGGCGAAGAGCGCGCTTCCACGTTTCGACGCGTTGGTGGTCGACGAGGCACAAGCGTTCCGCCCTGCCTGGCTTGAACTCTTGATTAGGTCCGTTGGGTCGGGACCGGCCACTGCGTTCTGCGACGAGACCCAGCGTTTCTGTTTCGAGCGCGAGGGGGCCGGATTAGCCGAAATCCAGACAATTGTCGGGGCATCGGATTCCTACTTGCTGACCCAGGTCGCGCGGATGCCACGCGCGATCACCGATCGCTTGATCGATATCGCCAAGCCGAGCTACCAAGTGAGCTCGTCGCGCGCGCCGGCCGAGGACACGCTGCAGGAACGCATCTTGGACCCCTCGCCTACCGAGCTTGAATCCTGCATCGACAAACTAATCAAAGAGGGAATGAGCGAGCGCGACATTGTGGTCTTGACCAGTTCGGTCAGCAAGCTCGCGATGACTGCTCGATTGGCGGGCCGAAGTATTGATGTCGAGACTGCGGCTCGATTTCGCGGAATGGAATCGCCTGCGGTCGTCATTGCTGATGCGCATTCACTGACCGATGAGGAGTTGTTCTGTGCCTATTCGCGTGCGACAACGGTCTGTATTGCCCTGTTCGATTGCGAGGGATTGGCTTGGCGCCCGGCGGGTCTGTTCCAGAACGCGCTGACTGAGTCGCCCAAGACCCGTGAACGATTGACTAAGGCCCGTCACCACTCGGCGGCGGCGTCTATCGTGCGAGCTGAAAGCGCGGCCCGATTTGAGCCATTGCGCACCGTCGCGTTGGGTTGGTCTGCCAAGTGGGGCGCTTGGGTGCTCGAGCTCGAAGATACGGACGATCCACGGCGCTATTGGCGTGGATTTCTGACCAGCCAGCACTCAGCGCCCGTCTACTTCTGGTACGCCAAGTCTCGACGCGAGTTCTTTGCCTATTTTGAGCAGTTGGATGACCCGTATCCTGGAGGCACCTGCATCGGCCCCTTGCTCGCACAATCTTGTGCGCGTTGCAAAATGGTGATGCCGCATACGTGAACGAAGTTTGAATGTCTTGCCTGCGCCGGTGAACTCCGGCCTCGGGTCCCGAGGCCGTCGCCGGAACTCTTGAATCGTTTGGTTCAGATTGATGCGGCGCTCTCGTCATTGGGTTCCGAGACACCCGATTGGAGTTCGATCCGGGCCCTGCCCTTGGCGCTCTTTGTCTTGGCCATTTCAGCTCATGCTCGTAGCAATGCGCGCCACAAGGCGTTGGGTTTACCACCGCTACCGACCGGAACAACGCTGCTCTATCGGGCAGCGGCTGCCTGCGTCCAGGCCGACCTGGTGCGCGCCCCGCCTGGCGAAACATTCGTCGTGAACAAATTGGCTGATCGCATTCGGCCACAGGTACCGCTCCCCGACGACACCAGCGACCGGGAGTGGCGGATCGCGATCGCGAGCGCATTTGGGGCCCTGTCGATAAAGCGCATCGTGAAAAAGGTTTCGAAGGGTATCTATATGCTGCCATAGGGCAACGTTCTCGGTGCTCGTCCGCTGTGTCGTTTCGCCGACTTCAATTGAGATTGGCCTGGAAGCGCACGTATCTGAGTACTCGGCGACCTGGCAATGGCTCGAAGTAAGCGCGGGCACCGGATGGCCGTTACGGTAGTTCAATGCGCGTTTTTCGACGCGCCTGCAGACCAGTCCGGTAGAGTCAGATGATTCATCCGGGTACAAGGAATAGTCAAATGCAAAGGGTCTACGCTGCTGTCTTGATTACATCGTTTTTGATGCTGTGTTGGCACATTTTCGGTCGATGGGATCCAACACGGCTCATCAGCCTCAATGGCAAGGGTAAGCCATCTGCCGAAGTCACTCTGAAAGAAGATGGCAAAGGCCAACTCACGTACTTGGCAGCCGGAGTGCCTGACACTGTTGACGTCTCTTTTGGCCCACAGCGGGGTGCTGCTTCCCTGCCCTTCTACGAACTCAAGGTATTGAGCAACGGTCGGTCGCTGCGCGCCAACATGGTGTTCAAGTTGATCGCTGGTCAAGGTGGACCGGAATTAGTCACTTGCATCGACTGCGCGATTCTCGGCAAGAACGCTTTGCCGATGGTGTGGGAAATCGCCAGAGAGTGATTCCGTGTGGCCGCCGCAATTGGGATGTCAACCGTTCTTGCAGCTCCCCGTTTGTCCAGCACATCCGAGGAGCCTCCATGAGACGGTGGAACGAAACACGCAAACACGATCAACGCCCCACCATGTAGCCGGCGCAAATTCCCTCGCGCGCCATCCACTGCCATCGATCGGCGCCGATGGCAGCTGGTTCAGCCAATGGGAGGCTCTGCCGGTAAATGCGCGATTTCCCGCAATGGGATTGTTAGGTGATTGATTAACCGCCGAAAACTGCCTCATCTGCCTATGTATTTGAGCGGTTCGCTGTCCTTTTAAGAGATACTCGCCATCAGTCAACTTGCGGGACCGCCGTTCGCGGTGAAGTCGGTTGCCCTTGAACTCCCGGAGCAAGCTGAGGGGGGCTTTTTGGTTGCGAGTTCCCGAACGATTTCGGGCGACTCGACCGCCAACCTTTCACTGCGTGGATATCTGTGGGTCCGGGCGTTTGCACGCGGTTTGGCGCCGCCGCAGCGGTCGGTACGCCACCGGCATCACGAGCATCGACAACAACGGCGCGCTGATCATGCCGCCGACCATGGGCGCGGCAATGCGCTGCGTGACTTCGGAGCCAGTACCGGTGCCAACCATGATCGGCAGCAAGCCAGCGATGATGACCGCGACAGTCATGGCCTTAGGGCGCACGCGCTGTACAGCACCTTCCTGGATCGCGGCGAGTAGCGTTTCGGTGGTGGCAGTTTCGCCGCTGGCCAGTCGCGATTCCCAAGCCTGTTTCAAGTACAGCAGCATGATGACGCCAAATTCGGCGGCAACGCCGGCAAGTGCGATGAAGCCGACGGCGCTGGCGATGGACAGCGCGTGACCGAGGGCATAAAGCAGCCAAAATCCGCCGATCAGCGCAAACGGAACGCTGAGCAGGATGAGTGCCGCTTCGTCCAGGCGCCGGAAGGTCAAGTACAGCAGCACGAAGATGATCGCGAGCGTCGAGGGAACGACGACGCGCATCTTGGCTGCGGCGCGTTCCAGATACTCGAATTGGCCCGACCATGCGACGGAAACTCCTGCGGGCAGGACCACATTTTGAGCCACCTTGGTGCGTAGATCATGCACGACCGAAGCAAGGTCTCGACCGCGAATATCGACGTAGACCCACGCATTCAGTCGGGCGTTCTCGCTGCGCAGCATCGGTGGTCCATTAGTGATGCGGACTTTTGTCAGGCTACCCAGTGTCAGCTGCGCACCGGTTGGCGATAGCAGCGGCAGATTGCGGAGCTTGCTGACGCTGTCGCGCAGCTCACGGGGAAAACGCACGCTAATCGGAAATCGCCGCCGACCTTCGGTGGTTTACCCGATCGTCTCGCCACCGATGGCGGTCGACACGATCGACTGCACGCCAGCCACGCTCATGCCCTGGCGCGCCGCCGCAGCACGGTCGATGTCGATATCGATGTAGCGTCCGCCGGTCAGGCACTTAGCGTGTGCCGAGCTGACTCCGGGAACCGATTTGACCACGTGCTCGATGTCCGTCGCGGCGCGACCACGCTGATTCGGGTCTGCGCCAGCTTGGCGTGTTCGACAGCGCGGATCTGCGCCTCGCTCATGCCGAGCAGCCCGAGCCGCTGGCGGGCCGCATCTCGGACCTCAGCCAAGCCGCTCGATTGCGTGCGGCGCAGTGCCAAGTACTCTCGTCAGGGCATGCAATGCAGCGGCCTAAGGGGTCTCAGCCGAAGGAAACGCCCGATCTCGGCGCCGGGCGGAGCCCTCGACGACTTCGGCCCGCACGAGATTGTCGTCGATGACCTCGGTGACGCGCACCTGTGCCACGGGGGCGACTGGGGTCAATGGAACGCGTTTGGGATTGTGCGCCCGGCGGCGCCGAAGGTCATAGAGAGCACCTACAGCTGGTGAGCCATCAAAGACCCTTAGTTCGACAACGTCACCATGGGCGTGGGTGACGCGGCCCACTGATTGGCGCGACGACCGGGCATCAGCTTCGTGGACGAACATTGACAACGCCAACAACGACAGTAAGACAGTGGATTTGAAAATAGACATGGGAGGTCTCCAATAGCTGGACAGACCTAGTGGCCTATCGCGAGCAGGGGGATGTTCGGCGGTATCGGCGGCAAGAATGCTCGCGCGTCGCCAGATGCACAGCAGGACAAAGATTCGATGTTCAGCGCCCAGGTTTGGCGCATCCGACCGGGCTTAGCGCTTAAATCAGCAGCCGCCCCAGGAAGTGAGGTGGTGGATACCCCGGCTCGCGCGCTCGCGCTGACATCGGTGCGATACGTATCTCGATCCGGTTGAATGTCCAGTCGAAGTGATCGGGCGCGATTGGCAGCGCGGCAAAGGCTGTGCCATTGACGTCATACAGCGCCTGGCCGACAACGCAGTGGGAAGCATCGCAGCGTGCGGTATCTTCGCCGGCACCATGACAGGGCATCGTGGGCGCAGCGTGCGCTGTATCCATACCCAGCCCGGATTGAACCGGCCCGCACGCGTTGATGGCCGCTGCGGTCTGGCAAAAGACCAGCGCCAGCAGGCATAGCCAAGTCAAGATTTTCGGGGGGCAACACATGGTCGTTTTGCGCTTGATCTCAAGGATATGTGGGCAGTCTACTTCCTTCAACGATTCTAAAACCCGCGCTACCGGAAAAAGTTTCACGCTGCCGATCGATTTTTGAAGACGAGGGCCCGCCCAGCACCCGACCCAGCAAGGCAAAGGTGTTGCAGGTCGGGACGTGATTGCCACGGTCTTGCTTCTCGATCCGCGGCGAAGAGACTCTGCAGGAACTAGATGACAGTCGAAGGATGTTAGTTGGCCAAGACCCGTGCCAGCACGACGGGCTTGCACCAGAAGGACATCCATCGGTGGAACGAAGTTCCGTGACCTGACGGTCACGGCACCATCGCTCTTGGGCTATTGGCCTTGCCGGCGTTGGGTCGTTCCCGCCAAAGCGTATTGAGGATCACGCATCGTGCGCGCTCGCCGCCCCCGCAGGCCGCGACCGTGCGCTGCAGCTCGTCTGCCATGCGCCTGAGTTCGCTTATCCGCTGCTGGATTTCGGCGAGGTGGTGCCGGGCCATATGGTCCACTTCTGCGCACGACAACTTTGGATCGTCACTCAACTGCAACAGGCTGCGGATCTCATCAAGGCTGAAGCCGAGCTCGCGCCCTCGGGTCGTGAAGCGCAACCGCCGCAGGTCGTCCTCGTGATAGTCGCGGTATCCACCGCCGGTGCGCGCTGGCCGCGGCAGGAGTCCGATGCGCTCGTAGTACCGAATGGTTTCTATATGACAACCGCTGGCAGCGGCTGCTTCGCCAATTTTCATGTCTTGACTCTGTAGTAACTACAGGGTTCAGCATGGCAGCCCACGTGCAAGTCGTCCACCTCCAGTTGCGGTTGTCACGACACTGCCGAGAGTCTGACCGCCACCCAGGACGCGACGCTACGGCGCACAATGGTCGGCGTGCTGGCGATCAGCCTGGTCCTGTTCGCTGGCGAATTCTCCATCGGCGCTTGGATCGGTTCGAGCGGACTGTAGGCCGTTTCCCTCGACAGTCCGGGCGATGCACTGGCCTATATGCTGAGTCTCTACGCCGTCGGCCGATCGTTTCGCTGGCGCGCCGGCGCGGCTCTATGGCGCATTGTCCCCGTTCACCCCCGCCACAGGCCTAGATCGTGTCCTGACGTTGTCGCGGCATTTCGGTCAGTTCAAGCACACGCTGGCGAATCTCGTCGAGGTGATGCCGAGCGATCTGGTCGGCCTCGACGCAGGAGAGTTTGAGATCGTCGCTGAACTGCAGCAGGATGCGGATTTCATCCAAGCAAAAGCCGAGCTCGCGTCCGGGGCAATGAAGCGCATGCGGCGCACGTCATCGGGTTGATAGACCCGATGGCCGCTACCGGCGAGCTCCGGCACCGGCAACAAGCCGATCCGTTCGTGGTACCGGACCGTCTCCAAGTGACAGCCTAAGGCGGCCGCGGCTTCTCCGATTCTCATGTCTTGACCCTGTAGTTGCTACGGGGTTTATCATGCCCAGATGCCGCTGGCGCTGACACTTGCGTCGAGCTCCGCCCCTTCAAAAGGAGTCCGCATGAGTAACTGTGGTTGTCAGCACGAGGCCCGCAATGCGATGGAACGCCGCGTCCTTTGGGTCGCGTTGAGCCTCAATGCCGCCATGGCCGTCATTGGCGCAATGGCGGGCTGGATCGCGCAGTCGGCCGGACTTCTCGCCGATGCGCTGGACATGTTGTCGGACGCGACTGCCTACGCCATCGGTTTGGCGGCGATCGGTCGCGCTGTCCGATTCAAAGTCAACGCCGCGTACGCCAGCGGTGGCGTGCTCCTGCTGCTGGGTGTCGGCGTACTTGCCGAAGTTGGGCGCAGGGCGCTTTATGGCAGCGCGCCTGAGGGCGCCTGGATGATTGGCATCGCTTGTTTGTCATTGGTCGTCAATGTCGCGGTCCTTCGGTTGTTGTCGCCGCTTCGCGATGGCGGTGTGCACCTTAGGGCCAGCTGGATTTTCACCCGCGCGGATATCGTCGCGAATGTCGGCGTGATCCTGTCTGGCGCCCTCGTGGCATGGCTCGACTCTCGTGTCCCGGATCTGGCGATTGGCGGGCTGATTGGCCTGTATGTCATTAAGGAAGCGCTGGAAATCCTGCGCGAGGCCCGATCGACACGCGATGACGCCGCTGCGGTAGAACCAACAGAGGCTGACCAATGACGCCAGCCTCTCCCCATTTGTCCCTGCGTCGTTGGGGTGTGACGACGACCCGTATACGGATCGCTCTTGTATTTCTACTCGCGGCATGGGCATCGCTGGTCGTTGGACAGACACAAGATCCGGAAGCGGCTGTCACCTGGCGCTTGCTCGACTATATCGCCGTGGACTATGCGGGCGCTGTTCACGCAGGAGCAATCATCAACGATGCCGAATACGCGGAGATGCGCGAATTCTCGATGACGGTCACCAAGCAGCTCGCTGCGCTTCGCGCGACACCCCAGCAGGCCGCATTGAAAGAGGAAGCCGCGCGACTGACAGCTTTAGTCGAGCAGCGTGCGGCCCCCGATGAGATAGCAACGGCTGCACGGAAGTTGGGTGCGCAATTGATTGCGGCCTATCCGGTTCCGCTTGCGCCTGCACAGGCACCGGATTTGGCACGCGGTGCAGCGTTATACCAATCGTTGTGCGCCACGTGCCATGGTGCTACTGGCGCTGGAGATGGTTCGGCAGCTGGGAATCTTGATCCCGCTCCGGTCGATTTCACAGACGAGGCACGAGCACGAGAGCGCAGCGTCTTTGCGCTCTATCAGGTCATCACGCAGGGGCTTGAGAGCACGGCCATGGTCAGCTATGCCGGCCTGCCGGACGACGACCGTTGGGCGCTCGCTTTTCATGTGGGCGGCATCGCCTACCCGGCGCCGACACCGGAGGCTTCAGCCCCGTTTGACGACCGCCTCGACATGAATAACCCTCAGCAGTTGGTGCAGAAGACGCCGGCGACACTCGCCGCGGAAGTTGGCGATATCCGTGCCAAGGCAATAATGGGCTATTTGCGTCACCACCCGCCGGTCGTACCAGCGGCGTCTGGCGATCAGTGGGGCATCGTTCGTGCACGACTGAACGACACGGTCACCGCCTACCGGCGCGGCGATCATCTAGCAGCACGGGCAGCAGCGCTAGCAGCCTACCTGGACGGTTTTGAACCGTTGGAGCCCATCATCGCTGCGCGACAACCGGCCCTGATGCGGCAAGTCGAACAGGCGATGATGGCATTGCGCGGGAGCATCGACCGCAGTGCCTCAGCGGTTGAGGTTGAGGCACTGGCGCGCGATGTTTCTGTGTTGGTGGATCAGGCCGAAAATGCGCTTGCTGGCGCCGATGGCGGTGGCTGGTCAGCCTTTCTCGGGGCACTCACGATTCTGGTCCGCGAAGGATTGGAGGCGTTGCTGATCGTGATTGCCATGGTTGCGTTCCTGCGCAAGGCGGAACGGCGCGATGTTCTTCGGTACGTGCATGCCGGTTGGGTGGGTGCCCTTGCGGCAGGAGTGGTGACCTGGGTAGTCGCCACCTATGTCGTGAGCATCAGTGGTGCGCAGCGTGAGGTTGTTGAAGGGCTTTCCGGTTTGCTTGCCGCCGTGGTGCTGGTCAGTGTCGGCCTTTGGCTACATCAGAAGAGCCACGCTGGTCGCTGGCAGCAATACCTCAAGGAAAAACTCTCTCAAGCGCTGTCGCGACAATCGGCTTGGGTCCTGTTTGGGCTCAGCTTCGTTGCCGTCTATCGCGAGGTATTCGAGACGATTCTGTTTTACACCGCGATGTGGAATGAGCAAGGTGACAACCGCATGGTGATCGGTGGCTTCCTCACCGGAGTGCTGATCCTGGTCGGTGTGACGATCGCGGTGCTGCGTTTTTCGCGGCGACTGCCTATCGGTCAGTTCTTCTCGCTGAGTTCCTTGCTGATGGCAATCCTCGCAGTCGTGCTGACCGGAAAAGGTATCGCCGCGCTGCAGGAGGCCGGCTGGTTTGCTGTCGCGCCGGTCGCTTTTCCACGAATTGATTGGCTGGGCGTGTATCCGTCTGTGCAGGTGTTGACGGCGCAAGGCATCACGCTGGCAGCGCTGGTGGCGGGCTATCTGGTCAACAAACGCCTTGCGAGGACGTCGCAATCGAGCTCATCGGTATGAAAGGGATCGTCGTGCTGGGAACAGCAGGTGAGCGGGCGTGGCAAGCTGCAGAAATAGCGCGGCGAACAGGCGCGCGCGGTAGAGCGTTCTCGCGCTTAGTGCGGGCGCATATCCGCAACCAACGCATCACCAGGATGCAACTTAGATGCCATCTGGCCATGTTGCGCGTTGGCCGGTTGCAACGGGACGCGCGTGAAATCGTCGGTCAGTTCCCGCGCGACTTCGCTGCATTGTTGTTTTCGCGCATCGGGGGGGCGGGCAGCGCAAGCGCCGGTGCGTTTCGACCGATACCTGTCCGCGGCGATCCGAACGCCGGCCCGCACAACGCGCCCACTGAGATTGTGTAACGCCAAGCCTCCACACTATGCTGACAACGATGTCTAATCTCCGCCCCTTCCGACTTGCATCGCTACGCCGCGCTCCTGCGCTGGCGGGCTTCGTGCTGGTTGTGTTCCTGATGCGGATAGGGATCACGATGGCGTGTGAACCGCATGAGTTCGCCGAGCTGTTTGGCGGCAACACTGAGCAGGTGCAGGTCGCAGCGTCTGGTGAAGACAGCGACCGTGGGCCGCTCAACGATAACGCAGCATCCGATCATTGCCGTCAGTGCAGTTGCCACCACGGCGTGACGTTGTCGTCACTGCCCGTCACCTTCACAGTCGTGACAGGGTCTACGGTCACAACCCTGGAAGACATTCCGCACACTGACGTGTCGCCCCAGCGCGAGCTCCGGCCTCCCATCGTCTGAACCCTGATCGTCACGATCCGGCGTGCGCCAGCACGTCGGGCTGCTTTCATTGTTCAGAGGAATATTTCCATGTGGTTTTTCTTGTTGCCGCGCGGTCGGCTGACCGTGCGTGCACGGCGTTGGCACGCCGTGCTGATGTTGAGTGCCTCCGCTATTTTTTCGTCCCCGCTGATGGCCGCGACGCCGGAACAGTTGTCCGATGCCGTACGCACGGCCTGGGCTGCACACCCCGCTGCCGCTGCGACCGAGCAGACGTTGGCGGCGGCACGCGCTCGCGCTGACGCCGCAGGGCGCCCCCTCTATAACCCGGAGATCGAGTTAGACGTCGACGACGAAGGTCAGGACCGGACGACTACCGCCGGCATCGGCATGACGCTGGACCTCTTCGGCAAGCGCGATGCACGGGCCTCGGCCGGCCATGCCGCACTCGCGCTTTCCGAAGCGCAGGCCCACCTGCGCCGTGCCACGTTCGCGCAGGCCTGGTTGCAAGGCTGGGCCGAACGTCAGGCCGCGCAGCATCGCGTGCAGCTCGGCGCGCAGCGCGTGGCCCTGGTGCAGCGCTTTGCCGAACTTGCCGACAAGCAGTTCGGTGTTGGCGACATCTCGTCGCTCGAGCGTGACCTCGCGCTGCTGGCGCGGGATCAAACGTTGGCCGAGCAGGCGACGCTGCTGGCCGATGCAGCCACAGCCGATGAAGCGTTTCGGGTCGTGGGCGGCCTGCCGGGGCGTGTGCCCGATTCGGGCACTGATGAAGTACCTCCGGCGCTGACGCTTGCCGACGAGAATCTCCGCGCCGTGCCCGAGCAGCGAATCGCGATGGCGCAGTCGCTGCAGGCCGAACGACTGGTGACGGTGGCGGCAAGCGAACGCCGCGCCGATCCGACGGTCCGCCTGCGCGCCGGCCAGGTGGATCTCGGCCCAACTAGCGACAACGTCATCGGGTTGACGGTGAGCGTGCCGCTCTTTGTCCGCAACAGCTATCGAGCCGAGGGCGTCGCGACGCAGGCCGACAGTGCGGCTGCGGCGGCCGAGCTGCAACTCGTATCGCTGCAGGTTGAGGCACGGGCCGAGCGCGCACGGGTGACGTACGCCTCGGTGCGCGACGCCTGGACACTCTGGGCGAAGAGCCCCGGGACAGACGTTGAGGCTCGAGCCGGCTTGCTGGAGCGCCTATGGCGCGCCGGTGAGATCAGTACCGCTGACTACCTGATCCAACTGCAGCAGACACTCGACACCGCACTCGCTGGCGCCGACCTGCAAGGCCGCGTCTGGCGGGCCTATGTCGATGCCCTGTACGCCACCGGGCAACTTGATGCCTGGGTCGGCTTCGAATCTTCTGCCTCCGAGGTGACCCCATGAATCGTTTTTCCACCGCGACCGCTTCTTTGCTGCTGGCCGCGATGCTTGCGTTGACCGCTTGCGGCGATGACGCACAGCGTCCCGAAGGTGTGGCGGCAAAGCCTGCCGCTCAGGCCAAGGCCGAAGAACCGCATGCCGAAGAAGATGGCGATGAACATGATGACGAGCACGCCGGCGAAGACGTCGATGAGCATGGCGAGCAAGGGATGGAACCCATCCGCATGAACGCTGAAGCGATGCAGGCAGCCGGTATCCGCGTTGCGACACTGGCACCGGCGGCGCTGCGCGAAGAACTGCGGGCACCCGGCGAAGTCGTCGACAATGCGTACGGCACTACGCTGATCACACCTCGCGTCGAAGCGCTGGTGTTGCGCCGGCACGCCAAGCTAGGCGACGAGGTCAAGGCTGGCGCGCCGCTGGTGACGCTGTCGTCCGTGGAAGTCGCTACCGCCCAGGGCACCTTGTCGATCGCTGAGCAGGACTGGAAGCGCGTGCAGGCGCTGGGTAAGGAGGCGGTGTCGGGCCGTCGCTACAGCGAAGCGCAAGTCGCCGTCGAGCAGGCCCGTGCCACGGCACGGGCGTACGGACTGGAACCGGGCGCGAAGGGGGCGGCCAACGGCGAGTTCACGCTGTATGCGCCGCATGCCGGACGTCTCACCGAAGATGCATTCGTCGTTGGCGAGCGCATCGAGCCGGGTCGAACACTTTTCCGGCTGGTCGACGAATCCATCGTTTGGGTCGATGCGAAGTTGCCCGCGGACGCGGCCCGCCGTGTCGCGGTCGATAGTCCTGCACGCGTTGTGCTCGGCGACGTGACCTTGCCGGGCAAGGTCGTTCAACGCGCCCACCGCACGGCCGAGAACACGCGCAACGCGCTGGTTCGCATCGAGGTGGCCAACACGGGCGATCAGCTGCATGGTGGTGACTACGTCGAGGCCTATCTCGACGCTGGCGGCGAAGCCGAGCCGCAGCTCGCAGTACCGACCGATGCACTGCTGCAGCTCGAAGGCGAGACGATCGTGTTCCGCCAGGACGAGGACGGCACGTTGACGCCCGTCGCGGTCCGAGTCGGCGCCGTCGTCGGCGACAGGACCATCGTACTCGATGGCCTGGCCGCGGGCAATGCCATCGTCGTCGAGGGCGCGTACGCGCTCAAGGCGCAAATGCTTAAGTCGCAATTAGGGGAAGGTCATGCGCATTGACGGCTTGATCTTTTCAACGCGAGGTGCGTCATGCTGAACCGCTTGGTCGAACTCTCGTTGCGTTACAAGTTTCTGGTGCTGATCATCTTCGGTGTTGTCGCATTTCTCGGCGCACGTGCCGTCCGCGACGTGCCGATTGATGCCTTCCCCGACGTCACCCCAGCACAGGTCAATATCTACACGGAGTCACCCGGTCTGGCGGCGGAAGATGTCGAGCAGTTGTTGACCTTCCCGGTCGAGTCGGCGATGGCAGGCCTGCCAAAGGTGCAGGAGATCCGTTCGGTCAGCCTGTTCGGACTGTCCTATGTGTCCGTCTATTTCGAGGACGACATGGACATCTACTTTGCCCGCCAGCTCGTCAACGAACGGCTGCAGGAAGTCGGCGACCGATTACCCGAAGGCTACGGCAAGCCGAGCATGGGCCCGAACAGTTCGGGACTCGGCCAGGTGTTCTGGTACACCGTCGAGCGGGCGCCGGGGGTCTCCAGCGCGCAGATCACGGACATGGACCTGCGCACCTGGCAGGACTGGACGCTGCGTCTGATCCTGCGCACGGCGCCGGGCGTGGACGATGTCACCTCATGGGGTGGTGGCGAGCGCGAGTACCAGGTGCGCATTGATCCACAGCGGTTGTATGCCCGTGGGCTCGGCTTCGCCGACGTGATCAATGCGCTCCCTGCCAACAATGGGCAGGTCGGCGGCAATGTGATGGACGTGGGCCGCGAGCAGTATCTGGTGCGTGGCCTCGGCCTCCTCACCTCGGCCGAGGATATCGGCGGCATCGTGCTAAAGGCCGAGGATGGCGTACCGGTTTACATCCGCGACATTGGCCGTGTGATCGAATCCCCGGCGCCACGCTTCGGCGCGGTCACGCGTGATGGCGAGGAAGTCGTGCTCGGCATGGCGCTGTCGCGGATTGGCGAGAATGCCAAGGAGGTGGTCGAGGCGGTGAAGACCAAGCTCGCGACGGTCAGCAATGCGCTACCCGAGGGCATGATCGTCAAGCCGATCTACGAGCGTACCGATCTCGTCAACAAAGCGGTCGGTACCGCGACGCGAGCATTGATCGAAGGTTCCATCCTCGTGGCCGTGATTCTGTTCTTGTTCCTCGGGGAGCTGAGATCGGCCTTGGTCGTGATCGTCACGTTGCCGCTTGCGATGCTGATCGCCTTCATTGGCATGGGCCAATTCGGACTTTCGGCGAACCTGATGTCGTTGGCGGGTCTTGCGATCGGCATCGGCATGATGGTGGATGGCGCGGTGGTGATGGTCGAGAACGCGTTCCGGATCATGGCCGAGCGACAGGCGCATGGCGAGAAAGTGGACCGTACGTCGGCCGTATTGGCGGCCGCCAAGGAAGTCGCCAATCCCATCTCGTTTGCGATCCTGATCATCATCGTCGTGTTCCTGCCGCTGTTCAGCCTCGAAGGACTGGAAGGAAAGCTCTTCAAGCCCATGGCGTTCAACATCGCGTTCGCGATGGGCGGCTCGCTGCTCTTGAGCTTAACGCTGATCCCGGTTCTGGCGTCGATGATACTCAAGCCCAAGGAGGAGAAGGACACGTGGTTGGTTGCCCGGCTCAAGCGCGGCTACCGGCCGATGCTCGATGCCGCGTTGGGGCGAAAGAAGGTCGTGGTGATCAGTGCCGTCGTCGCCCTGATCGGCAGCCTCGCGCTGTTTCCGTTCCTCGGCAAGGAGTTCATGCCGCAGTTGCAGGAAGGCTCGATCATGTGGCGCGTGACCGGGATTCCGTCGACCTCACTCGACGAGTCGATCCGTACCAGCAAGGCGATTTCCGACGCCTTCAAGAAGTTCCCGGAGGTCGAAACGACACTCGCGATGATCGGTCGCGCCGAGAAGGGCGAGACTGCCGACGTCAACTACATGGAGATCTATACGGCGTTGACCCCGGAAGACGAGTGGGAATCCGGCCGCACCATCAAACAGCTCGAAGACGACATGCAGGAGACGCTTGAGACGGTGGTGCCGAACGTGGTGCCCGGCTACACCCAGCCGATCCAGATGCGTGTGGAGGAACTGATCTCGGGGGTGCGCGCCACGCTGGCGCTGAAACTCTATGGCGAAGATCTGAACGAGCTCGATCGGATCAGCGCCGAGATCAAGCCCGTACTCGCTGGCATCGCCGGCGTGGCCGACCTGTCCCTGGAAGCGAACGTGGGCAAGCCGCAGATTCGCATCGAGGTGGATCGTGAAGAGCTGGCCCGGCACGGCATGAATGCCGAAGACGTGCTCACCATCGTGCGCAATGGTCTCGGTGGCGAGCCGGTAAGCGTGCTGCTCGATGGGGTCAAGCGCTTCGACATCGCCGTGCGCCTGGATGATGAGACCCGCGATTCGGTGGAATCGCTGCGGCGAATCCCGCTGAAGGCGGCGTCCGGCGCGCTGGTGCCCTTGTCGGAGGTGGCCAACGTCACGGTGGCAGAGGGCTATTCCTTCGTGCGCAGGGAGCAACTGCAACGCTACGCGGTGATCCAGATGGACGTACGTGGCCGCGACGTCGACGGCTTCGTCAAGGAGGCCGGTGCCGCGATCGCCGCGCAGGTGAAAATGCCGCCCGGCTATTGGGTCGAGTGGGGGGGCGCGTTCGCGAACCAGCAGCGGGCGCTGGCCAAGTTGAGCCTGATCGTACCGATCACGATCTTCTTTATCTTCGTGCTGCTGTATACCGCGTTCAACTCGATCAAGTTCGCGGCGCTGATCCTGGCCAACGTGCCGTTCGCGACGATTGGCGGGCTGCTCGCGCTGTTCGTCACTGGTCAGTACCTGTCGGTGCCATCGGCGATCGGGTTCATCGCGGTGTTTGGTGTCGCCATGCTCAACGGCATCGTGCTGGTCACCTTCCTCAACGAGCAACGCGAACGTGGACTCTCGATCCGTGAGGCCGTGGTGCAAGGCACCGCGCTGCGTCTGCGACCGGTGCTCATGACGGCGAGCGTCGCGATCCTCGGCCTGGTGCCGATGTTGATCTCCAGCGGCGTCGGCGCGGAAACCCAGCGGCCCCTTGCGACGGTGGTGGTCGGTGGCCTGATCAGTTCGACCTTTTTGACGTTGATCCTGCTGCCCGTGCTCTACGAGTGGCTGGAAACCCGCGCCGAACGACGCGCCCAGGAGGCCACGCCATGAAACGCATCACTGCCTTGCTGCATGCCCATCGCATGGGCGACATCGTCCACGCGCTGGAAGCTTTGGGTGAACGCCGGATCAGTATCGTCCACTCGACCGGCCTGTTACGTGCTTCCAGCGCCCGCGAGCAGGACTATTCGGTCCAACTTGGGGAACGGGTGACACAGGAGATCCAGTTGGACGTGTTCTGTGAGGCAGACCGTGTCGAAGACATCGTGGCGCTGCTTCGGCAACACGGTCGAACAGGCCCACACAACTCCGGATGGATATTCGTGTCCGCGGTTGAGCAAGGGATACCGATCGCAGATCCAGCCGGCTGAAGCATCCGGTGCGACGGCCGCAATGCCGCCGCACGACGCCATGATCAACATGGGCGTGCCGCGAACGATCGTGGCACCCCCTGAGGAATCTTTAATGAAGCAAGAACCGCACCCACCGGAAAAGGATTCGAGCGGTCACACGCACGCGCATGAACATGGCGCTGCGTTGGGTGGTCGCGCCGAAATCATACTGTCCCTGCTATGTGGCGCATTGTTGTTGAGTGGTTGGTTACTGGATCGCACGATGGACGACAGCAGCCGCTGGCCCTGGCTGCTGTTCGTCGGCGCCTATGCGGCGGGCGGCTACTACACGCTGCGCGAGGCCATCGAAAACCTCATGGCATGGCAATTGAAGATCGACAGCCTGATGCTGGTGGCCGCGTGAGTGTGCAACGGCGGCACGATCAGTGTCGTGCCGCCGTCAGAACCGAGTTTGCAGCAACACCCACCAGAGGACGACGGCTTGCGTGCTGTGAGCGGGTTCCGCCTACTACAAGTACGAATTCGGCGCTTCGTCGATACTCGAGTTGCAGCAGGGCGCGTCGGTGCTGCCGGCCCATGCCGATGCGCACTCCATGCGCTTGGCATGGGTCGCCTCAAGACTTGTCGATTTTGTAACGTCCCCAACGCGTCGCTGCGCCGATCTCCCAAACCAACAGAGGAACTTCTTGATGACCAACGCATCCGTTCCGCCGATTGTGATTGACCTCGGCGCCCGCAAGAAAAAGCACATCCGCCAACTGAAAAACGGCCGCGGTGCCGCGCAGGACGAGGTTGCCCGAGTCCTAGAATCAGTACGCACGGACCTCGCCGCTGAAGCAGAGGGCAAGATTTTGGTTCCGGTGGTTATCGTCTACCGGCGTAAGCGCAAACGCGCCGGTTGGGCTCGCGGTTTTGGCCTGTACTGATCGGACTGACTGACGCACGCTCAATAAGGAGCCCGTTATGGCAACTGTACTCCCTGCTGCCCCCCCCACCAAGGTGGTTGACACCGCGCAACGAGCGGCGCGTACCTACTCCCCAGGTACCAAGCGCTGGCAACGCAATATCCGAGGTTTGTCGCGCAGTACCCTTCGGCTTAGCGACGCAATCTCGCAGGCGCTTCAAGATTATCGAGATCGCAGTGATCGCTCCTCTCGCAAGAAGCGCGATGGCGAGCTTCGCGATCTACCAAAAAATGTCGCGCGAGCGATGGAAGTGGCCTTCACCGAAGCCGGCAAGGCCCCAGGCGATTGGATGTCGCGAATTGGCACCCGTCGCTTCTACAAGCGCAGTCGCAACCTGATTCGTCTATTCTGGCGATAGCGCGTTTGCCGGCGGCGGCTTGCGACCGCCCAGTGTTGTAACGCAGTGGGGAGGATAGCGCTGGCCCCCAACACGCCCTCTCCACTGCGCCTCTTCCTGTCCAGATTGGTCGCTATGCCCCCTCTCCCAATGGTGCCCGCTGATGGCAGGCACAACCAGGCACGAGTATTGTCGTCACTGCCCGAACCGAAGCGCCTGACGCCGAACGGCGCCATTCGGCGTACGCCTCCATTGCGGCGCTTCGAGTTCTTCCATGCCAGTCTGATTCGCTGCCTGTATCGGGCGGGTCGATGCGGGGTCACCGCGCTCGTGTTGATGGCGGTGATCACGATCGACTTTCTGCTACGACGCAATTCAGCTGAACGTCGGGCGCGACGCGTGCGGGCTGCTTTTCAGTCGCTCGGACCTACCTTTATCAAGCTCGGTCAGCAGCTGTCCGCGCGTGTTGATCTGGTGCCCTATCCCTATATTCTCGAACTGGAGAAACTCCTCGACGACGTACCGGCCTTCCCCGCTGCGCAGGCCATCGCCATCATTGAGCGAACCACCGGACGACGATTGACCGAGATATTTCAGACTTTCGACCCCAAACCCATTGGTTCGGGATCCATCGCCTGTGTCTTTCAAGCCGTTCTGCAGACGGGCGAGCACGTCGCAGTCAAGGTCCGTCGACCGGGGATAGGGGAACAACTCGCCGCTGATCTAACAGTGTTACGCTGGGGTTGTCTGGCCCTGGAGCTGTTTGCCTTCCCACCTGGCTTCACGCGCAATTTCGTCGACGACCTGCGCACCATGCTGTTCGAAGAACTGAATTTCGCGCGCGAGGCGCGTTTCACCGAATTGTTCCGACATCAAGTCAAACAAGCCAAACTGAAGTTCGTGTCGGCGCCCAAAGTACATCACCGTTGGTGCAGCTTCGAAGTCTTGGTGTCTGAATTCGTGTCCGGCGTTTGGATGACTGACATCCTTCACGCCGTCGAAACTCAAGATCAGACCATCTTGCAACACCTGTCGGAACAGGGGATCCGCCCCAAGAAACTGGCACGCCGGGTGCTCCGGACGTCCCGCTTCGGGGCCTTTGAAGGTTGGGCGTTTCACGCCGATTTCCACCCTGCCAATATCCTGGTCCGCCCTGACAACCGCTTGATTTTGATTGACTTCGGCTCTTGTGGCACCTCCACTGAAAAGGAACGCCGGATCTGGCGTGCGTTTTTTCATGCCCAAGGTCAAAGCGATGTCAGCGGTATGGTGCGTGCAATCATTGGCATGCTCGACCCCTTACCGCCGGTCGACCTGGATGAATTCTCAAAACGCCTGGAAGCTGAGTTCTGGCGCGACTTGCATGCGCACAAGAGCAAACATGCGCACTGGTGGGAGCGCACCACCACCAATCTGTGGATCGGGTTCTTCCTGCTCACTCGTCAGTACCGCATTCCCGTCAATATCAACATCCTGAAAACGATCCGCGCGAGCCTGCTCTCGCACACGATCGCCGCGCGACTGCACCCAAACATTGATCACTACGCCGAGTTCCGGAAGTACGCCGCCGATGCCGGACGACGTGCTCGAAAACGCGTGCACGCGCGCCTCAACGCACTCGGCACCGACCAGACTTATCTCGACATCGAGCAGGGGATCGCGGCGGCACGCGCCGGGTTCGAACGACTGCAACGATATCTCGACACCTACTATGTCAATGCCAATAGGCAGGAGCAAACGGGGGCATTTCTGTTCCAAGAAGCCATCCGCGGGCTCGGTGTGGGAGCCTTGCTGCTGGTGGTCACCAAAACTTGGATGGTCTTGCGCTTGATAGCATCGGGCCAGCACACCGTTCAGGAGACGCTATCAGCCCAGTTTCAGACCAGCGCCGGGTGGGCCACCGCCGTCACGCATCCACTGTTCCTGGTCACCGCGACGCTGGCGGGCTTATACGTGGTCCGTCGCCTATGGCAACGACTCGGCATGAAGTATCCGGCCGCTACGTGAACCCCCAGATCACGGGGGCTGCGCTAGCGAAACCCCGCTGGCTACACCGACTTCATTGAGGATGCTGCCAATGTGCATTGAAAACCGCCGGCCGGAACGCCTCTCGTAGGCGGGCGACGCGATGGCCATGGGCGATCCACGTTGGGCATCATCACCGAGACGTTGCACGATCGCCACAAGCCACCGGCCGCCACATCGGCCAGGCAGCCTTGGTATTGCTCGCGGTGACAAACTGGGCAGGCAAAATTGGTCGGGACTTGCGCACTGAGACAAACCGCCCTATTCTGCAACTATGCATTAGTTACAACCATGACGCGGCAAGATAGAAGGCTCGAACGACTCCGCTCGATCCCGACTGATTACGGCTGGGATGAACTGGTTGCCGTCCTGACGGCTCTCGGCTACCAGCTCAGCAACGGTGCCGGTTCGCGTCGCAAATTCTGGCGCGCCGACAATTTGGCACCGATCAGTCTTCACGAACCTCATGGTAGCCAACCCGTCAAACGCATCTACATTCGTTACGTGCTTGAGACGCTAATCGAGGCAGAATTGATATGACCCATGCGCTTCAATATCGCGGCTACTATGCAACGCTCGAAATCGATCTTGATGCAAAGATGATTGTCGGCCGCGTGGCAAATGTCCGCGCTGCACTGTTGTTTGAAGGCGAGACACCCAGTGAGGCCGAACGGGATTTTCACGCCACGATTGACGACTATCTAGATGATTGCAAAGCGCGCGGCATTCGTCCGGAGGAGTCCTTTAGCGGGACCTTGCAGGTCCGCCTCGACAGCAAAGTGGATCATTATGCGCTCGCGACGCTTGCAGCGAGCAAGGGCAGCACGATCAACGCGGAAGTAAAATTGGCGGTGAAGGCGCATCTGCTGCAGAGCGCCCGCGTCGCGAGCACAAGCGCTGCTGGTCTGAGAAAACCCTTTCTCAAACTGGTTGATAAGTCCTACGTTTTGACTCACGAAGTCGTGCAAGACAGCGCCTAACCGATATGATCGTCAAACCATCCGTGCAGATTAGTTCGATCCAGATTGATGGCATCGACGCCAAAGTAAGCGCACGTCGAAAAGGCGTTCAGGCAGCGGTCAATTCTGGCGTTGAATTGCTGGAACTCGAAGATGGAACCTTGTCATCGGACCACGCCGAGGGCGCGCCTGAATTCCAAGCGGCTCGCGTTGTGTACCGGCACTTCGTGTCCGCCGTGGATGTCGAAGGGCAGCCCTTTTACGACGCCAGTGTGGTGATCAGTGCCTTCATGCACGTTAATCGCAAGGCTTATCCGATCAGTCCCGATGACAACGCGATTGTTTTGAAGTTTCTCGATCAGGTCTTTGCACTGCTCATGCCCTATTCTGCGCAGAAGTTGTATGTGCTCTGCTATGAGATGGGCATTTCGCCAGAACCACCGGTCGCGTTTTTTCCAGCGCGACATCAGACGGGTGATACCGATCCAGAATCGGATGATTCAAGCTCGAGCTGAACGGTCGCTGTTGACCCAACTCGCTTTGCTTGTGCCAATGCCAATCGCAACTAGGCAATTAGCAGCCAGTCCAGTCGAATCCCGACGTTCAGTGCGGCCGCCGTGGACGCGGTCCGGGTTCGCTTCCTTCAGCCTCACCGTGGAGGCCGGCAAGTTCCATCGGGAACTGCATGACGAATCGCGTCACGCCGGCAAACGAGGCCACCGATACATCCCCACCATGCGCGCGCACAATAGATTGGCAGATCGCCAATCCCAGCCCCGCCCCCTCGTCGGTACGGGTGCGCGAGGCGCTGCCGCGATAGAACCGGTTAAACAACCTCACCATTTGTTCAGGCGGAATCGTCGGTCCCGGATTTTCGACCAGGATTGAGGCCGCCTCAGACGAGCGTGTGATGTCGACACGAATCATGCCACCACGCGGCGTAAAGCGAATCGCATTGGCGAGCAAATTGCCCAGTGCGCGTCGAATCATCACACGATCGCCTTGGATGCTCGCCTGACCGTGATGCTTGAGACGCACGCCCCGTTCCGAGGCCAGGGCATCATAAAACTCGAAGACCGCAGTGACTTCCTGCGCTAGATCGATCTGCTCCCGGGTCGGAATCACCAGACCGTGATCCGCTTTGGCCAGGAACAGCATGTCGCTGATCATGCGCGCCAAGTCCTCATACTCCTCCAGTGCGGAATACAACACCTCGCGATACTCGTCTTCACTGCGCCGCTTCGACAGACTGACCTGCGTTTGCATCATCAGATTGCTGATCGGCGTTCGAAGCTCGTGAGCAAGATCAGAGGAAAAATCAGTCAGTCGCTGC
Organism: Pseudomonadota bacterium; assembly: GCA_022843465.1. Classification (GTDB taxonomy): domain Bacteria; phylum Pseudomonadota; class Gammaproteobacteria; order Xanthomonadales; family Ahniellaceae; genus 0-14-3-00-62-12. Next base: position 33,526 of record JALHNO010000022.1, on the reverse strand, counting down.
AGTGAATCGCTGAGGCGATCCAACATACCATTGAATGCTTCCGCCAAAGGCCGCAGCTCAATGGGCACCTCCTGCACGGGCAGCCGTTCCTGCAATTGTTGCGCTGAGATCGATTCGGCCACCGCCGCCATGTCGGCGATCGGCGCCAAACCACGTCGCGTTGCCACCACCGACAAACCCGCCATGACCAGAAGCGCCATGCCGCAAATCAAGGCCAGTTGGGTATCAAACGTCGACAGGATTTCTTGATGCCGGGAAATGTCGGAGGCAATGGTGACTTCCATGAAATGGCCCCGCCTTCCGGTGGGTAGTTGGGTGATCAGACCTTGAAAAGCGGCGGTTGCTCCCGACCAGGCAATCGGTCGAAAGGTACCCGGTAGCAGGGCCGAAACACGCGCCTCGGACAAGGGCGGGATGTCAGCGTGGCCACTGACGAATCGGAAATTGGCGGTCGGGTCGTCAACCCGGACCAGGAGATTATGGTGGCCGACCATGGCATCGCTTAACAACGCGAATACGGCAGCATTATCTTGCTCCCCGCGCCAATCATCCAAAATATGCCCGATGAGCTCAAACTTGCCCTCCCAAGCCTTTCGGTCCTGGCCCTGAAAATGCTGCTCCACGGCGAGATGGATCACAATCGCGACCATAGCAAAAACCACCGCCGCCAACACCGTATAGGCGAGCGTGATGCGCCAGGCGATCGAACTATGCAATGACGGGCGCCGCACCCGGAGGCTCCAACACATAACCCATGCCGCGGATCGTGTGGATCAAGCGGACCTCAAAGTCCGTGTCCACTTTGGTCCGCAAACGCCGGATCGCCACCTCCACGACATTGGTGTCACTGTCAAAATTCATATCCCACACCTGCGATGCGATCAAAGCCCGCGGCAGGATTTCCCCTTCCCGACGCATCAATAACTCCAGCAAAGCAAATTCCTTGGCAGTCAAATCGATTCGCTGCCCTTTTCGAAATGCCCGTCGACGCCGCAAATCCAGCTCCAGGTCGGCTACTTGTAGGGTCTCGCCCTCTCGGACCGGCGACCGTCGCAGCAAACTGCGAAGCCGCGCCAAAAGTTCCGAAAAAGCGAACGGTTTGACCAGATAGTCATCGGCGCCCAGTTCCAGGCCATGCACGCGATCCTCTATCTGATCTCGCGCCGTCAGGAAAATCACTGGCGTCTGAACGCCCGCCTCACGAATGTGGCGAAGCAGCGCATAGCCATCGCGCTCAGGCAACATGACGTCCAGAATCACGAGACCGTAGTCTTCCTCCATGGCCATCTGCTGTCCGGTCAAGCCATCCTGCACCCAATCGGTGGTGAACCCGGCTTCGCTCAAGCCACGCTTGAGGTAGTCACCAATCTTGCCTTCATCTTCGATCAATAGGATCTTCATGGTTCGCGCACGTCGATTCGCATCATGGCGGCTAAGATACCGGCTGCGTGACGATTTCATGGTTAAGGCCTGTCAAAAGTTGGTTGACATTCATCCCGGCGACCCCTGGTAATGGTGGCCGCCGGGAACCAGAGCACTAGCTTCGGGTGCAAAAGTGATCGAGAGCCGAGGCGCCCGAGCTCTTCATTGACTCGGGTGCTGCTGAAACGTACGGGTGTTACCCTGCTTGTCGAGCAATTCAACGCTAAAAGCGTCCTTCCGGCCGTTAGGCACTTCCATGCCGGGCGAACCCAGTGGCATGCCGGGCAGGACCAGCCCCCGAGCCGGTGGCCGCTCGGCCAGCAAGCGCTCCAAGTCCGTAACTGGAACATGTCCCTCGATTACATAGCCATCGACTTCGGCCGTGTGGCACGAGACCATTTCGGGGGGAATGCCGAGGCGTGATTTCAGGGCTGACAAGTCCGAGTCATTCCGCACCTCCACCGGAAACCCCGCCTGTTCCAAGTGTTCGACCCACTTGCCGCAACAACCGCAGCTCGGTGACTTATGCACCACCACGAGGGGCTTCTGGGCATGCGCCGAATGAGTCGGCGCCGCTGGCGCGTTTGCTGGTCGACTGTCCGGGCCCCGCGCGCACGCGCTGGTCCCGGCCAACGCCGCCATGACCACCCACATTATTCGGGAAAATCGCGTGAGCAGGTAGCGTCTCATTTCTGTGCCCTCGACGACCAATGCAAGTGGACGATCTGCCAACTCTTGCCGACCTTCTGCAAAACCGCCGTTTCGGTCGACAAGATCATCAGCATTTGTTCGCCCTTCATGGCGTGGATCTGCGACTCGCTGGCAACCCAGACCAGATCACCGGAAACACTCGCGGTTCGGCGGTTCAGGGTGATCTGAGCGGACTTCAGGAATTCGGCATCGTGTTTGGCGTGACCGTTCAAGTATTCGTCGCGGCTACGCTCGGCCCCGCCACTCTCGAGGATCAGTACGGTTGGCGACAGCTCTTGACTGGCGGCCGGCAGATCACCCGCTGCCAATGCGTTGCTGAACCGTTCCAGCGCGGCGACTGCATCATCGGCCGCCATTGGGATCGATACCGATGCCTTGGCCGTCGTCCGGCCGGCTTCAATCATCGAAGCCTTGTGCTGCTCGGTTCCGTGCGACCAAGCAATCGGCGCACTGAGGGCCAGCATGGAGGCCATGACAAGTCGATGGGTAAATGTGTTCATTGTGTAGTCCTCGTAAGATTTGAGTTGACTTGGGTTGATTGGATTCGAATGAGAGGGAGCTGAATTCAGGTGGGGAGATCGCCCCCTGATGACCTAGTGATCGTGTCCTTCCGATGACGCGTGGGCGTCGGTCACTGGGTCGTCGCCGGCCATGGGATCGGCTTCCGGTTCAAACGAGGATGAGGGGGACGAATGACTGCCCGCGTGCGGATCGCCTGCGCCGACGTCAGTCTCGCCCCCACCATGATCGTGGCCCGGACTGGCCGCGATTTGCTCGCGGTATTGCGCTGCCGTCATCGTCGGAAACTGCTTGATGAAGGCGACCATGCCCCAGAGGTACTTGTCGTCCATGCTTTTTCCCCAAGCCGGCATCCCTGATGCTTTGATGCCGTGCTTCAGGACCCAAAACGCCGCACGTGGATCAGCTTGCCCCAGTGCGTCCCACCGCGGTGGCTTGGGGTAGAGCCCGACACTGAGCTCAGTTTCTTCGGCACCCGGACTCAAATGACACGTCACACACATCGCGCTGTAATTACCAGCGCCGCTACGGATGAGCTCAGGATCGCGCAGATCTGGAACTTCGATATCCTCAGCGCGAACCGAAATCGAGCGCGCTCGGGCCAGATCAATCACTCGATAGGTAACTGGCCAGTGCGGATCATCAGCTGCCACGTTGTACCAACCAAATCCAATCGTTGCAGCCGCGCCAGCCGCACCCAAGGCACCCAGCACCAACAAAGTCTTTAGCGTGCTCATTGATAAGGTCTCCTTAACTGTGTTTCATGGAAGCATGGTCCATCGGTTTGGCCTCGAGAGGCGCCGGTGAGCCAGGGAGTGGCGCACGCCGGGTTGGCGCGCCAAAGTCAGGGTCAGTGCTGATCACGCGTGCGACTGTGCCTGGTGGATTCGGATACCAGCCCGGATCCCGATAATCATTGGCAGCAAGGTCATCGCGCACCTTGATCACCGTGAACATGCCGCCCATTTCCAAATTGCCGAACGGCCCCTCGCCCATCATCATCGGCAACGTGTTTTCCGGGCCTTGCATATGCCCCGAAACGGTGTGCTCCTGGTGCTCCGCCATGCCGCCCTGCCCCATGGGCATGAATCCGGGCAACAACTGCCGAATTTCTTCAGCTACTCCAGACTGATCAACGCCTAGGGCATTTGGGAGCTCATGGCCCATCGCATTCATCGTGTGATGCGACATATGACAGTGAAAGGCCCAGTCACCCGGCAATGCGACGAATTCGAAATCGCGAATTTGCCCGACACCAACTATCTCGGTGACCTCAGAGCGCCATTGCGTGCGCGGCCAGCGGCCTCCATCGCCGCCGGTCACCAGGAATTTTGGGCCATGCATGTGGATTGGATGATTCCACATCGACAAGTTGGCGACCCGGATCCGCACGCGGTCGCCGGTGCGAGCGACCATCGGCTCAATGGCTGGAAAGACCTTGCTGTTCATGGTCCAAAGATCAAAGTTCTGCATGACCGAGGGGTCGGGCCGATACGTTCCCGGATGCAAGGCCCAGTTATGAAGCAGCACAACATAGTCACGATCAATCGGTTCCGGCTCACCCGCGCGAGGATGAATGATGAACATTCCCATCATTCCGACCGCCAGTTGCACCATCTCATCAGCATGCGGGTGATACATGTGGGTGCCATGCTGATTGAGGACAAACTCATAGACGTAGGTTTCGCCTGGTTTGATGTGCGGTTGCGAAAGCCCACCCACACCATCCATGCCACTGGGCAGCATGATCCCGTGCCAGTGCACACTGGTGTGTTCGGGTAGCCGATTGGTCACGTATATACGGACCCGATCACCCTCCACCGCCTCCAGGGTTGGCCCGGGGGTCGATCCGTTGTAGCCCCAGCACTTGGCGCGCGACCCAGGCGCAAACTCATGCTCGATTTCCTCAGCGACCAAATGAAACTCTTTGACGCCGTCCACCATTCGGTGCGGTAGCGTCCAGCCATTGAGCGTCCGCACGGGATTGAATGCACTCGTTGGCGCCGATGGCGGGGCCTTGGGTGCTGCGCGATCGAGCCATTCTCCTTTTGAACGGGCGCCCAGATGCGCATCGTGCTCTTGCGCTTGACTCAGTTTCGGCAACAAGCCCAGCGGTGCCAAGGCGCCAAGGCCGGCAAAATTGAACCAACGACGACGCGATAGCTTCATGGACGGTCTCCGTGTGAATGTGGCTGATGGGAGTCGGATTCAGGGTCCTCGACGAGCGGCTCATCGGGAGACATGGGCGCCGGCGCGGTTGGATCCGATTCGGCCGGCGCTGCCATCGCAGGCTGGTGGTCACGGGCCTGGGGTTCTGGCTTCGGCATTTCGACAGCCGGCGGTGACCTCTCCGTCACTGGCTCCCGTGCTGGCGGGTCGGACATCGGCATACCCGACATCTGGTGGCCTGCATGCGGATTGACCATGGGTGCTTGCCCCGAAGTCTGATGTCCGGCGTGCGGATCGGCCATCGATGCTTGATCCGGCATCCGGTGCCCGGCATGGGGATCTGGCGCAGACGCCCGAGGCGACGAGACGGGGTCGCTCATGCCCACGGCCTCAGCCGGCAGCACGACCTGCACACCCAGAGTCGGTTCGGTCACCGTGCCGTCATCAGGCAGACGCCCGCCGACTGTGCCGCGAAGGTTGGCCCGAGCCACCCAGTAATCTCGAACGGATTCTAAGTAAGCCTGATAGGCGTCGTACGATTGCTGCTTGGCCAAGAGCAGTTCGAACACGCCGACCAACATGAAGTTCACGCGCGCCTGCGTCTGTGCCACGATCGTTTCTCGATTGGGCACCAAGTCATCGCGCCAGCGCTCGGCGATCTTGCGATTGACCGTCAGCGACTCCCATCCCAAGCGCACGTCATTCTGGACGCTGAGAACGGTGGCATCCAGATCGGCGCGAGCTTGCACCAGCGCAGCGTCAGCACGCCCAATGGCCCCTTGTCCCTGGTTGAAAATCGGCAATGCCAACGATGCAACCGGTCCCCGTGTACGCGCACCATCAAACTCCCGTTCGCGTTCGTAACCGACTTCTACCCCCCCGAGCCAGCGCCAACGACGGCTCGCACCGAGTGCCTGCTCCCGGAGCGCCACCACCTGCTGCGCCGATTTGAGATCCAACCGCGAACTCAGGGCAAGGGTCGTGAGCGTTTCTGGAGCGTACGCATCCTTCTTCGGCGCTGGCAGTTCAGTCGGAATGATCCAGCCTTGTTCGGCCCGAAGCCCGACCAAGCCAGCGAGTGCATGCCGGGCACGCAATGCCGCCGTGTCTGCGGTCACAGCATCGATTCGCGCTTCGGTCGCGGCAGCTTGTTCTTGCGCCAGTTGTAGCGCGCTAATGTTGCCGGCATCGAAATAGCGTTGAGCGAGCTTTGCACTGCCCTCGGCTGCCCGTGCAACCAGACTCCGCATTGCGGCCACTTGCTGAGCACTGACCGCCTCAAACCAAGCAATTTCGACCGCCGTAGCCAACGACAGTGCCGAGTTCGCAACCTCGCTCTCGATACGCTCCAGTTCACCGCTTGCCAAACGCTTGCGCACCGGCAGCAGCAATAGTTCGGTCAGCCCAAAGGTCAAGCTTCGCGTCACCTGACGGCTATCCCCAGCACTCGGCGCCAAGCGCACATAACCCAGACTCGGATTCGCAATGCGCCGCGCGTCTTCGAGATCAGCACGGCCGATGCCCAGGCGGGCAAATTGCTCCCGTATCTGCGGGTTGTAAAAGAACGCCAGTTGAACCGCTTGTTCGACCTCAAGCGCCTCGGTCGGAATTGGCGGCCTTGGTTCAAGCGATAGAGGGGACCAGTTCGGCGGCAATGGCCGCCGACTGGCAATTAGATCGCGCGTTTCGGAATAGCCGCGTTCGCGCGGAAGGCTGGCACACGCCGCCAAGCCCATTGCTGCCGCGCAGAGTGCGGCAGCTCGGAACAAAAAAGCCATGAATACTTCCTCAATGGCAGCCCGCATCCCAAGTTGGGTGCGTCAAGGGCCACAGTCACAGAAAACCCGACACCTCAACAGGCATCAGGCGCGACAGGATTTAGCCGATTAAGGACTTGGGGGACGGAACGGCGGATGGCCGCGATAGGCGACGCAATGTGTGACAACAGGAATCGGCCGCACGACGTCGAACTCGGGCGGAATCACGGCACCTAGTGAAAACGCCAACGCTGGCGGCAGCACACAACCGCATTGGCAACTCTGACCATCACAACAACCGCCCGGTGAAGGCTTGATGGGCTTGCTGGGCGCTTGCTCCTGGCGAGTCGACTCTGACCGATGTTGGTGCGCCATCTTCCCGTGTTCCGACGTCATTGCGGTCAGATGTGACTCATGCGTCCCAGTGTGCATACTCATTGTCATCCCTGGGTGCATGCCATGCGCCATGGCCAAAGGCGTCACCGTCCCATTCAGGACCAGTGTCACCATTAGAAACCACAGAGTAAGTCGGCGCAACATGATGGCAATAGACCGAGGGTGATCAGCAGAGTTCCCGGCGATTGTCACTCAACTCGGCCACGTCTGCAAAGACCTATTTGGGATCCCGCGAGGCGTCCTGCACCCGCCATTGCGTCGAAATTGCATGCCGGTCTCGGTACCGCTCTAAAGACTGTTGACGCCGAAGCCAAATTTGGCCCCGGTGCTAGGGGAAACACCGAGGCCCAGCGAACGAGGCGTTTTCGAGCCGAGGGTCCGCCGTGAGACTCTCACGAGCCTGGACAGTCCGGCGACCTGGAAAGCATTGCCAGGCAACTGACCGCAGCCAGCCTACCACAATGAGTTGAGCGCCGAGCGCACGCAGAAACAACGAACGTCGGGGAACATGCGACCGCTTTCTGGCCAGCCCCTGGCACCAGGTCTCACTCGCACAAGTGCCAAAGATCTGGCGACTCCCAGGTGATTTGCGTTTCAAAATCGGGCAACGGACTCGCCTGCAGCCCGCGCTGTTTCGACACGATCCGGACCTGAATCTTGCCCTTGTCGGGACTAACAGCTTGCATAAAGCCGACAAAGGCCCACTGACCCTGGTCTTTACATAGACGCGCACCGATCTGAAGTGGCATCGGTGCTTGGTCAAGCGGACCGGCTGCTTGCTGACTTTCAGTCGCTGGGTCAGGTACGTTCGCAACCTGCTCGATGGCGCCCATTGAGGCGCGCAAGGTCATTGCGCTCACATGCAGGCTTCCCGGTTCCAAAATGTCGATCGCTCGACTCCAGGCGCCCTCGATACTGGACTCTGCTAGGCCCGTCTCACACCGGTGATCGTGGATCCGCCAAATTTTCGGCTCGAAACGCAGCGTCGATCGATCCAAAGCCAGGAATCGTCGGAACCACGACTGACAACCTGACACCACACTCACCCGGCTATCGGGAGACAAGAACTGATTGTTGGACCGAACCCGGTACGGAACCAGCAGCCATTCTCGTTCAGCCGACCGAAGACCAAGCGTAATGGCGTAACGGCCAGGCTCGATCAGCAAGCTGCCCGACGCCGGAAATAGCTTTGCAAAGCCCTTGCGATGTTCTTTGGCCCGGACGCGCTGGGTCACGGTCAAAGTGGTCTGCAACTGCGGATCGAGCTGAATCAATGTCACTGAAGGTTCAGGCGTTCCCGCAACTGCAGCACTGGCTGCAAATAGCAGCATCAGGATTCCAAAAGTCCGTCGAACCGTTCGAAAGTCAGGCATGGCGTGGCTCAAAGTCGAATGTCAGGGAATATCTGATTTTTAGATATCTGGAAATCGTATCTAGCTTCTATCGGCCCCGCAATCCGGATTGCCATGCCGAAGTCCATCCATCGCCAAGAAGCCCAGATTCTGGTTGCTCTGATCCGCGAGTACCGAATCGCGGCCGGCCTGAAGCAAACCGAACTTTCCGAACGCCTCGGTCGCACGCAATCGTTTATCAGCGATGTCGAACGCGGACAGCGGCGCTTGGACCTCGTTCAGTTGCGCGATTTGGTCACCATTCTCGGGCGGACACTGCCCCGCTTCGTTCAGGAGTTCGAGCGACGCATTGCCGGACTAGGCCCGTGACATTGGCACCCTTTTCGCGCGCAGAGACGTCGTCTGAGACGCCAAGGCCAAGCCTACTCGGTGGCATACCCACTGACGCGATCCCCTTTCTGATAGACGGCACAGAGGTCAAGCCACCCGCCAAACCGCATTGAACGTCTCGCACCTTTGGCACACTTTGGTCTCTAATCTGAAGTCGAAGCATTGGCAAAGAACGTGACAATGTCGAAACGGCGGCTGTAATCACAAGTTCAAGACCAGAGGGGGCTGATACAAAAGGCGTAGTGTGGTCGGCAGCGTTTGGCGCCGTCGCCGCTCGCGTTCTGGCGCAAGCAGTTTCGTTATGGCACAACGCCGACGCGAAGTAATTGAGAGAAGCCGCCGGTGCCGACAGGGGTGCGTGATCCCGTATCGACGACGGTGGAACACTCCTTGGGCTGCTCCGGGTTGCTTGAGATCAATAGCGGGACACCGTTGCAACGCTCCAGTGTTCCGCTATCGATTGGGCTGACGGATGACGGTGGGTCCGCGGTCAGGCATTCCTGGGACTTAGGGCCGCTCGTCCCCGCTTATTTCAGCCAGCTCAGCGACAAACCCGTGGTGGCAGCTGCCCGATGCACCTGCACAGAAGGAACGGTATGCATCGCATGCCTTTGCGGGCACTACGCCTCGGAGTCCATCCCGAGTTGCGAGGCCATAAAAGCCTGGACGTGATCGTCAATGTTGCACAGGTTCTCCAAGTCGCGCGCAGCGTTCGAACAAGAGATCTCGCAACCGCTCGACGTCGAGCTCTTCAACCGGCCCTCACCATCGCGCCGGTGAACTGGCCGCCGGAGGGCCAGATTGCGAGCCTGGTTCGATCACCAGCAAGGTCAGGGAAAATCCCGACGATTCGCCAACAAAGGGCGCCAGTGCCTGACCCAGTTCCGCGGCAGCCGATGCCGGTCGGGCGCGACGGATTCGGGAGAACGTCGCTTGGGGCGAAGCGATGAGATGGCAGTCGGCGGTGTACGAGCTGCAGCCCAATCTGCGCCGCAGTCACCGAGGCTGGATACAGCGTAAACCAAATCATCGGCTTGTCCTCCCAACAGGCTTGGCCAGATCACGCGGTGCCACCAGTCATGGTGTGCCGCTGCGACATGCCCCGCCAGCCGGTAAAACGCCGGCAACGGCGTGTTCGGCACCAGGGCCAGGGCGACAAAGTACAGGGCGGCGCGCCGAACGGCGGGGTCGGCGATGGCGCAAAAGTGTGGGCCTAATCCGTCCGCGCGAACGCTACGTCCGATTGCCTTCCCCACCCGGAACACCCCACCCCATCGGCCAGCACCAGCATCCGGCCATAGCACCGCATGCACCGGCAAATCGGTGCCGACCGAAAGTCGATCCAACGCCGTTTTCAACAGCAGTTGGGCCAGTGCCGCATTGCCGCGCCACCCGTTCGGCCATGGCGGCACAGGCTCGTCGTGCAGCGGCAGATGGCGCCCAAGTTCGCAGGCGATCCGCGCCGCTTCTTGGGCCGCTCCGTCCACGCTGCCATCCAGGCGGTTCCGCAATGACTCGGCCTCCTTCCGATGTTCTGCGGTGGCTGCCTCGGAAGCGACCAGGATGGTGCGCCGTCGCTCGGGGTATCGACTCAACATTGTGTCAAGCGGGGTCTGGTGACGCGCACACCAGGGCACCATAGCGTCCAGCCAGGTCGTTCGAAAGTAGGTTCCCCGTGCGGTGGCGAGATCCTCGACCCAACAATGAGCACAAAACGCATTGCGAGCACTCGCCGCAAGTCGCCGCGTGGGCACCGGCGGCGCTGGCGGGTGCCACTCGCGGTCCCAGCACAGCGCCCGGGCGATCTCCGCGGCGAGCGGCAGCAGTGCGTCATCGAGATCGCGCCCGTCACCCGCATCTGGGAGTTCGATGGCCGCAAGCAGCGCTTCGCGCGACGTGCCCATGAGGCACGCCGCGCGATCGAGTACCGAACTGATGGTTTCGTCCGGTGCTGGGGGCGCGATTGGCAAGCGGTGAACGCAGTCGCGTGTCAGCACCATACTCATGCGGCCTGCCTCCGGCCCGCGCTGCCCCGCTCAATCCCCGCTTCCTGCGGTGGCGTCAAACCGCTTAGATCAGGTACCTCGTCGGCCAGATCGAGCATCTGCGCATCGATGCACTCGCGACCGGTCAGAATAGCGTGGACGGCGGCGTAGCGGATCAGCCGCACAATGCGCGCCAAGGTGCCTTCAGTGCGCTCCAGGATGCTCCGTACCAATGTGGTCGTAGTCAGGTGTGACGGGTTGGCGAGCGGCAGATTGCGGACCAACGAGTGCAGGAGGACTTCAAAGTCGTTGTTGTCTTTCCACGACGGCAACTCCCGGTAGTCGAAACGCGCGTTGAGATGCGGATCCGCCTTCATCGCCAAAATCGCCTTGGGAATTCCCAGCGCAAGGATGGGAATCTTTACCTCGTTCATCAGTAGCTTCACAGTGTCCAGAGCAATCCGCTGCTGGCGCGGCGTCGAATTCAGGATGTCCTGGATCTCGTCAACGATGAGTAGGCGCACGCCCAACTGACGGAGCATGCGGATAGCCAATTCTTCGCGGTCCGATCCACGCAAAGTTGCTACGATCGGAATGCCGAGTGCCTCGAGCGTGCGATTGAAGATCGTCTTGGCTTCTCGCGCACCGGTCATCGAGATCGACACGATGGGTACCTGCTGCGGCGCGTCGTCGGTCGCCGTTATCGGGGCGAAACGTCGACTTAGTGAGGTTGCCAGCATCGTCTTGCCCGCACCGGGGTCACCGGTGATGACAAGACCCCAAGCCCGGACGCGGCGAGGCTCCAGCACGAGGGTCTCCAGGTGAATCATGAGTTTGTTCAGAGCCCGATGCCGGATGAAGCGGTCAGCGAGGATGAACTGCACGCGCTCGTCATCGGGGAGCGTCATCCCTGCGGCGGCGTGATCGTCAAGGTGCGAGTAGCGTTGGGGGCTTTTCATAGCGATGTCCTCTGCTTAAGCCCAAGCATCGACAGCGAACGACGTCACCGATGGCGGCGGCGCACATAGATCTTTAGGAGTGCTCCGAGTGCGTGCTGGTGCGGCTGCGCGATGCGGGGCTTGGGCCGGGTCGGTGACCACGACCACGGTGGCCGAGTCTGCCTTTGGTTTGCGGCGAGCGAGGCATGTTGCGCTTCGCGCCGCCCTAACCAATGCGTCGCTATGGCCCGCGCCCCGGAGTCTTACGCTTTCCAGCTCCTTTTCCGCAGTGCGAACGCGTTCACGTTCAGCCGCCCGCTGCTGGCGATGCTCGGTTAACGAAAGTGCCGGTAACGCTGCAGCGGCTTCCGGGACCACCACCAATCCGGCATGGTCTGGCAATTCGACGTAGATCTGGCGAACATCACGCGGGTCGTAGCAAGCATCGACCGGCTCGCCCCGCCCGACTAGCGATTCTAAGGCGTCATGCCAATAGTGGACACCGTGCAACTCAATCCCACTGCGCGTCACCGCACGGCGCTTGCGCGGTAAGAAGCCCACCCGAAAACGTACGGCATCGCCGATGACCGCGGGCGGCGTCAAAACTCCCGAAACGGTATGCCCTTCGGTCCACGCTGTTGATGGCGATCGACCGAGCGTTCGGTGCGCCCGGGTGTGGTACCAGGTCGTGATTTCATTGACCAGCCAAGCCCGGAACTCGCGCAAGGTCATCGACGCTCGGGCTTCGCTGGGATAGTCGCCCCGCTCCTTCGTGTTGCTGAATGTAGTTCCCGGCAGCCGGTGGACGCGTCGCATGAAGGTGCCAATTAAGCGTTCGATGTGAGCGCCAAAATGGGGCGTCTTGACCGGACGGTACTGCAGCGTGATTCCATACTGTTCACAGCCTCGGGTCAGCGCTACCGAGTGAAAGTCCTTGCCGTTGTCGACAAGAACCGCAAGCGGCCGTCCATACATCGGCCAGAGCGCGTCGACACCACAGGCCTTGAGCCAGCCTTCCTTCGGGAACACGGCGTGTTCCAGTGCCAGGGCTACAGAAGTCGCACTTGGCGCATCAAAGCTTACATAGAAGCCGAGAACCACCCGGGTGGCGACGTCGATCACGATCGTCAGCCACGGGCGCCCAACGGGTTCGCGCAGTGCATCGTCCGAGACCAGAATCAGGTCTACCGGTGTGTGATCGATCTGAACCAGTTCCAGTGGTCTAGAGACTACCAGCCCTCCAGGTCGACCCTCATACTGTTGTTTTGCTGACTTCCTGCCGCGCTTGCGTTTGAGGACATGCGCGGCATCCAACGCCGCCAGTCGGCGACGCAAGGCATTGCGACTCAAGCGTTTGTTGATCGCCTCCAGTGCTATCAGGACGCGATCGTAAAGGTCTTCGAACGCCATCGGCTCGCGAACCAGCCAGTGCGCCTCGATCTGTTCGGCGACAATCGCTTCAACATCGGGATCCAGGTGCTTGCTGCCTGGACGTCGCCCGCCCGGCAGCGGCACCAGGTCACTGGTCTGCTCTGATCGACGCAGCGTGGTGAGTCGTCGTTGGACCGTGCGCGCCGATATGCCCAGTTCCCTCGCAACCCCGATCAAGGTGTCCTTGGGCACCTTGCGCAATGGCACGAGCGGCCGCAGTCGTATCGCCGCGGCAACAGCACGGCGCCACTGCACTTCTGGGATTACGTTGGGTGAGGCCTCGGCGAGCGGGCGGCTGCCCGCGGGCCGCAAAGTCTCCGTTGAAACGATCGATGCAGCGCCCGTGGCGACATTGCGAACGGCCACCGTACTCATCGATCTTGCGCCATCAATCTCAACCAACTGATCGCCCAGCGCGTAGCGGCAACCGGGGGTCATTTCGAGGATCATGACTGCACCTCGCGTGCCATCCAGGTGGCCAAGTCGCGATCTGTCAATATGATCAGCGGGACGCCGGTCGTGTGGCGCAGAATCCGGACAATCAGTGGCCATAGGGGATGCAGGTACTTGAGGCGCTTGAACGGCTTGATCTCGATGAAAGTCACGAAATCGAAACCATGAGATCTCAGCAACTGCGGCACGTCTCCCATCGTCACCACCAAATCGGGGGTGTACGTGCGCACTCGGTCTCGGTGGACAAACGAGAGTGTCGTGGGCTGCGATTGGATTTCAGCAGTAGGCGCCTGCTCGTGTATGGCGCGCATCGCCAAACACTCCAGATGGCTTTCGAACGGAATGGCGGGGCGCCCAGCGCCCGGGGCATAGCGGCCGATGATGTGTCGCTGCCGAGACAACGGTATGGTGCGACGCTTCGGTTCGAGGCGTGTGGTTGCTCGGACCGAGCGCGTGAAGCGCGCGTTCGGCAAAGGGATGTCAATAGCTTTGCACATGGTTTGTTTTCTCCTTAGCGGCAGCGAAGCGCAGCCGCGATTGGCATTGTCAATCGGGTCAGGAGGCAGGGCGGATGCAACGCCGAGTTCGCAGCAAAGTGAAGCCGAGAGCGCACTTGCAGAAGCGCTCGGTCTCAGTTACTGTGGGAGCTGGATTGCGCGTCGAGAACACTGCATCCGTTTCGAGAAACACCTAGACGGCTCGGGATCACGATTCCCGGGCCGTCGCCGTTTCTGGGCCTCCGAAAATTGGGGTACAGCGCGGGGTGGCTAGGTCATAAGAATCTCCAGAGCTGGCGGAGCACCGGCCTCTTTCGCGCGCAACGCCTTCGCCGGCGCTTTGGGGCGAGACATTTTCGGGCGTGGGCGCAGCGATTTGGCCGGAGATGCCTATTTACAGGATTCCCCCGCTATCCTGCGCGCAGGTTTGCCGTTCAAACCTGTCAGACAGGATTGGAAACCAACCCTGCGTACAAGCCAGCACAATCCGACATCGAAGCTTTTGGAGGGCGGGCGACACTCATGCAAATTTGCTCCGAGAATCTTGCTGTCCGCGGATTACCCAGCCTGTGGGGCGCTCACCTCGTTGGTCGGTTGGAGACCGACATCACCGGATTGAACCGGGGCCTGACGTTCGCTCCGAACGAAAGCCCGTTTAAGTTCTTGTCTAATCCGGCCCCCTACCCGCCAAAGGGCGTCCCGAAAGTCTTCGAGCGTGTGGTGCTCGATGGCCACTGGCCCGATGCGCCCATGTACAGCGATCCCAACGAACCAGAAAACCGATTCAACCTGCTCAAGCGCGTCGAGCTTCATCTGCCGGGCAGCGCGGATTGGTTATGCAAGGACCTAAAGCGACCGGCCCAGGAATTGCCCCACGACGAGCGCGCGATTCAGACTGCCATACACGACCAGCTTGCACGAATCGGCCTGACCCGTCTGCATCCGTCTGCGACGCTCTTCCTGAATGAGCACGCCTTTCGCGGTCGACCTGAACTACTCGAGGCGATGCTCAAGCGGCCCGGCTACGCGCTATCGTGCTCGCCGTCGCCAGGCCAGGCCACGCTCGTAACGCTGCTCTTTCAAGAATGGATCTGCTTCGACCGGGCACGGCCGATGACACAGGTGTATCAGGATCTCAGCGTTCGCGCCTGGACACGTGTCTTCCGAAGCAAACACCTGCGCCGGGATCGACGCCTCTATCGTTCCGGCTTGCGCGCGATCCGATCGATTTTGTATTTCATTGCTACTGCACGTCCCTTGACGCCGGCCAAACCCTGGACGGCACCAGCTCATGCGCTGCAACCCTTTTGTCCCATCATCGCCGCGTCCCCCGCCGCAACCGCCGCAGAAGCCCTACTGAATAACCTTTTCTGGGAGGACGCCGAATGGCGACTCGATCGTATGCAATCCGGCTCAAACCGCCGGATCTCGGCGCCGCCGAAGCCGGCGGGACTTGAGGCGGAGCAAGCGAGCGACCAAATTGTGCAGAGTTTTCTTGGCGGCTTGACACGGATCAGTACACTGGCCAAAGAGGGATATCATGACTAGACGCGGCTCACTGTGGCGCCGCTGGGAGCCGCATATCCACGCTCCAGGTACCGTCCTCAACGATCAGTTTGGTGGCGCTGATCCCTGGAACACGTACCTAACATCATTGGAGACCGCAACGCCAAAGATCGAAGCGATCGCTGTCACTGATTACTACGTGACCGATACGTACGAAGAGGTCCTGCGCCGAAAGGACGCAGGTCGACTTCCCACAGTCCAATTGATCCTGCCGAACGTCGAACTTCGCCTAGACGTAGCCGCCCGAACCGGCTTCGTGAACCTTCACCTCTTGGTCAGTCCCGAGGACGCCGACCACCTGGCGCAGCTGCGGCGGATCCTCGCCCGACTCAAGTTCAGCGCATTCGGCGACCAATTCGACTGCACCCGCGAGGAGCTGATCCGGCTCGGCAAGAGGGCTGGCAGCACTGGCGACGACCGAAGGGCGCTGGAGTGCGGCGCAACGCAGTTCAAGGTCAATTTCTCCCTGCTTCGAGAGGTTTTCAACCAGAGCGATTGGGCGAAAGCCAATATCCTCGTTGCGGTTGCTGGAGGCGCTGATGATGGAACGTCGGGCTTGCGGCAAGCCGCCGACGCCACGATTCGTCAAGAGATCGAGAAGTTCGCGCACATCATCTTCGCGAGCAGCACGGCGCAACGCGAGTTCTGGCTTGGCCGCCGCAGTGCCAGCCCAAACGCGCTCCGCGAACGCTACGATGGCTGCAAGCCCTGCCTCCATGGCTGCGACGCCCATGATCACAAAGCGACTGGCCAACCGGGCGGTGAACGCTATTCCTGGATCAAGGGAGCCCCGACTTTCGACGCGCTGCGTCAGGCCTGCATCGATCCGGGCTGGCGCGCGTATGTCGGTGCCGAGCCGCCGCGAATGGCGTTGCCCTCGCAAATGATTTCGACCATCGAGATCGTCGAGGCGCCCTGGGCCGCCACGCCCTGCATTCCGCTCAATTCCGGTCTGGTCGCCATCATCGGCGCCCGCGGTTCAGGGAAAACGGCGCTGGCCGACATGATCGCCGCCGGGTGCGACGCGATTCCCGCCGAAGTCTGGATCGCGGATGAAGACATCAGCCCTTCGTTCCTCATGCGTGCGCGACCACTGATCGGAAACGCTCGCGTCCAGCTCACGTGGGGCGGTGGCTCCGCGACGACGCGCCGGCTGGACGGCGAAGACGCCAACGGCGCGTCATCCTATGCCCGAGCGCGATACCTATCGCAGCAATTCGTTGAGGAACTGTGCTCTTCGAAGGGCGCTTCGGAGGGTCTTGTCCGCGAGATCGAGCGCGTCATCTACGAGTCGCATCCCGACGCTGAACGCGAAGGTGCCGCGGATTTCGAGGAGCTTCGAAAACACCGCACCATGCGGTACCAACAGGCCCGGCAGCGCGAAGTCGACTCCATTGCGGCGATCTCGCAGCGCATTGCCGATGAACTCGAGAAGGAGGCCAGCGTCGCCGCCCTCTCCACACAAGTCGGCCAGAAGAGTGCCTTGATCAAAGGTTACGAATCGGATCTCCAGAAGCTCGTCGTCAAGGGCACCGAAGAGCAGGCGAAGCGTCACGCGGCGATCAACGATGCAATCCAGACGCTGAATTCGAAGATCGCGAAGTTCAACGCCCAGCGGCGCGCGTTCGTGGCAATCCAGGACGAAGTGAAAACCATGCGGGCCACGAAGGCCCCGGAGATGCTCCGCGACGCCCAGGCGCGCCACTCCGGCAGCGGCTTGGACTCCGCACAGTGGCAAGCCTTCCTGCTCGTGTATCAGGGCGATGTGGACGCCGCACTGGCGGGTTACATCAATTGGGCGGATGGAGAAATCCACAAGCTGACTGGTGTCGCACCAGCGGCGAGCGGTAATGATGTGCCGCTGATCGCGCAGGACGCGGACCTGGGCTCGATTTCACTGGCGCTCTTGAAGGCGGAGATCGAGCGCCTCGAACGACACATCAGCGCCGACACCGTTGTTCGAAATCAGTATGCGGCTTTGGCCAAGCGCATTGCTACCGAAAGCGGCGCCTTGCAGGCGCTGAAGTCTCGGCTCGAGGATGCCGAGAAGGCTGCAGATCGGCGCAAGACATTGCAGGACGAACGGCAGGAGGCTTACGGACGGCTATTCGACGCCATCCTCGGAGAGCAACGGGCGCTTGCGGAACTCTACGCACCGTTGATGAATCGCGTCGTGGCTTCAACGGGAACGCTGCAAAAGCTACGCTTTTCCGTGGCGCGCACTGCCGATGCCGCTGCGTGGGCCGAAGCAGCGGAACGCAATCTCATCGACTGCCGAAAATCCGGGCCATTCTTCGGACGCGGTTCACTCGTGAAACTCGCGGTTGCGAATCTGAAGTCCACTTGGGAGACCGGAACCGCAGCGGAAATTCAGAAGGCCATCGGCGATTTCATTACGACCTACTCCAAGGATTTGCTGGCCCATGCCCCCGTTGCGCGGGCCCAACAGGCCGAATTTCGTGCATGGTTGGTGCAGTTCGCGCACTGGCTCTTCAGAACGGAGCACATCACGGTCCGTTATGAAATTTCGTACGATGGCGTCGACATTCGCAAGCTGTCGCCGGGCACGCGCGGCATCGTGCTGCTGCTCCTTTATCTCGCTTTGGACGACTCGGACGATCGCCCGCTGATCATTGATCAGCCCGAGGAAAATCTCGATCCGAAGTCCGTGTACGACGAGTTGGTCGCGCTGTTCGTCGAAGCCAAGTCGAAACGCCAGGTCATCATTGTCACGCACAACGCCAACCTGGTCATCAACACCGACGCAGATCAGGTCATCGTTGCGAACGCGAGCCCCCACCCGGCTGGCGGCCTCCCAGCCATCTCGTATCGCGCAGGTGGTCTTGAGGACACAGAGATCCGCGCATTAGTCTGCGACATCCTCGAAGGCGGCGAGGCGGCGTTCCGCGAACGTGCTCGCCGTTTGCGGGTACGCCTGGCACGCTGACCGGGCGGGGATTTCCGATGCGCGTGATCAATGCGCATTTGCCATTCCTTCCGGAAACACGGACTCTTCCAACTCGAACTGCAGTGTTGCAATCAATCTCTTGCGTTCGGCGCCAGATACAGGAACAAAAACATAGGCGGCGGCGCCATCGATGGTGGTCGTCGCCAGGATGCCCGCCAGGACATCCGATGCCGAGCACACAGTTATTTGCTCGGAGTGTGCATCGATCCGCCACCATGCGCTGTCTGCAAACGCACTCGAGTCTGGGGCAATGTCGGAATGTCCAGCCACGCAGTCGGGACACGGCGGACGAACAAGCAACTCGAGAAATCGAATAGTGCGAAGCGCCATACCGTTGGCTGCAACAGTCGAATCGCTATCGTTGCCTTCAGGTAGGTAAAGGGTCAACTTGTGGCGAGCATGTGCAGCGAACTCGCGATTTGCCATGCAGCCGTGGGCGCAAAGCAGCGCTCGGCCACCCTTCAGGTCAATGGTCAGGAATGAGATCAACTTTCGGCCGCGGCTAGTAAGGCCTCAATGCTGCGACATTTCCTCTCGAACGGACCTCAGTGGAGTGCTGCGTTGTGCGGAAGTGCGCAGTGTGAGCGATCCCTGGGCTGCCGCGACCGCAATCAGTAAGGCGGCATACGATGTCGCTACCAACCAACGATCCGCTTACGCTGGCGTTCTCCCGTCGTCGCACCGCATACGATGTCGCTTTCGTGGCGCATTGACTGATTCCGCGATTGCCACAATGATAAATTATTTGTAGATACAGGAACTTGCAACGCGCCACTCGTTACGACATAGTTTGCAGGTATCCGACAAATCGCCTATTCACCGTCGCCAGATCGAACGCCGCGGGATCGAAGGCGCCGCCGTACCACTCCAGAGTGGCAGCGTGCTCCGGATGCTCGGGATTGCTGATCTCGTCCAGGAACCGCGCAAAACCCCATACCCCGCCGACATCCTCCGGCGGGCACGCACCGGCACCGCCGATACAGAACGGCAGACCAGATGCGTCAAGAGATTCGTACGCTTCGATGACAATCCGGTGCTCCCAGTCATCACCAAAGTCATAGATGTAGGTGAACGCGTCGGCCAGTTTCAAAGCCTTGCTGAGCTGGACGCGCGACTCTGCCTTCGGCTGCTCATCCAGATACGGATCGGGAACCCCGTAACGGTCATCGCCGATTTCGAACTCGTGCAGATGACTGTTCGTCCAGCCCATTGCGGCTTGTATGACCATGTGCAGCTTCGAAAGCTTGATCGCGGCAGGCACCACGACCGAGCGGAAGACCGGCGGCCGGATGCCCACCAGCGCAATGTTCAGACGGAAGCAAAGTTCGCCTTTCTGTTCGGCTTCAACCCTGGTCATCTGAACTATTCCTCGCAGCGAATTGACCGCGCACCGACCACCCGCCAGAACCCCGGCGGCTGTCAGCGCGGCAGCATGATGCCAGAGTCAGCCTGGCAGCGGCGCAGCATGCGGACCGTAGATGCGTTCGAGATTTACCAGGCATAATCATCTGCATCAACGTTTTACATAGCATTTTACATCCATAGTATCACTATGAATTTCGCTGATCCGCCGGGCCGGTGTCCAGCAGACGCTCCGATTGCCATGAGTTCAATACCGGTACTTGCCTGCTCACCCGCAGATTCGCCGCGCCTGCCCGAACGGCAAACTCCTCCGCTATGCTCTCGCCGGTAGGGACACGCGGCCTCTGGATGGACCCATGGGTATCACACTGACACGTGAGCAGGTTCTGGCGCTGGCGCCGGATGATTCGTCGGCGAAGGCGGCTTCGGGATTGCTGGCGGACAACAAGTGGCTGCGTCTGGGTGCCGACGAGGACGCGCTCTGGGGTGAGTGTCAGGGCAGCGGATCCAAACCCTATCAGGCGCAGGTGGACCTCTCCGCCCTGGTCTCGCGCTGTTCCTGTCCGAGTCGCAAATTCCCCTGCAAGCACGGCTTGGCGCTGATGCTGCTGCGTGCGCAAGGCAATCCGCGCTTCAGCCCTGCCGATCGCCCGGCCTGGGTCGACGAATGGCTGTCGTCACGCCGCGAGAAGGCAGCAAAGAAGGAAGCTGCGCCGGCCCGCGCCGACAATCCGAAAGACGATGCAGAACTCGCCAAGGCTGCCGCCAGGCGCGAGACCACGCGCTGGAATCGTATCGAGGCGGGCTGCAATGATCTGGAGCGCTGGATCGCGGACCAGTTCCGCCGCGGCTTCGCCCAGTTCGGACCGGAGCAGCGCCAGGACTGGTCGGCGATGGCCGCGCGCATGGTGGACGCCCAGGCGCCCGGCCTGACGCCGCATCTGCAGGCGGCCCTCGAGGCCATGGATCAGGGGCTGGCGCATTATGGCGAGGCGATCGAGCGACTCGGTCTGCTGCAACTTCTCAACGAAGGGGTACGCCGGCGGGCGCAGCTGAGTCCGGCGCGCTGCGCCGATGTCCGCGCGGCCTTGGGCTGGCCGCTCGACAAGGACGAGGTACTCAGTGTGGGCGAAGCCGTCGCCGATCTCTGGCAGGTACTCGGGCAAACTGTCGAAGAGATCGACAGCAAGCTCAGCGAGCGGCGGGTGTGGTTGCGTGGCCATGCCAGTGGTCGCGATGCCCTGCTGCAGGATTTCGCCTATGGCGGTCGCGGCTGGGACGCCTGGCAAACCGGTGCTCACTACAAGGCCACCATGCGGTACTTTCCGGGCAGCGTGCCGTTGCGGGCGATCGCCGTCGATGCGGTCGCTGCGCAATCACCTGCGCCTTCATCGCCCGCCGATGTCGACACCGCGCTCGATCAGCTATCACGATGCTACGCGGCCAATCCCTGGCTGGCGCACTTGCCCCTCGTGCTGGCCCCGGCCATCCTGACCGGAGACCGGCACGGCTGGTTCGTCAGCACTGCTGCGGGCAGCCTGCCCTTGCGCATTGATGAGGACGCGGTCTGGTCGCTGCACGCCTTTGCCGGTGGCGCCGAACTGACCCTGATGGGGGAATGGAACGGCCGGAGTCTGCACTTGTTATCGGCCTGGGACGCAGCGCAGGGACTCTGGACTGCGGAGGCGTCGTCGTGAACGCGTTCTGGTTGAAGCCGGCCCTGCTCGGCGTGCAGCAGCCGCTGTCGGCGCCTGGCTTCGATGGCCGACTGGGCGATTTTCTGGTGCGCGTGATGCAGCATGAGGACGCCGCACTTGGCTTCAGTCGCGGTGTTGGCGTACTCGCCGCCTGCTCCCGCGCGGCGATCCGTACCGCCGCCACGGATTCGCAGCACCCTGCCCCGGCGCCAAAGGATGCCCGCATGTTGCAGCCCGGGCACCGGTGGATCGCCGCGCTGCAAGAAGCCCTTGGCACTGGCGCCGTGTCCCAGTCCTTCGAGACGCGACTGCAGTACGAAGCCTGCAGCCGGCTCGCCCAGGCCGATGCCTGTCTGCCGGCCGCGCTGCTGCCCAGCGCGCTCGCAGCCGGTCAACGCAGTATCCCGCTGCGCACGGCGCTGCTGCCGGTGCTGGGTGCCCGCGGTCGCTGGTTGGCAGCGCTCAATCCGGAATGGAAGTACGCTATCGGATCGGACAGTGCCGGTCACGCCGATGTCAGCGCCACATCGGCGATCTGGCAGAACGGCAGCCACGTCGATCGGCTGGCGTTTTTCGGCGCAGAACGCGCCCGCGATCCGGTCCGTGCCAATGCCCTGCTGCGTGCCGGTCTCAGTGAAATCGCGGCGCGCGAGCGTGTTGATTTCGTTGCCCTGCTCGAGGCGGATCTCGCCGCCTCGGATCAGTCGCTGCTGGAATTGCTGATGAAGGATCGCAGCCGCGAGGTACGTACCCTGGCCGCGCGCATGCTCGCCGCATTGCCCGAGTCGGCGCATGCGCAGCAACTGATCGCCTGGCTGGGACCGTTGGTGACCCGCGAGCGCAAGCTGCTGATCACGCGCTGGCAATGCGAGGCACCGGCCGCGGCGGATCCGGCCTGGGCCGCTGCGGCCGTCGACAGCAAGCGACCCGCTACCGAGTCGCTCGGCGAGCGTGCCTGGTGGCTGTACCAGTTGGCACGTCAGGTGCCGCTGACCTGGTGGTGCCAGCACACCGGCATGAGCGCAGCCGATCTGGTTGCCTGGGCCGCCAAGACCGACTGGAAGGCGGCGCTGATGCGTGCCTGGTCCGAGCGCGCCGGCCGCGCCGATATAGACTGGATCGAAGCCCTGCTCGCCAGCAAGTCACGCGATGTACAAAGGCGTACGGCGGAGTTGCTCGCCCTGTTGCCGCTGCCATTGCGTGAGCGCCACTGGCCCGGCACGCTCGCGGAGCTGATCGCTGGCGACCGCGTTGCTGATGTGATTGGCTCCTGCGGACTCGGCGAAACGCTGTCGGCCGGGTACTCGCGGCCATTGTATGCCAGCCTGCTCGAGGCCTTCCGCAAGGACCAGTTGCGCCACGACTACACACAGCGCGCGGTTGTGCTGCAACTCGCCACCCTGCTGCATCCGGATTGCCTGCGCGATGCCGCTCCGGTCGCCCGCGCGCTCGATGAAACCCCTGCCATGGCCGAGTGCGCGCTGGCGTTCGACCGCATCGTCAGGGTCCGCTGGGCCCTGCACACCTTTACCTGATCGATCCACCCGGAGTTCCGATGAGCACACCCGTACTGCGCCAACACGCCGAACAGCAATTCGCCGAAGAAATCGAAGCGCTGAAAAAAGTCGATCAGCGGCAACGGCCGACCAACTGGCAGCTGTCGCCCTGGGCTGTGGTGACTTATCTGATGGGTGGCAAGCTGGACAGTGGCTTTACCGTGTCGCCGAAATACATCGGCAATCGCCGCCTGATGGAAATCGCCGTGGCGACGGTGGCGACCGATCGTGCGCTGCTGCTGTTTGGCGTGCCCGGTACTGCCAAGTCCTGGGTATCCGAGCACATGTCGGCGGCGATCTGCGGCGACTCGACCCTGCTGGTGCAGGGAACCGCGGGCACCAATGAGGAACTGATCCGTTACGGCTGGAACTACGCCGAATTGCTGGCTCACGGTCCCAGCGAGAAAGCCATCGTCGCCAGTCCGCTGATGCAGGCGATGCGCCTGGGCAAGATTGCGCGCATCGAGGAACTCACCCGCATTCCGGCAGATGTCCAGGATTCGCTGATCACCGTGCTGTCCGAGAAGACCCTGCCGATCCCGGAACTCGGATCCGAGGTGCAGGCAACCCGTGGCTTCAGCGTGATCGCGACCGCGAACAACCGCGACAAG
Source organism: Pseudomonadota bacterium (assembly GCA_022843465.1). Lineage (GTDB taxonomy): Bacteria > Pseudomonadota > Gammaproteobacteria > Xanthomonadales > Ahniellaceae > 0-14-3-00-62-12. The sequence goes on along the minus strand of JALHNO010000022.1, from coordinate 9,746 downwards.
GGTGTCAACGAGTTGTCGAGCGCGCTCAAGCGCCGCTTCAATACCGTGATCCTGCCAGTGCCCAGCAGCGAGGAAGAAGAGATATCGATCGTGGTCAAGCGCGTCAGCGAGCTCGGACGCGCACTCGAGTTGCCGGCCGAGCCACCGGCGCTCAAGGAAGTGGCGCGCATCGTGCGCATCTTCCGCGAGCTGCGCAACGGCCAGACCGAAGACGGCAAGTCGAAGCTGAAATCTCCAAGTTCGACCTTGTCGACCGCCGAGGCGATTTCGGTGATCAACAACGGCATGGCCCTGGCCGGTCACTTCGGCGATGGCGTGCTCAGCGCCTCCGACATGGCCGCCGGCATGATCGGCGCGGTGATCAAGGACCCGGTGCAGGACCAGGTGGTCTGGACCGAGTATCTGGAAACCATCGTCAAGGAACGCAGCGACTGGAAGGACCTCTACCGCGCATTCCGCGAGCAGCTCTGAAACCCGATGAGCAACGCGGTCACTCTTTTCGGCATTCGCCATCATGGGCCCGGGTGTGCGCGCAGTCTCTTGCGCGCGTTGCAGGCCCTGCAGCCGGACTGCCTGCTGATCGAAGGGCCGGCCGGCAGCGAATCGCTGTGCGTGCATCTTGCCGAGGCCGAACTGTGTCCGCCGGTTGCCCTGCTCTCGCATAGTGTGGATGACCCGCAACTTGCGCTGTTCCATCCCTACGCGGTGTTCTCGCCGGAATGGCAGGCGATGCGCTGGGCCAGCGAAGCCGGCGTGCCGATCCGCTTCATCGATGTGCCGGCCGCACTGAGTCTGAGCTGGTTGCGGCAGTCCCGTGCCGAGGCAGCAGCGGCCGATGCAGCGGATGCCGATGCCGTCACGAATTCGTCCGAGAATTGCGATCTCGATGTTGCGATCGCGCTGGACGCCGAAGAACCGGTGTCGAGCGCCCTGCCCGCGTCCGCGCAGTCGCCCTCGCCCGTGCCCGTGCCCGCCGAACCCGTTGCAGAAGCGACAGCGGACGGCGCGTCATCGGATCAAGCCGATGCCGATGACGCCTATGTCGAGGAAGACGAAGATGCATGGCCACGCGACCCGCTCGACTGGCTGGCGAGCGCGGCGGGTTTCGCCGATGGCGAGAGCTGGTGGAACCATATGGTCGAGGAGCGCGGCGATGGCGAGGGCCTGTTCGAAGCCATCGCGGAGGCCATGACCGAGCTGCGCCAGCATGCGCCGAAGCGTCCGCACAGCGAGCAGCAGCAGGAAGACATCCGCGAAGCCCATATGCGGATGTCGCTGCGCGAGGCCGTCAAGCAGGGCCATCAGCGCATCGCCGTAGTCTGTGGTGCCTGGCATGTGCCGGCACTCGCGACGCCCGGATCTGCCGCTGCCGACAACCGTCTGCTGAAGGGCATGCCCAAACTGAAGACCGAAACGACCTGGGTGCCCTGGACCTATCGTCATCTGAGCGCGGGCAGCGGTTATGGCGCTGGCGTCGTTGCGCCCGGCTGGTATGAGCACCTGTGGCGCAGCGAGTCGGCGCCGGCCCAGCGCGCCATCGGCTGGTACGCGCGGATCGCGCGTCTGCTGCGCGATCAGGGCATTGACTGTTCCTCAGCGCATCTGATCGAGGCAGCGCGCCTCGCCGACACCCTGGCCGCATTGCGCGAGCGCGCGGCGCCGGGTCTCGACGAGATCAATGAGTCGGCACGCTGCACGATCTGCAATGGCGATGACGCGCCGATGCAGCTGATTGCCGAGAAGCTGGTGATTGGTGAAGCGCTCGGCAGTGTTCCGACCAGCGTTCCTACCGTGCCCCTGCAGCGCGATCTCGAGTCCGAACAGAAGCGCCTGCGGCTGAAGGCCGAGGTGCTGGAAAAGAATCTGGATCTGGATCTGCGCAACGACACCGATCTGCAACGCAGCCATCTGCTGCATCGCCTGCGTCTGCTCGATATCGTCTGGGGCGAACTTGCCAGAACCGGGCAATCGGCACGCGGCACCTTTCACGAAATCTGGTCGCTGGCCTGGAAGCCGGAATTCCAGATCGAGCTGATCGTGGCCAGTCGCTACGGGCAGACGGTCGCCGCCGCCGCCAGTCAGCGTGCCATCGAGCGCTCGGCGGAATTGACCAGCCTGCCCGCGCTCGCCGAACTGGTAGACCGCGTGCTGCTGGCCAATCTGCCAGCGGCGGTACGTGTGGTGGCAACGGCACTGGAGTCGCGGGCGACCACGAATTCCGAACCGATGGCCTTGCTCGATGCCCTGCCCGCCCTGGCCAATGTCTATCGCTACGGTAATGTTCGCCGCACCGACACCGCGCAGGTCGCCGATCTGTTCGACAGCATGCTGCTGCGCGCCTGTATCGGATTGCCGCTCGCGGTCTGCGATCTCGATGAAGAGGCCGCCGAAGGTGCGCGCAGCAGCCTGCTCGCTGCCGATCGTGCGATCGGCCTGCGCCAGGGTGCGCAACAGACCGAGGCCTGGCGGCGCGCGCTCGGCATCTGCGCGCGTGCCGAATCGGGCAATCCCTTGCTGCGCGGCGTCGCCACCCGGCTGTTGCTGGATGCTTCGGCCCTGGACACCGAAGAAGTTCAGCAGCAGTTGCAGTTGAATCTTTCGCAGGGGGCCGAGCCAATCGCCTCGGCGCACTGGCTGGATGGCTTTCTCAATCGCAATGCCACCGTATTGCTGCACGGCGATGCGGTCTGGTCCCTGATCGATGCCTGGCTATCTGCGCTTCCGGACCTCCACTTCGTCAAGATCGCCGCCCTGGTGCGGCGTACTTTTTCCGGCTTCGAGGCCGCCGATCGCCGCGATCTCGCTGCCCGCGTGAAGCAGTCGACTGGAACTGGCCCAACCGCGCCCGTGCCCGCTGCCGAATGGGACAGCGAACGCGCCTTGCGTGCCTTGCCGATGCTGGCCGAACTGCTGGGAATCCCCGATGACACCTGATCCCCTTGCCACCGAGACCACCGAATCGATCAGCCGCGATGAACGCTGGCGACTGGTGCTCGGCAGCGACGCCGAAGGCAACTGTGGCGGCCTGCCCAAAGCGCTGCAGGGCATGGACCAGGCGCTCGCCGCACTCTACGAACCCAACGGCGCCAACGGCCTGAGCCGGCGTGGCGGTCGCGGTGGCTCGTCGCCCAATGTCGCCCGCTGGCTCGGCGACATCCGCAAGTATTTTCCGTCCTCGGTCGTGCAACTGATGCAGCGCGATGCCTTGCAGCGCCTGGATCTGCGCCAGATGCTGCTGGAAAAGGAGATGCTGGAGAACGTCCAGCCCGATGTGCACATGGTGGCCAATCTGATCGCGCTCTCCAGTGTGATCCCCAGCGAGACCCGCGATACCGCACGCATGGTGGTGCGTCAGGTCGTAGACGAACTGCTGCGCAAGCTGGAGGAACCCATGCGTTCGGCGGTCAGTGGTGCCCTCGATCGTGCCCGCCGCAATCGGCGGCCACGGCATGCCGAGATCGACTGGCATCGGACCATCCGCGCCAATCTGCGCCACTGGCAGGCCGACTACAAGACGCTTGTGCCGCAGCAGCTGATTGGCTACGGCCGCAAGTCGCGCAAACCCCAGCGCGAAGTGGTGCTGTGCATCGACCAGAGCGGTTCGATGGCAGAGTCAGTGGTTTATTCCAGCATCTTCGGCGCGGTGATGGCCTCGCTGCCAGCGGTATCAACGCGACTGGTGGTGTTCGACACCGAAGTGGTCGACATGACCGAACAACTCGATGATCCGGTCGATCTGCTGTTCGGCGTGCAACTTGGCGGCGGCACCGATATCCACCGTGCCGTGACCTACTGTCAGGGTCTGATTCGCGAACCGCACAGCGCCATCCTGGTGCTGATCTCGGATCTCTATGAAGGCGGCGTCGAGAAGAAATTGCTGGCACGGGCACAGGAACTGGTCGAGGCGGGCGTGCAGTTCATCACCCTGCTGGCCTTGCGCGATGAAGGTCGACCCTCCTACGACAAGGAACTCGCCGCCAAGCTCGCCGCACTCGGCGTGCCCTCGTTCGCCTGCACGCCCGACGCCTTTCCCGGCCTGATGGCAGCGGCCATCCGCCGCGAGGACATCAACCAGTGGGCCGCCGCGCAGGGACTGACGACGACGCGTGCACAGCAGTAGGCAAGCCAGCCGCAGCAATCCAGAGACCGCGCGCGCGATCGCTGCTGGCCGCAGAGAAGCACTGCGCAAGCCTGCCAGCCTTCACCCTTCGCGATCCTCCGCGTTCCCTCATGTAGGTCCGGGCTAGGCGATCGCCGAAACGGTCAGGCTGGGTGCCTTCGGCAGCGGAAGCTGATCGTGCAGGTGATCGGCAAGCCGGATCGCCAGCGCTGCCAGGGTCAGCGTCGGATTCGCTACACCGGAAGTCGGAAACACCGAGGCGCCGGCAATGTACAGATTGTCGATCCCGTGGACACGGCAGTCCGGATCGACCACGCCCCGCGTGGGGTCGCTGTGCATGCGGGTCGTGCCCATATGGTGGCGCGCGAGTTCGAGCGCTGACACCAGCCGCAGATCATCCGGATTGTAGTCGAGGCGGCCCCAGCCAGCCTTCAGGATCTCGCGCGCGAACAGCGCGACTGCCCTGCCAAGGGCATCGACGTCCTGGCGCAGGAAGCGCCATTCCAGATGCAGGCGCGGGCAACCGAGCGCATCACGGGTATCTGCAAGGGTCACCCGGCTCTGCGGGTTGGGGCACTGTTCTATCGCGAAGAACACCGGTGTCGCGTCCGGCCGTCGCGGATCCGCAACCGGCTCGAGGGTCACCGCAAACCCCGGGACTTGCTCGCGATACTGCAATCCCCGGGTTGCCGAGATCAGTCCCTGCGGATAGCGGGGGTCCTTGTGCAGATAGAGCGCCAGCTGCGCCGCAAGTTGCGGATCCAGCGCAATGGTCGCTGGCGGTTGCTCGGGGCCATTGATGGCCCGCAAGACGCCATGGCCACTGAAGTAGCGACCGACCAGCCCATGGCTGTTGCCGATACCGGCCGCATCGAATGCGTTGGACAGCAGAAGCAGACGCGCGTTTTCCAGCCCGCCGGCGGCGAGCACATAGCGACGTCCCTTTGCCGTGAGCATGCTGCCATCGGCCCGCGCGATCCGCAGACCTTGCACCGAGCGACCATCCGCGGACGGCACGATCTCGGCGACCGTGGCATGCAGGTAGACGCGTATGCCCGGATCATCGGCGACATCAGACTTGAAACGATGCAGTCCTTCCCCGGGTGCGGTTCCTGTCATGCCACTGAATACGCGCAACGCGGTCGTGAAATTCTTCTCGCCATTGAGTTTTACCCAGGCGCCATCGGCTTCCAGCTGACGCCTGCGACCACTGAATGTCGGGATGCCGAGGCGATAGCAGGCACGATCGAAACAGGGCTGCAGATCGGCTTTTGTGAAGGGCCAGCCGCTATCGGCAATCCAGTCGCGACGTTCAAAATCGATGGCATCGAGTTCGCCGCATTTGCCACCCCACAGGTTCAGTGTGCCGCCCAGTCCGCGTTCCCGGGATGTCTGCAGATAGTCGTCGCAGGCAATTTCCACGCCATCGGGCCCGGAAATCACGGCGGTGCCGCGTGACAGGTCGCTGGTCGCGGATCCGGGTTCGACACCACCGCTCTCGAGCAGGCAGACGCTGTGGCCGGCGTCGCACAATTCACGTGCCAGCACCAGTCCGGCGGCACCAGCCCCGACGATGACGACGTCCGCCTCGATCTGCGCATCGCGCGCCAGCCTGCCGGTGTCAATCAACATCGGCAGTGGACTCCGGCATCACGGTGACAGCGGCGCCGCCGCGCCAGACCTGCAGGGCTGTGGCCAGTTCGGCGGCAATGCGCTCGATATGCGGCGGCCGCATGATGGCAAAGTGGTCTGCGGCGATGGCATGCAGCTGCAGTTCTGCAACCAGCGGCGTCCAGCCATTGTCGTGGCGTGTGCTGGCCGTTGTCATGGCCTTGAACAACAGCAGCGGAGCCGCAATGGCGCGAGGTTGGTGGCTGTTGCTGATGGCCATGTGATGCTGGATCACCTGGAGACGCCGCCGCAGTTGTTCCACATCCACCGCTTCGGTCAGCAAGCCCTGTGCGAGCAGCAGCGCATGCAAGCCAGCGACGCCTTGATGCTCCGACCAGGTGAACGCAGCCTGGGCAAGGCCAAGTTCGGCCGCCAGCGTCGCCGCGACGTCGCGCTCGGTCGGCGACTCGCCAGGCAGTGCACGTGGAACGTGGCTGTCGATCATCACCAGCAGTGGCGCCGGCATGCCACGGTCGAGCATCTGTGCAGCGATCTCGTGGGCGATCACGCCACCCATGGACCAGCCGAGCAGGCAGCTGGGCGCATCCGGCGATTGCGCGAGCAGCGCTTCCAGATAGCGTCGAGCAGCGGCGGCGATACTGGCATCGAGCTCGGGCATGCCGTCCTGAACATCGATGTGCCCGGCGTATACCGTCTGCGCGGGCGCGAAGGCCTGGGCAAGCCGGTGATAGCAGGCGGCGCCACCGCCGACGGGCGGCGTCAGCAATGCCGGCGCAGCGCCCGGCCAGCCGGCACGCAAGGTGACCAGGGGTCTTGCCGACGAGGGATCCGCCGAATCAAGCAAGTCGGCAAGTCGGGCGATGCTGTCATTGCCCAGCATGCGGCCGACTGTGACCGTGCGACCCAGGGCGCGACCGACCTCGGCCAGCATGCGCACCGCGGTCAGCGAATGGCCGCCCAGGGCGAAGAAGCTGTCATGCATGCCGATCGGCGAACGATTCAACACCCGTTGCCAGATATTCTGCAGCGTGTGCTCGACATCATTGCGGGGTGCGACGAACGACTGCGTGGACAGGGTCGGCGCCGGCAGTGCGCGCAGATCGATCTTGCCATTGCCATTCAGCGGCATCGCATCCAGCTGCACCCAGGCATTGGGCACCATGTACGAAGGCAGCCGCTGTGCCAGCGCCGCCGACAGCGCGTCACCGGCAATGTTACCGACCACGTAGGCCACCAACTGGGCCGCAGTACCCTGCCCCGCCACGGTCACCAGCGCCTGACGTACCCCAGGCTGCGCCTCCAGCGCCGCTGTGATCTCGCCCAGTTCGATGCGCAGACCGCGCAGCTTGATCTGGCCGTCACGACGTCCGAAGTACTCCAGCGTGCCATCTTCCTTCCAGCGCACCCAGTCGCCGGTCCGGTACAGACGCTCGTCACGGCCAAACAAGGTCCGCTGCACAAAACGTTCGGCGGTCAGCTCCGGGCGCGCGCGATAACCACGCGCCACGCCCACGCCGGCCACATGCAGCTCGCCCGCCGCCCCGATCGCACACGGAATGCCGTGATCGTCCAGCACATACAGCCGCAGGTTCGGCAGCGGTCGCCCGATCACCGGGCGCGACAGCTGCGGCGCGATTTCCGCAAAACTGGCGTCGACCGTGCATTCCGTCGGCCCATACACATTGAAACTGCGGATGCCAAACTGTTCCCGCAGGACCAGCAATTGTTGCCAGAGGCGGTCGCTGATCGCCTCACCACCAATCAGAAGCACGCCTGGCAAGCTGGCCATTCGCTCGCGATCGGCGCTGTCGAGCAGCAACTGGATCATGCTGGGCGTGGCATCGAGCAGATCGATCGCCTGCGTTTGCAGGTACGACCAGAATCCGTCCAGATCCAGCCTCGCGGCTTCGGGTACTGGACAGACCGTGGCGCCAGCGAGCAACTGCAGCAACTGCTGTACCGAGGCGTCAAACACCAGCGGCGCGTTCAGCGATACCCGGAGCAGCGCGTCTTCCGGCCGTCCGGGAAGCACGGACTGCAGACCCGCCCAGAGATTCAGCACACTGCGATGCTCCACCTCAACGCCTTTGGGCGTGCCGGTAGAGCCCGATGTGTAGATCAGGTACGCGAGCGCGTCGCCATCAGTCACTCCGGTGACGTCCGACGCATCGAGAGCCTGCCAGGCACTGCTCTGGTCCATGCACAGCACCACCGCAGTCCCTGGCAGCCGCGACTGCAGACTGCTGTGGGTCAAGATCACCACCGGCAAGGCATCGTCCAGCATGGCTGCCAGACGATTGCCCGGATGCGTGGGATCCAGCGGCACATAGGCCCCGCGTGCTTTCCATACGGCAAGCACAGCGATCACCTGATCCAGCGAACGTGGCAGATACAGGCCGACCAGGCGTTCCGGCCCGACGCCCAGAGCCATCAATTGCCGGGCGAGTCGATTGGCACGTGCATTGAGCTCGGCATAACTCAGGGTGACGCCTTCGAACACCAGCGCGGGTCGCTCCGGATGCGCTGCAACGCGCGCCTCGAAAATCTGGTGAATACCGCCTTCGGGTACCTGCAGGATCGGACCACTGCCCTGAGCCTGCAGCCAGAGATCTTCGGCCGGCTCACGCAGGCTCAGTTCGGCAAGCGGCAGATCCGGATGGGCGGCCACCGCGGACAACAGGCGTCCGTACTGCTGCAACAGACGCATCATCCCCGCAGCATCGAACAGATCCGTTGCATAGGTGAGCGTGCAAGACAGTTGGTCGCCCTCCTGGACGACGAGTGAGAGGTCGAATTTGGCCAGTTCGGCCTGGTCTCCGCCCAGACCGCTGAGCTGCAGCTTGGCTCCGATGCTGGTGCCGGCGACACTCGCTGAATGCGCACGCTCGACCGAGAACATCAGCTGAAACAGCGGGTGATGTCCCCCGCTGCGCTCCGGGCGCAGACTCTGCACCAGCTGTTCGAACGGTACGTCCTGGTGCTCGTAGGCTGCCAGCACGCGCTCGCGCACCTGCTGCAGCAGGGTACGGAACGACAGTGCTGTATTCACCTGCTGGCGCAGCACGACGGTGTTGACGAAGAATCCGATCAGCCCTTCGAGATCGGGATGTGGCCGGTTGCTCACCGGCGTACCCAGCACCACGTCGGATTCGCCCGAGCAGCGCGCGAGCAGAACCTGAAAGCCGGCCAGCAAGGTCATGAAGGCAGATGCGCGTTCATGCTGACCCAGCAGACGCAACGCCAGCGCAAGCTCCTGCGGCAATGTGTGGCGCACGCTGGCACCACGGTGGCTGGGCTGTGCGGGACGCAATTGCGCCGTCGGCAGCCCATGACAGACCGGCAGCTCGGCGAGTTCGCGCTGCCACCACTCCAGCTGGGCTTCCATGTTCCACTGACGGCTGCGTTGCCAGTGCGCGTAGTCGCCGTACTGCACACTGAGCGCGGGCAGCCTCGGCAAACGTTGCTCGGAGAATGCCTGATAGCACACGCCCAGCTCGCGTGCCAGCACCTCCATCGACCAGCCATCGGCCACGATATGGTGCAGGCAGGCGAGCAGGACATGATCGCTGGCACCCATCCGGACAATCTGCAGACGCAGCAACGGACCCTGCGCCAGATCGAAGGGCTGCTCGCCATCCGTCTGCGCCAGCTTGTGCAACAAGGCCCCGCGCTCGGCATCTTCGCTGAGGTCATGCAACGTGAGCACGACTTCGGATGCCGCGTCGACACATTGCCAGGGCTCGTCGTCGATTTCGACGAACCGTGTCCGCAGGATTTCGTGGCGCTGCACGACGGTCGTGAATGCGCGTTGCAGCAACGTGACATCCAGTGCCCCGTGCAGACGCAGATGCAGGGGCATGTTGTACAGGCCACCAGCGCCGGCGCCCATCTTCTCGACCAGCCACAGCCGCTGCTGCGCCAGTGACAGCGGCATTCTTCGGCGATCGCCGCTGTAGCGCGCAATGGCGACCGCGGCACTGGCACCCTGCAAACC
>JALHNO010000021.1:393-82670 GCA_022843465.1 Pseudomonadota bacterium | reverse complement strand
CTGAATCGCCCTTTCAGGGCTTCGGAATGATCGGCCCGCCACCCAGGGCGTTGCCCTGGGCTGAATTGATGTGCCCCTTCGGGGCGAGCGCAAGCCAAGGCCGGATGATAGACAGCTGCACGTTGGACGGGGCAATCATTCGCCAGCAAAAACAGGCTGACGCCTATGGGGCTTGCCCCGCTCCACAAGAATCAAGATCAAGATCAAGATCACGATCACGATCAAGAGCAGCGCGGCAAGCCACGCTCTACAGAATCAAGATCAAGATCACCGGCAGCGGGGCAAGACCCGCTCTGCAGGAACGAAGGCCGAGCGAGTCCTTGTATTCAGGGGCGGGCGATCAGGCGGATTCGAGCCAGGTGAACGGCGAGGCTTCGCGGTCGCCGCCGTGCATGGTCCGCAGCGCACGCAGCACCTGGCGGTGCAGGGTCTGCACTTCGCCGTAGGGTGACTGGAAGGTGGCGCGATAGGCCGAAACCAGCCAGCGACGGACACCACCAACCCGCACCTGCAGATGCGGCGAGCGCACACGCGCAAAAGCAACCGCGGCTTCCACCGTCCAGTCGGTATCTTTTTCTTCTTGACTGGCTGGGCTGCCCTCGGCCCGGGTCAGTTCGGCGAGTGCGGTCAGGGCGATCTTGCGGCGCTCGGCAGGGTCGAGTTCCTTGATCGCAGCACCGACGCCATTGAACTGGCGCAGCATCTGCAGGTAACGCGCGAAAGCAGTGGTCCGTTGCATCACGCGCGCGGTCATCGGGGCTGCGGGATTCGGTACGCTGTTCATGCTGAAGTTCTCGATGACCTCGGGTAGCTGCAATGTGCCTGCAGCACCGCGCCAAGTTTGGCGATCCAGTCACAATCTGCAGGTTCGCCGTCGAATGCAGACGGCGCTTTGGCCCTGCGGTGGGGCGCAGCGTGATGCAATTCACAACGCAGTTGTCCGTGCCGCCGGCGCCCCAGAAGCCAGCCTGCAAAGGACCGGCTCAGCCGACGCGGCGGGCCAGCACCTGGCCCAGGCGCACGGCCTGCCCGGCCGCGAGCGCCGGGTCGAGTTCGGCGACGCCTGCGGGCAGCAGCACGATGACCGTCGAGCCGTAATTGAAGCGCGCCATTTCATCGAACCGCGCCAGCTTCAGGGGCGGCAGGCGATGCGCGTAGTCGCGTTCGAATACGCGGCCGGCGTAGGGCGGAATTTCGACGCCGTTCCAGACCGTCTCGACGCCGGACACCAGCAGCGCACCGACCATGACCAGGCACATCGGTCCGAATTCGGTGTCGAAGCTGCAGACCAGGCGTTCGTTGCGCGCAAACAGTCTCGGCACGTTTGCGACAGTTCCCGGCGAGACACTGAACAATCTTCCCGGCATGTGCCGCGTCAGGCTGAGGGTTCCGTCCCAGGGCATGTGCACGCGATGATAGTCGCGTGGCGAAAGATAGATGGTTGCGAAGCTTCCGTTGGCAAAGGGCAGGGCCGCGCTGGCGCTGCCGAGCAGTTCTTCAGTGCTGAAGTCGAAGCCCTTGGCCTGAAAGATGCGGCCATCGCGGATTGGCCCGAGCTGCGAGATGCGGCCATCGGCCGGCATCAGCAGGGCGCGCGGATCGGCATCGGGCTGGCGCGCACCGGGCTTGAGCGCACGGGTGAAGAAGGCATTGAAATGGGCGTAGCTTTCGATGTCGTCGGACGCGGCCTCGGACCAGTCGACGCCGAATCGCGTCGCGATCTGGCGGATCAGGAAATTCTTCCACGGCCGATAGCGGATGCGCGTCAATATCAGCATGATCCGCGACAACAGTTGATGCGGCAGCAGGTATTGCGCAGCGACCAACAGGCGCGTCATGGAGCGGTCACCAGTTGCCGCAGGTCGCTCGCGATCGCAGCGGCGGTATGCGGCGGGCGGATGATGCCGATCACGTTGACATCGCGATCGAGCACGACGAAATGCGCGCTGTGGTCGACGTTGTAGGCGCCGTCAATGGCAGGCTGCGCCGCATAGATCACGCCAAGCTGACGGGTGAAGGGTTCGAGGATGGCCTCGGGCGCGGTGGCAGCCAGAATATCCGGTGAGAAGTGCGCCGCGTACGCGGCAGTGGCCTCTGCGGTGTCGCGCGCAGGGTCAACCGACACGAACACGTACCGGGGACGCTGCGCTTCCGGCAGATCAGCCAGCGATTTGTCGACCGCGGCCAGCGTCGCCATCGCGGTCGGACAGACGTCGGGGCAGTTCAGGAAACCGAAGAACAGTACGCTATGGCGACCGCGCAGGCGATCACGGTTCAGCCGGCCGCCGTCACCGGCCTCAAGGTCGAAGTCGCTGAGGGCGCGCGGAGTGCCATAGGCGAGCAGGCTCTGGAAGCTGGGTGCGGCAGGTTGCCGATCCGAGCGCAGGCCCAGCCAGAGGCCGAGCCCGGCGGCGACGGCAATCAGCACGATGATCCAGGGTAGTCGTGACATCGGTCGGCAAATTTCCAGAAGGTTGTCCAGTATAGCGACCGGCTCTGCCTATAATCCGGTCATGACCAGCGAACTGAAAACCATCATCGACCACATCCGCTACGGCGCCTCGCAATTCAATGCTGCCGGGCTGAGTTTCGGCCACAGCTTCGACAACGCGCTCGACGAATCGACGCAGCTGGTGCTGCATGCCCTGCATCTGCCGCATGATCTGAGCCCCGTCTACGGGCAGTCGCGGCTGACCAGTGACGAGAAGGCGGCTGTGCAGGCGTTGTTCCAGCGCCGCATCGCAGAGCGCAAGCCGGCCTGCTATCTGACCGGCGAGGCCTGGTTTGCGGGGCTGAGTTTCAAGGCGGATGAGCGCGCCCTGGTGCCACGTTCGCCGATTGCCGAGTTGATCGAGGCCGAATTCGAGCCCTGGCGTGCGGGCCGCGAGATCGGTCGCGTGCTGGATCTATGCACCGGCGGCGGTTGTATCGCCATCGCCACCGCGCATCACCTGCCGGAGACCTTTGTCGATGCGGTGGACCTCAGCGAGTCCGCGCTGGCACTGGCGGCCGAGAATGCCGAGCGTCTGCTGGTTTCCGATCGCGTGCGCCTGGTTCATTCGGACCTGTTCGCGGAGCTTGAAGGTCAGCACTACGACCTGATCGTGACCAATCCACCCTATGTCACACGGGCGGAAGTGGCAGCCCTGCCGGATGAATACCGGCATGAGCCGGAATCCGGGCTGATTGCCGGTGAGGATGGTCTCGACCTCGCGCTGCGCATCCTGCGTGACGCGCCCGCTCATCTGAGCGAGAACGGGTTTCTGATCTGCGAAGTCGGCGAGTCCGAGCATGCCCTCGTGCGCCTCTTGCCCCAGGTGCCCTTTGTCTGGATCGAATTCAAGGTCGGCCAGATGGGCATTTTCTGCATCGAGCGCGAGGATCTGCTGACCTGGCACCGCGAGATTGCGGCGCTTGCCGCCGAGCGTGAATCGCGATGAGCCACAACCGATTTGGCCATCTGCTGACCCTGACCACGTTTGGCGAAAGCCATGGTCCGGCGATTGGCTGCGTGCTCGACGGGCTGCCACCGGGCATCGAGATCAGCGAAGAAGAATTCGCCCACGATCTCGAGCGGCGTGCCACCGGCCGGTCCCGTCATACCTCGCAGCGGCGCGAAGAGGACCTGGTCGAGATCCTGTCCGGCGTATACCAGGGACGCACCACCGGCACGCCCTTGGCCTTGTTGATCCGCAACACCGATGCCCGCAGCAAGGACTACGACAATATCCTGCAGCAGTTCCGTCCAGGTCACGCCGACTACACCTACTGGCAGAAATACGGTATCCGCGATCCGCGTGGCGGCGGCCGATCCAGTGCCCGCGAGACCACAATGCGTGTCGCCGCAGCGGTAATCGCCAAGAAATGGCTGCGCCAGCAGCATGCGATCGAAGTACGTGGACATCTCGCGCAACTGGGCCCGTTGACGCCGCGAAGCTTCGACTGGGCCGCAGTCGAGCAGAATCCATTCTTCTGGCCCGATGCTGCGATGGTGCCCGAGCTTGAGCAGTACATGGACGACTTGCGCAAGTCCGGAGATTCCATTGGCGCTCGCGTCGATGTGATCGCCGAAGGCGTACCGCCGGGCTGGGGGGCGCCGATCTACGGCAAGCTCGACGCCGAGCTCGCCAGTGCCCTGATGAGCATCAATGCGGTCAAGGGCGTCGAGATTGGTGCCGGATTCGCAGCGGTGGAACAGAAGGGCAGCGCGCATCGCGATCTGATTGATCCCGAGGGATTTCGCAGCAACCATGCCGGCGGCATCCTCGGCGGCATTTCCAGTGGCCAGGTCATTCGCGCCAGTATCGCGATCAAGCCGACCTCGAGTCTGCGACTGCCGGGCGCGACCGTGGATGCCACAGGTGCAGCGGTCGAAGTGGTGACCAAGGGGCGTCACGATCCCTGCGTCGGCATTCGCGCCACCCCCATCGCCGAGGCGATGCTGGCCCTGGTCCTGATGGATCACGCGTTGCGCCATCGTGCCCAGTGCGGCGACGTGGTGCAGGTCGATCCGCGGATACCGGCGGGGACCGACACGGACTGAAATCGGGTCCAGCATCCGCCTGCCTCGCAGCGGCGGAGCAATCAGGGGCGCGCGATGCGCCCATCTTGTCCGCGTGCGGAGCAGGCTGCGTGCGCGGGCGCCATCAACGGGTAGAGGATCAGGTGCGATGAGCAGGAAGGAAAGCTACAAGCTCGCAGTAGCAGGTGCCACCGGCGCGGTCGGTGAGGTCATTCTGTCGATTCTGGCCGAGCGGAAATTTCCCGCTTCCGAAGTGGTGGCCCTGGCCAGCGAGCGCTCTGCCGGCGGCAAGGTGAAATTTGGCAGTCGCAGTCTGGTTGTCCAGAGCCTCGACAGCTACGATTTTGCCGGTACCGATATCGCGCTGTTTTCCGCTGGCGCGTCGGTCTCGAAAGTGCACGCCCCGCGCGCTGCAGCTGCCGGTGCGGTGGTGGTCGACAATACCTCGCAGTTCCGTTACGACGACGAGATTCCGCTGGTGGTGGCCGAAGTCAATCCGCATGCGATCGCGCGCTACCCGAAGCACGGGATCATTGCCAATCCCAACTGCTCGACCATGCAGATGCTGGTGGCGCTGGCGCCGATCCAGCGCGCGGTCGGCATCGAGCGGATCAATGTGGCGACCTATCAGTCGGTATCCGGTGCCGGTCGTTCGGGTCTGGAGGAACTCGGCAAGCAGACCGCGCAGTTGCTGAATTTCCAGCCGATGAAGATCGAGAAGTTCAGTAGCCAGATTGCCTTCAACCTGATTCCGCACATCGACGATTTCATGGACAACGGCTACACCAAGGAAGAGATGAAGATGGTCTGGGAGACCCGGAAAATCTTCGAGGACCCCAGCATCCAGGTCAATCCGACCGCGGTGCGGGTGCCAGTGTTTTATGGTCATTCCGAAGCGGTACACATCGAAACCCGAAGCAAGATCAGCGTCGACGAGGTCTGGGCCTTGCTGCGCGAAGCTCCCGGAGTGGAATTGGTCGACGAGCGCAAGGCCGGCGGCTATCCGACGCCGGTCACGCACGCGGCAGGCAAGGACCCGGTCTATGTGGGCCGCGTTCGCGAAGATATCTCGCATCCGCGCGGCCTCGATCTGTGGGTGGTGTCGGACAATATCCGCAAGGGCGCCGCGCTCAATGCCGTGCAGATCGCCGAACTGCTGGTGCGCGACTACCTTTGAGCCATCGGCGGGCGCCCGGCCTCTTGCTGCGTTGCAGCAAGGGGTTCCGGCCCCAGGGGTGGGCGTTTTCGCCGAGGTCGGGCCATAAATCCAATCTTCCCCTACACTTAGGAGCGTGTTATAAGCTCGTTTCTAAGTTCGGCGCGAAATCGGCCGGATTCTCCAACGCTAATCATCGGGGCTGAGCATGAACCGACCGTTGCCACTATCTCTGGCCATTGCGCTGACTCTGGGAAGCTCTGCCGCGCAGGCACTGGGTCTCGGCGGCATCACCGTCAAGTCCGAGCTCAATGAGCCACTGCGCGCCGAGATTCCGGTGTTTGTTTCCGGTCCGGAAGAAGCCAAGACGCTGCAGGCCAATCTGGCCAGTGCCGAGGAATTTGCCCGCGTCGGTCTGAACATCGGCAGCATGGCGGTACCCATCACCTTCGACATCATCCGCAATTCGCGCGGCGAGCCCGTCATCGAAGTGACCAGCGAGCAACCGGTCCGCGAGCCCTTCCTGTCCTTTATCCTGGAAGTGAACTGGCCCAACGGCCGACTGCTCCGCGAGTATTCGGTGCTGCTGGATCCGCCGATCTCGGCACCGGCCGTAATTGGCAGCATGGCGGCAGTGGAGCGCCTGCCTGATGCCGAGGCGATGCCAGCCGAGCCGCTGGACAGCACCGTGGAAGAGCCCGCGACGGCGCCGGTCAGCGAGCCGGCCCCGGAGCCCGAGTACATTCCCTATGAACCCCTGCCCGAAGAATCCCCGGCAGTCGCGGCTGCCGATCCTGCGGCGCCGGCGGTAGTCGAGCCCGAACCCGCCATGGCCGAACCGGCAGCAACGAGCCCGGAGGCTCCGGCTGAAACCGCAGCCGCCGAACCAGCGCCGACGCCGACAGAAACCCCGGTCGAATACATCCAACCCTACGATCCCGAGACTGCGGAGCCGCCCATGTCCTCGACCCTTGCCGCCAGTGAATATGGTCCGGTCGCCAGCGGAGAAACGCTCTGGGAGATCGCCAGCACCACGCGACCCAATGAGGCGGTCACGCTCAACCAGATGATGCTGGCCCTGCTGCGTGCCAATCCACAGGCCTTCTATCAGGACAACGTCAATACCTTGAAGCGCGGCGCCGTGCTGCGCATTCCGGGTCCGGAGGAAATCGAGGCGACCCGCGCAGCTCAGGCGGCGGCCGAAGTATTGAATCAGAACCGTGTCTGGATCGAGTCGACACGGCCCACCCTGGTCGCCGATTCATCGAGCACTTCGGCGTTCTCGCGGGGCGAGTCCGGCAGCTCGGGATCGAGCTCATCGCGCCTTGAATTGGTACCGCCGGCTTCTGGCGGTCTCAGTGGCAGCGACCGTCCCGGCAGCACCAGCGGCACCGCAAATGCAGCCACCGCCGCCGAACTCGCCCGCACCAAGGAAGCGCTCAACAGCAGCCAGAGCGAAAGTCGCGAGTTGCGTGATCGGGTCAAGGAACTCGAAGGCCTGAGTGGCAAGTCCGAGCGCTTGATCCAGTTGAAGGACACCGAGCTGAGGGCCCTGCAGGATCGGCTGGCTGCGGCCGAGAAGCGCGCCATCGACGCTGCCGCGGCACTCGCTGCCGCGCAGGGCGATGCCGCTACCGCGCGCCGTCTGGCGGAAGAATCCGCCGCCAAGGCTGCCGAGGCGCAGCGCCTCGCCGATGAGCGCGCCGCTGCGGCGGTTGCCGAAGCGGCGCGACCGGTTGCCGACCCCATTCCTGCGGAAGTCAGTGACAGCACGCCGGTTACCGATGATCCAATGGCCACGGCCAGCGACGAGGTCGCGGTGTCGAGCGATCCGCTCAGTGATGCCGATCTGATGGCGGGTACCGACACGAGCGATTCCGATGAGGAGGCTCCGGCAGCCACGATCAGTTCTCCGGTTGCCGAGACGCTGCCGCTGGCGGAGACAGCGGCGGCAGATCCGGCGCCGCTCAGCACGAGTACCGGCGAGGAAGCCGCCAAGCCCTGGTACAAGAACCTCTTCATTCTTGGCGGTGGCGGCCTGCTGATCGCGGCGCTGGCCGCGCTTGGTCTGGTGTCGCGCAGCAAACGCAAGACAGCGCAACAGGCCGCGGAGCCGCGCAGCTCGATTGCGCACAACTTCCATGGCGGCGTCGCCGGCGGGGCAGCCTCTGCTGATTCGGTCGAGACCGACCTGCTCAACGCCCTCGCCATCGATCCGACCGACCTCAACGCCCATCTCAACGTGCTCGAGTACTTCTATACCCGACGCGACCCGGAGAAATTCGAAGCAGCGGCTGAAGCCATGTATGCCCAGGTCGGCGATCCCCAGGTGCCGGAGTGGCAGGGCGCCCTGCTGATGGGCGCCGACATCTGCCCAAGCCATCCGCTGTTCTCCGGTGTTGACCAGGATGCACCCTCGCAGGGCTTCAGCGATCCCTTTGGCGATCAGATCAGCGCGCCTTCGTCGACCGCCAGCGCCGACCGCGATTATGGCTTTGGCCGTGCCGACATGCCGACCCCGACGGCAACCCCGGCCGTTGCGGCGGATGACTTCGATTTCGATCTGGTCAGTGAGAAGCCGACAACGGCCAAGGCGCCTTCGGAAGAAATCAGCTTTGATTTCGATCTCGATGTCGATAGCTCAACTTCAAGCAATTCGATGCAGCTTGACGTGCCCTCGCTGGAGATTCCGAGCCTCGACATGGGGCCCGCAAAGACACCGACAAGCAACGACTCAACCCAGCAGATTCCAGCGCTAAACACCGATTTCCTTGGCGACGACGCGGTTGCGACCAAGATCGATCTGGCGCGCGCCTATCTGGATATGGGCGATGCCGACGGCGCACGCAGCATGCTGGAGGAGGTGCTTACGGAAGGTAGCGCCAGCCAGCGCGAAGAAGCATCGAAAATCCTCAGCGAAATTCGCTGATTCCTGGTGGTGGCAGTGCCGGAGGGGCCGGTGGTTACCGGCCCCTTCGTTTTTGGAGGTTCGGCGCCGGGCGCGGCAGCGCGTAACGGTTGGATGGTTCAACGCCGGTTTCGCTGCACGCAGTCATCTCGCCATCGCAGGTTTACTGCACTGCGGGCCCATGGTGACGCCTACAGCACGGAGCGGATACTCGCTACGTCCCTGAGTCTGAAGCTCGGCATCAAGCAGGGGAGCGGGGTCCTGTTGATCGCGCCGCCTGACCATTACCGCGAGCTGTTGGCGCCCTTGCCGGATGCTGTCGCACACGAGCAGCATGAAAGCGCGCGGCTTGATCGCGCGCGGGTCTTTGTCACCAGACACGAAAACCTTGCCCGGCAACGCGCCGAGTTGCTGCGGCGCTGAGGCCCGATGCCGAAATCCGGGTTTGCTGGCGCGGCGATCCTGCCTTTGGCGCTGTCCGCGCCGATCGGCTGCGCCCGGGCTTGCTCATAATGGTGGATGCCACACTACAATCCGGACAGCTGTCCCGCTGGGGGCGTGTTCCGATTGTTGTCTGGCTTTGCTCTGTGACGACGAGGTGACCATGAAGGTAGTGCACTCGGATTCCGATACGCTGGAATTCACCGACGAAGCCGGGATGGCGTTCATGACGCTGACAGTGCACCGATTGAATGCGGCGCTGATCGCCAACGGGGTGACATCCGCCGAGCAGCGCCGGGGCATCTGCGAGAACTTCCTGTTCGAGTTTGCCTACTATCATGATGCCGGATGGTTGCAGCATGGTGATCGCCGCGTGTTCCCGATGGTTGCGCTTGCCACCCGTGCAGCACCGGCCGAAGATGCCAACCTCGGAAAGATCATGGAGCTGCATGTTCCAACCGAAGCATCCTCCTGGCACGAATATGCCAATGGCGTGGTCTCGCGCTACTTCGAAGTACAGGGCGAGGGCGTGGGTGAGCTGCGCAGCGGCTCGTATGGCGACGACGAGTAGGCTCGCAGCAGCCGTTGTGCGGCGCGGGCGGCACAGTTGATTGATCGTGTGCGTGCGGTTTCCGCAGGGCTTGGGGGCATCGAATCTGATGAGCAATGAATCCCTGTTGCGCCGGATTGCCGCGGGTCGAACCGATCTGTTGATCGAGCTCCTGCGCGACGATGCCAGCACCGTCAGCGCGGAGTGGCTGCAATGGGCCGCCTACTACGGCGATGTTTCGGCCGTTCGTCTGCTGCTTGAGCGCGGACTCCGGATTGAACAACTGGGTGTCGACCACGGCCTGCTGGCGGCTGCGTTTCATGGGCATTGGCAGCTCGTACAGTTTCTGCTCGAAAGCGGCGCGCCAGTCCACCATGCCGATGCGCTGACGGGAGAGACGGCATTGCATGCCGCGACGCTCCAGGAAGATCGCGAGCGCTACGATCTGGTGGTGGAGATCCTGCTTGCCAGCGGCGCCCGCGCCGATGCCCGTACCGTGCCCGGCATCGTCACCGGATCGCTGATGCGCGATGCCCGCACCCGCGGAGAGACGCCGCTGCACCGTGCCGCAGCCTTCGGTGGCGTCCGTACCCTGAACCTGCTCATTGCCGCCGGCGGCGATCTGCACGGCCGCGATGCCCAGGGGGATAGCCCGCTCGCCTGGGCGAGCTGGTACCGGCGGCCGCCCGAAATCCTGCGTTTGCTGCTGGTTCCTCCCCACCAGATTTCCGCCTCGTATCAGCCCATGCGGGTCAGCCTGCTCGGCAAGCCCGTGGCCGGCGATGAGCCCTAGCGCGATCGTGTCCGTCCGCTGGCTGCAGGTTCCGGCGTCCGGTGGCCAGCCGGTTGCGCCGGGGCAGGGCAGCGACTGCGCCGGTCACAGCGCTGGTTCGCCCGGATGCCAGCCCCGCCGGCTTGCCTCGTTTGGCCTTGAGTCCAGTGCCCGTCGGCTGGTGTTCTGCGATTCGCAGATGCAGTAGTCACGGGAGGCTGGTCCGGTCGGTCGGCCCTCGGCGTGCTCGCGCTGACGGTCGCTCGACAGGGGTCGTGAGCAGGGCGCGCAATTGCCGGATAATGCGAAGTTCCTTCATCCGGCAGCCGCACCATGAGATTTGCCCTGGGCATCGAGTACGACGGCACCGATTATCGTGGCTGGCAGAGTCAGAACAACGGTCCTTCGGTGCAGAGTGCGGTCGAGACCGCGCTCGGATTCGTGGCGGATCATCCGGTCGAAGTGGTCTGCGCCGGGCGCACCGATGCCGGTGTCCACGGCCAGTGCCAGGTCGTGCATTTCGACACCAGCGCCGAGCGCAGCACGCGCGCCTGGGTGCTGGGTGGCAATGCCAATCTTCCGCACGGCGTTGCACTGCGCTGGGCGCATCCGGTCAGTACCGATTTTCATGCGCGCTTTTCGGCGCAGGCGCGGCGTTACCGGTACACCCTGATCAATCGTGCCACTCGACCAGCCTTGCAACGACGCTACTGCGCCTGGGAACGGCGTCCACTTGATGTCGATGCAATGCAGGCGGCGTCGCGCTGTCTGCTGGGAACGCACGACTTTACTTCGTTTCGAACCGTGGCCTGCCAGGCCAAGTCGCCGGTGCGCACCATCAACCTGCTTGAACTCCACCGAGATGGCGAGCAGGTGATCATGCAGATCGAAGCGAATGCATTTCTTCATCACATGGTACGTAACATCATGGGCAGCCTGATCGAAGTTGGGCTCGGCGACCAGCGACCGGAATGGATTGCCGTGCTGCTCGATCAGCGTGACCGCAGCAAGGCCGGGGTCACCGGTGAGGCGCGCGGTCTGGTCTTCGTTGGTCCGCGTTACCCGGCCGTGTTCGGTCTTCCCGATGAGGTGTCGCTGTGAGTCAGCGTGTGCGGATCAAGATCTGCGGAATCACCCGAAGCGAGGATGCCCTCGCAGCGGCGGCAAGCGGTGCCGATGCGATCGGCCTGATTTTTGCCGAGGGCAGCCCGCGCCAGCTGGACACTGCACGGGCCGCTGCGATTGCCCTTGCGGTGCCGGTCCTGGTCAGTCGGGTCGGCCTCTTTCGCGATGCCACGGCCGAGCGGGTCCGCGAGGTCGTCGATTCGGTACCGCTCGAGCTATTGCAGTTTCATGGCGAGGAATCGCCGGAATTCTGTGCCCAGTTCGGTCGCCCCTGGCTGAAAGCGGTGCCGATGGGTCGGCTGGAGGACGCCAGCGCAGTGGCTGAATATCTGCGCGCCTACACGGCCGCCAGTGGCTTTGTTTTCGACAGTCATGGTGGCGCGCGCAGCGGCGGCAGTGGCCTGGCTTTCGACTGGTCGCGATTGCCGCAGCAAACCGAACGTCCGTTGATTCTTGCCGGTGGGCTTGTCCCCGATAATGTCCGCTCGGCGATCGTGCAGGTGCGCCCGTGGGCGGTAGATGTCAGCTCCGGGATCGAATCCGCCCCCGGGATCAAGGATCGTGCGAAAATGCTTGTCTTCGTCAACGAGGTGTACCGTGCTGGAACCGATTGAAGCCCCCGCCGATTTTTTCACCCAGCCGGATGCGCGCGGGCACTTCGGCCCCTACGGTGGCCAGTTTGTCGCCGATACCCTGATGGCGCCCTTGGCCGAATTGACCGTGGCCTATGAAGAAGCGCGCCGCGATCCCGCTTTCATCGCCGAACTCGACAAGGACCTCAAGCACTACGTTGGCCGGCCCAGCCCGATCTATCATGCCGAGCGCCTGAGCGCTGCGGTGGGCGGTGCCCAGATCCTGCTCAAGCGCGAGGATCTCAATCACACCGGTGCGCACAAGATCAACAACACCATCGGCCAGGGCATGCTGGCCCGCCGCATGGGCAAGACCCGCATCATCGCCGAGACCGGTGCTGGCCAGCATGGCGTCGCCAGTGCCACGGTCGCGGCACGGCTGGGCCTCGAATGCGTGGTCTACATGGGCGCCACCGACATCGAACGACAGTCGATCAATGTGTTCCGGATGAAACTGCTGGGTGCCACGGTGGTGCCGGTGACCAGCGGCTCGCAGACCTTGAAGGATGCGCTCAACGAGGCCATGCGCGATTGGGTCACCAATGTGCACAATACGTTCTACATCATCGGCACCGTTGCCGGTCCGCATCCGTATCCGATGATGGTGCGTGACTTCAACGCCGTCGTCGGCCGCGAGGCACGCGTGCAGATGATCGAGCAGTTCGGACGCCTGCCGCATGCACTGGTCGCCTGCGTCGGTGGCGGTTCCAATGCGATCGGACTGTTCCATCCCTTCCTCAATGACCGCGAGGTGGCGATCTATGGCGCCGAAGCGGCTGGCCATGGATTGGACAGCGGCAAGCACGCCGCATCGATCAGCGCGGGGCGCCCCGGCGTGCTGCATGGCAATCGCACCTATCTGCTCTGCGACGAGTACGGACAGGTGACTGAAACACATTCGGTTTCGGCTGGTCTCGACTATCCCGGCGTCGGGCCTGAGCACGCCTGGCTCAAGGACACCGGGCGCGCACAGTACGTCGGTATTACTGACGATGAGGCGATGGCGGCCTTTCATCAACTGGCACGTTGCGAGGGTATCCTCGCCGCGCTCGAGTCCAGCCATGCCATCGCCCAGGCCATCAAGCTGGCGCGTACCCTGCCGCGCGATCAGCTGATTCTTGCCAATCTCTCTGGCCGCGGAGACAAAGACGTGCAGACGATCGCGCGGCTGGAAGGCATCAGCCTCTGAGCACAAGCGGGATCCGCCCGGTTTCGCGCCCGGCGGGAAGCCGCGCCTGATGCCGCCAGCAGTTCGGGCAGAGGGCGGCATGCCGGCGCCGGCCTTTCACGTTAAGATTGTCCCCGACGACACAATGCGATGGGGACTGACGCCGGAGACCTGCACCGGTTCCGCGGGCCGTTGTTCCGCGAATTCCCCGAATCAACTGGAAAGCCGATCGCGCATGAACCGTATCGACAAGACCTTTGCCGCACTCAAGCAGACTGGCCGCACCGGCCTGGTGCCCTTTATCACCGCCGGCGATCCGGATGCCGCCTGGACGACCGCGATCATGCACGCCCTGGTGGCGGCCGGTGCCGATGTGATCGAACTCGGCGTGCCGTTCTCGGACCCGATGGCCGATGGTCCGGTGATCCAGAAGTCCAGTGAGCGGGCGCTGGCGCGCGGCATGAATCTGCATGGCGTACTGGAACTCGTCCGCAGCTTCCGCAGCGAGGACGCCCAGACCCCGATCGTGCTGATGGGCTATCTGAATCCGATTGAATATTTCGGCTGGGAGCGTTTTGCCGGTCTTGCCGCTGCCGCCGGCGTCGACGGCGTATTGCTGGTGGATTGCCCTCCCGAGGAAGCCGATAGCGTGCGGCCGGTGCTCGACCAGCATCAACTGGCCCAGATCTTTCTGGCCTCGCCGACGACCACGCCGGCACGTCTGGCGAAGATGGCGGCGCTGGCCCAGGGCTATGTCTACTATGTCAGTTTTGCCGGCATTACCGGCGCCGATCGACTGGCGCTGGATGATGTGCATCAGAAGATCGCGGCTGCACGCAAAGTGATCCACGCGCCGCTGGCGGTAGGCTTTGGCATCAAGTCGGCCGAGCAGGCGGTTGCGCTGGCGGCGGATGCCGATGCGGTCGTGATTGGAAGCGCCCTGGTCGAGCAACTCGCGCTCGCCGGCGACCAGGAAGCCGCAGTCAGAGCCGCTACCCGGTTCCTGGCGCCGATCCGCAGCGCACTTGATGCAGCATCGAAATTGAAGGCTGCCTGAGAATGGCCCGACCCACTACCCACAGCGGCCCACGCCGTATGGAAGGCGACCATGAAATCCATCCCCCAGTCAGCGATGCCGCACCGATGAGCTGGCTCAGCAAATTGATGCCCAAACGCATCCGCACCCAGGGTGGCGACAAGCGCAAGGTGCCGGAAGGTCTCTGGGCCAAGTGCGATGGCTGCGGAGCGGTGCTCTATCAGCCGGAGATCGAGGCCAACCTGCAGGTTTGCCCGAAGTGCAATCACCACATGCCGATTGGCGCGCGCGAACGTCTGCGCAGCTTTCTCGATGATGGCGAAGGCGTCGAATTGGGTGCCGAGTTGCGCCCCGGCGACGCGCTCAAGTTCAAGGACTCCAAACGCTACAAGGATCGCCTGCTGGCCGCCCAGAAGCAGACCGGTGAGACCGACGCGCTGATCGCGGTGCATGGCAAGCTGAAGGGCAATCCGGTTGCCGTCTGCGCCTTCGAATTCAGTTTCATGGCCGGCTCGATGGGTTCGGTGGTCGGTGAGCGATTTACCCTTGCTGCCGAGCACGCCCTGAAGCATCGCATGCCCCTGGTCTGCTTTTCGGCGACCGGCGGCGCGCGCATGCAGGAAGGCCTGTTCTCGCTGATGCAGATGGCCAAGACCTCGGCCGCATTGGGTCGCCTGCGCGACGCCGGCTTGCCCTACATCAGTGTGTTGACCTATCCGACCACCGGGGGTGTATCGGCCAGTCTCGGCATGCTGGGTGATATCAATATCGGCGAGCCACAGGCCCTGATCGGATTCGCCGGTCCACGGGTGATTGAGCAGACCGTGCGCGAGACCCTTCCCGAGGGCTTCCAGCGCAGCGAATTCCTGGTCGAACACGGTGCCATCGACATGATCGTGGATCGTCGCGAGATGCGCGATCGCCTGGGCGATCTGCTCGCCCTGATGATGAAGCAGCCGCAGCCGGTCAAGCCCGCGGCCTGAATCAGCATCGGTGACGTCGACTACACGGGCAGGGCGGCAAGCCGCAGATAGTCGGCAACCGGAACCTGCTCGGCGCGCAGACCAGGATCGATCCCGGCAGACTGCAACTGCTCGGCACTGATGACACCGGACAGCGCATTGCGCAGCGTCTTGCGTCGCTGTGAAAACGCAGCGCGGACGAGTTCATCGAGGCGCTGGCTGTCATGCGGGGCAATCTGCTCCGGCGCCAGCGGAATCAACCGGACAATCGCCGAATCGACCTTGGGCGCCGGCGTGAACGAACCTGGCGGCACCAGAAACAGCGGTTCGACCTGAACCTTGGCCTGCAGCATCACGGTAAGTCGACCATAGTCCTTGCTGCCGTGGCTGGCAGCCATGCGATCGACCACTTCTTTCTGCAGCATGAAATGCATGTCGCGTATTGCACTGGCATGTTCGAGCGCATGAAACAGGATGGGCGTGGAGATGTTGTAGGGAAGATTGCCGACCAGGCGGATCGGTGTGCCGGCTGCGAGTGCGGTGAAATCCACTCTCAGCACATCGGCCTCGATCACCTCAAGCTGTCCGTAGCGCGGCGAATGCGCGCGCAGCCGCGGGATCAGATCGCGGTCGATCTCGATGGCGCGCATCGCACCGATGGACTGCAGCAGGGGATAGGTGAGGGCGCCCTGGCCCGGGCCGATCTCGATGATCTGGTCGCCTGCGCGCGGATTGATGCCGCGGATGATCCGCTCGACGATGCCGCGATCATGGAGAAAATTCTGCCCGAAGCGCTTGCGCGGAATATGCTGGTCCCTGCTCACCTGATCTCCGTCCTGCGATGGTTTGCCAACTGGATGGCGAGTTGTGTGGCGGCGATCAGGCTGCCGGCGTCGGCGCGTCCGCTGCCCGCAAGATCGAGTGCCGTGCCATGATCGACCGACGTCCTGATCCAGGGCAGGCCGAGGGTGATGTTCACTGCCTCGCCGAAACCTGCGTACTTCAGAACCGGTAAACCCTGGTCGTGATACATCGCCAGCACGGCGTCGCAGGAAGCCAGCTCTCTCGGCAGAAAGCCGGTGTCGGCCGGTAGCGGGCCACGCAATTGCATGCCTTCTGCGCGGAGTTCCTCAAGCACGGGCACGATCACATCGATCTCTTCGCGTCCAAGGTGACCGCTTTCACCGGCGTGGGGATTGAGCCCGAGCACCAGGATGCGCGGAATGGCGATGCCGAACTTGGCAATCAGATCGGCATGCAGGATGCGCAGGGTGCGACTCAGCTCTGCATGGCGGATGGCCGCAGGCACCTGGGCCAGTGGCAGATGCGTGGTGGCCAGGGCGACGCGAAGCGCTCCGGCCGCAAGCAGCATCACCACATCGCAGCCTGCTTCGGCCGCAAAAAACTCGGTGTGACCGGTGAACGCGATGCCGCCGTCATTGATCGCCGCCTTGTGCACCGGCGCCGTCACCACGGCATCAAACTCGCCTTCGCCCGCGCCGTGGGCGGCGCGCTGCAGCATCGCGATCACATGCCGGGCGTTCTCGGGGTTGAGCTTGCCGAACTGCTGGTCACCGGCCAGGTCGATCTGAATCAGTTCGAGTTGACCCGGACGGTGCTGGCGCGCCGGCTGTCCACCACCATGTGCGATCAACTGCAGTGGAAGCCCGAGCGCGCTGGCAGCGCGCTGCAATACGCCACGATCGGCGATGGCAATCAGCGCGCAGTCCCAGTCCCGTTGCGCCAGCCGAACCAGCAACTCTGGTCCGATTCCGGCCGGTTCGCCTGCGGTGACCGCGATGGAAGGAAGGTTCATGTATCCGCGAGATATCGAGCGAGGTGGCGTCTAGTGTCGCATCGCAGCGCGGCCGCGCGTAGGGCGGGATGCGGGCTGCTGCGCGCAATTCTGCCCGGGTATCCCGGCAGCGCGCAGAATTCGAACACTGGCGGCCAGCGGGTCTCTCGATAGCGTCCGCGCCGTGGCGCTCCGGGCGTTACGCGCGAGGAAGGAAAGCGTCGCCGGCTGGCTGCGGTCTCGCCCGGTACCTTGTTGCACTTCCCCGACCAAGGCTCTGGAGCAGTCCGGGGCCGTGATTGCCTCCCCTCAACGGGCGAGTTTGCTGCGAAGGACGGTGTAAAAACGCCGGGCCGGACAGCGGAGACTGCCGTCAATGGTTTCCCGGTTCCATGGGGTGCTCGCGGTGGACCGGCAGATACAAGGTGAAGCAGCTGCCTTGTCCCGGTGTGCTCGTCACCTCGATGCGGCCGCCATGGCGCTGCATGATGGCGTAGGCAACCGACAGGCCCAGGCCCTTGCCGGTGCCGACGGCACGCGTGGTGAAGAATGGTTCGAATATCCTGGGCATATGGTCCTCGGCGATTCCTGTTCCATTGTCCGAGATTCGAATCCACGCCTCCTCGTGGTCGCATCCGGTTTCGATCTCGATCAGACCGTCCTCGCTCACCGCCTGGCCTGCATTGATGAGCAGATTCATCAGCACCTGATTGATCTGGAACGGAAGGCATTCGATCAGCGGGATCTGGCCATAGCGCTTGATCACTTCCGCGCGTCCATTAAGGGTGTGCGCCAGCACAGCAAGCGTTGCGTCCAGAGCCAGATTGATATCGGCCAGTTGCCAGTCGGTATCGTCAACCCGCGAGAACTTGCGCAGTTCATCGACGATCCTGGCGATGCGGTCGACCCCATCGGTGGACTCGGCGATAAGCGCCGGCGTGTCCTTTGCCAGATAGTCGAGATCGATGTCCTTGCGTTCCTGTTGCAGTTGCTGCCAGGCGGCATGCGATGGGCCGACCGCAGTCTCGAATCTCGCATAGGCGCGCAGTGCGCTGATCAGTTCTATGGAATATCTACGCAGCGTATGCAGATTGGCGCGTACGAATCCCAGCGGGTTGTTGATCTCGTGCGCGACGCCAGCGGCAAGCTGGCCCACGGACGCCATTTTCTCCGACTGCAGCAGCTGACTCTGGGCGCCAGCCAGCTTTTCATTGAGCGCGGCGAGATCGTCATTGCGACCTTTCAACGCCGTCTCGGCCGCGATGCGTTCGCCTACCTCGGTCTGCAGCGACGCGTTCGACTGGCTCAGTTCGCGGGTGCGTTCGGCCACCTCCTGTTCCAGTCGCTGGTTGCGGCTGCGCAGGGCCGCGCCACGGGCCCAGAACACACAGAAAACCACCAGGCCGAACAGCACCACGGTGAGCGGAATGAAGCCGCGAATCTGCCAGAACCGCGGCGCGATCTCGAACGAAAACCGGGCCGGCTCTGGGGAAAGCGGGCCATGTCCCATTCGCGAGGCGACCTCGATCACATAGGCCCCCGGCGGCAAGTTGGTCAGGCGTACCGAGCGCTCGGATCCGATCATCTCCCAGTTCTGGTCAAGCCCGTTGACGCGGTAGGCATACTCGATTTCGCCGCCGCCTGATGGTGCTGCTGCTGCAAATTGCAGGGACACGGAGTGGCGACCCGGGTCGAGTCTGTGGTGCCTGCGATAGTCGACGTCGTGATCGTCGATCACCACTCTGTCGAGGACGACATGGAGCGGTCGCGGTGTCGTTGACACTGCGTGCTCTGGATCGACGATGGCGACGCCCTTGGCTGTCGCGAACCACAGTTCGCCGGAGGCGGCGCGCAATACGGTCGGCGTGGTGGTGCCGTTATTCTGTGAGGCACCCATACCATCGTCGCGATCGAACAACTGGCCCTGAAGCACGTAGGCCGGGTCGCTCAGCGCTCGCTGCAGTTGTGCCAGTGCGACACGGAAAACGCCAATTCTTGAGGTCAGCCAAAGCTGTCCCACATCATCCTCTCCGATGGCGAACACCGTGTGAAACGGCATGCCCTGTTGCGCGGAGACAAAACGGAATCGCCCGTCGGCATAGTGGGCAATGCCGGCATCAGTTCCAACCCACAGACTGCCGTCGGCTTCCTCATGGAAGGCGAACGTGCTGGTGGCGACGAAGCCATCGCTGGCCCCGAAGTAGACCACATCGGCGCCATCGATCCGGGCCAGTCCCTCGGTGCAGGCAACCCAGATCCGGCCCGCGCGGTCCTCATGCAGGGCAAATACAGTCGAGTAGCTGCCAGGCGGCGAGGGCAGCATGATCTGACGAGCGGGGTCGTAGTGCGCGACCCAACGGGTGGTTCCTACCCAGATGGTCTGATCGCGCGCCACCAGGATGCTGCGAATCCCCTTGGTCGGCGGCAATTTCAGATTTTCGGGGACTTCCTTTTTTCCATTGCGAAGGATGAATATCCCTTCGGTATAGGTGCCCGCCCACAGGGCTCCGTCGGGGGCTTCGGCAAGCGACATGATGGCGGTTGGACCAAATGCCGATACCGGTTCCGGCGCGTCGTTGCTGCCCGGGGAAAACCGGTTCAACCCGTCTGCGGTAGCGACCCAGATTGCGCCGTCGCGAGTCTGCAGCACGCTGCGCGTGTAGTCATTGGACAGCCCGTGTTCGGCGGAAATCGAGCGGAAGGCCATCGCCTGCAGGCGCATCAAGCCGCCATTGGTGCCAAACCAGATGCCTCCTTCGGTGTCGGGCAGCAACGTCGAGACATAGCCGTCCGGAGCGCCGTGGAAGCGCTCCAGGCGTTCAATGCGTTCGCCCTTGATCCGGACCAGACCGCGCGTGATGGTGCCCACCCAGATCTCGCCGTCGGCGCCCCAGGCCATGCGAAATCCCGAGCCTGCGTCAATTTGGGTCCAGTCTTCGCCTTGCCCGCGCTGATGAAAAATGCCGTGGGAGGTGGACACCCAAAGTGCGCCCTCTGGTGACGTCAGCAGGCTGCCGATGCTCAGGGGCTGCTCGCTGCTCGGCAAGCCCACCTGGCGGACACTGGTACCGGCTTGATCGACCCGGAACACCTGGTCGCGCGTGGCCACGACCACACCGCCTTCGGCGGCCGCAACAATGGTATGGACGGCGGTATTGCCTTCAATCAACGGGCTCCCTGCACGCGTGGGTTGGGTCGCGCCGACCGGCATCCGATACAGGCCGCCGCCTTCCAGTCCCATCCAGAGCACGCCGTCGACTTCGAGCAGGGAAACCATCTGCAGGCCGAAGGCCTGACCGGGTGCGAAAACGGGTTCGAGCCGGTTGTCCTCGATCCGCAGCAAGCCACCGCCGCTGGTGCCAACCCAGAGGCCACCGGTGGCGGTGGGCGCCAGTGAGCGGATGCCGTCGGCATTGATTGCCGGCGTGTTGATCCGGTTGAAGTTCCGGAAATGCGTGCCGTCGAAGCGAGTGAGTCCTTCCCAGGTGCCCACCCAGAGCATGCCATCGCGGGTGCGGCCCAGGCTCAATACCGAATTGTTGGGCAGTCCGCGGTCCGCATTCCAGGAGCGCAGGCTCAGTTCGTTCAGGGCGCGCGCATCTTTCGCCGTCGCCGCAAACAGTCCCGTCGCGCCGAGCAGGCAGACGAAAGCCAGACTGAGGTTGCAAACGAAACGCATGCAGGGAAGTTCCGACGGACTGCGACGGTTCGAGTATATAGACGGTGTTGCGACTTGATCGTCGCATGCGAAAAGTTTGCGGGAGGAACCCTGGAGCCTGTCGGGCATCTGCTCCGCCGCATGGGGCCTCGTCTCGTTCCCTTCTCCCGCATGGCGGGAGAAGGTGGCCCGAAGGGCCGGATGAGGGCGGTCGCTGTGGCGCCAGTCTTCGATCTGGGCAAGGGGCCTCGCGTCGTTCCCTTCTCCCGCATGGCGGGAGAAGGTGGCCCGAAGGGCCGGATGAGGGCGGTCGCTGTGGTGCCAGCCTTCGATCTGGGCAAGGGGTCTGGTGTCGTTCCCTTCTCCCGCATGGCGGGAGAAGGTGGCCCGAAGGGCCGGATGAGGGTGGTCATGTGACGCCAGCCTTCGATCTGGGCAAGGGGTCTGGTGTCGTTCCCTTCTCCCGCATGGCGGGAGAAGGTGGCCCGAAGGGCCGGATGAGGGCGGTCGCTGTGGTGCCAGCCTTCGATCTGGGAGAGGGGCCTCGCGTCGTTCCCTTCTCCCGCATGGCGGGAGAAGGTGGCCCGAAGGGCCGGATGAGGGTGGTTGCTGTGGCGCCAGCCTTCGATCTGGGCAAGGGGTCTGGTGTGGTTCCCTTCTCCCGCATGGCGGGAGAAGGTGGCCCGAAGGGCCGGATGAGGGCGGTCATGTGGCGCCAGCCTTCGATCTGGGCGCGTATTCCCGATGGCAGTTGATGCCTGAGGGCCAGCTGCTTTC
Source organism: Pseudomonadota bacterium (assembly GCA_022843465.1). Lineage (GTDB taxonomy): Bacteria > Pseudomonadota > Gammaproteobacteria > Xanthomonadales > Ahniellaceae > 0-14-3-00-62-12. The sequence goes on along the minus strand of JALHNO010000021.1, from coordinate 61,168 downwards.
TGATCAAGAGCGGGGCAGACACCGTCCCTGGTGCAGTGCATCCGGCCGCGCCATCCGGCAACTGCTCCTGCGTTGCTCTACCTCGGGCATCCATGCCCTCGCCGGGCGCGGCGTTCGGCCCTCGCGTGGCAGTGCCACGCGACTGATTTCGATCGGGAGCGGGGCAGACACCGTCCCTGGTGCAGCGCATCCGGCCGCGCCATCCGGCAACTGCTCCTGCGTTGCTCTACCTCGTGCATCCATGCCCTCGCCGGGCGCGGCGTTCGGCCCTCGCGTGGCAGTGCTACGCGACTGATTTCGATCGGGAGCGGGGCAGACACCGTCCCTGGTGCAGTGCGCCGGCCCGCGCATTCGGCAATTGCTCCTGCATTGCTCTACCTCGGGCATCCATGCCCTCGCCATGCGCGTGCGTTCGCCTCGCCCGACGATGCCCGGGGGCATCGTCGAAGCGGCTCGGCTCACCCCGCCAGCCGGTTTTCTATGTAGGCTTCGGCGCGGATCTGGCGCAGGAAGTTGTCGAATTCTTCTTCGCCCTTGCGGCGCATGATGGCTTCGCGGGCCTGGGCGCGCTGGTATTCCTCGGTGCGATCCCGCTCGCGCATGTCGTCACGGCGGAGAATATGCCAGCCGAGTTCGGTGCGGAAGGGTTCCGAGATCTCACCATTCTTCAGCGACTCCACCACCTGGGTGACGCGCTGGCCGTATTCACCGGCGACGAACCAGTCGAGATCGCCGCCGAGGTTGGCGGTGTTATCGTCCTGAGAATGCTTGCGGGCGAGTTCGGCGAAGTCAGAGCCGGCGATTGCCTGGTCACGCAGCTTGTTGATCCGGGCGATGGCCTGGTCTTCGGTCATCAGCTCGCTCGGCTGGATCACGATATGGCTGGCGCGGTATTCGCGAATGGCCTTGGCGCTGTTGTCCTCGCGCTGATCGGCGACCCGGATGATGTGAAATCCGTTGGGGCCGCGGATGGGCTGGGAGACATCGCCCTTCTTCATGCCGGCAACCAGGTCGGAAAACGCCGTGGGCACTTCCTCGTAGCGCCGCCAGCCCAGATCGCCGCCTTCGAGTGCCTGCTGGCCTTCGGAATACTTGATCGCGGCCTGCTCGAACGAGAGCCCGGCGGACACCTCACGGACGACACGCTCGGCCTTCTCGCGGCCAGCCTGTACCTGGTCGGGGCGCGAGCCATCGGGCACGCCAACCAGAATATGCTGCAGGCGTACCTCGCCGGTCTTGAGGCTGTCGCTGGCCAGCAGGATGTCTATTTCGGTGTCGGTGACCTGGACCCGCGACTGCACATAGCGCTGACGAAAGCGCTGCACGGTGAGTTCGTCGCGCATGGTCTTGCGGAACTCCTCGAAGCTGAAGCCGTCGCGCTCCAGCGACAGGCGCAGCTGGTCCAGGGTCATCTGGTTCTGCGCGGCGATCCGGCCGACAGCCTGATCGATCTCAACGTCACCCACCTGAATGCCCGTCGAAGTGGCGCGTTCGACCTGGACCCGGCTCAGGATCAGCCGGTCAAGCACCTGCTTTTCGATCACATCGCGCGGCGGCAACTGGCCGGCGTTCTGTGCCTGGGCGAGGATGTTTGATACCGCGCGATCCAGCTCGCTCTGCAGGATCACATCTTCATCAACGACGGCGACGATCTTGTCGAGCTTTTCGACCGGAATCGCCTGGGCGAAGGCAAGTGGGGAAACCAGACTGGTGACCAGTGCGCACAGCAGACTCAGTTGTTTCATTCGAAATCGGTTCCGGAAAGGGGCGGAGCCATGACAGCAGCACCCGCATGAATCATCGATAACCCAGAATAGCACGCTGCAGAAACTCCTCGGTGTCGCGTCCGATCCGTGCCAGTCCCTTGAGTTCCAGCTCAAAGAAGATCGCATTGTTCAGATCGCCTTCGAGGTTGCGGACATAGCGACGGCCGAGTACGCGGACCGCGTAGCAGCAGGTTTCGTACTCGAAGCCGCCAAAGGCCTCAAGCAGGGCATCATCGCGCAGGCTGCGGTTCAGTCGGGCGACCAGTTTCCAGCGCTCGTTCAGCGCGATTGAAGTGGAAAAATCCACCTGTTCCAGCAGATTGCGCCGGTAGCGATAGGCCAGATTGACCGCGCTGCCATTGTCGAAGCGGTAATGCACGCCGGCCGAGCCGAGGATGCTGTGATCGATCTCCGGGTCCCATTGCTGGGCGACGTCAAACGACCAGTTGTCGCTGAGCGAGACGGCAACCTCGGCGACATAGGCGGATCCCGATACGCTGCGCGGCAGAGTGCCGGGAAGGGTGACCCGGGGCGGATCGAAGTAGCGGATCTGGCCGATGCCGACGCGGGCGCGCTCCAGTCCCTGGGCATCGAGCAGGCGCGAACTCAGCGCGAAGGCGACCTGGCTGGCATCGACCTGGCGATCGGCGCCGGTATAGACGTTGTCACGGAACAGCTGCGCGAAGCCGAAGGTCAGTTCCTGGGTATCGAAAATCGGCAGATCGTCCTGGTCGCGAAAGGGCACGTGCAGGCCGTACAGGCGCGGTTCCAGCGTCTGGGTAAAGCCTTCCGATCCCCAGGCGCGTTCGAAGATCAGGCCCGTGTCGATACTGGCGATTGGAACCGTGCGGCTGAGGCTGCGATCGTTGCCGGCATCCAGGGTATAACCGGTGCTGCGGTAGGCATAGCGCGGATGCAGGAACCAACTGGCACCCTCGAGCGGCCAACTGATCCACGGCGTCAGATCATAGCGGTCGCCACCGACATAATCGGTCTTGGCAAAGCGCACCCACTCGGCGTCGATGCCGATCAGCGGGCCGCGCAGATTGGTCGAACTCAGGCTGCCGGTCATCCGGGGCAGTCGGCGATAGGGTTCGGCGCCAGCCTGGAAACGCGGATCGGTGATCACGACCCGGTCGCCGCCGAAGCTGAGGCTCCAGCCGTTTCCGCGTCCACTGAGATAGGCCGAGGACGGCAGCAGGCTGGTCGCAACCGAGCTCAGCGAATCACCAAAGTCCTCGAAATAGCGATCATCGGAGACGTCACGCAGGTCGGCCGCCAGCGACCAGTGGCGTCCAAAACGCTGGCGGTGGTTGAACTCGAACGAGTAGCGGTTGTCGCTGTCGGCGCCGGTGATCTTGTCATCGTCGTGGAGGTAACTGAATTCGAGCATGCCGCCGAGGTTGCTCCCCAGATAGCGGAATTCGCCGCCGAGCATGCCGCCGCGATCCGAGATCCAGCGCGGATACAGGGTGGCATCGTAATTGGGGGCCAGATTGATATACACCGGCACAACCAGATCAACGCCCGCGCTGTTGGAGTTTCCGAGCGTGGGCGCCAGCACGCCGCTGGCGCGATCATCATTGGTCGGAAACTGCAGCCAGGGAAAGTAGAAAACCGGCACATCGCCCAGGCGCAGAGTGACATTGCGGGCGGTGGCAAGATGGCGCTGATTGTCGATCTGGATGCTGTTGGAGTGGATCATCCAGGCCGGATCCTCGGGGTCGCAGCTGGTGAAGCTGGCGCGGTCCAGTCGGGTCAGATCTTCGGGGGTGACGGTAATGCGGTCGGCCTGACCATTGCCACGACCATTGCGCATCTGGAAGCGGGTCGCCTGCAGCGTGCTGGATCCTTCTTCATGCCACTCGGCGCCTTCCGCGCGCACCAGGATGTCGCGATCCTGGAAGCGCAGCGGAACTTCGATCCGGCCGACGCCGGCCTCGGCGTCGTAGTTCAGCGATTCGGTCCAGAGCCGCTGATCGGCGCGGGCGAAGCGGACATCGCCGTCGGCCTGATAGCGGTTCTCGGCGACGATCCGGATGTTGGCGGCTGAGAAATCGGTGTCTGCACCCTCGCGGCCGATCACGGCAGGATCGCTGGGCTCGGCCGGAAACAGGGGCGCGGCGCAGGCCAGACAGGGCGCTGCGATCGTGCAGGACGTGGTGTCGGCGTAGGCCGGAGCAACCAGGCCCAGCAGGAAGGCAAAACGGAATGGTTTCATGGAGCGGCCGGATCCTTCTGATTCACTAGCTTGCCCGAACCGGTGTCCAGGTCGCAATCGACATTATGCCCGGTAGCGGCGGACGCCGGGGTCAAGTCACGATAAACTGGTCGGCCCCTGCAGTGCCGGTGCCGCGCGCGGGCTCCCGTGTCTGGCCATCCTGTCCCTTGAAGAAATCCGATTTCCATTTTGAACTGCCCGCTGAACTGATCGCCCAGGCACCCCTGCCCGAGCGCTCGGCGGGCCGGCTTCTGCTGCTCGACGCGGCGACCGATCGCTGCGAAGACCGCATGTTTCGTGACTTGCCGGAATGGTTGCGTGCGGGTGACCTGCTGGTGTTCAACGATACCCGGGTGCTGCCGGCGCGCGTCTACGGTCGCAAGGAGAGTGGCGGTGAAGTCGAAATCCTAGTCGAGCGACTGCTTGGCAACCAGGAGATCAAGGCCCAGGTGCGCGCCAGCAAGAGTCCGCGCGCCGGCAGTTTCCTGATCCTCGCCGAGGACATCCGGGTGGAAGTGCTCGGCCGCGACGAGGAGTTCTTCCGGCTGCGGTTCGCCGGCAGCGAGTCGGTCGAGCGCATTCTGCAGCGCATCGGCAGCATGCCGCTGCCGCCCTATGTGCGGCGGGCCGCCGATGAAGTCGATCAGCAGCGCTATCAGACCGTGTACGCACGCGAACCGGGCGCCGTGGCGGCACCCACCGCGGGGCTACATTTCGATGACCAGATGCTGCAGCGGCTTGCTGACTGCGGGATCCAGTTCGGCCATATCACCCTGCATGTCGGGGCCGGGACCTTCCAGCCGATGCGCGTGGATCGCCTGCAAGAACACCGTATGCACAGCGAATGGCTGAATGTCGGTGCCGAACTGTGCGAGAAGATTCGCCGCACGCGCGCTGCCGGTGGTCGTGTGATTGCGGTGGGTACCACGGTGGTGCGCGCACTCGAGTCGGCCATGCGCGAAGGCCAGCTGCAGCCCTTCGCTGGCGAGACCCGCATCTTCATTTTTCCCGGTTACCGGATCCGCAGCATTGACGCACTGCTGACCAATTTTCATCTTCCGGAATCGACCCTGCTGATGCTGGTGTCGGCCTTCGCCGGTCGCGAGCGTGTGCTGGCGGCGTATCGACACGCGGTGGCCGCGCGCTATCGTTTTTTCTCCTATGGCGACGCGATGCTGATTTTTCCGCCGCGCGCCGATCCCGAGGCAGGTTCCGATGCAGTTTGAAAAACTTGGCCAGTCCGGCGCCGCCCGTCGTGGCCGACTGCGCTTCGAACGCGGTACCGTGGAAACGCCGGCCTTCATGCCGGTCGGCACCTATGGTTCGGTCAAGGGCATGACCCCCGAGCATGTGCATGCGATTGGCGCCGAAATCATTCTTGGCAATACCTTTCATCTCTGGTTGCGCCCCGGACCTGCCGTGGTCGAGGCGCATGGTGGTCTGCACGAGTTCATCGGCTGGGACAAGCCGATTCTTACGGATTCCGGCGGGTTCCAGGTCTGGAGTCTGGCCAAGAGGCGCAAGATCACCGCGGAAGGTGTGCACTTTGCATCTCCCGTGGACGGCTCGCGCGTGTTCCTGTCGCCCGAAGTCTCGATGCAGATCCAGCGCTCGCTGAACTCGGACATCGTGATGATCTTCGACGAGTGCACGCCCTATCCGGCGGCGGAAGCCGAAGCGCGTGCCTCGATGGAACTCTCCCTGGCCTGGGCCGAGCGCAGCAAGCGTGCATTCGAGGGCAATCCGAACGCCCTGTTCGGCATTGTCCAGGGCGGCATGCATCCGCATCTGCGCCACAAGTCGGCCGCTGCGCTGCGCGAGATCGGTTTCGATGGTTATGCGATCGGGGGCCTGAGCGTGGGTGAGCCGGCACCCGAGCGTGAGCACATGCTCGACGAGACCTTGCCGCATCTCCCTGACGACCGCCCGCGCTATCTGATGGGCGTCGGCCGTCCGGAAGATATCGTCGAAGGCGTGCGGCGCGGCGTCGACATGTTCGACTGCGTGATGCCGACCCGCAATGCCCGCAATGGCCATCTGTTCACCCGGTTCGGCCAGGTGCGCATCCGCAATGCCCGTTACGAGCGCGACACCGCGCCGATCGACGCCGCCTGCCTTTGCTACACCTGCCAGAATTTTTCACGCGCCTATCTTCGGCATCTGGATCGCTGCGGCGAGATGCTGTTCTCGACGCTCGCCACGATCCACAATCTGCACTACTACCAAGAGCTTATGGCAGGCATTCGTGGCGCAATCGACGCGGACCGCTTTGACGCCTTCGTAACCGACTTCTACCAGCAGCGGATACCGGAAAGCCCGCCAGCGAGCTGATGCGGATCTCGCCGCGCATGGCTTTTGCCTGCCCAGCGCATTCCTGTGGCGGTCGTTCACAGCTTGATTTGGCGCAAGCTGGCACAATGGTATGGGCAAGTCTGCTGCCTTGGCGCGGCATTCCCCTTTCCACAGCACACGGTCGCGCGCCGTGGCAGGAGCGCAGCCGGAGTGTCTGGCAGTGTCATCCGCAGCGCCCCGCACCCCCATGTTTCGTCTGGAATCCGGCAATCCCATGAATCATTCGCTCGACCTTGCAGAATCCCGTTTGCTCAAGCCCGGCGGTCTGTCCACGGATGACCTTGACCGCGTGTTCGCACGCCTGATGGGTCCCAGTGTCGATGCCGCCGATCTGTATTTCCAGCACACCCGCAGCGAGAGCTGGGTGCTCGAGGACGGCATCGTGCGCGATGGCGCGCATTCGATCGAGCAGGGCGTCGGCGCCCGTGCGATCAGTGGCGAAAAGACCGGCTTCGCCTACTCCGACGAGATCGTGCTGCCGACCCTGCTCGATGCAGCGGGTGCTGCGCGCGCGATTGCCAATAGCGGCAGTGACGGTCAGGCCAAACGGCTGACGCGGGTCGAGGGCCGTGCGCTCTATGCGCCCGTCGATCCGATCGACAGTGTGCCGATCGAACGAAAGCTTGATCTCCTTCGCGAGGTCGACAAGTACACGCGCGCGATCGATCCGCGCGTGCAGCAGGTGATCATCAGCATCAGTGCGGCGGTCGATACGCTCCTGATCGCACACAGCGATGGCACCCTCGCCAGCGACGTGCGGCCGCTGGTGCGCTTCAATGTGCAGGTGATCGCCGAGCAGGGCGGTCGCCGCGAGCAGGGTTCTTCGGGTGGCGGGGGCCGGATCAGCTATGCGCAATTGCTCGAAGGTGATTTTCCGTTCGCGCAGGCGCGCGAGGCAGTGCGGCAGGCTCTGGTGAACCTTGAAGCCGAGGACGCGCCGGCCGGTGAAATGACCGTGGTGCTGGGTCCGGGCTGGCCGGGCGTGCTGCTGCACGAGGCCGTCGGGCATGGTCTGGAAGGCGACTTCAATCGCAAGGGCCTGTCGGCATTCTCTGGCCGGATGGGCGAGCTGGTCGCCTCGCCGCTGTGCACGATCGTCGACGATGGCACCCTGGCAGCACGTCGTGGCTCACTGAACATCGATGACGAGGGCACACCGACTCAGTGCACCACCCTGATAGAGAACGGTGTGCTGAAAGGCTTTCTGCAGGACAAGCTCAATGCCGGGCTGATGGGGGTGGCGGCAACCGGGAACGGCCGCCGCGAGAGCTTCGCGCATCTGCCGATGCCGCGGATGACCAATACCTACATGCTGCCGGGCCAGGACGCACCAGCCGACATCATCGCCTCGGTCGAAAAGGGGCTTTATGCCGTCAACTTCGGTGGTGGCCAGGTCGATATCACTTCCGGCAAGTTCGTTTTTTCGGCCAGCGAGGCCTACCTGATCGAGAACGGCAAGGTGACGCGCCCGGTCAAGGGCGCCACCCTGATCGGCTCTGGGCCCGAGGTCATGCAGCGGGTTTCGCGGGTCGGCAATGATCTGAAACTCGACGCCGGTGTTGGCGTCTGTGGCAAGGATGGTCAGAGCGTGCCGGTCGGGGTTGGGCAGCCGACGCTGCGCATCGATGCAATGACGGTGGGTGGTACCAGGCAATAGGCGCGGTGTCTGCTGTCCATCATCGCGAGCCTGCACGCTTGCTGCGCCTGGCCGCAATAGCGACAAAGCGCAGCAGCGCGCAGCGGGCAATCAGCCGAGCAATTCGCGGATCAGCCGGAAAATCTGCCGCGATGCCGCGGGCGGCTTGTCGGCCTTGGCTTCGCTCAGTGCCTGCCGCACCAGTTGCCGCAGTTGCTGGCGATCGGCCTGTGGATGTTCGGCGAGCAGGGCGGTGATGGCCTCGTCCCCTTCGGCGATCAGGCGATCGCGCCAGCTCTCGGCATGGTGCAGCTGGGCCGTCGCGCGGCGCTTCTCCTGCTTGGGTGCATCGACCGCCAGCCGGATCGCCGGGATATCCTCTTCGTGCTTGCGCAGATGCTTGGCGAGATACTGTACCTGGCGCTTGTGCGCGATCGGCTGGGTGATCCGGCGGGCTTCATTCACCTGCTGGCGCAGCGACTCGTTCAGTGGAACCTGGTCGAGCATGCCCTCGGGCAATGCCGCCAGTTCCTTGGCCAGTGCCAGTATGTCCAGTGCCTCGCGGCGCTGGATGCTGCGGCTGGGGCCGCCGTAATACTCGTCCCAATCGACTTCTTCTGTAGACATTCCATCCACCTGCAACACGATTCAAGCGCAAGGATACCCAGTGAGCCTCCCCGATACGAATCTAGATAGCGCCCGTGCCGATATGGATCGCCTGAGCACCCTGGCCCGCGATGTGATTTCGCGCTGTCGCAAGAAGGGCGCCAGCCAGTCCGAGGTCGGTCTGAACCTCGACCAGGGACTCAACGTCAATGTGCGCATGGGCGAAGTGGAAACCGTGGAACACACCCGCGACCGCGGTGTTTCGATCACGGTCTACTTCGGCAATCGCAAGGGCTCGGCGAGTACCGCGGATCTGCAACCGGAGAGCATCATCACCACGGTGGAGCAGGCCTGCGCGATTGCGCGGCATACCGAAGAAGACCCGGCCGCTGGCCTGGCCGACGCCGATCTGATGGCGACCGAGTTTCGGGATCTCGAGCTCTGGCATCCCTGGGATATCGATGCCAATCGCGCCATTGCCCTGGGTATCGAGTGCGAGGCCGCCGGACGCGAATTCGACAGCCGGATCAGCAATTCCGATGGCGCCAGCGTCGGCAGCGGGCAAAGCATCTCGGTCTATGCCAACTCGCATGGCTTCGTGGGCCGCGAACGCAGCACACGGCATTCGCTGTCGTGTTCGATGATTGCCGAAGACGCCAAGGGCATGCAGCGCGACTACTGGTACAGCAGCACGCGCAGCCCGGATGATCTGGAGTCCGCCGCGGAAGTCGGCCGGCGTGCCGCCGAGCGCACCGTGCGTCGGCTGGGTGTGCGCAAGCTTGCCACTCGTGATTGCCCGGTGCTGTATACCCCCGAAGTCGCGCGCGGCCTGGTCGGTCACCTCGTTGGCGCGATCAGCGGCGGTGCCCTGTATCGCAAGGCCAGCTTCCTGCTCGATCAGCAGGGGCAGCGGATCTTTCCCGAATGGTTCCAGATTGTGGAAGACCCCTTCAGCCGGCGCGGGCATGCCTCGGGCAATTTCGATGCCGAGGGCGTGGCCGCGCGGCAGAGTGATCTGATTCGCGATGGCGTACTCAGCCGTTACGTACTCGGCAGCTATTCGGCGCGCAAGCTTGGCCTCGCCACCACCGGCAATGCCGGCGGTGTCCACAACCTGCTGATCAAGTCCAATGCCGGCGACCTCGATGCGCTGATCCGCGAGATGGGCGAGGGTCTGCTGGTGACCGAGGCGATGGGGCAGGGCGTCAACACCGTGACCGGCGACTACTCGCGTGGTGCTGCCGGCTTCTGGGTCGAGAACGGCGCCATCGCCTACCCGGTGGATGAGGTGACGATTGCCGGCAATCTGCGGCAGATGTTTCAGGATATCGCCCTGGTCGGCAGCGACATCGACGCGCGTTCACACATCCTGACCGGCTCGATTCTGGTGTCGCGGATGACGGTGGCGGGTTCGTGAATTGGCCATGCTGACGGCTCCAGGCCGTTAATCATTGCCTCAGCTTGCGCCGGCTAGTGTCGCCGCTTTCAACGGAGCGGAGTCCTGCATGCGCAATAGGCTGATCTGGATGTTGGTCCTGGCATTGATGACGTCCGCAGCTGCTGCTGCACCGGCGCGCCCGGCCGCGGTCGAGGCGATCGTGCAGGCGCTACGTGCCAACAATACCGATGCGGCGGTCGCGTCGGCCGACAAGGCGGTGGCCAGTCTGCCATCACATGCCGAAGCCTGGCATATCGCCGCCGGCGCCTATGGCCGGATGGCACAGTCGGCCAGCATCTTCAGCAAATTGTCCTGGGCCAAGAAGTGCCTGGGGGCGTATCAGAAAGCCGTTGAACTGGAGCCGACGCGATATGCCGCACAGCTCGACCTGATGCACTACTACCTCGCCGCGCCGTCGATCGCTGGCGGTGGTCGCGACAAGGCCGATGCCCAGGCGGCACGTCTCGCCACGCTGGAAGTGAGCTGGGGCCACGTGGCACGCGCGGCACTGGCGCGCGCGGACAAGGACTACGAGCGCTACGAGGCCGAGATGAAGGCAGCGATCGCGGCCAACCCGGACGAGATGCTCCACCGCATCTCCTATGCACTGGATCTGAGTCGAGTCGAACGCTGGACCGATGCCTTTGCGGTGCTGGATGCCGCCATCGAGAAGTCGCCCGACGATCTGCGGCTGAGTTACCAGTTGGGTCGGCTGGCTGCGGTGTCCGGTCAGCAGTTGCAGCGCGGGCTGGCAGCGCTGGATCGTGTGCAGGCAGCGACCGTCAAGCCGCAGGATTTTTCCGAAGGCGGCCTGTACTGGCGGCGTGGTCAGGTTCGCGAGAAGCTGGGTCAGCGCGGTGAGGCGCTCGCCGACTATCAACGGGCGCTGCAGATCGATCCGGCGCTGAAGACACTGGTCGAAGTGGATATCGCCCGTCTGCAGAAGGCCTGATGCTGAAAGCCTGCGGCCGAGTTGCGTTCAGCTCCGGCGATCGACCGCATAGTGCGCGAGATCGCGGAGCGACTCGGCCGCTGTGCCATGCCCGGCCAGCAGGCTGATGGTTTCGTCGCGCAGCGACTGCGCCAGTGCGCGCGAGGCTTCCATTCCGATGATCGAGGGATAGGTCGGCTTGTCGCGGGCGATATCCGCGCCCTGGCGCTTGCCGATCACCTCGGTGTCGCCTTCGATGTCCAGAATGTCGTCGCGGATCTGGAAGGCGAGGCCGATGCGCGCGCCAACGGCGCCCATCCGATCAAGTTCAGTGGCGTCGACCCGACCGGCGCCAAGTGTGCCCAGCAAAACTGCAGCGCGGATCAGTGCCCCCGTCTTGTAGGCATGCATGCGCTCGAGTTCCGAGTGACTCAGTCGCTGGCCGACTGCATCGAGATCGAACGCCTGACCGCCCGCCATGCCATGCGCACCACAGGCCTGTGCCAGTGTGCGCAGCATTTTGATCCGGGTCCCGGCATCGGCGCGTGACTGTGTGTCGCTGGTAAGTACTTCGAACGCGAGCGCCTGCAGCGCGTCTCCGGCCAGTATTGCCATCGCCTCGCCAAAGGCGATGTGGCAGGTGGGCTTGCCACGACGCAAATCATCATTGTCCATCGCCGGCAGATCATCGTGAATCAGCGAATAGGCGTGGATGATCTCGAGAGCGGCCGCACTCGCGTCTGCGCATTCGGGCGGTGCCGCGAAACATCGACCGGCCGCGTAGGCGAGCAGGGCGCGCAGGCGCTTGCCGCCGCCGAGCACGCTGTAGCGCATCGCCTGATGCAGACGCTCGGGCATCTGGTTGGCTGGGGGCAGTTCGCGATCCAGAACAGATTCCGCACGCTGGGCCCAGGCGAGCAGTTCTGGCGTCAGCTCAGGGCGTATCGGGATCAAAGGGGATCGCACTGGCCGGGTCATTCGGGTCCATCAGCATGCGCACCCGCAACTCGGCCTGTTCCAGCGCGCCCTGACAATTGCGATAGAGCGAGACGCCGCGCTCGAACGCTTGCAGCGACTCATCGAGGCTCATGTCGCCCTTTTCCATTTTCCCGACCAACTGCTCGAGTTCGTCCAGCGAGCGCTCGAATTCCGCCACATTGGCGGTCGGCACGGCGGATGCAGGGTTGGGCGTGGACATGGCGCGCAAGTTAGCCGGAAGCGGGCGCCACCGCAAGGCGCGACCGCGCCGACCTGTCAACGATGATGTCGGCCATAGAGCCCGTTCACGCCGATTCCCGATGCGAATCGTCCAGCCGAACATTGCCATCGGGGTTGCTTGCACCGCGGCGCCCTGTTTTCGCGGTCCGACGCGGGCCGCAGTCAGTTGCTGATCTGGCGCACAGTTCCAGAGACCCGGATGGCACTGCCCGGCACGTCGCTGAACTCGGCGTGGATCAGCGAGCGGCTGCCCATGTCGGCACCCTGCACGATGTCGATGGCGCCGCCATGGGGCCAGCCGATATCACGCAGGTAGCCAGCGAATGCTGCAGCGGCGGCGCCGGTCGCCGGGTCTTCGTAGATGCCGCCGATGGCGAAGGCATTGCGCACATTGAACCTGCGGTCGGACTCGATGTGCACCCACATGAGGGTTGCGTAGCCTTCGCGCTCCATCAATCGGCGCCCTGCTTCCTGGTCGTAATGCATCCGCGCGAGGGCGTCGCGGCTGTGCAGGGCGATCACCAGATGATCGGCGCCGCCATGGGCACGTGCGGGTGCGATGCGGGCGTCGAGATCGCGCGCGCTGTAGCCGAACAGGTCGAGGACTTCGGAAATCGTGCGTGGATCGACTGGCGCGCTACGCGTCGGTGGCGACGACAACTCGGCCGCGAGCAGTGCGCCGTCGCGACGACCGCTGACGGAAATCCCGGCATGATTGAGCGAGAGCTTGAACTGGCCATCGCCGTGGCGCAGCGCAAGCGCGGCACCCAGTGCAATGGTGGCGTGGCCACAGAAATCGACTTCGATACCGGGCGCGAAATAGCGCACGCGCCAGCCGTCACCCAGCGGAGCAGCGAACGCGGTCTCGGAGTAACCCACCTCGGCCGCAATCGCCTGCATGGTCGTGGCGTCTGGAAGCTCGGCTCCGATCCATACGCCTGCCCCATTGCCGCCTTCGTTGCCGGCGGAAAACGCGGCCAGTCTTTGCACATCCATGATGAATTCCCTCGTTGTGGCAGTCCCGTGGGCGCTGTTCAAATCCAGTTCCATGCTGACATCCGATCTTCGATAAGGGCTGGCGCGCAAGGGTACCTGACGAAAGCCGAAGCGCTGGTAGAGTGCGATCGCAGGGCGCAGCGAAGAGTGTGTATCCAGAAGCAGCGTTCGGGTGCCGCGGGCGCGGGCATCGCGTAGCGCGGCCCGCATCAGTTCGGCACCAATGCCGTGACCACGGCGACGCGCGTCGACCGCCATCTTGGTCAATTCCATTACGCCGGGCTGCACGACCTTCAGCGCGACACAGCCAAGCACTTCGTTGTCTGTGCCAACCGCAAACAGGACATTGCCGCCGGGTGCGATGATATGCCGCTCGACCTCAAGCAGGCTGGCACGGTCGGGTTCCTCGACACTGAAGTGCTGTTCGATCCAGGCCAGATTCAATTGTGCAAAGGCGCTGGCGTATTCAGTCCGGTAGTCGCGGATCTGCACAGTGCTCATGGCAGCGGCTTGCTCGCAGCAACAACCACGGGCAGACCTGGCGTGGACGCAATCGGCGACGCGGGTTGGGCCCTGCGCGCTGGCCACAGCACCAGCGCAACACCGGCCAATACCAGCAGGCTGGCCGCGATCGAACTGGCCTCGATGCGCTCACCGAGCAGCCAGGCGCCCAGTGCCATCGCCACCACCGGATTGACCAGCGAGTAGGTCGCCACTGCCGAAGTGGGTACGCGGGTGATCAACCAGAGATACGCACTGAAGGCGATGATGCTGCCGAACACGGCAAGATAGAGCAGAGCCGCGACCGCGGTCGGGGTGAACCAGGTCCAGCTCAGCTCGGCCCATTCGCCGAGCAGCAGAGCGCAGAGCGCCTGGAACAGAGCGCCCACCAGCATCTGCGCGCAGGCGAAGGCGCCCAGTTGTCCAGGTTTCACCGATTGCCGCTGTACCAGGGTTCCAATCGACCAGCCCAGCGTAGCAAGCAGGATCATCAAGGTCGGAAACGGCGAGGCCGTGCCGTCGAAGCTGCGCGTCCTGCTGACGATCAGCACCACGCCGAGCAGGCCAATCATGCTGCCGATGATGTCCTTCGGGCCAGGCCGTCGGCGCGCAAATGCGACCGTATCTATACACATGATCCAGAGCGGCAGGGCGGCCACCAGCAGGGCGGCAATGCCGGAGGGCACAGTCTGCTGACCCCAGATCACGAAGCCATTGCCAATACCCGAGAGCAGGACCCCGGCGACGATGGCGGAAGGCCAGTGCAGACCAGCGAGCGGACGCAGCGTGCGCAGGCGCAGGACACCGTACATCAGCAGCGCCGCGAGGGCGAAGCGCAGGGTGCCACTGGCGAACGGCGGCATGCTGCGCACGACCAGGGCAATGCCCAGGTAGGTGGTTCCCCAGACCAGATAAATGGTGGCGAAGGCGGCAATCACAGCGGCGCGGCTGGCGTTCATGGCGGCATGATAAGTGCCGCGCCCGGCCCTGGTACAGATTCACTTTTTGTTGATATCTGCTGGTACAGTTGTGCGCCCGTAATTTGCCCTTCCAGTCCGTCACAGCGGCCAACCCACGTCGACACCCTGGAGGTTCCATGTCCAGCGAAGCTCCTCTGTATGAAACGCTTGCGCTGCAATTGCAGCGACGCATCCAGGCCGGCGCCCTGCTGGCCGGAGCCCGTGTGCCTTCTGTGCGATCGATGAGCCAGCAGGCTGGCGTCAGCATCGGCACCGTAGTACAGGCCTATCAGCAGCTCGAAGCCCAGGGGGTGATCGAGTCGCGGCCGCAAAGCGGCTACTACGTCCGCGCGACGCGCTTGCCCGGCATTGCGCCACCGCGCAAGGGGGCGCCGCCGCGGCCACGCAGTCTGTCGCGCAGCATGCTCGATCAGGTGCTCGCGGTGTATGCGCGCGATGATCTGGTGCCGCTGCATTCGGCGACGCCGGATCCGGGCCTGCTGCCGACCTCGCGCATTTCCAGCGTCGCCCGCGATCTCTTGCGGCGGATTCCGGACAAGGTCAATGCCTATGCGCATCCGCCCGGCTTGCTGGCCTTGCGTCAGCAGGTGGCGCAGCGACTGGGTCTTGCCGGCGTTGAAGTCGAGCCCGATGATGTCGTCATCACGGCCGGAGCGATGGAGGCGATCACGCTCAGTCTGCAGGTATTGACGCGCCCGGGCGATGCGGTGCTGGTGGAACGACCCACCTACTATGGCCTGATGCAGGCGATCGAAGCGCGCGGATTGAAGGTCGTGGAGATCGCCAATTGCTGCGACGACGGGCCCGATATCGAACTGGCCTTGAAGGCGCTGGAGACGCAGCCGATCCGGGCCGCCGTACTGATACCCAGTTTCAGCAATCCGAGTGGTGCCACCATGCCGGACGACGCGCGACGCATCCTGGTCCAGGCGTGCGCGCGTCGCGGGGTACCGATCATTGAGGATGATGTCTACGGCGAGCTGGGATTCGATGGTCGCCGCCCGGTGCCGATGAAGGCTTACGAGGGTCATGCTGGCGGCGTGATTCTCTGTGGCTCGGTGTCCAAGATCATGGCGCCCGGGCTGCGCATCGGCTGGGCGGTCAGTGCGCGCTGGCGCGAAGAATTGATCCGCGCAAAATCCTTCACCTCCTGTTCGACGCCAACCCTATCGCAACATGTGGTCGCCGAAATGTATGCGGGCACCAATATCGACCGTCACCTGCGCCGTCTGCGCGCAAGTCTGGCGGCAAATGTTGGCCGCTTCCACGCCCAGATTGCCAGCGACTGGCCGGCTGGCACGCGGGTTTCGAGGCCACGCGGAGGGGTGGTGCTCTGGGTGCAACTGCCACCGGGGCAGGATGCCCATGTGTTGTTCGAGCGCGCCCTCGAACACGGTATCGGCATCATTCCCGGTACCCTGTTCGCCGCCAGTGGTGCCTACCGCGATTGCGTACGACTCAGTTGTGCGGGTGAATGGACGCCGCGCATTCAAACTGCGCTGCAGCGTCTGGGCCAACTCGCTCGCGAATAGCGACCCACGCGGCATTGCGAACCCAGCAGGAACGACACCGGATTTCTCGATGTCGTCGCCGCGTGCGAGGAGTCAAGTCAGGGCGCGGCGGTCGTGTTCAGCGCCGCCAGGCGTTTGCCGAGTTCGGCGGCGCTCTGATAGCCCCCGAGAAAACTGCCATCTGCGGCGAGGATTGTCGGCGTACCGGCCTTGGAGATGCGTTGGCCCAGCGCCAGGGTTTCGCCGATCGGATGCGCGCAGCTTGCCGGCGTGTGCGCGAGGCCCGCGGCCGTCATGCTCTGGTTCATGGCCTGCCTGCGATCGTCCGAGCACCAGATGAAGGCTGCCTTGTCGAACGAGGCCGAGTTCAGTCCGGCGCGCGGGAAGAACAGATAATCGACGCTGATGCCAGCGCGGTTGTAGTCGGCGATTTCCTGATGCAGCTTGCGACAGTAGCCGCAGTCTACGTCGGTGAAAATGGTGACGCGGTGTTTCGGGTCCTTGGCTTCGAAGCTCAGGCGCTTCTCCGGGCCTATCTTGCCGAGCGCGAGCGCACGCAACCGCTTTTCGGCGTCGGCGGTGACATCAGTGCGCGTGCGGGTGTCGATCAGACGGCCCTGCAGCAGAAACGTGCCATCCTCGCTGAGGTACATCACCTCGCCCGCGGCAATGACCTCGTACATGCCAGCCATCGCAGATGGCCGGATCGAATCGATCTGCAGGGTCGGTGCGAGCCGGGTCAGTGCTTCGCGGATCCTGGGATGGTCGTCGGCGCAGACCATGGTCGAATAGCCGAGCAGAAACAGCAGCAGACTCAATGCAAAGCGCATGACACGATCTCCGAGCACCGCCGACTGCGGTGGCGCTGGGACCCAGGGACCACTTCGATAGTTCCCGGAAGTCCTGGTGGGGTTGCCGAGTGCGGCACCGATCCGGGCTGCTGACCGCGTCAGCGCTGCAGGGTTTCGCGTTCGATCTGATCCAGCGTCGCATGGCGAACATCGGTGCCCTTGACGATGTAGATCAGGTGCTCGGCGAGATTGCTGGCGTGATCGGCAACGCGATCAACGGCCTTGGTGACCGCCATCATGTCCAGCAGAATGGCCACCTGGCTGGGCGTTTCCGCTATGCGCTTGACCAGTTCGGACGAGACCGCATTGACCTGGCGGCCGACCGCGCGCGACCCGCGGATCACGCTGATCGCAAGATCGATATCGTTGGCTGAAAAAGCCTGCACGGCCTCGTCGATCAGCTTGCGCGTGGCATCGGCAATCCTGCGCGTGCTCGCGACCCAGTCGCTGCCGTCAACACCACTGGAGCGGATCGCTCCCGAGAGCCTTGCGATCTTGCGCGCCTTGTCGCCAGTGCGCTCCAGATCGGTCACCATCTTGGTAATGCCGAGCACCATCCGCAGGTCGCCCGCCGCCGGTTGCCGCTTGGCGATCAGGTGGGCGCAGTCGTCGTCAATGTCCACTTCATAGTCGTTGACCCGCTTGTCGTTCTGGACGACCTGGTCGGCCAGTTCACTGCGGCCAGAGGTCAGCGCCTCGACGGCGAGCCGGAACTGTTCGCTGACCATCGCGCCCATTTCGACGACGCGGGCGCGCAGCGCAGCAAGTTCGGTGTTGTACTGGGTGCTGATGTGTTCGTTGGACATGGTGCGCTCCCTAGCGTCGTGAATCATGAATGTCGAAACGCAAAGCAGTGTCTTTTTCCGCATGGCGGCGTTGCTCGACGTTGCCATAGCGCCCACTATGTCGCCTCCTCGCGCCTTGCCCTGCGAAAAAATCCATCCGTTCTGTCTTGTCCCGATACTTGTGATTCACGACATCAGTGCCCTGTGCTCAGCCGAAACGGCCAGTGATGTAATCCTCGGTCTGCTTGTTGGTCGGACTGAAGAATACGTCGTCAGTCCAGCCGAACTCGATCAGGTCGCCGAGGTACATATAGGCCGTGAAATCGGAAACCCGGGCAGCCTGCTGCATGTTGTGGGTGACGATGAGGATAGTCACTTTGTCCTTGAGCTGGTGGATCAGGTCCTCGATGCTGGCCGTGGCGATCGGGTCCAGCGCCGAGGTCGGCTCGTCGAACAGCAGCAACTCCGGATCGGATGCGAGCGCGCGCGCGATGCACATGCGCTGCTGCTGTCCGCCCGACAGATTGTTGGCCTGCTCATGCAGTCGGTCCTTCACTTCGTTCCACAGCGCAGCGCCGGTCAGCGCTTCCTCGACTTTTTCGTCGATGATGCTGCGCTTTTTCACTCCGCGCACGCGCAGTCCGTAGGCGACGTTCTCGTAGATCGATTTGGGGAACGGATTGGGCTTCTGGAAGACCATGGAAAGGCGCATGCGCACTTCAATCGGATCGATGTCGGCACCGAGCAGGTTGATGTTGTCCGGATGGAAGCGGATCTCGCCCTCGTAGCGATTGCCGCGATAAAGATCGTGCATCCGGTTGAAGCAACGCAGGAAGGTGCTTTTGCCGCAACCCGAGGGCCCGATCAGGGCGGTCACCCGGCGATCATGGATCGGCAGATTGATGTTCTTCAGAGCCTGGAACTGGCCGTAAAAGAAATTGAGATCGCGCGCCTCGGCTTTCTTCGGCAGGGTGGCGAGATCGGGCTTGGGCAGTTTGCTTGACATGGTCGGGTTACCACTTGAGGTTGCGGCGCAGGCGGAAACGCAGCCATATCGCCAGGGCATTCATCATCAGGGTCATCGCCACCAGAACCAGAGCGGCCGCCGAGGCATTCTGCTGGAAGGCAGCCTCCGGACGCGAGGTCCAGTTGAAGATCTGGATCGGCATCGCGGTGAACGGTGACATCAACCAATCGAACGAAACAAAGGGCGGACTGCCGCTGATCGGCGACTCCGGCAGGAACGCGATGAAGGTGACCGCGCCAATGGTGACGATCGGTGCGGTTTCGCCGATCGCGCGTGACAGACCGATGATCACGCCAGTCAGGATACCGGGCAGCGAGTAGGGCAGCACATGATGACGGACGACCTGCCAGCGCGTGGCACCCAGCGCATAGGCGGCTTCGCGGATCATGCCCGGAATACTGCGGATGGCCTCGCGGGTGGAGACGATCACGATCGGCAGGATCAGCAGTGCCAGGGTAAGGCCCGCGGTCAGCACGCTGGCGCCGAGCCCGAGCGTGTGCACGAACATGCCGAGCGCAAGCAATCCATAGACGATCGACGGCACGCCCGCCAGATTGTTGATGTTGATTTCGATGATCGCGGTGAGCTTGTTTGCCGGTGCGTACTCTTCGAGATAGATGCCGGCACCCACCCCGATCGGCACGGCGACGAAGGCAGTCACCAGCATCACCGTAAAGCTGCCGACCCAGGCTGCCAGGATGCCGGCCTGTTCAGCGCGGCGCGAGGCGAAATGGGTGAAGAAGTCGAGATTCAGGCGATCGAAGCCGGAACCGATCATGTCGATGAACAGGGCCACGAAGGTGACGAACATCAGAAACAGCGCCGCGAAACCCATCGCAGAGAACAGCAGTTCGCGGCGCTTCTGCGCTGCGATGCTGGCGCGCATCTGCTCGCGTACCGGGGCGGTGAGGGTCTTCATCAGTAGACTTCCCGATAGCGTCGGCGCAACCAGAAGCCGAGCAGGTTGAAGATGAGTGTCACCATGAAGAGGGTCAGGCCAGCGGCGAATATGGTCTGATAGCCGAGGCTGCCGTGCGGCAGATCACCCTTGGCGACCTGGACAATGTACGCGGTGATGGTGGCGGCCGGCTGCGTCGGATCCAGCGTGAGATTGGGCTGCATGCCGGCTGCAACGGCGACGATCATGGTTTCGCCGACAGCGCGCGAGATACCCAGGATGTAGGCGGCGGCGATCCCGGAGAAGGCCGCCGGCACGACTACGCGCAGTGCGGTCTGCAGGCGCGTGGCGCCCATCGCGTAGGAGCCTTCACGCAGCGCCATCGGCACCGCGCGCATGGCGTCTTCGCTGATCGAACTGATGTAGGGCACGATCATCACACCCATTACCAGGCCCGCCGACAGCAGGTTGAATCCGGGAAGGCCCGGTATGAAACGCTGCAGCAAGGGCGTCACGAAGAACAGCGCGAAGTAGCCGAACACAATGGTCGGCACACCGGCCAGCAGTTCGAGCACGGGCTTCCAGATCTCGCGGACCCGGTCGCTGGCAAACTCGGAGAGGTAGACCGCGATCACGGTGCCCAATGGGATGGCAACGGCGAGCGCGATTGCGGAACTGGTCAGCGTGCCCGAAAGCAGCACGCCGATCCCGAAGTGGGCATCGGTGAACAGCGGGGTCCACTGGCTGTCGCTGAGAAAATCCCAGAGCGGAACCGCACGAAAGAAGACCAGGGATTCCTTGACCAGGACATAGACGATGCCGAGGGTGGTGAATACCGCGACCAGGGCCGACAGCATGAGGACCAGCTCGATCACGCGTTCCTTGACATGACGGTTGGCGCGGTAGCGCATGCGGTTGCCCGCTGACTCCGCCGTATTCGCTGCCGCCGTGCTGCTCATCCGATGATCTCCGTGCTTGGCGCAAAACGCAGCCGGCGGATCGCCGGCTGCATCATTCTCCAGGAAACCTCCGAACAAGTGATCGCAACGTCGTCGTTACCCGGCCTGGCGTTGGCCAAGCCGACGTTGTCGACAGCGGAACAGGCAGGAACCTGCGGATTCTCGCCCCTTGGTGCAGCGGCTCTCCCGGCTCCTGATCTTGTCAGAGTTTTCCTGATGGTCCTACTGGATCAGAGACCCGCCTCGCGCTTGAGCAGATCTTCGATGGTCACTGCGGTTGCTGCTTCACCGTTGAACACGGTGCCCAGCTTGCCCTGTTCCAGATGGCCACGGATGCTGGTGTAGGCCTCGGCCGGCAGCGGAACATAGTTGACCTCACGCGCCAGGGTATCGGCATTGGCCAGGTAATACTCGACGAAGGCTTTCACTTCCGGACGCGCCCAGGCTTTGTCACTGACATAGATGAACATCGGACGCGCCAGCGGTGTGTAGGTGCCGTCGATCACGGTTTCCATCGAAGGCCGCACGCCAGTTGCATCGGCCGTGGTCTGGATCGCAAGCGCCTTTAGCTTGTCCTGATTCTCGGCGAAGTAGGCGTAACCAAAATAGCCGATCGCATTGACATCGTTGGCAACGCCCTGGACCAGCACATTGTCGTCTTCCGACGCGGTGTAGTCACCGCGGCTGGACTTGGCCTTGCCGACCACAGCCTCGGTAAAATAGTCGAATGTGCCGGAGTCCGAACCGGCTCCGTACAGGGTGAAATTGGCATCGGTCCAGGCCGGATTGATCTGGTTCCACTTGCTGATGTTGCCCTGGGCCGATGGTTCCCAGATGCGCTTGAGTTCATCGACGGTGATGCTGTCCAGTGGATTCTGCGGATTGACGACCACGGTCAGCGCATCATAGGCGACCGGAATCTCGAAGTACTTGATGCCGGCGGCGGCGCAGATATCCATTTCGGCGCGCTGGATCGGACGCGAGGCGCCGGAGATGTCGAGTTCGCCACGGCAGAACTTCTTGAAGCCACCGCCGGTACCCGACACGCCTACCGTGACGCGGACCTGGCCCTTCGTGGAGCCCTGGAACTCTTCGGCAACTGCCTCGGTGAGCGGGTAGACCGTGCTCGAACCGTCGATCTGGATGACCGAGCTGGTTTCGGCGGTTGGCGTCGGTGCTGCCGCGGAGGCAGCATCCTCGGGGGATTTCGCACCCTTGTCACCACAGGCCGCGAGAATCATGAGGGTGGAGACGGCGATGGAAAAGCGCAGACTTGAGTTGAGGATTGAGGTGTGCATGGGTTCCGGCTCGGTTGAAGACAGGAGTGCATCCTATTTCCATCATGTTGCAGCATTGTGACAATCACGTTCACTGCGGCGGCGGCGGCCTGGCCGCGGACTGTCCGCGGCGCGTTGACCGCGCCTGCAGCCGGCTCGAAGTTGCCATGTTGTCATCATAGTGTCATGGCAGCGCTAAATAATCGTCACCTTCCTGACGCTTCCGGAGAATATGCGTGACTTGCTTTCGTCATCAAAACTACACCAGGCGGTCGACATTGACGCTGGCGATCTGCGCTTCCCTCCTTTTCGCTGCGGGCGGCACCCAGGCTTCGGACTGGTCATTGGCACCAGGCGTGAACTTCCAGTACGACTGGGCGGAGTTCCGCTCCGATGCCAGCACGCTGGAAGACGCCAGCGACTTCCGCCGGATGCGTCTGAGCGCGACCGCAAAGCACGCTAAGGATCTGGAAATGAAGGTCGAGTACGACCTGGCAAGCAATCAGTGGACGGATGCCTACGCCAAATACAACTTCGCCAATGGGCACTCGGTCAAGGCCGGCCAGTTCAAGCAGCCGTTTTTTCTTGAGGAGCTGACTTCGGATCGCAATTCGTTGTTCATGGAGCAGGGCTTGCCCTCGGCGATGGGGATTGCGCGCCGCCTTGGCGCGGAGTACGCCTACACGCGGCCCGACTGGTCTCTGGCAGTGAGTGCTTATGGTCAGACCCTCGAGGGGATCAACAAGGGGACCGGCATTGCCGCCCGCGCGACCTGGCTGCCGATCTCGGCCGACGGCCGGTTCCTGCATCTTGCTGCTGCTGCGGCCAGCGAAAACCCCAAGTCCGATAGCGGACGATTCTCGACGCGCCCCGAGGCCAGCCTGTCGCCGCGGCGCTTTGCCGACACCGGCACGCTTGCCGATGTCGACTCGATCCAGCGGATCGGTCTCGAGGCGGCCTATGTCGATGGCCCCTTGCTGCTGCAGTCCGAGTATGTCCACGGCAGCTTTCAGCGTGCTGGCCGTCCCGACTTCTCCGGCGCCGGCTATTACCTGCAGGCAGGCTGGTTCTTGACCGAGCACGCGCGCGGCTACAAGAACGGCACGATCGACGCCCCCAAGCTCGACGGCGCACGCGGCGCCTGGGAACTCGGGCTGCGCTACAGCCACCTCGATCTTGATGATGGCGCCGTACTCGGCGGCGTCGAGTCCAACTGGACATTGGGGCTTACCTGGTGGGCGCACCCGAATGCGCGCCTGATGGCCAATGCGATTTCGGTCGACAGCGATCGCCGAGGCATCAGCGACAACCCGGATATCCTGGAGTTCCGCGCACAGATCGGCTTCTGATCGTCGCCAGGCGGCCATGACCAGCCGGCGCGCGTCGCCGGCTGTTCGAACCGCTGTGCGCTGCGCCCCGCGCAGGTGGCGGCCGAGCAGTCAGATTCTGCGTACGCGAAAGCTGCGGCCCTTGATCTTGCCCGCACTCAGGCGCTGATGTGCCTGATTCAGCAGTTCACGCTTGATGGCGACGTAGGAACGTGTCGCAAAGATATCGATCTTGCCGATTGCGTCCGCGGGCAGGCCAGCGTCGCCGGTCAGCGCGCCGAGAATATCGCCGGCGCGCATCTTGTCAGTCTTGCCGGCGTCAATGCAGAGCGTCGCCATCGTTGGTTGCGGCGGATTGACGGTCTTGCTGCTCAACGGCGTCACCGTCGCCCAGCGGAATTTCTGGCCATGACTGTCGGCCAGTACATGGGCACGCGGCATTTCGCGCGGCGTCACCAGGCTCAGCGCGAGGCCGCCGCGACCGGCGCGGCCGGTGCGTCCGATCCGGTGCAGATAGACGTCGGGATCGGTCGGCAGCTCGTAGTTGATGACCGCCGAGAGATCCTTGATGTCGAGGCCACGGGCGGCGACGTCGCTGGCCAGCAGTACATTGCAGCTGCCATTGGCAAAACAGACCAGGATCTCGTCGCGGTCGCGCTGTTCCATATCGCCGTGCAGAGCGGCTGCAAAGAATCCCCATTCCTGCAGGGACTTGGCGACGTCCTCGGTGTCGCGTCGGGTATTGCAGAACACCACGGCAGAATCCGGCTTGTGATCCAGCAACAGCGCGGCCAATGCCGCCGGCTTCTGCGCCAGTTCGGCCTCGTGAAAGATCTGCGCGACCACCGGCTGCTCGGCGACTTGGGCAACCCGCACCTCGGCGGGGTCGCGCAACAGGCTGCGTGCGATATCGCGAATGGCTGCAGGATAGGTCGCCGAGAACAGCAGGCTCTGACGGGATTTGTTCACGCGTGCGGCGATATCGCGGATTGCTTCCTCGAAGCCCATGTCGAGCATGCGGTCGGCCTCATCCAGCACGAAGGTGCGAATGCCGCCCAGATGCAGGGCTTCCTTGCGCATCAACTCCTGTACACGTCCGGGCGTGCCAACGACGACATGGGGATCATGCACCAGCGATGCCAGTTGTGGCCGCAGCGAGACGCCACCGGTCAGCAGCAGCACCTTCAGGTTCGGAATGCCGATCGCGAGTTTGCGGATTTCCTTGGCGACCTGATCGGCCAGTTCACGGGTGGGACAGAGCACCAGGGCCTGCAGACGGATCAGGCTGGGGTCGAGGTTTTGCAGCAGACCGAGCCCAAACGCTGCCGTCTTGCCGCTTCCAGTGGGCGCCTGTGCAATGAGATCGCGCCCGGCCAGGATCAGGGGCAGTGCCTCGGCCTGCACCGGAGTCATGCTGGTATAGGCGAGGGCATCGAGACCCTGCGCCAGATTCGGGGCCAGGGCGAGTGAGCTGAAGGCGAGCGTATTGGGCGTTTGCATACGCCATGATGGCAGCTGGCGGCACCAGCGGCCAATCACGCGGGGGCTCGGGTACTGCACCAGTTTGAATGTTGACAACGGTCCCCTTCTCCCGCCTGCGAGAGACTGGCCCGCAGGGCCGGATGAGGGAAACGTTCGATGGTGTTGGCGATCTGTTGCGATGCGCGCGGCAGACCCCGAGCGCTATCGCAGGTTTCCCTCATCCGCCTGCGGCTGTCTCCCGTAAACGGGAGAAGGGGTTCATCGCCAGAGTTTCAAGCTGACGCAGTGCCGGGGCTCGTCGTACTCGGTGCTCCGCGCGCATTGGCCGCTTGCGCCTGCAACGGGTGCCGCAAGTGGCTCGGTCAGTACTGCCAGTTCACATTGACGCTGCCGACCCCGGACGCGGGCACGGTAAAGCTGTGATTGCTGCCGTTCTCCCAGGTGACCGTGCCATTGGCGGCAATCCGGATGAACTTGTACTGCAGGGTCTTGCCGGCAGGCACGCCGACGGTGAGCCACCAGTTGGGATAGGTGCTGGCATTGGTCAGCATGGCGCCCACCGCGCCCGACTTGGTGGTGGCCCAGTTGCCAAGTTCGACGCTGTTGCCGGTGAGATAGATATTGTCGCCAGGTACCGTGGGGGCGGCATTGTTCACGGTGAAGGTGACCGGGATCAGCTTGGCCTGATAGACGTCGAAGTTGAAGGTGTTGGAAGCAGTGCTGGAACCCGATCGGGTAACGCTGACGGCGTATGTACCCTGGCCGACGGTCGGCACATTGGCGACGATTTCCTGATCACTCCAGCTCACGACCGTCGCTGAAGTCGCACCGAACTTGACCGTTCCCGTGCTGGTTCCGAAGCCGTGGCCGGCGATCACCACCTTGACGCCGGGCTGGGCAGCGGTCGGCGTCAGGTTGCCGAGCTGCGCCACGCTGTTGGCGGGGTCTCTCTGCCACACCGACACGCTGTTGCCGGGCAGGCTGAAGCTTGCGGTGTTGTAGCCGCCACTGGTGGCGCCGGTGGCGGTCAGGCTGACGCCGGAGACCAGATTGCCGAGATAGTCGGTATAGGTTCCGGTCGGCAACGAGGTCACCAGGTTGCTGATCGCCTGGGCACTGCTGCCCTTGTTGATCGCGACGACGACCACGCTGTTGTAGAACTTGCGCTCGTAGATATAGACATTGCTGTTGATCCAGCGCTGACTTATGGTGCCAAACGCGAGCGCTTCGTTGTTCTTGCGCAGGGTCGACAGCGACTTGATCAGATTGAATGCCGTGGTGGTCTGGCTGAAGCCGGGCATCTTGCGGCGGTTGTCCGGGTCGTCACCGCCCTCGAGATACTGCTCGGTGCCGTAGTAGATGCAGGGAATGCCGCGCGCCGTGAGCACGAAGGCGAGTGCGGCATGCAGATGCTTGCGCTCGTCGGCACTGGTGTCGACATTGAGAAAGCGCTTGCGATCATGGTTGTCGACGAAGTTGACCAGATCGTTCTGGTAGCGGAAGTCCGTCTGCTGCTGACTGACTACGTCATTGAGTGAAATGAACGAGCCGCCCTCGCCAAATACATTGCTGATCCGGGTGAACAACGGGAAATTCAGTTCGGCGATGCCGCTGCGGTTGCTGAACTTAACCAGGTCGGCGTACAGCGGGTTGTTGCTGTCATCGGCAACCCATTCGCCGAATACAAAGCTGCGGCGGTTGCTGTAGATGCTGTTGGCCAGAGTGTACTGCCAGCCCCAGTTGACGTGCTTGGTGGCATCGATACGAAAGCCATCGACGTTGTGGTTCTGCAGATTGCTGATGGCCGCCTTCAGCAGGGCGTCGACAGTGGCGTTCTGCTGATTCAGGTCCGCCAGGTCATACAGTGTGTAGTACTGGGTCTCATAGGGTGCATCGAATTGACCGCCGCCCATGTTCGGCCCGGTCTGGAAGAACCCGCCCGGATTGCTGCTGTAGTTGGCCTGCAGCACACCATTGGCATACAGCGCGCCGTTCTCGCCCGAGTTGCGGATATTGGAGTGATTCGGCGCGAAGTCGACGATCACCTTGATGCCGGCAGCGTGCGCTGCGGTGACGAAATCGTCGAAGATCTGCCAGGACCTTGCCGGGTTGGTGAAGTGTTCGTCCGGCAACAGCGTGTCGCGCATTTCATAGCCATGGTACGGCGCCACCGAACCGCCTACCGCCAGCAGATTGCGGTTGTCGAGTGGCGAAGTGATCCAGATCGCCGATACTCCCATATTCTTCAGGTAATTTATCTGCGCAGTAAGCCCCTGGAAATCACCGCCGAGATATTTCTGCAGGTTGGTCCCGGCCGGATCGAACAGCGGGTCACTGGCAATATTGTTGACGCTGCTGCCATCAAAAAAACGGTCGACAAATACCTGGTAGATGACATCACGGTTATAGCCGGGGCGCAGGGCCTGGGCCTGGCCCAGCGTTGGCAGGAACAGCAGAGCCGCCAGGACTATCCGCGCCAGCTGCAAGACTTGCCCTGAAAAGGCGGTCCTTCCGCGCTGGTCCTGCCGGTATTCCACCTGTGCCGAGAAACTGCTCATCATACCCTCCCAAGTCTGATTGGCTCTGGCGGCGCGCAGAATATCCGCGCGCGCCGATGTCTGACGCGATTATTGGTCCCCGCACAGCGGGGGTTTGGCATTTATTCGAGCGCCTGCCGGATAATTCCGGACCTGGCAAGACTATTCCGGGACACAAAGTTCAACAATGTGCTGCATACGTATTCATCCGCGTTCCCGTTTGCAATTGCCTGCTGCGTCACCGTTGGCGTCGCCGTCCGTGCTCCGCGCCCTCGCTGTCGTGGGGCGTTGCAAGCCCTGCGGCGCCTGGCCCTGACCCTGATCTTGCGGTTGTCCCCGAGGCGATTGCATAGAGCGTGGCTTGCCGTGCTGCTCTTCTCTGTCCCTGTAGGGCATCTCGGTGAGATGCCGTCTCAACACCGCGGCGCATTGCAGCCGGCATCCCGCAGAGATGCCCTTCGGAAAAAAACCAGCGTGCAAGAGCGTGGCTTGCGGCGCTGCGGTTGATCTGGGTTCTGGTTCTGATGTCGGTTCTGCTCTCTACCTTCATGCCGGAATCGACGTCGAGCAAGATCAGCGGGGCAAGCCCCATAGGCGTTAACCTGTTTTCCTGGCGAATGATTGCCCTGTCCAACGCGCAGCTGTCTATCATCCGGCCTTGGTTTGCGCTCGCCCCGAAGGGGCACAAGTCCTGGTGTGCCGGGCCAAAATTCAGGAACCAGCCAGACAGGTCAACGCCTGTGGGGCAAGCCCGGCTCAACAGGATCAAGAGCTAAACGCAGCGGGGCAAGGCCCGCTCTGCAGGCACCAATGCCAATAGCAGCACAGCTGGCAGCCAGGATCGTCAAGCAGATCGCTTGCACGTATCCTGTGTCATCGCTGCGCACCGACGCGCCCCGCGCCCCGACTTCTGGATCAGACTCGCATGAACCCTGTGGTGCTTCCGTTTTTTCATTCCGCCAGCAGCACCTGGACCTATCTGGTGCATGACGCGGATTCTTCCGACGCCATCATCATTGACCCCGTTCTTGATTTTGATTCGGCATCGGGGCGGACCTCGGGGACCAGTATCCAGCGCGTGCTGGACACGGTGACACGTCTGCAACTCCGGCTGCGCTGGATTCTGGAGACCCATGCCCATGCCGACCATCTCAGCGCCGGCCACTGGCTGAAGCAGCGCTGCCCGGATGCCCGTCTGGCGATTGGTGCCGGTATCGTCAAGGTGCAAGCCCGGTTTGCGCAGTTGTTCAACCTTTCCGCGGATTTTCGTGTCGATGGCACACAGTTCGATCATCTGTTGGGCGATGACGAGCACTTTCGGCTCGGCGACATCGATGCGCGGGTGATCGCGACGCCAGGTCATACCCCGGACAGCGTCAGTTATCTGATTGGAGATGCGCTGTTTGCCGGGGACAGTCTGTTCATGCCCGATGGTGGCACTGCGCGCTGCGATTTTCCCGGCGGCAATGCTGCCGTGCTCTACCGGTCGATACATCGGCTGTACCAGTTGCCCGAACGGACGCGCGTGTTTGTCTGCCATGACTACGCCCCGGGAGGCCGGGCCCACGCCTGCGAAACCTCGATAGCGGATCAGAAGGCTGGCAACATCCACGCTCGGCTGGGCGTCTCCGAGTCTGACTATGTAGCCTTGCGCGAGGCGCGCGATGCCACACTGGCGATGCCGGCACTGCTGCTGCCGTCGATCCAGGTCAACATTCGCGCCGGCGCCCTGCCGGATCCCGAGGACAATGGTCTGCGTTACCTTAAGTTACCGCTCAATGCAGTCTGAGCTGGTGGCAGCGGTCGACTTTCGGCGCGCGGCAATGCAAGCTATCTTGTCGAGCGACCGCCGTTCCCACAAGCGGGCCGCCAGATCTGGACCAGTACGAGCGCATAGGGAATGCCGATGCGGGATCAACCGCCAGTGAACAACAAGACCCCGCCCGTTGTCCTGATCGTGGACGACGACGATCACATGCGATCGGCGCTGCGGCGTCTTTTCTTCAGCGAAGGCCTGCAGGTCGAGATGTACGCGTCCGGCCAAGCCCTGCTGGACGAGGCGCGATTCGATCGACCCGGCTGCCTGCTGCTGGACGTCAAGATGCCGGGCATGAATGGACTTGAGGTTCAGGCCCTGCTGAACGAACGTGCGGTTGATATTCCGACCATCTTTCTGACCGGTGCCTCAGATGTGCCGATCGCCGTGGCGGCGATGCGCGCGGGTGCGGTCGATTTTCTCGAGAAGCCGTACGAGAACGATCAACTGGTCGCACGTGTCAGGCAGGCGATCGAGCGCCATCTGCTTCAGCGCAATGACAGCGCCGAACGCGCGGAGATCAGCAAGCGGATGTCCAGTCTGACGCCACGCGAACGTGAAGTGCTGGAACTGGTGGTCGCCGGCCAGACCAGCAAGGAAATCGCGCGCGTGCTGGGCGCCAGCCATCGCACTATCGAAATCCATCGCAACCATCTGATGGAAAAGACGGGCGCGCAATCCCTGGCTGATCTGATCAGGATTCGCTTGTCCGACAGCTCGGGCCAGTAGTCCGCTTCCAACGTTTTGCACACCTTCTGCTGGCCGCCGCCGCGTCGCCATAGTGCCCGCTGCGTCTGGATCCGCCTGCGGTCGGCTTGCTGCAATTCCTTCGCACCAGGCCCTCGTGCCAGCCTCGCGCGGCGCAATCGATGGCGATCCCCGACCTCAACGCGGCCTGAACTCTGCCGTGCTGCCTACGTATTCGCACGTATAGGAAGGGAGGGGGGCGAAATCTAACCTGATCTCACCCAAGCAGGAGCAAGACGGTAGGCAGACATCGCCTCCGGGGCTCCAGGCCAAGGCCACATCGATCAGGAGACCGCCATGAACAACAGCAACCGCAAGTCCTCCCCGTCCATCGATCACCGCGAACTGGTGGCACTGCCCCGTCTGGTGATTCGTTCCAGTGAGCGCCAGATCGCCACCAACGAGATGCCTGGTTCGATGCGGTTTGGCATGGTCGCTGGCCCGGGTCGCGATGGCATGGTCTCGGCCAAGGCTGATATCGAAGGGTCCGCCGTCAGCGCTCGTGTCGCCGCCGCCATCGACTTCTCGCGACCGGTCAGCCAGGGTACCCAGAGCGGCAAGCGCACGATCGCCGACGTCATGGCTGACGGCACCGCGCTGCGCGCACGCATCAATGTCCTGCTGCGATCCCTGGTGATCCTGCCGATCCTGGGTCTCGGTGCCTGCACCAGCTTCACCCAGCCGATGACCGACATGGAATTGCGCGCCGAAGCCGATTCCTGCGCCAAGTCGGCACTTTGCCGCGTGTTGATCGAAGACCGTCCGCCGGTGCTGAGTCTGGCCGTCAATGACGCCGCTCTCTGCGAGCTCAATGCCCAGCGCGCCGAGCGGATTCTCGAGCGCGAAGGCGTCGAAACCCGTCGCTTCGTTGTCCGCCTCAACCCGGTCAATGCAGGTGGATTCAAGACCGCTGGCGCACAGTCGCAGCTGATGCACACCTTCGTCGCTGCCCGCGTGGACGGCAAGTGGTTTGCTGTCGACAACGGTTCGCTGCCGCACTGCGACCAGATCTGCAAGCTCTCCGAAGCCCTGCACAACGTCGAGCTGGTGAGCAGCAACAACGACTATCACCTGGCCGTGCGCAAGGCTGCGGCCAGTGGTGCCACGGTTGCCAGCAATCCCTGATTTGTCCGATCACCATGTCCAGACAGGAGCCGACCATGAGCGTTCTCTTCTCCCACGAATCCGCAGACGCCCCATCGATTGGTCCCTCCGACCCGCTGAGCCTGCTGAATGCCTGCATGATCGAACGTCGTCAACCCAATACAATCGGCGTGCGCCTGCGTGGCGGAGCGCAACGCGATCCGGTCAGCGAACAGGACGCGGTCGCGCTATCGTTGCGACCATCGACCATCCACAGCATCACGGAGGCGAAGATGAACACGTCCAAGCCTGTCCCGCCCGCAGGTAATGGGGCGAGACTCGAGCAAAGCGAACTCGAATCGATGGCACTGGACACCCTGGTCGACGGCGTCTGGGTGCTGAATATGCAAGGCGAGGTGCAGTATCACAATGCCATTGCGACCGCGATGGAACAGCTCTACTGGCAGCGTGGCGGCAAGACCGGCACGATGGCGGAAATGGTCATGGCTCCAGACAAGTTGGCGCAGCTGCTGCGTATGGGTCATGCGTTCAGCGAGTACCATCTTTTCAAGGATATCGAAGGTCAGGAAGATGAGTCCGGTCAGAGCATCGGCCTGGAGATGCAGGTGCTGCGCAATCCAAGGGGGACGGCCAGCGGCATCTCGCTGCATGCCCGCGATCTGAGCCGCGAGTGGGGCCGCGAACAGTTTCTGCAGGATCGCCATGTTGAACTCGAGCAGGCCTACGCCCGGCTGAAGGAGACCCAGATGCAACTGCTGCAGTCGGAGAAGATGGCCTCGATCGGCCAGCTCGCCGCCGGCGTGGCGCACGAGATCAACAATCCCATCGGCTATGTCCACTCCAACCTCGGCACCCTGCAGAACTATTCCCGCGGCCTGCTGCTGCTGCTGGAGGCGTATGACCGCCTGAGTGCCGCGCTGCCGGAATCCGCGCGTCACCTGGTCGAGCCCATCGACGAGATCAAGAGCCGCTTCGACTATCCCTTCCTGCAGCAGGACCTGCCACAGCTGGTCGAAGAGTCCCGCGAGGGCATCGAGCGGGTGAAGAAGATCGTGCTCGATCTGCGCGATTTCTCGCACTCGGGTGAGTCGGAGCAGGAAGAGTGGGTGCTGGTCGACGTCCATCGCGGCCTTGAAAGCACGCTCAACATTGTCTGGAACGAGATCAAGTACAAGGCCGAAGTGCGCCGCGATTTTGGCGAGCTGTCGACCATCGAATGCCTGCCCTCGCAACTCAACCAGGTATTCCTGAATCTGCTGGTCAATGCCGGCCAGGCGATCAGCCACCAGGGCGAGATCGGCATCAGCACCCGCCAGATCGGCGACGAGGTGTGCGTCAGTATCTCGGACACTGGTGCGGGGATGACGCCAGACAAGCTGCAGCGCATCTTCGATCCCTTCTTCACCACCAAGCCGGTAGGGCAGGGTACTGGTCTCGGACTCTCCCTGTCTTACGGCATTGTGCAGAAGCACGGCGGCCGTATCGAGGTGGAAAGCACGCCGGGCAAGGGCAGCAGCTTCCACGTGTACCTGCCGATCCGCCGCAGCAAGATATGAAAGCCAGCGCCGCGGTCTGTTGCTGACGCCGCGCAACCCCACCCACGCAACACTCCGGAGCACCGCCATGTCCGCAGATTCGATGTATGCCATTGACACGTTCTCGACCGCTTCCGCAGGTCCGGACGATTGCGCCGAATACACCCAGCCGGCCTTGTTGACGCCGCCGCGGATTTTGCTCGTCGACGACGAGCCGAACATCCTCAACAGCCTGCGGCGGGCATTGAACGCGATGCCGCCTGCGCTGTTCGGGGGCCGGCCCACGGTGGAGACCTTTGACGATCCGAGAATGGCGTTGCTGCGCGGTAGTGAATGCGCGTTCGATCTGGTGCTGTCGGACTACCGGATGCCGCATCTCAATGGCGTTGCCTTCCTGTCCGAGTTCAAGAAGATCCAGCCAACGGCATGTCGTCTGATTCTCAGCGGCTTTGCCGACCTCAACGCGCTGGTGGCGGCGATCAATGATGTGCAGATTTTCCGGTTCATCGCCAAGCCTTGGGATGACTATGATATCGGCGCATCGATTGCGCAGGCGCTCGAGCATCGTCGCCTGCAGCAGGAGAATGCCCGGCTTGCCGATCTCGTACGGTTGCAGAATGGTCGCCTGAGCAAGCAGGAGCTGATGCTGCAGCGCCTGGAGAGGAGCTATCCGGGCCTGACCCAGGTGAAGCGCGCTGCCGATGGTTCGATCGATCTGGATCTGGGCGAAGATCTGTAAGTGCTGACAGCCTGGCCCGGGATCATGAGTGCCGGCAGTTTCGCCGGCTCGCGAGAGGATCCCCGGTTGGTGATCCCGGCAATCCGCCAGGCGTCATCCGGCACCGTCAACGCGGGTTGATGTCGATTGACGGCAGATTGGCTGTCCGGAACCAGAATTGCTCCAGCGCATTCAGCGCCTGCACCAGCTGTTCGAAGCTGGACGGCTTGCGGATGAAGGCATTGGCACCGCGCTGATAAAGATCGATGACATCCTGCTCCGAGCGCGAAGTGCTGATCACGATCACCGGCAGATGCTTCAGGCGCAGGTCGGAGCGGATCGCGGCCAGGGCTTCGCGTCCATCCACCTTGGGCATATTCAGATCGAGCAGGATCATCGCCGGCATCGCAGCGGCCCCTGGCCGACCCGAAATGGCCGCGTGCAGATAGTCCATCAGGGCTTCGCCATCGCAAAAAAAAACCAGCTCGGGATTCAGCCGGCTCTCGGCAAAGGCATCCTGGGCCAGTACCCGGTCGTCCTGGTCGTCTTCGGCGATGGCGATGATTCGCTGAACGGGACGCATGGTGCCTACTCCGGCGTATTATCTGATTCCAGTATGCCCCCTCGGAAGCGACTGAACAAGTCATCGGAAATTTTCCGACAGAAAATTTATTTCTGGCCAAAATCCATGAAAAGCCGGCGCGTTTTCGCCTACTTTTGGGACCGGTTGGGGTTGTCGCGGCTGCGCGCTGTTCCGCGCTTTCCGCGATGCCGATCGAGAGCTGGACAATAATTTGCGTTTGTCCCTTGCGCGGTTCGGCTCTCGGCCACGACGGCGAGCCACCCTGCTGCGCGATGAGCGGCACGCCGCTTTCCGGGGCCTGTTCCCCGCACTCGTATGGCGCGCTCTGCGCAGGCGAGGGTCTTCGGCATCATCGGGTGGAACCGATGGCTGTTTTCCGGGGCGCGAGGCGTGGCGCGGATCGCCGGGTCGGCGGTTGCGATCGTGCAATCCCGTGCGCCGTGCGCAAGGCCAGAGTCTGGCGCAAATGTGAATTGGTGCGCAGAATCGCCATCCGCTCAGCGGGATATCGCTGGAGCGGTGATCGCGGGGCTCTCGGCTGCCCGTCTGGAGTCGGCCAAATTCCCGTTTTCAACATCGCAACGGCTCAAGACCTGCGGCCCTTGTCAGCTGGCTCAGGTCATGGCTTCGGCTGCGGACTCGCGCGGAGATTCTGTGGAGATTCTGTCGTGCAGCCACCCGCACGGCGCCGGCGCTCAGCCCAGCATGGGCGTTTCGGGCGCCTCGGTTGCGGGCGGCGCCGCCCGGTCGGGAAGTATCAGGGTGAACCGTGCGCCCTGTCCCGGCGCACTGATAGCTTCGATCGTGCCGCCGTGGCGCTCGACGATTCTGCGGACTATGGCCAGTCCAATTCCGGTGCCGGCATATTGTTCACGGCCGTGCAGTCGCTGGAATGGCGAAAAAATGCGGTCGGCATATTGCTGCTCAAATCCGATGCCCTGATCGGAAATGCAGAATTCCCAGGCCTTGGTGCCATCGGCAAGTTGGGCAGGCGCGACACTCAGCTGCACCAGCGGCGGCGTATCCGGTTTGTGGAACTTGAGCGCGTTGCCGATCAGGTTCTGGAACAGCTGGCGCATGTGGGTCGGGTCGGCGAGCAGGGTGGGCAGGGGTGGAACCTCGACCTTGCCCCGGGTGCTTTCGATGCGTGCTTCCAGATCGTCGATGACGCCGGCCAGGATTTCGTTCAGATCCACCGGAGTCGCCGGATTGCTGCGCGAAGCAATGCGCGAATAGGCCAGCAGATCGTCGATCAGGGTCTGCATGCGCTGCGCAGCCTGCAGGCTGCGGTCCAGATAGTCGCGCGCGCGCTGATCGAGTTGCTCGGCATGACCCTGCAGCAGGCGGTCCGAAAAAGTCCGGATCTTGCGCAGGGGCTCCTGCAGATCATGCGAGGCGACGAAGGCGAAATCCTGCAGCTCGCGATTGCGCATGTTCAATGCATCAAGCGCCTCGCGCAGTTGCTCGCTCTTCTGTTCGGTCAGCTCGAGCGCGGCGGCCAGTTCACGCTCGCGCTCGCGCAGCGGCGTGATGTCGTGGGCGATGCCAAAGACACCGGTGACCAGGCTATCGACGATGATCGGGAGATTGGTCACCCGGGCATCGTGCCGGCGGCCATCGGGTCCGATCGCTACCGAATCGTAGGTTCTCGCCTGACCGGCTGCGGCGGCATCAAATTGCGCACGTACCAGTTCCCGCTGTCCGGCGAACAGGCTGGATTCCAGCGGCTGTCCGACCACCTGATCGTAGCGGACCCCTGTCCATGTCTCGAAGCCGCCGTTGTAGTCGGTTACCCGGCCGTCGAGATCGAGCGCGTAGACCGCGTCGGGGTGTTCATCGAACAGCGAACGGAAGCGCTGCTCACTGGTCTTGAGCTGGCGGTAGGCGAGCGCTTGCTCGATCGCGACGGCGGCGATCGGAATAAGCGAGTCGATAGCTTCCAGATCGACCGGACGCGGTGCTCGCGGCTCGCGGTAATAAATCGCCAGCGTAGCCAGCACGCTGCCGGCCGATGAGCGCACCGGGACCGACCAGCAGGCCGCGAGCCCATATTCGCGGGCCAGTGCTGCATAGTCCTTCCACAATGGATCGCTGGCGATGTCGGTGACGATGACGGATTCGCCGCGATACGCGGCGGTGCCGCAGGAGCCGAAACCCTCGCCAACCGGTTCGCCGGCGATGGCGTCGCAGAAACCATCCGGTAGGCTGGGTGCGACACCACGTTCAAGACAGGTGCCGCTTTCATCGAGAATGAGAATCGAGCACAGTGCGTCCGGCACCATCTGTTCGGCCAGATGCATCAGCCGGGTCAGGCTCTGATTGAGCGGCTGGCGCGCGGCGATCCCCTCCAGCAGGGCGTGCTGTTCCTGCAGGCGGCGTTCGGTCAGTTTGCGCTGCGTGGTGTCCTGGATCTGGGCGACGAAATTGAGCGGCCGGCCTTCGGCATCGCGTAGCAGGGAGACATTCAGCAGGACCCAGACCAGGCGTCCGGATTTGTGGAAATAGCGCTTTTCCTGCTGGTAGGTAACCAGCGCTCCGCTGATCAGGCCTTCGACGGCGGTCATATCTTGCCGCAGGTCTTCCGGATGGGTGATGTCTGCGAAGTGGCTGCCCAGCAACTCTTCCCGCTGGTAACCCACGATCTCGCACAACGCCTGATTGACGCGTAGCCAGTAGCCGTCCGGAGACAGCAGGGCGACACCCACCGCGGCGTACTCGAAGGCGTTGGAGAACAGCTGTTCGCTGGCCCGCAGGGCCGCCTCGGCCTGCTTGCGCTGGGAAATGTCCTGCAGGGAATTGAGGCTGTACTGCTGGCCGCCCAGTCGCACCAGGTTGCCGTTGTAGAGGACCGGAATCTGCCGGCCGTCGGCGCGCCGCATCAGCGCCTCGAAATCGCGGACACTGCCCTGACTGCTGAGCATGTCCAGGTACTGCTGGCGTTCCTCGGCATGAACCCAGGCACTGGTGTTGGTGGAGCTGCGACCGAGCAGTTGTTCGCGGGTATAGCCAAAGGCCTTCAGGCCGGCGGCATTCATCTCGACCACGATGCCTTCGGGGTAGGTCAGAAGGCAGATGATGATCGGGCTCTGGTCGAACACCGAGCGGAATTTTTCCTCATTCTCGCGCACCGCAAGTTCGGCGCGCTTGCGTTCGGTGATGTCCAGCACGCTGCCGGCGATGCGATCGACATGCCCCTTCGCATTGCGAAGCGGTTCACCCATTTCAAGCAGAACGATCTCACTGCCGTCCGGGCAGATGACACGATACTCATGCTGAAAGCTTGAGCCGGTGGCCACCGCCTCGCGGAATACGCGTTCGACCTCGGCCCGATCTTCGGGGTGAATGCGTTCGAGGAAGGCGGCACTGTTGCCGCCGAACTGTGTTCTATCCATCCCGACGATCCGGAATACCTCGTCGGACCAATAGAGCCGGTCGGGGCCAATCTGCCATTCCCAGCTGCCTAGTCGGGCCAGGCGTTGGGCATTGGCCAGGGTGGCCTCGCTTTCGCGCAGCGCCCGCTCGGCACGCCGGCGAAGTTCCTCGCGCGCATGCAGATCGAGCGCGAACGACAGGTTGTCGCAGAGCCCCCCCAGCAGGGCGAGTTCTTCGGCATCAAAATAGTCGGTGCTGTCGGCGTAGACGACCAGAATGCCGATCACCTCGTTCTGCTGGCTGAGCGGGAACGCCGCACAGCTGTGAAAGCCGCGCTGCAGCGCCTTTTCGCGCCAGGCAAACGTCGCTGCCGCCTGATCGATGTTGTTGCAGACCGCAGGTTTGCCAGTGCGGAAGGCTTCACCACCCGGCCCGGCCCCCTGGATCGAATCCTTCCGGCCGAGGATCGTGATCGACTCCAGGTAGCCGTCGCTGGCACCCGCGTATTCGGCAGGCACCAACTCATCGCTGTGCGGATCGAGCAGCCCCACCCAGGCCATCAGCAGGCCACCCTGTTCGACCGCGATGCGGCAGGCGCCGGCGTAAAGCTGCGCCGGACTCGGAGTCCGGACGATCATCGCATTGACCGAACTTGACACGGCATACAGTCGTGTCAGTCGTATGTTTCTCCGCTCGGCCTGTTGCTGGCGTTGTTCGGCGTCGATCGAGGTCAGCGCGAACGACAGATCGGTGGCCACGGAAGACAGCATGCTCAGCTCGTCGTCCTGGAAGTAGTCGACCTCTTCAGCGAACAGAACAAGCGCCGCCACCGCCTTGTCGTTCACCATCAATGGAAAGCTTGCGGTGGCGCGGATGCCACTCTGACTTGCCGCTTCGCGCCAGGGCTGCATGCGCGGGTCGGCCTCGATGTTGTTGGTGTACGAGGGAAGTCCCGTCCGCAAGGCTGTGCCGATCGTACCCTGGGCCTGCACCGGGTCGTCGAGCGGGATCTCGATAAGCCCGAGATGGGCGAAGTGGGCGCCCGCTGCCGCCACCGAGCGTGCAGTATTGTCCTCCTGGACAGCGAAGATGCGGGCGACAATGAAGCCACCCTGTTCGACCGCGATCGAGGTGGCGGCACGGTACAGCTCATCGACATCGTGCAGCCGGGCGATGGTCTTGTTGATCCGGCTGAGTACCGAGTGCAGGCGATTGCTGCGCGCCAGATGCAGTTCGGCGCGCTTGCGCTCGGTGATGTCGAGTACCGTGCCGGAAACCGCAATCGCAGCGCCGCTGGAGTCGGTTTCGATCTCTCCCCGCTGGTGTACCCAGAGCACACTGCCGTCGGCATGGACGATGCGGTGCTCTACATCCAGCGCGTGGCCACCGGACAGCAGCCGCTGTTGGGCGGCGGCGACCATGCTGCGATCCCCCGGGTGGACATGATTGAGAAAGCGTTCAAAGGTCGGCGCCTCGGCAATTGAGCTGGTGCCGAAAATGCGGTGCGCCTCGGGCGAGCCGACGAGTTCGCCGGTAACCAGGTTGTTCTGCCAGTGGCCGACCTTGGCGATGCGCTGGGCATTGCGCAGCAGCGACTCGCTGCGACGCAGTGCACTGGCCACCATGCGGCTTTCGCTGATGTCGCGGCCGATGCAGAACATCAACTCCTCGCGCTCGGACCAGACTGCCGACCATTGCAGGTACAGCGTCTTGCCATCGCGGCTGAGCAGGCGATTGCGGAAATCCAGGGTCGGTTGACCTGCGGCCACTGCTGCCATCATGGTCTCGGTGCGTGCGCGGTCTTCCGGAAATACCAGATCGATCAGCGCAGTGCCCAACAGTTCGTTCGGCGCATGCCCCCAGAGCCGCGCGCAGCCATCGCTGATCAGGGCGAAACGGCCAGCGCCATCGATCACGCAGATCACGTCCAGCGAGTGCTGCATCACCAGCCGGTTGAGGCTCAACGAGAGCTCCAGCTGCTTGGTCAGGTCGCGCAGCTGATCTTCGACACGGCGGTGTTCGCTGACGTCCTGGAGCGACCCCGCGGCCAGCACTGGCCGGCCTTCACCATCGCGGAAGACGGTGCCGAGTTCGTGGACGTGGATGAGCGTACCGTCGGCGCGCAGGACACGATATTCCATGTCGACATCGGCTTCGCCAGCCTGCAGGCGGGCGGCCGCGTCGATCACCAGTTGCCGGTCATCCGGGTGGACATGGCGGGCAATCGCCGGCAATCCCTCGGCGACCTCGGCCTCGGTGATGTCGAACAATTGCAGGGCCTGCTCCGACCACCAGCGGGCACCGCTGCCCAGGTCGACCTCCCAGCTGCCGAGCAGGGCCATCTTCTGTGCCCGCTCGGAGGAGGCCTGTGCCTTGCGCAGCGCCAGTTCAGCACGCTTGCGCTCGCTGATGTCCTGGAAGTAAATGGCCAGGCCCTGGCTGTGCGGAAAGGCGCGGGTCTCGACCCAGATCGCCAGCGCTTCGCTCCAGTGTTCCAGCCGCAGCACGGTGCCGCTCTCAAGCGCACGCTGGAAGTGCTGGCGCAGACTCGATGCCGCCGCCACCCGAAATTCGTCCCACAGTACCTTGCCGAGCAGATCGGCGCTGCTGCGTCCGATCATCCGCTCGGCTGGGGGGTTGACGAGCAGGATGCGCCAGTCGCGGTCGACCGCAATCAGGGCATCGGAGATGCTGGTAATGACATCACCCAGTTCCCTCTCTGCTGCACTCAGCGCCGACTGCAACCGCTGGGCTTCGACCATCTGCATGCGCAATTGCTGGCCGCTGAGTTCGGCAGCCAGTGCCCGTTCGCGCGCCAGTGCCGCCAGCCGCAGGGCCAGCGCGAGCAGGGCACCCGTCAGCAGTCCGACGAACGACAGGGCCTTGGCCAGTTGCGCCGGCCGCCTGGAGGCTTGCCACCAGAAGTCGACGCGCAGGTCCAGGCCGGGTGCAGGAAAGGTCGCGGTCGCCGCGGGTGATCCAGTGTGGAACCCTGCTTCATCGACCAGCAGGGTCCCAGCGTAGATACGCAGTCCGATGTCGTCCGGTATTCCCTTGAGCATCGCGTTCAGCAGGATGCCCACATCGGAGAACACTTCGATCATGCCGCTCACGCCGTCAGCGCTGGTGATCGGAAAGCGCAGCAGATGGCCAAGTCGGTCACCACACATGGGTGCAGAGTAAGCCGCGGGGCGCCTGCGCGAGTCGGCGGGCAGATTGCCGACCGCGGCGGAAAACGCTTTGGCGATGCACTCGGGTTGCGCGCCGGCCTGGGCCTGAACGACCCGGATGCGGCCATCGCCATCGATCAGTGCCATGCGCAGGATCGCCGGAAAATCGGCCAGCAATTGGCGCGCCTGGCGTTCAAAACGGTCGGGCTGCTCGGCACTGGGCAGTTCGCTTATGCGGGCGGTCAATCGCGTCATCGCCGATTGCCGCAACTGGGTACCCAGTTCCATCGTACGCAGAAGTGCTGCGAGGCGCATGTGTGCGACTTGCTGCTCCTGCTGTGCCTGCTCGTGCTTCATGGCCACCCAGGTCGCGCTGGTCGCCATCAGGCTGGCAATGGCGACCAGCAGGGGCACGATCAGGGTTCGGTGTTTGGTGGTCAACTGGGAGTGGCCGCCGGCAAAGCCCAAGCCTAGGGCACAGCCAGCGAGGCAGAGTGCCGCCGGCAAGGTCATTGGCGGATACGGGCCCCAGGCCTTCAGGGGTGGTGCATCAAACAGGTAGCCACCGAGCGCGACAGCCGCAATCCCGCCTACCAGGAAGGCCAATGCCCAGGTGACGGCCCAGCGCAACGGTCCAGCAGCGGAATCGCCTGGCGCGCTGAGTATCGACAAGGCCGCGAGCAGCAGGGCCGCGGCGGTATTGGGCGCCATCCACGGTGGTACCTTGCCAAAGTCGATCGGCGTTCGCGCCTGAAGCCAGCCCTGCAGACTGGTTGAGAATCCCAGCACTTCCGGCAAGGTCAGGGCCAGTGCCAGCAGGGTGACCGGCAGCATGCACCAGAGGGCATCGCGACGTCTGCCCTCGGCGAACACATGCAAGGCAGCCGCGGTGAGCATCATCGCGATCGCCGTCAAGGCATGCATCGGCGGTGCCTCGGGGAGCGCGCGGGTGATCAGGGCGCCACCGGTGATCCAGCCGCACAACACCAGCACGGCAATCCCCAGTACCCAGGCGGCACTCGCCTGGGTGACCCGGTGCACATCATTGGGTTCAAACGGGTGGCACAACCAATAGATGCCGCCGCAGAGCAGGGCCAGCCGCGTCAGCGGGTGCAGGTGGGTCCCGATCTCGGCGTGCGGGTCGGCGCTGACCACACCCAGGCTGAGCAGGAACAACAGCAGCAGCGCAATCGCCACCGCGCGGCGGACCAGGTCGCGACCGGATCCAGTCGTCAATGCCTGTATCACCATGCCGGCGGACGCCAGCAGGAGTGTAACCAGGGTGGCATCCAGAGCCACCGCATCAAACGGGCTCCCCCAACTCAGCAGCACGCCCACGAACAGCAGGAAAGCGACACCGCACGCCGCGCGTAGCCGCGCTGAAGGCAGCAGCAATTCGAGTCCGATCAGCATGGCCGGAAGCAGCGCAATCCAACCCGTGGTCTGATTGAGCCCATTTGCCGGGAAAAGCGGATTGCCCAGTACGGTCAAGATTGTGCCGAGCAGCCAGAGCGTCAGCAGGCTCGCCGCGATGCTCAGTCGCGGCCACTTCATTGCAGGCCCCGGTCAGTGTCCCGGCACAGCGAAACAGTCGGGCAGGTAGCTGGGCGCTGCTTCGAGCCGGGTGCTGCGTCGCCGGTCCGGACCCAGTGGGCCGCGTACCTGCCGCAATTGTTCGTGGTCGGGAAGGCAGCCTTCATGGCGTGGTCAATGTGCCGTGGCCTGTTGTTCGTAGCGGCGAAAGGCCTCGAGCACTTGCGCGCGCAGGTCTTCGTCGTCCCAGGGCTTGGTCAGGAACTTGTAGATTGCACCCTTGTTGATGGCATCGGTGACGCTGGCCAGGTCGGTAAAGCCGCTGAGCACCATGCGCACGGTATCGGGATACATTTCCTTGACCTGGTTGAGGAATTCGGTGCCGTTCATGCCCGGCATCCGCTGGTCGGAAACGATCACCTGGACGCGGTTGGTGGCGAGCAACTCGAACGCCTCGGTCGCCGATCCGGCCTCCAGGATATGGTAGCCGTCGCGGCGCAGCAGGCGCATCAGCGAGCGCCGGATGTTCTCCTCGTCGTCGAGAATCAGCAGGCTGCGCGACTGACTGTCCTGACTGAGGCCAGCCGGCAGAAGGTAGCGTCGCCGCAACAGATCCGGGATGTGTTCTGCCGCCATCGCGGCCGCGAAATAATGGCCCTGGAACTCATCGCAGTTGTTGCGGCGCAGGTAGCCGTACTGGGCCGCGGTTTCGACACCCTCGGCGACCACGCGCATGCCCAGGTGGTGACCCATCGCGATCATCGCGCGGACCAGGGCGGCGCCGCTGCCATCCTGTGCG
This sequence comes from Pseudomonadota bacterium, assembly GCA_022843465.1. Taxonomy (GTDB): domain Bacteria; phylum Pseudomonadota; class Gammaproteobacteria; order Xanthomonadales; family Ahniellaceae; genus 0-14-3-00-62-12. The sequence goes on along the minus strand of JALHNO010000021.1, from coordinate 18,491 downwards.
ATATCACAGATGAAGCTTTGATCGATCTTGAGCTTGTCGAGCGGGAAGCGGCGCAGATAGCTGAGACTGGAGTAACCAATGCCGAAGTCATCCAGCGCCAGCCGCAGACCCAGCGCCTTGAGTTCCTGCATCTGGCGGACGGCGCGATCAGCATGATCCATCAGCACACTCTCGGTGAGCTCAAGTTCGAGCATGCCCGCCGGCACACCGGTCTCGGTCAGCACGCGCTGGACATCGCTGACAAAGTTCGGCCGCTGCATCTGGGCAGCGGAGACATTGACGCTGACCAGGAAATTGTTGAAGCCCTGATCCAGCCACTGGCGCATCTGCAGGCAGGCGCTGCGCAGTACCCAGGCGCCGAGTTGCAGGATCATGCCGTTGTCCTCGGCAATCGGAACGAAACGCCGCGGCGGCAACAGGCCGAACTCGGGGCTGTTCCAGCGCACCAGGGCTTCGAGCGCGACCAGGGCACCATCCTGGGCGCTGACCTGCGGCTGGTAGTGCAGCAGGAACTCGCCCTGTGCCAGGGCATCGCGCATGCGACCGCCGAGCGCCATGCGGTCGCCCAGGGTTTCGTGCAGATCGATACCGAACACGAAGGCGCCGTTGCGGCCGCCGCGCTTGGCGCGATTGGTGGCAATCTCCGCTTGCCGCGTAAGGTCGAGCACGGTTTCGCCGGAATCCGGATAGGCTGAGGCGCCGACTGACGCGGTCAGATACAGGGTAGCGATCGGCGATACCGCCATCGGTTCGGCGATGCACTCGCAGAATCGGGTCGCGAGCTGAAGCAGGTCCGCACCGGCCGGAACGCCGTCGATTGCGACTACAAATTCGTCGCCAGCGTAGCGCATGACTTCGGCTTCGACACCGGCGGCCTCGCGCAGGCGCTCGCCGATCAGGCGCAGGGCGATGTCGCCAGCGGCAAACCCCATGGTGTCATTGATCGAGTTGAAGTTGTCGATGTCGACGAACAGCAGGACCAGCCGCTGGAGCTTTTCCGGACCATTGTTGCGTACCCGCGTCAGCATCTGCTCAATGCGGGCCTCGGCGCCGCCGTAGCGGGGCAGGCCGGTGACGTTGTCGTAGGTCGCGTGGTACTGGCGCTCGGCCTCGATCTTCTTTTGTTCGGTAATGTCGGACTGTACCCCGACAAAGTGGCTGACTCGGCCTTCGCCATCGAGCACCGGAGAAATCGTCAGCCGGTTCCAGAACATGCTGCCGTCCTTGCGGTAATTGCGCATGACGACCACGCAACTGCGCGATTCGGCGATCGCCGCGCGCATTTCGGCGCGCGCGGCCTGCTCGGTGTCCTCGCCCTGGAGGAATCGGCAATTGCGCCCCATGGACTCTTCAGGACGGTAGCCGGTCAGGCGTTCGAATGCCGGATTGACATAGATCAGTGGCATGTCGGGTGCACGCGCGTCGACCATCAGCACCGCATCATTGGACGACTCCACCGCGCGCTGCAGCAATTGCAGCTGCCGTTCGTACTCGCGCTGTTCGGTGACATCATGCAATACCAGCACCCGCGCGACTGCACCGTTCCATTCGGTGTCACTTATCCGGACGTCGGCGATTCTGGTGGCGCCGGAAGCATCGCGGAATTTGACCCCGCGTGCCTCGACCGTTGCCAGCAGAGCGGATGCCGATGTTCCGATGAGCGATGCCGCCGAACTGCCCAGCAGGCGCTCGGCTGCCGGGTTGGTGAACAGGATGCGCTCGGCGCTGTCGATGACCAGCAGGCCGTCAGCAACGTCGTGCAGGACCTGGCGCAGGGTGGACTCGCTGGCGCGCAGCACCTCTTCGGCACGCAGGCGTGCCGAGACGTCGAGCGCAAGCACCATTCGCGCCCTGGTCGTGCCAAGCCGGATGTCGTTGCGCACCACCTCGACGTCAATCGCGCGGCCATCCTTGCGACGGTGTTGCCATATGCCCGTGCTGACCGTGCTCACTTCATGCGCGGTCAGGGGTGTGTTGGATTCCTCGGCGCCGAGGTCGGAAACGCGCAGTTCGTTGAATTCCTCGCGGCTGTAGCCGTATTGTCGGCTGGCGGCGGAATTCACTTCGAGAATCCGCAGCGATTCCGGATCGTAGACCCACATCGGCATCGGGCTGGCATCAAACAGGGTGCGGTATTCCAGCTCACGCTCGGCGACCAGTTTGGCCAGTCGGCGGCGCTCGGCCGCGTAGCGCACGCTGCGTTCCAGCGAGACTGCGTCGAGGCGGTCCTTGACCAGCAGGTCGGAGGCACCGGCATCCAGGCAGAGCTGATCGACTTCGGGCGTGCTGTGACCGGTCAGAACAATCATCGCCGGACGCTGCGGATCTTCTGCCACCAACGCAAGCAGATCGGCGCCGGTATGGGCGCCGAGCAGGTAGTCGACCAGGACGACGTCATGAGCGGGTTGACCAAGCAGGGACGCTGCCTCCTCGTAGGACGCCGCAGTATCGACCTGATAGTCGTCCGCGCGCGCCATCGAGTCGAACAGATCGCTGACCAGGAAGCGGTCATCGGGATCGTCATCGACCAACAACACGCGCAATTTGCTGCTCGCCTGCATGCCCACTCCCTCAATGCCGTCGACGCCCACGGCCTGCCATGACCCCGAGTATTGCGCGTCCGGCCGGCTCACTCCATACGTAAAGTTACGGAATGCGCGATGGCCGGCCAGATTGGCCCGTTTCCCCGCCGCGATCGGGCCTGGCCGGGTCGGGTATGCGGCAGCACCAGAGAGCGCAGTGTCTGTCAGCCGACGGCTCCGGGCGATTCGCGCTCTTCCGCCGGCGCGCCGCAGCCCCGGAGTCTTCGGGGATGCTCAGGCCAGGGCGCGCAGGGTGCGGTCGGGCGGCGCACTCAGCACGCGACGTGTCGCCAGCAGCCCCGAAATCGTGACTGCCGACATGCCGGCCAGGGCGCCCGCCGCGGCCACTGGCCAGTTGGCCGACCAGGGCAGACCAAACACTTGCTCGGCGATGACGCCCGACAAAACGGTGGCAGCGGTGGCGGCAGTGAGTCCTGCCAGCAGGCCGATGGCGATGAACTCGGAGGCGTGCGCCATCCGCAATTGCCAATGGCGGGCGCCGAGTACGCGCATCACCGAGCCTTCCTGCAGCCGCTCATCCTGGGTCGAGGTGACCGCCGCGAGCAGGACCAGGATGCCGGCGAGCAGGGTGAAGTAGAAGACGTATTCGACCGCCATCGTGACCTGATTGGCGGTGTTGCGCACCTGCGCCAGCACGGCGTCGATATCGATTACCGACAGATTGGGGAAGCGTGTCACCAGATCGTTGGCCAGGCCGGGCCGCGCCTCGGGCAGGCGGATCGCCGTGATATGGCTGCCGGCATAGCCATCGAGTGCGCCCGGCGATGCCACCACGAAGAAATTCGGCCGGAAGCTTTCCCAGTCGACCTCGCGCAGGCTGCTGATGCGGGCATCGAAACGGCGGCCGGCAATGTCGAAGGCAACATGGTCGCCAAGCTTCCAGCCGAGCGCTGAGGCGAGGCCCTGTTCAACGGATACTTCCGGCTCCGCTGGGCCGCCTTCGGGCCACCAGTTGCCGGCCACGATGCGGTTGTCGCTGCTGCGATAACTGCTGCTGGCACTGAGGTTGAACTCGCGTTCGGCCAGACGGCGCGCACGTTCGCCATTGCCGGCGAAATCACTGCCGCTGACCGGCTGCTGATTCAACTCGATCAGACGACCGCGAATCATCGGGTACAGTTCGACCGAATCGACGCCACCGTCGCGCAGAAATTGCTGCACCGGCTGTACCTGATCGGATTGCACATTGATGATGAAGCGATTGGGTGCATCGGCCGGCAGCGCGCGTTGCCAGCGATCGAGCAGATCGGTGCGGACCAGGGTCAGCAACAGGATCACCATCAGCCCGAGACCGAGTGCGGAAATCTGGGCAGCACTGGAGAGCGGCCGGCGCCCGACATTGGCAAGCCCGTAACGCCAGGGGCCGCGCAGGCGACCGCGCAGCCGCCGCAGCAGGGCGATCAGGGCCGCCGCCAGCAGTCCGAGCGCCAGCAGGGTGATGGCGATGCCAGCGAGCATGCTGAATGCCAGACTGGCGGAGCCGGCCTTCAGCCAGAGCAGCGCCGCCAGCCCGGAAAGGCCAGCGATCGTGCTCAGCACCGCGCCCGCCTCGGCCCCTGCGAGATCACGCCGCAGCACGCGCAGCGCCGAGACACCCCGTAGCGCCAGAATCGGCGGTACCGCGAACGCCAGCAATACGGTGAACCCGACCAGAACGCCCTCGATCGCTGGCCAGAGTCCTGCCGGTGGAATGGCCAGGCCCATCACCCGCGCCAGCCAGCTGCCGAGTGCCGCCTGGATCGCCAGGCCCAGCAGCACGCCGATGCCACTGCCGACCACGCCGAGCCAGACAACTTCGCCGATATAGATCGTGGTGATCCGCGCCTGACTGGCGCCCAGGCAGCGCATCACGGCACAGCCATCAAGATGGCGTGCGCAGTGCCGGCGTGCCGCCATTGCCACGGCGATCGCCGCCAGCACCACGCTGAGCAAGGCCGAAAGTCCCAGGAAGCGGTCGGCACGTTCCAGCGCCGAGCGGATTTCGGGGCGGGCATCGCTGATGGTTTCCAGCCGCTGTCCGCGGCCCAGCGTGGCCTTGATCGCGCTGCTGAAACGCGACACTGCGGCGACGTCGCCGGCGACCACCAGACGATAGCTGATCCGACTACCCTGCTGGATCAGCCCGGTCGCAGGCAGGTCGGCAAGATTCAGGAATGCGCGCGGCGCTACATTGAAATAGTCGAGCGCGGCATCCGGCTCCTGGCTGACCAGGGCGGCGAGGGTCAGTGCACTGTCACCGACCGATAGCTGATCACCGATCCTGGCGCCCATCGCCTCGGCGCCGGCGCGCGACAGCCAGAGCGTGCCGGGTTCCGGGATGTCGCGGCTGATGCGATCGCTCTGGCCATCGTCAGCGAGCAGCAGATAATGACCGCGCAGCGGGAAGCCGGGTCCGAGTGCGCGCAGATCGGCGAGCTTGAAGCGGTCGGCGTGCCGCAGCATGCTGGGAAACGACAGCGTTTCGGCAACCCTCAGGCCTTCGCGCGCGGCGAGTTGCCGCGGTCCCTCGGCAATCGGCTGATCGGCGCGCAAAACGGCATCGCCGCCGAGCAGGCGATTGGCCTCGAGTGCCAACGCGCGTTCGGCGCGATCGGTGATGAAGCCGACCGCGGTCACCGCCGTGACTGCGAGCACCAGTGCCGCCAGCAGCACGCGGACTTCACCCGCCGCCAGTTCACGGCGAAACAGGCGCCAGGATTGCAACAGGCCGCGCATCAGGGCGACACCAACTGTCCACCGCTGAGCCGCAGGCTGCGATCGCAGCGCACGGCGAGTTTTTCATCGTGGGTCACCAGCACCAGGGTGGTGCCCTGTTGGCGATTGAGCTCGAACAGCAAGTCGATGACCTGGGCGCCGGTTTCGGTGTCCAGGTTGCCGGTGGGTTCGTCGGCGAACAGCACATCGGGTCGCGTCACGAAGGCGCGTGCGAGCGCAACGCGCTGCTGCTCGCCGCCGGAAAGTTGCCGCGGGTAATGACCGAGGCGGTCACCCAGTCCGACCTTCTGCAGGATGTCGCGCGCAGGTGTCATGGCGTCGGCGGCATCGGCCAGTTCGAGCGGCAGCATCACGTTCTCCAGCGCGGTCAGCGAGGGCAGAAGCTGGAAGCTCTGAAAGACGAAACCCACTTTCTGTCCGCGCAGACGGGCACGGCCGTCCTCATCCAGTGCGTTGAGCGACTCGCCCGCCAGGATGACCGTGCCGGAACTGGGCAGATCCAGTCCTGCCATCAAGCCGAGCAGGGTGGATTTTCCGGAGCCCGAGGCGCCAACAATTGCCACCGCCTCGCCGGCCCGGATGCTGAAGCTGACATCGTCCAGGATCGTCAGTTGCCGATCGGGCAAGGGCACCCGCTTTCCCAGCCCGTTCACCACGAGCACACTGTCAGCCGACAGCTGGGCGACGGCGGGTTCTGCGGAAGTATCGGTCATTACCAACTCCTGGAAGAAGATTCGGGCGACATTGAGGCTGGCGCCGCGGCAGCGCGGCCTTGATCCGGCTGCCAGCGTCCCCATCCTCGGTACTCGTCAAGGAGTGAACACTTTGCGTCAGTCAGTGTGCGCGGTACTGCGGCAAGAATTCGTCAAGGCAGCCCGTCGGCTTGCCTTTGCCCTGCTTGCCCTGGGTTACGTGGGGCCGCTGCTGGCCAATGACAAGCCGCATAGCCTGTTGGTCATGGGTGACTCGCTGTCGGCCGCCTATGGTCTGAGCAGCGAACAGGGCTGGGTCAGTCTGCTGGCCAAACGTCTGGACGCCGAGCACCCGGAATGGACTGTGGTGAATGCCAGCGTCAGCGGCGAGACCACGGCCGGCGGATCGGCGCGAATCGCTGCCGAACTGGCGGCCCATCGACCCGAGCTGGTCATCATCGAACTGGGCGCCAACGATGGCCTGCGCGGTCTGCCGCTGGATCTGGCGCGTGCCAATCTGCAGAAAATGATCCTCGCGGCACAAGAGGCAGGCGCTCGGGTGCTGCTGATCGGCATGCAGATTCCTCCCAATTACGGTGGCGACTACACGCGCCAGTTCAGTGCGCTGTTTGTCGAACTGGCGGAGCAGCATCAGACCGCCCTGCTGCCGTTTCTGTTGCAGCCGATCGCGTCCAGTCGCGACAATTTTCTGGACGACAACCTGCATCCCACGGCGGCAGCCCAGCCGGCGCTGATGCAGCATGTCTGGTCGGCGCTGGCGCCAATGCTGCAGACCTCACGCTGAAGCCTGTGTCACGCCCGCGGCGTCGCCGGGTTGCTCAGTCGGCCACCAGATCGGCGTACTCGGGGTGCTGCGCAAGGTATCGCGCGGCGTAGCTGCAGGCCGGAACCACCTTCCAGCCGGCGCTGCGTGCATGATCGAGTGCGGCGCGCGTCAACGCTGCGGCAATACCGCGGCCGCCGACGGCACTGGGCACACCGGTATGGCTGATCGTCATCGTGGTGCCGGTCAGGTGGTAGTCGAGCACGCAGCGTACGCCTTCGACGTGAACCTCGAATCTTTGTTTCTCGGCAAGATGCGCTACCGGCGTCTCCATTCGGGTGTCTCCCTGCTGGTCGGGTTCGATGCAGAGCTGGGCCTGATGCTGTTCCAGCCAGTCCCTGAAATCATGTCGGAGAAATTGGGTGCCGACGGCCACGAGGACGCCGTCTTCATACAGGTAAGGCATGCGCTCGCGTTCCCAAGGGGTAATTGCATGCTCCTGGAACAGGAGTCGCAGTGGCCGTTGCGGGCGATTTGCCGAGACCTTCAGGCGCTCGCCATCCACGCGTGATCGCAGTTGCAGAGTGCGCTGCAGGGGCCTGGGAGCCAGCACCCGGATGCGGCGTCCATCGCCCAGGGCCAGCGGAGCGGACATCTGCCAGTCCAGTGCCAGCGCTGGCGCATCCGGCAGCGGCGCCATGGCGTACAGCAGACCACGGTAGCGGCGGATCTCGCCGCCCTGCCAGCGCACGCGCAGGCCGCGATCCTCGGCGGCACGCTGGATCTGCTGCTGCAGATCGGCCAATACCCGCGGCGGTGCCGGCGCCAACCCGAGGCGCAGCAACCAGTGGCGCAGCAGGCCGGAAACCTGGTCTGCCGGAACGGTCGCCAGCACATCAAGCCGCAGGCAATCGGGGCGCTCGGCCTGCGCGATGACCAGTTGCTGATCGAGGGCCGATTCAAGCTTGGGCAGGCTGGCCGCGAGCAGCCGTGCGCTGTCGGCCAGCGAGCGGCGCGCCTGCGGCCAGCGCTGTTCCAGCAGGGGCATGACCTGCAGCCGCAGAAAATTGCGGTCGGCATGGGCCTGCGCATTGCTCGGGTCCTCGATCCAGTGCAATTCGTGGCGGCGGGCATAGGCGAGCAGGCTCGAGCGCGCCAGATCGAGCAGGGGTCTACCGAGTTGCGCCGGACCAAATGCGCGCAGCGCGCGCATCGAGGCCAGCCCTTCATGCCCGGCCGCACGCAAGGCGCGCAGCAGAAAGGTTTCCGCCTGATCGTCGGCGTGGTGTGCGGTCAGTACCAGATCGCCGGCGACCGCCAGTGATTCGAGCGCAGCGTGGCGCGCGCGCCGGGCCGCGCCTTCGGGGCCATAGCGGGCAACTTCGGTCACCCGGACCTGCCGGGCGGTAAAGGCGACACCGAGTTCCCCGGCGATGCGCGCACAGTGTTCGGCCCAATAGCCACTGGCGGCCTGCAGTTGATGATCGACATGCACGGCGAGCAGATGCCGGCGCGGAACCAGATCATGGCGGGCGAGGGCGTGCAGCAGCACGGAAGAATCCATGCCGCCGCTGAACGCCACGATCAGACGGCCGTGCTCGCGCGGTTTGTGGCTGAGCAGAAAGGCACTGAGGGCAGCAGATACCGGGCAGGTCATTGCTCAAGCATGCCATGCCGGGTGCATCGGCGGTTATCTCGGCGCACGAATTCGGCCTGGCCTGTCAGCAGGCCTCCGGCCAGATCCGCGGCCGCGGCAGCCCCTGGCTCAGGAGGCAAACTCCGAAGCACTTTCGGGCCGGCGTGCGAAAGCGCTGTGGTTAAGTCGCAGCAGTGACCTGTTCAGCGCTTCCCAGACGGGCGCTGTCCGGTCAGGGTTTGCTGAAGCGATAGTGGCCGACCATCCACTGTGAACCATCGCGATAGCCGAACAGTTCGGCGCAGGACATCCAGAACATCCGCCAGCGCTGATGCCAGAGCAGGGCACGCTCGCTGCCATAGGCCTCGGCGAGCACGCGCAGGACCTCGTCGCGACGCTGGTCCTGATTGGCCAGCCAGTGATTGGCGGTGCGCTGATAGTGGCTGCCGTCAAGCCGCCACTGCTCCTCGAGGCGCAAGTCGCGCTGGAACCAGAGCAGGGTGTCGGCCGAGGGCATCAGACCGCCGGTGAAAAAGTGGCGCGCCATCCAGTCATTGTTGCCGTCGGTATCGAACGGGTAGCAGAGTTCCCGGTGGCAAAAAATATGGACGAACAGTTTGCCGCCGGGGCGCAGCCAGGAGGCAATGCGGGCGAGCAGGCTCTGGTAGTTGCGCATATGCTCGAACATCTCGATCGAGACCACGCGGTCGAAGGCGCCGGCATCGAGTTCCAGACGATTGACATCCATGGTGATCACGCGCACGTTGTCGAGCTGACGTTGGCGACAGGCCGCCTCGATGAAGCTGCGCTGGGTCCTGGAATTGGATACTGCGGTGATCCGGGCATTGGGCAGGCGCTCGGCCATGGTGAGCGTCAGCGAGCCCCAGCCGCAGCCAAGCTCGAGGATGTCCTGGCCATCGCGGAGTTCGGCCGCTTCGAAGTAGCGATCCAGCATCGCCAGTTCGGCTTCGTCGAGCGTTTCGTTGCCGCGCGGGTAATAGCAACTCGAATACTTCAGGCGTTTGCCGAGCGCGAGTTCAAAGAACGCCGCTGGCACCTCGTAATGCTGGGTGTTGGCAGCGTCGGTGTGGATCGCGATCGGACTTTGCCGCAGTTCGTGTACGCGACCGCACAGTCGCTCGAACCAGTCGCCCTGGTACTCCTGACGCAGGCGCTCGGCGCACAGGCGGCGGATGCCCAGGCGCAGCACCGGATCGGGCAGCAGGCCGCGCTCGGCGAGCCCGATGCCGCTCCAGAACGATTCTGGTCCGCTGAGTTGATGCAATTGTTCCAGCGTAGTACTCATGGCAATGCTTTCGCCTTGAAGAAGAGGGCGCCGGTCAGCGCGTGGAATTGCGCGGCCACCAGGGGAAGAAGGCATTGGTCGTGCGCTGGTATTCGCGATAGTCATCGCCACGCGAGCGCAGCGACTGCGCCTCGACGAACGGGATCCCGGTGACGAACCGTAGTGACAGAAACATCAGCACGGGCCCGGCCACACTGAACCAGAACAGCGGCGAACCGATAGCAAGGATCACGTAGGCGAACCAGTGCAGCCATTCGAAGAAATAGTTGGGATGCCGGCTGTAGCGCCAGAGCCCGACGCGACAGGTCTGGCCGCGGTTGCCGGGATTGCCGCGGAAGCGGGTCAGCTGGCGGTCGGCGATGGAGGCGCCGAGCCAGCTGATCAGCCAGATGGCGATGGCAGCAGCCGCGGCGAGCACGCTCGGTGCCTGCGGATTCTGCGCCACGGCCAGGAACGGCAGAGCGAACAGGACAGTCAGCCCAGCCTGGAAAACGAAGAAGCCCAGCAGCTTGGTCTGATCGTCCTTCCAGTGCGCGCGCAGGTGTGCGTAGCGACCGTCCTCGGGTTCGGCCAGCACGCGTGCCACCAGGTGCAGGCCGAGGCGAAAGCCCCAGAGCCCACCCATGGCGGCGATCAGGGTGCGCGCATGGATGTCTCCGGTTCCGATCCAGCCGAAGTAGAGCGCCGCGCAACCCAGCATCAGCGCCCAGGCGACATCCACATAGCCGGCATTGCGGGTGCGTCGTTGCAGCTCCCAGACCGCAATCATGACGAGCAGAGCGACCACGGCGAACGCCGGCAGAGGTGCCAGTGCCGCGCTCATGTTCTGGCCTCTGTGGCGGCCGCATTCTCGGCATGCGCCCATTGCACCGATATTGCGATCAGCAAAGGAGTGACGATGGCCCAGGCCAGCGCCAGTGCCAGCAGCACCGGCCCTTGCGAGGTGTCGATGCGTACGGCACCCCAGACGCGTTCGGCGGCCAGATAGGCGAGCGGGCCTGCGAGCGCACCGAGCGCGGTCGCCAGCAGGTAGCGCCCGCGCAGAAACTGCATCGAATGGTTCAGTGTCAGCGCAAAGCCCATCCACAGCACGACGATCCAGACTGGTGCCAGCAGGGGCCAGGGCTGGGCCGATGAATATTCCAGCCAGCGTGCCGACGCGAATGCACTATCGACGCCGAAGCCCAGCAGCGCGGCCAGCAATACCAGCTTGCCGTCGGCCCGCGGCACCAGGCTGACCCGGTACTGCCAGGCCGCAAACAGCGCGAGCACGGGTAGACCGGCCCACCACAGGCCATGGCCGGCGCCCGCAACTGCTGCCAGCCAGACCAGCTGGAATCCGATGATGTTCACCCAGATATTCATAGCGAGGGCGACAGGTCGGGCAGGTACTGGCGCGGTCGCGCGCCGGGCTTGACCATCAGCATCTGGACATCACCGATCGAGCGCTCAAGGAAGCCGCCCTCGCAGTAGGCGAAGTACCAGCGCCACATCCGGATGAAACGATCCGAGTAGCCCAGGGTGCGTACCTGCCCGATCTGCTCGACAAAGCGTCGGTGCCAGAGCTGCAACGTGAGGGCATAACTCGGTCCGATGTCTTCCAGGTTGAACAGTTTCAGATCAGACACCCGCGCCGAAGCCGAGAGCATGGCCGAGATTGAAGGAATGAAGCTGCCCGGAAAGATGTAGCGCTTGATGAAATCGACGGCGCCGAGCGCCTGCTCGTAACGATGATCCTCGATCGTGATCGCCTGGACCAGGGCGATGCCGTCCGGCTTGAGCAGGCTGCTGCACTTGGCGAAGAAGGTCTCCAGGTACTGGTGGCCGATGGCCTCGATCATCTCGATTGAAACCAGCTTGTCATAGCTGCCTTCGAGATCGCGGTAGTCCTGGGTCAGCAGGGTGACCCGATCGGACAGCCCGGCCTGCGCGATCCGCTCGCTGGCCAGCGCATGCTGTTCGCGCGAGATCGTGGTGGTGGTGATGCGGCAGCCGTAGTGCCGGGCCGCATGCAGTGCAAAACCGCCCCAGCCGGTGCCGATTTCCAGCACATGATCGCCTGGCTTCAGGTCGAGCTTCTGGCAGATCCGTTCGAGCTTGCGGGTTGCCGCTGTCTGCAGCGGCTCGTCGGGGCTGCGGAAAATCGCCGACGAGTACATCAGGTTCTCATCAAGGAAAAGCCGGAACATGTCGTTGCCAAGATCGTAGTGCTCGGCGATATTGCGACGGCTGCCACTGCGGGTATTGCGGCGCAAGGTATTGAGCAGGCGCATCAGCCAGCCGCCGATGCGTGCGCTGCCGGTCTCCATTGCGTCCAGCAGATCGCGATTGCGGACAAAGATGCGCACCAGTGCAGTCAGATCATCGCAATGCCAGAGTTCGTCCATGTACGCCTCGGCGACACCGACGCTGCCATTGCCAGCTGCCCGCCGGTAGAACTCCGCAGAACGTATGTGCAGATCGGCGCGCAATGTGGTCGCGGGATCGGCGGCGGCGTGGCCAAGCACCGTTGTGGTGCCGTCGTCGACAATGCGGATCTCGCAGTCGCGCAGGGCGCTCAATTGTTTGAACAGCCGCGCCCGCAGGAAGCGGGTCAGCGCCGTATGCGTCATAGGCTGCTGGCGGCCATCGGCAAGCGCGGCAATGCTCAAGGCCTGCGCCTCATTGGCGAGCGCGGGTCGGTGGCTGTTTGGTGAATCGCTGTTGGCTGCAGTCATTTCGGTTTCCCATTGTGGGGATGATCGTAGACCGGATTGCGTTTGCACCAGATGAAGAAGGCCTGCCAATGGATGGCCAGCACCACTTGCAGGCTCATCAGCGGGAAGCGCAGCAGGCTGCGCGCGAGGCCCCAACCAGACAGTGGCCGGCGTTGCAGGCGCAGGCTGGCATCGAATTCGGTTGCGGCGTCGGCGATCACCCGCATATGCACGCGAAGCTTGTCCCCTGGATGGCTGAAACGCCAGTGATAGCGGCGATCCATCGGCAGGAACGGCGAAACATGGAATTGCTTGGCAAATTCCCAGGCATGCATCCTGCCCTGACCAGTCGCCTCGCTGAGCGGCAGGACATAGGCATGGCGTTCACGCCACGGGGTATTGGTAATCTCGGCGACGATGGTTTCCAGGGTTGTGCCATCGCCAGCAAAACAGTAGTAGAACGCCACCGGATTGAAGGACAGGCCGAAGTAGCGCAGGTGCGCCAGCATCCGGATCGGCCCGCCTGGGCGCTGACCGGTCTCCTGTTCGACGCGATCGCGTACGGCCTGATCGAGGGGGATGTCGGCCGGCCCGAGGAAATCGCTGCGGCGGAATTCCGCGAGATTGCGCCGATTCACCGACCACAACCAGCGACCGGCAAAGCATGCCCCGATATCAGCCAGATCCAGGTACATCATGAACAGCGGATAGCCGAACCGATGCGGGTGCGGACGGTGTCGGCGATGACTGATGTGGCCAACGTAGATGGCGCTGGCCGACGCAGCGGCAGGCGCGGGATCGGTTGCCATCAGCACCGGCGCCGGCGAGCGTGGCATCCTGGTCGCGGCGGTGGAATTCATGGCCAGTGCACGCCGAGCCCGCTGGCGACATCGACCGCGCTGCGCATGCCATCTTCATGAAAGCCCCAGCCCCAGTAGGCGCCGGCGTACCAGGTACGCTGCTGACCACTGATCTCGCTGCGCCGCGCACGTGCGCGGACGCTGGCCTCGTCATAAACCGGGTGGCGGTAGCGCATGCGCTTGAGGATGCGGGCCGGATCGATCCGATCCGTGCAGTTGAGCGTGACGCAGAAGGTCTCCGGGGCTTCGATGCGCTGCAACTGGTTCATGTCGTAGGTTACCGTGCAGACCTCGTCGGCATCGGCAAGTACCAGGGCATTCCACGCCGCCCAGGCCTTGCGGTTGCGGGGCAGCAGGCGGGTATCGGTGTGCAGCACGGTGTCGTTGTCCTGAAAGCGCAGCGCACCGAGGATATCGCGTTCGAGTTCATTGGCATCGGTCAGCAGGCCGAGCGCCTGATCGCTGTGGCAGGCCATCACGACCTGGTCGAAGCGTTCGGCGCCGTGTGCGCTGTTCACCGTCACGCCGTCGTGGTGGCGACGGATGCTGGCGACGGGCGTCGCCAGGCGCAGGTGAGCGTTACATTTTTTCGTCCAGGCCTCGACATAGGTTTTCGAGCCGCCGCGTACCACCCGCCACGGTGGCCGGTCACTGGTCTGCAGCATGCAGTGATTGGCCATGAACTGGACCAGATAGCGCGCCGGAAACTCCAGAATGCGGCGCGACGGTGACGACCACAGTGCCGACGCCATCGGCACCAGGTGATCATCGCGAAACATCGCCGAGTAGCCCTGCCGATCGAGATATTCGCCCAGGCTGGGACCCGGGTCGGGCGCATCGAGCAGGGCCGGCGCTTCGCGGTAGAAACGCAGAATGTCGCGCACCATCCGCCAGAAGCGGGGTGACAGCAGATTGCGTCGCTGGCAGAACAGCGTGTTTAGCCGGGTCGCGTTGTACTCCAGGCCGCTGCGCTCATTGCTGAGCGCGAAACTCATCGTCGTTTCCTGGGTCGGAACCTCGAGTTCGGCAAGCAGGCGCATGAAATGCGGGTAGTGCGCGGGATTGCAGACGATGAAGCCAGAATCGATCCGGTAGTCGCGCTCGCCCAGCCGGATATCATGGGTATGGGTATGGCCGCCGGCGTAGTCGCTGGCCTCGAACACCACCACCTCGTGCTGGCGCGAAAGCAGCCAGGCGGCGCCGAGTCCGCTGATTCCTGATCCGATGATGGCAATGCGCATATCAGGCCGCGGCGCCAGCGTACTTGCGCTCCGGCGGTACGCTCTTGAGGTCCCAGATCAGGTGCAACCAACTCATCATCTTGAGCACGTACCAGGTAAGGTCGATCTCCCACCAGAAAAATCCCTGGCGTGCCGATGCCGGGAAGTGGTGGTGGTTGTTGTGCCAGCCCTCGCCGAAGGTGATCAGCGCGAGCACTCCGTTGTTGCGGCTGTTGTCGGCGGTCGCATAGCGCCTGCTGCCAAAGCGGTGCGCCAGCGAGTTGATCGAAACCGTGGCATGAAACAGCACCACGGTAGACACGAAGAATCCCCAGATCAGCAACTGGGGGCCGCTGGTGCCAAGTTCGGGGTGGTTGCGCTCAAGATAGCCACCGGCGACAAAAAGAAAGGTCGCCAGCGCGATCGCAATCAGCACGTCAAAGCGGTCCAGCCAGCGCAGTTCGGGAAACTTCACCAGATCCGGGATCCGGCTGGTATCAGTGGCGAAGCCACCGCGGGTCAGGAACCAGCCCATATGGCTCCAGAAAAAGCTCCGTGTCACCGGCGAGTGGACGTCATGTTCGGTGTCGGCGTGGCGGTGATGGCCGCGGTGGTGCGCCGCCCACCACAGCGGGCCGCGCTGCACACTGGAAGTACCGATCAGCGCGAAAATGAACTGCAGCAGGCGCGAGGTCTTGAAACTGCGGTGCGAAAAATAACGGTGATAGAAGCCGGTAATGGCGAACATGCGCAACGCGTACAGTGCCACGGCAGTTGCCAGCGCAATCCAGGAGAAGCCGACCACCACCACGAAGGCGGCTGCGATGTGCAGGCCGATGAAGGGAATGACGCGCAGCCAGTCGATGCGCTCGGGCTCGCTTTCGGCAGCCGGCGAGGCAGTGCTGTTGTCGAACCAGCGCGCCAGCGAAACCGCCGCGGCGCGCAGCCGGTTGGTTCCGCCCGTGCGCACTGGCGGATCGGATGACGGATTGTTCATGGGTTCAGTCTGGCAGTTGGAATGTCGGCGCAAAGTGTACGCGGCCTCGGGCGTTCAGGCTCGCCGCTTCGGCCCGATCCGGGTTCGGGCTCGTGCATCCGTCCGGGCTGACTTCTGTCAGTGGTGCCAGGCCGTGGTCATAGGCAAGATTCCCGTGAGGCAGCACCCGCGCAAGCGGCCTGGACCAGAGCGGTTCAGATGTTGCCTGAGAGGATGGCAAGCGTCTTTATCAGGAGCATCAAAATGAAAGGAGTTCGTTCCAGCGGCTGCACCGGTATTCTGCTCGCAATGGCGGTGCTGCTGATCCCCTCGTTCGCTGGCGCCGCTGAGGAATCCAGCAAGCCCGAGCAGCCCGAGGCGCTGACGCAATCGGCGAGTTTTCTTGCGGGCCATCCTGATCTGCGTTGGCGGACCGAGGGCGCCAAGAGCTACTTTGATGGGCGTCACGAAGACGCGCTCAAGCAATTCAAGCGGGCGGCCCGGCATGCCGACAAGCCCTCGCAGGCCATGGTCGCCGAGATGTACTGGCGCGGTGAGGGCGTTGCGGCAGATCGTGCCATTGCCTACGCCTGGATGGATCTTGCCGCCGAGCGCCACTACCGCGATCTGCTGATCAAGCGGGAGCGCTACTGGGCCGAACTGGAACCGACCGAGCGTGAGCGCGCCCTGGTGATCGGCGATGCCATCTATGCCGAATACGGTGACGCCGTCGCCAAGCCGCGCATCGAGGCCGCGCTGCGTCGTGCCCGCAATCAGACCACGGGCAGCCGGACCGGCTTTGTCGGCGCGCTCAAGGTGATGATCAGCGATGGCGCCGGCGGATTCATGGAAGTCGACGGGTCCCAGTATTGCGCCGCCAAGTACTGGAAACCGGAGCAATATTTCCGTTGGCAGGAACAGGTCTGGATCGATGCGCCGCGTGGTCAGGTCGATGTCGGCGAAGTTGAGCGTGCTGGCAGGGAATCGCGCGCGGAGTAGTTGTCGGGTTGCCCCGGACGGTGAATTCGCGCCGGGGCCACGTAGCCCCCGGCGGGCATGCTAGCTTTGGGTTTTTCGCCCCAGGACCTCATGCCCGCCACAGTCTGGATATCGCTGACGCTCGCGCTCGCCGCCCTGGTGCTGGGATTTTTTTTCCATCGCCAACGGCTGGTGCACCTGTCGGTGCTGATCGCGCTGCTGTCGGCGGCGCGGCTGGAAGCGACGATGGGGCACTACGCCGCAGCTGCCGTCGCTTTCGTGCCCTGGCTCTGTCTGGTCGTCGCCGCGGTTCCGGAGTCGCGCTGGTTGGCGCGACCACAGCTCAGCCTGATGCTGGTGGTGGCCGCCTTGCTTGCCCTCGTGGTCAAGGCACCGGCGCATATCCTGATCGATGTGACCCGTCTGTTCCGTGCCTCCCTTCCGGGTGAGGATCCGTTGGTCGGCGCCGCCTGGATCAGTGTGGCGGCGGTACTGCTCTGTCTGCTTCGCTACGTGCTTCGCGCGGCAATCGCCGAAGCCACCGCTGCCATCAGTCTGCTGCTGGTCGCTGCCGCCTGGCTGCGCTGGTGGCATGGCCTGCAGGCCGACACCCTGCTGGCCGCAGCGGCGGTGGTGATTCTGCTCGGCATCCTCTATGGCTCCTACCGCATGGCCTTCATCGATGCGCTGACTGGCCTGCCGAACCGGCGTTCGCTGGATGAAGCGCTGGAGCGGCTCGGCAATCGCTACACGCTGGCGATGGTGGATGTCGATCACTTCAAGCAGTTCAATGACAGTCATGGTCATGCCGCAGGCGACATTGTGCTGCGCGAGGTTGGCGCGCTGCTGCGCCGACACAGTGGCGGACAGGCGTTCCGCTATGGTGGCGAAGAGTTCTGTGTCGTCTTCGATACGCAGGATCTGGCGCGGGCGATGGAAGGCAGCGAGCGCGCGCGGCTGGCGCTGGAGAAGACCCGCATTCGCGTACGCCCTGCCGTCAGCGGCAGCAAGAAGCTGTCCAAGCCGCAGGATGTTTCGGTTACTGCAAGCTTCGGCGTTGCCACCCGCTGCAACGAGCACCGGCGTCCGCGCGAGGTACTGGCGGTCGCCGACAAGGCTCTTTATCGCGCCAAGGGCAAGGGTCGCAATCGCGTCGAATCCGGCCGCTGATGGCCGCGTCCTACCGCATCTACAGCCTCGAAGAAGGGCGCAACAAGCGCAGCGCAGTGCGCCGCAGCTCTTCTCTTTCGTCGCGCAGACAACGCCATGCAAAACCGATCCGGCGCAATGCGCTGCGCTTATTGCGCCCTGCCTTGTTGTTGGGGAGTGGCGGCCTCCGCCGGCCGAACCCCGGCACCCGAATCAGCTACTACCGTTGCTCCCTTCCGGGGTGAAACGCAGCGCTTTCGCCATGCGTTGAATCGCATGGCGAGCTGCGTTGAACGCACGGCCATGGATGGCCGGGCCGGGTGTTGTGCACCAGGGATGGTTGCTGCGGAGGTGTGCAGGGCGTTTTCGCCATGCGTTGAATCGCATGGCGAGCTGCGTTGAACGCACGGCCATGGATGGCCGGGCCGGGTGTTGTGCACCAGGGATGGTTGCTGCGGAGGTGTGCAGGGCGTTTTCGCCATG
>JALHNO010000021.1:0-383 GCA_022843465.1 Pseudomonadota bacterium | reverse complement strand
TTTCGCCATGCGTTGAATCGCATGGCGAGCTGCGTTGAACGCACGGCCATGGATGGCCGGGCCGGGTGTTGTGCACCAGGGATGGTTGCTGCGGAGGTGTGCAGGGCGTTTTCGCCATGCGTTGAATCGCATGGCGAGCTGCGTTGAACGCACGGCCATGGATGGCCGGGCCGGGTGTTGTGCACCAGGGATGGTTGCTGCGGAGGTGTGCAGCACCCCATGGCTTCATTATGGTCGGGCAGACAATGCCACGCAAAACCGATCCGGCGCAATGCGCTGCGCTTATTGCGCCCTTCTATGAGCAATTGCTTGTCAAGTACCCGTGCGTTGTTTTTGTCTTGGTTGCTGCTCTGTCTGTTGCTCCTCCCGTGGATGCCGCTCTT
>JALHNO010000020.1 GCA_022843465.1 Pseudomonadota bacterium | reverse complement strand
AGTTGCTCTCCACCCCGGATCGCTCCGACGCAGTTACTTTCGACTACGAGGCCGTGGATAACCTCGACGGGGACTTCCACCCCGCTGGCTGTGCGCCCTCACGGGCGCACCGGTTCGCGATGCGCACCACATCCTGCAAACACGCCGCTCCACCGTAGGATGCGGTGAACGCAGTGAACCGCATCGGCCTTTGGGCGACCACCGGCTTTCGCGCGGTTCGAATCGATGCGGTGAACTTAGTGAACCGCATCGGCTCCTGGACAAATCATCAGCGTTCAGGCAGATCGCTGCCACGCGCAATGCTCAATCCTCGTCATCGCCTTCGAACAACTCGATCAGCTGCGCGGTTCTGGCGCTGGTCACATCGGCGAGGCAGACCGAGGAATACGCGGATTTCCACATGCGCATGCCGCCACTGATTTCACCGACCAGATTGCAGTGGGCGTCACGCCACTTGATCCATGCGCGCTGGGCCTCGATGAGCGAGCGTCTGGGATGATCATCGGCTGAATCGGCGGGGAGGCTGGCCATGATGCGGGCGTAGACCTTGTTGAGCTCCTTGTCGGCTTTCTCAAGCTCCTGCCTTCCGGTCAAACCGGTGTGCATGGCACTGCCTTCGGGCCAGCATTCCGGGCGATCACTGCATTCGCTGTCTGAGCTCAACGCGACGGGCGAAACGACCATGGCGACAATCGCGATCAATCTGAACATTGGTACTTCTCTCCGGGCCTATGGCTGAGTTGCGGGCCGAGGGCCGGCCTGCGCTGATTACATCGAACACTCTTGCATGCCGGGGTTGCGCCATTCTCGGCGTTTGTGCCCAGCAAGAAACAGACACCCAACTTTCGAGTTCCTCGCGAGAGCGTACCGGAGGAACATAGACGCCCCTGGGAATCAACCCGTTCCAGCGCGCGCCAGCTCTTGGGCAATCCCTCGGCGCTCACGCAGTTCGAATTGATGTGGTGAGCGTAGTGAACCGCATCGATCGCTGCCTAGCCCGCTCCCGCGCGCGCCAGCATCACCAGCACCACGATACCGAGCGCGACGCGGTAGACCACATAGGGCCATAAGCCGACGCGACGCAGGAGTCCAAGCAGGAAGTGAATGCAGGCAATGCCCGCGACTGCCGAGATCGCGGCCCCGAGGGCGAAGGCGGGCACATCCACTGCCTCGTTCGACTTGATCAGGCTCAGCAGGCCATGCGCACTGGCGGCTGCGGTGATCGGCACCGACATCAGAAAGGTGTAGCGCGCAGCATCGACGCGGCTGAGCCCCATCGCAAGCCCCGCGGTCATGGTGATGCCCGATCGCGATACGCCGGGAATCAGGGCGAGCACCTGCGCCAGGCCCATCAACAGGGCATCGGAGTAACGCATCGACCAGACATCGCGCTGCTGCTTGCCGTAGCGATCGGCGAGGCCGAGCAGGATCCCGAAGACGATCAGGTTGATCGCGATCAAGAGCGGCAGACGCAACGACTCGGCGAAGGCGTCGCCCATCGAGGCGCCGGCGATCAGTGCCGGCACGGTAGACAGCACCAGACCCCAGCCGAGTTGCCGATGCTGGCGCGCTGGTGCGGTCTGGCTGCGCGACAACACGGCCTCGGTCATCTGCCAGAGATCGCGCCGGTAGTAGACGAGTACGGCGGTCAGCGTGCCGAAATGCAGGGCGAGATCAAAGCTCAGGCCCTGATACGGCCAGCCCAGAAAGAATCCGGCGAGGGCCAGATGGCCTGAGCTCGATACCGGCAGGAATTCGGTCAGCGCCTGGATCAGCGCCAGCAGGATCACATGACCAGGATCCATGAATCAGGTCCGCTCAGCCGGGCGTGCACGCGGCGCAGTACGCCGCCATATCCAGCGCGCGATCAGCAGCAGCGGGAACAGCAGCAGCAGTACCGGGACCAGATAGGCAAGCACGATGACGCCGCCCATCAGGCCCTCGAAGGCCTCATCCCAGAGCTCGTCCATCACCTCGCCAAGACTGCTGTCCGCAGACTCGAGTTCGCTGGCTGGCCGCTGCAGTTGCACCGTGATCAGATGGGTCTCGACGCGCTGGCGCAGTTCCGCGCCGCTGCGTTCGGCGGCCTCGATCTCGCCGCTGGCGCTGGCAATCTCGCGCGACAGCGTGATCAGATCGGCCACGCCGAGGTCGCTGCGCTTGTACAGCGCGGCCAGGGTGTCGCGATGTGTGCGCAGCAGTTCCAGATTGCGCGCAGTATCCGCGATCGGCTGACTCAGATCGCTGGTGACGGTCTTGCTCGACAGCACCCTGCCGCCAGAAGTCAGGCCCTGGAGCCAGATCGTGCCGGCCTTCGGCTCGATTCGAACACTGATGGTGCCGGCCTCGTAGCCTGCGCTGGATTGTCGTGCCGAGATCAGCAGGCAGGGACCATGACGGTGTTCGACGCAAGCAGCCTGGGCCTCGGCCAGCAGTGCCGGCGCCTTGGCACCGGGCACCTCAAGCGTCCACTCGTGTTCATAGGCAAGCCCGGCGTCATGGGATGCCGCGGCCGGCAGTTCGGCCGATCCGGCGCCCGCGCCCGCTTCGCTGACCGATTTTTTTGCGCAGGCGCCGAGCAGGATCAGCAGCAGACCGATCAGCGGCCAGCAGCGCGGTGACTTGCGGGTACGCCTTGTCCTCGTCTCGGGAAAAACTGCAGTCGGCATCACTGGATTCATGCGGGGTCCTCGGCGCGGGTGCTGCATTCTGCCATCCGGCGCTGCAGCGATTCGGGCGTTCGGCTGACAGGGTCGGCCCGCATTCAGCCGCGAGGCCGGGATGCCGCAGGCGCTGGCCCGCGCAGTAGTATCCGCTTCTGGCTTTCGTGATCGCCGCGATGCCGCAGAATCAGGGAATCCGATGAGCACCACAACCACCACGATCGAATCCGCAGTGGAGCGCATCGTTGCGGTGGCAGGGCCGCATATCATTGCCGGGCTGCCGCTTGGCCTCGGCAAGCCCAATCATCTGATCAATGCGCTGACGCAACGGGTGGCAGCGGACCCTTCGTTGAAACTCACCTTGTACACCGCGCTCTCGCTCGATGTGCCTCAGCCCGGTCCCGGCCTGGAGTCGGCGTTCGCCGGCCCGTTCATCGCGCGCCAGTTCGGCGATGACTATCCGGTGCTCGACTACGTGCGGCAGTTGAAGAAGGGCACGCTGTGCCCGCGCATCCAGGTGCACGAGTTCTATTTCCAGTCCGGCGCCTGGCTCGGCTGCGCCGAGGCGCAGCGCCACTACATCAGCCTGAACTACACCCATGTCGCGCGCCAGCTGGCCGATATCGGCATGAATGTGATGCTGCAACTGGTGGCACGTCGCGGCGACCAGCTCAGCCTTTCCTGCAATCCCGACCTGACCTTCGATGCCCTCGATGCGCTCGCCGCACTCGGCAAGCCGCGCCCCTTGATGGTTTGCGCCGTACACCCGGATCTGCCGTTCCTGCAGCATGACATCGAGGTGGGCCTCGATTTTGCCGATCTGCTGGTCGCTACGCCCGCGCACAAATTGTTCGCGCTGCCACGTGAGCCGGTGATCGCGCTTGAACATGCCATCGGCCTGCACGCCAGCAGTCTGGTGCGTGATGGTGGCACCCTGCAGATCGGCATCGGGGCATTGTCCGATGCCCTGGTGCATGCACTGATCCAGCGCCACAGCCACAACCGCGACTATGTCGGCTTGCTGGCGGCACTGCGCGGCGGTCCTGCGGATGCGCTGATCGCCCAGGTCGGTGGCGAATCCGTGTTCGAGCGCGGTCTCTATGGCGCCAGCGAGATGGTGATGGATGGCTTCATGCATCTGCGCCGCGCCGGCATCCTGCGTCGACGCGTATTCGATGATCTGGGTCTGCAGCGCCTGCTCAATGCCGGTCTCATTGCCGAGACCGCGGATACCTGCACGCTGGAGCGACTGATCGAAGCCGGCCAGTTGCCGGGCACCCTGGATCGCCCGGCAGTCGAATGGCTGATGCGTTTCGGCCTGCTGCCCGAAGGTTCGCTGGTAGCCGATGGTGTGCTGCATCTGGCCGATGGCAGCCGGATCGGCAGCGATCTGCTGGATCAGGACAACCGTCACGCACTGAGCCAGCGCATCCAGGGCCGTCGCCTGCGCGGCGGTCGCTATCTGCACGGTGCGTTCTATCTGGGCTCGCGAGAACTCTATCGCTGGCTGGCTGCGCTCGGCGACGAGGACTTCGAGGGTCTCTGCATGACCCGGGTCAGCTTCATCAACGAACTCTACGGTGGCCGCGAGGCGCTCGATATCGCGCAGCGCTTCGACGCCCGCTTCTTCAATACCTGCATGATGCAGACCCTGAGCGGCGCTGCCGTCTCCGATGGCCTGGCCGATGGCCGTGTCGTCAGCGGCGTCGGTGGCCAGTACAACTTCGTCGCGATGGCGCATGCCATTCCCAATGGCCGCTCGGCGCTGATGTTGCGCTCGGTGCGCGAGGCCCGTGATGGCGCCAGTTCAAATATCGTCTGGAACTATGGCCACATCACCATTCCGCGGCATCTGCGCGATCTGGTGATCACCGAATACGGCATTGCCGATCTGCGCGGCCAAAGCGACCAGGAAGTGGTCAAGCGCCTGCTCGCGATCAGCGACGCCCGCTTCCAGCCCGCCCTGATCGAGCAGGCGCGCGCCGCCGGCAAACTCGAACGCGGATTCCAGCCGCCGGAACGCTGGCAGCGCAATACGCCGCGCGCGCTGCAGGATGCCCTGCGCCCCTTTCAGCAGCAGGGTGGCTACGCACGCTATCCGTTCGGCTCGGATTTCGAGCCCGATGAACTCGCCCTGCTGCCCGCCCTGACCCGGCTCAAGGCCGATACCAGCAGCCGTTCCGGTCGTATCCTTGCCCTGCTCGGCGCCCTCACTGCCGGCGATCCGCCGCCCGAGCAGCGGGCCCGGCTGACTCGCGTGGGGCTCGACCAGCCCAGGGATTTCAAGTCGAAGCTGTTGGCGCGGATGCTGGCGCGTAGACTCTAGCCGCAGAGATCCAAGGTTTCTTGGCCCCTGACGCCCAGCGGCCAGACCTTGAGCCGGTCGTCGGGGTAGTATCGCCGGCATCATGGTGGCCGTGCCCTCCAATCTCAAGAGAGTTGCGACCCTGTGGCCCTGATTTATCGCACTTGAGGCGCCGATGATCGTTACCCATCTGAGGTTGAAGAACTGGCGGAATTTTCGCGACGTCGATGTGAATTTGACAGATCGAACCTACCTGCTGGGTGCCAATGCATCAGGAAAGTCCAATTTCTTGGATGTCTTCAGGTTCCTGCGAGACATCAGCAAGCCTCAAGGCGGCGGGCTGCAGAAGGCAATCCATGATCGCGGAGGCATACAGAAGCTCCGGTGCTTGCGTGCACGAAGCAATCCAGAGGTATTGCTGGAACTCGAATTGGCGACAAGTACGGAAGCCGATTCGCCAGTCTGGCGCTACAAACTTGGATTCAAACCGGGAAAAAAGGGATCCCAGCAGACGTTGATTTCGACCGAACAGGTCTTCTTTGATGGGAAAAATATCCTGGATCGCCCAGATGAGGAGGACCGACGCGATAGCGCCAGGCTGACGCAGACTGCCCTGGAGCAGATTGCGGCCAATTCCAAGTTTCGCGATGTAGCCACCTACTTTGGTGGGATCACGTATCTCCACATCGTGCCGCAACTCCTCAAATATGCGGATCAGATCGGTGGAAAATTGCTGGAAGATGACCCGTTCGGCCAGGGGTTTCTCGATCGGGTGGCGCGGTCACCCCCGCGGACAAGGGAAGCAAGATTGAAAAAAATCGCGCGGGCGCTCGAACTCGCGGTTCCGCAGTTCAAGGAGCTTCGGTACGTCCAAGACGGCGTAAATGGAAGGCCCCACTTGGAGGCCCTCTACTCTCACCATCGTCCGAACGCGGGTTGGCAGCGTGAGGAGCAGTTCTCGGACGGGACGCTGAGGCTACTTGGATTGCTCTGGGTTCTACTCGAGGGAGATTCCCTGCTGCTTCTTGAGGAACCTGAGCTCTCGCTCAACGACGCGATTGTGAAGGAAATCCCGCTGTTGTTGAACAGAGTCCGTGGCTCTGGCAAACGCAACGCGCGCCAGATCGTCATCAGCACCCATAGTGAAGCATTGCTCAGCAACCCTGGGATCGACGGCAAGGGCGTACTTCGTCTCACACCAACCCCAGAAGGCACGACGATCAGCACGATCAGCGAGGCCGAGGCGATCTCACTTCAAAGTGGGCTGTCGGTCGCCGAAGTGATCTTGCCAAAGACCCGCCCGCAGTCCGCGCAGCAATTGGCGTTGCAATTCCAATGAAGGAGTTGTGCATCGCCACCGAAGACGAACTCAGCGAGTTCGTCGCAGAACGCCTGGCCGCCGAGGCCGGGTTTACCGTGGGTCAGCGGCTTCGGAGGCAGGGCAACGGGTATCTCAGGTCGCGGCTGGAAAGTTTCTGTCAGATCGCCACCCGCACGCCCGTCCTCTTGCTCACCGACCTCGACTCTGCAAGGCGCGCTCCTGAACTCATGAAGCAGTGGCTAAAGGACCGGAAGGCGCCCGGCGGTCTACAATTCCGCGTGGCCGTCCGTTCGATCGAATCCTGGCTGCTTGCCGATCATGAGGCCATGCAAGCACTGCTTGGTTCGCGCGCGACCAAACTTCCTGACAAACCTGACGAACTCGCCTACCCCAAGCATGAACTGCTTTCGCTGGCACAACGCGCTCCACGCGCTGTACGGGACGATTTGCTGGTAAGGCGTGGCGATATCGCCGGACAAGGGCTTGGTTACAATGCCCGCCTCGGGGCAGTGGTAAATTCGCATTGGTCGCCATCGCGGGCCGCGGCAAATTCGCCAAGTCTGGCCAGAGCGAGAATCCGTCTGGACGCCCTGGCCAAATGCTGGTCGTAACCGGACTGAGCCCTTCGGCCGCGTGACCATGCCGGAAGTCCCTGCGGAACCCCGACACATTAACGCGGTCACTGGTAGGCTTCGCCCTGTTTGCGGGTGCTGTTCCCTGCCGAGTCCGCTCGACCGCCACTGAATACTGAAAGCATGACGATTCCGCTGCACGAACTGCCTTTTCGCCATCGCCTTGCCTCGCCGGCCGCGTGGCTGGTGCTGATCACCTTGCTGGCCGCCCTGGTCTGGATTGCCAGCAAGTTGCTGTGGCTGGCCCTGGACTGGAATCAGCCGTTACCGGAACCGCTGCCGCTGATGCAGACCAGCGCACCAGCACCGCCCGCGGCTTCGCTGTCGCGCTGGCATCTGTTCGGCAATGCTGCGCCGCTGCAGGACAACCGCGCACTGGCCAGCAATGCGCCCGAGACCCAGTTGCAGCTGACCCTGCTCGGCGTCTGGGCGGGCCGCGACCCGCGCATCGGCCGCGCCATGATCGCCGATGCCGCAGGCGTCGAGACCGGCTTCAAGGTCGGCGCCGAAGTCGCGCCCGGTGTGGTGCTCGATCAGGTGCTGAAGGATCGCGTCGTGCTTTCGCGCGGCGGAGCCTCCGAGGTGTTGATGCTCAGTCGCGAGCCACGCACGGCAACCACGGGAACGAGCGCAGCAGGCAATTCTTCGACGATGCCGCGCAGCGGTGCCAGCGCTGCCCCTGCGGGCGCGGCCATCGGCATGCCGATTCCCGGCGGCGTGATGGGCGTGCCACAACTGCCGATGCAGGGCGTCGATATGGAGGCCGTGCGCAAGTCGCTCGGCGCCGATCCGCGCGATCTGGCACAAAACGTCACCGCAACCCCGGTGATGGAGAACGGCAAGTTCGTCGGTGTCCGTCTGTTTTCGGCAAAATATGCCGGGTCGCTGGCCAAGCTTGGCCTGCAGCCGGAAGATGTGGTCACCCAGGTCAATGGCGTCGATGTCAGCGATCCCGGGCGTATCGCCGGTGTACTCAATAACCTGTCCTCGGGTGGTCGTCTCAGCGTCGCGGTGCGGCGCAATGGCAAGATCGAAAACCTCAACGTTGATCTCAACTGATCGGAAGCCCATGCGCATGCGTCCAACATTGCTGGTACTGGCCCTGAACCTCGCACTCGCTGCGCCGCTCTGCCTGGCACAGGATGCACCCGGTGGCAGCCCGGGTGCCCCGGCGCAGAACACCCTGAACATTAAGGATGCCGATATCCGCACCCTGATTGCGACGGTCAGCGAGATCACCGGCAAGAACTTCATCATCGACCCGCGCGTCGAGGGCAAGGTGAACGTGGTGTCGGCGCGGCCGATGGATGCCGCCGAGATCTACGAGGTGTTCGAGTCGGTGCTGCGCGTGCATGGCTTCGCCCTGGTGCCGGCCGGCAATATGGTCAAGATCCTGCCCGAGGCGATGGCCATGCAGGATGGCTCACTGGTGAACAGCAGCAGCGGCCCCGATGCCATCGTCTCGCGGGTGATCGTGCTCAAGCACATCGCCGCCAAGGATCTGCTGCCGGTGCTGCAGCCGCTGAAGCCGCAATCGGCACAGTTGATGGCGAGTCCCTCGGGCAATTCGCTGGTGGTGATCGACCGCGCCGCCAATGTCGCCCGCATCGAAAACCTGATCCGCCGCATCGATACCGAGAACGAGAACGGCGTCGAAGTCATTCCGCTCGGCCATGCCAGCGCCAGCGAAGTAGCCAATACCCTGGCCCGACTGGTGCCGGAGAACAATGGCGGCGGCAAGGCGGTCGCCGATGCCCGCACCAACTCGATCCTGCTGTCGGGCGATCAGGCCGCGCGCCTGAAGCTGCGCGCCCTGGTCAGCCATCTGGATACGCCACTGGAAAACAGCGACGCCACCCAGGTGATCTATCTGCGTTATGCCAAGGCCAGCGAACTCGCGCCGGTGCTCGACAATGTCGCCAGCACCCTGACCGGCAGCAATGGCAAGACCGATGCCGCCAAGATCGCGACGATCCAGGCACACGGCGACACCAATGCGCTGATCATTACGGCGTCGCCGGCAGTGTTCCGTGAACTGCAGTCGATCGTCCGTTCGCTCGATGTGCGCCGCGCCCAGGTGCTGATCGAGGCGATCATCGCCGAGGTCAGCGATGAGGCGGCGGCCGAGATCGGTATTCAATGGCAGGCCACCGATGGGCTGTCGGGTCAGGAAGGATTGATCGGCGGTACCAATTTTCCGGGTAGCGGCGGCTCGGGCAGCATCATCGGTGCCATCGCCGATCCTCTGGCCGCCGTCGGTGGCGGTCTGAATCTGGGCTACGTCCGCGGCACCACCACCCTGCCCGGCATAGGCGGCCGCCCCGGCACCACGATCTATGAAATCGGTGCACTCGCCAAATTGCTGCGCGGTGACAGCGGCACAAACATCCTGTCCGAGCCGTCGATCGTCACCCTCGACAACAAGGAAGCGGTGATCAAGGTGGGCCAGGAAGTGCCGTTCCTGACCGGTCAGTACACCAATACCGGCACCGGTGGCAGCAGTCAGCCGTCCAACCCCTTCCAGACCGTTGAACGCAAGGATGTCGGCATCGAGTTGAAGGTGACCCCGCACATCAATGAGGGCGATGAGGTCGCACTGGATATTTCGCAGATTGTCTCGTCATTGGCACCGACACCCGACGGCGCCACCGATCTGGTGACCAACAAGCGCGAGATCAATACCAGCGTGCTGCTGCGTGATGGCGCGATGCTGGTGATTGGTGGCTTGACCACCCAGGAAGTCACCCAGAGCGTCAGCAAGGTGCCTGGCCTCGGCGATATCCCCCTGCTCGGCAATCTGTTCAAGTTCCGCAAGAGCAATCTGGTGCGACGCAATCTGATGGTGTTCCTGCGTCCGGCGATCCTGCGCGATGCCAATGCCGAGAACACCATCTCGCAGGAGAAGTACAACTTCCTGCGTGCCGAGCAACTGCTGGTGCGCGAACGCAGCGACAACCTCGTGCGCGATGAGGATCAACCCGTACTGCCGGAAGTCTCCGCACCCCCCGCACCCGAGGCCGACGCCCCGCGATGAGTGATGCTGCACGCGAACTGCCGGCCCGACCCAGTTTTGCGTTCGCCCGCAAGAACGGTGCCACCCTGCTCGGCTGGAACGAGGGCGTCGCCGAGATCGCCCATCGTCCCGGCGTGCGTCCGGAAATCCTGATCGAACTGCGCCGCCACTGCGGCGCACCGATCAGCCTGAAGCCCTACTCGGTGGCGGATTTCGATCGCCTGCTGCGCGATCTCTACGAGGGCGGCGGCGATGCCCGCCAGATGGTCGCCGACATGGATGGCCGCGTCGATCTGCATGCGCTCGCCGATGAACTGCCCGAACCGCAGGATCTCGCCGAGAGCGACGACGATGCCCTGATCATCCGCCTGCTCAATGCCCTGCTCACCGAGGCGATCCGCGAAAACGCTTCGGATATCCACATCGAGCCGTTCGAGAGCCGCCTGGTGGTGCGCTTCCGCGTCGATGGTGTATTGCGCGAAGTGCTGACACCACAGAAGGCCGCCGCCGCGCCGATCGTCTCGCGCATCAAGGTGATGGCCAAGCTCGACATCGCCGAGAAGCGGCTGCCGCAGGATGGCCGCATCGCCCTGCGCATCGCCGGGCGGCCGGTCGATGTGCGTGTATCGACGATACCGGCCGGCTATGGCGAGCGCGTGGTGCTGCGCCTGCTCGACAAGCAGGCCGGACGCCTGGATCTGTCCAGGCTCGGCATGAATCCGCAGATGCTGGTCGCGGTCAATGAAATGATCCATCGCCCGCATGGGATTCTGCTGGTCACCGGTCC
The DNA here is from genome assembly GCA_022843465.1 of Pseudomonadota bacterium. Lineage (GTDB taxonomy): Bacteria > Pseudomonadota > Gammaproteobacteria > Xanthomonadales > Ahniellaceae > 0-14-3-00-62-12. The sequence goes on along the minus strand of JALHNO010000020.1, from coordinate 78,425 downwards.
GACCGGATCGGGCAAGACCACCACGCTGTACGCGGGCCTGACCCGGCTCAACGACACCAGCCGCAATATCCTGACGGTGGAAGATCCGATCGAGTACTACCTCGATGGCATCGGCCAGACCCAGGTCAATACCAAGGTCGACATGACCTTCGCGCGCGGCCTGCGCGCGATCCTGCGCCAGGACCCGGACGTGGTGATGGTCGGCGAAATCCGCGATCTGGAGACCGCGCAGATCGCTGTGCAGGCCTCGCTGACCGGCCATCTGGTGATGTCCACCCTGCACACCAATTCCGCGGTCGGTGCGGTGACGCGTCTGCGCGACATGGGCGTCGAGCCCTTCCTGCTTTCTTCTTCATTGATCGGCGTGCTGGCGCAGCGGCTGGTGCGCACCCTGGATCCGGCCCTGTCGGAATCCTATGCCGCCAGCGATGCCGAACTGAAAGCGTTCGCGGTCAGCGGCATCGGCGAGCGACCGCAGCTGCGCCGGCCGAAACCCGGCCTCACCGGCAAGTTTGCCGGCTACAAGGGGCGCACCGGCATCTATGAACTGGTCCAGGTCGATGACCCGATGCGTCGACTGATTCACGATGGCGCCAGCGAGGCCGAACTGGAACAGCTCGCGCGCTCGCGCACCCCTTCGATCGCGCGCGACGGCTGGGATCGCTGCCTGGCCGGTATCACCTCGACCGAAGAAGTGCTGCGCGTCGTCCGCGAGGAATAAGTCGGCCGCGAAATCTTCGGCGCCGGGCTTGCTCTACAATGGGCGTTCCACGCTCCTGCGTACCCGCGAGTCCAAGCCCATGTCCGATACGCCGCCCGATCACCTGGCCAACAATCCCAAGAGTCCGTTCCACGATGCTGCTGCGCTGGCGCGCGGCGTCGGCGTGCGCTTTCGCGGCAATGAGCGCAAGGACGTCGAGGAATACTGCATCAGCGAGGGCTGGGTGCGCGTCGCGGTCGGCCGCTCGCTGGATCGTCGTGGCAACTCGATGACCATGAAGCTCAACGGCGAGGTCTCGGCCTGGTTTCACGATGTCGGCGAACAGGTCGCCCCCGCCGAGCCGGACGCCAGCGCGTAATCCAGCGGGCGCCGGCCGCCATCAGGCGCGGCGCGATTCTGCCGATTCATCATTGCGAATTCTCGCAGCCGGATTTCGGCGCAGGGCCGATGCCGCTGCGGCGGCCGCGGATCAGGATGCCGTTCCTGTTCCGATGAGTTCGCGCCCCGATGAGAAGCCCCTGCTGTCGCGTCCTGCAGATTGCGTTGTTCATGCTCGCCGCGCTTGCCGATTGCGCGCAGGCAGCCAAGTCCGTCGATGCTTCCCCCTTGCAGTGGCAGCGTCGCAGCCCGTTCGGCGCCGATATCGCCGACCTCGCCTATTCACCCCGGCAGGCCGGCCTGCTGCTGGCCGCTGGTTATCTGAGCAGCGGCGGCAATGGCGGTGCCCTCTATCGTTCGACCGATGGCGGAGCCAGCTGGCACAGCGACCCGCAGTTTGATGGCAGCGCCGTACATGCGATCGCCTTCGGTGCCGGCGGCGAGGCGCTGATCGGCAGCCAGGATGGGCTGTTCGCCAGCGCATCCGGCGCAAACCGCTGGAGCGCGCGTGATCTCGCAATCGGCACGCACGACACGGTGCTCGATATCGCGATCGATCCCGCGCGTCCCGCGGTGATCTGGGCCGGCATCAGCGATGCCCTGGGTCGCCAGCGCAAGACCCTGCTGCGTTCCGCCGATGGTGGCCGCAGCTGGGTCGATCGTACGCCGGCGATGGCGACAGCGATGGCCTGCCGCGAAATCGCGTTCGATCCGCAGGCGCCGCAGCGCATGGCCGCGGTGTTCGCGGGTGATCTCGGTGGCGGCAGGCTGTGGCTCAGTGGCGATGGTGGTCAGAGCTGGGTCGATCGTTCGGCTGCCTTTGGCAACCGACCGCTGCGCAGCGTGGCGTTTGCGCGCGGCCGCGTCCTGGTCGGCGGCGGCCAATTGCTGGGACAGCAGCATCTCGGCCTGATGGCATCCGATGACGATGGGGCCAACTGGTATCGCCTGCATGATCCGCAATGGCCGACCGCCGTGGTGAATGCGATTGCAGTGGCGCCGGAGGATCCGGATCTGATCCTGCTCGCCACCGAAGGTGATGGCGTGCATCGCAGTGAAGATGGCGGACGCAACTGGCAGCGCGATCCCGCCGCCAGTGCAGGCCACAGCATCCGTGCCCTCCGCTTCCATCCCGAGAACAAGTCCGAGGTCGCCGCCGCCAGCATCGGCAGTGGCGTCCTGATCTCGAACAACAGCGGTGCTCAATTCAGGCAACAGGCGCAGGGCATGCAGGCCGTTGATGCGCGTGCCCTCGGCATCGATCCCGGCAATCCGCAACGGATCGCGCTCGCCGCCAATGGGCTCAATGAGGGTCGCGTCTTCAGCAGCGGCGATGGCGGCGCAAGCTGGCAGCTTGAGGCCTTGCCGGCGACCCGGTTCAATGCGCTGCAATATTCCAGCGACGGCATTCTGTATGCGGCTTCTGCTGGCCCCTCAACGGTCGCCCCGGAAGGTCTCTACCGGCGCAATGACGATGGCAGCTGGCAGACGCTGGGTCCCGATCAGGGTCCGCAGTTCGAGACCCAGGTACGCGCGATCCGTTTCAGCGCACAGTCGCCCGATCTGATCCTGCTGGCGGGCGCGGACTACGGCCCGGTGCAGGGCTACGAAGGGGTCATCTGGCGTTCGATGGATCGCGGCGCACATTGGCAGAAGGTGCACGAAAGCGCCGGTCGCGGCGAGTTCGTTGACCTCGAGATCGTGCCTGTGCGTCGCGGACTCTCGACGCCGGCGGCGATGCTCGCGGTCTGGGAAGATGGCAGTGGCGCGCGCCAGGGCAGCGTGCTGCGCTCCGACGACGGTGGTGTCTCCTGGCGGCCCAGTGCTGCCGGATTGCCCGCCGTGCTCAGCAATGGCCGTCTCTGCGTGAGCCTAAGCGATCCCGGCGTCGTCTATCTCGGCGCCGGCTTGGGCAACTGGTCGGGCCGGGTGTTCCGCTCGGTCGACGGCGGCATCAGCTGGCAGGCACGCGGCAACGAGGGCGCCTGGATCCACGACATCGGCTGCGATCCCGAACATTCGGACGCGATCTATCTGGTGCGCGCGGTGGCCGGCAATCAGCCCAGCCTGATCGAATACAGCGACGATGGTGGCAATCACTACGCGGCGGCAGATTCCGGATTGCCGGCATTGCCGTCGGCGGCACAGCTGATGATTGTGCCCGAGGGCACGGGCAGCAGCCTGTATCTGGCGACGCGCCAGGGCGTCTATCGTGCCGAACGCAAGCGCGAACCCGGGATCAGGCCCTGAGCCAGCGGAGCCTACCCGTCAACGCGGCACGTCATTCAAACCCGTCCGCGAATACCAGTTCGGCCAGCGGTGCGTTGTCGACCATGAAATCCACCGGCGTCGACACGCCGACGTTCAAGGCCGCGTCGCTGGCCTCGACAACGAGCGTGTGCATGCCATCACTGAGCATCGTGGAATCGAAGTCCAGACGGTATGGCGCGGTCGCATCCTGGCCGCGCTCGATGCCATCGACCAGAAACCGGGTATTGACCACGCCGGCATTGTCGCTGGCGTTGGCGCGCAGCACGATCTCGCCGCGCGTACCGACTACGCTCGCGGCCACGGTCGGCACCGTGGTGTCGCTGCCCGGCAACTGGTTCACCCAGATCGGCGCCGACCACAGGAGCTTGCCATCGTCCTGCAGCAGTCGCACGTAGTAGAAGTGCGCACCCAGGCTCGGCGTGAAGCTGTGCGTCGGCGTGGCCGCCAGAACGCTGACGGTGCCATTGCGCCCAGGCACGCCTTCGAGGATTTCAATCTGGCTGACCGTGCGCCCGGCATTGTTGGAAAACAGCGCGTCGAGCTGCAGCGCTCCGTAGTTGTCGAAACGCGCACCCATCAGATGGCCATTGCCGGCGAACACCAGTTGCGATGCCTTGTCGCTGGTCGCAAACACCCGGCGTGCGCGCAGCGCATCGAGAAAATTCTCGCGATTCAGTGGCAGCGACTCTTCGATCAGGACGGCGGTGCGATTGGTCCAGCTGGCGCCCCAGTTGGCACAGTGATTGTCCTGGTTGGTGGCCGGAGCCACGTGGAATCCGGCTTCCAGCATTTTCTTGAAAGCACCCTCGTAGAGGCTACGACTGGTCTCGGTCTCGGTAGTGTTGCTGGAGAACGCCGAGGTGTTCTGGATCTCCGACAGCACCATCACCTCGTCGCCATCGGCGCTGTAGCCGAGCGCCACGCCGTCGACCAGAAACTGGCCGGACGTTGCGGGGTGGTTGAACTGCCCGACCAGGTTGCGCGCACGCATCGTCGCGTAGATGCCGGGGTAGTCGCTCTTGGGCGTAAACACATCGCCGATCAGCTGATTGCTGCTGTTGAACTCCCAGCCGAACAACGCGTTCGAGTTGAAGATGTTCAGATGCCCGCCATTGCTGATCACGCCCCATTCCATGCCATAGAGGGCGAGGAAGTCGGGCTGCGTGGCATTGCGGGTCAGTGCGGCAGCCAGCCCGGCCTGATAGCGGTCGTGCGCGACCTGCGGATTGGCGCTGGAGTTGGTGCCCGACGCTCCATCGAAGTAATGGTTGTGCTCGGTCGCGGCAGAAAAATCCAGACCATGGTTGCGCGCATAGTCGAAGCCATCGCCGGGTCCAAAGGCGCCGGTCTGTGCGCCCTGTGAACTCGTGCAGCCGGGAATCGCGCCACCACCATCGGAATCATTGCTCTGGGTATGCAGATTGCCCAGGTACACCGTGTAGGGCAGTCCGCCCGCAATCGGCGTCGAGCGGCCGCCCTGCGTGCCGATCGGCAGGCGCACGAACTCCGGCATCGCCACAACCGGCGGCGCACCGATATGCACTTCCCATTCCTGTTCGATCACGTCGTTTGCTGCGGACAGCGCGGCATCAACACGCTGCTCAAGCGTATCGCCACCCGCGCGCAGCGCCAGCGGTTCACCCGCGACCGCACGCATCCGCACGCGATAGAAGCCGCGTGGCAGCGCACGCTCTTGCGCGTCGGCGCCGTCCCAGCCCAGCGCTATTTCGATCGGCTGCCGATACAGCCGTTCCTCACCGCGCCAGCTGCGCTGCACGCCGCTGTCGCGATGCCCGAGCACATCCACCCGCCAGGCCACCGTTGAGGGCTCTGCAGCATCCGGATAAGCAAAGAACAGCCGCAACTCGCGGGCCTCGCCCGTCTCACCGCGGAACGGCGCCGCCAATGCCGCCTCGAATTCCTGATGATCCGGACTGACCGCCATGGCATTACCCACCGCCAGGCCCAGCACCGCCAGCCACCGCAATCCGCTTGTTGTCTTGACCACGCCAACTCCCGAGGCTGCGCACAGAACGCCATTCTGTTGAATGCAGCAAGCCATTCTAGGCATGAAGCGATGGGCGGTGGAAGTGCCACGCGTGGTTGCCCTGCTCCTGTAGAGCGTGGCTTGCCCCGCTGCCGTTGATCCTTGTCATTGGCGTTTCGCCCTATGTCCTCCGTCACGAAGATCACAAGCGGGCACCCTGCGGGTGCATCGTGCCTGCGGCACGACAAAGATGTTTCGCGCTCTCGCGCGAGTAACTTTCTCTGGTAATGGCGCCAGAGAAAGTCACCAAAGAGAGCGCCACCCCACAGCGACGCCTTCCGGGCATCCTGCCCTCCAGGTTCGTGCTCGGCGGCCGCTGGTCGGCGGGCGCACATCCATGTGCGATCGCCGACCGGCCGCATCCATGCGGCCGCACTTCGTGCTGATCGCGACCACCGATCACCGTCGCAGAGGGGCCCCGGTAAAACAAAGAAGCGCGCTCCCGGCGCGCAGACGCAACAGCCAAAGCACCCGCGCCAGCGCACATGGATCGCCAATGGGACGCCAGGAAGTATTTGTTGACACCAACCGAGTGACTGCTTTCGGCCAGGAACGGCCGTTTGTACGAGGCCCACTTGGGCAGCCGGAAAGCGGTCATCGGGATGTATCGGCACGCCGACCGATGCGCACTTCACACGAGGTAGTCTGTCCGACGTACTACGGTTTTTTTCTACAACTAACTGCAACCGGCAGACCGTTACGTGTATCTCTCATACGGTAATTAAACCGTACAAGGAGAACAATATGCCGAAGAAGCTACTGATCAAAGGGATAGCCACCGCTCTGCTATCACTCGCTTTCAGCGCCCAGGCGCGTGAAACGCCGCGTGTACATGTCGAGGGCATTGCTGCGGCCATCGAAGAAAACTATTTCGACGAAGCCCGCGCCAGGGAAATCGCTGCCAAACTGCGTAGCGCTGCATCGACGGGCAAGTTCGATGCCTTGCAAGACGAGCGGGAGCTGAGTTCCGAGCTAAGCACGTGGTTGGATCCGTTCGACACGCATTTCAACGTCAGCTGGGCGGAATCAAAGCAAGCGGCGTCTGCCGCAGCGGAATCGACTGGGCCAAAGCTCGTGCTGCCGGCGAATGACCCGCTCCGGCGCGTCAATTACGGTGTACGTGGCGTTGATGTGCTGCCTGGCAATATTGGCTACCTCGATCTTCGCAATTTTGGCGGTTTTGAGTTTGGCGAACCAGACCAACCGGCACGCCGGGCCGTGGATGCGGCGCTGCAATTACTCTCCGGCACGAATGCGCTGATTATCGACCTTCGTGAAAACGGCGGCGGTGCACCGCAGATGGTGGGTTACCTGAGCAGTGCATTCGTCAAGAAAGACGCGGATATCTTCAACACCTTCCACGGCCGCGGTCGCACGATGAGCGAGTCGCCGCTCGATTGGCATCCGCAGCCGCGTCTAGACACGCCACTGTTTATCCTGATCAGCGCGCGCACCGCGTCGGCGGCCGAGGCCTTCGCCTACACGATGCAAAGTGCCAATCGTGCCACTGTCGTTGGTGAAGCCAGCATGGGCGCGGCCAATCCCGGCGCGGCCGTGGATGCCGGCAACGGCTTCAATGTGTTCGTCTCGTTCGCCAGCCCGATCAATCCGATGACGAAAGCCAACTGGGAGGGCAGCGGCGTGAAACCCGATGTTGCCGTGGCATCGGCCGCTGCTCCGGAAACTGCCCGACGGTTGGCGTTGCAAGCAGCGCTCGCCGGCGGACTAAAAGGAGACGACGCGACAGACGCTCATTGGGCATTGGATGCGCTGCAAGCCGAGTCCCAATCAGCACCGCCTGCGCAATCCAAAGACTACCTGGGCAGCTACGGCATGCTGGTTATTACCGAAGCGAATGGCCACCTCATTCTCAACAACGGCCGCCGACCGATCAGAACGCTTCTACCTCTTGGTGATGACCATTTCGCCGTCAGGGAAGACCCAAGCAAACGCGTGATCTTCGTGCGCGATGCCAGCGGCAAAGTGCAAGCCCTAGAGTTGCAGACCTCGAGCGGAGGCTTGGACCGCTACCGTCGCGGCGGGTAAGAACATTAGGTGGCGTATAGGAAGTTCAAACGCCCTTTTCGGCCAGTCCGCCGGGTAGGCTTCGGTCGCGCAAGCGCCGTTCTGGGCAAGGATCGGACCTGTGCCCGCGCACTACGGCATCACGTGGGCGCGCAGCCTTGCCATCCGTGGCCATTTCTCACTGAACCCCGGCGGCGGGCCAAGCGCGCCCCTGCCGGATCGTCGCCGCATCTGATGGCTGTTGGTTTTCGCGGTTGGGGGGCGTGGCCGATCTTGCGAACGAAACCGGGGTCAGAACAAATATCCGGCGCAACCAAGCACCGTCACACTCACGGCATCTCCTGTCGGGGACGACATTCCGACCTTGGGTACCGCTTCGCGGGACCCGACCTACGACTGCCGGCCGAAACAGGGACTTCAGGTTGTGTTTCCGAACGGCCGCGATGGGTCGAAGGTAGTCACCCGACTGCCGACAGCTACCTCTTTTCAACATTGCCTCGCCGACCTACACGCGCTGGCGGGGGCTTTGGCTGTTGCTTCTGCGCGCCAGGAGCGCGCTACTTTGCTTTACCGGGGCCCCTCTGCGACGGTGATCGGTGGGCGCGGAAAGCCCACAGGGAGGCCGACAGGATGTCGGCCTGTCTACGCTTGTACAGGGACGTACAATCGTAGACCAGCGGCCGCCGAGCACGAACCAGAAAGGCAGGATGCCTGAAGGGCGTCGCTGTGGGGTGGCGTTCTCTTTGGTGACTTTCTCTTGCGCCACTCAAGAGAAAGTTACTCGCGCGAGAGCGCGAAACATCTTTGTCGTGCCGCAGGCACGATGCACCCGAGAGGGTGCCCGCTTGTGATCCTCGTGACGAAGGACAAGGACGATTTCCAATGGACAGAGATCAAAGGCAGCGGGGAAAGCCCACGCTCTACAACCGCAACCGCAAGCGCAACGGCCGGAAAATTCAAGCCCATTACCAGCGCAAGTTACTCGCGCGAGAGCGCGAAACATCTTTGTCGTGCCGTAGGCACGATGCACCCGAGAGGGTGCCGGCTTGTGATCTTCGTGACGGAGGACAGAGGGCGAAACGCCAATGACAAAGATCAACAGCAGCGGGGCAAGCCCCGCGCTTACAACGGCAACGTCAAAGGCAGCGGGGCAAGCCCTGCCGCCCACATATCAGTCGAAATTCTCGTTGCGCAGCCGCTGCCAGTCGATGGGTTGCCCGGTGGCAATGTCGAAGTCCATAGGCACGTCGAACCAAGCGCGCGCTTTGCCCTTGCCTAGTCGCACCTCGATGAACGGCGGCGGCGGATCCAGCGACAGTGCCGGTGACCGCCAGTCACGCGTAGACAGCTCCAAGTACCCGAAGCGCTCTTCGCGCGTGAGCACTCCTTCGGCGACGCGAGACAGGTCGAGCCACTGCACCTTCCACGTGCTGTCGTCGCCCCATAGGCAGCCCCAGACAAAACCGAAATTTCCCTCTGGCAGCTCGAAGTCCTTCGACCAAGATGGCGAACCGGGCAAGATCGAATCTTCGTGCAGGTCCCACCAATCAGGTACGTAGAACCCCGCCGGGCAGAAGCTCCATTTAGCGTCGGGCTCCTCGGCAATGATCTCGCCGGTGGCTATATCCAAGACCGCCGACTTACCGTAATCACGAGACACCAGGGCGAGGTCACGACCACGTTGGCGAAAGGGCTCGAAGGTGGCGAACATCGCGTGGTTGCGTGTGTATCGCGCCCGTTCCACCAGGCCTTGCGGAGTGCGCTCGAGCACTTCAACTTGGATTCGGCCGACGAGGCCTTCCTCCGCGGTCGCGCGCACACAGAAACGGTCGCGCGGCTTCGGTCGCGGAGGAATCTCGAAGTCGATTTCCACCTCACACTCGCGAATCACAAAGCCGCAATTGTGGTAGTTCGCTGCCCAGTTCGCGCCGTGCATTTCCTTTGCTTGCAGCCGAGCGACGGCCGCCTCGGCCTCGCTCCGCGTGCGGAACGATCCGAAGTACACGTCCTCGGGACGTCCTCCATGGACGCCGTACACCAGGAAAATCCTATCGCCTCGCATTTGACAATGATTTGGGGGAACAGTGGGTTCAGCGTACCTCTTCAACCGGATTGTGTCCGCATTGGGTCGAAGGTAGTCACCCGACTACCGGATAGCTACCTCTTTTCGACATTGTCTCGCCAATCTACACGCGCCGGCGCGGCGCTTTGGCTGTTGCTTCTGCGCGCCGGGAGCGCGCTTCTTTGTTTTACCGGGGCCCCTCGGCGACGGTGATCGGTGGTCGCGATCAGCACGCAGTGCGGCCGCATGGATGCGGCCGGTCGGTGATCGCACAGGGCGAGGGCATGGATGCCCGAGGTAGAGCAACGCAGGAGCAGTTGCCGGATGTGCGCCCGCCGACCAGCGGCCGCCGAGCACGAACCCGGAACGCAGGATGCGTGGAGGGCGGCGCTGTGGGGTGGCGTTCTCTTTGGTGACTTTCTCTGGCGCCATTACCAGAGAAAGTTACTCGCGCGAGAGCGCGAAAGCTCGTTGTCGTTGCGTAGCAACGACGCGCCCACTGGGCGCCTGCTATTGATGTTCGGCCACGACGCGAGAGTGTCGCGCGCCTCCCTCATCCGGCGCTACGCGCCACCTTCTCCCGCAAGCGGGAGAAGGGAACTTCATGAATTCGGTGTCAGTGAACAAGTTTCCGGCGCAGCGAAGCACCGTGACACTCACGGCATCTCCTATCGGGCCCGACATTCCGATGTCGGGTACCGCTTCGCGGGACCCGACCTACGACTGCCGGCCGAAAATGGGGGTCTTCAGGTCGTGTTTCCGAACGACGGCTTCGGGTCGAAGGTAGTCACCCGACTACCGACAGCTACCTGTTTTCGACATTGCCTCGCCGATCTACACGCGCGGCGCGGGGGCGTTGGCTGTTGCTTCTGCGCGCTTGGAGCGCGCTTCTTTGTTTTACCGGGGCCCCTCAGCGACGGTGATCGGTGGGCGCGGAAAGCCCGCAGGGAGGCCGCATGGATGCGGCGTCTCGACGAGCAAGGCATGTGGTCTGCATTCGATCACCGAATGAAGTCGGGCGGCACAAAGTCTGCTAGCCAGAAGGAATCGTTTGCGCGATAAAAGGCAACGCCTTGTTGCGAGGCAAGAACCGCGTTGACCTCGAGAACTCGGGACCTGCCGTGGCGAGCGCCTACTCTGACGGCAAGATCGCGAATGGTGGTCAAATGCACGTACTGTCGTCCCATCGGACGAATGCCTTCGCGCCGAATTGTGCTTGCCACCGTCTCGCTCGTGCCATGCAGCAACACATCTGGCGGAACTACGCGAACCTGCTTGATGCGCTCGCTCAGCGAGTGACCATAGTTCGCCCTGATATCAATTCCAGCGATGGTGAATCTGGCCTTATCCGGCTCGATCAATTCCACCACGCGGCGCACGTCATCGATGCTCGCATCTGGAATCACCTTGCGGAGCGCGCTGATCACATCCTCGATTGTGACGAATCCTTCGGGATCCAAAACCAAGCCGAACTGATCAGGCTTGTGCCGCAGGATCAGTGACATCAGCTTCGACACCTGTATCAAACGCTTGTCTGGCATCTAGGTCTCGCCCTTCCATCCATTTCCATGAGCGACAAGCTGTCTCCGCAGATTCGCCGCGGCTCCAGTCAAGCCCCCGCTCCGGTGGAAGATGAAATATTGCAAAGCTGGGAGTTCGGGGATCGGTCGAGTGGTGACGCCAGCAGGTACGCGACAGCAGGCGTTCACGACAGCCAGACCCATTCCCAGGCGCACCAGATTCAACATGAGTTCCCAACCCGAAGCTTCGACCGCCACGCGCCAATTCACCTGGGCAGACTGCAGCATCTGCGAGAGCATCATGCGATGAGGCCGTCCAGGCGGCGGCACGATCAGTTCGGCGCCCTCCAAGTCCTTCAATCGAACCGTTCGACGGGCGGAAAGCGGATGCTTCCTGGGAATCGCCAGCACTTGCTCGACACGCGTTAGCGGCTCCGCAGTCAGGTCGCGCGGAATCGTCTCCAACGACGCCACGCCCAAGTGGGCTCGTCCAGACCGCACGGCCTCGACTGCGGCGGCACCGTCGGTCGTAAGCAGTTGCAGGGAATTTCGCTGGTTGGACAGGTACGCCCGAAGGCCTTTGCCGAGCAAGTAGAGATACGAACCCTCGCCGGCTGCTAACACGACACTCTGGTCTGGTTCGCCAAGCAGCTCGTTCTGAAAGGCCATCGTGGAGGCAGTCAATTCACGGGCGAAGCGCTGCACCTGCGTGCCCGTTTCCGTTATTTCTATTGACCGCCCACGACGCACATAAAGGGGGCGTCCGACCGAACGGCCAAGCTTTGTGATCTTGGTGTGCAGGGCGGGTTGCGAGATGTGCAACCGGGCTGCGGCGCGGGTGAAGTTTCCATCCTCGGCGAACTCAGCGAAGGCGATCAGCGCGTCCAAGGTGGTGTCGCGTAACAGATTCATTATCCAATGTTTCTATAGTTCATCTAAACAATCAAGTTCCTGTCAATAACTGATTCCTGTGAAATGCGCCTACACCAAACTTGGAGAGGCAGACATGAAGCTGGGAATTGACGTGGGGCGTGTACTGATCAGCCCAGGGAATGAGTCGAGACCGGATACTTCTTTCATCGGAGGGTCGCTTGAAGACGCCTTGGCCACCCCGGCCTACGACGGCATGTTTGAAGTCGTTCCGGAGCTCGTTAGTCGGTTCGAAGGGCTCGCCTGGATCATTTCCAAGTGCGGGAAGCGGGTTCAAGACAAGACCTTGCTATGGTTTGAGCGCCATCAGTTCTTCGAGCGAACTGGAATCGACAGGGGAAACGTACGATTCTGCCTGAAACGCCCTGAGAAGGCTGTTCACTGCCGTGAGCTTGGCATCACGCACTTCATCGACGATCGAACCGACGTGCTGCAGGCGATGATCGGCATCGTCCCCAATCTGTACCTGTTTGGCCGCCAAGAAGGCCGGGTTCCTGCCGGCATGCATCACGTCGAAACGTGGCAGGACGTGGGGCGCGCACTCTTGAAGGGAGTCGGTCGGGGGTTGTGAGGTTCTGGCGCCACTCAGGCGTCAGCACCGACTCCGTCTTCCTGTCGTGCCGTAGCCACGATGCACCCGGGAGCGTGCCCGCTTGTGATCTTCTTGACGGTGACAGAGAGCGAATCACCACGGACAAAGATCAACGGTAGCGGGGCAGGCCAGCTCTACAACATCAACATCAACATCAACATCAACATCGACATCGACGTCAACGGCAACGGCAACGGCAACGGCAGCGGGGCAAGCCCCGCTCTACATATGCAACGGCAAAAGCACGACCAGGCACCACGGAAGTCGACCTGATGACTACTCAACAGTCGCAGCAGCGTCCTCGACTGGAGCATCCGTTCGCGCGATAAACAACGCACTCAACCGCGGCAGCAGGTCCACGTAATCCAGTTCGGTCAGGTTGCTGGCCATCGCGATGACGAGATCATGTTCGGGCAGCAGCCAGAGTTGCGAGGTTCCGCCGATTGAGCCGCCGCCGTGACCGATCCAGTTGTTGCCGTCGGCATCGCGCACGATGCGCCAGCCGATACCGTAACCAGTGGCGTCACCGGATGTGGTCTTCTGCTCGGTCCAGAGCAGGCTTCGCATCGCGGGTGAGACTTTTTCGTCGTCCAGATGCGCAAGGCCAAAACGCGCCAGGTCATCGGTGGTGGACAGCAAGCCACCGCTGGCCCATTTGTAGCTGTTGTCCACTTCGGGTTCGTTGTAGAGCTCGCCGTCGCGACGGAAGTAGTAGCGACCGCGATCGGGCACGATGTCCTGGAGGCGATCGGGCACCGTGGCCGTCATGCCAAGCGGAACAAACACCGTTTCGCCCATAACGTCCAGAAAGGGCTTGCCCGCGGCCTGTTCAATGACGGCGCTGAGCAGGTTGTATCCGTATGAGGAGTATTTCCATTGCGCGCCCGGCACGCCGATCAGCGGATCAGACTGGAAGATATCCAGAGACGCGCGCACGCTGGCGTAGTTCTTCCGGGCATAGGCCTCATCGCCCGCGTAATGGCGGATGCCGGCAAGATGGCCAGCCAACTGGCGGACACTGAAGACATGCTCCTTTTCCGGAAACGTCGGCACGTAGTGGCGCACATCGGCGTCGAGATCGATGCTGCCTCGCTCCACCAGCGTGACCAGAGCAAGCGCCGTCATCGGCTTGACCACACTGCCCACCCGGAACTTCGTGGTCGCAGGATGCACCGCAACCCGCTGCTCGATATCGGCAACGCCATAGCCCTTGGACCAGACCAGTCGACCCTCATGCGCGACCGATACCGCAAGCCCCGGACTGCCGCTTGCGTTCGCGAACTCGCTCAGCATGCGATCGGCTTCGGGCACCACTTGGGATGCGCTGGCGCCAGGGTGGGCGAGCAACAGCAGGATCGTAGTCAGGATTGATGCCATTCGTGGCGCGCGAGCAAATCGCATGTGCATCCGGCCTCCCCTTCGTCGATCCATGTCACGCCGGTCCCCGAGACCGGGGCCATGCGCGGTCAACTGTAGCGATAATCACCGAGCCTGTTCGATATCGCTGTCCTGGATTCAGCGATCCGGCGCGGCCGCGCAGGATTGCAGTTTCGACCTCACGGTGCCCAGCACGGAATCCACTGCCCTGCCGGTTGCCAGACTGAAGGCTTCGGCGAGGCCCTGCGCATCTGTCGTGGTCGGTGACTGCGAATGCTCAACGGGCGGAAATTCGACGTGGACTTCCGAGCGCAGACATTTCAGCTCCGCCGACAGTGCGACCCGAACAGCCTGTGTGCCATCCGCCTCGATCTGCAGATCGAAGCGACTCAGCCACACATCCAGTCTGGCGTTACGATCCGCACTGCGCGCACCGCCTTCGATGGCGCGAACGCGCCGCAATTGAAGCTGCTCGGCGAGCAGAATCGCTGGCGACTCCGCCCAGCGCAATCCCTGGTGCTGCATCAGGGTGGCACCCTCTACGACGAGCACGCGGTTGCTCTCCAGCGCAGAGACCGCGCGTACGTTGCCCAGGGTCAATCCATCTGGCCAGCCGGCATTGGCTGTCGCTGTGGGCAAGGTCAGTTGCAGCGTGGTCAGCGCGTCCGGTCTGGCGATCAGCGTGCATCCCGACAGGATCAGCACGGTGGTGCACAATAGGATTTGTTGGTGGATGCGCATGCTCAGTGCTTTCCCGCTTTGGGCGTGTAGACAGGCAGGGCTTCTGCGCCCAGGAGGTAGTCGGCAGGCGCCTGATCGAAACGGCGCGTGATGCGCGCCAGATTCTCGCTGGTCTGCTGCAGCGCCTGCAGTGTGGCGGCCAGTTCAGTGCGCGCCTGGGCATCGAGGCCATCGACGGCCGTACTGCCCTTCTCGGCAAAGGCCTCGATGGCCAGCGCGGCCTGCTTGATGTCGGTGACGGCGACACGCGCTTCTTCGAACAGGTTGCGGTCTCCCTCAGACGATGGTGCCCGCAACCCGGCTTCGACTTGGGCGAGGATGCGATCGGCGCGCTCGGCGGCCGAGCTGAGCCGGCGTTCCAGTGTGCGCGCATCGGCAAGCGCCGCGCGCAGGCTCGGGTAGTCGCTCTTGATGCCCTCGCTGACCACCTGCAGATTATCGAGCAAGGCGGAAACCCTGTGGATATTGTCATCGCTGAGCACCTCGGCGACCCGCGCCATCACTTCCTGCGCGCTGTGCATGGCACCGCTGCCACCGCTCATCAATTGGCTCAGCGTCGATGGCACCGTGTCGATGTGTGGCGCCGGACGCAGGTCGACCTCGCGCAGCAGTTTCGCCTCTGGCGTGCCGCCGAAGAGTTCGACCACTGCGACGCCAGTCAAGCCGGTATAGCTCAGCTGCGCCCTGGTATCGGTCTTGATCGGCGCAGACGCTGACACCCGCACGCGGACACTGACTTCGCGCGGATCATCGGGATCGAGACTGAGCTTGCGCACCTCACCAATCTGGATGCCGTGGAACTGGACGATACCGCCCACTGCCAGGCCGGCGACCGATTCGTGGAAGCGCACATCGTAGTTCTGATACTCGCGATCCAGTTGCATCCTGCCCAACCACAGCACGAACAGGATCAGGGCCACGGTGACCACCAGGGAGAACACGCCGATCAGAAAAAAGCGGGCATGGGTTTCCACTTCAGGCTCCTTGCAGGCGCAATGCGAGTGCGCCTTGTGCGCTGCGACCGCGGGGACCACGGAAACACTGCTTGATCCAGGGGTGATCGTGTTCGGCAATGCGTGCAGGCGTATCGACGGCAACGACGTGGCGATCGACCAGCACGGCAACCCGGTCGCAGCAGGTGAAAATGGAATCGAGATCGTGCGTCACCAGAAATACGGTCAGGTCCAGGCTCTTCTTGAGCGTCACGATCAGCTCGTCGAACCCCGCCGCGCCCAGCGGATCAAGACCCGATGTCGGTTCATCCAGAAACAGGATTTCCGGATCCAGCGAGAGCGCCCGCGCGATGCCGGCGCGCTTGCGCATGCCGCCGGAGAGCTGACTGGGGTATTTGTGTGCCGAATCCGCAGGCAGACCCACCAGCGCGATCTTGAGGCGTGCAATTTCATCCATCAGATCCAGCGGCAGCGGCTGATGCTCGATCATCGGCACCTTGATGTTCTCCAGTACGTTCAGCGACGAAAACAGGGCGCCGTCCTGGAACATCACGCCCCAGCGACGCTCGATCTCGGCACGTCGTGCCGCCGACGCAGCCCGCAGATCTTCGCCGAGCACCTGTACCTGGCCCTGGGCGGGCTCCTGCAGGCCGATGATCGAGCGCAGCAGCACGGACTTGCCGGCACCAGAACCGCCAATCACCGCCAGCACTTCGCCGCGACGCACGTCGAGATCCAGGTTTTCATGTACGACCTGGGCGCCAAAGCGGTTGACCAGGCCGCGCACCTCGATGACGTTCTGAGCATCCGGGCCTGTCACTTCAAAGGTCCAGTTGCATATAGAGGACAGCGAACAGGGCATCGACGACGATCACCAGAAAGATCGATTGCACGACCGACGACGTGGTGTGGCTGCCGACCGATTCGGCACTGCCGGTCACCTTGAAGCCCTCCAGGCAGCCAATCGACGCAATCAGAAATGCGAACACCGGAGCCTTGAGCAGGCCCAACCACAGGTAGTAGAGCTCGGTTTCCTCCTGCATGCGCACCAGAAACATCACCGGTGAGATATCCAGCGCGGTGGCGCCGACCAGGGCGCCGCCGATGATGCCGGACAGCATCGCCAGAAAACTCAGTACCGGCAGCATGACCAGCAAGGCAAGCAGGCGCGGGATGACCAGGAGTTCCACCGGGTCGAGCGCCAGCGCCTTGATCGCGTCGATCTCCTCTCGGCTGCGCATGGAACCGATCTCGGCGGTGAACGCGCTGCCGGAACGACCGGCCACCAGGATCGCGGAAAGCAGTACGCCGAATTCGCGAAGGAAGCTGACGCTGACGATTTCAACGGTCAGGATCGAAGCGCCAAAATCCCGCAACGCTGTCGCTGACAGAAAGGCCACCACGGCACCGACCAGGAAGCACAGCAGGCTGACGATCGGGACTGCGTCGAGACCAGTGCGCTCCATATGGTGCACCACCGCCGTCATCCGCAGCTTGCGACGTCCGCGCAGGATCGACCAGGCGCAGGCGTTGATCGCGCCAAAAAATTCGGCGAGTTGCAGCATCTGGGTCCATAGCCCGACGATGGTTGCGCCAAGACGCTCGATCCACAGGCGCCAACCGCTCACCGGCTTGTGCGGGGAAACCGGGGTACTGGCAGCCTCAGCAATCAGATTGAGCAGGGCAAGGTGCTCGGGCCGCGCGCCGCGGATATGTGCAACGGTCGCGCGATACTGTTGTTGCGGGTTCAGCAGCCTGAGCAGAACCAGGGCGCCCGCGGAATCGAGGCTTTCGAGTTCGCTCAGATCGAGTTGCGTGGGTGCACGCTTCAGCGTATCGACCTGGGCGAGAACTCCCGGAAGACAACGCATGGTGCAGGGCCCGCTGACCGCCAGGACCGTGGCATCGCTGCCTTCGCCGCACCATTGGAGTCGCGCTGCGTTCATGGTCCTCAGTGTAGGAGACAATTGCATCGATCGACCATCGCGAACCGAGGTACTTCGATGTCCGGCGCGATGGGCACGAGGCAGGAAGCGTTGCATGCCTGAGTCAGCCGCGCGTTGATCCGCGTCAATGTGGCGACGGTCGATCCGGAGAGAATAGGTGCATCGGCGCCGACTCGGCCCCGGAGCCGCTGACCCATGAATCCCTCGCGCAAGCTGATGCTGGTCAAGTTGCTGCATACGCTGGCCTGGGCCTTCTTCGCCGCGTGCATTTTGACCATTCCTTGGGCCAGCCATGCCGGTGCATTCGGGATCGCCCTGCTGCTGATTGCCGTGGTGCTGGTCGAGGTCCTGATCATCGCGTGCAACCGCGGCAGTTGCCCGCTGACGCCGATTGCGGCCCGCTACACAGAAGACCGGGCCGACAACTTCGACATTTTCCTGCCGGTCTGGCTTGCCCGCCACAACAAGCGCATCTTTGGTGCGCTGTTTGTGCTGGCGCTGATCTACACGGCGATCACCTGGACCATCGACCAGGCCGCGCGCTCCTGACCCGATCCGTTGTGAGCGCGCCGGCGCGGTCCAGGCAGCGGCCGGCGGCGCCGCGATCCGCGATTGAACCGATTCGCACCCTGCTGGCACCTAAGATGTGACAGCAAGGCAAGGGCAGCCGGATCGTGCAAAGAAGCAGCGAAAGAATTCTCGATGAATACCTGGTCGCCTCGGCGCTGACCGGCGACCGGCCGGCCTGGCAACGGCTGGTGGTTCGTTGGCAACCCAAATTGCTGCGGCATGCCTGGCGTCTGCTCGGTGATACCGAGCGGGCACGCGATGCGGTGCAGGACAGCTGGATCGAGATACTGCGCGGACTCGGCAGGCTGGAAGATCTGGCGGCGTTTCCGGCCTGGGCATTCCAGATCGTGACGCGGCGTTGTCAGCGGCTGTTTCGTGGTTCTGATCTGCAGCGTCGCGTCGCCGATGCCTTGTGCATCGACGAGGAGGAGTTCAGCACGGATGTCCCGGATGGCGAACTCGATGCCGACATCGATCAGGTGATGGCTGCGCTGCAATCGCTGCCGGCCGCACAGCGCGCGGTGCTGTCGCTGTTTTATCTGGAAAGCCTGAGCGTGGCCGAGATCGCCGTCGCCCTGGACGTTCCACCGGGAACGGTAAAGACCCGGCTCATGCATGCGCGGAACAGAATCCGCGCGCAACTGGAAGGAGTGGGAAATGAGCAAGCTGGATGATCTGACGACACAGGCCCTTTCGAAAGAAGATCAGGAGTTGCTGGCGCGGCATGCCGAGCCCGGATATTTCGCTCAGGCATTCGGCCTGTTCCGTGGTTCCCTGAGTTGGGTGATGTGGCTGGTCTACGTCGTGGTACTGATCACCGCCGCGCTGAGCCTCTACGCGTTCTGGCAACTTTATGTCAGCAGCGACGCGCTCGCTGCGGTGAAGTGGGCAACGGCCGGCCTGGCGCTCAGCCACATCGTCTTCATGGGCAAGAACTTCATGGGTTCGCATATGGAGGCCAACCGCATGCTGCGTGAAATCAAGCGCGTGGAGTTGCAGGTTTCGCTGCTGCGGGCGGCGCGGCCTTGATGGCAGCGGCCGACGAAGCAATGCTTCGGCCAGCGGTACGACTGATGGATTCGTAGCGGCCAAGGGGTTGGCAGGCTTCTCCCGCTGGCGGGAGAAGCTTCGCGCCTCAGGCCGGGGTCCGCAAAGCGTTTGCGTGCGTACCGACGACATAGCTCCGCCAGGCATAGCCCCATGGAATCACCAGGGCGAGCAGAGGCAAGGCGAGAAAGGATTCTGCGATGGCCTGTGCGGACGAACCCTCGAGCGTGCCAGCGCGCCATAGTGGATAGGCGACGAAGGCGAGCCAGATCGACTTGTAGGCGATCGCGAAGAACAGGATGGGCAGCCAGCGCAATGGCTGGAGCAGGCCGAACACGGCGAGCGCGGGATAGCTCGCCCACACCGACCAGGCCACTGCCGACAGCGGCTGCCAGGCGCCCTCGTGCGTGAGCAGAACGCGCCATGCACTTGGCGTCACGAACACCAGCATCAATAGATAGAACAGGCGCAGACCCCAGATCTGGATCGGACGCACGCCCTCGTGGCGCAATGGGTCGGAACGGAAAGCACGTGCGAAGTCCATGGTCATTCCTTATGGGTTGGGGTGCGTGTCGTCGTGCTGATACAGCAGCAGGTCACCGGGCTGGCAATCGAGCGCAACGCAGATGGCTTCGAGCGTGGAGAAGCGGATTGCCTTCGCCTTGCCGGTCTTGAGAATCGACAGATTGGCGACGGTGATGTCGACGCGCGCAGCGAGCTCGGTCAAGGTCATCCGGCGCTCATGGAGCTTGTCGTCGAGGCGAACGAGGATGGCCATGTCATACCGTCCCTTCGAGGTCTTCGCGCATCCGCGCGCCCTGTGCAAACACACCGGACAGCACGAACAGCAGCAGCACCGCCAGCCAGGGTGCGAACGAGAAGGCTTCGATGCGGCCTGCCTCCCAGACCACGGCCGCAATTGCGGCGACCGCGACGCGCAGCAACTCGAGCGCCACGACACCCCAGGCGATCCGGTCGAGGCGACGCGCATTCTCGAGATTGAACGGGTCGCCGACGCGGACGGTGTCGACGATCGCCCGCAGATGGCGCAGCACGAAGTGCACGATCAGCGCGCCGGCGATGCCGATCATCACGATCGCGCGCAGGCCCTGCCCCAGCAGCGGATGCGCGTTCACCATGTCAAAACCCAAGGGCCGCTCTGGCCAGCCGTCGATGAAGAAGCTCCAGACCAGAAGCCCGGAAATCACCAGCGTATACAGGCCATTGAGGATGATCAGGCCCTGGATAACGGGGCGGGCAAGGCCGAGGGCCTGAGTGCTGGCAGGGGTCATGGCGGAAGCTCCTGATATATCGTGCAACGATATTAACCGTATCGTTAAACGATATGCAAGTGCGTTGGCTACGACCAGCGGTTCCAGGCAGAGGCACTAGCCGGATCGGGCATTGCCCATCCTGATGCTTCTGTAGTTCGCCGCGCCCCTATTCGAATCCGTCACCGAAAATGGTCGGCCCGGCGAGGAGCAGCAAGGGCGCTTCGGCAGAATCGCGAGACAGAATCGCGCCCGGAAAGGCCACCATGGCAGGCGGCACCAGAACGAAGGCGATCGCGCTGTCGGCGCCAGCGATAGCCGCATTGACCGCGGCGGTAACGTCCAGATGATGCACGCCACCGCGGCTGGTGGAGGGGATCATGCGCAGCAGCGCCCCTGCAGCCGGCGCATTGGACTGGGTCAGTGTGTCCTCGCTCCAGTCCGCAGAACTGGCGACAAACAGCGAGCCGGCACCGGCGCCATTGGGGCCGGCCTCGACCCGGTAGACCAGGGTTGCACGCTCGACGTTCTGGGTGGTGGTTGCGGCGAGACTGAAACGCAGATGGATCCGCGTGCCCATGGCCCACCTCAGCGCCGGATCGTGGCCGAAATTCATGTTGGGCTGGGCGGCGTCAACATGGGCATCGTCGGTTGCCGACAACGACCATGCCTGTGTGCCTGGGGCCGGCAGGAACCACGATCGCGTGTGCGTCTGACTCGAAAAATAGGTATCGAGCGCATCTGCTACCTGTTGCTCGCCACCCGCCGAGGGATGGGTGCCGTCGGCCTCCAGATGCAGGGCCGGATCCCAGAACAATCCATCGGCTCGTGGGGTGAGCCCGTCCGCCCAGAGGTAGGGACCCCAGAGCAACCAGGGTCGGGTCTCGGTGCCTGCCACCAGATTATTGACCTGATCGCCGATCAGGCCCTTGACGGCGAACGCCGTCTCGAAGTTCCACGGCTCGCTGACGCCCCAGATACGTGAGGACAGCAGAATCATCTGCAGATTGGGGCAGCGCGCCTGCAGGACATTGACGATCCCGGCGAGGCTCTGCTGCAGGATCGCGGCACCGGCCGGGAACGGGCCACCGCCACCCTGTATCGATTGCTTGAGCCAGACGATCTGCACCTGGTCCAGGCCCAGTCCCGCCGCTGCGACGCGCTGATCAAAGAAACTCCAGTAGGGTTCGCTGCCATCGTCCATCCCGGTTGCATCAATGCCGCCCTGCGCTGCATCGACCACCACCACATGCGGGTCGTAGCGCGCCTGACTCGCCGCCTGCCAGGCGAATCTCCCCCACTCCTGATTGGCATTGGACATCCCGACTGCGACCAGGCCAATGGCAGGGGCGGAATTGGGCTGGGTGATCGATGCACGCGGATGAATCAGGGCAAGCCGCGCCATGCCGTAGGCCAGATGCGCCGCCGAAGGCATGTTGCCCCCGCCCGGATACAGCCCGGGCTCACCACTGCCGAGATACCAGTGAGCCGGATTGCCGACATCACGTTCCGACAGGGGCAAGTTCTGGGCTTGCGCCACATTGAACAGGGTCAGGAGGAGCAAAGCAGCAGCCAGGGAAGACTCGGGCCTTTCCGATCGCAGACACAACATGATCAACCCCCTTTCGAGTGTGCGCCGCGCCGCTGCCACCTTGTGCCGCAACCGTTCGGGTCGCGCTGCAAGGCGAATGGTTCGACGATCCTGAAAGAGCGACGCACCGCGCGCGCAGGCGTTGACAGGATTCCACTCCTGGCCGACTGCCGGCGCCAAACCGGGGATCGCCGGGGGCCTGCGCAGGCAAGAGACAGCCGGCCCGGGCTCGGCGGCTTGCACAGCGTCGGAAGGAGTCAGCGGCGGCGGACGCTTGCCGCCGTACCCGGATTGCCCAAACGCCGCGGAGGCGATGCCGTCGTCAGTTCATTGCCCACGCATTGCTGGAACGCCCAGCCTACAGCGGCCGGCGCACCTATTCGAAGCCGTTGCGGAACAGTTCGACAAGCTGCACATCCATCGAACTGGCACCGACGCGCAACATCAGGTCCGAGGTCGCATTGCTGCGCCAGGGACTGAAGGCACCACCGAGCAATTCGTAGTTGCGACGCGAGACCGGCTCATTGGACACGATGCCCAGGGTGGGCAGGCCACGCTGGTACCAGACCAGATAGAAGCCGTCTGCATCCACAGCGATCGGCGTCGGCAGAAACTGGTTCAGCCAGGTGCCTGAGCCTACCGACGCTCCCGCATACTCGAACAACGCCAGCGAGGTACCGGGTGCACCATTCGGCCCGTCATTGTCGCGCAACTCCAGCGCCATGCCGTCTGCGGAATCAATCGTGCTGATGAAGGCGTGCAGACTGTTCACCACATATTGGGCAGTCGGCGGCACGATCAGGATGGCAGCGCCGAAATCGAACTGGCCGCTGGCACCATTCCAGCTCAGGGCGCCGGTCGGCACGCTGGTATCGACATAGCCCAGGATCTGATTCGCGCCGCCCGGGATCAGGCCGCGGATCTCGCTCACCACCGAGTTGTTGCCGGGATTGATGTCGCCGCCACCGCTGACGCTGACCCGCAGCACCTGCGGTCCGCTGAGCGGAACATAGTCGGGGCTGAAGTTCACCGGCACCTGCTGGTTCATGCCCAGCGTCCCGATGTTTGTGCTCTGATCGTAAAGACTCGCGCCAGCGGTATTGGTCTGCAGGACTTCAGCGCGCGCGGTGACGCCTGACGTGGTCATGGCATTGCCGGAGTTGCCGATGATCGCGTTCAGCGTCTGCGGAGCGCCCGCATGCACGAACATCGCTGCGCTGTCGGCATTGAGCAATGCACTGGGCGAGGGATCGATGACCGAGATCAGCGGCACATCCGGATAGACAAAGCGCCACACCGTGCCGTTCAGCGGAGTGACTTCATCGAGCACACCGAGTCCGATCGTTCCCTGCGGACTTTCGATACCCATTCCGGCATCGTGCGCACAACTCCCGTTGTTGATGAACGGAGTCATCGACAGGAACTGCACCGTGATCGAATCATCGGTGTAGTCGAGGATGATCTGGAAGGTATTGCTGCCGAAGAACCCTGGTGCTGCGGCCTGCCAGTAGGGCACATCGAGATAGCTGATGATGAAGCGGTCGCCGACCGTATCGTAGAACGTGCGCACCGAGGCCGGATTGCCGGCCCCGCCAAAAATCAGATCGCTCATGAAGGCGGCGATGTAGCCATCGGCAGCACCACCGGCGGTCGGGATGGCAGGAAAACATGAGGCGATATTCGCGGCCGGCTGCATGCCGATCCAGCCGTTGGAGCCGACCACAAACTGCGCAACATCGGTCCAGTAGTAACGGAACGGCTGCGGCAATGGCAGGGCAGCCGCGGCGTTGTCGTCCGCCAGACCCGTGACCAGGGTGCCTGTGGCCGAGATGTCGATCCAGTTGAATACCGGTCCGCCTGGATCGGCCGTCGTCAGCCAGGTGTATCCGTAGGCATCGGGTCCACCGGCCGCGTGCGCGGAGGCTGTTGCGGTGATCGCCATGCAGAGCAGCAGACGTTGCAACAGGCGAGAGCTCATGCTGCCTCCATGGTGCGCGATTGGCGCGCTCGGTAACGCCTGTTGTAGCACTCGTGCGCGGAAGGTACAACGACGCAGGCGGGTAACAGTGCGCCAGGCGGCGTCGGTCGCCTTTGGCGGTTGCACGCTGCAATCAGTCGCAATCGGCAGTACCTTCGCGCCAGCATGCGCAACCAGGGATCGCCGTGGCGGACGATATTGCAACAACGGTACGCGAAGTCTGCCTGGGCCTTCCCGAGGCCGAGGAATTCGTCTCCCATGGTGCGCCGAATTTCAGAGTACGCAAGGGCAAGGTGTTTGCGGTCTATGCGGTGAACACGCACGGCGATGGCCGCGTGGCGCTCTGGCTCAATGCACCGCCCGGAGCGCAGGCCCTGCACTGTGCGAATGAGCCGGGGCAGTTCTTTGTACCTCCGTATGTCGGTCCGCGGGGCTGGCTCGGCGTCTGTCTCGATCAAGGACTGTCGTGGACCCGAATTGCCGGATTGGTGCGCGAGGCTTACGAACACACGGCGCCAGCAAGAATGCGCGCGCTGATCAAGACGACAGCGACGGTCACGGCACCAACGCGATCACTGGCTGCCGATGAACTCGATCCGATGCAGACAGCGGCGGCGCAGAAGATGTTGGCCAAGGTGCGCGAAATCTGTCTGGCGCTGCCCGAGACCAGCGAGCAGCGGCAGTTCGGATTCCCGGTCTGGCGCGCTGGCAAGCGCTGCTTTGCCCAGCTGTACTTTCTGGATGGCCGATTGAGTCTCGCGGTCTGGACCGGCGCCGAACTGCAGAGCATGCTGATCGAAGACCCGCGGTTCCGGGTGCCGCCCTATCTCGGCCACCAAGGCTGGACTGCGCTCGATGTCAGCAAACGCAGCAGCGCCGACGAGATGCGCGGATTGATCGAGCAGAGCTATCGCCATTTTGCGTTGAAGCGAATGCTCCGGTTGCTGGATGAAACGTGAGATTGCGGTGTCGGGCACGCTCTTCCCTGTAGGGCATCTCTGTGAGATGCCATCCTGAACTCGTCGCGGTGTTGAGAAGGCATCTCGCAGAGATGCCCTACAACATCGCGGGACAGTCGCTGATTACTGGCACTGCCCGGTTTCGAGTCGCCCAAGCACGCGTGTCAGTGTCTGCGTGCCCGATTCACCGCCGGCCTTCTGGTAGCTCAGCTCCAGGGTATTGCAGTCGGGGAAGCGCTGGGTGACCGTGCCCCAGGGCGTGCGGATGACATCGCCGGGATTGAAGGCGTCGCCAAAGCTGGCGCCCTGCGTGCTGACCAGATCCAGCGCGAGCATGCTGTCGCCCGCGCTGAAGGCGTGGCTGCCGACCAGCCATTGCTGACTGCCGCTGCCATAGGTGTACCAGGTGAAGAACTGGATCGGCGTACCATTGACCTGACCGAAGTCGACCAGCACACCCTCGCCGGATCGGCTGGGCGAGTAATACGTGCCACTCAAGCCGCCATGGAGCAGGCCGCATTGCCCGGCCGGCATCGCCCCGAACAACCTGCTCAGCGTCTGTGTACCGCGTTCACCGGTGGCCTTCTGATAATTCAGCGTCATGGTATTGCAGTCGGTGAACGACAGCGCCGCACTGCCCCAGGACGAACGCACAACATCACTGGGCTGGAATCCGCTGCCGAAACTGGCGCCGCGGGTGCTGATCAGATCGATGGCAATGCTCTTGTCGGTGGTCGCAAAGTCCTTGCTGCCGACCAGCCACTGCTGCTCGCCATCGGCATAGGTGTACCAGGTGAAGAACACCACCGGCGTGGTGCCGACCTGGCCGAAGTCAACCAGCACACCCTCGCCCGAACGCTGGGCGGAATAGTAGGTACCACCAAGCGCGCCCTGCAGGGACTTGCCATTGCTCAGGCTGCAGTTCGCGGCCTGTGCGCTGACCGCATCAAACGGGGTATTGGTCAGGCCGCTGAAGGTCACCGTGTTGATGTCCCAGCCGAGCCCGTTCGAAGCGGCGTCGGTGGCGACACCGAAACGCAGCCTGAAGTTGGCCTGGTTCGCATAGGTCGTGCCGAAATTGATGACCTGATCCCGGAAGTTCGGAAACAGCGCGCTGTTGTGCAGATAGCCGCGCTTGCCGGCAAGCGGGTTGCCACAGCAGGCCGACAGCGCCCCGGTCGAATAGCCGGCAGCGGCGGCATCGACATCGGTCCAGGTAACACCACCGTCGATGCTGGCCTGGATCACGCCGCCATCGTAGAACTCGTTGGCGTCGGTCTCGAAGGCATGGCGATGGTTCAGCGTGATGGTCAGCGGCCCACTGCCAACTGCGAGCTGGGGCGACTCGATCCAGTTGACGGAATTGGAATTCAGATCGGAACCGTGCAGGAAGAACTGCCCGTTCTCCTCGCGCTGGATCCACGATTCGGTGCCGGTACCGGCAGGATCGCGACGGGCACGCCAGGTGGTCCGATTGCCGTCGAAGGTCTCGCTCGAACTCGCCTGCGGAATCTGGTCGTAGTTGACAAAAATCCGGGTCGAGCCGATCGCCCCTGGCGGCGCGTTTATGCCGGCAGCGTTCGGTGTGGCGGTGATCGTGATGGCGGAATTTGCCGGCACCGTGCTGGCCAGTCGCACCGGAATGCTCGCGGTCTTGCTGCCGAACAGCGGCACGCTGCCGATGTCGATGGTCGGTCCATTGGGAAACACCAGTGCCGGATTGCTCGAGCTCAAGGTGGCCGTTGCCGAACTCAGGGTGGTGAAACCGGTGTTCCTGACGGTCACCGAAACCATTGCGGTATCGCCAACATCCAGTACGGTATCGGCATCACAGCCGGTGGGGATCCCGACTGCTGCCGCTGCGACCGCAATATCGGCGCCCTGCTGGGTGCTCTCGATCAGGCCAGCATTGGTGGAGCTGTAGCGATCAGGAATCAGCGCACCAGCGCCCAGGCCTCGCTTGGCAAACGCCGCTGTGAACAGGGCGAAGTCCGCTGTCTGGCCGCTGGCAAGGATGCTGGCCAGGATGGCGTCGCGTGCCTCCACCATGGTCGGCGAGCCCGGGGTCATCTTCATGCCGGCGACCAGATAATCCTTCATCCGGCTCTGTGCCTCGTTGAAGCTCAGTCGCGATGTGTCGTTCAACATCGCGACATAGGCCTCCCACAGGGCGAGCGCCCAGACCTCGCCCTGACCGTGAATCGCCGTGTTCGACCCGAAGAACCGCGGCGGCGGACTGCTCGGCAGGAAGCTGCCGTCGGTGAGGTGACCCAGGGTCAGCGGACTCTTGGACATGTCGGTCGAGTAGGGATAGCGACGGACGCCATAGTAGGAATCGTTCGCGGCATATCCGGCGCTGGCGTAGGCCCCCGCGAAATTGGCATTCCCGGGCTTGAGGCGGTCCTCCTCCTTGGTCATGATCAGCAACGCAAGGACATCGCTCCAGCCTTCGCCCATTCCAGAGGCATGCTGGGTATCCAGACCGTTGGCGTCCAGTACAAGGCGATTGCTGAGGTAGTGCCCCCACTCGTGGGCGATGATCGTTGCGTCGAGACTGCTGTCACGCACCGTGCTTGTGCCCCACAGACCCATCTGCATGCGCGGCGAGAATCCATCACTCGGCGTCGCCATGTTGGCATTGTCCATCACGTCGTAATCCTGCGCCTCGGCACGAATCAGATCGCCACCCAGGCCACCGCGCCCATAATTATCGAGCTGGGCGTTGCCATCGGTCTCGCTGAATCCGTGATCGTAGAACCAGTCATGCAACCAGTTCACCACGTAGAACAGATTCACCGTCGCGGCCTGGCTCTGAGTTGCGCTGGCACCCGGACTCAGGTTCACGTCATAGAGGTAGTCGAAGCTTCCCGGACTGGTCGCAGCCGGCAACAGATCACCGTCACCGAGGCCGCTGGGGGCGACCAGATCAGCGTAGGCACGCACATTGTTGCCATTGGTGGTGCTGGCACCCGGCGCCAGCCAGCCATCGGTTGCCGAGCGGCTGAACGGCGCATTGGCCAGGCTGCGCAACACCTGCGGAATCGTCGCGACGACGTTGTTGGTCGGCAGGCCGTCCGGGTCCGGCGTGGCATTGCGCCCGAACGTACTCGGATAGGGCAGGCCCTCACTGCTGTTTTCGGCCCAGACACGGTAGCTGAAACTATCCGCATGCGCGGTGTGATTCTTGCGGAACAGCGTGCTGCCATCGACGGCCGAGATGACATGACCGTACAGGTCGCCGGAGGCGCTGGCCGAATCGGCAATCTGGGTCTCCACGTACCAGGCCGGCTGCAGCCCGGCAGAAGTGCGGTAGTAGACGCGCCTTGCACGTTGCTCGCCGGCGGCAACGGCACCACTGGCACTGCTCAGTTTGGCCGGCAGTTCGAAGTGCTGATAGGCGCCGTTGAGCACACCCGGCCGCAGCTTGCCAGCGACCTCGGCGGGAAAGTCATAGGACTTCAGGGCGGCCGCGATGGCTTCGGCAGCACTCAGCCGGAACGCAGGCAGCGACTTGGCCTGGGCAGCCGAGGTATCCGGCAATGGTCCGCGCATGGCGACCAGACGCTGATCGCGATCAAGCAACAGGGCCAGGTCCTCACGGAATATCTGGATGCCCTGCAACTGGGCCTTGAACTGCACCAGTCTGGCGCCACCACGCTGCGTATCGATCTTGTGCAGTTTCAGAGCGGTCGCCGCGTCGATGCGGTGCTTGGCATCGTCGAGCAGCAGCCCGAGGTGGGCGCGTGCCGCCGACTCGGGATCGTGCACAACGGCCTTGGCGGCGGCTGACAGATCCTGCTGCACCCAGCTGAAGGTCGCGCGGCCGAGGGCGTCGCGCCCGATCCGCGGCGGATGCGCGTCCGTCTGCGAGATCCCGGCAACAGCGCGCTTGTTGCCAGCGGCGGTATTGATGTCGAAATTGCCAAGCTCGCGCGCAGCGAGCGTGGAACTGAACACCGCAGCAAGCGTCAGCGCGAGTGGAGTCAGGGCGGATCGGGCAGGACTTTTCATCAGGCATTCCAGAAGTTGGATAGAACTCTATGCGCAAAAGGCGGGAAAACCGGCTCAATCCCGGCTTGGCGCTCGCAGCGGCAATGCTGCGCGTGTCCAGCAGTGCGGGATCAACGAGCAAGCGGCGACGCCGCGTACTCAGTGACCGGACCCGCGAAGCCATGGTTCCACGACAGAGGTGCGGCAATTGTGCCGCAATCGGGCATTGCCCGCGAGCGCGGCTCAGCGCGGCGCGGGCGGCGCGGCCTGCGCGGCGTGCGCGATCAGTGCGCCCGCGTCGCGACAACGTTGGAACAGGTCGTACTCCGGCTGGTAGGCCTGGGTACTTACGCCGAGCAACCCGATGACGCTGTGGAACAGATGGTCGTGTGCGGCCGGTTGCGCGGCTACCCTGTTCAGGCAGCTCACATCGATGCCGAGCGCGTGTTCGATCTCCGGGCTGAGCCAGGCGATCATCGGCACCGCCGTCTGTGTGCTCGGTGCAATCGAATACGGGATGCCGTGCAGGTAGAGATTGTGTTCGCCGAGGGATTCCCCGTGATCGGAAACATAGATCAGGGCGCTGTCGCGAGGCTGCTTCTGCAACAGCCGGATGGTCTGGGCGACCACATGATCGGCATAGAGCACGGCATTGTCGTAGCTGTTGATGACCTGCTCGCTGCTGCACAGGCGCAATTCCGCGGTATCGCAGGTCGGCGTGTAGCGGCGGAATCGATCCGGATAACGGGCGTAGTAGCTGGGGCCATGATTGCCAAGCGGATGCAGGACCACGAGCAGGTCACCGGGTCGACGGTCGAGTTCGAGCTGCAGTCCTTCAAGCAGGATCTCGTCCTGGCACAGGCCACCCGCACACAGGCCGGGAACCTCAAGTGCATTTAGCTGCTGGAAATCGAGATCGCGGCAGACGCCTTTGCAGCCGGTCTGATTGTCGCGCCAAAGGGTCGCCACGCCGGCGCGCTCGACCACATGCAGCAGGGATTCCGAACCGCGGATGCGCTCCTCGTCGTAATCGCGACG
This sequence comes from Pseudomonadota bacterium, assembly GCA_022843465.1. Lineage (GTDB taxonomy): Bacteria > Pseudomonadota > Gammaproteobacteria > Xanthomonadales > Ahniellaceae > 0-14-3-00-62-12. The sequence continues at coordinate 48,418 of JALHNO010000020.1, read as the reverse complement.
ACCGACTGCAGAGAACATGCAGGGCAACGAGACTTCAGTGGCGGTGCCACAGCTGGAGACCTCGGGGAAATTGGTGACGCCGAGCGCACGCAGCTGCGGCGTCGTATCCCGCGCATAGTCGTTCAGCCCCCAATGGTCTGCGCGCACGGTCTCACCGACCACCACCACCACGAGCCGGGGACGTGCTCCGAGCGGGCGCGCCAGCTTGCTGGCATCCGCTCCGACAGTCGCCAGTGTTGCGCGTCCGGCTTTCACGTCGGCAACGCCGGCGCGCAGACTCGCATAGAGATAGTTGCCCGGCGTCACCAGATAACGCACTTCCTTGTGGTTGCGCATCAGGATCGACAAATCGCGAAACGACAGCAGCATGCCGAATGCAGTGACCGCCAGGGTCGCGCAGATCATCGCCAGGCGGATCCACAGTGCCCGGTTCCAGCTGCGCCTGACCACGCGCAGTCGCAGCAGCACCAGGATCGGAATTCCGGCCTGCACCAGCAACTGCACGGCGAGGCCTGGCGTGAACAGCTCACGGGCCTCCTTGTACTCGGTATGCAGGATGTTGCGCAGCATGCCGACATCGAGAAACACCCCATAGCGGTCCTGATGGAAGGCCGCCATTGCGGTGGTCACAAACAGGATTGCCAGCAGCGGCTTGAGCGTCCAGCGGTTAAGCACGAACAGGAACACGGTCAGATGCAGACCGACCAGCGCGACGAAGGTGCCGAAAATGAAGCGCCAGGTGTCCAGGCTGTCGATGGCATAGCCGACGAGCGCGGCGCGCCAGAACGAGGCATTGCAGAACAGGGCGACAAACAGGCAGCTGAACAGGGCAATCGACTCCACGCTCAGCTCGGGACGCACGCCGATCGCCTGCCACCAGGTTCGCCGACCGGAGGGCGGATTCATGACCGGCCTGCCGCTGAGCGCAGCATCAGAGCGCTCAAGCCCAGCGCCACCAGCCAGCAGATCAGCAGCGTCGCGACATCGTGCGAAGCGAAGTGGGCACCGCGCAACTGCTGCGAGACACCGAAGGTCAGACCCAGCAGCAGACCGCCCGCGAGGCCGTACCAGCGCCATTTCGGGATGGTTCTTGCAAGGAAGAAGTACCAGGCGACCCAGCAATAGCCGGAGCCGGCGTGCCCCGCCGGGAAGCATCCGGCCCGCGGTAGCCAGGACGGCCGCGCCTCGAACAGGACGAGGTAGGGACGCTGGCCACCGTAGCCGATCACATCCCAGGCGCAATCCATCGCCAGTTGTGCCTTGAGCACGGCGATCAGGCTGGTCGCGAGCAAAGTCGTCAGCAGCAGGTAGGCGAGCGGTCTGCGCCAGCGCTGCAGGGCAGGATCGCTGCGAGTGCGACCATAGGCCCAGGCACAGCCCAGCCACAGTGACGCGCTCAGATACTTGCCGCCGGGATGAATGAGCTGAGCAGTCACTAGATGTTTGCGCAGCCACCATTCACCGCCGCCCCAGCTGTAGATCTGGTGCGCGAGCCACTGGTCGCCGCCAAGCAGCATCAGCCACAGGCTGGCGCAGAGCGCGCTCAGCACGGGCACCAGCAGGTGTGCGCAGTAGTACGCGGCGTCTGCGCGCGGGGTGGGTCTGGCCTCAGGCCAGTGGCCTGCCAACAGAGAGTTCAACGCGGGTGCGCCCATCAAACCGAAGGGCCGAGCTGCGCGAATTGCGCGGCCGATCAGCGGCGACCATCGGAGCACTCGTTGTACAGCTGTGACTGTCGGAGCCGGGTCGGAATCCGGTTAGCGCCGTGTTAAGGCCGGCTGGGTGCGCGCAGTGTCGTGGTCAGCAGCGGCGAAGCTGCTCGCGCGAATCAGGGCTCCGCGGGCGGCTCGCTGCCGGTGATGATGCGGGCGCCGCGCTGGTAGGTCCAATACGACCAGGCCCAGTTGAGCAGCACGCTGAGTCGGTTGCGAAAACCGATCAGGAAGAAGATGTGGGCGATCAGCCAGAACCACCAGGCCAGTATGCCGGAGAAACGCAGACGACCGAGATCGACCACCGCCGCCATCCGACCGATGGTCGCGAGGTTGCCGAAATCGCGATAGCGGAACGGCTGCGGCGTCCGCGACGCCAGGCGCGCACGGATGGCACGCGCCACATGTGCGCCCATCTGCTTGGCTGCCGGCGCCACACCCGGCACCGGTCGACCCGCTGCATCCTTGATGCTGACGAGATCGCCGGCAACAAAGATCCCGGCATGCCCCGGCACCGAGAGATCGCTTTCCACAACCACGCGACCCGCGCGATCGAGCGGCACGCCGAGGCTGCGCGCTACCGGCGTGGCGGCAACGCCGGCCGCCCAGAGCACGGTGTGACTGGGAATATGGCGATCGCCCAGATGCACACCGCTGGCATCGATGGCGGTGACGGCATTGCCCAGATGCACGCTGACCCCAAGCGCCTCAAGCTGGCGGCGGGCGCTGGCCGACAGCGAATCAGGCATCGCAGCCAGCACCTTGGCGCCAGCCTCGACCAGATGAATCCCGGCCGTGCCCGGATCGGCGTGGCGGAATTCGCGCGGCAAGGTGTGGCGGGCAATCTCGGCAAGCGTGCCGGCAAGTTCCACCCCGGTGGGGCCAGCGCCAATCACCACAAAGTTGAGCAGGGCCGCACGCCGCAGCGGATCGGATTCGCGCTCGGCCGCCTCGAATGCCGACAGGATGCGGCGCCGCACACGCAAGGCGTCGTCAAGGGTTTTCAGTCCGGGCGCATGCGGTGCCCAGCCGTCGTTGCCGAAATAGGAGTGCGTTGCGCCGAGCGCGACCAGCAGAAAGTCGTACTCGAGCACCCCCTCCGCACAGTGCACGCGGCGCTGCTGCGGATCGATCGATCTCACCTCGTCCATGCGCACGCTGACATTGCGTTGATGGCGCAGAATGTGCCGCAGCGGCGCCGCGATATCCGGTGCCGATAGTCCGGCCGTGGCCACCTGATAGAGCAGTGGCTGGAACAAATGGTGGTTGGTGCGATCGACCAGGGTAATCCGGACCGGTGCGCTGGCCAGTCCGCGCGTCGCCCAGAGGCCAGCAAAACCACCACCGAGGATCAGCACATGCGGGCCTTGCTTCGCTTCCATGGGATCACTCGCATTCAATGACTGCGCCGGCCAGCATAGCGGCGCAGCTTCGAGCGCGCGCACCAGCGGAGCGCTTTCTTACAGGAAGTCGCGCTGGCGTGCTCAGCTTCCGGCAGGCGGCGGCTCGGCCGGCGCCAGCGTGGCGCGTTCGGCAACACGTGCCCGCCACAGACGCCAGATCGTGGTCAGATTGGCGCTGATGATCAGGATTTCCAGCGCGGTGCCGCCAATCGATCCGATCAGAATGGTATTGATCAACCAGAGCGTGGCAGCGATGAGCAATACCAGACGCATGGCAATGCCCTGGAACAGGAACAGGGCCAGGGTACCGACGCAGGTGGCGACCAGTGGCAGCCAGTCGGTCCAGACCTGGACCAGCCAGGGACCGAGCGCGAGATTGATCGCGACGATGACCAGGGCCAGCCGCAACGAGTTGAAGTACATCGACAGCCAGGTGCGCAGCAAGGCGATCAGCGCACTGGCCATCGAAGTGATGGCGCCAAGCAGGGCGAAATGAATCGCATAGGAAAGCGCCTGCGCCAGCATGGTCTGCTTGAAGCGGCGATCATTGCTCTGCAGGAAGCAGACGACACCGAGTACAAACGCGAAATAGCCGGCGATCTGGGCCAGCGACCATGGATTCTCGAACATCGGCAGACGCCCTCGACATCACGATGGGCGCCGCGAAGTGCGGAGCCTGCGCCTCCTTATACACCCGTGTCGTTCGACCGGCGCGGGCGCCGATCATTCGGCACAGCGGGCGAACTCGAATGCCATGCGCATCTCCTTGCCGCCCTCGCCCGGCCCGGCGATCTCGGCGCGCAGCCGATTGCCGTTGCGCCGGTATTCAATGAGCTGCGGGAAGTCGTGGGACGGGTTCTCGAAACGCATCCAGTCAGCGCCGCCTGCGGTCCGCGCGAATGCTGTCCCCGGCTTGCCCTGCGGCATGGCAATATAGGTCGGCACCTGGTCAATCATCTCGATGCGAAGAAATTCGAACGCGGTCCGTCGACCCGGCTGCACGGTCCGATTCACTGCAAGCATCAGGCCGCCGGCTGGCGCCAGCCAGTACTCTTCGGCGCCGCCCTCTTCCTGGCCGCACCAATGCCCTGCCAGCCACTCGGGAAGCGCGACCGCGGCGGTGGTTTCAGCGCGGCCGTCGGTGCTGATCAGGACCAGACAAAGCAGGAACAAGGCTGAGACAGTGCGCATGCGAATCTCCAGTACGTGGCCACGATCGGGATGCCAGTGTCGCGCGCCGCGCGCAGGCCGGATAGAACAAATGCGCAAGGACCATGGCGATGGACTACCACGAGTTTGAAGTGCCGCCAGCGCTGGCGGCGTATTTTCAATGTGCATGGCGGCTGCGCGACCCGAATCCGGATGCGGCGCCGCAGACCATCTACCCGGACGGCCGCTGCGAGCTCATCGTGCATATCGGCACGCCGATGCGCCGCTATACCCTGGCCGAGGGCTGGCAGACCCAGAGTGATTGTCTTTTTGCGGGCCAGATCCGCGGCGCCATCCGCCTGGCGGCTGCCGGCCCGGTCGATTGCGTCGGTCTGCGCCTGCAACCGGCAGCCGGTCGCCTGATTGCCGGCTTGCGTCTGGCGGAACTGGCGGACGAGATCGTGGCCCTGGCGACGCTGGAGCCGGCATTCGCTGTCGCGCTGCGCGATGCCGTGTCGCGCTTCGCGTCCTCGGCAGACGCTGGCGCGTTATGGCCGTCGCTGCAATCGCGGATCGCAACGGCGCCGCTCGATGCCCGAATGCAGGCTGCCTGCGCTGAACTCGATGCTGCCGACGGTGCGGTCGCGATCGATGACCTGGCGCGCGGGCTGCACATGAGCCTGCGCAATCTGCAGATCTGCTTTCTGCGCGATGTCGGAATCACGCCGAAGGAATACGCACGGATACGCCGGCTCAACGCCACGGTACGGCAACTGGACGCCGGCACCGCGGCGATTTCCGAGGTGGCCCAGGTCAGTGGCTACGCCGACCAGGCGCATGCGACGCGCGAACTGCGACGCGCCGTCGGATTGACGCCGGCGCGTCTGCGCCGTGCCCTGCGTGCCGAGCGCGACGGTGAATCGACGCTGCGGATGGCGGCCGCCTTCGTACGCGGCCACGCCACCCCGAGGCCTGCGCGCGAATAGACTTCACGGCGGCCTGGATTCGGCGACATCCCAACCCTCGGCATCGGCCATCTGCTGCAACCGCTTGGCACAGGCGCGCAGGGCCTGGCGCAGTTCGATCGGCTTGAGTACCGCGAAGGCAAACGGCAGGCGCGCCAGCTCGCGGGCGAACCAGTCGAGATCATCGGCCTGGGCATGCAGCAGCGTGCGCTCACCATCGGCTTCCAGCAGGCCGAGCCCCGGATGCAGTTCACGCCGCGCTTCGTTCAGCGCACAACGCAACTGCACGCTGATCGTGTGCGTACGCGGCAAGCTCGCAACGGCACGCGTCATATGCGCCAGGGCATCGAAGCGCTCGGGCCGCGCAAAGCTTTCCGGCAGCGGCTGCACACAGCGAATCCGATCAAGTCGGAACGAACGCAAATCCTTGCGCAGGTGACAATGCCCGACTGCGTACCAGCGGCCACTGCGCCAGGCCAGCGCATAGGGGTCGAATGTGCGTGTGCTGGCCTCGCCACGGGCGGTGGCGTAGCCGAGCTGCACGCGCTGGCGCGATTGCGCCGCGCCGCTGAGAACGGCCAGCGCCGCCAGATCGCCAGTGGACTCACCACGCGGCAGCTCCAGCGCGGTCGCCTCGCTGGTGGCGTGCAGGCGCCGCTGCAAAGCCGGTGGCATGACGCGTTCGAGCTTGGCGCGCGCACTGGCAGCTGCGGGCACCGTCTCGTTCAGACCCAGACCGGCCGCCGCCAGCAGACCCAGTGACAGCGCCACCGCCTCCTCGTCGTTGAACATCATCGGCGGCAGCTTGTAGCCGGCAATCAGGCCATAGCCGCCATGGCGGCCGCGCTCGCTGGTGATCGGGATGCCGAGTTCTTCGAGCAGGACGATGTAGCGGCGCAGGGTGCGCTCGTCAACGCCGATCTGCTCGGCCAGTGCGCGCCCGCTGATGCGGCGCCTTGCCTGCAGCAGTTCGAGTACCGCCAGTACCCGGGTAGTGGGTCGCGACATGAGCGAATCTTCGTCTTTAATCAGGGCGGATATTGCCCTGATTCAATCCTAGCCTGTTCCCGCTCGATGGCGAGCATCCTTCCTGGAGCAGATCATGCAAACCGTCCCCACCCTGCCACCTGCTGCGCTCTGCTGCAGAGGAGCGCACTGAATGGATGCCAGTCTGCAACTCTGGCTGTTCTTCATCATGGTGTTCGGCGTCGTGCTGTTGCCGGGACTGGACATGGCCTTCGTCCTGGCCAGCGCCTTGACCGGCGGTCGTCGATCCGGCTTTGCCGCCACCTTCGGCATCATCGCGGGCGGCATCTGCCATGTCTTCATGGGCGCCCTCGGCATCATGGCGGTGCTGCAGGTCTGGCCCGCGCTGTTCAACCTGATGCTGATCCTGGGTGCCGGCTATATCGCCTGGATCGGTGCGGGATTGCTGCGCAGCAGCGCCGTTCTGTCCAGCACCGCAGCCGACAGACAGCGCGGTCTCGCTGGGCGCTTTGGACAGGGCATGCTGACCAGCCTGCTCAATCCCAAGGCCTACCTGTTCATGCTGGCAATCTTCCCGCAGTTCATCCGACCCGAGCAGGGACAGCTGTGGACCCAGGCCGGCACGCTGTGGCTGATCATCGCGCTGACCCAATTGCTCATCTACGGCGCTGTGGCGTTGGCGGGTGACCGCACCCGCCAGTGGCTCAGCGCGCGTCCGGCGGCTGAGCGTCTGCTCGCGCGCAGTGTCGGTCTGCTATTGCTGGCGACGGCGATTTACACCTGTGCGATGGCTTGGCGTTCCGTCGCCACCGATTGATTCAGCGCACGGCAATCGGCAGGCCATGGATCAGACGCTGGGCATTCAACGCGACTCGAGTTGGGCGATGCGTTGCCGCATCTCCTGCGCCACCGAATCCGAGCCGGTCAGTACAGCACAGAGCGCCGTGATCTCCAGCAAGGGGCGCAGGGCGGGGTCGCGTTGACCAAGGCGCTGGTTCGCCATGCGCAGCGCCGAGTGGTAACTGCCGAGCGCGCGCGCCGGCCGGCCGAGGGCAAGCTGGGCAAAGCCCTGGTCCTCCCAGACCGCCTGATGGGCGGCACTGATGTCCGTGCTGCCTTGCTTGAACTGGCCCAGACGGCGCGCCATCACTTCGCTCACGGTATCGAGCAGGCTGCTGCGCGCGGCGCGGCGTGCGGCACCGGCGAGGCGATCGAGCGCGGCCTCCGCTTCCGAATCTGTCATCGGCGATGAATCTCCTTCGGAAAGATCGGCGACCTTGCCTGCCCGTCTGGCGCGGATCGCATCGACCTCGGCATGCGCAGCGATCGTCAACGGATGCCGGGGCCCGAGCGCCTCGGCGCGCAGCTTGGCCGTTCGATGCCAGTGGCGCTCGGCAGTCACCAGATCGCGCACGGACAATCTGAGCGCAGCCAGCCAACGCAGCGCTTCGAGCGCGCGGTAGTCGCCTTCATCGCTGACCTCGCAGATGCGCAGGGTTTCCTGATAAGTCTGCTCGGCCTGCTCGAATTGGTGCAGATCGAGCTGCAGCCCGGCCAGCACCTCCATATTGGGGATGCGGATCGCGGCGTCGGGACCCCATATTTCGGCTTCGAGCGCGACCAGCGCGCGAAAACTGACCTCTGCCTCCGCCAGGCGACCGAGGGCGAGTTCGGCCGCAGCCTTCTCGTGGATACGCGCAGCATTCTGGAGCGCGGACCCAAAATCGAGTTCGGTTGAAGATTCTGCTGTCCCGGCTTGCACGTCCTCGACCGCAGCCTGACGCGACCGCGGCGTCGGCGCCGCAGTCAGTTCAGCGCTGCAGACACAGGCTGCACAGGCGCAGAGGGCGACCAGAACCGATAGCGAGATCTTGCTCAAAGGCAGTGGCTCCATTGGCCGGCTGGATCGTGACCACGCATCCTGCGACCGGGGCCCCGGATTGGGGGGCGAGCGTAGCGTGCTCAGGCCCCGCCCGCACAGCCTCCGCCGATCCGATCATCGGGCCGAAATGCGGCTCCGCTCAGGACTCACGCTCCATCCCGGGCGGCGGCGGCGGTACCTTGATCCGTCCACTGACTCGGGCTTCGCCCAGCGGATGGCTGGCTGTCATCCTGTCCAGCTCGGCGTTGAGGGTGGCGAAGCGGCGCTCGCTGCACACCGCCGCGAGACTCTCCACCAGTCGACGGGCATCGCGGCGATCCGACCAGCGCACACTCAGCTTGAGCCGACCACCCTCGACAGCCGGCACCTGGGCAACCACGCTGAAATCGGAAAGCCGCAGTTGCACGTTCGGCGCCAGCCAGCAGAATCCGCCCGAATAGCGGACATTGACCAGGGTCTCGAGCGGGATTTCGATCTGCTTGGGATCGGAGCGCAACACGCCGAACATGCTGTCGGCGGTCTGGTACTGCAGCGTCAGCCGATAGCCATCGAACAACAGCATGCCCTGCAATTCGCCGAAGCCACCATGGGTATCGCATTTCACCGGTACGGAATACATCTCGCGACCCTGCCAGTCTGATCCGACGTCAGATTAGCATCGGCCTGCGCGCCAGTCCCATGACAGTCATCACCTGCATCCGTGCGGACCTGCGGCAGGGCCTGATCGCCGCTGCCGCACAACCCGGCCGTCGGGACAGCGACCTCAGTCGAAAGCGTAGCGGGCAATCAGCTGAAACACCGGTCCGGCTTCCTCGGTCTCCAACTCGTATTCGTCGAAATCACGATCGATCTGGTCGCCCAGAGTATCGAACTTGTTGAAGACTTCGTCCTTGGACGCGTTCAGCAGATTCGACCCGGTCAGCCGCAATGCCATCCGCTTCCCGAAGCGCTTTTCGACGAACACTTCCAGATCGGCGCCGTAGCGGGTGCTTACTTCCTCGGCGAGCAGGCGGGCAAAGGCATCACCCTGGCGGCGATAGCTGATGCCGAACGCGGCCTCGACTTCGGTGAAATCGTGGATGAAGCCGATATTGGCGACGTAACGTGCCTGGTCATTGAAACGGCGCGCGCCGAGCGCGTCATCGACCTCGCTGTCGAGCCAGGAGTAGTTCACGAACACGCCGGTATCCGGAAGGCCGAGCGCGCTCAGCGGTGTCGAGGCATCGAACTCGAAGCCATAGACGTAGCCGTTGCCGACATTGGCCGCGGTGTACACGAAGCTGTCCGGATCGAATTGCGGATAGCCCGGTGTCGACGGTGTGGCACCGGGATTCTCGTCGATGAAGTCGTCGACATCGTCCTCATGGTCGTCGACCGCCTCGGCACTCGGCATCCCGGTGTTGACGATCTCGATCAGATCGCTGACATCACGATAGAAGACATTGAATCCCACGATACCCTGCTTGCCTAGCCGACGCTCGAAGCCAAGATCGATGCCCCAGGCCAGTTCGGGATCGAGCAAGGGATTGCCGACGAAGTCGTTGTCGCCGAATTCGCCTTCGAGCAGCAAGGGCAGCAGTTGATCGAAATTCGGCCGCCGCACCGTGCGTCCCAGCGACAGGTGCAGGCGATCGACATCCGTGAGGTCCCACTTCAGATGCGCCGATGGCAGCAAGGCATCGTATTCGTTCGAGCCTTCCTCACCGTCGGCGTCGACATCGACATCGGTGCGCTCGTAACGCAGGCCAAGTTCCCAGGACAGTCGGTCCTGGCGCGCCGAGTACATCAGGTAGGGATCCAGCCGGCGCTCCTCGATGCGACTGCTGGCGCGGTCGAAGTCCGAGTAGGGCGGCAGCGGCGCTCCTTCCTCATCGGTGTCGACCTCGCTGACGCGCAACACCGTGTCGCGGTCCTTGCGCGCGCTGTCGATACCAAATTCGAGTTCGCCGCCATCGGCGAACGGATGCTTGTGGTCGATGCTGATGCTGGTCTCGCGATCGTCCTGATCGGTGAGGATGCGTGCACCTTCGCGCTCGTCGAACGAGGGCGGGCTGTCGTCGTCATCGAATCCGGTTTCTTCTTCGGTGTCGAAGCGCGCGTCGTCGAAGCGGGAGAAGCCGAGGTCGATCTCACTGCTGCCACCGAGCATTTCGAAGTCGTAGGCGGCACTCAGGCTGTAATTGTCCTGGTCGATTTCGACTACTTGATCGTTGATCGACAGCAGGTGATTGGTGCTGGTATCGACCGGATCGTTGTACTCCAGCGAGTTCTCTGTCTCGGTGCGATCGGTGCGTACATACAGTCCGCTCAGCGACAGTTCGCCCGGACCGACCTCATTGCGATAGGAAAGATTGAGCGAATAATCTGTGCCGTCGCGGGTATCGGTCTGATTCTCGGCATCGACGAAATCCCCACCCGGTTCCTCGAAGCGGTCGCTGCGCTTGATCTTCGGATTGTGCCGCCCCTGCACATTGAACCCTGCCAGCACGCGGCCACCGCCGACATCGCCACTGGCGACTCCGCCGTAGCTGCCCTTGGTGTCGCCATCATCAAAGTGCAGGGCGCCGGCGCGCAGGTACTGGCCATCGAAGGCATAGGCATCGCGCAGCACGATGTTGAGTGCACCTGCCATCGCGTCACCGGATCGGTTCGCGCTGGGGCTGCGCACGATTTCGATGCGCTCGACCAGTTCAGCCGGGATGCGGTCGACGAAGAACGAGCGGTCATTGCCGGCACCCGGTAGCTTCTTGCCATTGATCAGAATCTGGGTATAGCCGGGATCGAGGCCGCGCAGGCGGGCGCCATCGTATTCGAGCACGTCCGACACAAATGCCACACTGGGCACGCGTTTGAGCATGTCGCCGACCGTCAGCGGCTCGAAGCGCTGGAAGTACTCCAGATCGTAGGACAGCGTCGGCGCGACATCCGGCGTGCGATCGCGATAAACAATATCGCCCTGGACCACAATCGCTTCCAGCGACTTGCGTTGCTCGGATGGCGTGCCATCGGCGGCATCGGACTGGCCTGACTGGGCCTGGGCGGCCAGCCCGAGGCTGAGTGTCATGCCACCGGCAAGCGCACGCGACAGGCTGGTCGACAATCGGTTTGACTTCATGGCGCTGGCTCCAGGAGGGAAGTCCGGCGTTGTACAGAAGCGAGATGGCGGGCGTATTACACGGTGTCGATCCAGCCTCTCAGCGTACGCTCTGCCGAGCGGCGCGTAGTCGCTCGCTGACGGCAGCCGTGGCGCCAGCGCACGCAGGGTCGCGTGAGGTCATCACCACTTGCGCCAGTTCGTGTATAAACCGCCGACCTTCCTTTCGCAGCGACGCCCTGGAGAACCTGCATGCGTCTGATCGTTTCCGTTGCCCTGAGTTCGCTGCTGCTCGCCGGCTGTGCATCGACACAGCCGGACCGCGAGCCCGATGAGCACCGCCCGGATCCCTTGCTGGCGGATTCCGCCGTTGCCCATGCTGTCGTCAGGGAGGTCTTCGTCACCGCACGCACGCCAGATGACAACATCGACTCGCCTGCAGTGTGGGCGGCACCCGATGGCAAGCTGTGGCTGTTCGCCACTTCCAAGGCCAATGGCCGGGTGATGATGTACGACGGCGAAACCGGCACCGAGCTGGGTCGGATCGGCACGGCTGGCGAGGGCCCGGGGCAATTCCTTCGCCCCAATGGCATTTCCGTGTTCAAGGACCTGCTGTTTGTTGTCGAACGCGACAACCATCGCGTCCAGTTGCTCTCGCTGCCCGCGCTGGGGCCACTCGGCAGCTTCGGCCAGGACGAGTTGCTGCAGCCCTACGGGCTCTGGGTGTACGAACCCGCGCCAGGCCAGATCGAGGTACTGGTCAGCGATGCCTACATGGCCGGCGAATATCCGAACGGCGATGACATCGCGCCGCCGCTGGCCGAGCTCGGAAACCGCTTCAAGCGCTATTCGGTGGCGATCCAGGACGGCAAGCTGAGCGCCGCCTTGCTCGGAACGTTCGGCGATACCAGCCCGGCCGGCGCGATCCGCATTCCGGAGTCTCTGTGGGGCGACCCGGCACACGATCGCCTGCTGATTTCCGAGGAAGACACCCGCAGCGGTACCGCGGTGCGCGAATACGATCTCGCCGGCAAATTCCGCGGCCGCACCATCGGCAGCGATCGCTTCAAGGCCCAGGCCGAGGGCATCAGTCTGTGGGCCTGTCCGGATGGCAGCGGCTACTGGATCACCACGGATCAGTTCAAGGACCGCAGCCTGTTCCATGTCTTCGATCGCCAGAGCCTGGAGCACCTGGCCGCGTTCAGCGGCGAGGTCGTCGGCAATACCGACGGCGTCTGGCTGCATGCGACTCCAAGCGCTCGATTTTCCAACGGCGCGTTCTATGCCGTGCACGATGACATGGCGGTTGCCGCCTTCGACTGGAACGACATCGCCCGCGCGACCTCACTGCGCGCCAGTTGTACGCAATGAGGAGCTCGTGAAGTCGGCAGCGCTGAATTCTCAGCCGCTGCGACAGGAACTGGCTCAACTGCACGCGCCGATCTGATCGGCGCTGCTTTCAGTCCTTCCTCAGAGCGACTGGCCCGCATCCCCGGATGCGGGCTTTTTTTGTCCTGAGCTGAGCTGTACCCAGGCTTGCTGGCACCCGCCGTCACGGTGCGCAAACCTCCGGTGCGGGCATAATGCGTCCTTCGCCATTGTCGCGTTCTCATGACTGCCCACGATTCCCGCAACGAGGCCCTGTGTTTTGATGCCGTCAGCCTGAAGCGCGGCGAGCGCATGGTGCTGGCCGATCTCAGCTTTGCCGTGCAGGAGGGCGAACTGGTCGCCGTGCTCGGCCCCAGCGGCGCTGGCAAGTCCAGCCTGCTCGCGGCCGCGACGGGTGTATTGGAGACCACCTCGGGCACGATCCGCGTACTCGGTCAGACGCTGCCGCTGGCGCGCGCGCCGCTGTTCGCTTTGCGCCGGAAAATCGGCTTCCTGTTGCAGGGCAATGGCCTGTTGACGGATTTGAATGTCGCCGAGAACGTGGCCCTGCCGCTGCAGATGCATACCGAACTCGATGCCGAAGCGATTCGTGCCCTGGTCGCGCAGAAACTGGCGGCCGTGGGCCTGGCCGAAGCCGCCGAGCTCAGCCCCCAGCAACTCTCGGGCGGCATGATGCGTCGGGTCGCTCTGGCCCGCGCGCTGGCGCTCGACCCGCCCCTGCTGCTCTACGACGAGCCGTTCACCGGGCTCGATCCGATCACCAAGGGCGTGATCGTCAAGTTGATCAGCGACCTCTGCCGCCAGCTTGGTCTGACCAGCATCGTGGTGTCGCATGACGTCGCCGAGTGCCTGATGATTGCCGATCGCGTGCTGGTCGTCGCCAATGGCGGGCTGGTGTTCAGTGGCACGCCCGCAACCTTGCGCGCCACGAGCGATCCCCTGCTGCGCCAGTTTCTGGAAGGCAGCCACGACGGCCCGATCTCGTTCGAGTACCGCCGCCAGGGGGCGCGCGCGCATGCGTGAGATCCTCCGCCAGCTTGGCGCCCTTGGACTGTTTGGTCTGCGCATCATCTCGAGTCTGGCGCCGCAACGCGGATCGGGCCATGATCTGGTGCGCCAGCTGTATTCGGTCGGTGCGCGCTCGATCCCGATCGTCGCTGTCGGTGGCGCCTTTGTCGGACTGGTGATGTCCCTGCAGGGCTACCGCACCTTGACCACGTTCGGCGCCAGCAATGCGCTCGGCACCCTGCTCGGGCTCAGCCTGTTCCGTGAGCTCGGCCCGGTACTGGCCGCCCTGCTGTTCTGCGGTCGCGCCTGTTCGTCGATGGCAGCCGAGTTGGGACTGATGCGCACCACGGATCAGATCACCGCGCTCGAGATGATGGCGATCGATCCGGTCCGCAAGGCGGTGGTACCGCGCTTTCTCGCCGGCGTGATCGCCATGCCGATACTCACCGCCGTTTTCTGCGCCTTTGCCATTTTTGGCGGCTCGGTACAGGCGGTCTGGGTGCTGGGTCTTGATCCCGGCCATTACTGGGCTGCGCTTCAGGGCAGCGTCAGCCTGGTGGATGATTATGGGCAGGCCTTCGTCAAAGCCGCGGTGTTTGGTGCGGTGCTGAGCCTGATTGCCACCCATGCCGGTTACCATGCACAACCGACCATCGAAGGCACCTCGCGGGCGACCACGGGCGCCGTTGTGCAGGGTTCGTTGATGGTCCTGTTCCTGGATTTTCTGCTGAGTGCACTTTTCTACTGAGATGAGCCTGTCATGAAACCTGAAATCGGTGTCGGTGCCTTCATCCTGCTGGGATTCGGCTGTGCGCTCGCCCTTGCCTTCTCGTCGACCGATGTACGCAGCCGGCTCGGCGGCGCCTCCTACTCGGTGACTGCACGCTTCTCCAATCTCGGCGAGCTACGTCTGCGCGCGCCGGTCAAGATCGCCGGGGTCAAGATTGGTGAGGTCGCCGACATCCGGCTTGACCCGGAACGCTACGATGCCATCGTCAGCCTGCGCCTCAGCGCCGACGCGGGTGCGCTGCCAGCCGACAGTTCGGCTGCCATCAATACCGCCGGCCTGCTCGGCGAGCGTTATATTGCGATCAGCCCCGGTGGCGAGCTCGAAGTACTCGGCGACGGCGATGAGATCGTGCTGACCCAATCGGCCATCGTGCTGGAAAACCTGATTGGCAAATACATGTTTGGCAATGGCAAGCCCGGCACGCCCGATGCGACGGCGCCCGGCGCCGACAGCCCTTCCACGGAGACACCCTGATGCGCCTGCCTGCCCTCTTCCTGTGTGCCTTGATCGGACTGGGCACCGTCCAGGCCGCACCCGAGCGCCCGCGCGACATGGTGGAGCAGAGTGCGGAAGTCGTGCTGACCACCCTGGTCAAGCGACGCGCCGAGTTCCGCGCCGACGCTGGCAAGCTGGAAGCCTTCATGCTGGAGCAACTCGAGCAGACCTTTGACCATCAGTACTCGGCACGCCTGGTGCTGGGTCGACACAGTCGCGGCGTCAATGCCGAAACCATCGATGCCTTCGCACATGCCCTGCTCGCCAATCTGATGCGCCGTTACGGCAAGGCCATGCTCGATTTCGATCCCAATGTCGACGTCAAGGTACTCTCCGAGACACCGCTGCGCGATGGCAAACTGATGCGCGTTGCCACCGAACTGGCACGTGCCGACGGTGCCCCGGTACCCGTCGACTATATGGTGCGCCAGGTCGACGGCAGCTGGAAGATCTTCGACGTGCTCGTTGAAGGAGTCTCCTATGTGCAGACCTATCGCAACCAGTTCGAGGAGCAGTTGCGCAACCAGACGCTGGACCAGGTGATTGCAGGACTGCGCAATGGATCCGTCAATGTCGGCGGCTGAGGTCAGGGTGTCCTGGCATCGCGAACGCGTGCTGCCGGTCGCTATCTGTGCGCTCGTGGTGCTGCTCTCGGCCTGCAGCGGTCGTGCGCTGCGCGGAGAGGGCGCAGAATTGGCCAACGGCCCAACCACCGCCGAGGAGCGTGCAGCCCTCGACCCCTGGGAGCCCAGCAATCGCAGGATGCACGAGTTCAATCGCAGGCTCGATCGCCGGGTGATGAAGCCGGTGGCTCGTGGCTACGTCAAGGTGGTGCCCCGCCCGGTGCGCCAGGGCGTCACCAATCTCTTCGACAATCTGCAGGAGCCGATCGTCGCGCTGAATCTGCTGGTCCAGGGCCATGGCCAGAAGGCCACGGAATCGGGCTTCCGCTTCCTGCTGAACTCAACGGTGGGACTGGCTGGCATCTTCGATGTCGCCAGCGCCGGCAAGGTGCCCGAATATCGCGCCGATTTTGGCCAGACCTTTGCGCTCTGGGGCTGGCAGCGATCGCGCTACCTGGTGCTTCCTGTGTTTGGCCCTTCCAGCGTACGCGATGGTTTTGCGCGCGTGGTCAATTCCCAGGTCAGTCCGATCAATACCGTCGGCACGCGCAAGCTCGGGCCCGGCGCCGGTGTGCTGTACGGCATCACTTCGCGCGCCGCAGCGCTGCCCAATGAAGCCTTTGCCGAGAACGCCGCCGACGAGTACCTGCTGCTGCGCGACGTCTATTTCCAACGTCGCGGATGCCAGATCCGTGACTGCAGTCAGGAAGTGCCGGACTACGAACTGCCGGATGAACTCGGCGTTCCCGCCTCCGACATCACCCCGGACGACGGACCGTAAACCGTCTGCCCGGCGGGCAGCGGTTGCAGGAATCCAGCGTGGTGGCTGACATGGCGTGGGCGCCTGGAGTGGCCGCCATGCGGCCAGACCCGACGCCCGCGATCAGGGCGTGGTGACCGGGCGTACCGCGTAGATCGTGGTGGTGCCGCTGACGCTGTTGCTGACAATCAGCAACGAATCGGTAGTCGGCGACGCACTCAAGGGAACGAACAGCATCGCGCCGGGACCCAGATCGCCGGCCGCCGGATTGCTGTCGAGCGCACCATCGTTATTGGCATCGACGCCGGTAGTCGTCGGCACGCTGAAATTGCGCTCGGTGCGGTAGTCGAGGAAGCGGCCGCTGCGCAATCGGCTGTCGAACGCGTAGGACATGATGCCGCCGACTTCGGACAAGCCGATAAAGGCAAACGTCGCGCCGTCGATCTGACCGAGGGCGAGTGCCCGCGGTGCCGGGCCGATATCCGCTGAGCGGCTGTCGCCGGTGCCATTGGCCGTGGCGCTGGAATTGAAGTTGCTGCCCAGGCGCTCCAGGGTGACCCGCTCGAAATCATCGCCGCTATCGAAGACCGCAAGGCCGGTGGCGCGGATGATCGAGAACGAGCGCGCGCCGAAGGCGGCAATATTCTCGATATCCGGATCCTGCGGCACCGCCGGAGGGCCGGTCAGCGCGGGGGCATTGCCCTCGGTCGCCGAAACCAGCAGGCGGCCGAGCTTGCTGTCCTGCTGCAGGCCATCGGCCGGTGGGTAATTGGTTGGATCGAGGACCAGGTTGGCTGCTCGAGTGGTCTCATTGAACCCGGGTGACATCCGCGGTGCCCCGGTATTGGCGGTGATCAGCAGCACCTCGTCGGCGTTGCGATAGGCCACCATGCCACCAGCCTGCCGCAAGCCGAACACCCTGCGCGCTGCCAGCATGCCACCGCCATCGGCGTCGCTGGCATCCATGCGGCTGGTCGCAGTGTTGAAGTCCTTGGCACCGATCGCGATGATGGTCTCGATGCGCGGCGGGCTGAGCGCCACGGTCGCCATCGCGTTGTTTTCCTGCAGGCTCACATAGGCGCGGGAATTGACCGCCGTGGTGACCACTTCAGGCTCAAAATCCATGGCGCGGGTCGCCCCGGGACGATTGGTGAAGCGCACATCGGCGAGGATTTCCGCCTCGCGTGAGGTCGTCGGGATCGGGGTGACCCCGCTCAGATTGAATGCCCGGAAATCGAGCAGGGCGATCACCGGCGGCGCCGTAGTGGCTGGCGGTACCAAGGCAGGCGTCAGGTCGATCACGCCGATCGAGCCCTCCGGATCGACCGTATAGTCTGCCGAGGGCGCGCCTTCGTTGGCGCTGACGACAAAGCGGCCGTCCTGGCTGAAAGCCAGCGATTTTGGCCCCACACCGGTCGCCAGTACCGTCACCAGGGCGCGATCGGCCGCCTTCAGGATAACCACTGCACCGGCATCGGCCAGCCCCGCCCCGGTGACGGCAACCGCGATGCGGTCACGGTCCATGGTGGCATCCGGATCATCGTAGGCGGCCACCGCTGACACCGTACCCATCGGACGCATCAAGGCCGTTGCCGCCATCGCCACCGCATCGATACGCGCCATCCGCGTCGGCGTAGCCGGTGTGGTCAGGCTCAGCACATCGACCATGCCATCGTGCGCATTGACCACATAGGCGGTCTTGTTGCCGCCGTAATAGGCCAGCGGACCGGCCGCACCGACGCCGAACTGGCCCGTGCTGTAGCGACCGAGCAGATTCAGGGTGACCGCTGTCGGCGGATTCTGGGTGAGCGGCGGCTCGCTATTGCTGTTGCTGCTGCCGCTACAGGCAGCGATGGCGACACTGAGCGCAACCACCAGGGAACGCAGAACCAAGGGCATAGACCACTCCTGAATTGCCAGACATCGCGCCTGAACCGGGAAGGACCCCGATTTTCCAGACGCCAAAGGCTGCCATGGTAATGGATCAATGCGACCTGCACACTTGCATGCCACCGATTCGGCCACATGTCCCGTTCATGTTGGACCTTACCCCACCACCGCCCCCCAGTGCCGCCGAGGCCCGTCTGCTGCAGGCGCGCTTCTGGCGTTCGGTCTGGCTGGTGCTTATTTTCGTGCTCTCGCTGTGGCTGATCCTGGGCGCGGTGTCGAATTTCCATATCGACACCCGGCCTTATGCGCTCTATCCCGGCAGCCCCGAATCCCTGATCGGCGTATTGACAGCGCCGCTGCTGCACAGTGGCGCCGACCATCTGCTCGCCAATTCGTTCGGCCTGCTCATCATGGGCGTGCTGCTGCTCTATCGCTATCCAGCTTCGGCACCGCTGACGATCGCCCTGATCTGGCTGCTGTCGGGGCTGGGCACCTGGTGGATCGGCCGGCCGTCGTTTCACATCGGCGCCAGCGGACTCAGCCATGGCCTGATGTACTTCGTCTTCTTCTCCGGCCTGATCCGCCGCGACCGCACCTCGATCGCGGCGGCGATGCTGACCTTCATGTTCTTTGGCGGCATGCTGCTGAGCATCGCGCCGCGTGAGGAAGGCATTTCCTGGGAGTATCACCTGACTGGCGCCATCGCCGGCCTGCTCTGCGCCTTCCTGTTTCGCCGCCGTGACCCGGCACCAGCGCGCCGCAAGTACAGCTGGGAAATCGAAGAGGAAATCGAAGCCATGCGCCGCCAGGAGGCCGTTGATGCCGAACTGGAGGTACCGCGGCCAGAGGGCGTACCCGTGCTCTGGCATCGCCCTGAGGAAGAGCGCGGCCGCATCCTGTCGTTCCCGGGCCATCGCCGGCGCGGGACCGCCGACGACACCGACACCGACGACGAAGATCGCGACCACAAGCCCACCCTGCACTGACTATGGGAGCGCCAGATTGGCGCGACCGCTGTGTGATCCTGCGCGACCACAGTCGCCCCGCCCCGGGCCGCCCACCCAGGCAACGCCCCGCCCCAAATGTGGGAGCGCCAGATTGGCGCGACCGCTGTGTAATCCTGCGCGACCACAGTCGCCCTGCCCCGGGCCGCCCACCCAGGCAACGCCCTGCCCCGAATCGTGGGAGCGCCAGATTGGCGCGACCGCTGTGTAATCCTGCGCGACCACAGTCGCCCCGCCCCGGGCCGCCCACCCAGGCAAGGCCCTGCCCCGAATCGTGGGAGCGCCAGATTGGCGCGACCGCTGTGTGATCCTGCGCGACCACAGTCGCCCCGCCCCGGGCCGCCCACCCAGGCAACGCCCCGCCCCAAATGTGGGAGCGCCAGATTGGCGCGACCGTGCTGCCCATCCTGTGCCACCGTTGCGACAATCCTCAAAGACCAGGGTCGGCCCGCTTCGGGCCTCCCACAAAGCTGGCGACCCGACCCTCTGTCACACCAGCAGCGTTGACCCTCGCCGGACCGGCGCGTAGTCTGATTCGGCTTGGTCGGTGACTGGGCATCCCGATGTGAGTCGCCCTTCGCCCTGCTTCCGGAGCCGCCCGATGAATCGTTTCCTGCTGTTGTCCCTGCCACTCTTGCTGCTCGCTGCCTGTGCGCCGATGGCACCACGATCGACTGCACCCGCGGCACTCGCAGGCCCGGCGCCGACGCCCCTGAGTGAGGACAGCGCACTCGGCAACTGCGATGGCAATGTGCTGATGGAGTTCGCCGCCGATGTCGGCAAGGGCAGTTCGACGCTGCGTTGCACATCGACGATCCGCAGCGTTGCCGCCGATCTCGATCGGCTCGATCCCGCCACCACCCTGCTGGTTCTGGACATCGACGACACCCTGCTGACCTCGGACACCCTGTTCGGCAGCGACAGCTGGTACGAATGGGAAACCGCACTCGCCGATGGCACACCCGGCAAGCCGCAATGCGAGTACGACATGATCGCCCTGCACTATGAGGCCAGCACGCAGAGCGCCGTGGAAGGCAAACCCGGTGTCGATCTGGTCAACGGCCTGACGGTTGCCAAGCTGCTGCTGACCTCGCGCAATCCCTACTACCGCGGTGGCACCGAGCGTGAACTGCTGCGCGCCGGCTATCAGCTGCCCGGCAATTTCCTTGCAGAAACCTACGGCACCAGCTGGATGGAAGCCAGCTCCAAGGGCCCGGTGCCCGTGGTCTACTCGAACGGCATCCTGATGACGACCGGGCGTGACAAGGGCAAGATGCTGCTGAAGTTGTTCACCCGGCTTGGCGAACTCGGTCACCCCCAGAAATTCAGCGATATCGTCCTGGTCGATGATGGCTACAAGAACATCAATGCCATGCACAATGCCCTGCATGCCGAGATCGCAGGTGCGCGCTACAACTTCCATGGCTATCTGTACAAGGGCGTCAGCAAGCAACGCGATCCGAAAAAATTGAAGGCGACCCGCAGTGCACTCCAGAAATGGCAGCAGCTGATCCACAAGGTCTATCGTCGACGCTCGGATCGCTGGAATATGCAGCCAGCGCAGTGCGGCTGACGCAAATCACGGAGCAGACGACGCTCCGTGATCTGTCGATGGAACCCCTGGAGGTGCCTGATGTTGCGACCACTCGGCCTTGCTCTGCTGCTCTGCGCCGGCGCCCTGCATGCGGAAGATCGTCCGGAGAGCGACCTGGTGCACTCGACCGCGCAACTGCGCTCGTCCATCGGCAACTGGTCGGTCACCACCGAGTTTCTCAATGAGGACGGCTCGATCGCGAAGTCGGTCCAGGGCAGTTACCAATTCTCCTGGGTTGTGCCTGATCGCGTGGTCAGCGGCCGCAGCGATATCCCGGAGCTGAAGCAGAGCGCCGGCATCCTGTTCTATATTGATCAAGCACGCAGCCAGATCGAGATGGTCTCGGTCGGCGGCGATGGCCGCCTCTGGATCATGAGCGGGGCACTCAGTGGCGAGCAGCGCACCACGCCTGAATTCAAGACCGCCAACGGACTCAGTCAATTGCGCTTTACCCGCTTCAACGTGGGCGAGGACCGCTTCGAGTCGAAGATGGAATACACCGAAGACGCCGGCAAGACCTGGAAGCCCGGCAACCATCAGGTTTTCATCCGCAGCACCTCAGCCGCCGAAGCCCACGATCAGATCGCCGATTAGCCTTGGCTGATCGTCACGGATGATCCCTGCCGGCGCCACGCCGGCAATGCGCGTGCGGACCAGCCACCGCATCGCCAGAGTTTCGTTTTTTCGCAAACTGCCTTGTTAGCTTCCCCCGGTCCGCATTCGAGAGCGTGATTTGCGCCACTTCGCGAGGAGGCTGCCGCGATCTGATCGTTGCGCACACATTGGTCATCCGCAACCTTGGGAGGGGTTCACATGCTGCAGGTATCACGTGTTCAACGGGCCGCTGTGCTCGCAATTTTCGCCGTGCTCGGCGCTTCGGGGGCAGGCGCCCAGAATGCGGCGGACAGTGGCGAGGACCCGGCCGAAGCGGCCAAGACCCTGCGCGAGATCACGGTCACCGCCCAGAAGCGTGAGGAACAGCTGCAGGAGGTACCAATCTCGATCACGGTGGTATCCGACCAGCTGCTGCGCGACATGGGCGCGCGCGACATCAAGGATCTGCAGATCGTAGTGCCCGGATTGACGGTGACCTCCACCGCGAATGAAGCGCTGACCACCGCGCGCATCCGCGGTGTCGGCACGGTCGGTGACAACACCGGCCTGGAGTCCTCGGTGGGCGTGGTGATCGATGGCGTCTACCGCGCGCGCAACGGCGTCGGCTTCGGCGATCTCGGTGAGCTTGAACGCATCGAAGTACTGAAGGGCCCGCAGGGCACGGTGTTCGGCAAGAACACCTCGGCCGGCATCATCAATGTGGTCACCCGCAAACCGGTATTCGAAACCCTGTTCGAAGGCGAATTGACCGTTGGCAACTACGGGGCCCTGGGGTATTCCGGCGCATTCAACACCGCGCTGGGAGAATCCGCCGCGATGCGCGTCTATGCCACCCAGCGCGAACGCGATGGCTTTCTCGACGTTCGTACCGGTGCCGGTCCGCGCACCGCCAACGAGGACAGCAACCAGGATTTCCATTCGGTGCGCGGCCAGCTTCTGATTGCACCCGGCGGAGATTTCGATATCAATGTGGCCGCCGACTACACCCGGCGCGATGAACGCTGCTGCGCCGGCGTGACGATCGTGCGTGGCTCGGTGGCCGGCATCGTCGATGCGGTGGCACCCGATGAGGGCGTGATTGCGGTCGCCGATCCATTCCGCCGACTGGCCTACAGCAACCGCGATACCCAGCAGGAGATCGAGGATCAGGGCATCTCGGCCGAGGCCAACTGGTCCCTGCCCTGGTTCGGTGGCAGCACCCTGACTTCG
The DNA here is from genome assembly GCA_022843465.1 of Pseudomonadota bacterium. Taxonomy (GTDB): domain Bacteria; phylum Pseudomonadota; class Gammaproteobacteria; order Xanthomonadales; family Ahniellaceae; genus 0-14-3-00-62-12. Next base: position 25,849 of record JALHNO010000020.1, on the reverse strand, counting down.
ATCACCTCGTCGCGCGACTGGCAGACGATCAATGGCGCCGATCTCGACTACAGCACCGCCGACATCTGGTATCGGGACTTCGGTCCTGAGGAAGCCTCCGATGGATTCGACACCTTTACCCAGGAGCTGCGCCTGACCGGTGCCACTGACAAGGTGGACTGGATGTTCGGCGCGTTCTACTCGGACGAAGATCTGGAGCGCCATGGCCAGACCAACCTTGGCAGTGCCTACGAGGCCTATCTGTCGATTGCCCTGCTCAACCGTGTCGCCGGTGCATTTCCGGCCGGTGTAGTGAATCTGTCGAATCCCGCACTCTTTCTCTCGCAGGCGGCCGGGCGCCCGTTCGGCACCACCTTTGTCGGTGGCGGCGCCGATGATCGATTCGACCAGAATGCACGCAGCCTCGCCTTGTTCACCAACAACACGATTCACCTCAGCGATGCCTTCGACCTGACCGCTGGCCTGCGCTACACCCGCGAGGAAAAGGAAGTCGACTCGCGCTTCAGCAGCCCGAATGGCTCGCTCGGCTGTGCCGCTGCGCTGGCCAATCCCAGTCAGGTCGGCGCGGCGCTGGCGGCACGCGGGGTTCCGACTGCCGCCCTGGGCGCCACGGTGCCGACCGTAATCGGCTTCATGTGCCTGCCCTGGTCCAACCCCCTGCATGCCGGTCGCATGACCCATCAGGAGCGCGAGGAAGACGAGTGGTCCGGCACGCTCAAGGCCGCCTACCGCTGGAGCGATTCGGTGATGGGCTATGTATCCGCGGCACGCGGCTACAAGGCCGGCGGTTTCAATCTCGATCGTGTGCAGTCTTCCAATGGACTGACCACGGGCGGCAGCGGCGTGATCCCGGTGACCGATACCTCGTTCCCGGCCGAGTTCGTCGACAGCTATGAACTTGGCGCCAAGACCAGCTGGCTGGAAGGCAACCTGTTGCTCAACGGCGCCTTGTTCCATCAGGCCTACGAGGATTTCCAGCTCAACAGTTTCCTCGGTACCACCTTTGTCGTGCGCTCGGTGCCCGAAGTGACTTCGCAGGGCGCCGAGGCCGACATGCTCTGGCAGACCTCGGTCCCGGGCCTGCTGCTGCAGGCGGGTGTGACCTATGCCGAGACGCGCTACGGCAATGATCTGTTGCCCGATGCCGATCTGTTCCTGCTGCCCGGCAGCCGTGTCAGCTTCGCGCCGCTATGGTCCTCATCCGCCGCGCTCAGCTACGAACGCCCGCTGGGACGCGCGCTGATCGGACGCTTCAATATCGGCGCCAAGTATTCCTCGGCCTACAACACCGGCTCCGATCTTGATCCCGAGAAGCGGCAGGGCGACTACACGGTGGTCAATGCGCGCTTCGGCATCGGTGCGCTGGATGAGCAATGGCTGCTGGAGTTCTGGGCGCAGAATCTGACCGATGAGGAATACATCCAGGTCGGCTTCGATGCGCCGCTGCAGACCGGATCGTGGAATGCCTTCCTGGCCGCACCGCGCACCTATGGCGCGACTCTGCGATTGAAGTTCTGATCGGATCGGGCGCCTGGTGCGCATTGCCGTTGAACCAACCGGCGCGGAGCAATCCGCGCCGGGTCCATGAGTCGGGATGATCAGATGGCCCCAGCAACTGCCGCATGGACCGCGTCGCGCAGGTCCAGCAGACGCGGACCAAATTCGCGGGTCAGGCGTTCGCGGCTGACATCGGATGCGCAGCCACCGCAACTGAAGCTGAGTATGCGCTCACCATCGGCGGCCACCATGGGTACGCCAACCGCGTAGACATCCGGATGCCATTCGCCGATCGAGTAGCAGAAGCCCTGGCGCGCCACATCGGCGCGCGCCTGCAGGATGCCATCGCGCACCGGAGGCCACTCGAACGGCCGGCAATCATTGCGCAGCTCTCCCATCTGACGCTCGAACAACGCTGGCGGACGTGCCGCCAGATCGGCGCGACCGAGCGCTGTCAGCCCGTGCGGAACGCGGGCGCCGGGTTCGAGTTCGAGCAGCGGGCAATCGCCGGCGCGGGCAATCGCCAACAGCACCATGCGCAGACCGTCAGCTGCCCCCAGCATCACCGATGAGCCGAGCGCGTTGGCGCATTCCTGCATCAACGGCCGGGCGGCCGCGATGACCTGGTGGCAGCGCACAAAGGTATTGCCCATCGACAGCAGGGTGACGCCGAGCGAGTACTGCTCGCGTCTTGGCGAATACGCCAGATAGCCCAGCGAGGCAAGCGTGAAGGTCAGCCGCGATACCGTCGGCTTGGGCAGTCCGGTACGCAGGGCCAGCTCGCGGTTGCCGAGAAACTGCTCGCCATACTCGAAGCAACGCAGGATCGACAGGCCGCGCGCGGCCGCCGAGACGAACTGCGGATGGTCTTCTTCCGACAGCAGGTTGTGGGGTTCGAGTCTGCGTTTGGGATTTCCCATGAGCTGCTCCTGCCAGGTTGAAGTGCGTTTCCGAGCTTGCTGCGAGCGAGACACTCAAGAATCAGGGGGTGCCTGTTTTCGGTAGTGCGCGGCAGCCAAGAAGGCCGGTACGGCCAGCAGGCCGATGCTCTGGGTGGCGATGATGGCCCAGCCGATGGGCTGCAACTGCCCTGCGGCGGCGAAGGCATCGGCGAGCGCGCCGACCAGGGCGGAACCTCCCGAAGAACCGATCAAGGAGGTGACCAGGATGAACAGGGCCACCGTCGCACCGCGATGCGCAGCCGGGACGATTTCCTGCAGACTCGCCAGCGCTGGTCCGTAGAGCAGCATGAAGACCATATTGCCGACGAAGGCCATCGGCAAGAACAGGCCGCTGTCGGCATCGAGCAGACGAAACAGCAGCATCACCGGCACCCCGATCGCGTAGGCGATGGCGAGGAAGACCAGGCGTCCGGCCGGCATCCGCGCGTGCATGGCGTCGGCCAGCACACCGCCGAGCAGAGAACCACAGACACCACCGAACAGGAACAGGGAACCATTCCATTGCTGTGCGCTGCGCTCGCTGAAGCCGCGCTCGCTGGTCCACCAGAGCAGATCGAGCACGGCCGCACCCTGGACGCAGGTTGCGGCGATCGAACCGAGCAGGATCAGCACCAGAGCACGATTGTTGCGCAACTGGAATTTCATCGCGGCAAAGCTGGCAGCAAACGAACCTCGTTCACTGCTGGCCTCGCTACCGCCGCGCGCCGGATCGCGGATGAAGAAGGCAACCAGCAGGGCTGCCGCTACACCTATGGCACCGAGTGCGACAAAACTCCCACGCCAACCCAGCATCGGCCCAAGGAAGCTTGCCAGTATGAAACTGCCGCCGATACCGATCGGAATCCCAAGGTAGTAAATGCCATTGGCGACGGCGCGGCGCCCGGGCTTGAAGCCGTCGGCGAGCATCGAGAGTGCGGCCGGCGTCAATGCCGCCTCACCGACGCCAACGAACATCCGCGCCAGCGCCATCTGCAGGAAGTTTCTTGCCAGTCCGGTCGCCGCTGTGAGCGCGCTCCAGATCGCCAGACCAGCCGCGATCAGACGCGGGCGATGCACGCGATCGGCCAGCGAACCCAGCAGCAGGCCGAAGATCGTATAGACCAGGGTGAAGGCGATGCCGGTCAGCAGCCCGAACTGCAACTTGCTCAGGCCAAGCTCAGGCACAATCCGCGTCGAGAAGGCGATGATCAGATAGCGATCGGCAAAATTGATGATATTGAGCGCAGTCAATGCAAGCAGCAGATGCCAGGCATTGCGGGCCGGCGACGCGCTGAGGCCGACAGCGGACGCATTCATCAGCGTGCCCCTGCAGCATCGAACAGCACCACCTGACGCACCGCCTCGCCGCGCGCCAGCCGATCAAATCCGCTGTTGATGTCGTCGAGCGCCAGACGATGCGTGAGCAGCCTGTCGACCGCCAGTCGGCCGGCCCGGTGCAGCGCGATGTAGCGGGGAATATCACGCGCCGGCACCGACGAGCCCATGTACGAACCCTTGATCGTGCGTTCTTCGGCGACCAGGCTGACCGCGGGCACCGCGAATTGCTGGTTCGGATCAGGCAAGCCCGTGGTCACCGTGCAGCCGCCGCGGCGGGTAGCGGCATAGGCCAATCCCAGTGCGCGCGCACTGCCCACGCATTCGACTGCGATATGAGCGCCGCCTGCCGTGAGCGCGCGGATGCGTTCGGCGGCGCCGGGATCGCCGGCATTCACGCCGTGGCTGGCGCCGAGGGCGAGCGCGGCTTCGATCTTGTCGTCCCGGGTATCGACCGCGACGATCGGCCAGGCGCCACTGAGCAGCGCGCCGAGCACCGCGGCCTGACCGATGCCGCCGAGACCGACCACCGCGATGCTCTCGCCAGGCGTGGCGCGTGCCGTATTGATTACCGCGCCAACGCCGGTCAGCACGGCGCAACCAAACAATGCGGCAATCGCGGGATCGAGTCCGCCATCGATCTTCACCACCGAGTGGATCGACACCACGGTGTGTTCGGCAAATGCCGACACGCCGAGATGGTGATGCAAGAGCGCCTCGGCATCGCGCCATTGCCGGGTTCCCTCAAGCAGCGAACCGGCCGTGTTGGCCTGGGCGCCGGGCTCGCACAGGGCTGGTCGTCCGCCGGCACACGACGCGCAATCACCACAGCCGGGAACGAAGCTGAAAACCACGCGCTCACCCGCTGCATAGCCTGTGGTGTCAGGACCGACTTCGACAATTTCTCCGCTCGCCTCATGGCCGAGCACCATCGGCATTACCCGTGGTCGCGCGCCATCGATCACCGAAAGATCGGAATGACAGAGCCCGGCCGCCAGCACCTTGACCAGCAGCTGATTGCGTCCCGGTGGCAGCAACTCAAGTTCTTCGATCCGCAGCGGCTGTGATTGCGCATACGGCGCCGGCAGCCCCATCTGGCGCAGCACGGCGGCGCGCGTCCTCATGCCGGTCCACCAGTGACCTGGATGCGCTGCAGTGCATCGCGAATTGACTCGGGCAGCTCGGTCGGACGCCGGGTGACACGATCGACGAAGACGTGGACGAACCATCCCTGCGCCGCGATGCGCTCGTCGCCCGCTGCAAACAGCCCGATCTCGTAGCGCACGCTCGAGCGGCCCAGATGGGCAACGCGCAGTCCGGCGTCAACCGCATCGGGAAACGCCAGCGAACCAAGAAACCTGCAATGCGATTCGGCACAGACTCCGATCACCGGACCATTGTGTATGTCCAGTCCGCCTTCGCGGATCAGATAGCTGTTGATCACCGTATCGAAGTAACTGTAGTACTCGACGTTATTGACGTGGCCATAGATGTCGTTGTCCTTCCAGCGCGTGCCGATGCTCAGGCAGTGACCATAGTCGGCGCGTGTGCTCATGCCTTCGCCTCATCGCGGCCGTCGGCATGCCAGCGGTTGGCGCGCGCCAGACTGGCCACATCATTGAAGCGCACGCCCATCTCGCGCATCACGGCATGCGCCTTCCTTGCCGTCATCTGGCGCAGATAGAACGGATCCTTGACCACGAAGTGATGGATCGCGTGGGTGCCACCGAAATTGAAGCAGAACAGCTGGAACGGCCAGGTCCACCAGACCGTGAGCACCTGGGTCTGCTGCACCACATTGCCCGGCTGGATGTCGCCGTAGTAGTGCATATTGCTGCTGACGAAGTGCAGGCAGAAACTGCGCAGGATATTGGGCGCGATCCAGACTACGACCAGGGTATCGAGCCCCTGAAGCCAGCCGGCAGTGCTTGCCGACAGCGCGATCGGCTGCCCAGCCAGCGCAGCGATTGCAAGGACGCCGTGGCAGAGCAGGAACAGATACCAGAGGCCCCAGTGCAGCCAGCCCAGCGGAAAATAGATCGCCGCAACGCGCAGCCAGGCCGTGCGTCGCTGAGCCCGTTCCGGCAAGCGCTGGATCCGCCACCAGGCCGAGAATCCGGCATCGCCGAGCATCAGCAGGCGCGCGAGATTCCACGGTTCGCCATTGGTGATGCCGCGTTCCTCGCGGTCATTCTCCATGCCGGAATGCTTGTGGTGGTTGAAATGCAGGCCACGCCGGATCCAGGGATTGATCGTGCTGGGTCGCGCCAGCCAGCACAGCGCAAGCATCAAGTGATGTGCCCAGGGGCGCGATCGGAAATACATCCAGTGGATCAGGTCGTGTTCCAGCTCGTGCGTCAACGAAGCAAAGAATGCCGTCAGCAGGATGGTCGCCCAGGCAGGCAGAACACCGCTGACAAAGCCGTAACCCGAGCCGAGCATGCCGGCGAGCGCGAATATCAGAATCCCGGCGCCTATGCTGTCCTGCCGCTGCAGCCACGGATGCCGGCGACGCCACTCGGCACCAGCCGCATTGACCACCTCGCGAATGCGTTCGGCGCGTGCGGCAGCATTGTCTTCAGCAGTAGCTGCGCTTGCCATGTTTGTTCCTCAGGACGGAGTGTCGCTGCATCGACAATAGTGGCGCGCTCACGGCCCTGCATGACCGTGGCCGCCAGAGACTTGACTCTGCGCGCCAACGCGGGGGATGCTGAGCGTCGAACAGGCAAGCGCCCCTGCAGGACCCTCCATGCCGCACGTTGCGACCGCGCTGACCAGCTGGGTCAAGGCCATCCGCCGAACGCTGGACGCGCGCAACGTCGACAGCATCGCATTGTTCAGCCTGGCCGGGCTCGATCCGGCTGCGCTGGACGACCCGAATGCGCGCTACCCGGTGGCCAATACCACTCGGTTGTGGCGGCTCGCCGTCGAGGCGACCGGCGATCCCTGTCTCGGTCTGGCCGTCGCAAGCAACGCGGCGCCGACCAGTTTCCACGCACTTGGCTATTCGATCCTGGCAAGCGCTACCTTGCAGGACATGCTGCAGCGCCTGGTGCGCTATTTTCATATTGCGACCAATCTGTCATCGCTGGAACTGCGTGAAATGCCCGATGCATTCGAACTGATCGTGCACACGCCCGAGTGCGGCCTGCAGCCGGCGCCGGAATCGGTCGACGCCTTCATCTCGATGCTGGTGCGCAGCGCGCGCGCACTGGCCGGGCGCACGCTGTGCCCGCAACTGGTGACACTGCGCCGGGCGCAGCCAGCTGGAACCGACTGCCACGAGCGCGTACTGCGCGCGACGGTACAGTTCGATGCTGCCTGCGACATGGTGCGCTTCGCCCGTGCCGACTGCCTGCGCCCGCTCGACTCGGGCAATCTGGAGCTGGCACGGCAGAATGATGAATTGGCGCGGCAATACCTGGCGCAACTCGAGCGCGGCTCGCTGAGCGAGCGCGTGCGCGAGGCCCTGCTCGCTCGCCTCGCCGATGGCGAACCGGCCGCCGAGCAGATGGCAGGTGCCTTGAATCTCAGTCTGCGCAGTCTGCAACGCCACCTGGCGGAGGAAAACACCAGCTTCGACCAGATCCTCGACCAGACCCGCCTGCAGCTGGCGCGCTCCTACTTGAATGATCCGCGCTGGTCGATCAGCGATATCGCCTACTCGCTCGGCTATGCCGATGCCAGTTGCTTCACGCGTGCGTTCCGGCGCTGGACCGGACAAGCGCCCAGCCACTATCGACGCGCCGCCGGGGGCGATCGCCAGTCGGCGCACGCAGCCGATCGCCCGATCGATGGATGATCTCCAGCGGCGCCTGGCCCCGTATGTGGTGATGCAACCACTGCGGAGAACCCCATGCATCGCTTTCGCTCGCTCGCCCTGCTCTGCCTGAGCCTGGGCCTGTTTGGCACCCCCACGCTGTTGGCCGATCCACCGGAAAACGAGCCGACACTGCCGGATACACTGGACAGCGACAACGCCCTGTATCAGCTGCGCTACGACAATGATCCGGCCTCGATCCACTACACGCCCGACTCTGTGATCCTCGCCGCCGCCGATGCCCTCGACCGCAATGGCAGCGAATCGCAAGGAAATCCTCGCGGCTATCACGATGGCTATCTCGATCTCGGGTTTGAGGCGGCCTGGTTCGCCGGTTCGCCCAGCATCAATGACGTGACCTTCTGGGACTGCGAGGATCCGGTCAATCCGACCGCATTCGACTGCAATGGCGGATTCGCCCGCACCGAACAGATCGTGATGCCGGCACCGCGCTATCGCGCCGCATCGGAATCCTGCGTGCGCATGGTGCTTGGCCACGAACTGTTTCATCACGTCGAATTCGGCTACGTCGATGCCGGCGGCGGCTCCGGCTGCGGCGGTGTCTTCGGTACAGCGGTCTGCGAGGGCCAGGCACGCGCCATGCAGGACAAGGTCTACTTCGATCTCGATCTTGATCCGGCCGCCAACTGTGTGGCGCCCTTCGATGGCGAGGCCGACAGCTATCTCGACAATCCCGACATCACGATCTGGAAGGCCAGCTATGGCGCGGCGCTGTTCTGGACCTATCTGATGGAACAGTACGGTACGATCAACGCTGAGCCCGGCTACGGCGCGGACTTCATCACCGCCTGGTGGGAGATCGCCACCGGTGAAGTCGCTGATCCCGACGTCTACGACATCACCCGCCGCGCGATCCAGCTGTTCGAGCCCAATCAATCGGTGGTGAACAGCTACCAGGACTTCACGATTGCCAATCTGGTGAAGGACCTCAGTGTGCTGGCGATTCCGGCACAGCAACGCGCGCGCTATACCTATGTCGACGATGGTCCGGTGCTGGCACAGAACAATCTGCACCGGTTCGGCAAGGTCGATGTCGATTTCTTTGCAACGGTGCCGGCCAACGGCGCCGCCTCGATCGAACTGAATGCACAGCGTTTTGGTGGTGACTATTCACGCTTCGATCTCAGCGCCTGCCCAGCCGGACGTCAGGTCGAATTCAGCGTGAGGCCGCAGTTCCTGCTGCCACTCAACCCGAATGCGCAGACCCCGGTGCCGGATGCGCTGATCAGCCTGGTACTGACCAAGGGCGCCGACGGGCTGTCGCCGTCGAAACTGTACAAGTGGCGCGGAAAGTCGGTGAAGACCAGCTTCCTGCAACCTCAGTTCCAGCCTTACACACGCGGCTTTGTCATCGTCTCGGGCTGGCACGGCAGCTATCCCGGTGTGCTGACGATGCGCTGCCTGCCGGCACCGCTGGCGCCGATCGTCAAGCTCAAGGGCAATCAGACGCCGCCCGGCCCTGGCGCGCAGCCGGTTGGATCGATCGCCGTCGGCCTGCCTTCGGGCGCGTCCGGCAATGCTCCGATCGGTGGACTGACGCCGGCCGATTTCGTGTTGCAGATCGGCGGCCAGAACGCAGCGATTCGCGCCGCCGTGCGCGAGGGCGACGGCTATCGCCTGCACTTTGCGCATCCGACGCCAACCGGTGCCGGCCCGTTCGCAATGACCGTGCAGGCCGCTGGGCAGACCACCACAATCGCCGACGCGATCCGCTATGACGCGCCCGATCCGGAAGTAATCGTGGTGCTCGATCTCTCGGCCAGCATGGGTCAGCCGGCGGGCTCGCCGCTGCTGCTGCCGGCCGTGCAGAAGGTCCGGGAAGCCGCCGCCCGCATGAAATCATCGGCGCGCTTTGGTCTGATCGGGCATTTCGGCAACGGCAGCGAGCCCGATCGCGACAGCGTGGTGCTGCTGCCACTGGCACCGCTCAGCGCGGGCCAGCGCGCCAATCTGGAGAGTGTGCTGAGCACGCTGTCGCCCAGCAGCCATGCCTTCGCTGCGCCCGGCGATGGCGTGCGCACCGCGCTGGAACAGTTCACCAGCAATGGCGGCAATGGGCCGCAATCAATTCTGCTGATCGGTGATGGCGCTCAGGGTGAGGGCGAATCCACTACCCTGCTGGTGCCCGCGATCCAGGCAGCCCGTGCTTCGGTCCATGTCATCGCCCTCGGCGGCCGCAGCGATCAGCCGATGCTGGAACGGATCGCGCGCGCCGGCGCCGGCGACTACCACTATGTTCCAACAGGCGCCGCCGGACTCGATTCCGCTGCCTTCAACCTCGCCTTTGATTCGGTGCAGACGGCGCAGACCCGAGAGCACGTCCTGTTGGCGCGCCAGCTCGATGTACCGGCGGGTGCCACAGTGGATTCCTTCCTGGAGCTGGACGCCGATCTGCTCGACGCCAGTGGCTGTGCCGTATTCAGCGCCCGCGTCATCAGCGACACCGCCGCGATGCCCAACAGCATCCGTCTGTTTCGCCCCGATGGCTCGGAAGTGCTGGCAGGCGCCGGTGCGGTGCTGATCGACCATGCCCGCGGCCGCGTGTTCCAGTTGAGCACTGCCCCTCTGGGCAGCTGGCGGATGCAGATCACCGGCGGCAGCGCCGCAGCCACCGGTCTGGTGGATCTGCATGTGCTGACCGATGAAGGCCGCGGACCCGGTGGACGGATCAGCCTCGGCCGACCCGGTGATGACGAGACCGCGCTCGACAGTTTCGTGCTCGGCGAGCCGATCGAACTGAGCTATGCGCGCTACAAGCTGACCGATGTGCTGATTTCCTCAGTAACCGCCGTGGTCGAGCGTCCCGATGGCAGTCAGGTGCGGGTGGAACTGCCGCGTGATTTTGGTCAGGACGGATTTGCCGAGGGCGCCCTGGAAGTGTTCCGCACGCGGCTGGATCTGAACACTCTGGGCTCGGCGACCGGCATCGCCGATGGCGGCAGCGCACCCGATCTGCGCGGCAGCTATCGGGTCATCGTCGCGGTCCACTATGGTGACGCCACCGGCGGCCTGGTGCAGACAGCGACTGCCAGCTTTGCTGTCGTCAACGAAAGCACAGACAGCGACAGCGATGGACTGCCCGATCGCTACGAGGCCAGCCATCTCTGCCTGGACCCCGTCACGGCGACCTTTGGCGCCAGCATCGATGCTGATGGCGATGGCTTGAGCACGACGGATGAACGCCTGCATGGCACCGATCCCTGCAATGCCGACAGCGATGGCGGCGGCGAAACCGACGGCTCGGAAGTCGCCTTCGCGGCCAATCCGCTGGATGCCAGCGACGATGCCCTCGGCCCGATCACCGATGCCGAGGTGCTGACACGGCTCAGCGGCCACGAGGAATTCGAACCGCTGCCGCCGCTGGCCCACACGATTCGCTTCAACGCGGATCGCCGCTATGCCAGCGTCCTGCTCAAGGTCGGCGCCGGCACCCTGGCGGTGTTCAGTGATGTCGCGAGCTACAACGCCGACCACGCGCGCGGACGTATCGTCCACGCCGGGCTCAATGACGGTCAGACCTATTGCTATCAGCTGGTGCCCAGTACGGCCAATGGGCGCGTGGGTGCCGCCAGCGACATATTCTGCAGTGTGGCGCGCACCGATATGACGGCACCGACCGGCTCGATCGTGCTCAACGAGGGTGCCGCCCAGACACGCGCCAGTACCCTGATCGCCGCCATCGCCGTCGACAACGAGAGCGCCGTCGGCGTCGAGATGAACCTGCAACTGCCTGACGCCAGCGAGACCGGCTGGATTCCCTATCAGTCCAGCTACGCAATCCCGGTATCGGCACTGCCACGACCTTCGGTCGCCCGGGTTCGACTGCGGCTGCGTGATGCCGCCGGCAACGAATCCGACGCCTATGTCGATGACATCGCCCTGATCGACAGCATGGCCGCTGGCAGCATCAGTGGCAGCGTGCGCAGCGCTGGCAATGCGCTCGGCAATGTCCTGGTGCAGATCCAGAATGGCAACACCCAGGCACCGGATATGAGCGCAGCCAATGGCGACTTCTCATTCGACGATCTGTTGCCGGCCACCTACACCCTGTTGTTCTCGCGCCCGGGCTACATCGATGCGATCCGCAGCAATATCAGCGTGAGCGGCGGCGCAGCGATTGACCTCGGCATTGTGGAAATGCAGCCCGTCGACCCGCTGTTGTTCCGCGATGGCTTCGAATGATCGATCGCATCGAGCAGCAAGCGGCCGCCTGGTTCCCACGATCCGGAACCAGCAGCGGCCGCTGCAATGCCTGCGCGGTGCAGCCCCACGAAGTCGCAGTAGCGCGCGACCCGATGACCGCTCAGTGAACTGGAACGGCGCGACTCGGAAGTTGCCGCTGGCCGTCAGTCCTCGGACACCGGCACGCCTTCCAGCTGGGTATGCAGAAAGGCGCGCGCCTTGCGCCAGTCGCGCTTGAGCGTACGCTCGGACATCCCGAGCTTTTCGCCGGCCTCTTCCAGGCTCATTCCGGCGAAGAAGCGCAGCTCGACCAGACGCGACAGCCGCGGGTCGAACGACTCCAGCAGGTTCAGCGCCTGATCCAGCGCGATCAGGTCGGGGCCACCTTCGCTGGCCTGCTCCAGTCCGTGATCGAGCGAGGTGATGTCGGCTTCCCCGCCACGTTTTGCGGCCAGGTCGGCGCGCAGGCGATCCACCGCGATCTGGCGCATCGCGCGTGCCGCGGTCGCAAAGAAATGCGCGCGCCCCTCACTGCCGAGCGACATGCCGCGGATCAGCCGCATATAGCTCTCATGCACCAGCGAAGTCGCGCCGATAGCGCTGCCCTCGAAGCGCTGGCGCTGACGCCCGGCGATGGCACGCAGTTCGGCATAGACCACGGTGAACAGCCGATCTGCCGCCGGGCGATCGCCGGCCTGTGCCAGGCCGATCAGTTCGGTGAGTTCTTCTGCCATCTGCCTGCCCCGGCGGTTGCTGCCTGCATCCTATGGACCGTCAGGGCAATCTGGCAAGCGCGCTGCGCCTGACAGGTGCCGAGCCGGAGTTGGGGCTGAGGAATTTGGTCACGAACGCCGAGGCAGATCGCTTTGGAGCCTGCGTGCGCATGTCCCCGCTTCGGCGTTTCTGGCGTATGTATCGACACACCCCACCGAGGAATCCCCAATGAAGCGCTATCGCCTTGCCCCCTTGAGTCTTTGCCTGCTGATCGCCGCCTGCAGCGGCGGCACCCCCGAACGCCTGGCTTCGGATATGCAGAAGGCCCTGCAAAAAGGCGACATCGACGCCGCGCTCGCCCTGGGTGATCTGGAAGGCGCACCGCCGGAGGCCCTGTTCTTCTACGCCGATATGGTGCCCGATTGCCAGAGCGGCGCAATCTGCAGCGTAACGCTGGAGCCGTATACGCCGGAACGCGCCGAGGAAGACCGCCGAAGCGCCGAAGAACAGGGTTTCGAGATGACCGCGACGCCAGTGGGTCTGCTGGTGGTCAGCAGCCAGTCCAAGGACGCAAGCGGTGAAAGCAGCAGCAAGATGCGGCTGCCTTTTGCCAAGGTCGGCAACACGCACAAGGTCATCATCGGGCGTTACAGCGCGGCCAAGCTCGCCGAGATGCGCGCCACCCCGACCGAGGCCCTGGTCGAGAAGATGCTTGCGGCAGGCATCTATGACGACGCCACCCAGAGCCACCGCAGCGACTGGAAAGAGATTGCCACCGCCCTGCCCGCAGGCGGCGGCGACGTCGGCGCCTGGTTCAAGCAGCGCACCGAGGCGATGCACGCCGCAGCCAGGGCCGGCGACCTCGACGCGGTCATCAAGGCCGGTGGCGCCATGGCCGCGATGACCTATCGCGACAAGGAGTACGACGGCACGCCGGTGCCACGCGAACTGCGTCTGCTCAAGCTGCGCGCGCAAACGCTGCGCTCGCTCGCCACCGTCAAGGTGCTCGGCGGTTACCAGTACGGCACCGATACCCTGCTGATCATCGAGGGCACCAGCGACAATGGCTGGATCGTGCGCGGCCCGATCCTGATCAGTGGCGAGGGTGAGGAGATGGGTGTCAGCGGTCGCGGAACCATCAGCTATCCGCCGGCCTGATGCGAGCAGGCGGCCGCCGCCAACTGGCCAAGGATCGCGCGCGCAGGCACCCTGAAGGCTCGCGGTGATCGAACAGCGACCGCCATGTCGATGCTTTCCGGCGGCCACTGTGCTCGGACTGACATCGCGCAAGCCATCGACTGGCGCGGACGGCGATCGATCCTCGTGGCGCAGGAAACGGGCACGCCGCCGGCAAGCTGTCACACTGCAGCGGCAGCACAGCACTCCCTGCTGTGCTGTTGCCGCGACGGCAGCTCCGTCGCCGTCGTCGTGCAGGCGCGAGGCCCATGCTCGCCAACCAGCCGCGCGGCGTGTGCATGCTCCGGAGCGTCCTCATGTCATCGCCGTTCGATCCCCTAGCCAGCGCAACGCCCGCTGCTTCACCGCCAGAGACTACGGCCGAGCGCACACCCGCCGAAGCCGCTCGCGCCCGCTGGCCGCAGTTGATCGCCGCCGCCAGGCTGCGCTGGGGCAAACTGACCGAAGCCGATCTGCTGAAGACCGCCGGCAATGAGCACCAGCTCGCCGTACTGGTGCAGGGCCGCTATGACATTCCGCGCGGCGATGCCTATCGCCAGGTGCGCAGTTTCCACGAGGCGCAGAAGCCCTGATCGCTGCGCCGCTGCCGGGCGTGACGAATTTGTGAGCCTCGTGCCCCCGGGGTCCTTTCCGTCGTCGTTGCGTGCACGGACGGCGACGACGCAGTGTTGGTGGTTACCACATCATCACCGCAATGCGCTGGAACGCACCGAAGCCCGATCCACCGATGTCTCTGGCGATCCGTTGATTTGACCCGGTCGTCGGTAACACCCTAGATTCAGTGTTGCGCCAGCAGCGCAATCATTTGGTGGCAACATGCAGATAGTCGGGAAGAGTTGTTCAATTTGTAGTGGGCGCATCGCCTTTGCACCCGATGCAGAAGGCTGCGTGGCATGCGGTATGGTGTTCCATCGTGATTGCCTGGGCAAGGAACCCGAATGTCCTTCCTGCAAACGAAACATCCAGGATGAAGGGCGCAAACTGGAGGCCGACAGCCAAGCCGCCCACGATGCCGCTTTGGACTGGGGGCGGCACGCCGTTTCGGTCATCTGCATCGGTATGGTTGTCCTGCAGGCACTCGCGCTTGCGTTCGCTTGGGCAAGTGATCAACTGGACGCCAGGGTGGGCATTTCTCTCGTCGTCATGATCGCGTTGACGAGTGCGCTCTATTCCGGTCAGAGCTGGGCGCGTCTGTATGTCGCCCTTACCTGTACCTTTGCAGCCGTGGTCTGCGCCCGCCTCGCCTGGACTTCGGGCGCCATCGGCGACGTCGTGGCTTCCGGCATCTCGGTCGGGCTCGCGAGCTTATTCGGGATCGCCGCCGTTGTTCTGGCTTTCTCGGAACGCGTCCAACTATTTCTGGAACGACAACAAAGGCCGCGCTGAGGAATTGGTCGGTTGGCGCCGCGATCTCGTTTGAAGCCTGCCCTGAGCGTCGGCGACGTCGAAACATCGGACGGTCTACGGCGCATGACCCATGTGTGATCCGGTTTCTCGACCTTTGTCGCGTACTGGGGAGCGGGAAGTTTCCCGCACCTCAACGACCATCAGGAGAAACCCATGCACATGAAAATCAAAACCCTCGCCCTGTGCCTCGCCAGCTTGCTGCCGGCATTCGCGTCGGCGAACGACCAGACCTCGTTGCACGATCGCCTCACGCTCGAAGAGGGCATGAGCATGATCAGCAATGGGCTGTACTTCGAGAAGACCCAGTCCGGCGAGTCCTATGTGGCGACCAATGCCGATGGCCGCCGCGCGCTTGCAGCACGCGTGCGTGCGGTGGATGCGCAGATGAAGCAAGCTGCTACCGGCCTGCGGCTGGATCCGGCTCGGACCAACGCACTGCTGGGCATTCTCGAGGCGCCACAGGCCAAGGGATCGATGAACCGCGAAGGCAATTGCGGCGCCGCACGCGTATTTGCCAACGCTTCGTCCAGCAATGGCACCTCGGCCAATGCCAGTGCGGTCAACGGGCTGGATTTTTCACCGGTAACGCCGACGGCAAACTACGCCGAGGCCTATACCGATCTGATTTTCAACAGCAGCACCGGCACCGGATACACCGCGGCACAGGCCCAGGCCTATGAAGCGAACAGCTGCTACTCAGGCGCATACTCCTCAGTCACCTGCCCGGGCGCAAGCTCACCTGCCGTGGTGGCATGGGCAGTCAGCCGCCGCAACCTGCCGCGCTGTTCGATGTAATTCGGCGCAGCGGGCTCGGCGCCAGCGCTCCCGTGTTCCGGAATGACCAGGGCGTCCACTGGGCGCCTTGGTTCTTCCAGTGCCTTCACTGGCGCAGCTCGCCCGCCGCCGCAGGCGCTGCCCAAGCACCCGCGACAGTGGCTGACAGCGGGATTTGCCAGTAGGCGTCCTGCTTCCGATAGTAGAGGGGGATGCGCAGTGCCCGGCCTTCCTCGACCAGTTCAATCGGTCGCTCCGCACTGAAGAACTCTGCTGGCATCCGCGCCAGTCTTGCCTCAGCCGTCTCACTGTCATCACTCTGCGCCCGCCACCACAGCAGGCCGCCCATCAGGCGGATGCGGGCGGCGTGGTCGAGGATGCGGTTTTGATAGTCGTCGTAGGCGGGGGCTCCAATTGCCACCAGCACGCAGCCTACCCAATTGTGTGCGCGCTCACGCCAGCTGCATTCCTGCTTCGGCGGCCTGATCCCGCCTTCGCGATCAAGTAGCAAGCCTGCATGCCGGCCGGCATCACAGAAGGGCGCCAGCAGCGTCGCCTGAAAATGCGTCGTCGCGACCGTATCGAAAAACAGCCCATTCTGTATTGCGGCCAGAACAGCATTCGGGGATTCAGCGGACTCTCCCGCGCTGGACGTCCTTATGGCCGAGTCGAAATAGCGGAGTTCACCTTGCATGGCAGCACACTGATCGGTGTCGATCGGCAATGGAGACTCGAACGCACTGACGCAGGAATCAGGGAGCGCCGCCGTCGGCGGAATCTCGGACAGGAACTCCGCAATCAACTCCGCGCTCTGGCGGACGAAGGCAACAGCCACCATTTTTCCGATCAGGGTCCCGCTCTGGGCGCCGAGTTGACGCCAGGTCTGCGCATGACGACATACCCGGTCAAGCGCCTGCACCTGCTCGCCCCGATCAAACTGGACGATGGCACTGATCGCCAGCGAAGTCTGGATGCCACTGAAAGCCGGAATTGGCGCATCGATGGCGGGCTCGAAGCCGAAGCCGAGGCCATCGTAGTTTTGCAGTGCCTCGATCTTGCGGAGACGTTGCTGATTGCGTTCGATCCAGGCTAACACCGGTTGCGGGTCAGCCTGCAACTTCTCGCGGCATTCGCGCCCATATGACTGACATGCTGACGGGATACCCTCATTCCAGTCAGGCAACTTCGCATAGGTCTGCGTCGCTAGCGATTGGAACAGCTCGGTGGGTTGTGCTCCATGCATCGGTTTGAAGGCCTCGATATCCCGCCGCGCCACCGCTTCAAGCTCCGCCTCGGGCACATCAAAGGGCATCAGCCAGAGCGCCGCGAAGGCATCGCGTTCGATTTCGAAGGGCGGCGTCGTCATCAGGACCACGGCGCGCTTCTGTTCTTCGGACGGGCCGATCGTGCGCAGAGTGATCACGATCACCACGTAAATCAGCGGCAGGGCCAGCAAGCCGAGTAACCACTTCCACTTGCGCATGGATCCCCTCCATCGATTTGTTCTGAGTCTCGCATTGACGACGGTACGCGTCAGCAGACAATTGTCATCCGACCTGCGAATCGGCTTTGCCCGCCTGCCCGCACGCTACCCGCGCGCTCCGCGCAAGTCGTCAAAGCACAGATCGAAACGCGCCAGATACTTGCGCAGCCGGTCGGCGTCATTGCTGGAACGCTTGCGCGCCCGACTGGCCTGGAACAGGGTGCGACCGGCTTCACTTAGGTTCCTCGCCTGCTGGCAGACCGCCACGACATCGATCAACTGGCTGCGCTCGAAGCGATCGACCTGCTGCCAGCGTACGCCGAGCAGGGCGATCACGTCCTCGTCATCGCGACCGCCGCCAGCGCCGCTGCCACCACTCAATCCACTCCACAGCCGCTTGAGGCGAACAATCTCCTCATCGACCACCTCGACATTGATGCGGCCATGCTGGGACAGCGTCGCCATCCGCGTGATCGAGGCGCCGAGATCGCGGAAATTGCCCGGCCAGAGCGCTTCGATGCTGGTCGCAAACCGCAGGAAGCGCTCGCGTGCCTCACGATTGAAGGTAACCCGTTCGCCGTGCACACGCGCGTAGCGATCCAGCTCGAAGTCGAGATTGGGCTCGATGTCTTCCTGGCGATCCTTCAGGCCGGGCAGATAGAAGGTCCACAGATTCAATCGCGCAAACAGATCCTCGCGGAAGCGACCTTCGGCAACCGCCTGGGCAAGATCGCGATTGGTGCCCGCGAGCAGTTGGAAGTCGCTGACTACTTCGCGGTCGCCGCCCAGCGGCGGGAAGCGCTTGTCCTCGATTGCGCGCAGCAGCATCGCCTGTTCGTCGAGACCCAATTCAGCGATCTCGTCGAGAAACAGCAGACCCTGATCGGCGCTCTTCAGCAAGCCGGCACGCTCCGCCTGGGCGCCGGTGAAGGCGCCGCGGACATGACCGAAGAGCGCGCTGCCGGCACCGTCTCCGCGCAGGGTCGCGCAGTTGACTTCGACGAAACGTCCCTTCAATTCGTGCCGATGCTTTTTCAACTCGAACAGATTGCGCGCCAGCATGCTCTTGCCGGCGCCGGTCGGACCCATCAGCAGGATCGGTGCCTTGGAACGCACGGCCACGCGTTCGATCTGCTCGATCATCCGGTTGAAGGTGGCGCTGCGTGTCGCGATGCCGCTCTTCAGAAAACTGGCGGTGTCCTGCTGTGCTGCCTGGAAGCGCTGCGCGATGGGATCGTAACGCGCCAGATCCAGATCGATCAGGCTATGGCTGCCGGGATCGCCGGCCTTCTGCTTGCGCGGTGGACTGGTCTGCAGCAGCACCGCCGGCACGAAGCGCGCCTCGGTCAGCAGAAACCAGCAGATCTGCGCGACATGGGTGCCGGTGGTGATGTGCACCAGATATTCCTCATGCTCGGTATCGAACGGATAGGCATGCACGAAGTCGAACATCCGCGCATACATCTGCTCGAAATCCCAGGGGTCGGCGACATGGAAATCATGCACGCGGACCTCGGTCTGCGGACTCATCTGGGCGATATCCTGCTGCACCGTGCGCGACAGTTCGCGAAAGCGACGCTGATCGACCAGGAGCTCGATTCGATCAGCCTGGAAGTCTTCGAACATGGCCAGGCTGACCGTCGGCCGCCATTTCTCCCAACGACCCTGGCCCTGGCCGGCATCCAGCTGCATGCCGAGAAAGCCCAGAACGACGCGTGTCTTCATGCGGGAGCCTCTATCCTTATGGATAAATCATATCTCATGAGATTGCATTTTCACTGCAGTTGCAGGCGACAGCTGGTCATCGAAAGCGGCGGCACTGGTTCACTGTGAGGTGCAGTGCAGCCGTTCTCCCATCCCGTCTTCGGCGTTCTCAATCAATGAGATACCGCGGTCGAACGCACTTGATCAGGGCTCCGCGAGGCAACCGCTCAGGCTGCACGGCGCATACTCGTCGCCCACTTGGCACGAATCCTGTTCTAGCCAGCCCGGATCAACCACTCGCCAGCAGGGCTGGTGAGTCGGCCAGCGGTGGCCCGCACCGGATATCGGTGCGGGCCGGCGCCCACGAACAGCAACGCAGAAAGGAAGCAGCAGCATGAACACTCAGCGCTATGAAGTGATGGAACAGAGCGGCGGCGTGCCGATCCGGCTGTGGGCCGAAGGCGTGCCGGTCGAAGAGGAAGCCCGCGAGCAGTTGCGCAAACTGGCGCGCCTGCCGGTGGTCGGCCCCTTCATCGCGGTAATGCCCGATGTGCATCTGGGTATCGGCGCGACCGTGGGTTCGGTGGTGCCGACCCAGCATGCGATCATCCCGGCCGCCGTCGGTGTCGATATCGGCTGCGGCATGATCGCGGCGCAGACCAGCTTGAACGCGCGCGATCTGCCCGATGACCTGTCGGGCCTGCGCAGCGCGATCGAGAAGGCGGTGCCGCATGGCCGCAGTGGTTTCAAGCGTGGCCAGCGCGATACCGGCGCCTGGGGCAGCACGCCCAAGGCCACCGAGGATGCCTGGCGCGGACTCGATACCGATTTCCGTCGCCTCTGCGATCTGCATCCGCGCCTGAAAAACACCAACAACCTGCATCATCTGGGCACGCTCGGCACCGGCAACCACTTTGTGGAAGTCTGTCTCGACGAGTCCGAGCAGGTCTGGGTGATGCTGCACTCGGGCTCGCGCGGCGTCGGCAATGCGATCGGTACCCACTTCATCGAACTGGCACAGGCCGATATGCGCGAGCACATCGCCAACCTGCCGCACCGCGATCTGGCCTACTTCCAGGAAGGCTCGCCGCATTTCGATGACTACGTGTTCGCGGTCGGCTGGGCCCAGCGATTCGCGCGCGAGAACCGCGCGATCATGCTGCAGCACACCCTGCAGGCGCTGAAGAAGGTGGTGCCCAAGGCGTTCAGCGTGGTCAACGATGCGGTCAATTGCCACCACAACTATGTGCAGCGCGAGCAGCATTTCGGCGCCGAATACTTTGTCACCCGCAAGGGTGCGGTCAGCGCGCAGAAGGGTCAGCTCGGCATCATCCCCGGCAGCATGGGCGTGAAGAGCTATATCGTGCGCGGCCTCGGCAATGTCGATGCGCTGTGCTCGTGTTCGCATGGTGCCGGTCGCGTGATGAGCCGCACCCGCGCGCGCCGCGAGATCAGCATGGAGCAGCACCTCAAGGCGACCGCCCACGTGGAATGCCGGCGTGACGAAGGCGTCATCGACGAGTCGCCGGCGGCCTACAAGCCGATCGACCAGGTGATGGCGGCGCAGAGCGATCTGGTCGAAATCGTGCACACGCTTCGGCAAGTGGTTTGTGTGAAGGGATAGGAGCAGTGCGCGCACGGACCACAACGCGGGTGGAGCTTGGCTTCTCGGCATTCGCCGAGCGGTTCGTGCGCGCATACTTCGAGGAAATCATCGAGCATCCCGGCCACGAGCCGGTCGATGAGGACATCGAGCAACTATTGGCAGGCGCGCTATACGATCTGGAAGCGCATGTCGACGAGAATCGCTTCGTGTTGCGCATGCGTGAGCGAAGCGACCCACCGGAAGGATGGAATTTCCGCTTTACGCTCCGCAAATCCATGGAAACCTGGTCAATTCTGAAATTCGAGACGCCGGACCACGGCAACTTGCTGGTAAATCCGTACGCGCGCCGTATCAGTCCGAAGATCGCGCGCGTTATGGCGAACGCAGTGCATGTAGTCGACACGTAGAGGTATCCGGAATGAACGGCCAGGACGCCAACACCATCCACATCGACGGCAGCAGCGGCGAAGGCGGCGGCCAGATGCTGCGCAGCGCGCTGACGCTTTCGATGCTCAGCGGCAAGCCGCTGCGGATGACCAGGATTCGTGCTGGCCGCGCCAAGCCCGGCCTGATGCGCCAGCATCTGGTCTCGGTACAGGCTGCCGAACGCATCAGTTCGGCGCATGTGACCGGCGCCGCGATCGGCAGCACCGAGCTCGAGTTCACTCCGGGCCCGGTGCAGGCCGGCGTCTACCGTTTTGCCATCGGTACCGCGGGCAGCACCATGCTGGTCCTGCAGACCTTGCTGCCGGTATTGCTGCGCGCCGATGCCAAGAGCACCCTCGTGATCGAAGGCGGCACCCACAACGGCATGGCCCCGAGCACGGATTTCATCGCGCGCGCCTTCCTGCCGCAGATCCATCGGATGGGCGCTGATGTCGTACTCGAGGTCGAACGCCTGGGCTTTTACCCTGCTGGCGGCGGCGCAGTGCGCGTTGTAGTGACGCCAAGGCCGCTGTACCCGCTGCATCTGTCCGAACGCGGCGCCGCACTCGGTATCGAAGCCCACGCCCTGGTGCTTGGCCTGCCGGAGAAGATCGCCCTGCGCGAACTGACCGAAGTCGCCGATCGCCTGAAACTGCGTCGCAAGCAGTTGCACGTCGATCGCCGCGAACAGCGCGGCGGCATGGGCAATGCCTTGCACATCTTCGCCGCCTTCGAGAATGTCGAGGAGGTCGTCACCAGTCTCGGCGAGCGCGGCCTGCCGTCCGAAGCCGTGGCCGCCAACGCCTGCCACGAGATGCAGGCCTACCTGGAACACGATGCTCCGGTCGGTGAACACCTGGCCGATCAGTTGCTGCTGCCGATGCTGGTCGCCGGCGGCGGCTCCTTCGTCACCGCCACACCGAGCGGACACCTGCTCAGCAATGCCGCCGTGATCGAGGCCTTCGGCCTGGCCAGGGTCGAGATCGAGGCCATGCCCGAACGCGGCGTGGCGCATCGGGTCAGCGTGGTGGCGACGGAACCTCTGTTGCGTATGCGTTCGGACTGACCGGGCATTCGCTTCTTGCGCTGCGCTCGGGCCTGGCCCTTGCCCGGCCGATTTCGCGTGCACTCCGGTAGGCCTGGAGGAATCCGCCGAATGCGGCTCGGTGCGCTGTTCCGCCGAGGCCATCCTTCGACCGCATCAACAGGCCGCAGCCGGTGGTGTGGCAAACTCCCCCGGCACCGCTCGAACCAGTCCGGATGAATTCCATTGAGCCAGCAGCGCGCACTGCAATTATTTGACGAGTGGATGGAATTGCCCCGCACCGAGCAGCGGGCCAGACTTGCGCAACTGCAGGTCGCGGATCCGACGCTGGCGGCAGCCGTTGCCGCGCTGCTTCAGGCCGACGCGGCCGACGCGGGGGTTCTCGATCGCGGCGTGCAAGCGATGGTCGAGCAGGTCGTAAGCCCCGATGCTTCCGTCGCATCAGAGCTTGCAGGCGACCAGGGCACTCCCCGCGTCGAAGGCTTTCATCTGCTGCGATTGCTCGGGCGCGGTGGCATGGGCGAGGTCTGGCTGGCAGAACGCCGCCATGGCGATTTCATCCAGACGGTTGCACTGAAGCTGCTCAAGCGCGGCATGGACAGCGAAGCGATTACGGCGCGCTTTCTGCAGGAGCGGCGCATTCTCGCCGAACTGGATCACCCCTACATCGCCCGCTTCATCGATGGTGGCACCAGCGCCAGTGGGCGCCTCTACTTCGTCATGGAGTATGTCGCCGGCGAGAATCTGGTTGCCCATGTCGAGCATCAGCGTCTGTCCGTCCGTGAGCGGGTCCGCCTGATGATCGACGTCTGTCAGGCGGTCGCGTATGCGCAGTCGCATCTCGTCGTGCATCGCGATCTCAAGCCTTCCAATATTCTGGTAAGCAGCGAGGGCCGACCCCGGGTTCTGGATTTCGGCATCGCCAAGGTACTGCAAGCGGAGAGTTCCGATGACACCTTGACCCACACCGGCATGCAGGCCATGTCGCCCGCCTATGCGGCGCCGGAGCAGGTGATGGGTGAGAGCATCAGTACCGCCACCGACGTCTACGCGCTCGGCGTGATCCTGTTCGAACTGCTCGCAGGCAGCTTGCCGCATGCCCGCAAGGAGCGCTCGCTGGAAGCCCTTGCAGCCGAGGTGCGTCAGGAGCACACCCGCCCGCCCAGTCAGGCACTCAAACAGGCCGATGCCACCACGACCAGCAGAGTGAGCAAGGCACGCCTGCAGCGCGAGATCGCCGGCGACCTCGACACCATCGTACTTACGGCGCTACGACGTGAACCCGAGCGCCGCTATCGTGACGCTGCCGCGATGGCCGATGACCTCAGCCGTTGGCTCGAATCGCGACCGATCGCGGCGCAAGTGGATACCCGCAGCTATCGATTGCGCAAATTCATCCGGCGCAATCGGCTGATGGTGGGCAGTGCCAGCGGCGTGCTGCTGGCCCTGCTTACCGGCCTGAGCATCGCCCTGTGGCAGGTTGGCGTCGCCAGGGAGCAGGCGAGAATCGCGCAGGAACAATCCGCGCGAGCGGAGCGTGAAGTGAAATCGGGCCGCAGGATCACCAATTTCGCACTGTCGCTGATCCACGAATTGAATCCACACGGCCGTGCGCAATCGCAGCCGCGGACGCCGCAGGCGCTGTTGTCCGACAGCATCCAACGCGTGCGCAGCGAATTGCAGGACGACGCCGAGGCCCGGGCGGTGTTGCTGAGCAAGCTCGGCACGCTGATCAGCATCACCGGCGACCTGGAGCAGGCCGAGGACGCCGCGCAGGAGGCGCTGTCGATTGCCGGTGAGCTGCACAGAACGGATCTGGCGATGATCCAGTTCAATCTGGCCGCGATCCGGATGCAGCAGGCAAGAAATCCCGACGCCGAGCAATTGCTGGAGCAGGCTCTGTCCAATTTCGGCGGCGACCCGGAAGGACAGAAGCATGCCGCGATGTCGCTGTCGCATCTGGCCAGAATTGCCCGTGACAAGGACCAGCTGGCCCTCGCGCTGGAACGCCTGACACAGGCGCAGGCGCTGTTCGCGACGGTCTGGGGTCCGGATCACGGCAATACCATCGAGCTGGCGGGCCACCGCGCCATCCTGCTGTTTGAACTCGGGCAATACGACGACGCCGAGACCGCCTACCGCGATGCGATTGCCCACTTCGAGCGCAGTCTGGGCGTGGACTACCCGCGCCTGATGGCGCCGCTCACCGGTCTGGCGAAGATCCTGCTGCTGCGCGGACGAGATCAGGAAGCACTGCAGAATCTTGAGCGTGCCCGGGCGATCGGCATCTCGAAAATGGGCAACACGGATCCCTACGTGGTGAGCACCGAACTGGAACTGGTCAGGATGTTCTGTCTGCAGGGCAATCTTGAGGAGGCACAAAGCCGGCTCGATGGCATCGACGAGACCAATCTCAAATCGCGCCCGACCATGCTCATCGTGCTGGCGCGCACGCGGGCCTGTCTGGCGCGGGGTCGCGGTGCATTCGATGAAGAGTCCGATCTGCTGCTGCAGGCGCAGACCTTCGCCCAGGAGGCAAACCCGGCGGACAGCATCAGGCTGGCGGAAGTGCTGTCAGAGCGGGCACGCAACGCCATCGATCGCAAGTCATTCTGCTCCGCGGCGCAGTCGGCAGATGCGGCCGATGCGATGTTTTCCAGATTGCCGAATGTCCGTCTGATCGATCGCCTGAGCTTGATCGAGGCGCAGTCCGTGCTGATGGCGGGCGATGGCCGCGTGGACGCCGCCGGGAAATTGCTGCGCGACACGGCGCAACAGCTGGAAGCGAGCCTTGGCGAGCGCAGTCCAGAAGCCCGGCGCATCCGGACGCGTCTGGCAGATATCGCTGCTACGCCGCCGCACGCAGCGCAGTGCGGCCCTGCTGCCGAACGCCTGCCTCGCTGATTGCCGAGCTCAGACTGGCGGACCGCCCAGCTTGCTGGCGATTTCGGCCAGCCGGGCATCGATACTGCGCAACACCGCCAACTGCTCTGCCTCATTGGACTTGCCTGCGGGCGCCGCGGCAGCGGCCGGCTGCAAGCGCGCCCTGGCCTCGGCGCGCCGCTGCAGGATCAGATCGCGAAAACTCAACGCGTCGATGATGCCGACCAGCTGCATATCGTGCGCCTGGCCAGCGCTCTGTCCGGCGGTCTCGAATTTCAGAATGCTCAGATGGAACTGACGCAGGATCGGGCCTTCAATGAAGGTGACGTCCTGGATGTTTTCCAGCGGTATGGTCTTCTCCACCGTGAACAATATGCCCTTGCGAAAGCGCAGTTCGCGCTCATCGATCTCGCACATCAGGCGTTCGAAATAGTGCCTGGCCCACCATTGACCGATCCCCAGCAACCACAGGATGGCCAGTGGAATACCCACGATCGTGATCGCCATTACAAAAGCGATCTGCAAGACCAGATAGGGTCGAATCAGCGGGTTGAAGCGTGCGCTATGCGTGGCGGCGATCATCGAGAAATTCCTGGGACAAGAGTCCGAGCATGCCGGGAATGCTGACAGAAACAGCTTCCGTAGGATGCGCTGAGCGCAGCGATGCGCATCGTCTACCGCAGAAATCGCAGAAATCGTAGACCCTATGAGCCCTAAAGCGGATCGCCGACACTGCGATCCCCAACCGGCGAAAGCGGAGATACGGCAATGACGGCGATCCTGAATACATTGTGCCTGATGGTGATGGCGATCG
>JALHNO010000019.1 GCA_022843465.1 Pseudomonadota bacterium | reverse complement strand
GACCGGTTCACGTACACCTCCCTGCAACCAAGGCACACCGTTCTTTTTGGTGAGTACCATAATGCACACGCAAACGCGCCAGCGATTGAGACATCGATTTGACTCGCCCTTTCAGGGCTTTCCGGGTGACGCGCGACCATACCCAGGGCGTTGCCCTGGGCTGAATTGATGTGCCCCTTCGGGGCGTAAGTCGAGGGTGTGCCGTGCCAAAATTCAGGAACCAGCCAAACAGGTTAAGGCCTATGGGGCAAGCCCCGCTCTACAACATCAAGAGCACGAGCAGCGGGGCAAGCCTCGCTCTGCAGGATCAAGGGCAAGAGCAGCGGGGCAAGCCTCGCTCTGCAGGATCAAGATCAAGAGCAGCTGGGCAAGCCCCGCTCTGCAACATCAAGAGCATGAGCAGCGGGGCAAGCTCCGCGCTACAGAAGCGCGAGCAAAGGCATGCAGTGCACGTTGCCTCACGCAAAACAGAGCGAATGCTCCACGAAACGAATCATCGAATGTGTTTTCGTTGCCGACTGCATAGTGTGATTGTTCTAGCTTGGGTTCCTAGATTGCACGCAACGCGATCGAGGGTCAGCGGTCATCCGACTGCGTCGATCGTGACCATTGAAGGAGTGTTTCATGCGCAAGTCATCCAAGCTCGTCAAAGCGACCAAGTCGACTCAGACCAGCGAAGCCAGCCGTCGCTTTGTGCTGGCCGGCCTCGGTGCCGTGTCCCTGGTCCAGAAGCAGGGCCAGAAGGCGATCGATACCCTGGTTGCCGAGGGTGAGAGTTTCCAGGCGCGCACCCGCAAGGCCGTCAAGACCGCCAACAACGATGCCCGCAAGGCGGTCAATGGCGTTCGCAAACAGGTTGCCGGTCTGGTCAATCCGATCAAGCAGCGCGCACTCAAGAACGTGCAGCAGATCGAAGCCACCATCAGCGACGGCGTCGGCGCCGTGCTCGGCCGCTTTGGCGTGCCGTCCAAGGGCGACGTGCAGGAACTGCTCAGCCGCGTCAGCGAGCTGAACAAGGAGATCAAGGGCAGCATCCGCAAGCCGAGCGCACGCAGCGGCGCCTGATTGCGGCTGATGGTCTGCGCGGTTCCTGATTGTTACCGCGATCAGAGCGTTGCGCTGACCTTCGGGTCGTTGCAAAAAACCCGGCGCGAGCCGGGTTTTTTGTTGGCGCTGTCGGCGGCGCCGACTCAGCGCACGTAGGCGCTGGCCAGATTGTTCAGATGCAGGCGCTCGGCATCGCGCAGGAAGGGTGCAATCAGCATCATCACCTGATGGATGCCCTCGGTCAGATCTTCACTGCCTTTCTCGACCATCGCGCCACGCACCGAATTGAAACTCAGCCAGAACGTGGCGACCAGGATGATGTTGTTGGCGGTGGCCTGGATTTCATCGCGGCTGGCGCGCAATACCTCGGCGGCAGCCAAACCCTTGAGGACTTCGGCGGCATTGGCGGTGGCGCGCTTGATGATGCGCGAGAAGTGCATGCGCAGCTTGCGATTGCGGCTGGTCAGATCGACCAGATCGCGATAGATGAAGCGGAAATCCCACATGGTCTCGAAGGCGAGATGCAATTGCATCCAGATGTCTTCAAGGTTCGGCAGGCGCTCGTCCGGAACTACCAGCACCTGGTCGATACGGGTTTCATAGCGCGCGAACAGGTGCTCGACGATGTCGTCCTTGTTGCGGAAATGGTAGTAGAGATTGCCTGGGCTGATTTCGAGTTCGTCGGCGATGTGATTGGTCGTGACATTGGGTTCGCCACGCTCGTTGAACATCACCAGGCTCACATCCAGGATGCGGTCGCGAGTTTTCGATGCGCCTGCGCTGCTGCTGCTGGACTTGGCCTTGGTTGCCATGGCTCACATTCCCCCGTTGGCGCCCGACCGGCGCCGATTGCGTGGATCTGGTCCGGATGCAGGCGCGCGGTCGGCGCACTCCGGGTGTCGATTCAGCCAGCGAGTTTCTTGACCAGATCGACGTATTGCTTCTGGGCAGTTTCCTGCGGCGTTCCCTTGAGCTTGGCCCAGGCCTCGTACTTGGCAACACCGACAAAATCGAAGAAGCCGGGCTTCTCGCCGGTGACATCGCCGCCAGCACCCTGTTTATACAGTGCATACAGCTTCAACATGGTGTCGTTGTCCGGGCGTTCTTTCAGATTCAGGGCTTTTTTCCCTGCTTCCTCGAACTGTTTGCTGAGATCGGCCATGGCAGCGCTCCGTGTAGGTGGGCAGGGTGCAGAATGCGCTTGGGCTTGTAGCACGCAGTCGCGAAACCGGTCAACGCGGCATCCCGGATCATCCATGGAATGCCGATTGCGCGGGTGACTCGGCTGTAATCCGGGCTAGGCATTGTTGCCGCGCGTGGCTATCGTTGGAGCGGCTGAGCCGCATCCATTGATGCACTGCACCATTTAATCCTGACTGCCCGCCGCGGGCGTGATTCAACGAAGGGGAGAGCAATGACTTATTTTGTGACTGGCGCCACCGGATTCATCGGTCGTCATCTGCTGCAGAACCTGCTCAAGCGCCGCGGCAAGACCGGCAAGATCTATTGTCTGGTGCGCAAGAATTCGGCAGCGAAACTAGAAGCGATCATCGAGGGGCTGGGCGCCGAAGCGGGTGCCATCGTACCCGTGGTCGGCGATCTGACCAAAGCCAAGCTCGGTGTATCGCCGGCCAGCATCAAGGCGATGACGGGCAAGATCAAGCACTTCTTCCATCTCGCTGCAATCTATGACGTGCAGGCCGACGAAGCGACCAATGTCCAGGTCAATGTCGAAGGTACCCGGCATGCCATCCAGCTCGCCGAGGCGCTGAAGGCCGGTTGCTTCCATCACACCAGTTCGATCGCGGCTGCGGGCAATTTCCGCGGCACCTTCAAGGAAGACATGTTCGATGAGGCCGAGGGCCTCGATCACCCGTACTTCCGCACCAAGCACGATTCCGAAGGCCTGGTGCGTACCGACTGCAAGCTGCCGTACCGGATCTATCGGCCCGGCATCGTGGTCGGCCATTCCAGGACCGGTGAGATCGACAAGATCGACGGTCCGTACTACTTCTTCACCCTGATCAAGAAAATGCGTCAGGCGCTGCCCTCATGGATGCCGACCATCGGCATCGAAGGTTCCCGCGTCAACATCGTGCCGGTCGATTTCGTGGTCAATGCGATGGACCATATCGCGCACAAGCCCGGGCTTGATGGTGGCTGTTTCCAGTTGGTCGATGCCGAGCCGCTACGCGTGGGCGAGATGCTCAATACTTTCGCCCGTGCCGCGCATGCGCCCGAGATGACCATGCGCATCGACTCGCGCATGTTTGCCGTGGTGCCGCCGATGGTGCGCGGTGCGATTGCCAACCTGCCACCGGTCAAGCGTTTCACCAACCAGATCCTGAAGGATCTGGGCATTCCGCGGGATGCCTTGAAATACGCCAACCAGCCAACCCGTTACGACAATCGCGAGACCGAGCGCGCACTGCGCGGCACCAAGATCAAGGTCCCCGCGCTCGAGACCTATGCCTGGCGGCTGTGGGACTACTGGGAGCGTCACCTCGACCCCGATCTCTTCGTCGATCGCTCGCTCGAGGGCCGCGTCAAGGGCAAGGTGGTAATGATCACTGGTGGATCCGCGGGTATCGGCAAGGCTGCCGCACTCAAGGTGTCCGCTGCCAAGGGCAAGGTCGTCATCGTGGCGCGTGGCCAGGATGAACTCGAAGCGGCCAAGATCGAGGTCGAGAAGGCCGGCGGCCAGTGCTTCATCTACTCGGCCGATCTGACCGACATGAAGAGCTGCGACGAACTGGTCAAGAAGGTGCTTGCCGATCACGGTGCCGTTGATGTGCTGATCAATAACGCCGGTCGCTCGATCCGCCGCAGCATCGCCCTGAGCTATGACCGCTTCCACGATTTCGAGCGCACGATGCAGCTCAACTATTTCGGCAGCCTGCGCCTGATCATGGGTCTGCTGCCGAAGATGACCGAGCGTCGCCGCGGTCACATCATCAATATCTCGTCGATCGGTGTACTCGCCAGCTCACCGCGCTTCTCGGCCTATGTCGCGTCCAAGGCCGCACTGGATGCGTTCTCGCGCTGCGCGCAGTCCGAGTTCAGCGATGCCAACATCTGCTTCACCACGATCAACATGCCGCTCGTTCGCACCGCGATGATCGCGCCGACCAAGATGTACGAGAGCGTGCCGACGCTTTCGCCTGATGAAGCCGCCGATCTGATCGTCAAGGCCATCATCGAGCGCCCGTCGCGCGTTGCCACCCGCACCGGCATCTTCGCAGCCACCCTGAGCGCGATCGCGCCCAAGGCCTACGAAGTGATCATGAATACCGCCTTCACCCTGTTCCCCGATTCCGCCGCCGCCAAGGGCATGAAGGGCAGGGACGAGGCCCCGAGCAACGAGCAGATCGCCTTTGCCTCGTTGATGCGTGGGGTGCATTGGTAGGCGCGAGTTGAAGTCTGGGCATGGTCGCGTTCTCTAGACGCCATGCCCTGACCTGCCTGTGACGATCGATGGCGGGGTGGCGGGCATTCGGTGGAAATCCACTTGATCGGTTGCCGTTGCCTCGCGGCGGTCTTGATCGGTCCTTGCCTCCACCTTCATCTGCTCGCGGGCGCATCGTCAAAGTGTCCTGCTCCTCCCTGAATCATGGATCGGGCTCAATTGAATCTTGAGCTCAACGGGTCGTCCACTGACGCGCGAGGCCATGGCGCAACGGCCTGCAACTACTCAAACCCATTCGCAAACACCGCATCCGGCAGCGCCACCGGCTGCGCTTCGACGGCACCGATATCGCTGCGCACCGGGCCGCCGGGTTCGAGTTGTACGTTGAACTGGCGGCCGTAGAAGTCGCGGTCGTAGCTGGGGGTTGAGCAGGCGTCGACAAGGCCCGAGCTTTGTGGGGCATACGTTGTTGGATGCAGATTGAAGCTTGCGGGTGGCAGAACGACGAAGGATCCGGTGGTGGGATCGTTGATGACGGAGTGGCCGCCGAAATCGGCCGTCGACTGGAAGAAGCCGCACCATTCGCGGGTGAAGTTCGTGCTCGGCGCATTGCCGCCGATATTGGCCGGTGCGACGGCGGCGGTGGAAGCGAGAATGCTGGCGTGCGCGGTCGCCAGTCCGCCGTCATTGAGCAGGAAGAATCGGGTCAGCGGATCGCGCATGATCACCGTCGACTGATACACCCAGGCGCGGCCGCCCAGGATAGAAGTGAACAGCGAGGTCGTATTGCCTTCGATTCCCGAAAAGGCACGCACCTCGTTGTTGTCGACAATGCTGGACCACAGTCCGAGCATCGCGTTGGTTCCGGTGGCGGTGAACAGGCTGGCGCCGACGTTGTCGCGGATACTGGCGCGGTAGAGATTCAGCGATGCCTCATTGCCCGCCGCCAGCAGCGAAGAGGGCACCGGAAAGCCGCCGACCTCGGCCATGCTGTTGTCGACCACGGCGACGCAGGGGGTTGCGTTGAAGAAGCTGCAGGTAACGGTGTTGCCCGAGGGCCGCACCTGCAGCTGCATGCCGGCGCTGGTCCGCAGCGCCATCACGCCGCCTTCGCTGCTCTGGTTGGCGATGAACAGGTTGAACAGGCGATAGCGGTTGGATGCCGACGGGCGGTTGTCGATGTTGCCCAGCGTATTGCTGCCGATCAGGCAGAGCGCGCTATTGACTCCGGACTGGTTGGTGATGGCGAGCAGGCCATCGCTGTCGGCGTTGGCGCCCATCTCGCGATAGCCGTCGCCACCCGCGGGAATCGAGGCATCCAGGGTGGCATCGCCGGCGGCGCAGCCGCTGCTCGATCCGGTGGTCTGGTTGGCGAAAATCCACGCCGCACGGGCGCTGCGCGGCCGCGGCTGCAGGCCGCCACCGCCTTCGATGGAACCGCGGCAGAACAGCGCGGCACCGCGCGGCGACTGGTTGAAGCTGATCGTGCCATCGAGAAAGATGATGCTGCCATGGCGATCCACATTGGTGCCTGAAACCGGCGGCGCACCGCCACAGAAGATTCCGCCGCCGCGATCGCTGGCCGTGTTGTTGGAGATCTCGGCGCCTTCGTCGATATAGAAATCCACCTTGGCCACGGGTTCCACCACCGAAACCCGGCTTCCAGTGAGTACGACACCACCGCCGTCGATCGCCGCATTGCCCTTGATCGAGGTACCGAGGCCAATCAGTACCGAGGCACTGCCGCGCACCGCGAGTCCGCCGCCGGCCTGCTGTGGCAGCGGGAACGAAGTATTGGTGGCATCGCCACCAGTCAGCACGACACGGCGGATCTGAAAGGTGCCGACCAGGCCGTTGATCTGCAGATCCAGCACTGAGCCGGGGGCGCCGCCGGCGCCATTGAAGACTGCGCGATGCGCATCCAGGGTCACATCACCGGTCGGCGTTGGCGCCGCGCAAGTGTCGTAGCCACCTTCCAGAAATACGGCGGTCTGGCCGACGGTCGGCGCATACACCAGCCCATTGGGAATCGCGTAGTTGCCCTTGTTGATCCGGATGGTATGGATGCCAGCCTGTGTGCGTATGGCATTGAACGCATCACCCAGCGTGGCATGGCTGCAACTGCCGTCGCCGCCGACGCGCAGGTCGAGTGCCAGCACGGCCGGGCTGATCAGAGCCAGCAGGGTCAACGGAATCAGGGCAGACATTGATCGGGAAGCGGTCATGGCAGGTTCCAGTCGGTGCATCCGCAGGCGAATCCAGCCGGATTTGCGCACCTTGTGGCAGCATTCGGAGAATCTGCCCCAGACCGGACAGCCGCGGATCAAGAATGT
The DNA here is from genome assembly GCA_022843465.1 of Pseudomonadota bacterium. Lineage (GTDB taxonomy): Bacteria > Pseudomonadota > Gammaproteobacteria > Xanthomonadales > Ahniellaceae > 0-14-3-00-62-12. The sequence goes on along the minus strand of JALHNO010000019.1, from coordinate 92,842 downwards.
GCGTCGCGGCGGGTCCAGCCGGGCCAACGGCAGCTTCTGTGGCAGTCAGTGGGGCGATAAACTGGCAGCCAACACGGTTCGGGCGATCGGGCACCTCATGGCCGCTGTCGAGCAAGGTCACCGTCAGCGCCGGCTTGCGGGCAGCTGCTGCGTGCTGCTGGTGCTTCTGCTGGCGCCGGGCCGGGCGAGCGCCTTCGCGCTTTACAGCTACGAATCAGCCGGCGAGACCCTGTATCTGAAGTGGGGCGACAATCACGCGGGAACACCCGCAGGCGTGCTGACCTGGTCGCTGATGCCCGCGGGCACGCCAGGGAACCCCGGTTACTGCGGCGATGCCTGCCCGGGTGCCAGCCTGGCCGCGCTCAATATCGAGATCGCGCCCGGTGGCGGTTTCGCGCTGCACACCCTGGCGGAACTGCAGGGGCGTATCGCAGCGGCGATGGCGCGCTGGTCGCTGGCATCGGGGATTGCATTGCAGCGTCTGGCAACAGACAGCGGCGTCGCGATCAATGACCCTGCGGCGATGCCCGCCGCCACCGGACACATACGCATCGGCATATTTGCCTTCGCCTCTGGCGGCGGTGCGGTTGGCTATGCGCCGCCACCCAATGGCGGCAGCGGCGCCGGCGACATCCTGTTCGACGCCAACTCGTTCTATCAGTTTGCGCCCGGCAACGAGGGCGACAGTTTCGATCCCAGCTTTGCGCCCAACGATTTTGACAGCCTGCTGATGCACGAGTTGGGGCATGCGCTCGGGCTGGATCATCCCGAGTTCGATGGCAGCTGTCCGGTGATGCAGGTGCACCCTGCGTGCGCGGCGCGCATCAATCGCATCCCGGATGCCGATGATATTGCCGGTCTGAGCTTTCTCTACCAGTCCCTGTTCAGCGACGGCTTCGAGCCCTGATCATTCCATGGCCTTCCAGCAGTCAGCGGGGCGCACCCGCTGACTGCCGAAGGGCATCGCTCAGAATTGCATCGACCAGCTGTTGATGTAGCCAGCGTCACCGCTGGCATTGTCATTGACGCGCAGCTTCCAGATGCCGTTCGCGACTTCGCTGGAGGCATTGATCGTCACCGTCTTGATGATGTTGTCGGTGCCGGCGCCGGTTCGATTGTGGATGTTGTAGAGACTGCCATCGGGTGCCACCAGATCGACCTTGAGGTCGCCCTGGTAGGTGTGCACGATATTCACCGAGACGCTGAGCGTGGCCGGCGCATTGCCACTCACCCCTGACACGGTGATCGGGCTGTCGACGGTGGCGTTGTCGGCGATCGCGTAGTCGGTCAGGTTCTGGAAGAACGCGCCCGGCGGCGGGCTGCCCGTGCTGTAGCTGCCGGTCAAGGTCAGACCCGAGAATGCCGCATAGGCCTTGAGGCGGACATGATAGGTGCCTGCCTGCGCCGTCGCGATATTGCAGGTCTCCGCATTGCCGCCGAGATAGGGCCGGCAGTCATAGACGGTATCGGTGGGCGCTGAGCCGAAGCGCACATACATGTCGGAGTCACCCGTGCCACCACTGGTGACGAACTTCAGGGCAGTGGCGCCGGCCGGCACCTGCATCGTGAAGTTCAAGGACGCACCGGTGGCTGCCGATAGACCCGTGGCCGGTACGCCATTGCTGAGCACATTGCCGGGCGGTGGCGTGGTGCTGACCACGACTGTCTTGCTGGTGCTGTTGCTCGCGCCGAGATTGTCGGTGACGGTCAGCACGACGGTGTAACTGCCGGCTGCGCTGTAGGTCTTGCTGGGATTGCTCGCGATCGACGTGGTGCCATCACCGAAATTCCAGCTGCGGCTGGCGATGCTGCCATCGGGGTCGCTGGAGCTGTCGCTGAAGTTCACCACAAGGCCATTGCTGACATAGCTGTAGTTGGCTACTGGAGGCTGATTGCCACCGCCCGCGGTGATGGTGAAAAACACCGCCTGCGGCGGTCCGGTGACGCCGGCCGAATCGGTGCCACGCACATACAGGCGATGCTGTCCGGCGCTGAGTCCGGTCGTGTTGATGGTGGCGCGCACGGCTTCGGTATTGCTGTTGAAACTGCCGTCACTGGCGGTCATTGCGATGGCGGCGTAGCCGCTTTCCCAGGGCAGCCGGTCGATGCTCGCGGTGGCGGAGCTGATCGCATGCACGGTCTCGCTGCCATTGCTCTGGTTGAAGCGGGTGTCGTTGATCGAAGCCGTCAGCGTGATGCTGGTGCCGGCGGTCACGCTGGCCGGGCTGGCGACCAGGCTCAGGGCATCCGGACCCGCTGGCGAGACGTAGGGCGCCTGCAGATTGCGGGCCGCGTATTTCAACGCGGCCAGATTGTTGGGCAAGGTCGTATTCTGAAATGTTGTGCAGCTCTCGAAGAACGCAACACCGAGTTCAAACGCGTAGGCAGGCGCGCCCAGGCTGCCGTAGAAGGTGTCGTCGGTGGTGCCATCGGTGGCGTACAACTCGTCGGATTGCTGCGGTCGGTAGTTGTTGAACCAGGCCATGCGCCGCCCCAGCGTGCGCAGTGCAACGCCGTTGGGTGCCTGGGTCGCCGTATCGCCCCACGGCCAAAGCACCAGTTGCGAGTAGCTGTGGATGTCGATGAACATGCCCTTGTAATCCGAGGGTGCTGCGATATTGGTGGCATCGCCGCGGCGATCCGGCAGCACACCACCGGCGTAGACACCGCTGGCATTCGCGGTACCGGCAACGTACTGCACGATGTTTCTGGTCTCCGGCTCGGAAGCGCGCAGCGGACCGCGATAGGTCTCGTTGCAGGGATCGCCGCTGGAGCCGCCAGCCACGCTGTTCCAGTGGAACGGAAAGTTACGGTTCAGATCGGTGCCGAAGCTCGAACTGCTGCAGCTGCCATTGGTGTTGTTGGTGTTCTTGCGCCAGCTGGCGCCGGCTTCGGCCTTCTTGCGGCCATCCGGATTGCTCTGCAACACCAGATGGAATCGGTTGTGGTCAACCAGCCAGGTCGCTTCGGGATCGCTGCCGTAGCCGTTGAGCAACCACTCCGCAAATCGCGTCAGCAGTTCAGCAGGTGTGTACTCGCGGGCATGGATCGAGGCCAGCACCACCATGTTCGGCTTGTCGGGAAGACTGGCGTCGGTGGCGGCGTTTCCAATCCGCAACACCTTCATCGTGTAGCCCAGACTGCCATTGCGCGATTTTTCGAAGCTCGGACCGATATCGATGATGCTGGCAAGGTTCGGCCTGGCCGCGACCAGGCTGTTCATCGCGGCATAGGTTTCTTCGACCGTGCGGTAGCAGGCATAGCCGGGAATGCTCTTCATCGAACCGCTGCTCTGCAATGCGGCTTCAAACGATCTCAGCTGTTGGGTGAGTGCCGCGTCGAACTGCACATCGAAACCGGCGGCGCGCAGTGCCGCGATCTCTTCGGCACCGGCATCGACCTTCACCTGCTGCAACTTGGGATCGACCATCAGATGCTGGAACTGCGAGGCGATTGCCTGCAGCTGTGCCGAATCCTGATAGCGGATGGTGACAAATGAGCTACGGTCGGACCTGGTGCTGTCGTGCTCCGCAGCGGCGACGGGGTGGGGAACTGAAGCAACAGCCAACGCACACGCACAAACACGAAGCAGAAGCTTGGTATTGAGCAACATGGCGACTCCGGGATGTAGCTGCGCATCCTCCCCGATGCGCAGACTTGGGTGTCGCAGGGCACGGTGAATGCGGAGGCCGTGCCCAGCGGTTCGAGTGCTGATCCACTCCACGCGCGGCACGATTTCTTCTGCCACGGCGCCCCCTGATGCGCCACGGATTGTTGTCACCACGCGTGGCGCACATTTAACACGCTGTAACAATCATTGCTCGCTGCATTGCAGCGTGAATGATCGGCTCGGGCATGGGTCGTCTTTTCGGCCACGGCGCGACGCCTGCGGCCGGGATCCCCCTCGGCTGAAATCAGCCAGTGGCGCTTTCGCGATCGCGCGCTGCCGCACGCAGACGCAGCACCACCGCATGCTCGAGTCCGCCGTCGGGATCGGCGCGGAATCCGCGCAGGGCTTCGCCGTTCCAGTCGGCAGCGATCTGTCCGTCGAGCAACAGCAAGGCGCGATCGAGAAAGCGTTCGGCGACTTCCAGGCCGTGGGTGGCGAGCAGTACGCAGGCGCCGGCGCGAGTGCGCTCCTGCAGTTCCTGCTTGAGGGCGAAGGCGGCGAGCGGATCAAGCCCGTTGAGCACTTCGTCGAGCACGATCAGCGCCGGTCGGCCGAGCAGGGCCAGCGCGATTGCAAGCTTCTGGCGGGTGCCGAGCGAATACTCGTGGATGCGCCGATCCAGCCAGGGACTCATGCCGAGTGTTTCGCACAGCGCGTAGCTCGCGGAAAGGCTCGAAGCCTCGCCACGCACATCTGCCACCAGTTGCAATGCCTGGCGCGCGGTGAGCAGGGCCGGCAGTCGTTCGACATCGACGGCGTAACCGAACTGCGCCTGCGCCTTCTGGCGATCACGCGCGATATCGATGCCGGCGATCAGCACCCGGCCCTGCTGGATCGCCTCCGCACCACAGATGCAGCGGATCAGGGTGCTCTTGCCGGTGCCATTGGGCCCGACCAGACCGACCAGTTCACCTGCCTGCAGATCGATGTGGATGCCGCGCAGTACCTGATGGCTGGCGTAGGCATGATGCAGATCGTGGATGTGGAGCGCGGCTTGCGTGGTCGACATGGCATTCCAGGTTTGAGTGCGTGCGTTACAGATGCGGCGGAGTCCATCAGCTGCGGAGACTGCGGCGGATCAGCCAGCTCATCTGCGCGATCCAGGCTGGCAGCAGCAGGATCGGCAGCGACTGAAGTAACGCGATCAGCACCAGAAGATGCAGGGCAAACACCATCTCCGCGCGTTGCCGACGTCGGCGCTCGGCAGCGGCGCATGCCAGATGGAGCAGGGCGACTGCGCTGATGGCGGTGAGGAGGATCGGCGCATGGCGCAGGCTGGCGGTGGCAGCGAGTACCGCGGTCAGCAAGACGTTGCCGGCCGTGAGTATCAGCAGGGGAACCGGCAGGCAGTCGCGCAGCCAACGGCCGGCCTGCAGAGGCTGGGTGGTCAACCAGCGTTCGGCTGCTGGCAACACCGAGAGACTGCTGTGCCACGCCGTGATCAGGAGGTACAGCACCACCAGCACGAGGGCGATGACCATGGCGCTCCAATGGCCGGCCGGTGCCAGCAGCAGCAGCCAGAGCGCCGCAGCCAGTCGCCGCGGCGCCATGACCGCCCAAGCTTCAATCCACTGCCAGCGCCAGAAACTGCCGCTGGCCGTGATCGCAAACGGCAACCGGCGCTGGGTCGACGCGAGCGCGCGCCGGCGGTTGCTGCGGTAGAGCGGGGCAGCCAGGATCGCGAGCGTGCTGCCGGCAAGCCAGATTCCAAGATTGAGCCGCGGTTGTTCCAGCACAAGCAGCAGTGCGCAACCGCCCAGCGCATAGCCGAGCAGGGCGAACAGTTGCGCGCGGCGCCGCAGCCTTCTGGCGATCACAGCCGCGACCGGTTGCGCCGCCAGCCAGTGACTTTGCAAACGCAAGTCGCAGGCGCGCAGCGCTTCGACATGTTGCAGATGGACCATCACCAGAGCGCCCATCAGCAGCGGAACGGGCCATTGCGCGATGGCGTGGCGCAGCAGCATCGTGATCGACGGCAGCGCCTGCAGCAGCAGGTATACCCCGAGCGCTGCCGCCAGGATCAGGGCGACACCGTGAAATCCGCTCTCATCGGGATGCGCGCGCCATTCGGCAATGCGGTTGCGCCAGACCAGCTGGCGTTCTCTGTCAAAGGGATTGAGCGGGCGTGGACGCATGACGGCGAACACAGACCTGCAACCCGCTGGAAAGTTTCCGCGCAGCCGGTCGACTGCATCTGCCCAGCGTCACCAAACTGCGCGACAATGTGCCCGAAGGCAACGGAGAACATCCATGCAGTCGATCAGCAGCGAACTGGCCGCCGACGGTCATCCTCTCTGGCAGCGCATCAAGGCGCATGCATTTCCGCAGGCAGCACCTGGCTGCGGATTCAGCGATCGACTGGCGCGCGAGCAGGGCTGGACGCGCGCGCAGGCCGCCGCTGCGATCGAGGAATATCGCCGGTTCTGTTTCCTGGCGGTGACCGAAGCGGAGGTCATGTGTCCCAGTCACCAGGTCGATATGGTCTGGCATCTGCACATGACCTATACCCGCGACTACTGGACACGCTGGTGTGGCGAAGTGCTGCAGACGCCGCTGCATCACGAGCCCTCGCGCGGCGGTCGCGAGCAACTCGCGCATCATCGCGAACTCTATGCGCAGACCCTGGCGCGCTACGAAGTCTGGTTCGGCGCGCCGCCGCCGGCGTGGTGGCCGGGTACGCTGCAGCGTTTCGATCGGCCGGGTCGTTATCGCGCGGTCGATACCGCCCGGTTCTGGCTTCTGCCCAAGCCGCGCTGGAACGCACCACAGCTGGCGTTGTCCATCGTGGGTCTGGGCCTGGCTTCCATCGCCTGGGCGATGGAGGGATCGCCGCTGGAATGGCGGGGCGCTGATTTTCTGAAGTTGTATGCCCTGCTGATGCCGGCATCGATCATCCTCGCACTGATCTGGCGGCGACTGCTGCGCGACAACGGAGCGGCAAGTCCAGGCGGCGAAATCGCGCCGGTTGAACTCGCCTATCTGGTCGGCGGACCGACCCGCGGTTTCGACGCGACCGTTGCCAGTCTGTTGCAGAAGGAAGCCATCGGCTGGGACGAAGCCGGCCAGCGGTTTGTGCTCCTTGGTTCCGGCGGCGGACTCAGCGCCTCGGAGTCGGCGCTACGCAATATCGTGGCTGGCGACGGCCGGCCCGACCAGGTCCTGAAACTCGGCAGCCGACTGTTCTCGGAGACACGGCAGAAGCTTGTACGCAACGGTCAGCTGCTGGATGACGCCACCGCGCGCCGCGCCGCCTTTCTGCCGGCCCTGCTGCCGGTACTGGTGCTGCTGTTCGGCGCGGCCAAGATACTGGTCGGACTCCAGCGCGATCGCCCGGTCGCTTTTCTGGTGGTGCTCAGCCTGATCATGCTGGTGAGCTCTGTAGTCCTGATGCTCAAGCGTCCGCAGCGCTCGCGCGCTGGCGATCGCATTGTCGCCGCGCAGCGGCGCCGGCATGCCCGCCTGGTCCGGGCACCAATGAAATCGGAAGTACCGCTTGCCGTCGCGCTGGTTGGAACCGCTGCGCTCTCGGGTACCGCCTGGGCCGGCTATCACCAGCTGCGCGCACCTGCTGCATCCTCCAGCAACAGCTCTGAACGATCCGCTGACGCGAGCAGTGACAGCGGCGGCAGCGACAGTGGCGGTGGCTGCGGAGGTTGCGGAGGCGGCGGCGACTGACCGGTGATGCCGGCGGCGGCCCGCCCTGATTGTGCTGGTTCGCCGCAGCGGGTTATCGGGTTGGGTGCTCCGGGTGCTACTCGAAGCCGTCGGCAAACAGCACCGAAAGCGCTTCGAAGCAGCCGAGATCGGCGCCCTGCGCAGGTCGCGCATTGCCCAGGATATCGGTCTGGGGAACGTCCGCACCGGCGTTGGCGGCGTCGCGCGCCGAACTGGAAATCGCGGTGCTCGCGTAGCCATTCACCAGGCCGAGGAATGCTTCGCGAATCGTGCTGTAGCCGCCGTTGAATACACCCTGCGCAGCGATCCAGTGCGGCCGGATCACCGCAGTCTGCGCAGGCAGCAGGGGGTCGCCCTCGATCCTGCTGACGTCGGTACTGATGTTGAGTACATCGCCAGGATCGTGGGGCATCGCGCTGCCGCCATTCCAGTAGAGGTTGCGGATCAGTTGCGAGGGGCGCGCGCTGGAGAGATCGGCTGCACTGGTATCCGAGAAATCCAGCATGGTGCCGGTGGGATCGCTGAAGACATTGTGCGCGAAACGGATGGCCTCGATCTGCGGATTGGCGCCCTCGCGATTGATCCGGGTGGCAAATGCATTGCCGGGCAGATTGCCGACCACCGTGTTGTGGCGGAACACGATGTCGCGACTGCCCTTGACGCCCAGTGGCGAGCGCATCGGATTGCCGCTGTTGCCGAGCAGCAGGTTGTTCTCCACCAGGCCATCGAATGCTTCGAAGTTGGCGGTGCCGTCCTCACCGAACAGGATGAAGCCACTGCCGGTGGAACCTTCCCAGTTGAGAAAAACATTGCGTCGGATGGTGACATTGCGGGCGCCGAGGTACTCGTCGTCGCCCGCATTGGAATCCTTGACGACCACGTAGCTCGAGGTGTCATTGCCATTGCTGCGGCCGCTGGCCGCGAAGTCGTTGAAAAAGACATTGTCCTCGACAATCACGTTGTCGACGCTGTTGATGTCGATATGCTCGTCGGACCCCGACTGGTTGTAGAACAGATTGCCGGAGACCAGGATCTCGCTGGCGCCGTTGTTGATCTTCAGAATGTCGTTGTTGTAGCTGTCGTGCAGGATATTGTCGCGCAGCGTAATCCGTCGGGTATCGGTGGCAAAGCCGTCCTGGATCTGCACGACCAGCGCGCCGGCCCCGGCACCGGAGTGGGCGATATCAAATCCCTCGATCGTGATGCCGGCGATATCGGCATTGTCGTTGTAGACCGTCAGCACGGCTTCCGCTGCACGCAGTCGAGCCTGATAGCGCAGTTGCGAACGCACGATGACGCCCTGCGCGAAGTTGCCGCGGATGCGAATGCGGCCATTGTAGGTTCCGGGCTTGACCAGGATCAGGCTGCCGTCGGGCACCCGATCCAGCGCATAGGTGATCGTGGCCCAGGGCGAAGCATCGCTGCCGTTGGCGGGCTGATCACTGCCGTTGCTGGCCACGTAATAGGTCTGCTGTGCAGCGACTGAAAAACTGCCGGTCAGCAACAGGAGGAGCAGCGTGGCCAATTTCATCGTCGGACCTCAGGGACAGGCGCGAAGCCTATCCAATGAGCACGACCTCGGGATGCGAAGCCTGCCACAGTCCATGTGGCCTTGGGTCTGGTGAAGTCGGTCAACGCTCGTTGCTGGCCAGTTGGATCCGGCTCAGCGAAGCCCGGGTGTCAGGGGACTGCCGATTGCTGGCGAGGTCGCGGTGCTCAGCGACGAACGCCGTAGAACACGTGGTCGCCAATCGTGGCCAGCGGTTCGCCGGTGGCCCAGACCGGGCGGGCGATGCGCGAGGCCACGAAGTGGTTGGCACCGGGCACGACCTGGGTACGCATCGGATGTGGCAATTGCCACAGCCGGATGGTGTCGACGGCAATGTGCCAGGCCTTGTTCCAGGCCTTGGGGTTCTTCAGCCGCATATTGGGAGAGACCAGGGTCAGTGCGAACTGCTTGGGGCGCTGCAGGACTTCGCACAGTGAATCGCCCTCGCGCCGCGTCTCGAATCGGCGCAGTGCAACCTCAGCGACCGCGATCTGACCCTGCGTGGGTTGGTCGCGTGCTTCCAGATAAATTGTGGTGGCCAGACAGAGCTGGTCAGCGGTGGGTTGCGGAAGAAACGAAGCAGCCCATAACAGTAAAGAAAGTTTCATGGCTTTGGCCTCCTGAAGATCCGGGATGGATCTGGATGCGCTCAACCGAGCGCGCGCTGATCAAAGGGATTCAGCGTGGTCACAGACAGCCTGGCTGTCGAAAAGGTGGCGCAGGTTAGCCGTTTGATCTTGGAGCGAACACTCCATCGATGAACGCGCGTTCAGAATATTCACGCCGATTGGTCTCAGTTGCGCCTGCGAGTGCAGCAGGCACAAGGACTTAGGCAAGACTGTTCCCATTGAGTAGGGGGCTGGCCGGTTCAGAAACAAGGCCAGGGACTTGCTCACTTCGCCGACGGCAAAGCATCCGCCGCTGAAACTGGCAGCGGTCGCGGCGGGCAGCGGGTGTTGCGCTCGGTGCCGTTGCAGTGGCAAGACGCCGGTCGCGCCGATGGGGACGGCAGCGGGCCACGCTTCAGCGTAGCCCGCGCCATGGTCTCACCGGGACGTCAGAAGCCGCTGACGTCGAGCCGGCCGCCGGTGAGCACCTTTCCACTCAGCGAAGGTGTCGCCGTAGTTCCGGCCAGGATGGCGGCCTTGATCTGCGCCGCCGTGGCGCCCGGATTGAGCGAAGCGTAGAGGGCTGCAGCGCCGGTCACGTGCGGTGTTGCCATCGACGTTCCGTTGTAGCTGGCATAGGCCGAAATGAGCTGGCCCTTGCTGCTCTTGGGTACCGTGGACCAGATCGCAGATCCGGGCGCACCCAGGTCAACCGTTGTGGCGCCCCATTGCGAAAAACTGGAAAGCGAGCCGGTGGAGGTGATGGAGGCCACCGCGATCACATTGGCACTGGTGTAGTTGGACGGATAACTGTCCTGGGTATCGTTGTCGTACGCGCTGTTGCCCGCTGCGGCAACAAACAGGATTCCCGCGGTGTTGGCGCGGTCGATGGCGTCCTTCAATGCCTGCGAGTATCCGCCGCCGCCCCAGGAGTTGTTGGTGGCGACGATATTCAAACCGTGGCGGCTCTTCAGATCGTTGAAATAATCGACCGCCTTGATGGCGTTTGCCGTAGTGCCACCGCGCCGGCCAAGAAACTTCGCGCTGATCAGCTTTACGCCGCCCCAGCAAACGCCAGCCACGCCCTTGCCATTGCCGCCCACGCCGGCGATCGTGCCTGAAACATGCGTGCCGTGGTCATCCGTGGCACCGCCGGAATTGATGTTGTTGCTGCCGCCATCGAAATCCCAGCCGCGGGTGTCGTCGACATAGCCATTGCCGTCATTGTCGATGCCGTCCGCCGGATCGTAGGGATTGCTCCAGATATTCGCGGTGAGGTCCTCGTGCGCGAAATAGATGCCCTCATCAATGACACCTACATAGACGCCGGAGCAGTTCTGCTTGTTTTCCGTCCAGGCGTTTGCCGCCTGCGAGCCATAGCTGCCGGTCATGCCCCAGAGGGAGCCATTGGTCACGTAGGTATCGTTGGACGTCGCGCTGTGCTGGTAAGTCCAGTTCGGCTCGGCAAATTCCACCGCAGGATCACCGCTCAGGCCGCGCACCGCATCGGCGATACCGAGTCCGGCTGGGAGACGCATCAGTTCCAGTCGCCCGTTGCGTGCATCGCGTACCGTTTCGATGGTTGCTGCGCCCAGTCCGCTGCGCACCGCCTGCGAATCCGAGCGCGAGGCGCCAGATCGGAACTGTACGAGCAATTCGCCGGTGTGAGCGCGTCCGGCCTGCAGATCGGCCAGCACCAGATCACTACGGCCGCCAGCGTGGCTGGACTGCGGGATCGCCAAGGCAGCAGCGATGGCGAGAGACAACGAGGTGACGCCTGCGGAAATGCGCATGATGATGGTAGAGCTCCCCTGGTGATGATGGATGCGTTCGTCTGCGCGGCTGGCTGATCGATCCCGCAGCGCAGCCGCCATTAGAGCGGCGATCCCGGCCGATGCAAGCTGCGACGCAGCAACACATGTTCTTCACATGGTCGAACTGGACCCTGGCTGATAACCCAGCGACCTGGGACAGGCCCAGCGTGTGGGCGCGAATTGACTGTCACTGACGCGCCTGCACTACTCCATCTGCGCCTTCGCGAACGCGATATCCAGAGCCTCCATTGCATCGCGCGGCTTCAGTTTGATGGCGCGCGCATAGCTGGCTGCGGCCTCGTCCTCTTTCTTGGCGCCGTAGAGCAGCATCAGTGCATTGCCGTGTTCGATGTGCGCGATTGGCGCGTCCGGCGTCAATTTCAATGCGGTTTTCAGATGATCTTCGGCGATGCTGGCCTTGGCGCCATAGGTCAGCCCGGCGATCATGCTGCCGACCTTGCTGACGACCTCGGCGTGATACAGCGCCATCGCCGTATGCGCCTCGGCATGCTTGGGGGCCAGCTTGAGCGTCATCTCCAGACTGGCGCGGACCTTGCCTGCAAGCCCCTGGGCCAATGCCTTGGCAATCGAGATCATCTGACTGTAGCGACCGAGTGCGAATGCCTGGAAATAGTGCGCATTGGCTTCCTTGGCGAGCACAGCCTGTGCGGCCTCGGCGCGCGCGGCGGTGGCCTCGAAACGGGCGAGCTTGTCCTTGTCATTGTCGACCAGGTAGTTGGCGTGAATGCCCATCGCCTTGCAGGCGAGCGCCGTGCCGAGCAGGCCGGCCGCATCACCGATCTCGAAGGCCTGCTGGAAATCGCCACGGTGGAAGGCACGCCAGCCCTCCTGCAACTGGATGGCGATCTTGCCGGCGTCGGCAGGCTTGCCGAGCTTGCTGCTCGACTTGATCAACTTGGCGATCTGGGTTTCGTCAGGGTAGGGTTCCTGATCCCCGGCATGCAGCTTGGGCCAGTTCTTCTCCAGCTTGTCGCCGCTGTAGTCGAACGCCTTGTCCGGATGCGGGAACGCTGCCCATTTCTTGCTCGCCATGCGATTTCCTCCGAGTATGTGGCAAGCATCCGCGAATCCGTCGCGGGAGGCAAGAACGCTGGCTTGCTAACTTTTTCTGCCGTGGCCCGTCCAAGTGTCCATGTTTGCCTTCCTGAATAGTCGACCCGCCTGGTCGCTGGACGAGTTCCAGCGTGTGCTTGCCCGCCGCGGTGAGCGCTGGTACGCCGCCTGTGTGCGCATTACCGGCGATCCCGGCCTCGCGGAGGACGCGGTCCAGGAGGCCCTGTTGAAGGCCTGGACCCAGCGCGATCAGTTCCGCGGCGAGTCCGAGATCGATACCTGGATCCATCGGATCGCGCTCAACGCCGCGATTGATCAGATGCGCCGTCAGCGGCCTGGCAGCAGCGAGGAACTGGGCGAGGATCTGGTGGCAGCGGGCGAAAGCCCGGGCACGCTGCGCGGCCGCATCGAACTGGGCCGCGATCTCGGCCGGGCGCTCGAACGACTGACTCCCCTGGAACGAATGTGCTTTGTGCTGAAGCACGTCGAGGACTGGCATCTCGATGAGATCGCGGCCGAACTCAACAACAGCATCAATGGCATCAAGCAGGCGCTGTTCCGCGCTGTCCGCAAGTTGCGCGGCGACCTGCAGCAATGGCGAGGTGAGTCATGATTACTGAAGAAGATCTGCTGCTTTACCACTATGGCGAAGGACTCAGTGCCGAACGCCGTGCCGAGATCGCGGCGGCGCTGGCTGCGGACGCCGGACTGCGCGCGCATTGGCTCCAGTTGCTCGCTGATCTCTCCGCGTTGGCGCACACGCCACGTGTCGCCATGCCGGCCACGGTGCAGGCGCGTCTTGCAGCACGCCTGTCAGCGGCTGCGGCAGCCGAGCTCAAACCGGCAGCGAAGGTGGCGCGGTCGCGCGCGTGGGTGTGGCCGATCGGATTGACTGCCTGCGCGAGCCTGGTGCTGGCGATCGGGGTGTCCATCGGCCTGGGATTTCGTGACGACACGCCCAGCGCGGCGTCGACGGCACAAGCGGCCCCGGCTGCGGACGGGGGTGCACGCTTCGAGCGCGGACTGCGACTGCATCTTGCCGACACCGAGCTGCAGCTGGTGGGACTGGCCGATGCCGAGCCGGCAGTGCGCGCCGCATTGATCGCCCGCATCGTGCAGGAGAATCGCATGTTCGCGCGCGCTGCCGAGCGCGCCGGTGAGACGCATCTGGCACGGGTGCTGCGCTCTTTCGAGTCCGTGCTGATCGGTATGGGAGAGCAGGCAACGGATGCAGAGGACGTCGAACTTCGCCGCCAGCAACTCGACTTCGAACTCGGTGCCATGCAAACCAAACTCGCCAGCGACCCGTCCAAGTCTTCGCTGAACATCTGAAACCGGACAAGGAGCAACTATCGTGAAACCCAATAACCTACGCGCCGCGATCATCCTGATTCTGCTGGCGAGCGCCGGCACCCAGGCGCAGTCTGCTGCACAGGTGGCTGCGCAGAATGCCGAGCGTGATCGCCAGCAGGCGGAGTTGGCCTCCGTCGCTGCGCTGCGCACAGAAGGCGAGGCGCAGCGCCAGGCAGTGGCTGCAGAGCGCGAGGCTTCCAAGGCAGCACGTGATGCTGAGCGGGCTGCGCGTGACGCCGAGCGCGAGGCCCGTGACGCCGACCGCGATGCCCGTGATCGCACGCCGCTCAGCGAACGCGATCAACTTGCCATCGCCGCACTCGAGGGCCTGATGTCGGCAGGCGACGCCAAGGCCTTGCCGATCCTGCAACGGGTACTGAAAGGCGACAACAGCGATGTCGTCAAGGAACGTGCCCTGTTCGTGCTCAGCCAGATCGAGCTTCCGGAAGCCCAGGCGACCTTGATGGACTTTGTCCGCAACGGTACCGGACGGCTCCAGCGTGAAGCGGTCCGGATGGTGGGTATCGGCGGGGACGCCAAGGTCCTGGATGAATTGCTGCCGATCTACAAGACCGCTGATCGCAGGATGCGCAAGTACATAATGGAGGCCTACCTGATCGCTGATCGCAAGGACCTGATGCTGGCGATCGCCAAGGGCGCCAAGGATGAGACCGAGGGCGATGAGGCGATCCAGATGCTGGCAGCCATGGGTGCGGTCGAGGAGTTGCGTTCGCTGGGCGCCGATGGCCGCAACTCGCGCAGTCTCATACAGGCCTATGCCATCGCCGGGGATCTCGAGGGACTGCGCCGGATCGCAGTCAGTGCCACTGACGCAACGCAGCGCGAGGAAGCCATCCGCAGCATGGGCATGATCGGCGGCGACAAGGCCCATGCCGCACTGCGCGAAGCCTATGCCAGGGCCGACTCCGAGCGGCTGCGCGACGCCGCGTTGCAGGGCATGCTGATCAGCGATGACCAGCAGGGGGTGTTGGCGCTGTATCGCGCTGCCAAGACCGTGCAGGAAAAGAAAACGCTGTTGCGGACGCTGTCGATGATGGGCGGTGACGCCGCGCTCGACGCCATCGACGCTGCGCTTGAGGGGAAAACGCCGTGATTGCCGCAGGGTTTTCTCGCTTGGCTTCTCTGCTCGCCACGGCCACTCTCCTCGGTCTCGCCAGCCTCGCCTCGGCGCAGTCAGATTCGGCGCTGAAACTGCCCAGGGAAGGATGGGTCAGCTGGGATGTCGATACGGTGGATTCCGCCGAGCGCTGGTGCTGCTTCGACTGGCGGCACAAGGGTTCCGCCAGGACTGCCTGCAAACTCGATGATCGCGATCATGGTTACGGCAGCCGCGGCGAGGACGCGCCAGTCTCGAGCCTCCGAATCTATGCACGGATGCACGCTGGCAAACCGGATCGCATACGCGCGCTCGCGACCGATTGCCCGGTAGAAACCGATACGCCCGTGCTGAACCTGCGTGATGTTTCCAGCGCGCAGAGCCTCGCCTGGTTGCGCGCACAGCTGGCGCCGCGTTCAAGGCTGAGCAGTGATGCAATGGCCGTGCTCGCGGTGCATCGGGGGCCGCAGGCTGCACGGATGCTGGACGATCTGGCACGTCGCGGCCCCGACCTTGAAACCCGCAAGGAAGCGATCTTCTGGGCGACCCAGGTACGCGGTAGCGAGGGACTGGCCCTGGTGCTGCCGCTGTATCGAGGCGATCCGGATCCGAGGATTCGTGAGCACGCGGCATTCGCGGTCGCCCAGACCAGGGCTCCGGAGGCATTGGCTGCCCTGGCAGCGGTGGCCCGCGCAGACAGCAGTCGCCAGGTGCGCGCGCAGTCCTGGTTCTGGTTGGCGCAGACCGGCGCAGAGCAAACCGAGTTGGAAATTGCGCGCGCGCTCATCGAAGAGCCCGATCGCAGTGTCCGTGAGCAGGCGGTGTTCGCCTTGTCACAGCTACCCGAGCCGCGCAATGTCGCGGCGCTGATCGCCGTTGCCGAGCGCCGTGCGCTGCGTCGGGATGTGCGCAAACAGGCGCTGTTCTGGCTCGGTCAATCCGAAGCCGACGAAGCGACCCGCTACCTCGATCGCCTGCTCGCCGGCGCCCCCGCACACTAGGTTTTCCGTACGGCATCTCCGCGCAACGCCACCACGCTCTCTGTAGGACATCTCTGTGAGATGCCGCTCTGCTGTAGGGCATCTCTGTGAGATGCCATCCCGACACTTCGGGAAGTTCAAGGCGTCATCTCATCGAGATGCCGTGCGGGAATGCGCGCTGTTGTAGGGCATCTCTGCGAGATGCCGCTCTGCTGTAGGGCATCTCTGTGAGATGCCATCCCGACACTTCGGGAATTTCAATACGTCATCTCACCGAGATGTCGCTCTGCTGTAGGGCATCTCTGTGAGATGCCATCCCGACACCGCGGGAAATTCAATACGTCATCTCACCGAAATGCCCTGCAGGCGCGCTCGCCAGCAGCGCATGGCCCGGCGTTCAGAGCAGGAAAATCGTGCCGAGCCCAAGAAAAGCGAGAAAGCCCAGGCAATCGGTGACTGTGGTCAGAATCACGCCGCCAGCCAGCGCGGGATCGATCGCCATGCGCCGCAGGGCAAGCGGAATCAGTACGCCAGACGCCGCGGCAACCACCAGGTTGATGGCCACGGCAGCGCCGATGACCAGGGCCAGCTTCAGGCTGCTGAACCAGAAACCGGCCGCGATGCCCACCACAATGGCCCAGATCAGGCCATTGAAGCTGCCGACCTTGAGTTCCTTGGCAAGCAGGATCATGGCATTGGAGGCACCGACCTGGCCGAGCGCCATGCCACGCACGATGAGCGTAAGGGTCTGGGTTCCGGCAATGCCGCCCATGCTGGCAACCACCGGCATCAGGATCGCCAGCGCCACTATCTGCTCGAGTGCGACATCGAATCTTCCAATGACGAACGACGCCAGAAACGCAGTAGCCAGATTGATCCCAAGCCAGAGCGCACGCTTGCGGGTAGCGCGCGGTACCGCCGAGAACAGATCCTCTTCCTCATCGAGGCCGGCCATCGACATCACATTGTGATCGGCCTGGTTGCGAATGATGTCGACCACGTCATCGATGGTAATGCGTCCGAGCAGCACGTTGTGCTGATCGACCACGGGTGCCGAGATCCAGTCGTGATCGGCGAAGCTGCGCGCCACTTCCACCGCGTCGGTGGTGACCATGATCGGCGCCTCGCTATCATCCATCAAGGTGTTGACCAGGGTTGCAGGATCCGAGGTCAGTACCTGCGAAATGGCCAGGCGGCCGAGGTACTGGTTGCGTCGGCTGACCACATACAGATAGTCGGTGTGGCCGGGAATCTCGCCGCGCAGGCGCAGGTAGCGGAGCACCACATCGACCGTCACATCGGCGCGAATGGTGATGGCGTCGGGTGCCATCAGGCGACCAGCGGTGTCCTCGGGATGCGACAGCACCTGCTCGAGTCGCTCGCGGTCGTCGCGATCCATCGACTTGAGTACTTCGGCGGTAACGGTATCCGGCAGGTCGTCGAACAGCTCGGCCAGATCGTCGATGTCGAGCGATTCGGCGGCAGCGACGATTTCCTCCGGATCCATGTCGCTCAGCAGCGCCTCACGCACTTCCTCGCCACAGTGAACCAGCACCTCGCCATCATCCTCGGAGTCGACCAGACCCCAGAGCAGCAGGCGCTTGTTGGGTGGCAGCGACTCCAGCAGGTTGCCGATTTCCGCCGGTGACAGCGTGTTGACCATCCGTCGTACCGGACCGAAGCGTCCGGAGTCGAGCGCCTGCGACAGCATCTTCATGCGCCGTGCGGTGCGGTCGAGATGGGCGAGATCGGCCATGGCTATCCTCGGTCAGCGAGTTTGTTTGATTGCAGGCGTGGGTGCCAACGCAACGCGGCGCGTCGAGCGCGGAATTGCATGCGGCGCATCAAGGAAGTTCGAGCCGCGATTATCGCGGGAATGCGGGGTACTGGCTATGCAAGTGAGTGCTGATGCCTTCGCTTTTGCTTTTGTAGAGCGTGGCTTGCCGCGCTGCCGTTGCCCTTGCATTTGTAGAGCGTGGCTTGCCGCGCTGCCGTTGCCCTTGCCCTTGCCCTTGTCGTTGCTTTTGTCCCATCGGGCACAACGGGTACCGCAGACTGTAACGGCAACTTCTACGGAACAGGCAACGGAGCTGTCGGCGAACGCTTCCACTTCAGGGCGGGTTTCTCTATCCAGTGCCAGGAGGCGATTGCAATCAACAGGGTGATCGGCATCGCCCAGGCAAAGATCTGCATCGGGGTCGGCGACCCGATGGTCAAGGCGACCAGTTGTTGCACCGGAAAGCCCCAGAGATAGACGCCGTAGGAGTAGTCGCCGCAGCGATTGTAGATCTTCAGCGTACGCGCATAGGCCAACCAGATCGAGCAGTAGGCAATGGCAGGCAGAAGCAGCAGCATGAAGTAGGGCGTACCGTGGCCGAGATATGCCGCGGCGCTGAGAAGTGCCGCCAGCGTGAGACTGACCGGTACTTGATCCTTGTTGACCTGCATGAACACGCCCAACAGGAACAGTGCCGCCAGCCGCGCGTAGCCGCCAATCCGCAGTGTTTCCGTGGTCTGCTGCGGAAAATACAGAGCGGTCAGCAATCCCGCCAGGATCAGGAGATTGAAGGCCCAGCGCCGACGCAGCAGCCCAATCACACCGAGCGCGGCAAGCATCACGTACATGCGCACTTCCACCGGCAGGGTCCACAGCGATCCATTGACCACCAGGGGCATTGGATTGCTCTCGAACACACCGGGTAGATGGAATGCGGCGCGGATGAAACTGAGGTTTTTCCACAGGTAGCGCCAGGTTTCGCCATGTCCGAAATAGTCGCGTGCAGAGAGGTTGCTGACCAGGGGGCCGATGACCAGGGCTGAAATCACGACACAGGCAGCGAATGCCGGCACGATGCGAAGCACGCGGGCCCGCACGAATACGGCCAGGTCGTGTCGATTCAGGTAGCTGCCGGCGACCAGAAACCCGCTGGCGACGAAGAAGACATCCACCGCGAGCGCGCCGGTGTACATGCCGGGCGCCCAGCCCGCGTGTGCGAGGAAGTCGTGCGTGCCCAGCCCGGCGATGGCGTAGCTGTGGCCAAATACAACCAGGACTGCTGCGACGATGCGCAGCAGCAGGAAGTTGTCATTGCGGTCCTGCATGCGAACAGCAAGCCGGTTACCCGGAAAGCGAAGCATTGCCATGGTCCGCGCGCAGCGGAACGATCAGTAACGCGGCCGCTTGGGCTTGTCCGAACGGAATCCCGGTTTTGGACCACCCGGGCCGCGATCGCGGAACGCGGGTTTGCCGAATGCGGGCTTGCGCGGCGTGCTGTTGGCAGCCGCTTCGATATCGGCCTCGCTGGCGCGCGAGATGCGGATCCGCTGGCCGGCCACCCAGACCCCTTGCAGATGCTGCATCAGGTCATCGGGCATGCCTTCGGGCAGGTCGACCAGACTGAACTCATCGAGGATTTCGATGCGGCCGATGTGCTTGCTCTCCAACTCGGCTTCGTTGGCAATGGCGCCGACGATATTGCCGGGCTGGACATTGTGCGCATGACCGACTTCGATGCGGAAGCGTTCCATGCCGGGCTCGGCCGGGCGCGCGCTGCGGCGCGGTCGTGTCGCTGAAGGTTCATCGCGTTCGAGATGCTCGGCACGCGGTGCGGCGGACAGCGGCTTGCTGTGCGCTGGTGCCTCATCAAGCCGTTCGCGACTGACCCGGGCTGGGGCTTCGTCGGCCCGCGGTGCACTGCGCTCGACGCGCTCGGGACGCTGGGTTTCATGATGTGGCCGTGCTGGCGTGCGCTCGAAGCTGGCGCGTGTTTCGCGCGCGGGTCGCTCACCGCGCGCTTCGGCGCGACGCTCCCATTCACCACGTTCGGCACGCTTGGGTTCGTTCATCAGCAGCGGCGTTTCGCCCTGGGCGATACGCGCCAGCGCGGCGGCGATTTCCACCGCTGGCACATTGTGCTCGGCCTCGTACTGCTCGATCAGATTGCGATAGATGCCGAGGTCGTCCTTGCCCAGAGCCTGGGTGATCTGCTGCTTGAACTTGCTGATCCGGTGCGTGTTGACGTCTTCGATGGTCGGCAGCACCATTTCTTCGATCGGCTGCCGGGTCGCGCGCTCGATCGCACGCAGCATGCCGCGTTCGCGGGGCGTCACGAACAGAATGGCGTCGCCACTGCGTCCGGCGCGTCCGGTGCGTCCGATCCGATGCACATAGGCCTCGGTGTCGTACGGAATATCGTAGTTGACGACATGGCTGATGCGGTCGACGTCAAGTCCGCGGGCGGCGACGTCGGTTGCTACCAGGATATCGATGTGGCCGTCTTTCAGGCGCTGGATGGTCTTCTCGCGCATTGCCTGCGGAATATCGCCATTGATTGCCGCTGCCGAGAAACCGCGCGCTTCGAGCTTGGCCGCGAGTTCATCGGTACTGATCTTGGTGCGTGAGAAAATGATCATGCCCTCGAAGGTCTCCGCTTCGAGGATGCGGGTCAGCGCGTCGAGTTTCTGCACGCCGCTCACCAGCCAGTAGCGCTGGCGCGTATTGATGGCGGTAGTGGTCTTGCCGCGGATCGTGACCTCGGCCGGATCCTTCAGGTAGGTACCGGCGATGCGACGGATCGGCGCCGGCATCGTCGCCGAGAACAGAGCGACCTGACGGCCAGCGGGTGTCCGCTTGATGACATTCTCGACATCGTCGATGAAGCCCATGCGCAGCATCTCGTCCGCTTCGTCGAGCACCAGTACCTGCAACTGCGAGATATCCAGCGTGCCTTTCTCAAGATGATCGATGACGCGCCCCGGTGTACCGACCACGACGTGCACGCCACGCTTGAGCGCATGCAATTGCGGACCATAGCTCTGGCCGCCGTAGATCGGCAGCACATGGAAGCCACGTACATGCGCCGCATACTTCTGGAAGGCCTCGGCAACCTGGATGGCCAGTTCGCGGGTGGGTGCGAGCACCAGGGCCTGGGTGGTGGCGCGATTGACATCAATGCGCGACAGGATGGGCAGGGCGAAGGCGGCGGTCTTGCCGGTGCCAGTCTGTGCCGTGCCGACCAGATCGCGGCCCTGGAGCAGGTGCGGAATGGTGGCGGCCTGGATCGGCGAAGGTGACTCATAGCCGACGTCGGCAAGGGCGCGCATCACCGGCTCGCTGAGCGCGAGATCGCGGAAGCTGACAGCGGTGGCGTCGGAAGGGGCGGTATCGGACATGAAGGTTCTCGAAAGACTGGGCGCCGTGGCTCGGCGTCGGGGCGCGCAGGGGGCGCGCGAATTAGTGCGCACTATGTACCACGAAACGCCCTTGCGACGCGCACAAAAGCGCGCCATGCCATTGAATGGCCGTAAATTTTCAAGCCGGGAATCGCGGCCTCAGGGCGACGGCACCAGCTCCGTGGCCAGGCCAGACCGCAGCTATCGTCCGGGTCGGCTCAACCGGTCGATTTTTCGGCGCGCGGCTTCTTGCCCAGGGCGGTGATGTCCTTGATCGGACAGTAGGCGCTGTAGGCATTGGTGGTCATGCGGAAGCTGCTTCTGCCGAAGTCGTTGAAGTAACCGAATGGCAGATGATCGCGGTTCAGCAGGCGCACATAGCCATTGCGATCCAGCCAGGAGGTATCGGTGATCAGCGCGTTGGTCCGCGGCCCCAGCTTGAGGTTGAAGCAGGGACGTTCGAATTCGATCAGGAACTGCTCCCGGCGTCTGGTGGTCACCGTGAGCCTGTGGTCATTGTCGCTGGTCCAGCTGTAGATATCGCTGGTACGGATGCGCACGTTGGAAGATTTCTGCTTGTCGGCATCGGCAAAAACCACCATCGGTGCTTCGGCGGGCGCTTGCTCCGCAGGCGTTTCAGCGCGGGCCAGCGCGGCCGCTGCCAGACTGGAAATCAGGATCAGACCTGTTGCGGTGATTTTCATCGGAATGCTCTCTGGCCTTGGGCGGATCGGCGCGGTCGCGCTTCAGCCTGGCGAGCATGCCATGAGCGCATGCTTTGGGCGAATGCGTCGTGCCTGACGGTCCTGATTCTGCGCTCATCCGGCTGACTGCTGGCTGAGCTTCGGTGCAGCGGTCGGCAACCGGACCGGAATCCGGCCTAATCGCGCTGGTAGGTCCAACTGAGCATCCGGCCATCGCGGTAGGGCATCACGCCGTGGAACGGCCGCGGATCGCGGTCGAATACCAGGGGCAGAAACAGGCGATCGCCTTCCCACATCGGCAACTCGTGCAGGCGGGCGATCTCGATCCATTCCAGATCACCTTCCTCGTTGCGCGCCGCTGGCTCACCTTCGAAGGCATGAATCAGATACAGAAAGCCCAGCCAGTCCTCGCCCTTCTTGCCGAAGCCCGGCCAGTTGATCGTGCCGCGCAGCTCCAGACGCGTGCAGTCGATGCCAGCTTCCTCGCGGATTTCGCGACGCATGCAGCTGAGGGCATCCTCAGCCTGCTCCATCTTGCCGCCGAGGCCGTTGTACTTGCCGATATGCATGTCTTCCGGACGCGCATTGCGATGCACCAGCAGGACGCGCTGCGCATCTGCCGACAACACAAAGCCGAGCGTGGCCAGGATCGGGGTGTAGGGCATCGGGTTCGCCGTGTGCAAAGGAAAGCGGGATCGCCATGATGACGATCCCGCGGGGCGCACTCAACACATCAGGCTGCGGCGTATCAGGCGCGCGCGAACCGGTTGCGTTGCGGCGGCTTGGCCTTGCTGTGCGGCTTGGCGTGGCCATTGGTCTTGGGACCATTGCCCTCGACGCGGCCACGACGGGCGTGCTGGGCCGGACGCGCCTTGCCCGGACCCGGCGGCCGCGTCGCGGTATCCACGCGCAGGGCCTGGTTCGGAACATAGCCAGGGAAATTCTCGATGCGGACGTCCTGCTTGAGCAGACGCTGGATATCGCGCAGCAGATGGGCCTCGTCCTGGCAGACCAGGGAAATCGCCTGGCCGTCTTCGCCAGCACGGCCGGTGCGGCCGATACGGTGCACATAGTCTTCCGCGACCATTGGCAGATCGAAATTGATCACCACCGGCAACTGCGGAATATCGAGACCACGGGCGGCGATATCGGTCGCAACCAGGATCGTGATCCGGCCGGATTTGAAATCCGACAGTGCGCGCGTGCGGGCACCCTGGCTCTTGTTGCCATGGATCGCAGCCGCCTTGAAGCCACTGGTCTCGAGAATCTTGGCCAGCTTGTCGGCGCCATGTTTGGTGCGCGAGAACACCAGGCTCTGGCGGCGGCTGTCGACCGCCAGCACATCGATCAGCAGATCGCGCTTGCGCGAAGCCTCGACCGGATGCACCAGATGGCTGATGGTGGCGGCGATGGTGTTGCGCGGCGTGACCTGCACCTCCAGCGGGTTGCGCAGGAACTGCGCCGCCAGCTTCTTGATGTCGTCCGAGAATGTCGCCGAGAACATCAGGGTCTGCCGCTGCGCACGCGGCAATACCGCGAGGATGCGCTTGATCGCCGGCATGAAGCCCATGTCGAGCATGCGATCGGCTTCGTCGAGCACCAGGGTATCGATGCCGCTGAGATCAACGGTACGACGTTCCATATGGTCGATCAGGCGGCCTGGTGTAGCGATCAGCACGTCCATGCCGCGGCGCAGCGCCTCGACCTGGGGCTGCATGCCGACGCCACCGAAGATCGTGGTGCTGCGCACGCCAAGATAGCGGCCGTAGGCGCGCAGGCTTTCGTGTACCTGGGCGGCGAGTTCGCGGGTCGGGGTCAGCACCAGCACGCGGGGATTGCGCTGCAGGCTGCCGGGCCGCTTGCCGGCCGGGAACAGGCGCTCCAGCACGGGCAGGGCGAAGCCACCGGTCTTGCCGGTGCCGGTCTGCGCGGCAGCCATCAGATCATTGCCGGCCAGGACCAGGGGAATCGCCTGAAGCTGGATGGCGGTGGGGATTTCGTGGCCGAGTTCGGTCAGCGCACGCAGAAGCGCGGGCGATAGCCCGAGGTTTGCAAAGGACATGGAATACTCCGTAGGTGTTGCCCGGAGCGTTCCTCAAAACCGCGCCGCAGGTCTGTGTGGATCGCGCGAACGCGTCCGTATTTCGCAGAGACCAGTCGGTAGGGAGACAACAGCGTCGGATGGGGTCCGACCGCTGCGGGAAACCGTCAGGAAGAAAGGTATCAGCGCTTGAAGCAGGCGGCACCATAGCGGCAAGTCCTTGAGCCGTCCAGTTTTTTGCCGGCGCCTTCGGGCCGAGCTTCAGCGCCACTTCAGGCTGGCTGGTGCGAAATGAAATCTGCGGATTCGGGATTACATCCAAAGTCACTACGCGATACTCCGATCGCCGCGGTGGTCGTCCGTTCCCCGCCTGGATGTTCGAGAAATATTCATGTCAGTCAGTTGCTTGGGCAATCTTCCCAGGCTTGCCCGGGATCATTGTGACGGCCCGGCCAGGGGTTTCCAGAGGGCAATATCGGAAATCATGCCGCTGACTTGTTTGCTGGCTGTTAAGGCAGATGTAGTAATTCCGTTCATTTGGCTGTATGGTGCGCTCGCTGTGTTGCCAGGGTCACATTGCAATCGTGACCTGATCCTGTAGATCTGATGATCGACTGGTCGTTTACCTCGCTACTCCCTGCAACTTCAGACTCGGATCGGAGAACTTCCGACCGCGATTTCATCAATGTTTCAAGGAGTTAGTTATATGTCGGATCGTCAGAGCGGTACTGTAAAGTGGTTCAACGACGCCAAGGGCTTCGGCTTCATCACCCCGGAGAGCGGCGCTGACCTGTTCGTCCATTTCCGCGCCATCCAGGGCAACGGCTTCAAGTCGCTGCAGGAAGGCCAGAAGGTGAGCTTCATCGTCGTCAAGGGCCCGAAGGGCCTGCAGGCTGACCAGGTTCAGGCTGACTAAGTTAGTCGCCAAGCCAGAATGAAAGCCCCGGTCGGCAACGACCGGGGTTTTTTTTCGCCCTGATTTTGCTGCACCTTGCCGGGCCAACGCGGCACGCACGCCAGCTACTTTTCGACGAAAGCGCGCTCGAAGACATAGTGTCCGGGTGTGCCGATACGCGGTGCCGGGCTCATGCCGCGGGCGTCGAGGATGCTGCGGAAACTCGCCAGCATGCCGGGGCTGCCGCAGATCATGAAGCGATCGTCCTCGGCATTGATCGGCGGCAGGCCGAGACTGGCGCTCATGGCGCCGGATTCCAGCAGATCGGTCAGGCGGCCGGCATGGTGGAACGCTTCGCGGCTGACTGCCGGGTAGTACAGCAACTTCTCGCGGATCACTTCGCCGAGAAATTCGTGATGCGGCAGTTCGCGCTCGATGTAGTCGGCATAGGCGAGGTCCACCGACTGCCGCACACCATGGGTGACGATGACCTTGTCGAAGCGTTCGTAGGTTTCCGGATCGCGGATGATCGACAGGAACGGCGCGAGCCCGGTGCCGGTGGCGAGCAGATAGAGATGGCGGCCAGGCAGCAGATCGCTGATCAGCAGGGTGCCGGTCGGCTTGCGGCTCATCAGGATGCTGTCGCCAGGCTGGATGTGCTGCAGGCGCGAAGTCAGCGGACCATCGGCGACCTTGATGCTGAAAAATTCCAGCTGTTCATCCCAGTTCGGGCTGGCAATCGAATAGGCGCGCATCAGCGGCTTGCCATTGACATGCAGGCCGATCATCACGAACTGGCCATTGTCGAATCGGAAGCCATCGTCGCGGCTGGTGGTAAAGCTGAAGTAGGCATCGGTCCAGTGGCGGACGGCCAGCACGGTTTCGGTGATGTAGGGACTCATCAGGCTCTGGGTCGCAGTGTTCACGGCCGCCGCACGGGGCTTGGCCAACGGCGCAGATTAGCAGGGCAGGGCAGAGCATTCGAGCCGCTTTGCTTGCTCTGGAGATTCCCGGCACCATGTACTGCAGACTCAACCCGCCAAGGGCGGCAAGCCAACCACTGGAGATCAGCATGAGCAAGATCGATCAATTCTCGGCACGGACCATCGACGGCGACGAGCAGTCGCTGGCCGAGTACAAGGGCAAGGTGATGCTGATCGTCAATACCGCATCGAAATGCGGATTTACCCCGCAGTACGCCGGGCTCGACAAGCTCTACCGCGACAACAAGGACAGGGGTCTGGTGGTGCTGGGATTCCCCTGCGACCAGTTCGGCCATCAGGAGCCGGGCGATGAGAACGAGATCAAGAATTTCTGTTCGCTGAGTTACGACGTCAGCTTTCCGATGTTCGCCAAGATCGATGTCAACGGCGCCAATGCGCACCCGCTCTACAAGCACCTGACCAAGGAGAAGAAGGGCTTGCTTGGCACGACTTCCGTCAAGTGGAACTTCACCAAGTTCCTGGTCGACCGTGAGGGCAATGTGGTGGAGCGCTATGCCCCGACCGACAAGCCCGAATCGATTGCCAAGGATCTGAAGAAGTACCTGGGCTGATTCAGGGCGCTTTCTTGTAGGGCATCTCTGCGAGATGCCGTCTGGAACGCGCCGCGGGATTGGGATGGCATCTCACAGAGATGCCCTACATGGGTGCGCGGGATTGGATGCTTTCTTGTAGGGCATCTCTGCGAGATGCCGTCTGGAACGCGCCGCGGGATTGGGATGGCATCTCACAGAGATGCCCTACATGGGTGCGCGGGATTGGATGCTTTTCTGTAGGGCATCTCTGCGAGATGCCGTCTGGAATGCGCCGCGGGATTGGGATGGCATCTCACAGAGATGCCCTACAGGATCAGACGCGCTCGAAGATCCCGGCGGCGCCCATGCCGGTGCCGATGCACATGGTCACCATGCCGTACTTCTTCTGATGCCGGCGCAGGCCATGCACCAGAGTCGCAACGCGCACCGCCCCGGTCGCACCGAGCGGATGACCGAGCGCAATCGCGCCACCCAGCGGATTGATCCGGCTGGCGTCGAGGCCCAGATCATGGGTGACCGCCAGGGCTTGCGCGGCAAAGGCCTCGTTCAATTCGATCCAGTCGAGGTCATGCTGGGCGATGCCGGCCTGGCGACAGGCCTTGGGGATCGCCGCAATCGGACCGATGCCCATCAGTTCGGGTTTTACGCCGGCCACCGAGAACGAGACGAAACGCGCGAGCGGGGTGAGGTCGTAGTCCTTGATCGCCTGTGCGCTGGCGAGCAGCACGGCGCCGGCGCCATCGGACATCTGCGAGCTGTTGCCGGCGGTGACACTGCCGCCCATGCGGAACACCGGCTTGAGTCCGGCCAGTGCCTCGACGCTGCTGTCAGGGCGCGGGCCTTCGTCATGACTGATGGTGCGCCGATTGACCTTTACCTCGCGACGATCAAGATCGGGACTGCGGTCATCAATTTCGTAGGGCAGGATTTCATCGCTGAACTCGCAGGATTCGATGGCCTTGCTGGCCTTCTGATGGCTGCGGAAAGCGAACTGGTCCTGCGCCTCACGGGTGATCTTCCACTGCTCGGCGACTTTCTCCGCGGTAATGCCCATGCCATAGGCGATGGCGATGTTCTCGTCCTTGAACACATCCGGATTCATCGCGATCTTGTGACCCATCATCGGGATCATGCTCATGCTCTCGGTGCCGGCACCGATCATCAGGTCGGCTTCGCCCAGGCGAATGCGGTCGGCGGCCAGGGCCACGGCCTGTACACCGGAGGAGCAGAAGCGGTTGATCGTCATCGCCGCGGTCGAGATCGGCAGCCCGGCCATCAGGGCGGCGATGCGGGCGACATTCATGCCCTGCTCGGCTTCGGGCATGGCGCAGCCGACGATCACATCATCGATGCGGGTGCGGTCGATCTGCGGAAACGGCGCCAGCATGCCGCGCAATGCATGCGCGAGCAGGTCGTCGGGACGGGTGTGGCGGAACACGCCGCGCGGGGCCTTGCCCACCGGGGTGCGATTGGCGGCGACGATATAGCAGTCCTGGATCTGGCGACTCATGGCGAACTCCTGGTGTTTCCTGTTCGGTCGCGCTGCGGATCAAACGGCAGCGCGCCAGAGATGGGGATGGCGCTCGGCGGCGCGGTACTCAGTTGCGCAGAGGCTTGCCGGTCTTCAAGGTATGGCCGATGCGTTCCTGGGTCTTGGGCATCTGCGCCAGGGCGACGAAGTGCTTGCGTTCCAGATCCAGCAGCCATTGCTCATCGACCGCCGAGCCACGTTCGATGCCGCCGCCGCAGAGGGTGTCGGCGATGCGCGACGAGACCTCGTAGTCATGCGCCGAGATGAAGCGACCCTCCAGCATGTTGACCAGCATCATCTTCAACGAGGCGGTGCCGGTGTCACCGGCAACGGGGATTGCACGCGGCGGCATCGGCGGCCGGTAGCCGGTCTCCGACAGGGCGCGCGCCTCCGACTTGGCGACATGCAGCAGTTCGTGCGGATTGAACACCACGACATCGCTTGCGCGCAGCAGTCCCAGTTCCTTGGCTTCCAGCGCGCTTGCCGACACGGTGCCCATGGCCACCGTCTGGAACATCCGCTGCAGGAACGGGAACAGATCGCCACCTTCGGCCTTTTGCGCACAGCGCACGGCGATTTCCTTCAGGCCACCACCGGCCGGCAGCAGGCCGACGCCGGCTTCGACCAGTCCGATATAGCTTTCCAGTGCTGCGACCGTGCGGGTCGAGTGCATCTGGAATTCGCAGCCGCCGCCCAGTGCCATGCCGCGGATCGCGCAGACCACCGGCACCAGCGAATACTTGATGCGCATCGAGGTCTGCTGGAAGCGATCGACCATCGCCTCGAACTCATCGAGCTTGCCTGCCCGCAGGGCCGCCATCGCGCCGCTGAGATCGGCGCCGGCACTGAAGGGCTCGCTGTGCTGCCAGAGCACCAGTCCCTGGAAACCGCGCTCGGCCTCGTCGACCGCGCGCTGGATGCCATCGAGCACGCCACCGCTGACGGTATTCATCTTGGTCTTGAAGCTGAGGATCGCGATGCCGTCGCCCTGGTGCCAGCAGCGGACCTCGGGCGTTTCAAATACCGTCTCGCCCGGATGCGGCAATTCGCCCAGCAGCGGATCGGGAAACAGCTGGCGCTGATAGACCGCGAGCCGCGAGCGTGAGCGGAAGGTGTTGTCGCGCGGCGCGTAGGAGCCGTGCGCGGCATGAACACCGGCACGCGTCGGGTCGATCGCCCATTTCGGCAAGGGCGCATCAACCATGGTCTCGCCGGCTTCGATGTCGCTGGCAATCGCCGAGGCGATGGTCTTCCAGCCTGCCGCCTGCCAGGTCTCGAACGGTCCGGCCGACCAGCCATAGCCCCAGCGGATCGCGAAATCGACGTCGCGGGCATTGTCGGCAATCTCTTCGAGATGGCAGGCGGTGTAATGAAACAGATCGCGGAAGCAGGCCCACAGGAACTGCGCCTGCGGATCGGTCGATGCACGCAACGAGGCGAGCTTCTCGGCCGGGTTCTTGACCTTCAGGATCGCCTCGACCTCGGGCGCAACCTTGCCGGTCTGTGGCTTGTAGCTGCCGCTGGCGACATCGAGCACGAGGATGTCATTGCCGACCTTCTTGTAGATGCCGGCCTTGGTCTTCTGTCCCAGCGCACCCTGCTCGACCAGGCGCTTGAGCCAGTCCGGGGCCACGAAGTACTCGTGCCAGGGATCGTTGGGCAGGGTGTCGGCCATGGTCTTGATGACATGGGCCATGGTGTCGAGCCCGACCACATCGGCGGTGCGGTAGGTAGCGCTCTTCGGCCGGCCGATCGCTGGCCCGGTCAGGGCATCGACGACATCGAAGCTGAGGCCAAAGCGCTTGGTGTGGTGCATCGCGCACAACATCGAGAACACACCGATGCGGTTGCCGATGAAGTTCGGCGTGTCCTTGGCGCGGACGACACCCTTGCCGAGGACCGTGACCAGGAAGTTTTCCAGGCCTTCGAGAATGGCTGGCGCCGTGCGCTTGGTCGGGATCAGTTCCACCAGGTGCATGTAACGCGGCGGATTGAAGAAGTGCACGCCGCAGAATCGCTCGTGGCGTTCGGCCGGCAAGGCCTCGGCAAGCCCATTGATGCTCAGTCCCGAGGTATTGCTGGCGATTACCACATCGTCTTTCAGGTGCGGCAGCACCTTGCTGTAGAGATCGCGTTTCCAGTCCATCCGCTCGGCGATCGCCTCGATCACCAGATCGCAGTGGCGCAGCAGGGGCAGGTGCTGATCGTAATTGGCAGCCTGGATCTCACTGGCCTTGCCCTTGGTGGCGACCGGGCTGGGGCTGAGTTTGGAGAGGTTGGCGATCGCCTTGTTGACGATGCCATTGGGGTCGCCCTCGCGTGCCGCCAGGTCGAACAGGATGACTTCGACATCGGCATTGGCAAGATGCGCCGCAATCTGCGCGCCCATGACGCCGGCGCCGAGCACAGCAGCGCGACGAATTCTAAGAGTGGAATCGCTCATGAAACCTCCGGTACAGATGTTGCGTTCATGCCCTGAAAGCAGGCGCGGACTTAGTTGAATGGTGGTCAGGGCAGGCAGTTGCTGGACCCGGCGGAGCGCCGGTCAGGGCTCCGCCGCAGCTGCCGCCTGCCGGGTTGCAGTTCAGGGCGCGCGCAATCCGGCAGCGGCAAAGCGCACGAACTGCCTGGCGGCATTGCGACGATGCTGTTCTTCGGTCAGGGTCGGCGGCTTCTTGATCATGCCGAAGTCCGACATCGCATAGGTCAGCGCGCCGCTGACGAAATCCAGCCGCCAGTACAGGTCTTCCTTGGCCAGATGCGGCAGCAGGGCCGATATCGACTTGGCAAATTCCTTCAGTACATGGCCGTAATTGTCGGAGACGAATCGGCGCAGGCGCTGATCCTGCTCTGCGAATGCGCGCGCCAGCAGACGGACAAAACTCTGGCCGCCGCCGCGATCCTGGGCCAGGGTCAGCGCCGGTGCCACGAAGGCTTCGAGCACGGATTCCAGCGTCACCGACGACTCCTTGAGGACCTGCTCAAGCGCCTTGGTGCGCTGTGCGGTCAGCTCATCAAGCCGACGCTTGAAGAGTTCGTTGATCAGGTTTTCCTTGGAGCCAAAGTGATAGTTCACCGCGGCCAGATTGACATTGGCCACCGAGGTCACCTGGCGCAGCGAGGCACCCGCGAATCCCGACTTGGCAAACAGGTCCTCAGCCGCGCTGAGGATTCTGTCTTTCGTTGAAAAGTGTTGATTTGTCAATGGAATAACCGTGTCAGTTAAAGTTGATTATTACGAAAAACCTGTGCGGCTTGCACTTCGGCGACACGGAGAGGCGTGGCTGAAACTGTATGAAACAAGTGTTTGAATAGTAGCCGCAGGGCCCTGCCGCGGTCAATTGGCAGGACCGCGGTCAGTAGCGCCTGCTCAGCTGCGCTTGTGCTTGGCCAGACGCAGCCAGGTGTCGACCACGGTGTCGGGGTTCAGCGAGATCGACTCGATGCCCTGATCCAGCAGCCACTCGGCGAGGTCCGGATGGTCGGACGGTCCCTGACCGCAAATGCCGATGTACTTGCCGCGCGCACGGCAGGCCTTGATCGCCATCGAGATCAGTGCTTTCACCGCATCGTTGCGTTCATCGAACAGATGCGCGATCTGGGCGGAATCGCGGTCGAGCCCGAGCGTCAGCTGGGTCAGGTCGTTCGAGCCAATCGAGAAGCCATCGAAATGATCGAGGAACTGGTCGGCGAGCAGGGCATTGGACGGCAGTTCGCACATCATGATGATCTTGAGGCCATTCTCGCCGCGGACCAGTCCATTGCGGGCGAGCACCTCGATCACCGCGTGCCCCTCATCGACGGTGCGCACAAACGGAATCATCACCCAGGCATTGACCAGGCCCATCTCATCGCGCACCTTGCGCATGGCCTGGCATTCGAGCTCGAAGCTCGCGGCGAAGCTGGGGTCTACGTAGCGGCTGGCACCACGGAAGCCGAGCATCGGATTCTCTTCATGCGGTTCGTATTGGCGGCCGCCGATCAGATTGGCGTATTCGTTGGACTTGAAATCGGAAAGACGCACGATCACCGGATTGGGCGCGAATGCCGCAGTGATGGTGGCGATGCCTTCGGCAAGCCGATCCACGTAGAAGCGCACCGGATCGGCATAGCCGGCCATGCGCTGAGCGATCGCGGCGCGAGTCGCGGCGTCCTGACGGTCGAACTCGAGCAGGGCACGCGGATGCACGCCGATATGGCTGGCGATGATCATCTCGAGCCGTGCCAGGCCAACGCCGGCGTTGGGCAGCATGGCAAAGTCCAGCGCGCGCTCGGGATTGGCGACATTCATCATCACCTTGAGCGGCGCCGGTGGCATGGCACCGAGATCGGCGGTGATCACTTCGAAATCGAGCCGGCCGGAATAGATCAGTCCGGTATCGCCTTCGGCACAGGACACCGTGACTTCGCTGCCATCGGCAATGGTCTCGAGCGCATTGCCGCAGCCGACGACAGCCGGCACACCCAGCTCGCGCGCGATGATCGCGGCATGACAGGTACGGCCACCACGGTTGGTCACGATTGCCGAGGCGCGCTTCATCACCGGTTCCCAATCGGGGTCGGTCATGTCGGCGACCAGAACATCACCTGGCTGGACACTGGCCATCTGACTGGTGGAGCGGATAACGCGGGCAACACCGCTGCCGATGCGCTGGCCAATCGAGCGGCCCTCGCAGATCACGGTACCGCGCTCGCGCAGGTGGAAGCGCTCCAGGGTGGTGGCACGGGTGCGCGATTTCACTGTTTCGGGGCGCGCCTGCACGATGTAGACCTTGCCGCTGACGCCATCCTTGGCCCATTCGATATCCATAGGACGGCCGTAGTGCGATTCGATCTTGAGCGCCTGGCGTGCCAGTTCGTGGACATCCGCATCGCTGATCGAGAAGCGCGCGCGCAGTTCCGGCGGGGTGTCCTCGGTGCGCACGCGCTCACCGGCGGCGTTCGAGTACACCATCCGGATCGCCTTGCTGCCCAGTTGCCGGCGCAGGATAGCTGGACGGTCCTGCAACAGGGTGGGCTTGTAGACGTAGTACTCGTCGGGGTTGACGGCGCCCTGGACGACCATCTCGCCGAGGCCGTAGCTGGCGGTGATGAAGACGACATCGCGGAAGCCGGACTCGGTGTCGAGCGTGAACAGCACACCCGAGGCACCGACGTCCGAGCGCACCATCAGCTGGACGCCCGCCGACAGCGCGACCTCCTCGTGCTTGAAGCCCTGGTGCACGCGATAGGCAATGGCGCGGTCGTTGTACAGTGAAGCGAACACTTCCTTCAGCTTGTGCACCACGTCATCGGCGCCGGTGACATTGAGGAAGGTCTCCTGCTGACCTGCAAACGAGGCATCGGGCAGATCTTCTGCAGTTGCCGACGAGCGCACCGCGACCGCGATTTCGCCGCCGCCGTTGTCCATGCAGAGTTTCTGGTAGGCGGCTCGGACGGCGCTGTCGAGGGCCGGGATCAACGGTGTCTCGATCACCCAGCGGCGAATCTCGGTGCCGGCACGGGCCAGCGCCTCGACGTCATCGACATCGAGGCTGGCTAGGCGATCCTGGATTCTCTGCTTCAAGCCGCTCTGCGCAATGAACTGGCGGAATGCATCGGCACTGGTGGCGTAGCCGCCCGGGACCGAGACGCCGAGGTGAGCCAGATGGCCGATCATTTCGCCCAGCGACGCATTTTTTCCGCCGACCTGGGGAAGGTCGGACAGGCGAAGTTTGTCGAGCCAGAGCACGAGTTCAGACATGGGACTCTCCAGGTATTTGCAGACGTGTGGGGATCTCTTGAGGCCGCTTGCCGGCGCTACTGCCACCTGGCTTGGTGCTCGGATTCCTCAGGTACCAGCCCGGAAACTGTGGTTCCTGCACCTTGCACTGCACCCGCTCGACAGGTTTCAACAGGCTCCCGTAATGTGTTGCAGTGGCAGCGCACGCGTGGTGCACTCCATCAGGCTGACAATGATGGTCAATTAGAGCTCAGGTCACAAGCTTGCACGCTCCAGATTGATCCGCTTGCCCCCGAATAGCCACGCCCTTGCTGCCTGCGGTCGTGTTCGCAAGTGGCTCGCGCGGCTAGTCGGCAGTCGACGACAATCGCGGTCCGCTGCATCTTCACGGCAATGAACGGAGTGGATTGATGAAACGCATGGTTTTCTACATCTCCGATGGCACCGGCATCACCGCCGAAACCATTGGTCACAGCGTGCTGACCCAGTTTGACGGAATCGAATTCGAGACCACCCGGATTCCGTTCGTCGATAGTCCCGAGAAGGCGCAACTGGCGGCGGATCGCGTGCGCAGCGAAGGCGAGCGCAGCGGTCAGCGTCCGATCGTGATCAATACGGCGGTCGACGCCGATCTGAGCGCCATCATCGCCAGCAGCGGCGCGCTGATGCTGGATGTGTTTGCGCCATTCATCCTTCCCTTGGAGGAGGAACTCGGCACCAAGCGGCAGTCGCGCGTCGGCAAGGCCCATGGCATGGTGGACTTTGCCGAGTACGAGGCGCGCATCAATGCGACCAATTACACCCTGAGCCATGACGATGGCATCGACCTGAATTATGGCGATGCTGACCTGATCCTGATCGGAGTTTCGCGTTCGGGAAAGACCCCCACCTGCCTGTATCTGGCCCTGCAGTTCGGAGTGAAGGCAGCGAACTATCCACTGACGCCAGACGATCTGGAACTGCAGGAAATGCCGGTCAAGCTGGCACCGTACCGCAACAAGATGTTTGCCTTGACGATCGATCCGGTGCGATTGCAGCAGGTGCGCCAGAACCGCAAGCCTGGTAGCCGCTATGCGACGATCGAGCAGTGCCGTTGGGAAGTGACCGCCGCCGAAAAACTGATCCGGCGCGAGAACCTGCCGGTGCTCAGCACCACGCATACTTCGATCGAGGAAATCGCCAGCAAGGTGCTGCAGACGCTGGGGCTCAATCGCCATTTGCTGTGATCGCGGCCGCCCTGCGGCGGCTGAGGAAACTCTGGCATCGTGCGCGGAATCGATGCGAATCGGCAGCGCGAATGAATCTGGACTATACACCGGCATCGCGCTCTGCGGCAGGCTGGCGCGAATGGACAGGCTTGTTATCCTGCATCCATGAATACGCAGTCCGCCGTTCGCAATCTGCATCGCCCGAGCCGGTTCTCCTGGCTGATGGGGATGTATGGCGAGAACTACTGGACGCTGACCCGGTTGTTTGGCATCCAGCAGTTGGCCATTGGCTGCTACCAGTCAGAAGGCGAGTGCGGATTGCCGGTGCTGATCGATATCCGCGAACGGGCGCCGTTCACCGTCGAGTTGAAACTCTCGTACGCGATGATCGACAGTGTCAGCGGCAACCCGGATCCCTCCGCGCATGTGCGTTTCTACTGCGATGCCCGCGTCGCCGAAGTCACCGCCTGCCACCAGGGTTCCCGCATCGAGGATGTGCTCGGCCGTGATGCCGCCTGCGAGCAGGTACTGACGCATCGCCTGCGGATGAATGCCTTTCTGGGCAAGTGGCTGGCCTATCTCGAACAGTCCGGTCATTCCCGCTTCGGACTGCGCCGGCGCGACTGAGCTGTTCTTCCGCTGGTCATACCCGATGGTGGACGCGCACATGATCGGCGTGTTCAAACCGCCAGGAGACACCGTCGCAAGCACCCAATCCAGCGGTCGCTCGAAGCGTGTTCGGCTCGCTCCGATGTTGAACCAGCCAGGGGCTACCTGCTCCCGGTACTGGGTCGCAGAACTCAGAGTTCCTTGTAACCAAAGAAGCTGCGGAGCAGGCGATCATTGCCATCGTATTCGGAGGCGTTCGCGGGGATGAACTGGCTGATGCCGAGTTCGCTCAGCACCTCGTACGAGCCTTCGTCCTCGTGCAACTTGAGCAGGGCGTCACGGACGGCATCCTTGGCGGCCTGATCGACATTCGGGGCCGCCGAGATGGCGGCGCCGGGGAAGGTGCGCGTCGTCGTCATTGCGATCAGATTCGGGTACTGGTCCTTCAACCAGGTCGGCACGATGGCAGCATCGGTTTCTTCAGCAAAAACCATTTCGACGCCATCGCGCCAGGATTTTCCGCTCGACAGCACATTGGGCTGGCGGATCGGGTCCGGAAAGATTTCGGTCAGCAATGCGAAGCCGAGACTGGGTGAGGGCATGGTCACCACGCCATAACCGATCAGCGAGTTGACGCCGCGCTCAGCCACTTCCTCGTTGGCGAGTACGGTATAGCTGCTGCGCTCGGCGGTTTTCACCAGCGGTTCGAAGCCGGAGCGCTTGGCACGATAGTCGGTGAAGTGGGCTTCGGCGAACATGAAATCGATCGGCAACTCCTGGCGGATATCGCGCCAGAAAAACTGGAAATTGCGCGAAGTGACCAGGGTGAAGCGGTGCCCCGAGGTTCTATTCAAGTATTCGATGAAAGGCTTGTACACCTCCATCTGCTTTTCAGGTGTGTAGATCGGCTCGACTGCGATACGAAACTCTGCTGCCCCTGCCTGCGGCACGCCGAGCACCATCGCCAGCATGACCGCCGCACAGCCCCTGCGAGCACGACGATTTGACATGAGCCTTTCTCCTGTTTGTAGCCAATGAATATCACGATAAGTCAACGTTGCCAACGGCTTTGACGCAAGTTTTCAGGTGTGACCACAAGTGTGACGATTGGCCTCAGTCCGGCAGACATTGGGCCCTTCACGCCGGCTCGACCAGCTCGACCGGAATCCTCCGGCCGTCGGCGCCGATGGCCGCCAGCTGACCCAGGCGACGGTCGTCAGAAAGCACCGCGAGCAGCAGAGTTCCGGCAGGGTCGGACAGACCCCCGATCGACTCTCCGGCAAGTTGGTCGTCGTGGTCGCGAATCTGCCTGCCCGCAGCCAGACCGGAGTCGTTGGCGGCACTGCGCAGCAGGGCCAGATGGCGCTTGCTGCGCCCCAGATAATGGGTCCGCGCCACGATCTCCTGGCCGGGGTAGCAGCCTTTCTTGAGGCTGATGGCACCGAGCAGGTCCAGACCCAGCGCATGCGCGAGGTGGCGGTCTGCAGCCGCTTCGGGCAGCCAGGGAATCCGGCTGTGCAGGTCTGCGCGATGCCAGTTGGCATCCGCTGCGGGATACCGGTTGGCCCCATCCGCGAGATGCAGGCTGCGTCCGTCGGCCAGCGGCGGCTGCAGGGCCAGGGCGCCGGCAATGGCTTCGGCCCCGGCCATGCTGCCAAGCAGGTGCTGCCCGCTGTCGATCCGCAGGGCGAGCTTTCGCCTGAGCACGAACCGGCGCAGTTGCTCGAGGATGACGGTGCCGCGCCGGAACGGCACGGCCAGCAAGTAGTGCTCGGGATCCAGATGGATCAGCAGCATCACCGCCTGCACCCGCCCCTGTGGACTGAGCAGGGCGGTCCACTGCAGGCTGCCAGGCTGGTCCAGCTGGCCGACATCATTGCTCAGTAGTGACTGCAGAAACGATTTCGCCTCGCTGCCTTCACAGCTGATCAGGTCAAATGAGTCAAGTGAATAAACCGGAACGGACAAGATGCGTCTCCATGGAGTTCGTCACTGCGATCACGTTGAATGTGGCCCGGCGCTTGTCGCGCATGGGCCCGAAGTATTACCCTTCGAAGGTTAACCGAGTCCTCATGAACCAGCCTGATGTTCCCCAGGCCGGGACCAGCGTCCCGGCCACACAGCCCGCTTCCACACCGCCGTCCGCGCCGGTGCCTGAGCATGGCGGCCGCCCGGGTCCCGAACCGACGCGCTATGGTGATTGGGAAAAGAACGGACGCTGTATCGATTTTTGAGTGTTTCCCGCTTTCTGACCAGGATGGAGACGGCATGGCCGCAAACAGACCGCTTTCACCGCATCTGCAGATCTACCGCAAGCAGATCACTTCGGTGCTGTCGATCCTGCATCGCATCACTGGCCTGCTGCTTTGCCTCGGCGCCGTGGTGCTGGTCGCCTGGATCGCCACGGTGTCCATCGGCCCCGAGTGCCATGCCCGGTTCGCGGCCCTGATCCATTCGATTCCGGGACGCCTGCTGGTGCTGGGCCTGGTTTTTTCCCTGCTGTTCCATCTCTGCAATGGCGTACGTCATCTTGTCTGGGACATGGGATACGGCTTTGATCTGGGAACCACCACGGTCACCGGCTGGCTGGTGGTTGTGTTGAGTCTGCTTGGAACCCTCTACGCGTCCCTGCGTATTTTCGGAGTGATGCCATGAGTCTGCGTGATCCACTCGCCCGCGTTCGTGGCCATGGCTCGGCGCGCGAAGGTGTCGCCCACTGGTGGGCGCAGCGCCTGAGTGCGGTGATGCTGCTGCCGCTCTGTCTGTGGTTCCTGATCTGTGTCGCACCGATGTTGCTGGCCGACTACCCGGACGCGCGCGTCTATCTGGCGCAGCCGCTGAATGCATTTCTGCTGATGGCCCTGGTGCTCAGCGTGCTCTACCACGGCATGCTGGGATTGCAGGTGGTCATCGAGGACTACATCCATACCCGTGCGCTCGAGCTTGGTCTGCAGATTGTCGTCAAGCTGGGCGCCTTCCTCTGTGCGCTGGGAACGGTGTACGCACTGATCCGTATCACGCTGGGAGCCTGAAGACATGGAAGCCTACAAGATCAATACGCATACCTACGACGTGGTGGTCGTCGGTGCCGGTGGCGCCGGTCTGCGCGCGACCATGGGGATGGCCGCCAAGGGCCTGTCGACGGCCTGCATTACCAAAGTGTTTCCGACCCGCTCGCATACCGTGGCAGCGCAGGGCGGCATGTCGGCCGCGCTGGCCAATATGGGTCCCGATGACTGGCGCTGGCATTTCTTCGATACCGTGAAGGGATCGGACTGGCTGGGTGACCAGGACGCCATCGAGTACATGTGTCGCGAGGCGATCCCCGCCGTGATCGAGCTGGAACATTACGGTGTGCCGTTCTCACGCACCGACGATGGCCGCATCTATCAGCGTCCGTTCGGTGGCATGACCACGAAGTACGGTGATGGACCGCCGGCGCAACGCACCTGCGCCGCTGCCGATCGCACCGGCCATGCCATCTTGCATACGCTTTACCAGCAGTCGCTGAAGTACGACGCACGCTTCTACATCGAGTACTTTGCGCTCGATCTGATCATGGACAGCGACGGCGTCTGCCGCGGTGTGCTGGCCTGGGATCTGTCCGACGGCAGCCTGCATCTGTTCAAGGCGCAGACCGTGGTGCTGGCGACGGGTGGCTATGGCCGCACCTATTTTTCCTGCACGTCGGCGCATACCTGTACCGGCGATGGTGGCGGGATGGTGCTGCGCGCCGGCCTGCCATTGCAGGACATGGAGTTCGTACAGTTCCATCCGACGGGCGTTTATGGCGCCGGCTGTCTGATCACCGAGGGCGTCCGTGGCGAGGGTGGCTATCTGACCAATTCCTCGGGCGAGCGCTTCATGGAACGTTATGCCCCCAGCGTCAAGGATCTGGCCCCGCGCGACATGGTCAGTCGTTGCATGACCATGGAAATCCGCGAGGGCAGGGGCGTCGGCGCCGACAAGGACCATATTCATCTGCATCTTGAGCATCTGGGCGCCGACACCATTCGCGAGAAATTGCCCGGCATCGAAGAGACCGCGCGCATCTTTGCCGGTGTCGATGTCACCCGTCAGCCCATTCCGGTTCTGCCCACCGTGCACTACAACATGGGCGGCATTCCGACCAATTTCCACGGTGAAGTGGTGACCAAGCGCGGCAATGATCCGGATTCGATCGTGCCTGGCCTGATGTCGATCGGCGAGGCTGCCTGTGTCTCGGTGCACGGTGCCAATCGCCTGGGCTCCAACTCACTGCTTGATCTGGTCGTGTTCGGTCGCGCTGCGGCCAATCGCGCCGCCGAGATCATCAAGCCCGGTGCCAACCAGAAGGAACTGGCCTCCGATGCGCTCGACAAGGCGCTGTCGAATTTTGACCGGCTGCGCCATGCCAAGGGCGAAACTTCCACCGCCGATATCCGCATGAGCATGCAGCGCACGATGCAGCGCGATGCCGCGGTGTTCCGCACCGGGACGACATTGAAGGAAGGCGCGCAGAAGATGGATGAGGTCTATGCCTCCTTCGCCGATGTGAAGGTTGCTGATCGCTCGCTGGTCTGGAACACCGATCTGGTCGAGACACTGGAACTGCAGAATCTGCTTGGCCAGGCGGTCGCCACCATTCATTCCGCCGAGAATCGCACCGAGAGCCGCGGTGCGCATGCGCGTGAGGATTTCCCGACGCGCAATGACGATGAGTGGATGAAGCACACCTTGGTGCATGTCAGCGATCAGGGCAAGGTCGCGTTCGACTATCGTCCGGTCCACATGACCACCTCCGGCGATGTCGCCGTGGTGCCGCCGAAGGAACGCAAATATTGAACTTGATCCCGTCGGGATAGCGACCCGACGGGATCAGGCGCAACACGAATTTTTTCCCACTTCAACCGACCCTCTCCGGACATCGGGGAGGGCGCAAGGCCCGCAACCCGATCAGCGTCTTGCCCGGGAACCCGTCAGGCCGTTGCGCCGTTCATGAACCCGCG
This sequence comes from Pseudomonadota bacterium, assembly GCA_022843465.1. GTDB lineage: Bacteria > Pseudomonadota > Gammaproteobacteria > Xanthomonadales > Ahniellaceae > 0-14-3-00-62-12. Next base: position 52,595 of record JALHNO010000019.1, on the reverse strand, counting down.
ATATCGAGGAAGTCCGCATGGCCGAGTTCACCCTACCCAAGAATTCCAAAGTGCAGAAGGGCAAGCACTTCGCAGCGCAGCCCGGTGCCAAGAAGCTGCGCAACTTCAAGGTCTATCGCTGGAGCCCGGACGATGGCCAGAATCCGCGTGTCGATACCTATGAGGTCGATGTCGGCAATTGCGGACCGATGGTGCTCGACGCCCTGATCAAGATCAAGAACGAGATCGATCCGACGCTGACCTTCCGGCGCAGCTGTCGTGAGGGCATCTGCGGTTCCTGCGCGATGAATATCGATGGCACCAATACCCTGGCCTGTACGCGCGCGATCGATGAGTGCGCAAAGGCCGAGGTGCCAATCTATCCGCTGCCGCACATGCCGGTAGTCAAGGATCTGGTGCCGGACCTGACCCATTTCTATGCCCAGTATGCGTCGATCCGGCCGTGGATCCGCACCCAGAGCTCGCCGCCACCGGATCGCGAGCGTCTGCAGTCCAAGGAAGATCGCGCCAAACTCGACGGGCTCTACGAGTGCATCCTGTGTGCCTGTTGCTCCACGAGTTGCCCAAGCTACTGGTGGAATGGCGAGCGTTATCTCGGCCCGGCGGTACTGTTGCAGGCCTATCGCTGGATCATCGACTCGCGCGATGAGGACACCGGTGATCGCCTTGATAATCTTGAGGATCCGTTCCGGCTCTATCGCTGCCATACGATCATGAACTGCGCGAAGACCTGTCCGAAGGGCCTGAATCCAGCCAAGGCCATTGCCGAGATCAAGAAGGCGATGCTGGCGCGGCGTTCGGTCTGATTCGAGCCCAGCTGTGAGCACCGGGTCCGAATCGGCTGGCGCGCCCGCAGCGCGCGCGGCATCGGTCGGCGCCGATGCCACGCAACTGGCGCGGCTGCGCTGGCGCTGCCGGCGTGGTACCCAGGAACTGGACCTGTTGCTGATGCGCTTCGTGAGCCATCGCGCCGAGAGCGCCAGCGCTGGCGAACTGGCCGGGTTTGAACGCTTGCTGGAATGCGAGGACCGCGAACTGCAGCGCTGGTTTCTCGCTTACTCGCCTTGTCCCGACCCCGAACTCGCTGGCCTGGTCGATGCGATCCGCGCCCTCCCTCACGCTTGAACCCGGCTCCACGCGCATTGGCCCGGCCCTGCTGCTGGCTGCGCTGCTGCTGTCGCTGGGGGCGATCTGGATGAGTGCCCTGATGGTCCATTTCCAGTGGGCACTGAGTGGACTGGTTGTCGCACTGGGACTGCACCGGACACTGAAGCCCGTACCCACCCCAAGCCGCGCCGTGCTGCAGTCCGATGGCGTCTGGATGCTGGAGATGGCCGGCGCCGGCGAACAAGTGCCTGCCACGCTGGAGTCCTCGACCCTGCTGGCCGGCCTGATCAGCCTGACCTGGCGCAGCGAGCGTGATGGCAGACGCCACACCCTGCTGCTATGGCCCGACGCGCTGAAGCCCAACAGCACACGCCAGTTGCGCGTCTGGCTGCGCAGCGGCCGTGCCCACACCCAGACCACCACGCCCGCGCCCCTGTCTCCCGAGGGGATTTCATAGCAGGGCAAGCTCCGTGCTCGTACGCTGCCTCTGCTTGTAGGGCTTCTCTTTGAGATGCCGGCTCCAATGCGCCGCGGTGTTGGGACGGCATCTCACAGAGATGCCCTACAGATCAGGATGAAGCGACGCGAGGAAATGCCGACTGGCGCGCCTGGCGTCGCGTTGCCCAGCCCCGCAGGCAGCCCCGGTTCAGTCTGCCCGCTTGATTCATCGGCACTTTGAGCTAGTCTGGCGATTGGCTCCAGCCCAGGAGCACACCCGAGGTTTCATGTTCCGACCACTCGAGATTTTCATTGGCCTGCGCTACACGCGGGCCAAGCGTCGCAATCATTTCATCTCGTTCATTTCCCTGGTGTCGATGCTGGGCATTGCCCTGGGCGTTACCGCCCTGATCACGGTGATCTCGGTGATGAACGGTTTCGAACTGGAATTGCGCCAGCGCATTCTCGGCATGGTCGCGCATGCCTCGGTATCGGGTGTTGGCGAGGGCCTGCCGGATTGGCAGGGCGCGGTTCGGGCGGCTAACGATGTCGAACATGTGATCGGCGCCGCGCCTTACATCGAGCGCGAAGGCATGCTGCAGGGGACGCGCGTCAGCGGTGCCATCGTGCGCGGCGTGTTGCCCGATGTCGAACCCGGGGTTTCGGACATCGCGAGCAATATCGTCGAGGGCAGCTGGAGCGATCTGAAGCCCGGCGAATACGGCATTGTTCTAGGTCGCGAACTTTCATTGTGGGCTGGGGCACGACTCGGCGAGAGCGTGCTCGTCTACGCGCCGCAGTCACGCGCGACACCTGCCGGTGTGGTCCCGCAGATGCGTCGATTCAAAGTGGTCGGCATCTTCGAGGCTGGCATGCAGGAATACGATCGCAGCATGGCCTTCGTCCACATGGAGGACGCCGCGCGGCTGTACCGGATGGGCGACAATGTCACCGGCGTGCGACTGAAGCTCGACGACATGTTCCAGTCGCGGAGCGTGGCGCGCCAGTTGGCCGACATCATGGGTGGTTTCTATCGGGTCAGCGACTGGACCCAGGAGCATTCGAATTTTTTCCGCGCGATCGCGACGGAAAAGGTCGTGATGTTTCTCATCATGTCCATCATTGTCGGCGTCGCAACCTTCAATCTCGTCTCATCCCTGGTGATGCTGGTGACCGACAAGCAGAGCGATATCGCAATCCTGCGCACGCTCGGCATGCGTCCGCGCACGGTGATGGGTATTTTCATGGTGCAGGGCGTGCTGATCGGCACGATCGGCATCGTGATCGGCACGGTCTGCGGCATTCTGCTGGCCGAGAACGTGACCAACGTGATGCAGGGTCTGGAACGAGTGTTCGGTTTCCAGCTGATGCCGGCCGAGATCTACTACATCAGTGATCTGCCCTCGGATGTCAGGCTCTACGATCTTGTTCGCATCGTGAGTCTGTCGTTCGTGCTTTCCGTGCTCGCCACCATCTATCCCGCCTGGCGCGCCGCGCGCACCCATCCTGTCGAGGCGCTGCGCTACGAATGAGTACTCCAGAATCCAGTCCATCCAGCGCCGGCAGGATCGTGCTGGCGGCTCGCGGTCTCTCCAAGAGCTATCGTGAAACGCGTGTCGCCACCAAGGTGTTGAGCAATATTGATCTCGCTGTAATGAGCGGCGAGTCGATCGCCATCGTCGGCAGTTCGGGCGCCGGCAAGAGCACCCTGCTGCATCTGCTTGGTGGCCTTGATCTGCCCGACAGCGGCGAGGTGTTCGTCGACGGCCACAGCATGAATGAGCTCAGCGATGCCGCCCGCGGTGATCTGCGCAATCGCGCGCTGGGTTTTGTCTACCAGTTCCATCATCTGCTGCCCGAATTCACGGCGCTGGAAAATGTCGCCATGCCGCTCTTGATCCGTGGCATGGCCACAGCCTCGGCGGGTAACGCCGCGCGCGACATCCTCGCCAAGGTCGGGCTCTCCGAGCGTGTAGAGCACAAGCCCGGCGAGCTGTCCGGCGGCGAGCGCCAACGTGCCGCCATCGCGCGCGCGCTGGTGACCTCGCCGCAATGCGTGCTCGCTGATGAGCCCACTGGCAATCTCGATGCCGGCAATGCGCGCAAGGTCTACGACATGATGATCGCGTTGAAGCAGGACCTCGGCACGGCACTGGTCGTGGTCACCCACGATATGGAGCTGGCCGCGCGGATGGACCGCGTTCTCGAAATCCGTGGCGGCAGCCTGATCCCGGCGTGATGGTTCGGACGACCCGCCCGGCTCCGGTCGTCCACGGTCTCGATCCCGCCAGCGCGCTTGCCTTCGTCATCGGCGTCTGTCTGCCGCCGCTGCTGCCGCGTCTGCTCGCCCTGTCGTGGTGGCTTGCGGGTCTCGCGCTCGCGCTGATTATCCTGCTGGTTTCTCGTCGGCTGTGGCCGCTGGCTGCGCTGCTGATCGGATTCGTCTGGGCCAGTCACCAGGGCCAGGCGGCGCTCGATCTGCGGCTGGATGAAGCGCGCGCCGGACAGGATCTTCCTGTCTCCGGCTTGATCGTCGATCTGCCGCGCAACGATCTGCAGCCGCCGCGTTTCGATCTGCTGCCTGATGCCAGCAGCGCCCTTGGCGGACGCATCCGCCTGAGCTGGTTCAACGACGCGCCCGCGCTGGTTCCCGGCCAACGCTTCGAGGGCATGGTGCGCCTGCGGGCCCCGCGCGGGCTGGAGAATCCCGGTGGCTTCGATTATGGACGCTATGCGCTCGAACAGCGTCTGGCCGCCACCGGCTATGTGCGCACCGGGGTAGTCAGCGAGCCGGACTCGCCTGGCTTCGCCGCTGCGGTCGATCGGCTGCGGGCCCGCGTCGCCGATGAGATCGATCAGCAGGTGGCGGACCCGCAGCACGCCGGCCTGCTGCGCGCACTTGCGGTGGGCGATCAGCGCGGCCTCGATGATGCCGCGTGGGACGCGCTGCGCATCACCGGTACCGGTCACCTGATTGCGATTTCCGGCCTGCATGTCGGTCTGGTTGCGGCCTTTGGTGCCTGGCTGCTGGCCGGCCTGTACATGATCTGGCCACGCCTCGCGCTGCGCATTCCGCGGCTGACCCTGTGCGCCGTAGGTGCGCTGGCTGCGGCAAGCGCCTATTCGCTGCTGGCCGGCTGGTCCTTGCCAGTGCAGCGCACCCTGGTGATGATCGTGGTGGTTCTGCTGGCACGGATGCTCAAGCGTCAGGTTGCCCTGCCGCAGTCCCTGCTGTTGGCCGCGGTGGTGGTTCTGGTCTGGGATCCGCTGTCCGTGCTTGGTGCCGGATTCTGGCTGTCCTTTCTCGGCGTTGCCGGTCTGATGTGGGCGCTGCCTGATGCCCACCGGCAAACGGGCATCGCCCGCAGCTTCGGTCGCGCGCAGCTGGCGATGTCGCTCGGTCTGCTGCCGATCACCATCGCATTCTTCGGTCAGGGCAGTGTGGTCGGTCCGCTGGCCAATCTCATTGCGGTGCCCTGGATCACCTTCGTCATCGTGCCCCTGTTGCTGCTTGCCGTGCTTGCGCTGGGCATCGTGCCGACCCTTGGTCAGGGCCTGCTCAAACTGGCCGCGCTTATCCTGCAGCCGCTCTGGCATCTGCTCGAATGGATGACCGATCTGCCGGGCGCCGCCTGGTTCTTCGCAGAACCCTCGGCCTGGGCGGTGGGGCTCGCCCTGCTTGGCGCCATCTGGCTGTTCCTGCCGCGGGGTGCGCCGCTACGCGCGCTTGGTCTGCTGATGTTTCTGCCCCTGCTGATCCCGAAGCTGCCTGCGATTGCGCAGGGCGATGCGCGCATCAGCATGTTCGATGTCGGTCAGGGTCTGTCGGTCCTGGTGCAGACGCGCGAGCATACGCTGCTGTTCGATGCGGGCGCGCGTTCGCGATCGGGCTTCGATATCGGCGAAGTCGTGGTCGTGCCGGGCCTGCGTGCGCTCGGTGTGCGCAGGCTCGATCGATTGGTGCTCAGCAATCTCGATGCCGATCATGCCGGTGGGCGCGAAGCGGTGCTGCGTGCGTTTCCGATGGCCGACGTACAGATCGGCATCGACAGCGATCCGGCGCCGCGCTGCGAGGCCGGAACCAGCTGGCAGTGGGACGGCGTACGTTTCGAATTCCTGCATCCACCGGAGTTCTTTCCCGACCGCGGCAATGACAGCTCCTGCGTATTGCGGGTGCAGACGAACGCGGGTGTGGCCCTGCTCACCGGTGATATCGGCGCGGTGATCGAGTCTTCCCTGCTGCGCGCCGATGCTGCCCGGTTGCGCGCCGACCTGGTGTTTGTGCCGCATCATGGCAGCCGCTCCTCGTCGTCACCGGCCTTTGTTGCAGCGACCGGTGCCCAACTCGCCTTCAATTCAGCGGGTCGCGACAACCGCTACGGGCATCCGCACCCGGAGGTGCGGGCGCGCTGGCAGGATGCCGGCGCCGAGTGGGTTGCCAGCGATGAGGCCGGTTTCAGCTCGGTTCTGCTCAGCCGTCTGGAAACGGTGGAACGCTGGCGCCTGCTGCGACCGCGTTACTGGCATTGAGCGGGGCGCGGCCGGTTTGCGGTTCGCTGAGGCATCACGCGATAATCTCCGCCTTCATTCGAGGATTTCTCCATGCTGGACCCCAATCTGCTGCGCACCCAACTGGCGCAGACAGCCGAGCAATTGCGTGCACTGCGTGGTTTTGAACTGCCGGTCGCCGACGTCGAGGCCCTCGAGAGCGAGCGCAAGCAATTGCAGACGCGCACGCAGGAACTGCAGAACCTGCGCAATACCCGTTCCAAGCTGATTGGTGTCGCCAAGGCCAAGGGCGAAGACAGCGCGGCCCTGATGGCCGAGGTCGCCGCTATCGCTGAAGAACTCAAATCCAGCGAAGTCCGGCTCGACGTGATCCGCGATGCGATTGCGGCGATTGCGCTGACGGTGCCGAATATTCCCGATGCCTCGGTGCCGGTTGGCTCGGATGAAAGCGGGAATGCCGAGGTTCATCGCTGGGGAACACCGCGCGCTTTCGAGTTCGAGGTGCGCGATCACGTTGATCTCGGTGCCCATCGCGGCTGGCTCGATGGCGAAACCGCGGCCAAGCTTTCCGGTGCACGCTTCACCGTGCTGCGCGGTGGTCTGGCGCGGCTGCATCGGGCGCTGGCGCAGTTCATGCTCGACCTGCATACCGGCGAGCACGGCTATCTCGAGGTCAATGTGCCCCTGCTGGTCAATGCCGACAGCATGCAGGGTACCGGTCAATTGCCCAAGTTCGAAGACGATCTGTTTGCGACCCAGGTCGGCGAGGTCAAGCGCTATCTGATCCCCACCTCGGAAGTGCCGTTGACCAATATCGTCCGCAACGACATTGTCGATGATGCCGAACTGCCGCTGCGGATGACCGCGCATTCGATGTGCTTTCGTGCCGAAGCCGGCGCCTATGGCCGCGATACCCGCGGCATGATCCGCCAGCATCAGTTCGAGAAAGTCGAACTGGTCAGCATCGCGCGCCCGGCCGAGAGTGCTGGCGAGCACGAGCGAATGACGCGCGCCGCCGAAGTAGTGCTGGAGCGACTCGGGCTACCGTATCGACGCATGCTGCTCTGCAGCGGTGACATGGGTTTCGCTGCGAGCAAGACCTACGACCTCGAAGTCTGGCTGCCTTCGCAGAACAGTTACCGCGAAATATCTTCATGCTCGAACTGCGATGCCTTCCAGGCGCGTCGCCTGCAGGCACGCTGGCGCAATCCTGAAACCGGCAAGCCCGAACCCGTGCACACGCTCAACGGTTCCGGCGTCGCCGTCGGTCGCGCCCTGATCGCCGTGATGGAGAACTACCAGAACGCCGATGGCTCGATTGCTGTGCCGGAGGTTTTGCGGCCTTACATGGCTGGATTGACGCAATTGGATTGAGTTGGCGCATTCGTGGAGCTTGGCTTGCCCCGCGGCGCGCGCTCTGCCGTCGCGGTTGTCCCCGAGGGGATTGCATGGAGCGTGGCTTGCCGTGCTGCCTTTGATCCTTTTCAAACCACCAGATCAAATCAAGGGCAGCCGTCTCGCCGATTTCTTTTGTGAGCATGGAGCGGCGTGGCGACGGTTGCTCCGGGTGTGGTTGCGGAGGTTGATGCTACGGACATTCCGACGTCGGGTACCGCTTCGCGGGACCCGACCTACTCGCTGCTCTTGATTTCGAGTTTGCTTTGGTTTCGACGCCATGGCCACAACCAGAGCGAGAACAGCGGGGCAAGCTCCGCTCCACAAGATTCCGGATTGACCTGGGGCGCGCAGTCACTGGATTTCACACCGGCCGGAGTACTTGATGGAAGCCTTTCTCGTTTCAACTGGACTGGTCGCGCTCGCCGAGATGGGCGACAAGACCCAGTTGCTCTCCCTCGTGCTCGCAGCACGCTTCCGTCGCCCGTGTCCGATCATCGTCGCGATCCTGATCGCGACCCTGGCCAATCACGCGCTTGCCGGCTTGCTCGGCGCATCGATCAATGCCTGGATCGGCGAGGCCATGATGCGATGGATACTGGGCCTCTCGTTTCTGGCGATGGCAGCCTGGACTCTGATCCCCGACAAGCTCGATGAAGCGGATGCCACCTCGGCGCGCTTCGGCGTTTTCGGTACGACGCTGATCGCGTTCTTCATTGCCGAAATGGGCGACAAGACCCAGGTCGCCACCGTGGCGCTGGCCGCACAGTACGCATCCCTGATTGCCGTTGTCGCCGGCACTACGCTCGGCATGCTGCTCGCCAATGCGCCGGTCGTCCTGTTTGGCGACCGCATCACCCGTGCCGTGCCGATGCGGACCGTACACATGATCGCTGCTGCCATTTTTGCCCTGCTCGGAGTGCTGGCCCTGTTCGGCATCGGCTGAGCGCGCAACTGCCAGCGATCCCCACGTCCCGCTATGCTTTGCGCTCGCGAACACGGAGATCGCAATGGCCCACGGTACCCATGATTTTGTTGCCGACGAGCGCAACGAATCGGTCCTGATCTATCTCAATGGTGCCTACAGGCGCCGCGCCGAGGCCATGGTATCGGTGTTCGATTCCGGCTTCGTTCTGGGTGATGGCGTCTGGGAAGGCTTGCGCGTGGTCGGCGGGCATCCGCTGTTTCTTGAGCAGCACCTGGACCGCCTCTACGAAGGCGCGCGCGCCATCATGGTCGATATCGGCCTGAGCCGCGACGAGCTCATCCGCGCGATCTATGCCACCCTGGCCGAGAACGCCATGCAGGATGGCGTGCATATCCGCCTTATGATCACCCGCGGCATCAAGCGCACCCCTTACCAGGACCCGCGCGTCTGCGTCGGCCCCGCCACCATCGTCATTCTGCCGGAGTACAAGACGGCGCTGGCATCGACACTTGAGCACGGTCTCAAACTGTTCACCGTGCATGTGCGGCGCGGCTATCCCGATGTGCAGGACCAGAAGCTCAACAGCCACAGCAAACTCAATTGCATCACCGCCTGCATCCAGGCCTATACCGCCGGCGCCGATGAGGCCCTGATGCTCGATCCGCACGGCTTTGTCGCAACCTGCAATTCCACGCATTTCTTCATCGTACGGCGCGGCCAGGTCTGGACCTCGAGCGGCGACTACTGCCTTGGCGGCATAACCCGCGCGAATGTCCTGCGGATCTGTCGCGAGGCCGGCATCCCCGTGTTCGAAAGGAATTTCAGCCTGACCGATGTCTATGGTGCCGACGAAGCCTTTACCACCGGCACCTTCGCCGGTGTGGTGCCGGTGCGCGAGGTCGATGGTCGGGTGTTCGGCAACGGCCGGCGCGGGCCCATGGTTGAACGTCTGCAATCCCTCTATCAGGACCTGGTCCGGCGTGATGTCGCCGAGCGCGACGCCCGCGCATGAAGCCCACATCTGAGCAGCCACTGCGCCTGGCGATGTGGTCCGGTCCGCGCAATATTTCGACTGCGATGATGCGCGCCTGGGAAAATCGCCACGATTGCGCCGTCGTCGATGAGCCCCTGTACGCGCACTATCTGGCGCACACCGGCAGCGATCATCCTGGCGCGGATGAAGTCATCGCGCAGGGCGAAACAGATTGGCGCAAGGTCGTTACGGATCTGACTGGACCAGTGCCCGACGCCGCGCCGATCTGGTACCAGAAGCATATGAGCCATCATCTGCTCGATCACATCGCGCGCGAGTGGATTTTTCAGCTGTGCAATGTCTTTCTGATCCGCGATCCACTCGAAGTGGTGGCCTCCTACATCAAGTCGCGGGCGACGGTCAGTGCCGAGGACATCGGGCTGGAGCAGGAAGCCCGCTTGTTCGATCAGGTAGCGCAAAAAACTGGTCAGGCGCCTCCCGTCATCGATGCCCGTGAATTCCTCGGCGCCCCCGAGGCACACCTGCGTGCACTCTGCGGCGTGCTCGCGATCGATTTTACGCCGCGCATGCTGAGCTGGCCCGCAGGTCGGCGCGATAGCGATGGCGTCTGGGCGCCGCATTGGTACGATGCCGTCTGGCGTTCCACCGGTTTCGAGCCCGCACATCCCGCCACGCCCGTGCACGACGCCGCCGCCTTGCGCGCCGCCGACCAGGCGCGACCCTGGTACGAAGCGCTGTATCGGCATCGGCTGCGGGTGTCACCGGCGCGGTGAATGCGTTCTCTCTGCTGCCGAATACTCGGTGCTGATCCCCTCTCCCGCTTGATCCCCTCTCCCGCTTGCGGGAGAGGGTCAGGGTGAGGGAAATCTGCGTTCACTGCCGAACGGTTCGACGTACACGCTACCCCCGCCACCCTCATCCGGCCTTCGGCCTGTCTCCCGCAAGCGGGAGAAGGGAACCCAGGGCCCACTGCATCGCCCCTGCTTGATCCCTGTTCCCGCTAGATCCCCTCTCCCGCACGCGGGAAAGGGGATCAAACCTACGACGCCGAATGCCTCTACTCAAGCATCCCGATTGCGCGCATTCATCGTGCGGGCTTTTTCGATCTGCCACTCGCGATCCTTCACGGCATCGCGCTTGTCATGTTCCTTCTTGCCATGGGCCAGACCGAGTTCGATCTTGGCGCGATTGGCCTTCCAGTACATCGCGGTCGGAATCAGGGTGTAGCCCTTGCGTTCGACCTGACCGACCAGGCGATCGATTTCCTTGCGATTGAGCAGCAATTTGCGGGTGCGGCGCTCTTCCGGATGGATGTGGGTGGATGCCGATCCCAGGGGCATGATCTGCGCGCCAAACAGAAACACCTCGCCATTCTTGATGATTGCGTAGCCATCGGTGATGTTCACCCGGCCCGCGCGCAGCGATTTCACTTCCCAGCCCTGCAGGGCCAGTCCGGCCTCGATGCGTTCATCGAAGTGGTACTCATGGCGCGAGCGCTTGTTCAGCGCAATCGTGCCCTTGTGGTCATCCTTGTCGGTTTTCTTGGCCATGGCCGGGTCCTTGTCTAATACAATGGCATTGTCGCCTGAAACCGCTATCGGTTCGAGCGTTGCAGCCCGGGGGAAGGTTTGAGCAGGATTTCACGCAGTGTCTTGATCGCCCGGCCGGTGCTGCCGGTATTCGACCTGATCAATGAAGTGGAGGGTTATCCGGCACAGTTTGACTGGTGCCGCGATGCCCGTGTGCTGGAGCGTGACGGCGAGGACCTGGTCGCGCGTCTGGACCTGCACTATGGCGGATTCAACTCGGCCTTCACCACCCGCAACCGCGTCACCCGCCCCGAGCGGATCGAATTGCAGCTGGTCGAGGGCCCGTTTTCCGAGCTGCGCGGCAGCTGGTCGTTCAGCGCACTCGGCAAGGCCGGCTGCCGCATCGAACTCGAACTGGATTTCGATTTCGCCGGTCGCTGGATTGGTTCTGCCTTGGCTATGGGCTTCCAGGGCCTGGCCGATCGCATGGTCGAGGACTTCTCGCGCGCCGCGCGCCAACTCGATGCCTGACTCCACCACCATCAACGTGCAGGTTCTGTTCGCCTGGCCCGAGCGGCAGCATTTGCTGAGCCTGCAAGTCCCCGCCGGCTGCAAGCTCGGTGACGCCATCGAAGCCTCCGGCATCCGTCGTCACATCGGCGATTTCGAGGTCAACGATCAGAACGTTGGCATCTACTCGCGCCCCGCCACGCTCGCCAGCGTGCTCAACGAAGGCGATCGCGTCGAAATCTATCGGCCCTTGACCCGCGATCCCAAGGATATGCGGAGGTTGCGGGCGAAGGGGCAGGGAAGGAAGTAGGGCAGATGCCGGCTGGTGGCGGACAACGATCCCGTTGTCGCCACCAATGCGGTTGCCGTCAGTTTCGCGCTGGTAGCAGCAATCGCCGCTGTCACACCCTGGCACCCGCGGCTATGCTCGTCATTGAGCCGGGGGATGTTGAGGGCTCGGGATGACAAAGCAGGTTCGGCAGGCGCGCGCTCCATCGCGCAATTCTTGGCTCCTGGTCGGCGCTGGCGTGCTCGCCGTATCGGCGCAACTGGCAATTGGCGTGGCCGTGTTTTTCCCGTCCGCGATCGAACACCTCGGTTCACCTCCAGTGGGTCCTCCACAAGCAATGGCGCAGACGCTGCCCGCCGACGCGTCCATCAAGGAAAGCCCGCCGGCCGACGATCCGCGTCAACGTGCACTCCAACCTGCGCCGCGTCGTACCCGGTACGTCTGCGTCGCCTCCGATGCGGCTTGTCGATGTTCGACGACCCAGGGTGCCCGGGTACATGTTGCGGAGGCCATGTGCCGCGAGATCGCGATGCACGGTGATGTTTGGGTTCTGAAGCGATAGCGCGTAGCGCGGATGCCAAGAAGTGGATTCAGGGGCACCGCCCGGCTGCTCAGCAGCGCCGCTCGGACTGCGCTGCTGCGCAGCTTCATCCAGGCTGCCTGCCGCAAATGGTTTGCCATGTCCAGGATGTGATCACATTTTCGATCTGTCGTTCTGATGACGGATCACGAAGGGGTACTGCCATGTCGCAATTTGATGGATATCGCTACGAACTGGCTGCCCCGTCTGCGGGTGCAAGACGGCTAGGCGATGACCCCGAGCGAACGGGCCGCCGGTACCGTCATTGCACGGGCGCGCTTCGCCGGGCCAGCAGGTGCTTGAGTTCATGAACGATCCCGTCGAACAATTGCGCGGCTTTGAGATCAGCGATTGCGCGGTGCGTAGCGACACGCACTTCTATCTGCTGGCCGAGCATGTCTACGAACTCGGCTCGGGATCCGCGTCCGCGGAGGGCGCGTTGCGCGAGGCGATCCGTATCGCGGTATTTTTTCCCGATCGCGAGCCGGCCAGACGTTGGGCATTTCGCACTCTTCGACACATCGATGTCATGCGCTGCGCGGTGGCCGAATCGCCGATGCCGCAGTTGGTGGCGGTCGCGATGGACGGCCAGGTCTTCGTCGCGGGAAGTGGGTACTCCGCGTTTGAGGAGCGCATTCACGAACATCGCGATGGCCCCCTGCGCGGCGCGGTTCGAGACGTCTTCAGCATCGACGGGCAGGTGTATGTGGTCCAGGGCAATCGCGGGGTGTGTCGGCGAAGCGGACTGGACAGTTGGGAGTCGCTGTGTGCCGGACTGCCGGTGCCGCGCGGGTCGCGGGAGCGCGATGAGATCGGATTCAGCTGTGCTACCGGTGTTCGCCACGACAGCATCTATGCAGGCGGTGCTCGGGGCGACCTCTGGCGCTTCGACGGTAGCGTCTGGACCGAACAGAAGCTTCCGTTCCATCGCGATACCGGCCTGGATCCCGGTTTCGACATCGTGGCACTGTGCTGCGTCGATCCGGGCAGCGTCTATGTCGCCTGTCGCAACGGCAATATCCATCTGGGCACGGACAGTCGTTGGCAGACCTTGTCCGCCCCATCGATCGGCAGGATCGGTCCAAGAATCAAGAGCATGGTCGCCTACCAGGGCAGGGTGTGGGCGACGTCGGGCTCGGGATTCTGGATTTTCAGCAAGGAGGGCGTCGAACAGGTTGTGCTGCCGGAGGGCATCCGGCCCGGCGACTCCCTGGCGGCAAGAGGCAAGGTACTGCTGATGGCCGGGCGCAGTGGCGCGGCGTACTTCGATGGTGCGCGCTGGCACAGGATCCTGTAGGTCAGTGGCCGTGGCGTACGGCCGTGATCGATGCGGTTCGCTGCGCCCACCACATCCTGCGTTCTGGCGGTTGCGACCGCAGCGCGGCCGCCACGCCGATTCACTGCGGCAGTACTGGAGTGCACCCAGGAAGCGGAGCAGCTGATCGCGTGGTGGGGAGGGACGAAAGCGGACACCCGAAGCGAATCTGCTTGTAGACGGCTGCATCCGGCTTCAGTGAGCCAGCCCGCACATCGCAGCGCCTCGATGTCGGTTGGGGCAGCCGCTGAGTTCTTGATACGGATCTCTGTGCGCAATCCGGACTTCCGGAGAATCTTCGGCGCCAGCGAATAGCGAGCGGCCCGACTGGAATGCAGTCGACTTCGGCTGATCTGCCGGGCCCTCGGCATGGTCATCGCGGATTGTGCTGTCTCGCCGCTTCATCGCAGCTTCGGGCTCGCGGTTGCCGGTCCGCCCGTCTTGCTCCCCAGCGAAACCAGGCTCCTCGCCGGCAGGCTGCTGAACTCCTCCGCATTCCTTGCAGTGTCGTTGGCCCCGATCAGACGCAAATCTCGTTAAGTGTCGCGTGACAGGAAAATCTACTGGTGCATGGGACTCGCAAAGCCAGGCGCAGCAGGATGGTGGACTCGATGGCCTCGGAACCATGAAGCGAGACTTGCCGGCCTGTGCGTCCGGGCTCGGCGCGGGCGCAGTTCACTTCTTTTGGACAAACGCAATTCATTCAGATCAGGAGATCCAGCATGAAACGGACCATGATGTTTTTCGCGCTCTGCGTCAGTGTTCAGTTCGCATCGGCGGCCGACTACATCGTCACCCGAACCGATGATCCGAATCCCGACGTGGTGACGCTTCCCGGTTGTCGGCCCAGCGGAGGCTGTTCATTGCGCCAGGCGGTATTGGCCGCGAATGCCCGCGCTGGCGCGGACCGCATCGTGCTGTCGAAAAAAACGTATGAGCTGACGCGCACCAACGATGGACAGTCGCTGCCCGATGGCCGTTCCGGTGCCTTGCTGGTGACCGATACCCTGGAGGTGGTTGGTGGCTCGGCGGCACTCACCAGGATTCGCTGGCGCGCTGGTCTGACCATTCCGCACCAGCCAATCCCGCACAAGCATCAGGTCTGGATCGTGAATCAACCGGTACAGTTCGATATTTCGCGGCTGACGCTTTCGGGGGGACGTGGCAGCTACGGTGGCTGCATCTTCATGCAGCTGGGCGATCTGACGCTGGAGGACAGTGCGGTCGAGGAGTGCACAAGCGACTATGCAGGCGGCGCGATCTACCTCAACGGGCAGCCCGGCAATCCCAGCATCGTGACGCTGACCAATGCCGCGCTGCGCAACAACCAGGCGCGACTCGGTGGGGCGATTTTTGTCAGTCGTGAAAGCATCATCACCGCCAACGGTGTCGATGTCGTCAGCAATGTTGCGACCGAATCGGGCGGTGCACTGTATGGCATTTACGGTATTGGCATCAGTCTCTATCCGCTCAAACTGGAGTGGCGCAGCGAAGGCGCCGGTACCCGATTCAGCGGCAACAGCTCCGGGCAGTCCGGCGGTGCCGTCGCGTTGATCGGGGCTGGTACGGCAAGGTTCTACGCGGCCTCCAGCGGTATCGAGCTGCTGTTCGAGAACAACCTGGCCCTGGCAGAGGGCGGCGCGCTTTCGATGCGCCGCTTCGCGTCCGCTGGTTCCCAGACCAGACTGGATGTCGAGCATGCGGTGTTCAATGGCAATCGCGCGGAAGCCAGCGGTGGCGGGATCGCCCTGCGCGATGTCGATGCCTTGATTTCGCAGAGCGCCTTCGAGGGCAACATCAGTGCGGCCGGCCAGGGTGGAGCATTGTCATCGGAAATCGGCTCGGCGCCAGGCAGCGTACGCGGGGTCGTCGATGTGCTCCGGTCCAGTTTCAATGAGAACCGCAGCCAGCTGGGGGGTGGCGCGGTGGCGAATCAGTGCCAGTCCTATGTGGTGCGCGACAGCTCGTTCTACGCCAACCAGTCGGTGCAAGGGCAGGGTGAAGCCATCAGCGCAACCGGCAATACCTCATTGGTACATGTCAGCACGGATGGCCATGGTCAAGCCAGTGGTGCAGGTCCCGGCAGCTTGCACAAGGCCTACCACACGACTTGCGGCAGTCAGCCATTCACGATTGCCAACAGCCTTATTGCTGGCGCCGACAGTTGCTACAGCCAGAGCGGGACGATGACGAGCCAGGGCGGCAATGTGCTCGGACCGTTCACCGGCAATTGCGGGTTCAGTGCTGGCCTGGATCAGTACAGCAGCAATGCCCAGATCGCCATCAGCCTGGGCACGTATGGCGGTAGCCAGCGGGTACTGGGATGGAATCAGGACGGCAATCCGCGCCCGCAGGTCAATTTCGGTCAGACTGCCTTCTGCAGCACGCTGGATGTGCGTGGCTTGCCACGTCCCGCCGCTGCCTGTGACTCGGGCGCGTTTGAGCAGCAGTAAGTAGCGCTTCGACAGACTGCCTGTGCCGTCATGATCCGGTGCTACCGCATCTCTGAACTCGCCATTGCGCCGTCATCGCGAAGCCGAACAAGCGGGCATGCCCTCGGCTCGCTTCCAGGTTGTTCAGTCCCTGGCAGCGAGCTGCCCGAATACAGCTTCGGCGCAATCAATGGTTTCCAGCGCTTCAACCCGGGCACGCTGCAGTGCTGTGAGGGCTTCGCCTGGGATCGTCAAGGCCTGCAGTCTGAATTCAGTCTACGGTTGCAGAATTTCCTGTCCAGACCTGACGTTTGCGTACACGGGATCATCAGCGGGCAGATCTCCGGTTCTGACTGCTTCCGGAGCGTCAGCCGATTGCTTCCCAACCCGGCAGCCAGTGATGGTTGACCGCCGCTTGCGCTTAGAGGCGCAGGCGGACGTCGATGTCGGTCTGCGCAGGATGGTCCTGGAACAAGGCATGGAGTTCATCACTGCAATGCTGAAGCAGTCGACCGGACTGAGCAGGTCGATGCGTGCATCTCACAAGCTCTGGGCTAGGAATCCGGCCATTGGAAGACATCCTCGACACGCAGGCGGAAGCTGCGGGCAATCCGGAATGCCAGTTCAAGCGAGGGCGCATAGCGACCTGCTTCCAGGGCAATGATGGTCTGGCGGGTCACGCCGGTTGCTTTCGCCAGCGCTTCCTGGGTCATTTCGCCGTGCTCGAAGCGCAGCTTGCGGATCTGATTGACGATGGGGGTCTGGCTCATGGTCGCCGGTCATGCCAGTAGGAAATTCCGATCACCGCATATTCGACGATGCAGCTCCAGACCAGGGTGAAAATCAGCAGATGCGCGATGACCATGGGCGTCGCCCAGGTCAGTCGCTCGGCAGGTGAAAAGCCGAACATCACGACCAGTCCAATGGTGCTCAGTACCAGCGCGCCGCGCGCCCATTCGGCGCCGCGGGTGGCAATGACCAGATCGCGTTCGTCTTCGCGTACCCGGCTGCGCCAGCGTGATTCCAGGGTCCACGACAACACCGCCCAGGCGATCAGCAGCATGACAACGCTGCGACCAATGCCACCCAGGTCGCGCTGATCCACCGCCGCCGCAATGACATCGGCCTTGGCCAGCAGAAAGGCTGCAACCAGCACATTGAAGCCGAGCCCGATCCAGGCCTTCCATTCGCCCGGCGACACGACGTCGTCCAGTTCACCGCGGGGCGCGGCCGATACGCCATATAGCGACACCCAGGCGACCGTGGCCGCAAGGGCGACGCCAAGGTTGCCCGAATCCAGCCCCAGCAACTGATCCGGTCCCGCCAGCAGCAGCCAGAACGCCACGCCCGCCAGGGCCACTAGCCCCGCCAATCCCCACTTCGGCCAACGCATGGTCTACTCCGCATGACTAAATGTATGCCAAAGATTACATTGAGTGCCGGCTATGTCAAGTACACCGTACATTCCGTCGAAATAATGGTGCCAGGGACAATTAAGTTGGTGCCGGGGACAATTCATGTCGTGTTCCGGCGCGCCTGATCGCCCCAAGCTTTTGCGCAAGGCTGGCTCGGCGCGGTCAACCGATCACCCGCCCGCGCGTTGCGGTGAAGCATCCAAGGGTGGAGAAGCGCGAATGCAGGGGCTCGGTCGCTGGCTGTTGGCGTTGTGCCTGTGTCCGCAATGGGCGGCAGCGCAGACGACACCCACGTTTGCGGATCTGACTTATGCCGAAGTGGGCGGTCAGCCCCTGCAACTGGATCTTTATCTCCCCGCCAGCGGCTCCGTACCGCGACCCTTGCTGGTCTGGATCCATGGCGGTGGTTGGAGTGGCGGCAGTCGCTTTCCGGCACCGGCGCATGCGTTGCAGATGCGTGAGCGTGGATTCGCGGTGGCCTCGATCAGTTATCGCCTCAGCGGCCAGTCGGCGCTCTGGGGTGGTGAACCGGTGGCCTTTCCGGCCCAGATTCACGATGCCAAGGCGGCCATCCGCTGGCTGCGCGCGCATGCTGCGGAGTATTCGATCGATCCTGCGCGCATCGCCGTCTGGGGATCGTCGGCGGGCGGGCATCTGGCGGCCCTGGTCGGCACCTCCGGCAACGACCCTGAGCTGGAGGGCAGTGTCGGCGTCGATCTGGGTCAATCCAGCGCGGTCCAGATCGCCGTCGACTACTACGGACCGATCGATCTGTTCGAGATGAATGCCGATGTCACCACACCGCCTGGAAGCATCATCGACCACGATGCGGCCAACTCGCCGGAATCGCGCCTGATCGGATTCAGTCAACCGGGGCAGGGCATTGGCGTACTGCGCGCCAATATCGGCAATCCGCTGGCGCCTTTTCCTGAGCTGGTCACGAAAGTGCTGCACGCGAACCCGCAGACCTGGGCGGATATCGATGATCCGCCCTTCATGATCGTGCACGGTACCGCTGATTCATCGGTGCCCTACGCGCAGAGTCAGCGCCTGCTGAACAGTCTGATCGGGTTGGGTCACGCGCCGTTGTTTCTGCCAGTACCCGATGGCGGTCACGGCGGCTTCCCCAACGCGACACACGCGCAGGTGCATGCCTTTCTCGAAGACCGGCTCGGTGCGCCCTTGTTGCGCGATGGCTTCGAGTAGGCGCGTAGCAGTCGTGGGCGTGCGTACTTGCCCGCGTTTTCGTCGTTGCCGCCGCGACCATGCAGCTACTGGATCGTGCATCCCACCACAGCGCTGGGCACGTCAGCCAGATTGTTGATCACGACGTTGTCGAGGGATGTGCAGAAAACGCCGTGGGCATTGGACAATTCGGATTGCTGGTTGTCCGAGATCTGGTTGTGTTGGCCGGTTACGCGGATGGCAGAACTTGGACTGCCGGCAGGGCCAAGGATTCTGGCGACCCAGTTGCGCGTGATCAGGCTCTTGTAACCCGAACTGTTGATGCCATGGACCGGATCACTGAATCCGGCGGGTGGGTCGACCCGGTAGATTTCGTTGCTCTCGATCGTGCCGCCACCGTAGCGAATGTCCGGGTTGCTGGCTGCGATGGCGTTGCCGTGGTAGCTGATGCCCGCGTACCGGGAATCAACGATGACATTGCGGCCGATGACCGAGGAGCGCCCGACAATGAAGATTCCGATACCGCTTTCGGAGATTTTCAGGCCGCTGACTTCATGTTCGTAGGAGTTGCCGACGAACCCGATGGTAGGGAAGACGTCGTCGGTCAAGGCGACGCCGTAGTAGAAGCCGTGAATCTGACCGCTGTGCACGCGGACACGATGCCGGGCGCGGGCGTAAACGCCATGCGACAGCATCCCGTTGCCACTGGACAGCGCGTTGATCGAGTACCCGCTCAGATCAAGGTCGACCGAATCAGCCTCAATCAGGATTGCGGGCTTGCCCTGGGTGACATCCACAGTCAGATCCTGACCCAGGCAATACGCGCCCGGGGCGCCAATGGTGTACGGCGCGGTGTTGATCTGGGTGCACGCCGAGGCGACTGCCGAGCCGCTCGACAGCAAGATTGCCAGAATCAGATTGCATGGATCGCGCATTGCAGACACTCCGGAGTGGGCCGTTGTAGAGCGAGAGAACGGTCGAGAGCGGGTATAGCGAACGCCGACTCGGCAAGATTTCCGCGAACCCGCCAGCGATGTTGCTTCGCGCGCACCGGTGAACGGAGAACGCCTGGCGGTATGAGACTCGCGTGGCGGTCCGGGATTCGCAGCATTTGGCCAGGCCTGGCAACGTTGCCCGCAGGTTTCCCGGCTTGCAGCGCGGTCAGCAGGCGGCGCGGCAGGGCGCACGTTCAAACGCATTCATGAGTTCAGACGCTCGGTCGGACAGCGGCGCCCAGGTCGCTGTTGCTGCCGGCAACCCGAACGATGATCACAAGTACCAAAAACATACCAATGGTTTGGTGTGGTCTTGCTGGGCCGCACGATGCCGACAGTCGGGTTCGCGGTGAAGTTGGAGATGATCTTGATCTACCGGGGCTCTCAACGAGGGCGTGAAACCTGAAAAATGTATTTTATACAGACTCATGGATGCAATATCTCAACAGACTGTGAGCTGGATGACGCGCACTCGGATGTGCAGGTCTGGCGGTATCCGTCGGCGTGGGCGTGTCCCGGAGATTCCATGCTGGCTAATCGCAGAGCATTGCGCGCCAGACAAAATGCCTGGAATTACAGCCTGATGCGAGGCCTGTGCAGGGGCGGCGTAGCGCTTTCATTGCCAGGCTGGTGATTTTCGGTTATTGGTAGCATACTGGCATTGCAGTGGTAGTGTATTTGGTATTGCATTACGTGCGTCGAACAGGACCACTGCGCGCGCGCATTGGTGTCCGACGATCAGGGTCAAACCCTGCTCGGAAGACTTCTCGCGGTGCGCTGTTCAAGGCAAGGCTTGCTGCGGCCCAGCCAGCCGCAAGCGCGAAGTGCGAAAGACAGGGGGACGTGGGTTTGTCGCAATGCCTGTTTCATCGACGTCTTGCTGCCGCGGAGGTGGGCGCGACTCGGCGGTTCGAGCGCACTCGTCATCGACGGTTTTTCCAGAAGAACATTCCTTGGGAGAGCTCGCATGTACCTTGTTCGCATCTCCGCCCCGATCCGGGCGGCCTTGACTTTGGTATTTTTCGCCTGTTCCGCGCTGGCGGCGCCTCCAGCCAGTGCGGCCAGCTGCGCTGGCGTCAGCGCATGGAACGCCAGCACCATCTACAACCAGGGCGACCGGATGACGTATCAGAACCGTCTCTACGAGGCGCTGGTTTCGATCTGGAACGCGCCGCCGAACTACTGCCCGAGTTGCGGCTGGTACAGCGACCTTGGCGCCTGCGATGGCGGCCAGAACGTCGCGCCCACGGTCAGCATAAGCGCGCCGGGCAACGGTCAAGCATTTGCAGCCGGCAGCAACATCAGCATCAGCGCCAACGCTGCAGACAGCGATGGCAGCATCGTCCGCGTTGAATTCTTCCGCGGCAGCACCTCGCTGGGTATCGACAGCAGTGCGCCCTACAGCGTGGTCTGGTCAGCCGCAACCGCGGGCAGCCATGCCTTGACCGCCCGCGCGACCGACAACGGCAATGCCAGCACGACGTCGGCCGTGGTCAATATCACCGTGAACGCTGTCAGCCCGGATACCACGCCGCCCAGCGTTCCATCGGGACTGGCTTCGCCGTCGCAGACGAGTTCGAGCATCGCGCTGAGCTGGAGCGCAGCCACCGACAACGCTGGCGGCAGTGGCGTGGCCGGATACGATGTCTATCGTGGTGGCGCCCTGGTCGGCTCGCCTGTGACGACCAGCTTCATCGATTCGGGGCTGAGCGCCGCGACCGATTACAGCTATCGGGTGCGCGCGCGTGACAATGCCGGCAATGCCTCGGCTCAGAGTGCCGCGGTCACGGCCCGTACCCGCGACAACGATCCACCGCCGACCAGCAGGCGCAATATTGGCTACTTCGTGCAGTGGGGAATTTATGCCCGCAACTACAAGGTGCGCAATATCGAGACCAGCGGTTCGGCCGCCGAGCTCACCCACATCAATTACGCATTCGGCAATGTCCGCAACAACCGCTGCGAAGTTGGCGTGAATCAGCCGGCCGATCCCAATACCGGTGCTGGCGGCGATGCCTATGCCGACTACACCAAGGCCTTCGGCGCCGCCGAATCCGTGGACGGCGTGGCCGACACCTGGAACCAGAATCTGCGTGGCAACTGGAACCAGTTGCGCAAGCTCAAGGCACGCCATCCTGGCCTGAAGGTGCTGATCTCACTGGGTGGCTGGACCTGGTCGCGAGGATTCGCCAGTGCGGCGCGCCCGGAGAACCGTGCGGCCTTTGTGGCGACCTGCGTGGACGCATACATTCGCGGCAATCTGCCGGCTTCCGATGGCGCCGGTGGCGCGGGCTCAGCGGCTGGCGTTTTCGACGGCATCGATATCGACTGGGAATATCCGGCAGCCTGTGGCCTGTCCTGCGGCACGCCCGAAGAAAGCGCAAACTTCACCGCACTGATGGCCGAGTTCCGCAATCAACTGAATGCGGTGCGGCCCGGACTCCTGCTGACCGTGGCCGTTGGCGCCGGTATCGACAAGATCCGCGTCACCAATCCGGCGGCGTATCACCCGTACCTGGACTACATCAATGTGATGACCTATGACTTCCACGGCGCCTGGGAGCCGCGTACCAATTTCCACTCGGCGCTGTTTGCCGCATCCGATGATCCCTCGACCGGCGACGTCCGCTTCTACAACAGCAATGATGCGATCCAGGCCTTTCTCGATCGCGGTGTGCCGGCGTCAAAACTGAATCTCGGTATCGGCTTCTATGGTCGCGGCTGGACCGGCGTGCCCAATATCAACAACGGCCTGTATCAGACCGGCAGCGCGGCGCCAGGGACCTACGAGCAGGGCATCGAAGATTACAAAGTGCTCAAGAATCTTGCCTGGCCGAGCTACAGCCATCCGCAGTCGATGGGGCGCTGGATCTACAACGGCACTACCTTCTGGAATTTTGATACACCCGCTTCCATCGCCGACAAGATGCAGTACGTGCGCACCCGCAACCTAGGTGGCGCCTTCTTCTGGGAGTTCAGTGGCGATGACGCCAATGGCTCCCTGGCCAAGGCGATCGGAAATGGACTGTAGCGCTTGAGCGCCCTGGTCGGATCGCTCTCCTGGCGATCCGACCGCGGCTGGACTGCCGGTCGAGTCCGCTCGGCCGGCAACTCGACGACCGTCGCGCGATGACAGGGCAGGTTCCTGAGTGTGCCACCAGCCACAACGAGGGCCGAGGTTCGGAGCGTCCGAACTCGCGATGGCCCGATGGTCGATCGTTGGGTGGATCAGCGCGAGCGCCTGTCGATTCGCTGACCCTGGTCCGGCTCCGGTCAGCGCAATGCCAGGATTTGCATGTCGGGTATCCCCTGATGTGCAGATGCGGCGCTGTCTGCGCCCGTACCTCATGTCCGGCAGATTGCAGTGGATCTCGGTGCGCTGGTCACAGGGCTGTGGTTGGACTCACACGATGCCGGGGACAATCGCTGACGGACCCCAGACGGCTGCTGTCGCGGTTGCAGAATCCAGCGGTCGGCTGCTGGCGTCGAAGTGGTCCAGACTCAGTGCCCAGTGTGCCTGTGGCCAGCGATAGCAGAGCATTCGCTGCCGAGGCCATAGCGCTGCGGTGTACAGGGTGCCGCGTTGGCGTTCGTAGGCGAGTGAAAAAAGCGGAGGGCGCAGGAACGCCGCGATGAATCGCTCGGCGGGCTCTTCGTGCAGTGTCATCCGATTGAGCAGGTAGCGCTCGCGCTCGACGGTAGCGGAGAGGTAGGCCTGGCCGCGGCTCTCATCACCGGGCTGATGGTTGGTCGCTACCGGGCTGGCGGTGACGATGGCCGGGCGATCCGGCGACAGGAAAACGGTGGCGCGGCCGCCGTGGGCGTCGAGCGCGGTGACGTTGTAGGCCATATGGGTCGGAATGCGCGCGAGCGCTGCCGCAGCCTCGGCTGCAGTGCTGCAGGTCTGCAGCACGTAGCGCAGCACCACCGGCACGCCGAACCCCTCGCCGACCACGCCGCGACCGCCAAAGGTCAGTGACAGCGCAAGGCCCGCATCATTGATGCCGTCGACCAGACCGATCAGGCAATCGCTGGTGCCCAGCACGCGCCGACTGCCCCACTGCGTGTGCAGGGCAATGGCGTCGAAGTACTTGGCGGCATAGTCGTAATTGCGCACCAGCAGCGGCTCGGCGCCTGGCCAGATGGCTTGCGAGCAGGCGCTGTCGTAGGCCGGCGGACACCACAGGCTGAGGAAGCGCGCGCTGATGTCGCCCCCGCCAATACGCTCGACCTGCTGTGCCCAGATCGGTGCCCACTCGGGCATGTGGTGTTCGACCGCGCGTCGGCAGGCGAGATAGCTCGGCCGGGCCATGTGGCCATCGCGCAGATACCACTGTCGATAGGCGGGCCAGAGGCGCCGATAGAGCTCGGGCCAGGCGGGTCCCTCGCTATTGTCGCTGATGGCCTGGAAGCGGAGGTTCAAGAGGGTTCCCGCAAATCCCTGCAGTGCAGTGCGCAGTTCAAGTCAAAGGTACTTGAAATGATGCTCAGCCGGCACCGTCAGCGTCGGCTCAGCCAGCGACTCGGCACGATAATGGCGGCGGATGCCTTCGATCCATTGACGCGCGCGCTCGGTAAGTTCGAAACGGTCACTCATCGCGCGTCCGCGCAATACCAGGATTCCGAGGTCGGCGCCTTCGTAGCGATAATCGCCTGCCTTCATGATGCGCAGAAAGAAGGCCTCATTTTCGCTGCGCACCGCGCGACGATGGTAGTCGAAGCGGTCAAAGGCGACGTCGCCGTCCTCGCCCATGCGCCAGATCCCCGACTCCGGCGCCTCGGTGATGCGGTCGATCGAATCTCCAGTGTGCTTGACCACCATCTGGCACCAGGAATCGATGTTCTCGGGATCAGCCCATCGCCCATTGAGTTCGGCGATGTCGATGTTGAACGGAACATCGGAGAACTCCAGCAGATGGAACAGCGCCAGGGGCGCGTCGGCGTGCGCGAACGCTGCATGGTTGGTCATCGAGCTGGCGCCGGTGATGCGCGGATTGAGTTCGCCCAGATAGATGTCTCGGGTCTTGCTGTCGACCAGAAAGTCCAGTTCGAAATAGCCGCGGTAGCCTTCCTTGCGCAACTGCTCGCCGAAAGCAAAGGTGTAGTCGCGGGCCAGGTTGCGCACCTTGGTCGAGAACGCATTGGCGAAGATCTCGTTTCCACACCAGCCACCGCGATAGGGTGTGAGCTCGTTGAAACCGACCAGTTCGGTCATCAGCGGTCCGACGATGGTGCCCTGCTTGGTCGCGCAGGCCTCGATCGCGGCGCCCCGACAGTTGATCCGCTTCATCACCTTGATTTCGCCCTGCCCGATGATGTCGTGCTGGTGCTTGCGGAAATCATCCTCGGTGGCGATGAAGAACGTGGTGTGACCGGAATCGCCATAGGCCGACTGCAGGACCAGATCGCTACCCAGCCCGGCCTTCTGGGCAACCTTCATCAGTTGCGCGTAGTCCGCGATCTCGGACAATGCGTTGGGAACCGAGGGCACACCGGCCTTGTTGCCGATGCGTACCGTCTCGATCTTGTTGTCGATTCGATTGCGCAACTCGGCCTTCGGGAACAGGATCTCGGCGCCCAATTCGGCTGCCAGTGACTCGGTCTTCTCGTCGAACATCAGGAAGATGAACTTCGGCTTGCCGCCACGCCGGCGGATGTGATCGATGACTTCCTTGTGCTGCAGCAGATAGTTGTTGATGTCCTCGATCGACTGGAATTCTTCGTGTGTCTGCTCGGACGGACAGAACACATTGGGATGCTGGCCGTCGTAGCAGTCGATGTAGCTGATGAAGCTGAGGTTCTTGACCCACTCGTCGAGACCGAGCAGGTTGAAGTTGGTTGCGCTGACGAAATAGACCGGTTCCTCAAAGCGATGAAAGAATCGGCGAACCTCCGAGATGTTCTTGAGTCGGCGACGTACTGTCATTATGGAATTCTCCTTGTGGGTTCAGCGCGCGCTGCCAGCCTTGGCCAGCGCATCGTCGGTGAACACGCGCAATCCGAGGTCTGGCCGGTAGCCGTGAATCTCCTTCACGTCCAGCGCGCGCATGAAGTGCAGGATCTCTTTGGAAATCACCTGCCCGGGGACCAGAATCGGAAAGCCCGGTGGATAGGGAATGATGAAGGCACTGGAAACCAGTTCGCGACCGCCATCCATGGCGGTCTCCATCGAGCCGTCATCCAGTGCGAAGTAGTCGCAGTTGCTCTCGTCATAGGCCAGGAAATACGCGCTCCGGATGTCACCTTCGGCGGTACCCTCGGCGCGCCCTCGTCGGAACGCGTCGTGGAAGCGGGAGAAATCAGGCAATGGCGGATATTCCTCGGTCAACGACTTGACCCGGCGGTCGAATCCGCGCCGCTCCATGCCACTGGCATCCTCCAACTGCGCGTCGAGTTCCTGGGCGACCTTGACCAGCACCTCGATGAGATAGGCGACCGAGGATCGTGTGGTGCCGATATTGGTCATGAACAGCACGGTATTGCGCGAGGTCTTGTTGATCTGGATACCGTGCCTGTTCATCAGTATTTCGTTCTTGAAGGTGTCGCCGTCGTAGCCGGCAGCACCGACCGCCAGGGTCACACGCGAGGCGTCCAGTGCGAACTCGTCGTGACTGAAGGCATCCCAGGTGTCGTTCCAACCCTGCTTGTGGTCCCAGTAGCTCTCGATACCGGAGGCGCGGTGCTCCGCCGGGATCATCTCGCTGACGCTGAGCACCTTGAAGTACTTGCGCAGCAGGGGATGGGCGTCGATCGCCTTGCGCATGGCCATTGCCGCCTCGATCTGCTTCTGGACGAACTCGTAGCCCTCCAGTTCCACCTGACGCCTGCCGACGTCGAGCGAGGCAATGATCTGGTAGTTTGGCGAGGTCGAGGTGTGCGTCATATAGGCCTCGCGAAATGCCTGCTCGACTTCGCCTTTGAAGTCCTGATCGTAGACATGGATCATTGATCCCTGGCGCAGCGAGGTCAGCGTCTTGTGGGTCGATTGGGTGGCGTAGGCGCGGACGCGCGCCTTGTCGGGGTTGGGCAGCAGTCGGGTCTCCAGCAACTGCTCGTCGCTCATTCCCTCGATCTCGGCCTGGTGAAGGGCGTAGCGCCGGGCGTAGGCAGGATCGCGGAAACGCGCGCGCAGTACTTCGGCGGTGGCCATCGCGGTGCGCTGCCGATAGGTCGGTGAAAAGCGGGCGAAGGCGAACCAGGCTTCATCCCAGAGGAAGACCAGATCTGGCTTGATCGCCAGGCATTCCTCCATCACCCTTTCGACGTTGTAGATGATGCCGTCGAAGGTGCAGTTGGTCAGCAGCAGCATGCGAACGCGATCGAGTTTTCCGGCCTTTTTCAGCTTCAGCAACTGATGCTTGATCTCGCGCAGCGGTACGGCACCGTACATCGAGTACTCGTTGAGCGGATAGCTATCGAGATACACCACGTTGGCGCCCGCAAGCACCATGCCATAGTGGTGCGACTTGTGGCAGTCACGATCCACCAGCACGATGTCGCCAGGTCGCACAATGGCTTGCACCACGATCTTGTTGCAGGTCGACGTGCCATTGGTGGCGAAGAAGGTCTGCTTGGCGCCGAAGGCGCGCGCAGCGAGCTCCTGCGCCAGCTTGATCGGGCCGGTAGGGTCCAGCAGGGAATCCAGTCCACCCGAGGTAGCCGAGGTCTCGGCAAGAAAGATGTTCATGCCATAGAACTCGCTCATGTCGCGAATCCAGTTGGATCGGATCAGGGACTTGCCGCGGCTGATTGGCATGGCGTGGAAAACGCCCGTAGGCTGCTTGGAATACTCCTTCAGTGCGGTGAAGAAGGGGGTGTTGTAGCGTGCGTTCAGGCTGCGCAGGATGTTGAGATGCAGCTCGGTGAAATCTTCCTGGTTGTAGAACACGCGCGCGCAGCCGCCAAGGTCGCGGCTGGCGATGTCTTCGACCGAACGATCGGTCACCAGGAAGATGTCGAGTTCCGGGCGGATCTTGCGCAGCAGCCGGCACAACTCGGGGCCGTAGTCCTCCGGCTCGATTGCGTCGAGGTCTTCGTCGCCGACGCGGCTCAGATAGCGTTGCAGGATCTCCATCCTGTTCGCGGATCGAAATCCGAAGTCATGACGGACGACTACCGACTGTATGTTGAAGTTGAACAGCACACCAATCAGCGCATCCTCAAATGTTGTGACGACCACCGGCTCATAGATGAAGCGATCATCCGCGCGGCGTTGTTCGCGTAGTGCAGTCGACTGCGCTTCCTGCTGTGCCGGACTGAGGTCATCGACGATGAGGATCTCGAAGAAGGGCCGCGACTGGGCGCGCTGTTCATTGGTTTCGATGCGTTCCGGATCTTCATCAAGCTCGCGCTCGGTCTCGGCAACAAAGCTTGCCGGTCGGCGGCGATAACTGCCGCTCTGCAGGGAACGCACCATGCGCGTGATCAGGCGCGCGAAGTCCTGCACATCGCCGCGTGCCAGCAGGCGACTGAGCTGTTCCAGCCCGCGCCTGCCCGGGAATGCCCAGTAGGCCTCGACGGGTGCGAGGGTACGCAGCATCGCCGTGATCCGGTCTACCAGGGGTTCGCGGTCGCCTTTGTCCACTCCAGCGCTCAATCGCGCCGCCAGACTCTTCAAGGTGGCCCAGCGATCATTGCGCAGTTGCGCCGCCGAGTAGTACTCGCCCAGTGGGGTGTTCCCGGCAGCGGCAAGCGCCACTGCGGCACCGCTGTCATCCATGCCTTCCGGATTTCTGGTGCCGGCGTCGTTCCCGTTATCGCGATCGTTGTCGCGCTGGTTTCTGGACGGCCGCTTGCGACTGCTTGTCATGGAAGACTCCTTGAAGTTGGGGTGCGGTGTGGCGCTGGCAAATGCTGGATGAAAGCGGGCCGATTCATGCCTTGGGTGGCAACGGCGCGATGATTTCCGGGGTGGCAGTTCCGATGCCGACGCGGCCGCCCTGCACCGGAATTTCCAGCGCACCGAGGGAGTGCAGGTAGGCATCCACTCCAGCGTTCCGCCGGTAGACCGCAAAGTCGACGCTGCGATCGCGGAAACTCTTCAGTGGTTGTCCCAGGCCATTGACGCCAGCCTCGCGCTGGCGGCGCACGCGGGCAAAGTCGACTTCGATGGGCAGGGTTTCGGAGCCGCCACCGGCTTGCGCCAGCACAGTGCCAGTGGGGTCGACGACGCAGGAGCGTCCGATGCCGCCAGCGTCCAGGCCATTGATATCGAATACATAGCATTGGAACTGTGCTGCGGTGGCGCGGGCAATGGCCAGTTCTACATCGCGATCGATGGTGCCAGTCAGCACCGGGTGAATCAGCACTTCCGCGCCCATTGCGGTCAACGTGCGCGTGGTTTCCGGAAGCCAGATGTCGTAGCAGATCGACAGTCCGCAGCGACCCAGTCCGGGAATATCGAAGACGCAGAACTCGGTGCCGCCAGTGACTTCCTTTTCATAGGGCAGGAACGGAAACATCTTGCGGTAGCGGGCGATGACGATGCCCTGCGGGTTGATCACCGATGCGGTGTTGTAGAGCCTGCCGTCGCTGCCACGCTCAAACGTGGATCCGGGAATCAGCCAGATCCGATGCCTGGCGGCCGCGGCCTGCAAGGCTGCTTCTTCAGGGCCGGGCAGCAGAACTGGCTGGTTGGCGACTGGCCCGCAGGTGGCCAATTCGCTGAATACGATCATCTGTGTCCACGGAAAACGCGCCATTACCACGTCGATTCGCTGCAGCATGGCAACCAGATTGCTGGTCATGGCGGGGACCGGCATTTGCACGCCGGCGATTGCGAAGGGATGAGTCATGGGGTTCCTTGTGATGGGGCTGAACGGCTGCAGTCGCGCTGCGGCCACTCTGGATCTGATGCGCTCTGGCGGGTGGAGCGGAAACGGAGATTGCAGCAAGCTGGGG
The DNA here is from genome assembly GCA_022843465.1 of Pseudomonadota bacterium. Classification (GTDB taxonomy): domain Bacteria; phylum Pseudomonadota; class Gammaproteobacteria; order Xanthomonadales; family Ahniellaceae; genus 0-14-3-00-62-12. Next base: position 23,074 of record JALHNO010000019.1, on the reverse strand, counting down.
CGCGATCTGCGGTCGAGTGGTTGCGGTAGAGGTCAGTTGGCGGGATGCCCGACGAGGTCGCGCATGGCGTCGGCAAGAATGGCAGTGCCCTCATCCAGCAGCGCGTCGCTGATGGTCAGTGGCATCAGGAAGCGGATCACGTTGCCGCGTATGCCGCAGGGGAGCAGGATCAGGCCGCGCTTGGCGCAGGCCGGAATCAGTGCCCGCGTCAGCGCGGCATTGGGTTGCTCGACACAGGCGTTCTCGACCAGTTCCATCGCCAGCATGGCGCCCAGACCTCGGATGTCGCCAATCACCGGCGCCAGAATCGCATCGTTGCGCAGGCGCTCCAGTTGCCCGCGCAAGCGCTGACCGATCTGCTCGGCGCGCTCGCAGAGGTGCTCGTCGGCGATGACTTCGAGTACGGCAAGCGCCGCGGCGCAGGCAATGGGCGAACCTGCATAGGTCCCGCCGAGTCCGCCCGCCGACGGGGCATCCATGATCGCGGCCTTGCCGACCACGGCCGAAATCGGGAAGCCGCCGCCCATGCTCTTTGCCAGGGTCATCAGGTCGGGTTCGATGCCGGCGTGCTCGATCGCGAACATGCGTCCGCTGCGGGCGAAGCCGGTCTGCACCTCATCGATGACCAGCACGATGCCGTGCTGGTCACAGAGCCGGCGCAGACTCCTCAGAAACTCCGCTGGCGCAACGTAGAAGCCGCCTTCTCCCTGGATCGGTTCGACGATGATCGCTGCGATCTGAGCCGGATCGATATCCGCGTGCAACAGCGTGTCGAGCGCCTGCAGCGACTGCGCCGCGCTGATGCCGTGGTAGGCAATCGGAAACGGGAGATGATAGACCTCGCCGGGCAGGGTACCGAAGCCGGCCTTGTAGGGTTGCACCTTGCCGGTCAACGCCATCGCCATCAGGGTGCGGCCATGAAAGCCACCGGAAAATGCGATCACGCCATTGCGGCGGGTGTGGGCACGCGCGATCTTGACGGCGTTCTCGACGGCTTCGGCTCCGGTGGAGAAGAACAGGCTCTTCTTTGCACTTTCTCCCGGAACCAGCTGATTGAGGCGCTCGGCGAGTTCGACATAGGCAGGGTAGGGCGTGATCTGGAAGCAGGTATGGCTGAAGTGTTCCAGTTGTGCCATTGCCGCGGCCTTCACGCGTGGATGCAGATGGCCGGTATTCAGCACTGCAATCCCGGATGCAAAATCGATATAGCGTCTGCCTTCGACATCCCATATTTCAGAATTTTCTGCGCGCTTGACAAAGATCGGCAGCAGGGTGGAAACGCCGCGCGGAATCGCAGACTGCCGCCGCTGCATCCACTGGGCATTGTTGTCCTCACCCGGAGTCGGGTCAGATGTGCTTTGGCTTGAGATGTTCGTTGACATGGCAGTCTCTCTTGACGGAGGCGAGTGCAGGGGTCACGGCACGATGGGCATGGACCCGGGAGGTCGGCGGCAGGTCGTTTTGATTACGCGCCTGGCGCCTGGATGGCGCAGGGCACGCGCCGGCGGAGTAGCAATATCAGAAGGCGACCAGGGTCGCGACAGGAATCAGATTCGGATTGGGCCGTCAGGGACTGCGGCCAGCAATCTGGGTGGCGAAGATGGGCACCGTGGCGATGCTCTCCGATATCAGTGCCAGTATAGCAGAATTTGAAGTTTCCTGTTTTTGAGCAATGACTTGGCGCAGTTCATGAAGATTTTTCCAGGCTCGGGACGATGCCGTCTGGCAGGGCGTCTGGACGCCAGCGGAGGGCTCCTTCGGGCGCCCGGACCAGAATGCGGGGCTGACGCGATCCGCAGCCGTTTTCGCCACGATGGCTGAACTCGAAGCGGGTGCCGTGAGGTCGGCGCAGCGAAGCAAACTGCCTCGTTCGCGCAGGCGCCGCGGCTGTGCCTGCCATCATCTTGGCACGCGCCGAGGTTCCCGCACTTCGCGTGCTAAGGTAAAAAAGGAACTGCACGCGACAGGCTGTGTTCACCGCCGTGAACTCGGGTATGGCCGCTTCGGCGCGGCAGACAGTCCCAGGGCTTCCAACCGGATTGGCCCGTTCGCCAGCGCACCGCAACGGCCAGGGTCAGCAGGCACGCCAGGCACACTCGACGCAGAAGTCATGGACGGTCTGCGTTTATTGCAATCCGCAGTCCCATCGCGCCGCCAGATTCGAGGCCGCGCATCCGATCAACTTCAAAATTCAACAGGAGCGACCCATGAAGATCCAGGTCAATACCGATGTCCACATTGATGGCAATGCAGCATTCTCAGCATGGGTCAGTACCACGCTGAGTGAGGCGCTGGCGCGGTTCAGCGGGCACATTACCCGCGTCGAGGTGCATATGGGCGACGAGAACGGCAGCAAGGGTGGACAGCACGATCAGCGCTGCATGCTGGAGGCACGCCTGGAAAACCGGCCGCCTGTCGCGGTGACCGAGCATGCCGCAACACGGGAGCAGGCCGTGCATGGCGCTGCCGGCAAGCTGGAGCGCCTGCTCGACAGTACGCTGGGGCGGCTCAACGAGCATTCCGGGAAGGCTCCGGACGTCACGCCAAGTCTTATGTGATCGCATCGTTGCAGGCTGGCTTGCCGGAGATTGTGGAAAGCCGCGTGGTCGCCAGTTGCCGCAACACCTGCTGCGCTGAAGTCATGAGCGCTTCCGCCGAGCCGACCCGCGTGTGCAGGTTCCGCATCCCTCTGGGCCCCGGCTTGCGCTGGCGTCTGTTGGTGTCGCCGCGGCCGGTGCGCGCTGTGCGCGGCCGCGGCATTGCATGAGATGCCGCGAATCCGCGGAACCGCCGGTGGCCCGCGCAGCGCCGGCCGCCTGGACAGCCGCTTTCTCGTCGCACGAAGCTCGGTCAGAGCATCCGCTCCACCGCTGCCATATCGAGTTCGCCGAGGCCGTGCTGATCGGCATTGCGGAACAGTGCAGCACAGAGATCGATGATCGGCGCTGACGCTCCAGCATCGGCGCATTGCTGTGCGACCAGACGCGCGATGTTCTGGACGTCGCGGATTGCGGCCTGCGGTGCGAGATCCTGCTCGATCATCTTGGCGAGCTTGCTGCGCGAGACCGTGCTGGCCATCGGGCCGGCGTCCAGAACGCGTTGCAGGGTGCGCAGGTCGATGTTTGCGGCGCGCGCAGCGTGTACGGTTTCAGCCAGTGCAGTCACCGTCGCAATCAGATAGTGGTTCACCGCAAGTTTCATGCGCAGGGCGTTCGGTACTTCGCCGCACTGAAAGACCTCCGTGCACAACGGAGCGAGCAGCGCGGCGACTGCAGCCATCGTTTCGGCTGGCCCCGCCAGCATGCCGATCAGCTGGCCGCTCTCGGCCGGGCCCCGCGAGCCGGAGACGGGCGCTTCCACGTAGGTGCCGCCTACGTACTGAATCTGCTTGGCCAACTGCTGCGAATACCCCGGCGAGGTGGTGCCGAGATTGACCAGGGTCTTGCCGCGCGTGCGTGCCTCGAAGTTCGTCGAACCGCGATCGAGTACCGAGTCGATCGCCTGTTCATTCAACAGCGACAGCATCACGACGCGGGTCTGATCGAACACGGCGTCGATGCTGGCGGCGACGGCGGCGCCGAGCTGGTGCAGTACCTCGCTCTTGCCCGGGCTGCGGTTCCAGACGATCAGCGCTTGCCCAGAGCGCAGCAGATTGCGCGCCATCGGCTCACCCATCACGCCCAGTCCGATGAAGCCGACCTTCATGCGCTGCAACCCGGCAGCTCGCTGGCTCGGCTGATCCTGTCCTCGCGGTTGCCCGGGCTGAGGGGGAGCGTACGCATGTCCATCTCCGACTTGTCTCCACTATCTGCCAGATTCGACTGCGCAGCGTGTCCTGGTGCCAGTGGCTGAATCGACTGCGAAAGGGCGAATCAGGACAGCGGCGGCTGCGCATCCGTTGTCGCGGTGATCAACGGCAAGCCGCCTTTCCAGCAGCGCGTTTGGTCCATTATGCGCTGGTGTCGGATGCTCTGGACAGGGGCGTTGATGGGAGCGATCGAGGAAACCGAGGCTTGAGTGGTGATCCGCGCCGGCAGTGCTCGCCTGGGCTGGCGCGAGCTCTCTTATGCGTGGTTGCGCGTTCCTGTGAGGCCAGATTCTGCATCACACGTGCACCGCCAATGCCGGTCGCGTTGGCTTGTAGTCCGGGTTTGACCGGGTTCATCGAAAGGGCTAAGGTTGCGCGTCATCCAGGCACTGCAGCCGTCGACCGTCTCGGTCAAGCTTTCGGGACCAGCGTTGTCGCATCATCGTGGCTACGCAACAAACCTGCTTGCCGCTGATTTCAATCACCGAACCCGTCGCCCTTCCGGAGATGTCCATGCGCTTTCCTGCACGAACCCGTTGCACCCTTCTTGTACTTGCACTTTCTGCCGGCAGCGCCATGGCTCAGCAGAGCAGTTTTCAGCAGCTCCGTACGGTGACACCAGACGGCATTCCCGCTGGCGGACCGTACGTACCGGCGGGCAGCCTGTACGACAATGAGCAGAGCGATGGCACCACTTCGCTGGCATCGCAGGACAGCTCGGGCACCTTGACCGCCCGCACCGCGGACGATTTCATACTCGCGGGCACCGGCTGCGGAACGGGCAACTTCGATATCACTCAGATCCGCGTCCAGATGGTGCAGGCTGACGCGGCACCGCAGGCCTTTGCCGTGGACCTCTTTGCGGACAACGGCAGCAACACGGCGCCAGTTTCCGGGATCAATCCGATCGCGACGGTGGCCCAGTCAGCACAGACAACCCTGGGCGCCTTTGGTGCTGGCACATCGATCATCGAAGCAACATTCATCCCGACCGGGCTGAGCGTGGCGGCCGATACGCGGTTCTGGCTTTCCGGCTATGGGACCAATGCCGCCGCCAATGCCGCCGGGTTCAACAACTTTTTCGCGGCATCGGCGGGTGCCAGCGGTTCCACGGACAATGGCGTGATCATCGCGCCGGGTGCCGGAGTGGCCGACTGGACCGCGGCGGAGGCGGTAATCGGCGGCAATCCGCTGGCGTTCTCCTTCGCCATCGACGGCGTCTGTTCTGCTCCGCTGGGACCGCCGCGGCCGGTTCCGGCTTCGAACAGCTGGGCGCTGGTGCTGGCTGGCCTGATGCTGGGTCTGATCGGCGTTGTCTCGGTGCGCCGCGCAATCGCCTGATCCGCTGCCGCGCTGGGGACGGAAAGGGCCGCACTGCGGCCCTTTTCTTTGGCGTCGTCGGGGCCTTCATCACGTGACGTCGCGTCCGCGCGCAGGCCGGCGACACCCTCTGGCTGCCCGTGCAAGTGCCAGTGCCAGTGCTGCGCTGCGCCGGGGTGCGGCAGCCTGCGGTCCCCGGTTCACGCGGGCCAGAAACCTGCGCCCGATAACTACCGGCATGGCCGCGGGCATGATCGTGTCCTGATCGTCGGCGACTGAATGCCGGCGCTGAGACGTTTCGGTTCCTGCCTCCTCTTCAGTGGCAACGACACGCACCACCGCAACTTCGCCGGGGTCTTTGCATCGTCGGGTCAGCACTACGCGATCCGACCTGCCCTGCAGAGTGCGGCGACGTGGCGCCATCGCCCACACGAGGAACGCCGATGAACACCTTCCACGCTGCAGCCGCTGCTCCCGAACGCACATCCGGTCGATGGTCCGGCCCGTTGCGCCTGATGATCGCCCTGGCGGCACTCTGTGTTGTCGCCGGCTGCGCCAATCTTCAGACCATCGGCCGAAGCACTGATTTTTCCCAGAGCGAGGGCGCTGCAAAGGCTGTCCATCTGGACGCCCAGCAGCGGTTGGTGATCATGACCGGCGAGAAATACTGTGCGGAGCCGAGTCCTGATGCATTGGCCTCCTATGCCTCGGCCCTGGGTTTTGGGCTCACCGGCGCCAACAGGAACTCAGCCTCGGCGGCTGCGGCCCTGCAGAGCAATGCCGGCAGTCTCGGTCTGCGTACCCAATCGATCACGCTGATGCGCGATGCGCTCTATCGCATGTGTGAGGCACAGGCCAACAAGGCGATCAGTGCTTCGGACGCGGCGACCTTTTTGACCCGCAGCCAGGACCTGATCGCCGTGGTGCTGGCCATCGAGCAATTGACCGGTGCGGTTGCGGCCAGTCCGGTCGTGCTCACCGGTGGTGGCAGTGCCAGTTCGTCGGCACTGCTGCTCAGCAATCAGCAGATGCTGGAACAGGCAAGACAGAACGAGGCAGCAGCCAAGAAGGCCCTCGACGCAGCGGTTGCCGCGGATGCCGAGGCCCAAGCCCTGGTCATCGAGAAGGCGAGTGCGCTCAAGGCTGCCCGCGACCACGAGACCACGGTGGCAAACTCGGCAACGGCAACGCCTGCTGAGAAGGCCGAAGCCAAGGCCGCAGCCGATGCGCTCGAACCCGGAGTCGCCGAGGCCAATGCCAACGCCCAATCCGCAGCAGGAAAGCTGACCGCGGCGAAGCAGGCCCTGGCCGATGCCACCGAGAACCGCGAGGCCATCGAAGCCCAGCGTGACTCCTCGCTGACCACCGCATCCGCCAATGTGTATGGCAGTGGTCAAGTCGGTGTCGTCAGCCAGCGACCGCCGCTTTCGGCAGCGGCGACGAAGGAAGTAGCGCAGGCGGTCAGTGGCATGGTGGCGGCCGTGCTCAAAAAGACCTACACCACCGAAAACTGTATGGCGTTTCTCACCAATTCGGTGGGTGGCACGCGTATCGACACGATTTCAAGGGACTCACTGCGGACGCTGGTGGAAGCCTGCATCGGAGTGATTTCGGCAGAACTGGCGGCCCGTACCGCAGAGCTTGGGTTGCAAGCTACCCGGAACAACGAGGCCAAAAGGGAGTTGGCCGAATGACCCCGGATTTTCTGATCCGGCCGTCGCGTCTTGATTGGAGCATTGGCGAACTCGATGGCTGTCAAAGCGAACGGGATTGGGGATGGTCTGGCGAGAGCCTGCGCTCGGCAGGTTCTGCCCGAGCCGCACTGCAGCCGATGGGCGCAACAATGCAGGCTGCCGAAACGCGGCCTGAGCGGTTGCCCCGCCGGGCGAACTTCTGCGAACGATACTGAGTCTCGAAGGCGAACAGCAGGATTCCTCGAGCACAGTGGGGGATGCGCGGGACGATGAAATTCCGCTTCCGGTTCGATGTCAGCATACCGGCGGTTCGCTTGTTGAGTATCCTGGCATCGGGATAACCGCTGGTGACCCCAGATGCGGACCAAGGTGCAAGACCACGTCCGGCAAGCTGGGCGGTGGCCTGATGCGGGGAGGGCGGCTTAGTGGACAGCCGGCAAGGCTCGGCCCGCAGCCGCGCGCCGTGTCTGGCCCCGGTGCCGACTGAGGTAGCGCCCGGTCAGAGCGGAGTGCATCATTCGCGTGGAAGCGATTCGCCTGCGCGCGCGGGCCAATGAGATGGAGTGCCGTGTGAGTGCTACCGCCGGTCTGATCTTCCTGTTGCTGTTGTCAGGCGAGCGAGTTGCCGCGGAGCCACCGCCGCCGCCTCCACCGCCACCCAGGGTGATGGATGACCCGGACAGCCAGCAGGCGGCACGCCAGCGTGCGCTCGCGCTCGGGCCTGGGTCGTGCGAAGACCTCGTCAGGATCGCGACGCTGCCCTGGAAAAACGTGCTGGGCCTGGACGTCCAGTTCGATCGGATGGTCGTGCACTTCGATGTCCACCGCGAATGCCTTGTCGCAAAGCTCATCGATGACACCCCGATTGCCGATCCGGGAACCGGGCCCACGCGTCATCCTTACGCCGTCGGCGACCTCGCCTATGACGTGATCACCCGCGCCGGCGCGCTCGACTATGCCGATTGTGTGCCCGACGAAATCGCCGAGCGCTGGGATGCGGTGGGGTCGCTTGCCCTGGTCGAGTGGACCGCTGCGGCCGGAAACCGGGAAAGGCTCCAGGCCTGCGTAAGCAGACAGTTGTCGGCGTCTGCGCCAGCGATCGACTGAAACCGCTTTCACGGCTCCAGCGCAGTACCGAGCGTGCCGGCCGCGGATAGCCGCTGACGCGCGCAGCCTGTCACAACGGCTCCGGCCAGTCGCGGGGGAGACCCGATTGCGGTAGTGCCTGCGCACTGCTGAAACCCATGGCGTGCTTCCCGACGGAGCGGTGCTGATGCCCGGTGCAGGTCCGATACTGCTGTGCGCCTCAGTCGCTATCGGCTTGATCCGCAAGTCTTTCAGCAGATTTCAGAAATCTTCAGCGCGGTTCCATTGAGTATTCGCCTGCTGGCCGCCTAGGCTTGCTGCAACAGCATCCGATGCCTTCAGCGATCCTGCAGCCGGCCGTCAGATCGCATGTCCTGTCCACCCGAGGAGACCTTGCCATGCGCAGCCGTCTGATCCTGATTGTCCTGTTGCTGCTGTCGCCGCTGGCGCTCTGGGCGGCAGCACCAAATACTCTGGCCTACCAGGGCAATCTCGCTACTGCGGGCGGTCAGCCGATCACCGCCAATCTCAATATCAGCTTTCGCCTGTATGACGTGGTCAGTGGCGGCAGTGCGCTGTGGACCGAAACCCAGACCGGTGTGGCCGTGGACGGCGGCAACTTCGCCGTTGAACTCGGCCTGGTCACGCCGCTGCCTGCGGATATCTGGGGAACCCAACTGTTCCTTGGCATCCAGATTGCCGGCGATTCAGAGATGGCCCCGCGCCCCCGCTTGAATGCTGCGCCATACGCGCTGCGGGCGAGGGGCACAATGAAGCGCACCATCGAAATTTCTGCGGACGGCGATGCGCTGGCCAATGGCGCGGCGCTCGCTGCCGCGCTGGCTTCGCTGCCAGCGGCATCGGCGGCGGCACCGCTTGCGGTGCAACTGGACGCCGGACACTACGACCTGGGCGCCGCGACGATCACAGTGCCCTCACATGTCACCCTGAGCGGCCGCGGCATGGAGGCGAGTTCGATTACCTCGACCGCGCTTCCCAATACCCTGCTGATGCAGTCCAACGCGCATCTGCGTGCACTTACGGTTTCCAACACCGGAGTGGTCAGTGGTTCGGCAGCGGCCATTGCCATCGCCGCGCATGCCAGCGGCGATCCCACGATGGCGGTCAGCGAGATCACCTTGACCGAAGTCCGCGGCCGCAGCGTCGCTGCACCTCTGGTGGCGGGCGGGCAGCGGCCCGCTCTCTACCTGTGCACCACGGGTGCCCGGCTGAGCAATGTCGTCGGCGAGTCGGAGGGTGGCGCTTTCACCTACGGTCTGCGCGCCGATTGCGCAGTCGGCGATTTCAATTTCTACAATGGCTTGTTGCTTATCGCCTCCAATGGCGCCGAGGGTCAGCGCGGTGCCTACCTGAGCGGCGGCGGTGTCTGGACTGATATCGCGGTCCGCGTGCGCACCCGCGCCGAGGCGTCGAGCGCCTACGGCCTGCGCATCTTCGATTCGATCGCCCGCTCGCATGCGAGCCTGCGCGATTCCACGATCGAAATCGATGGTGCCAATGAACCCTCGACCAATTCGGTGGCGCCGATCGGTGTGCATGGACTGGAAGTGGCATCGGCCGATCTGTCGGTGCGCAATCTGGAGGTCCGCCTGCTCGACGTGATCGCTCCGTTGGTGATGGGCGTGCGCTATCGGCCTGGACTGGCGAGCAAACCCACCGACATCGAGGGTCTCTCGCTGTGGGTCAGGGCCGCCCAGCAGGGCACGCTGGCGCCGGGGTCGGTCTGGGGTCTCCGTCATGAGCATCCGGGCAGGATCAGCCGGAGCCGGATCCAGGTCGAATGCATTGTGCCGAGCTACAACCGCTGCATGGGCATCGAATACAGCACATCCTCCAATCTGCTTGAGCTGGAAGATGTCCAGATCGATGCGCGTACGCTCGACCCGCAGGATGCCAGCAATCAGACTTTGGTCGCCGATCTGGGTGGCGTGGTGCGGATCGCGCGCTCCAGCCTGCGTGCGCAACGCAGCCCGGATAATGAACTGGCGCTTGCCGTGAATCTGAAATCCGGTACCACCGTTCGCGTTGAGGAATCGGTCCTGCAAGTGGACAGTGCGACCAGTCCGAACAACAACTGCGCCGTGGCCTCTGCGGCCACTTCGACCGGCGAGTTCCTCGGCAATACCGTGCAGGGAAATTTCTGCACACCCGCGGCCTTGATCGCGACCTGCGCCGGCAATATCAGGCGCGGCACTGGCTTTCTGGCATCGACCTGCCCATGAGCACGTTCATGCGCAGCTCATTGCTGATCGGACTGCTGATCGTCGCTCCTGCATTGTCCGCCGACTCATCCAGCGGCAACTACCGGATGATCGCGCCGGTCGCGGTCAGTGTCGCTGCACGCGCGAGTTCTCCGTTGCACCGCGCCGATCTGGCCGGTGGCAGCGGTGGTGCAGTTGGCATTGCCGCCAGCCCGGGCGCCAGTACGGTGTCCGGGCCGCTCAGCGCAGAATTGCCCACCGAGCGGATCTTTGTCTCCGGACTGGAAGACTGAACCATGATCAGGGCGCAAAAAAAAGTCCGGTTGGCGGTGGCTGGATGTGCCAGTCTGCGCGCGCCCGCGCAGCAGGCGCATGCCAGCCACGACGGCATTTCTCTGATCAATCCCGGCTGGGTCATGGGTTTCGTTGCTGGACGATCCCACTGGCATCTGCCAGATCTGCGTGCCTGGATCTGCGGCGCTTTGATGCTGATCCTGAGTGTTGCCACGGTACCGACGCAAGCAAGCCACGGCATAGCCGATCATCTGGACGCAGACGGTCTGCTCGTTGTGCCAGCGGGGTTTTCCGGTTCGCTGGATCCCAGTGGCTTCGAACTGGTGACAGACCAGCAGGGGCGGCCGCGATTCGTACCCAAGCGGGCGGAAGTCGGCACCGTGTGGAGCAACGAATTCGGCGGCTTGCCGTTCGGCTGCAGTGGAACCATCCACGCGCTGACTGTTGCCGGCTCCAATCAACTCTATGTCGGCGGCGATTTCGCTGCCTGCGGCAATGTCGCGGCCAACTCGATCGCGCGTTGGGATGGCACCGGCTGGTCGACGCTGGGTACAGGACCTGACAACGGGGTGATCGGCACCGTCTATGCGATCGCGGTGAGCGGCGCCGATGTCTATGTTGGCGGCAGCTTCTCCATCGCCGGTGGCCAAGGCGCCAATCGGGTGGCACGCTGGAATGGTTCGACCTGGTCTGCGCTCGGCGCGGGAGCAGCGAACGGAGTCTCGGGTACCAGCGTGCCCAGCGTCCATGCAGTCGCCGTGATCGGTACGGATGTCTTCATCGGTGGCAGCTTCAACCAGGCTGGAGGACAGCCGGCGAATCACATCGCGCGCTGGGACGGTTCTGCGTGGTCCCCACTTGGCATCGGGGCCAACAACGGAGTCGCCAACGGCGTTCCCACGGGCGTCAGAGCGCTGGTCCCCCACGGAGGAGCACTGATCGTCGGTGGTTCGTTCACGCAAGCGGGTGTGCTGACAGCCAACAATGTCGCGCGTTGGGACGGCAGCAACTGGCAGCCGCTCGGAGCTGGGGGCGCCAACGGCGTTGACGCCACCATCAGCGAGCTTGCAGTGATGGGCGGCGATCTACTCGTCGGCGGCTCGTTCCAGTCCGCCGGCGGACAGACCGCCAACCGCGTTGCACGCTGGGATGGCTTGGGCTGGTCTTCGCTTGGCAGTGGCACCGGCAATGGCATCAATGGATTCGTCAATGCGATGACCCTGGATGGCGGCACGCTTTACGTCGGTGGCTATATCACGCACGCTGGTGGCCTCGTCGCCCATCATGTGGCGCGCTGGGACGGTGTGTCCTGGTCGTCGCTCGGCTCAGGCGCGCAGAACGGCGTCAATGTCGATGTGTTTGCGCTGGCCGTGATGGCCGGCGACCTTCATGTCGGCGGCGCCTTTACGCTCGCCGGAACCCAGCCGGCCCGTCGCATTGCCCGCTGGAACGGGAGCAGCTGGTGGGGCCTTGATACCGGCGCAGCCCAGGGTGTGGACGGCAATGTCCATGCTGTCGCCGTCCTCGGTGGCGATATGTATGTTGCCGGGAATTTTCTACGTGCCGGATCCGGCAACGTCAATCGCATAGCGCGCTGGAACGGCAGTGAGTGGTTGCCACTGGGCAGCGGATTGAGCGACGCCGCCTATGCGCTCGCGGTCGCCGGCAGTGATCTGATCGTCGGCGGTGACTTTGTGCTTGCAGACGGGCAACTGGTCAATCGCGTCGCGCGCTGGAATGGCAGCAACTGGACCCCGCTCGGGATGGCGGCGGCCAATGGATTGAATGGCGGTGTGCGCGCCTTGACCACCATTGGCACGGACCTCTACGTCGGTGGCTTTTTCACTCAGGCGGGTGGGCAGCCAGCCAGTCGTGTCGCTCGATGGGATGGAAGTGCCTGGTCGTCGCTGGGGTCAACCGGATCCGATGGGGTAAACAGCTCCGTGATGGCGCTGGCTGGCGTGGGCGCCGACCTGTATGCAGGCGGATTTTTCACCATGGCGGGCGGCCAGTCCGCCAACTTCATTGCGCGCTGGAATGGCGGTGTCTGGTCGTCGCTGGGTGAGGGTTCAGGCAACGGGCTCAACGCACCGGTACGCGCGCTGGCGCAGACGGGCAGCCATCTCTACGCTGCCGGAGAGTTCACCCAGGCGGGCGGACAGGTGGCCAACCGCGTGGCGCGCTGGGACGGCCTATCCTGGTTCCCGCTGGGAACCGGCGCGGAGAACGGCTTGAATGGGATCGGCCGATCCCTGGCGGTACTTGCCGGCGATGTCATCGTCGCTGGCTACTTCGATCAGGCGGGGACCCAGCCTGCTTTGCGCGTGGCGCGCTGGAACGGCAGCGGTTGGCAGTCGCTCGGCAATGGCACTGAAAACGGCCTCAGCGGTGGCTCCACCCAGGGCGTCGATCAGGTGCTCACGGTGGGCAATGAACTGTACGCCGTGGGGCGATTCGCCCGGGCCGGCGGGCACACCTCGTTGAACGTCGCCAAGGCAAACCTGGCGGTACTTGCCGATGGCTTGTTCCTGGATGGTTTTGAGTAGGTGCGCCGGCGAAACCGGTGAAGCGTAAGGGGTGTAAGTCCCCGCCAGCGAAGGAGCAGCGATCCACGTTGTCCCCGAGTCATGCGCGGTGCGTCGCGAGGCGTAACGTGAAGCGTTTACAGGGCGCGAGAGGCCAGCCATTGAGCCGCGTAAGAATCCTGAGCTCGGTCAACGACACATTCCTGCCGTGCGGCAAGCGCATGCATTGGTGCACTACCGTGAGTGCGGCACCTTGCCTCTCTCGCGGGCGGCACAACCCGAGGCTCATGCAGTCGTTCGGGTTGCCGGATATTGCGCGCAATGCGGCGGGCATTGCGCGCGCCTGCGATGCGTGCAGTAACAATGCGTGACGGTCGCAGCAGCCTGCCCGTGCGAATCGATATAGGGATTTGCACGTATATCGGGTATTGCCGGACACGGGTAACTTGGCCTCTACGGCAACACAGGTGATTGCATACGTCGATCCTCATCGCCATCACCTGCTGCCCCTTCTTTGGCCCATTGTGAGGAGCCTGTCATGCCAAGAATCCTGCTGGTCGATGACGAGCCCAGCGTGCTGAGCAGTCTCAGGCGAACGATCCATTTCATGCCTCCGGGCACTTTTGACGATGCTGTCCACGTCGAAACTTTCGACAAGCCCGAGCTTGCGCTGATGCGCGCGCGCGAAGCGGAGTTTGACCTGGTGATCTCGGATTGGCGCATGCCGGTCATGAACGGCATAGCCTTTCTGGGCGAGCTGATCAAGATTCAACCGAAAATCGCGCGGCTGATCCTCAGCGGTTACGGGGAATTCCTGTCCGAGGCCGAAGCCATCAAGCGGATCAGGATTTTCCACTTCATCAGCAAGCCCTGGAACAACGATGAGCTGAGGTCCCTGATGTGTCGCGCGCTGGCGCATCGACGCCAGCAGCTGGCCGATGACGAACACTCGGAGGGGGACCCAAGGCGCTGTGCCGGGGTTGCAGACAGACCACATCATCGAAGCAGGCAATTATTTTCCTTCGTAGACCGGATTGAATTGCAAAGCTGAGCGGTCGGAACCCTGCGCGACGCGGACTGCTGCCGGGCATGCAATCCGCGCCGACGCGATCTGGTCGAGTGCAGCGTCTCGATGGCGCGCACCGCGCCACATACTTCAACCGCGCACAGGCCGCGCCTGTGCGGGACAATCGCAGCGGCGACAGCAGTGACTGCGCAGCTCGTGTACTGAGCTGGCGATCAGGGTCGAGTGCTGTCGGGCAGGGAGCGGACTGCGCCTTCGAGCATTCCCATCGCCCAGATTTCAATCCGCCAGAGAATGGTCATTGGCCCGCCCGCGTCCGGGCAGCTGACCCCGGCAGGATTCGCCGGCCATGCCGTTGCGGCACTGGCAAGCCTTGCAATCCGGGAGCACCGCGACGATGAAGCGCATCATCACCGTACTTGGCCTGAGTCTACTGACCGTCTCGACGCTGTCCCCGGCCGGAGAGTGGACCCTGCCGCAGGCGCCATTTCGAGTACACGGCAATACCTACTATGTGGGCACGCGCGGATTGAGCGCCGTGCTGATTGCCTCTGACGCCGGCCATGTGCTTATTGACGTGCCAATGGAGGAGAATCTGGACCTGATCGAAGCTTCGATCCGTGCACTGGGTTTCCGGGTCGAGGACGTCCGGCTGATTCTGAATTCGCACGCGCACCATGATCACGCCGGCGGTATCGCCGGGATGGCCTTGCGCAGTGGTGCCGAGGTGCGTGCCAGCAGCGCCAGCGCCAGGGCGCTGCGGCTGGGCGGCAATGATCCGGACGATCCCCAGCACGGTTCGGCGCCGGCGTTCACTCCGGTCTCCCTGGTCGACGTGTTCGAGGAGGGTGCCCGGCTACGCCTTGGCGCGATCGAAGTGTCGGCGCATCCGACGCCCGGGCATACGCCTGGCAGTACCAGCTGGAGCTGGCGCAGTTGCGAAGGCAAGCGCTGCCTTACCGTGGTCTATGCCGACAGCCTGAGCGCAATGGCGAACCCGCCCTATCGCTATTCCGACCCGCGTCATCCCGAGCGCATTGAAAACTTCCGTCGCGGACTGAAGGCGCTGGCCAGGATCGACTGCGACATCCTGATCACGCCACATCCCGAGGCCAGCGGGTTTTTCGATCGGCTTGCCCGGCGCGAAGCCGGCGAGGCAGATGCCCTGCGGGATCGCGATGCCTGTCGTCATTATGCCGAGGCAGCCAGCGAGCGACTGGACGAGCAGATCGGCCGGGAATCGGCGGGGCAGGTTCGCTGAGCGACTGTGGGCTCAGCACACAATGCGTTGCCGGTCGACGATGACGGTTTGCAGCGTCACGGCGCTGGCCTGGCAATCTTCCGGCTGATTTCGTTGAGCATCATCAGTGCAGCGGATCCATACAACTGATGGAACTCGGCGATCATCTCGCCCTCGATGATGACCGGGTCGGTAGCAACCAGTTCCTTCGCTGTCGCGATCTGGTCGGTTGCAAGGATGAACATGCCGCGCCATCCGTCGACTCCGTCTAGGGGTCCGGCAAACACCAGTTTGCCCTCATCCGCCAACCGTTGGATGTTGGCCAGATGATCCCTGAACATCTGGCTGCGCTTCTCTCCAGCCGGCACCTTGTTGGGGCCGGTCTTGAGGACGACCAGAACAAAGCTGCGCATGCCACGTTCGTCTGCTCCAAGTTGCTCCGCGAGTGCCGCATCAAACTGGGGCGACGGCCTTTCCTGGCTGTGAGCCTGCGCGGCCATCAGCAGTATCGGGTACAGGATCAGCCACAGGAGCAATCGACACATGGTGACTCCCAGCGGAATAGCGTTTGCTGTCGAAACCGATCTTGCGTGCTGAAGCCGCGCGCTGCAAGTGCCCTGGACGCTGCGCGCACCAGACCAGCCGGGTGCGGAAGTCCGTGACGGGCCGGCGCCCGCCGATTGGGTCGCGCTGCGGTCCTGGCACACCGGGTGGAACTGCTGGCTCGCGGTCGACGCGCTGCCAGAGCCTGCCAGTGCCCTATGCGCTTCGCCAGACGATGGTCAGCCAAGTCTGTTCGAACCAATGCGCTACGCTTGGCATGCCCAGCGCTTTTCCGCGGTGCATCATCGACGGCCTGTGCCATGACCTACACCTTATGAGTAGCCTGCGGGAATTGTTCGACGCGCTTCAGGACGTCGAGCCGGCTGCGCGTGCGACGTGGCTGGCGGCGAATGTGCCGGCTGCAGAACGTCGTCAGCAGTTGCTGATGATGCTGAACGCACAATCGGATTCCGGAGCAGCTGAGCTGCGCCCGCTCGGAGAGCGTCTGGCGGCGCTCGATGACCAGCGGCAGGGTGATCGCGATCGCCCGGGCGATGCCGTCAGCGAACGTTGGCTGGGCCGGACCATCGGTGCGTTCCGGTTGATCCGGCTGATCGGGCAGGGTGGCATGGCAGTGGTGTTCGAGGCCGAACGCATCAGTGCCGACTTCGAACAGAGCGTCGCGATCAAGGTGCTCAAGCGCCTGTTGTTCTCGACGATGGAAGAACGCCAGTTTCGCCGCGAGCGGCAGGCGCTGGCCTCGCTGGCGCATCCCAATATTGCGCGACTGATCGATGGCGGGATTGCCGAGGACGGCACGCCCTATCTCGCGGTCGAACTGATCGCCGGTGTGCCCATCACCCAATACTGTGCCACGCACAGGCTCGATCTGCGCGAGCGGTTGCTTCTGTTCACGACCGTCTGCCGTGCCGTCGAAGCCGCACACCATGCGCTGATCGTGCACCGTGATATCAAGCCCTCGAACATCCTGGTGACCGCGAAGGGCGAGACCAAGCTGCTTGACTTCGGTATTGCCAAGTTGCTTGACGAAGACGGCGATCCGACCCGCACCGGACTCGGTGCGTTGACGCCGGGCTATGCGGCGCCAGAACAGTTCTTCGGTGGCCAGATCACCACTGCCACCGATGTCTACGGGCTGGGCGTGCTGCTGCACGAACTTCTGCTGGGCGCGCGACCGCTGGCCGAGCTGCGCAGGCCCTCGGCAGTGGCGCCGGCGTCCGCAGACGCGCTGGCCTCCGGATTGCCAGACACGCTTCGGCTCAGGCTCCGGGGCGATCTCGACAACATCATGCTCAAGGCGCTCGAGCCTGAGGCGGGGCGACGCTATCCGACTGCCGGTGCACTTGCCGACGATATCGACCGTCATCTGGCCGGCATGCCCGTGCTCGCACATCCGCCTTCGGCCGGCTATCGAATTCGCAAGTTCGTGCAGCGCCATCGCAACACGGTGCTGGTCGCGGTCGGACTGCTGCTGGCCCTGCTCACCAGCCTTGGTGTACTCGCCTGGCAGGCCGAGCAGGCGCGCCGGCATGCGCTGCTGGCCGAGCAGCAATCGGAGCGCGCCGTGATCGTGCGCGATTTTGTCGTCGAGCTGATGCGCGACCTGCGTCCTGGTGCTGCCAGCCGCTCGCCGCAGTCCCTGCTCGAACGCGCAGAACAGCGCGCACGTGAGCGCTTTGACGATGACATCGAGACACGTGCCCGCCTGCTGCTGGTGGTCGGTGACATCGAGATCAGCTTCGGCCGCCTCGATCGCGCGCGTGCTCTGCTCGAAGAAGCTGCCGCGCTGGCACTCGGGCAAGGCGGACCTGCTGCGCCATTGTGGCTGGAGGCCGAGGCGGCGCTGGCACACTCGGCATTCCGGCAGGGACGCTACAAGGAAGCCGAAACGCGACTGCGCCTGGCCCTGCATGATTTCGATGTGGCCGATGGCGCAGCGGGCGCTGGCCGGGTGCGTACACTGTCACTGCTCGGGATGCTGTATGCGCAGAGAGGCGAGATGGAGCGTGCGCTGCGGACCCATCAGGAGGCGGTGCAACTTGCCGCCAAGGTTTTGCCAGCTACCCATCCGCTGCAGCAATCGGTGCTGGAAACCTACGGAGATGCGCTGGCCAATGATGGACAGTATGAGCGCGCGCGACCGGTGCTGATCCAGAGTGTCGCTCTGGCGCGGGCACTGCATGGCGATCGCGACATCGGTGTGGTCTCCGCGCTCGAGGCGCTCGCGGTCTGTGAAACCGTGCGCGGCACGCCGGCGCTGGCCCTGCCGCTCTTGCATGAAGCGCAGCGCCTGCTCGGCGACTTGACCAGTGAGCCGCATGTGATCGCCGCCTATGTCGCCAATACCCTGGGCACTGCCGAGCTTCGGCTGGGCCGCCCGGCGCGGGCGCAGCAGGCATTCGAGCAGGCCATGCACATCCATCAGCAACTGGTGCGGGCGCCACATCCGATGCTGGCAGCGACTCACGACAATCTGGCCGAGGCCGCGTTCGAACAGGGCGCGTTCGACATCGCAGCAGCGGCCTTCGACCAGGCCGCCGGGCAACGCGAAGCCCTCGCTGACAGCGCCCGTTTCGCCGGCCCCTCCCTGCGTTGCCTTGCCGCCGAGGCGCGTTCGCTGGGTGCCAACGGGCAGGCCGCCATCGCGCAACTTCAGGCCTGTGCCGAGGATGCGCGTGTGGAACCGCCAACTGGCGCCGGTCAGCGTCGTGCCGCACTTGGCGTACTGGCCTACGCGCAGTGGCTGCATGGCGAGCGCACGCAGGCGGAGCGCAATGCGCGTACCGCGCTGCGGTCCGGCAGGACTGCGAACCTGTATCAGGCACTGCTGCCCCTGTTCGTGGTGATGTCAGCCGAGCAGGCAGCGGGTCGCGTCGCTGAGTTGCGCATGGCCGCCGCGGAAGCCGTCCAGATCGCCAGCTCCTCGAAGTGGACGCGACCCTGCCAGACCGTGCGCATCCTGAGTGCGCTGGCCGAGATATCCGAGCAAGCCGCAGATCCGGTCTCGGCCCGCGAACTGCGAGCGCGTGCGGAAGGTGCCTGTCATCTCGACGACCCTGAATCCGCTGGCGGCTGAGGCGGGCGCAGCCAAGCGCACAGCGGCTGCTCGCACCTGCAGTCGCTGACCCATCGTGTGCTGATCGCAAGCCGGTGCGCGCCGTCGACCCACTTCAGACCGGCGCGCGCCTGCTGCGGAGGATGGCCATGCGAATCAGATAAATGACGATCGTGGCGCCGAGCAGGGCAGCCGTTGCGGTTGCCTCGCTGGCAGTCATCTGGAACAGCAGCCAGACGATGACGACCGCACTGAGCAGGGGAACCAGCGGGCCAGCGGGGATGCGGAATTGACCCTTCACCACGGCCGGGTTGCGCCGGCGCAGGACGAGCACGGAAAGACTGACTCCGAGGTAGATCAGAAGGATTGCACCCGAGGCCACAACGGCAAGCTGCTTGAAGCTGCCGGTCAGGGCGAATGCGCAGCCCGCAGCGGCATAGAACAGGATGGCCAGATGCGGGGTCTGGTACCTGGGATGCACCCTTGAGAACAGGCCTGGCAGCAAGCCGTCGCGGGCTGCCGAGAAGATCACTCGCGGTGTGTTGAGCACATCGCCGCTGAGCGCACCGAAAATCGAGACGATCATCGCCAGCAGCAGCAATTGCCCGCCCCATCCGCCCAGCACGCGGGTGGCGACAGCGGACAGCGGTGCCTCGGTATTGCTGGCCAGATCAGCGCCCAGGGTACCCTGGGCGACTGTCTGCAGTGCCACATAAAGCACGAAGATTGCGCCCATGCCGAGCAACAGGCCGCGTGGAACCGTACGCGCGGGGTCACGGATTTCGCCGCTTGAGTTCAGGGCGGTCTCGGCGCCAGCGAAGGCGAAGAACAGAATCAGTGCGGCAGCACCGAAATTGTGCACGCTTGGCCATTGGCCGATGCTCAGATGTTCGAGATCGATCGCGAACAGACCGACGACGACCAGCAGCAGCAGCGGTGCGAGTTTTGCGATCGTGGTGATCAGCACCAGGCGCACGCCCGATTTCAGTCCGACGATATTGACCAGGGCAAGAAAGCCGAACAATGCAATCAGAAACGCAGCGCGCGGAGCGCCCGAGCTCAGCGCCGGGAACTGGGCGGCAATGGCATCGGTCAGCGCAACCGCGAGGGCGGCATCACTGAGTACCGACCATCCCAGCCAGAGCAGGGTGGAAGCAACGAAGCCCGCGAAGGGCCCGAAGGCTTCCTCGATGTAGGCATAGCTGCCGCCGCTGCGCGAGACCCGGGCACCGACCTCGGCGTAGCACAGGAACACCAGTCCGACGATGATCGCGCAGGCAAGGTAGGCAATGATGGCCGCCGAGCCAAGTTGCGCCGCGACGATGCCGGGTAGAACAAAGATGCCGGCTCCTACCACCAGATTCATGATGTTGGCGCCCAGGGACCAGGTGCCGATTCCGCGCACCAGCCCTTCATTCGTCGCGCTGCTGTCTTGTGTCATGGTGAGCTCTCGGGAGGTCGCTGAATCAGCGCGTGGGCATTCCTCGAAAGTATGGGAACGCCGAGGTGCGCGCAAGCGCCGCGCTGCGCGAACTACTCTGTGCAACGAAGTAGCTGGCCTTCGGCATGGCGGTGATACTTCGATCCCGCACTGAAAATTGTCGCATCGCAGGTCGGATTCTGGCCGGGTTCGCATCCGCCGCGTAGGGCAGGCGGTGCCGGACTTCGCGAGGACGCGCAGTGCATGGCTACTGCGCTGGTGACCCGATCGGAGCTACGACCGGGTCACCACGGTTGCGCCGGTGATCAGATTTGCTGCCGGGGGCGATGCACCGTGGAACCCGGCCTGCCTGCTCCCTGGACTCCCTGCGCGAGGCCACTCCGGGCGAGCAGCAGCATCAGGGCAGTGAGCAGCACCATCATCCAGATGCTGGTTGCTGGTACCGGAACCGCCGGGCCGCCGGGTATCCCATTGCTGATCGGCGTGATGTCCCCGTCCGTGTTGTTGCTCGGGTCGCTGTCGCCTCCTCCGCTCACGCTCGCTGTATTGATCAGGCTGTCCGGTGCCGTGAGTTCGACCGTCACGTCGAGCGTGATTGACGGATAACTTGCGCCTACAACGAGTATGTCGGAGCGGGTGCAGGTCAGCGTAGCCAGCGTGCACGCCCAGCCAGGGCCGGAAATGGCAGTGGCGGTCAGTCCTGCAGGCAAGGTGTCGGTTACCGACACCGTTCCCATGGTGGCGGCGGTGCCAACATTGGATACCGTCAGGGTGTAGATGCCGCCGGGGAGGCCGCGGATGAAGCTGCCACTGTGCATCTTGGCAATCGTCAGATCCGGCAGAATCATGGTGCTGATCGTGGTTGGATCCGTATCGGTGTTGTTGCCTGGTGTCGTGTCGCCGCCACCACTGACGGTGGCCGTATTGATGAGCGAAGGCGGCGCATTGCTGGCCACATTCACCACCAGCGTGATCAACGGGTAGCTTGCACCAGCCCCGAGCACGTCGCTGCGGGTACAGGTCAGGGTCGCGAGCACACAGGACCATCCGGTTCCGGATATGGAAGTTGCGGTGAGTCCGGCGGGCAAGGTGTCAGCAATCGACACGGTGCCTGCAGTGGGCGCACTGCCGACGTTGCTGACCAGTAACGTGTACTGGGCGCCGATCTGTCCCTGAGTAAAGTTACCGGTATGCGCCTTGTCTACCGTCAGATCTGGTGCTACCCCAAGTGGCGTGACCTCGGTATCGCTACAGACCGAACCGGCCGTGGTCGGGTTGCAGACATTGGTGCCGGTCGTGGTCGCCGTATTGCTGACCGAACCGGTGCTGACATCGCCTGCGGTCAAGGTGTAGGTGCCCGTGCAGACCAGGCTGGCGCCGGCATTGAGGGTGACCGGCAGGGCGACACCGCCACCACTGATCGTGCAGCTGAGCACGCCGATCAAGGGATCGGCGACGCTGACGCCAGTCGCTGGACCATTGCCGCTGTTGGCGACGGTGATCGTGTAGTTGATCTGGTCACCGACATTGCTCTGATTGCTCGGCGGCACCACGGTGTTGTCGAGCACACCGGACTTGGTGGTGGTCAGTACCGGCACCAGGCCCAGTGGCGTGACCTCGGTATCGCTGCAGACCGAACCGGCTGTGGTCGGATTGCAGACATTGGTGCCGGTTGTGGTCGCCGTATTGCTGACCGAACCGGTGCTGACATCGCCTGCGGTCAGTGTGTAGGTGCCCGTGCAGATCAGGCTGGCGCCGGCATTGAGGGTGACCGGCAGGGCGACACCGCCACCACTGATCGTGCAGCTGAGCACGCCGATCAAGGGATCGGCCACGCTGACACCGGTTGCCGGACCATTGCCGCTGTTGGCGACGGTGATCGTGTAGTTGATCTGGTCACCGACATTGCTCTGATTGCTCGGCGGCACCACGGTGTTGTCGAGCACACCGACCTTGCTCGTGGTCAGTACCGGCACCAGGCCCAGTGGCGTGACCTCGGTATCGCTGCAGACCGAACCGGCTGTGGTGGGATTGCAGACATTGGTGCCGGTTGTGGTCGCCGTATTGCTGACGGAACCGGTGCTGACATCGCCTGCGGTCAAGGTGTAGGTGCCCGTGCAGACCAGGCTGGCGCCGGCATTGAGGGTGACCGGCAGGGCGACACCGCCACCACTGATCGTGCAGCTGAGCACGCCGATCAAGGGATCGGCGACGCTGACGCCAGTCGCTGGACCATTGCCGCTGTTGGCGACCGTGATCGTATAGGCGATGGTGTCACCAGGATTGCTCTGATTGCTCGGTGGCACCACGGTGTTGTCGAGCACGCCGACCTTGCTCGTGGTCAGTACCGGCACCAGGCCCAGTGGCGTGACCTCGGTATCGCTGCAGACCGAACCGGCTGTGGTGGGATTGCAGACATTGGTGCCGGTCGTGGTCGCCGTATTGCTGACCGAACCGGTGCTGACATCGCCTGCGGTCAAGGTGTAGGTGCCCGTGCAGATCAGGCTGGCGCCGGCATTGAGGGTGACCGGCAGGGCGACACCGCCGCCACTGATCGTGCAGCTGAGCACGCCGATCAAGGGATCGGCGACGCTGACGCCAGTCGCTGGACCATTGCCGCTGTTGGCGACCGTGATCGTATAGGCGATGGTGTCACCAGGATTGCTCTGATTGCTCGGTGGCACCACGGTGTTGTCGAGCACACCGACCTTGCTCGTGGTCAGGACGGGCGTCAGCGTCAGCGGGGTGACCTCGCCATCGGAGCAGACCGATCCCGCAGTCGTCGGATTGCAGACATTGGT
>JALHNO010000018.1 GCA_022843465.1 Pseudomonadota bacterium | reverse complement strand
AACCCCCAGCCCAAAGCTGGGGGTTTTGCGTTGAGCCTGCAACAGGTCATCGCCAAGGGTGAAGCGTGGCGCCTTCGACATGCGTTAACGCGCAGGTCGAGCCACGCTGAACGCCGCGCAGGACGCGCGGCCGCATCGCTGCACCAGGGATGGGTCGGTGCTTCGCGGTCGCATCCTTGAAACAAACCCCCAGCCCAAAGCTGGGGGTCTTGCCTCACCCAGCCGCCAGTCAGGTCGCCAGATTGATCCAGGTTGCCTTGACCTCGGTGTATTTTTCGAACGCGTGCAGGGATTTGTCGCGGCCATTGCCGGACTGTTTGAATCCGCCGAAGGGTGCGGTCATGTCGCCGCCATCCCAGTAGTTCACCCAGACGCTTCCAGCGCGCAGCTTGCGGGCGACACGGTGGGCTCGGCTCAGATCGCGGGTCCAGAGTCCGGCGGCAAGACCGTATTGGCTGTCGTTGGCGATCGCCAGTGCTTCCTCTTCGTGATCGAATGCGATCACGGACAGCACCGGTCCAAAAATCTCCTCGCGGGCGATGCTCATTTGCCTGTCGACATGGTCGAAGATGGTGGGTTCGATGTAGCAGCCGCCGCTGTCCTTCAAAGCCTGGTTGCCGCCCAGTTTCAGTTCGGCACCTTCGGCCTTGCCCTGCTCGACGAACTCCAGAACCCGCTGCATCTGGGCTTGATCGACCATCGCTCCCATGGCGGCAGACGGTTCGAACGGATGCGCCGGCTGCATGGCCCGCCCGGCTTCGATGACCCGTGCCACGAATTCATCCTTGATGGAGCGTTCGACCAAAAGCCGCGAAGCAGCCGTGCAGACTTCGCCCTGATTGTAAAAAATGCCGGACGCAGCTGCTGATGCCGCGGCGGCCAGATCGGGCGCGTCGGCGAATACGATATTGGGGCTCTTGCCGCCGCATTCCATGTAGGCGCGCTTGAGATTCGAACGGCCGGCGCATTGCAGCAGCAACTTGCCGACGGCCGTGGAGCCGGTGAAGACCAGACCATCGACATCCATATGCAGGGCGAGCGGTTCGCCGGCGGATTTTCCAAAGCCAGGCAGCACATTGAACACGCCAGCGGGAATTCCGGCCTCGATCGCGAGTTCCGCAATCCGGATGGCCGACAGCGGGGATTTTTCCGAAGGTTTGAGGATGACGGAATTGCCACAGGCAAGGGCCGGAGCAATTTTCCAGCAGGCCATCAGCAGCGGAAAATTCCACGGCACAATGGCGGCAATGACGCCCAGTGGTTCACGGGTTACCAGGCCGAGTTCGTCGCTGCCGGTCGCGGCGACTTCACCGTACACCTTGTCAATCGCCTCTGCGGTCCAGCTCATGCAGCGCACGCTCGCCGACAGATCCACGCCCAGTGCGTCGCCGATCGGCTTGCCCATGTCGAGTGATTCCAGCAGCGCCAGCTCCTCGGCGTGGTCCTGCAGCAGTTGGGCAAATCGCAACAGGACCTTTTTCCGGTGGGTTGGCCGGCTGCCAGACCAGACGCCAGAATCGAAGACACGCCGGGCTACGCGGACCGCGAGATCTACATCGGCCTCGCCGCACTCGGCGACCTTGCCCAGAACACGACCGTCAATCGGGCTGATGCAATCAAATTGTCTGCCATCGATTGCATCGACATAGCGGCCATCGATGAAGGCCTGGGTTCGGATCGCCAGCCGATCGGCCCTGGCCTGCCAGTCCGCCCGTGTCATCGAGTTCTTCATGCGTTTACCTCAGTGTGTGGGATGTAGCGCGCAGCGGGTGTTGGCCGGGGGTCAGAACGTCGGTGGTGTACTTGCGCTCACCAGAACGGCGTCGCACGCGCCTATGTTGCGAAAACGGTGTGGTTGTCGACTGTCGAAATAATAGGCCTCGCCGGGCCCCAGAATCCTTACGTGCTCACCGACGGTGATTTCGACTTCGCCACTGACGACCACGCCACCTTCTTCGCCCTCGTGTGACAGCATGCCATCGCCAGTATCACTGCCCGCGGGCATGACTTCGCGCAGTATGCACATCTGGCGATTGGCCAGTCCGCGGCCCACGAGAAAATAGCGGATACCGGTGGTGCCCAGATCGGGCTGCTGTTCTGGCGCAAAGAACGGTCCGACCTGGTCAGCGATCGGGAGATCAAGTGTAAAAAAATCAGCGAGAGAAATGGGAATGCCGTCGAGCACCTTCTTCAGCGAACTGATCGATGGGCTGACCTTGTTCTGCTCAATCAGGGAGATCGTGCTGTTGGTCACGCTGACCCGCTTGGCCAACTCGCGCTGACTGAGGCCCTTGCTCTTGCGTACTGTCTGCAGGCGGATGCCAATATCCATTGAGCTGCGCCTTACCTTGATGCTGAATATTAAACACTTGCTTGAATCCCGGTCAATTTTTCGCCGATCCAGACGAAAGTTGTAAAGTTTTTTCAACACTGATAGCGTGCCGGCAAAACCATTGCAGAGCAGGTCATGAGCGAGACGAAAGCCGCCGTTGGAAGCACTCTGGCCGATCACTATCACGACCTTGCCACCCGTGATCCGGGCCAGCTCGATGCGTTCTGGATGCCGTTCACCGCCAATCGCCAGTTCAAGCAACAGGCGAGAATGCTCGCCAGCGCCGCAGGCATGCACTACCACACCGTCGATGGTCGGCAGATTCTGGACGGTACCGGTGGACTCTGGTGTTGCAACGCTGGCCACAGCCGGGAACGTATCGTCGAAGCCGTAAGCCAGCAGATTCGCACGATGGATTTTGCACCCACCTTCCAGATGGGACATCCGCTGCCTTTCTTACTGGCGGAACGGCTCGCCGAACTGGCGCCCGATCCGCTCAAGCACGTGTTCTTTACCAACTCTGGCTCCGAGTCGGTGGACACCGCGCTCAAAATTGCCCTGGCCTATCATCGGGTCCGCGGCGAGGGTGGACGAACACGTCTGATCGGTCGCGAGAAGGGCTATCACGGCGTCGGTTTCGGCGGCATGGCGGTCGGTGGCCTGCCCAACAACAAGAAGTTCTTCGCCACCCAATTGCCTGGTGTCGACCATCTCCGTCACACACTCGATCTGCAACGCAATGCCTTCAGTCGCGGATTGCCGCAACACGGCCTGGAGCTGGCCGAAGATCTTGAGCGCCTGGTGCTGTTGCACGATGCCAGCACGATTGCCGCGGTGATTGTCGAGCCGATCGCGGGGTCCGCCGGCGTTGTCCTGCCGCCAGACGGCTATCTGAAGCGCCTGCGTGAGATCTGCGACAAGCATGGCATCCTGTTGATCTTCGACGAGGTGATCACCGGTTTCGGTCGCGTGGGCAAGGCGTTTGCAGCGCAACGCTTTGGTGTCACGCCGGACCTGATCACCACGGCCAAGGGCCTGACCAATGGCAGCATCCCGATGGGCGCAGTATTCGCCTCGACGGCGATCCACGACACCTTCATGAAGGGCCCGCCGGGCGCGATCGAACTCTTCCACGGCTACACCTACTCGGGACATCCGGTGGCCTGTGCCGCCGCGATTGCAACGCTCGACATCTATCGCGAAGAAAATCTCTTCGAGAAGGCAATCGAACTGGGCGCCTACTGGGAAGCTGCGATTCACGCTTTGAAAGACCTGCCCAATGTGATCGATATAAGGAATTTTGGCCTGATCGGAGCGATCGAGCTGTCATCCCGGCCAGGAGCAGTTGGCGCGCGCGCCTATGAGGTGTTTACCCGATGCTTCTTCGACAAGAACGTACTGGTCCGGGTGACCGGAGACGTGATTGCGCTGTCACCGCCGCTGATCATCGAGAAGTCGCATATCGACGAACTTTTCGCGCGGATTGCCGAGGCGATCCGCGAAACTCCTTAGTACTATGGCCGCCCGCCCGCGCGCAGGGCCCGATCGATCGATGGGGCGCTGACCGCAGGTCCAGTATCGACGGTCGGATGCTCCGGCCACCAACCAACACACTGCGTCAGCCCCGGGAGGGCAAACCTCATGCTTATCGGCGTCCCCAAGGAAATCAAGAACCACGAATACCGGATCGGGTTGACGCCTTCCGGTGCGCGCGAATTGATTGCGAATGGCCACCAGGTGATGGTGCAGCACGACGGCGGCAAGTCCATTGGTCTGGGCGACGATCTGTACCTGAAGGCAGGTGCCGAAATCGTCCATAGCGCAGAGGAGATTTTTGCCCGCGCCGACATGATCATCAAGGTCAAAGAGCCGCAGCCGGCCGAGTGCGCGATGCTGCGTCCTGGCCAAGTGCTCTACACCTATTTGCATCTGGCACCGGACCCGGCACAGACCGCGGCCCTGGTCAAATCCGGATGTACCGCCATCGCCTACGAAACCGTGACCGACCGCGCAGGCGGTCTGCCTCTGCTTGCACCGATGAGCGAAGTCGCTGGCCGGATGTCGATCCAGGCCGGGGCGCACGCACTCGAGAAGGCTCAGGGTGGCTCGGGTGTTCTGCTCGGTGGGGTTCCCGGCGTCAAGCCTGCCGAGGTGCTGGTGATCGGCGGCGGAGTGGTCGGTATCAATGCCGCGCGCATGGCGATGGGCATGAATGCGCATGTGACGATCCTGGATCGCTCGCTGAATCGGCTCAAGTATCTCGACGAACTCTATGGTGATCGCCTTACCACCATTTACTCGACGCATGATGCGATCGAAGAGCGGCTGCCGGATACCGATCTGGTGATTGGCGCCGTGCTGATTCCGGGCGCAGCGGCACCCAAGCTGGTGTCGCGTGCGCAGCTGAGTCTGATGCGACCGGGCTCGGTTCTGGTGGACGTGGCGATCGATCAGGGTGGCTGCTTCGAAACCAGCAAGGCCACCACACACCAGAACCCGACCTATGAGGTCGACGGCGTCATTCACTACTGCGTTGCCAATATGCCCGGTGGTGTGGCACGGACCTCGACCTTCGCGCTGACCAATGCAACGCTTCCGTTCGCACTGCAGCTGGCAAACAAGGGTGCCCGCCAGGCGATGCTGGACGATCCGCATCTGCTCAATGGACTGAACGTGCATGCCGGCCAGGTGACCTATGAGGCTGTGGCACGCGATCTGGGCTATCAGTACGTGGCGGCGGCCGTGGCGCTGGGCTGAGTCCGGATCATCGCGGTGACCGCGCCCCTTGCCGCTGACGCTGGGGTCCCGCCATGCCAGCCTGCACACGTCGGAGATTGCGATGTCGATTGATCAGCGCAAGCCGCCAGCGTCGCGCACGGATCTGGCGTTCACCCGCAGCAGTCCCTATGGCACGCAGGCTGAGCCGACCTACTCAGGTGCGCTCAGTTTCCTGCGACGGCGCTACAGCAAGGAGCTGGCGGGCGTCGACCTGGCCGTCGTCGGCGTGCCGTTCGATCTGGCGACCACCAACCGACCTGGGACACGGCTTGGACCGCGGGCGATCCGCGCGGCTTCGGCGTCCTTGGCCTGGGCCCCGCCGTATGCTTGGCAGGTCGATCCCTGCGCGGCCCTGAACATCATCGACTGGGGTGATGTCTGGTTCGACTCGGGCGAACCGCACAAGGCACCCGCGCTTATCGAGGCGGAGTTCCAGCGCTTCGCAGACGCCGGCGTTGCCGTGCTCGCGCTCGGCGGCGATCACTTCGTCAGTTACCCGATCCTGCGTGCCCTGCAGGGTCGGCATGGACCTTTGGCGCTGATCCACTTCGATGCCCACTCCGATACCTGGGCCGATAGCGATGGCCGCATCGATCACGGCACGATGTTCTTCCATGCCGCCAGGCAGGGCATCGTCGACGTCAGTCGATCGATCCAACTGGGCATGCGCACACACAATCCGGAAACGCATGGCTTTGAGGTTCGTGATGCCAGCTGGTTGCATGCCGAAGGCATCAATTCAGCAGTCGCGGCGATCCGCCAGCGGGTGGGCTCAGCGCCTTGCTATGTCAGTTTCGATATCGATTTCCTCGACCCCGCGTTCGCGCCCGGTACCGGCACCCCGGTTGTCGCCGGCTTCAGCACGCTGCAGGCCTTGCAGCTTGTGCGTGGTCTGGCCGGGCTCAATATCGTCGGCATGGATGTCGTCGAGGTGTCGCCGCCCTACGACGTCAGCGAGATCACCGCGCTTGCCGCTGCCAGCATCGCCCAGGAACTGCTCGCAGCTTTTGCTGCGCGCTCCATTCAAGCCTAGTTTCACGGCGGCTCTGGCCGGTCGCTAAGCTGGGCGTCAGTCACAGCTGAGTAGCTCATGTCCCGGATTGCTTCCGCACGCGATATTTCCTTCCTGCTCTATGACTGGCTGCAGACCGATGGGCTCTGTCAGCGCCAGCTGTTCGCTGAGCACAGTCGCGAAACATTTGACGCGGTGCTGCGGCTCTGCGAGCAACTGGCCAGCGAACACTTCGCGCCGCATAACCGCAAGTCGGACGACAACGAACCGCACTTCGACGGTGAGCGCGTCATCCTGATTCCCGAGGTCAAGCAGGCGCTTGATCGCTTCGCCGAAGCCGGGTTGTGCGCAATGAGCGCCCCCGAATCGCTGGGCGGCATGCAATTGCCCTATACGCTGGAGCGCGCTGGATTCGCCTGGTTCCTGGCCGCCAACGTCGGCACGATCAGCTATCCGTTGCTGAGCATGGCGAACGCCAATCTGATCGCGCGGCAGGGCAGCCAGACGCAGATCGATACCTTTGCCAGGCCGCAATACGAGGGGCGCTGGCATGGCACGATGTGCCTGTCCGAGCCGCAGGCGGGTTCCTCGCTCGGGGACATCCGGACGCGCGCCGAGCCGGACGGCGAAGATGAACTCGGTGCGCGCTATCGATTGCGTGGCAACAAGATGTGGATTTCCGCTGGAGACCACGAGCTCGGTGACAATATCGTGCATCTGGTGCTCGCCAAGATCCCCGGCGAGGATGGCCAGCTGCTGCCCGGCAGCGCGGGCATTTCGCTGTTCATCGTGCCGAAGTTTCTGCCGGCCGCTGCAGGCAGTATTGGCGACCGCAATGACATCGCCCTCGCTGGTCTCAATCACAAGCTGGGGCATCGTGGCACCAGCAATTGCCTGCTCAATTTCGGCGAGGGCCGCTGGCTTCCGCAGCAAGCGGCGGGCGCGATCGGCTGGCGCATCGGTGCCCCTGGTGAGGGTCTCAAGTGCATGTTCCAGATGATGAACGAGGCCCGCATCGGCGTTGGCTTCGGTGCCATCATGCTGGGCTACACCGGCTATCTGCATGCGCTCGACTACGCCCGCCTGCGACCGCAGGGTCGACCACCCGATCGTCGTGACCCGCATGGCCCGCAGGTGCCGATCATCCAGCACAGCGATGTGCGGCGCATGCTGCTGGCGCAGAAAGCCTATGTTGAGGGTGGCCTCGCCCTGGGTCTGTACAGCGCGCGGCTGATCGATGATCAACTCAGTCACCCGCAGGCAAGCGCGCGCACCGAGGCGGGCCTGTTGCTTGAGTTGCTCACGCCGGTGGTCAAGGCGTGGCCGGCACAGTGGTGTCTGGCTGCCAACGATCTTGCGATCCAGGTGTACGGCGGCGCCGGTTATACGCGTGACTATCCGGTCGAGCAGTTCTGGCGCGACAACCGGCTCAATCCGATTCACGAGGGCACCAATGGCATTCAGGCGCTCGATCTGGTCGGGCGCAAGCTGACGGCGCATCAGGGCAAGGCCATGGCCCTGCTGGCGGCACGCATCGGCGCAACCGTGGCGCAGGCCGGCGCGGCCGATGATGCCGATAGCCCTGAGCAGGCGAGTCGCCTCGCCGAAGCGCTGGCGCGCCTGCTGGAGGTCAATGCGAGTCTGGCGGGCGAGCCCGACGGCGAACGCCGGCTGGCCAATGCGCAAAGTTACCTGCTGGCATTCGGCCACATTGTCGTGGCCTGGATCTGGTTGCAGCAGGCGCTGGCCGCGCGCGGCCTGCGTGCCGAAGTGGACCGCGATTTCGCGGCAGGCAAGCGCAGCGCCTGCCGCTACTTCTTTCGCTGCGAGCTGACCAAGGTGGGCCGTTGGCTGGACCTGGTTGCAGAGGGCGAGGACAGCGCCCTGCGCATGCAGGACGCATGGTTCTAGTCAGGCGTTGTCGGCGCCGGCTGCCGTTTCGCGCGCGCCGGGGGTACCACCACCGTGGCCATGGATGCCGCGTCGCCGCGCATCAGCGCCTCGATCTCGTCGGGATCCTTGGTGACGCCTGCGGTCAGCACGATCGGATCGCCCCGCGTCACCAGGACGTCGTCTTCGATCCGGATACCGATGCCGCGCCAGCGCTTTTCGACGGTCTTCTCGTCAGCTGACACATAGAGGCCAGGCTCGACCGTCAACACCATGCCGGCCTCGAGCTCGCGCGAATCCTCGCCAACCCGATAGTCGCCGACATCATGCACATCCAGACCCAGCCAGTGCCCGGTCTTGTGCATGTAGAAGCGACGGTAATCGCCAATCTTGATATTGCTTTCCGGGCTGCCCTTGAGCAGACCCAGCCGGCACAGGCCACGGGTCAGTACCCGAACCGCGGCTTCGTGCATGGCGAGAAACGGCACGCCGGCGCGCGCCTTCTCGATGGCAGCCAGTTGCGCAGCGAGCACGACGTCATACAGCGCACGCTGCTCGGGGGAATAGCGCCCGTTGATCGGCCAGGTGCGGGTGATGTCGGACGCGTAGCACTGGTACTCGGCGCCAGCATCGACCAGCAATAGATCGCCATCCCTGAGGACGGCATTGTTGGCGCGGTAGTGCAGCACACAGGCATTGCTGCCGCCGCCCACGATTGGCTCGTAGGATGCGACCGCCTGATGGCGCCGGAAAGTGTGCTGGAGTTCGGCTTCGATCGCGGTCTCGGTCAGGCCCGGCCGGGTGGCCCGCATGGCCCGCAGGTGGGCCTCGGCGGCGATCTCGGCGGCGCGCTTCATCAACTTGATTTCAGCAGGTGATTTGTACAGGCGCAGATCGTGCAGCAGGTGGCCGAGTGCGACGAATTCGTGCGGCGGGCGCGCCCCCTGCTTGACCATCGCGCGCACGCGATTGACCCAGCCCATCAGCTTGAGATCAAAGTCGGGATCGCGGCCGAAATGGTAGTAGACGCGCTCGCGTCCCTCGATCATGCCCGGCAGGATGTCGTCGATATCGCTGATCGGAAACGCATCGTCGATGGCGAGCGTGGCCGGCGCTGCGTCGGTGCCCAGGCGCGGCCCGTCCCAGCGCTCACGCTCGGGATCGCGTTCACGGCAGAACAGCACGACCTCGCCATGCTGTCGGCCCGGAATCAGCGCCAGCACGGCGTCGGCTTCGCCAAACCCGCTGAGATAGTGGAAATCGCTGTCCTGACGATAAGGGTAGTGTGCATCATTGCTGCGGATTCGCTCGGGTGCTGCCGGTATGATGGCGATCGCCTCGCGACCGATCATCCGCATCAGCTGGCGCCTGCGCTTGGCGTATTCGCTGGTTTTGATGGCGGCGTTCAATGGCGGGTGGTTCCGGGCGAGACATCGGTGAGTTCGGATTGCAGCAGCATCACACCGACGCGGACATATTCGAATACTTCCGTAAAATCGTTCTCGTCATCATCGTTGTCACCGGACTCCAGATCACTGGCGGCAATCCGCGAGAGATCGGCAAGCACCTCGCGGGCATTGTCGGAGAGCTCTTCGGCGGCATCGTTGCCAGCAAGTCCCAGCCCGCCGACGAACCCGCGGCACCACTCCACCAGTGCGTTGGCACGGGCCATCACGCGATCATCATCTGCGGGGAGCAGCGGTTCGAAGATCAGCTGCGGATCCATCAGCTGAGAGCGCGCTAGATCAAAGAACTTTCCGAATTGGCTGCGCGCGCCGGCATCGTCACTGATGACGTCCTGCAAGGCCTCCAGCGCCAGCGCCTCACACCAGGCATCAGTGCCGGCAGCGCCACCGGCGCAGAGGTACCCGCATAGCGAGCCATGGAGTTCGGATGCGTTGATGCCGATCTGGTGCTCGCCCAGAATCCGGTCGATGTCTGCGTGGGAGAGTCCGTCCATGCGCGCAGTGTAGCAATCGCCGCCCCACAGGGGATCAGGCTGGGCCAGTGGAGTGGGGCGCTGACGAGTCAGCGCGCAAGGGTTATGCTTCGGCACCAAGGCATCGAACATCGGCCGTGAATCCAGAGGCAAGTCACGTCAGCATGATAGATCGGCGCAGCCTGCGATTGCTGAGCGTTTTCTGCTGGCTGAGTATCCTGCCTGGCGCCATCCTGTCGCCTGGGTTGAGCGCGGCGGAATCGACCGTGATCGAGCGCCGTTACTATTTTTCACCGTCCAGCCGTGAGGGTGAGCTCGCCCAGCACACGGTCAATGCGATGTTGCAGGACCGCTCAGGCTTTCTCTGGGTCGGCACCCAGGGCGGTTTGCATCGTTACGATGGCTATGCCTTCAGCCGATACCAGAATCGTGCCGATGATCCTGAAGGGTTGCCGGACAGCTTCGTCACCGCACTTGCCGAGGACTCTGCTGGACGCCTGTTTGTCGGTACCGGCCAGCGTGGTGTTGCCCGCTGGGATCCGGCGACCGGCACTTTTGCCCGCGTTCCCGGCAAGCCTGAGGAGGCCGTCCGCCGCAATGCCATCACCGCATTGCGTGCCGATGCCGGTGAGGGCCTTTGGATTGGATCGCGGTTCGGGTTGGAGCATCTCGCGCGCGGTGGCAAGCGCACCGATGTGCTCCGCCTGGTCCCCGATCCAGAGCGCAAAGTGCAGGTAAACGACCTGGCGAGTTGTTCGGACGGCGCGCTCTATGTGGCAACCAGTGAAGGGCTGTACCGGGTCAATCCGGGATCCCTGCGCGCGCGCGCGCTTTCGGTTCCGATCGATGGCCGGGTGCTTACCGCCGTGCACTGCGATGCGACCGGGGCACTCTGGGCGGCGTCGGGCGTTCGGCTCTACGAATGGCAGAACGGCGAGATGCGGCTGGCCTGGAATGGCGAGGCAGCCAATCCAGCCATCATGCATGCCGAGGTCGTCGATATCGTGGAGGATCCCACGCGCAGCCTTTGGCTGGCCACAGACACCCGTGGCCTGATCCGGTTTGCGCCGGCCGATGCCAGCCACGACTGGTTGCGGCACCACCCGCGGCTGGCCGGTGCACTGCCCGAAGACTCGTTGAAATCCCTGCTGGTCGATCGCGCCGGCATGCTCTGGGTTGGCGGCGCGGTGGCCGGCCTGGCGCGCGCCTGGCCAGCCGGCAGCCATTTCACGTATCTGCGCGATGAGACGCCCGGCCGCTCCCTGGTCGACACCAACAATGTCCGCGCGCTGTGGCCGGATGCCGATCGCGGACTCTGGATCGGCACCGAGGGTGAGGGCCTCAAACGCTATGATTTTCGAAGTCGCGAATTCGAGTATCTCGGCAAACCCTTGGCCACAGCGCTCGGACTGCCCCTGCCGCCGCCGGAGTTCCGGATTTCTGCGGTGCGCCCGGCCGACGATCCGGGCCAGTACTGGATTGCCAGCAACCACGGGGTATTCCACTTCGATCCGGCCACCGCGGTGGCGCGCGCCTTGCCCGTCGACTTCCATTCGGCAACAGCCCTGCCTTCCGCTGACGTGCGCTGCATGATCGTGGCGCGCGATCGTACGCTGTGGCTCGGCACGCTGACCGCGGGCCTGGTCCGCCACAATCCGGTTGACGGCAGCTGGAAGCGGTTTTCCACCGCTGGCGACGAATCCGAGCCTGGGCTATGGCACCTCGGTGTACTCGCGTTGCACGAGGATTCCGAGGGGCGCATCTGGATCGGTACGCTCGGCGGGCTCAATGTGCTCGAGCCCGAAAGTGGCGTCATGCGCCGTGTCGCGCGCGATCCGCAACGCAACGATGCCTTGGCCGGTGATCTGGTTCGGGTGATCCATGAGTCCGCCGACCGCACCATCTGGGTCGGCACGCACAGCGGACTCAATCGCATGCTCGACTACAATGACGGCGAGCCCAGGTTCCGGCGCTATCTGCGCGCTGATGGCCTTGCCAACGAGACCGTCTACGGACTACTTGAAGACCGTGCGCGACGGCTCTGGATCAGCACCAACGCGGGCGTGAGCCGGCTCGATCCGGCAACAGGAGCGGTGCGCAACTACGGCCAGCAGGATGGTCTGCAGGGTCCCGAGTTCAACGGCGGTGCCTTCGCCGCGTTGCCGGATGGCAGATTGGCGTTCGGCGGTACCGAGGGTATCAACTGGTTTCGTCCCGACCAGATTGAAGATCTGCACTATCTGGCGCCGCTCGCTTTCACCGAAGAGCAGATTGGCAATCAGCGCCGGCCGATCACCGATCCCGATGGCTATCGAACCCTGCGTATCGGCTCGGAAGATCGTGTGTTGATGCTGGCCTTCGCGGTGATGGATTTCGTCGCGCCGAACGAAAATCGCTTCAGCTATCGACTGAGGGGTTACGACGACGACTGGATTGATCTGGGCACCCGGCACGAGGTCGCCTTCACCAATCTCGCGCCCGGTGCCTACACACTGGAAGTCACCGGCAAGCACCCCGAGCGTGCAGACGCCGGTCCGGTGCTGGAACTGGCCATCGACGTGACCCCGCTCTGGTGGCAGACCTGGTGGGCGAAGGCTGCGGCGGCGGTACTGGTGGTCGCCATGTTCCTGGTGTGGTGGGTGACCCGGCGCCGCCGCCTGCACAATCTGCGCCATCAGAACGAGAAGATGAAACTGTTCAGTGAGCGACTGTCCTCGGCGCTCTGGGCGAGCCGGGACGGTTTCTGGGACTGGAACCTGGAAACCGACACGATGTTCCTGTCCGGGCCCGAGGAGTTTGTCGGGCCGGGCCGCGAGGCGCGCATTTCGACCAGGGAATGGCGCGAGCTGGCGGTGCATCCGGATGATCGCGCCCGCGTCGAAGCAGCGCTGGAGGAGCACATCACCGGTCAGACCGAGCACTACGAAGCCGAATATCGGGTCAGCACGTTTTCCGGCCGGACCGCCTGGATACTGGCCCGCGGCCGTGCCGTCCGCCGTGATCCGCAGGGTCGTGCGCTTCAGGTTGCCGGCACCTTCCGCGATGTCAGCCAGGAGCGCCTGCTCGATCGTGACCGCCGGATTGCGCAGGAAGTCATCCGCTCCATGCGCGAGGTCGTCTGCGTGACCGACCTGCAGTTCCGTTTCGTTTCGGTGAACGAGGCATTCTGCCGCGTCACCGGCTATTCGATGGACGACGTCGCCGGTCGCGATGCCGGCCTGCTCGATTCCGAGCAACACCCACCCGAGTTCTATCAGGAGATCCGCCAGGGGCTGTTGTTGAAGGGGCACTGGGGCGGAGAGCTCTGGCAGCGGCGCAAGGACGGCGAGCAGTTCCTCGCCTCGCTGGAGGCCAACGAGGTCTGTGATTCCTCCGGACAGCGCCTGTACTGGGTCGCGGTGCTCACCGACATCACTGATCGCAAACGCGCCGAACAGGAGCTGCGCTATCTCGCCAACTACGACACCCTGACCGGACTGCCGAACCGGACCCTGTTGGGTGAGCGCCTCGCACATTCGCTGATCCGCGCGCGCCGTCTGGGCAACAAGGTCGGTGTGCTGTTTCTGGATCTGGACCGTTTCAAGCACGTCAACGATTCCATGGGCCACGCAGCGGGCGATCGCCTGCTCAAGGCCGCCGCGGCGCGCATCGTGACCAGTGTCCGCGAGTCCGACACGGTGGCGCGTCTGGGCGGCGACGAATTTACCGTGGTGCTGGAGGATCTGAAGGACATCGAGGAAGCCGAACGGGTCGCGCGCAAGTTGCTGGTCGGTTTTACGCAACCCCTCGAAATCGATGGCCGCCATGAAGTGGTGATTTCACCGTCGATCGGCCTGAGTCTGTATCCCGAACACGGTCAGGTCCCGACCGATCTGCTGAAGCATGCGGATACCGCGATGTATCACGCCAAGGACCGTGGCCGGAACACCTATCAGGTGTACACCGACGCGATGGATGCCCAGGCGCGCTTGCGCGCCAGCATGGCCGGCCAGTTGCACAAGGCGCTGGAGCGCAATGAACTGAGCCTGGTGTTCCAGCCCAAGATGATGCTCTCCGACCAGCGCATCACCGGTGCCGAGGCACTGCTGCGCTGGCACAATCCGATACTCGGGGAGATTTCTCCGGTCACCTTCATCCCGATCGCCGAGGAAACCGGGCTGATCGTGCCGATCGGCGAATGGGTGGTGCAGCAGGCATGCATCCAGATCAATCGCTGGACGGCAGCCGGTTTGACCGATCAGAAGATTGCAGTGAATGTCTCTGCGTTGCAGCTGTTCCGCGGCGAGCTGGCACGTCGACTGCGCGAAATCCTGGAAGCCGAGCGGGTGCCGGCGAGTCGCATCGAAATCGAACTTACCGAGTCGATGCTGATGGCAAATCCCGAGCAGAGCATCGCGACGCTCACCCAGATCAAGGCACTCGGTGTGCACATCGCGATCGATGACTTTGGTACCGGTTACTCGTCGCTGGCCTATCTCAAGCGGCTGCCGATCGATACGCTGAAAATCGACAAGACCTTCGTGGCCGATCTCAGCACCGATCCGGATGATGAAGCGATCACCACAACGGTGATCATGATGGCCCATTCGCTGGGGCTGGACGTGATCGCCGAGGGCGTCGAAACACCCGATCAGATGCGTTACCTCGCCGAACAGCAGTGCGATGAAGTCCAGGGCAATCTGATTTCGCCGCCTCTGGACGCCGACCGCGTGCTGCAATTCCTGCTCGATCGTCGGCCGCTGCCGAACCCGCAGAAGTCCTTGCCCCTGGTCTGAACCGGGGCAGGGCCTGGTTCAGGAGATACTGGCTGCTGACTCGAATCCGCTGATGGCCTCGATCATCTGGCCCAGCGCGCGCTGCTCGATCGGGCTCAGGTGCGGATTCCAGGCGTCCATCAGCAGGATGGCGCCCGTTTCGGCGTCGTCGTTCCACAGTTCGTGCTGGAAACTGTCATCGAAGACGCAGGGCTCGCCCTCGACCCAGGTCCGTGCGTCGCCGTCGACGACGCGCAGTCCACTGTTGCCGCCGGCGATCAGAGGCAGATGCACCACCACGCGGGAGTTGGTCAGCCCGAAGCGCGCTGCGATCCTGGACTGCGGGCTCATCCAGGAGAAACACGCGCTGGGTGCCTGGTCACGGATACGGCAGAGATCAAGCGTGTCGACCAGGGCGCTGGTGGCCGGGCAGGGCGGATGATGGGAGTCGACCCGAGCGCCGTGGCGGATGAAATAATAGCCATCCCAGCTCGTCGCGGAACTGACCTCGCCGGGGACCACTGCGCTCGCCGGTCGCTCGGACAGGCGCTGCAGCGCTTCCGCGCGAACGGCCGGGTAGGCCTGGACGAGACGTTGCGTCCACGGCAACAGAGCAGGATCGAGGAAGGGCGTGGCCGGAAGATCGGGCACAAACAGGAAGCGCGGCGCCTGGCGCGGATCTGCAGGCTTGGCATCGGACTGGCTCAGGTAGTGGTTCAACGCCGCGTCCACCCGGCGCAATTCGTCACTGCCGTGCTCGGCCCGGATCGCTTCGAACGATTGTGCCAGGACCTCCTGCCGCCATGACCGCACCCGCTCCACGCCTTTCAGCACGGTTTCCAGCAGGGCCGGCGGCGTACTTCCCTGGTCGACCCATTCACCCTTCTTCTGGGCACGGCGGATCGCCTGAAACAGTGCCTTGTTGGCTCCAGCGCGGTCACCCATGAGATCGCGGACCTGACTCAGCAGCAGCCAGGCGGGGTGGAAGTCCGGAAATTTGGCGGTGATCTCTTCCATCAAGCGGCAGGCGCCGGCTGGCCGGCCTGAGTGGGCATAGGCAAAGCCGAGATTGACCGCCAGTTGCGGATGATTGGGTGCCAGCGTGCGGGCACGCTCCAGCAGCGGCGCGGCGCGGGTTGGATCGGCGCGGTCCATCGCGAAGCGCGCCAGTTGCACGCAGGCTTCAAGGCTGTCTGGCCACTTTTTCAGAATGCCGCTGTACAAGGACTCGGCCTGCAATACCTGGTTGCTGTCGACGAGGGCGCGGGCTTCGGCCAGGCGGGTTTCCAACTGCGCCTTGGAGGCGGCTTGATTCATGGGGTGGCTCTCAAGAGACTCGGGACAACGGCGGATGATAACGCCGCAGACCGGATCGCGCTGCTTCGACAGGTCCGCAGCGGGTTCAGTCGTGAAAGGGAAGCTCGAAACTGCTGCTGCCCAGCCATTGGATCCGCAGCGGTACGTCGGCATCCTTGATCGATTCGTCGCTGACGTCCTTGCCGCTGCCATGGTTGATCTGGGCACCGGAATGCTTGTTTATCGCCAGAACCAGCACGAGTTGACTGCCCGCAGCCAGCAGTCGGGCTACCGGACGATCGCTCCGGAATTCCAGGCGCTCACGGCGCCCTGGTCGCAGCAACTGACGCTTGCCGCGATCACGAAGCTGGCTGGCGCGTGACAGAAACCAGCCGAGTTCAAAGTGCTCGCCCTCAGGCGTGCGTTGGTACAGCGACACCGTGAAATCGAAATCGCGGCGGTTGCTGATGAAGTGCAGATCGCCAGAAAAGCGGCCCTCGAGTTCAACCGGGGCGGTCATCGCATCGGTGATGAAGACGATGGCATTGTCGGTGTCGAGTTCGTTACGGATGATCAGCGGCGGGTCCGCGGGCTCAATGGTCTCGCGCTGCCGGAAATCGACCCGCTGCCGGATCCCGCTGCGACGGACCGCGGCACTGGCCTGCAGCCGGTACTGGCCGTCCTTGTCGGCCTTTCCGAAGAAGTAGCGTCGTCGATCCTGGCCGATATCGGCCAGCCTGCCTGCATGTCGCCAGCGGTCAGCGCCCATCACCTGGTAGTTGATCCGGTCCTGCAGCGCCGCCGGTCTGGCAGCGCCCCTGAACAGATAGTCGAACCATTGGTAACGCAGCACCACCATGTCGAGCTGGGCCGAGGGGTCGATCGTATAGCCCTGTACCACGGGGGCTGCCCGCGACTGCGCGCCAAAGTGATCGTAGGGGCCGATCAGCAGATACTGCTCGTGCTGCGGGCGGTATTTTTCCAGAGCATCGAAGTAGTAGAGCGTGCTGACCAGTGCGCCATCGAAGTATCCGCTGACCTGCAGGACCGGAATATCGATCGCGGAAAATTCCGCCTTGTAGGGCAGCATGCGTTGCCAGTATTCGTCATAGGTCGGGTGCTCGAGCCAGCGCTGGAAAATCGGGCTGGGCGTTCCATCGATGCGATCCAGTTCGCGATAGGGTCGGCCGCTCTGGTACCAGTCATGCTCCATGCGCTGCCAGCGCTCATGGTCGTTGTTGACCGCGTAGTCCATGCTGCTGTTGTTGGTGACATGCGGAATCCAGCGATAGACAAAGGTCTGGAACACGCCGCCTTCCATTGGCACATCGATGCCTGGCGCCGCCGCCACCATCGGCATGATGCCCTTGAGCGCAGGATGCCGATGCTTGGCTGCGGCCCACTGGGTAAATCCCTCGTAGCTGCCACCGAACATGCCGACCCGGCCGTCGCTCCAGGGCTGCCTGCTGATCCAGTCGATGACGGCCGTCGCATCCTTGCCATCGTGTTCGTAGGGCACGATGACGTCGGGACTGGCGCCCTTGCCACGACTGAATGCCGCGACCGCGGCGTAGCCGTTGGCCGCTGAGCGCTTTGCCTCGGCAAGCTTCCAGCGGTTGTCGGCGTAGATGGAAAAATTGAGCAGGGTGGGCAGACGCGCTCTGGCAGATTTTGGGCGGATCACCAGGGCGGAAATCCGGGCGCCCTCTGGTGTGGTGACAATGACATCGGTGTCGATGGCGTAACGACGCGCATCGTCCTCGTGGATGGCGACTTCGGCCAGCGGCAGCAGACGTGCGTAGAGATTGGCCATCAGATAGCTGCGCACCAGTTCGAGTGCATCCCCAAGCTCGAGGGTGGACTTGCCCGCATGCCGTTCGATCGCCTGTGCCAGTTGCTGCTCGAAGCCGGGCAAGTAGGCGCCGAATCCGAACTGGGCCTGTTCGGCGGTGCGGTCGTCCAATGGCTCGAAGTGGCTGCCGAAGACATCGGAAAAGGCGCGCTCGAAAGGCATGTCGGCCGATCCGCTGAGCAACCGTGCCTCGAGAAAGACCTGGTACGGAAGCAGGAACGAAGCGCGCTGGGCCTCGTCGGAAAACTCGCGCAGTGCGCGCAACTCGATGATCGAGGCGAGCGCTTCGCGATCCTGACCCGCCACGATCTGCAAGCGGAAACGCTGATTCAGATCGACTGCTCTCGCCTCATCGCGATAGATGGCAAGCGCATCGCGGGCCAGTGCCACGATGGTGGCGGATTCGGTGGCATCGGCGCTACCGATCGACTGTCGCAGCGTCAGTTCCTGGCCCTGGACCATCAGCGTTGCCAGGGCCAGAGTGAGACCGAGAACGAGGTTTCGAATCAACACCATGTGCCTGGGTCCTTGCGTGATTCAGGGTTCGAGACTTCAGTATGGGCCGCGTTTCAGGTTGGAACCTTGGCCAAGGAGAGAGGTCGGTGGCATCGCTGCCCGTCGTTGAATCCGCACTACTGCCTCTCCGGTACGCAGATTCAACTCAGTTTGGCCTCGCCTTCAAAGTCGCTTATGGCTTCCACCAGCGACCGGATAGCGAGCGTCTCGACTGCCGTCAAATGAGGATTCCACGCGTCCATCAGCAGAATCACCCGGACCGCCGACGAATGATTCCAGGCTTCATGCAGGTAGCTGTCGTCAAATACCATGGCACGGCCCTCCTGCCATACATGGGTTCCGATGCCCACAATGTTCAGGGCGCAGCGCTCTGGCACGATGAGCGGAAGATGCACGACCACGCGGGCATTGGTAACCCCGTAATGCGGCAGGATGTGCGAACCGGGTGTCAGCACCGAGAAGCAGATTTCCGGCGCCTGATGCCGAATTGTGCAGAGCTCCAGCGAATCGAGTGTGGCGCTCGTTTCCGGACAGCGCAGGTGGTTCTCTTCGTGCCGTTTGCCGTGACGATAGAAGAAAAGCGCGTTCCATGCCGGGTTCGGTCCGCTTCCGGCCAGATAGGGCGTGCTGTCGGCACCGTCGTCGAATGTCAGGAAGCCTGGCAAGTCCACTCGATCATCCAGCACCTGCTGCGCTTCAGCCTGTATTTGCGCAAAGCGGTCTTCCAGGATCGCAGTCCACGGTACCAGGGCGGGATCCAGATACGGTGCGCTGGGCAAGTCGGGGAAATAGAGGAACCGTGGCCTTTGGCGCGAGTCGGCAGGGGTATTGTCGCATTCCTTGAGGTAGCCGCGGAGGGCGCGGTCGACGCGATCAAGCGCGCTGCTCCCATGCGCGCCGCGAAGTTCGCTGAGTGACTCCATGAAGATGTTGCGTCGCCATTGCGCGGCATGCTGCATTGCCCGCTGTACACCCTCCAGCATCGCGGGTGGCGTGGTTTGCTCGTTGAGCCAGAGACCCTTGTTCTGGGCACGGCGAATCGCCTGGAACCACGCTCGGTTGGCGCCCGGCAAGTCTCCCAGTGCTTCGCGCAAGCGCCCAAGATGGAACCAGGCGGGATGAAAATCCGGGTGGCGCGCGACGGTCGTGTCGAGCAGGTCAACGGCTGTTTCAATACGCCCGCAACGGGCGATGGCAAGCGCAAGGTTTGCCGCCACTTTGGGGTCATCGGGAGCCAGTCTCTGGGCATGTTCGAGCAGCTCGACAGTGCGCTCGTTGTCGCCACGCGCAGAGGAAAACCGCACGAGCGCCTTGCAGGCCGCCAGACAATCTGGCCAATCCCTGAGTATTGCCCGGTACTCGCCTTCGGCTTCCGTGCTCCGGCCCGCGGCGCCGAGCGCGAGGGCGTGAGCCAGTCGCAATTCGAGCTGTTTCGACTCCCGGTCCACGACGGCGCGTTCACCGCTCATGCCTGTCCCTCGACAAACAGTGAATAGAATCGATCACCGTACCGCGCCTTGGCCACCGCACTTATTTCGTCAACGCGCAGCTCCGGGTGTCGACTCGACATGAACTCCGAACGTTCCACATGCTGAAGCCCCGCTTCCTGCATCAGACGCGACAGGGTTTCGAAGTCGTAGCCGAATTTGTGTGCCTCAAACAAATATCCCGGATCGGTTCCGGCGCCTGCATAGGCCAGAAAATCTTCCAGGCGAGTGGGGTTCTCGGGCCACCAGTCCCAGGTCTCCCGTCGGCTTCCGAAGAAGCTGCGATCATTGGCGACGTAGGCGTCGATGCATTGTTCGACATCCGGCACCACGATCCGCACGATGCCGCCAGGTTTGAGTACGCGTCGGATTTCGCAGAGAAATGCGCGTGCATCGTGCGGGTAATAGAGATGTTCCAGCAAGTGTGAGACGAAAACACATTGCGCCGAGCCATCGGCAAATGGCAAACCCCACAGCACGTTCATTGCCAGGGGCGCCGGGTGAATGTCGATGTTGACCCAGTTGTCGAGCATTCCCATGCCACACCCGATGTGGAGCCGCAGATCCTGTTGCCCGGCAATCACTCCGAGGGCACTCAACTGACGTTCCAGGTAGCCATCGCGGCGGGTACGAAACTCGTTACGCAACCCATCAACCGCCGCGAGCAAGGCCATCAGCCGGCGCTCGAGGCCGATGCCGGTGGAAATGCCGAGTTGCCGTTCGATGTCCGGACCGAATGCCAGTGCATCACAGGCCAGGTCGTACACGCTTCGCGCCAGGGTGCGCAAATG
Organism: Pseudomonadota bacterium; assembly: GCA_022843465.1. GTDB lineage: Bacteria > Pseudomonadota > Gammaproteobacteria > Xanthomonadales > Ahniellaceae > 0-14-3-00-62-12. The sequence continues at coordinate 80,207 of JALHNO010000018.1, read as the reverse complement.
TCGGCGGCTGCGGTCATGTGCTGCCGTGTCATTGACAGCCGCAGACCCCGTAGTCTCGGCTGCGATCAGAGCGCCAGCATCGAGCAGGTGCTCCAGTGCGGCCACAGCAACCGGTCGATCGGCAGCGCCCACTTGCTGCAGGGCCTGGGCGGCCGAGAGGGGGCGCGCGAATTGCGTGAGCCACCCGGTGAGCATTGCATTGTCGGTCACGAAGGCCGGCGCGGCGCTGCTTGTGGTGTGGATCAGAATCTGCCCGTTGCGAAAACGAACCAGGGTGTCGGGTGCAAAAACCAGAGTGTTCGTCATTGACTAGAACAGCAGGTAAGTGGAGAGGATGTACTTGTCGCCGCTGATCGGCGGGCGGCCCTCGTGCTGGTACATCCAGTAGGGCGGAAACATCAGCATGCGCCCCGCTTTCGGCTTGACCTCGACGCCCAGATCGACGAAGGCTGTCTCGCCGCCTTGCGCCACGTCGTTGAGGTACCACAGCATCACCAGATAGCGATTGCTGACCGCCCCGAGCGCATCGAAATGCGGTTGAAAGCGCTGGACCCCGCCCGGCTCGTAGCGTTTGAGAATCCATTCGCTGGTCTTGGTTGTAAACGGGAGCTCCAGCGTCAACTTCAGTGCATCGACGTAGCGCCGCCAACCGCGATGCGCTACGGCCAGCATCTGTTCACGAAATCCGTCATCGCAAAGTGGCCCGATATCGAGTTCGGTCCAGCGACTTTGTTCCAGCCCCGCACGTATGCCGGCACCATTGTCGCGATGGAAGCGCGATAGAGCATGGAAAGACTGGATCATCGAAGCGCAAGCGCGAGCATCCAGCATGTCGTCCAGCACCTGGATATAGTCCGATAGATGGGTGTTTCCAGATGATGATGCGGGCATGCGTCGTTGCTGCTGGGTGTGGGATTCGGTGGCAGGCGTCCAGGTTTCCGCTGCTCGAGGGCGCGTCGGCTGGGCGACTGGCGGCGTAGGCTTGCCGTGTTTACTGGGGTAGCATCGCAGGCCATCTTAGCCAACGGCCGTCCATGTCTCCAGCAGTTCCGACCCTCGATCGCACCCTGCGCCTCGCACTGCAGGCACTGCAGGCTGGCAATGCGCAACTGGCTCTGGAACTGGCAACGACGGTCGGCTTGCCTGACGCATCCCTGGCCGACTTCGCCCTGGTCCGGGCGCTCGCACTGAGCGCGCTGCAACGCACTGCGGAGGCGCTGCCCCTGTTCGAGCAGCTGACACGCTGGCAACCCGATGCCTGCGAGCATTGGAGCAACTTCGGCAATGCGCTCTGCGAGCTGGGCCGGGAAGGCGAGGCGCTGCAACCCCTGTTGCAGGCGGTTGCCCTGGGCGCGGACGACATCGCAACCCACTTTGCACTGGCCAGGTCGCACTGTCGACTGGGCGATGTGGTCGCCGCTGAGCGCCACATTAGGCTGGCACGCCAGTACGATCCACAGAACGCCGATATGCATCTGTTGCATGCGCGCATTGCCCTGGTGTCCGATCGCATTGATCAAGCGCGCCCCTTGCTGAACGAGTTGCGTGCCAGCGTGCTGTCGCCGATGCAGCGATCGGACCTTGGATTTCTGGAGCTGCGCGCCGGACAATATACCGAGTCCCGGCAGAGTTTCGAATCTGCCATCCTGGCCCTGCCAGACGATGTCGAAGCCAAGATCGGATTGAGCCTGACGCTCGAGCGCAGCAACAAGGTCGAGGCGGCAAGGTCGGTACGTGCTGAGCTGACACCAGAGATCGCCAAAACTTTGAGTCCAGTGCTCGCCGCCAAGCTGCTGCAAGTCGACGCCCGTCTGCATGTCCGTAGCGGCGACCAGCGCGCCGCGCAGGCATGCTTGCGCAAGCTGCTGGCGACCGACGAACTGGATCCGGCTTTGCGCGCCGATCTGGGGTTTGCCCTGGGACGATCACTTGACAAGACTGGCGAGTGCGACGCCGCCATGCGCGCACTGGCGGACGCCCACGCCATCCGACGCGATCTCGTGGGGTCCAGTCATCCTGAACTGCTTGGGCGCGATGATCTGCTGTCGGCGCTGCGCCGCGATCCGCCGGAGCATCCGGTACGGTGCGCGTCGAAAGATGGATTCCGCGATCCTGTCTTCCTGGTCGGGTTTCCGCGATCCGGTACCACCCTGCTGGAACAGTTGCTGGACGCGCACGTCGAGTTGCGTTCGTTTGATGAACAGGCATTCCTGCAACATCTGATCGACCGTTTGCGTGATCGTGGCCATGATTTTCCGGAGGCGCTGGCGACTCTGGATTTGAGCCAGATGGGCGACCTGCGACGCCAGTACGCAGACGAGGTTTCAGCATTGATCGGCAAGCATGAGCAGGTTCGGCTGGTTGACAAGAATCCGCTCAATCTGGCGCGGCTGCCTCTGGTCGATAGCGTTTTTCCGGAGGCGCACGTGTTGCTTGCCTTGCGCCATCCCTGTGACGTGGTGCTGAGCTGTTACATGCAGAGCTTCCAGGCGCCCGCATTTGCGCTCACCTTCGAAACCCTGGCCAAGACTGCACGCATGTATGCCGAAGTGATGGCGTTCTGGCTGCGTATCCGCAGCCGGCTGCGGGTGCCGGTGCATGTACTGCGTTATGAGGAACTGGTGGCCGATGTCGAAGGCGAGGCGCGCAGACTGTTCGCGTTTCTGGGACTGGCCTGGAGTGATGAACTGCTCAACTTCACTGAGCGCGCAGCGCGCAAGGGCGCGATTGGAACGCCCAGTTATGCTGATGTCACACGTCCGGTCAGTTCGCGCGCTGTGGGCCGGTGGCGTCGGTATCGCGCCTGTTTCGAGGGCGAGGTGCTGGATATCCTGGCACCTTATCTCAGCGAGTTCGGCTACAGCGTCGACTGACTTCGCTCACGGCAGGATTTTGTGGCATGTGGCCCGAGATACCGAGCCCGCTTCAGCACGATCCCGGCAGGATCTGTCTGTGACCGCCAGAGCGCCAGCACTCCTGCAAGCTTTCGGTACCGCCCAGGCCTGCCAAGCCGCTAGTCCTGCGCTCCTCGACGCGAGCGACTGCTGCACGGTGATCGGCCGACCTTCCGACCCGTGTCCAAAGTGTGGCCCACAAACAAGAAAGGCCGCGCGGATCGCTCCGCGCGGCCTCAATCACATCAGGTCATTCCACGATCAGAAATTGACTGCGGCGTTGATCCAGAAGTAGCGACCCACTGTATCGAAGGTGCGCTCGTCGGTGTTGCCGTTGAGCGTGTTGTTCTGATACAGGAGCGGCGGCTGCTTGTCGAACAGGTTGTCTACACCGAGCTGGACCTTGGTGTTCCAGGCCTTGATGTCATAGCCCACTTGCAGGTTGTGGTAGGTGTTCGCACCCCGCTCAAGCACGACGCCCGGAATGCCAGCATCGGCATTGCGGACTTCAAAGCCATGAACGTAGCGCGTGCGCCAGTTGGCCTGCCAGTTGCCATAGTTCCACGACAGGTTACCGAATCCGCGCAGACGGCTGTAGTTGCCGAGACCGCCATTGGCCGACGACAGGAACGTGCCTTCGAGTGACGAGCTGGTCTGGGTTTCGCCGTTGATGATCGTGCGGGTGTTGAACTCGTTGATGTACGTGGCATCCACAGTTGCCCGGAAGTTGCCCCAGTTGCCGGCGTCAAAGGCATAGGCTACGCCGACATCCACGCCATCAGTGTCCCACTCGCCGACATTGGCGTTGAAGTCGAATACGCGGATCATCTCGCCGTTTTCGTCGCGACCCTGCCAGAACTCCGGACCGCAGAACGGAGAGTTGGCATCCGCAAAGCACGCGTCAATGATGTTCTGCGTGCCGAATGCGGCAATTACCTTCTCCATCTGGTAGCGCCAGACGTCCACTGAGACCGAGAACCCTTCCAGCCACTGCGGATCGTAGACTATGCCCCAGGTGGCGACATGGCCTTCTTCAGGTTGCAGTGTGGGTTCGCCCCGCAGGAAGGCGGAGAGCTGGGAATCGGTCTGGTTGAACGAGCCATCCGTTGGTACGTTCTCGCAGGCCACGGCATTGCCACCGGTGTATCCATTGCAGGGATCGGTGAAGCTGGCCGAGAATGCCGTGAGTCCCTGGAACCGCTCGGTGATGTTCGGCGCCCGGAAAACTTCAGCCAACGTTCCGCGTACCAGGATGTGGTCGCTTGGACGCCACTCCAGACCCAGCTTGCTGTTCGTTGACGAACCGGCATCCTGATAGTCCGACCAGCGAGAACCAACGGTCAATGCCAGCGACTTGGCGAAGCGGACGTCGGTCAGAACCGGAATGAAGGCCTCAGCGTACAATTCTTTCACCGAATCGTCGCCGGCCGTGGGCGAGGTGCAGGCTTCGGACGAAATATTGCAGGTGAAGTTATTGGTGTTGATGATGGCCAGGGCGTCAGGAGCGAACGCAAAATCTTCCTGGCGATAGTCGAAGCCGACGGCCGCCGCTACGGTGCCTGCAGGCAGGTCGAACAGGTCACCGGAAAACAGACCCTGTGCGACTCGCTGACGGCGCGAGGTGTCGTTGGTGGCGTTCGGGGAGATGCCCGCCAGCGCGGCCAGCTGTGCCTGACCTGCAGGGGTGTTCGGGTCGGGTGGCGCGCCGAAGAAATCGACGGGCGTGCAGCCCTGGATGATGGCAGTCGGCGTACCGCAGCGTGCTACGCCACCGGCATCGATGAACGATGGGCCGAGGGCGCTGACCAGGCCGGCCGAGAACAGATAGCCAGTTGACGTGGCGGTCTGGTCATAGGCGCCCCAGGTGTAGTTGACGTCCCAGTTCCAGCTCGACTCGCCGAAAAAGCCGCGAGCGCCGACGGTGCCTTCCTTGAGGTCGGTGGCATAGGTGTAGCGGCGATTGCCGATACGCGACAGCCGCAGGCGACTGTCGATGATGTCGACGCCGAACGGGTTGTAGATGCTGTTGGCCGAGAGCACCACGTTGTCGTTGGCCGGGCGACCATCGAACGGAAGCGGCGCGATCTGACCATTGGAATTGGTGTTCTGGGTACGGAACTGGGTATACAGGTCGATATCGTCGGTCAGGTCGTAGCTGCTGCTGACAAACAGGCCTGCGCGCTCGGTCGGGGTCAGCTGGTAATTGCCGACGGCCTGATAATTGAACAGGTCGATGGAGTTGTCGAAGCAGCGGAAATCGCTGAACGCGGTGCCGGGTCGGCCATCAATACGTGTCAATGCCACGGTGGCGCTGGTGCCGCCGCAGGTGATGCCGTTGGCAGCGGCCAGCGTGCGTGGCACGGCGTAGCGACCGGTGGTGGTACGGCTGGAACCGCCGACAACTACTTCGCCGGAGTAGAGCGTGAGTGCCAGACGCGAATAGTCGCGATCGGCCGCGCTGACAGCGTCCTGCTGGTTGTAGTTCAGGTTGAGGAGCACATTGCCCCGCTCGGTGGCGCCGCCCCAGGTGAAATTGCCACCCTGACGCGCGCCATCGTCCTGATCGGAAACGCCGTAGTCGATACTGGCGCGGGCGCCGTCAAAATCCGACTTGGTGATGATGTTGACCACGCCGCCGACTGCGTCGGAGCCATAGGTTGAAGAGGCACCCTCTTTCAGGATGTCGATGCGGTCGATGATCGCCGCCGGCATCGAATTGACGTCCTGCAACACGACACGGCGGCCGTTCAGCAGCAGCAGGGTGCGGACGTCGCCGAGTCCGCGCAGAGAGACGCGTGCCGCGCCATCGCCGCCGCCATTGTTGACCGAGACATTGGTCGCCGCGCCCGCCATGAACGAAGTGTCCTGGAGGATGTCGCCGATGGTCAATTTGCCGCTACTCTCAATCTGCTCGGCAGCGATCACGGCCACCGGCGCTGCGGTCTCCATGGTGGCGCTGCGGATACGGGTGCCGGTGCGGTTGACTTCAATGGTCTCCATGCGGGTAGTTTCGTTTGACTCGTCGGCATCGGCGTCCTGCGCAAACGCGGGTACGGTGCCGATCAATGCGGTACTGCTCAAGCCGAGTAGCAGCGCGCGGCGTACGCTGGCCGCGAGCAGGTTGTTCCTGACGTTCATGGGGTCTCCGGGATGCTTGTTGAAATTCTGATTGCTGCCCTGGCGCGGTACAGGTGGTCTTGGCACGCCAAAAGGCAGTGTGTTTTAACGGTATTTTCACTAATTGTATAGCGCCGGATGTCATGTTTGCTGCCGCGGGGCATCAATTGACCCGCTGGCCCCATTCCCATAAGGTTTGCGCATGAACCAGCCCGCTACTCGAGACGACCTGGGTGTGATCGCCGCCCGCGTTGATCAGTTGATCGCGCTGTGTGCGCGTCTTCAGGAAGAAAACCGGAGTTTGCGCACCAGTCAGGAGGCGCTGATGGCTGAACGTGCAAACTTGCTGACCAAGAACGAGCAGGCGCGGTCGCGGGTGGAGGCGATGATCGCCAGGCTCAAGTCTCTGGAGCAGAACGGATGAATGCCGAGCCCGTTGCCGTGCATTTGCTTGACAAGGAGTACCTGCTTGCCTGCACCGCGGAGGAACGGCCTGGTCTGCTGTCGGCCGCTGCACTGCTCGATCGCAAGATGCGCGAGGTGCGGACCGCAGCGCGCAGCGCCTCGCTTGATCGCGTTGCCGTGCTGGCAGCGCTGAACCTCGCGCACGAATTGTTGCAGCAGCGTGCCCAGGCACAGACCAGTGACGGTGCCGTGAATCAGGATGTAAGTATTTTGCGCGCAAAGCTGGACGCGGCAATGCTTACCTTCCTAAAATAGTGGCAGCACCGTTTCTGCCGCGTTTGATCTTGCGGGCCATCAATTTGCCTTGGCCCATAATTCGACCCCGGGATCGCAGTGTTGGCTGGTGCGCAAGTCCGTCACGAGCGGAAAGCCTGAAAGCCATCGAGCCTTCCCACCTGATCCTGATGGATCAAGGTCGATGCCCGCATAACGAACGCGGCGGACGGTGCTCCTGATGGTGCATCGGCTGCACGTTTTCCGAGTTCGAGCCCCGAGCCTCTTGCTTGATCCCTTCGTCTGCGCGCTGTGCGCAGGTGACGGATGGCTGCCGCGCAACCAGATTGGCGTGCGGCATGCTGCCTCCAACCGGCCTGGTCCGACACGATGCAGAATTCCACAGACCTGCGTGAAGCGCTGAGACAGGCCATGCGCCAGCGTCGCACGGCGCTGGACTCGGGTGATCGCATGCGCGCATCCGCTGCCCTGGCTGATCTGCTCATCGGCATGCCGGAATTGTCAACGCCGCGATTGGTGGCCGTCTATTGGGCCGTGCGGTCCGAGTTGCCTCTGATGCATGCGGTGAGCGCCTTGCTGCGCGCTGGTCACGAACTATGCCTGCCACTGATCCAGCCGGATCAGACACTGCACTTTGCCCGCTGGCAACCTGGTGTGCCCATGCGGCCGAATCGCTTCGGGATACCGGAACCAGCAGTGAGCGTCACCGATGAGCTTCTGCCGGAACAGCTGGATGTCGCCCTCTTGCCGCTGCTTGCATTTGATGATCGTGGCGGTCGGTTGGGCAGTGGCGGCGGGTACTATGATCGCAGTTTCGCCTGTATGCGGGGGCGGCCCCGTCCACAGTCCCCGTTCTTGCTGGGAGTCGCCTACGCCTTCCAGCAGGTCGCGAGGCTGCCTGTCGAAGCGTGGGACGTGCCGCTGGACGCCATCGTGACCGATTCGCGGCTCATTCGTGTCTTGAGCACATAGCAGGGCATTTCGCTGGCCTGAACAGTGCGGGTAAGTGCGGCAAGAAGCGATATCAGCGCAAGGCAACCATGGCCGCACGCAGCCTGCCAGGGTCATCCTGCAGGTCCAACGCGATCTCGGGATTGAGCGCGCTGCGGACCACCAGTTGCCGCAACAGTTGCGGCACCCGAACCTCATTGCGCAGCGACGGCAGGTCGCCGAAGGCATCCAGTGCCGACGACAGGTTCAGCAATAGGTGCTCATAGAGCCCATGCCCGCTGATCAGAATGCCATGGCGAGCCCAGGCATCGGTCCAGGCGCGCTGAAATCGCTTCAGCAACATACCCAATTCGCCCACTCTGGAATCACGACTGCCGGCCACGGCCTGCAGTTCGGTCATCACCATATCGCACCAATGGGTGACCTCGAAGGGCGTCATCACGACTGGCTGGTTGCTGCGCTCGAACTCTGGTTGGATGTTGCGCCCGGTTTCACAGGGTACCCGCGTGGCCGTGGGGTCGGGTGCGGGGTGCAGGCACCGGGGCCGATGGCCGCGATCCACCATATCCCAGAAAGCGGGTGCGCCCACCGAGTCGCAGACCAGATGGATACGCCTGGTGGGGGCAGGGTTGATCACGTTGTGTGGCGACCAGGTATCGAAGATCCAGCATTCACCTGCGGCCATGTGCACGCGCGCGGACCCGCAGAGAAATTCGACATCGGGCGTGGTGATGACCGGAACATGGATGCGCACATGGGTCGCCCAGTAATAGTTGGAGTCCACGTGTCTGGTGGCTTCGCCGTTGCCATCGATCCGCATCAATCGCGATCTTCCAATCGAAGTGCCCAGCGCCGCCATGACCTGACCGGTGTAAGGAAGTCTCTGCAGCCATGGCGTGGGTAACATGACGCCGCGGGTCAAGTCGTTGAGTGGATCGCCCCCTGCCGAAACCAGAGCCAATGCGGTATTGCCCGGATATCCTTGTGGATGCGGCCGCCACGCGGATTCGGGCAGGGCGCCGATTTCGCTGGCGAGCATTGCGGCATCAAAGACGATCGGCAGACGCACGAACGGGGTGTCAAGGTGCATGGCGGCGCGCGGATGGATACGGAGTCGATACCACGGTAGCACTTTCCAGGTGTTCGCGTCGTCGCATGACACGCGCCACAGCGAGCGGGTATTCGATAGAATCCGGCTCCCCCAGCGGCGCGACCCGTTCGAGCGGCATGATCGTTTCGCACTACCACCAGTTTGTCTTTTTCGCAGTGCCCAAGACGGGCACGCATTCGATCAGACGGGCACTGCGCCCACATCTGGCGCGCGGCGATCTGGAGCAGGTTGCGCTCTTCGAGGATCGACAATTGCCGTTCCCGGATCTGGCGGCGTTGCGTCATGGCCACATCAGTTTCCAGCAGATCCAGCCCGCGCTGGGCACAGCCACCCTGCAGCGCTACTTCAAGTTCGCTTTCGTGCGCAATCCCTTTGACCGCTACGTTTCCTACTGTGCGTTCATCAGTCGCAACAGCGGCCAGTTTATGGCAGCCCCACGCGATTTCATGAAACGGGTGCTCACCGAGCTGCGTCCGGATGAGCACCTGCTGTTCCGGCCGCAGTGGGAATTTATCAGCGATGGTGCCGGTGTGATTGCGATGGACGGTCTGGGGCGTTTTGAGAACATGCAAGAAGGCTTCGACGGGATTTGCAATCGAATTGGGCTCTCCGGATCGATATTGGCGCGAAGCAATGAATCCGGTCGTGGCGACTACCGCGACTACTATGATGACGAGTTGCAGTCGATGGTCGCCGATGTTTACTCGGCTGACCTGCGCCATTTTGGCTACGAGTTCAATGGCATCCGGCAGTCTGCAGCAGGGCTGGATTTTTTTCAGGCGACAGGCACCGCGCCCGCAACTGGTTGGGAGCAAGGATGAATCATTGGCTGTTCAAGTCCGAACCCGAAGAGTTCTCGATCGACATGCTCAAGCAGGTCCGTCGTGAGCCCTGGGGTGGTGTGCGCAACTACCAGGCGCGCAATTACATGCGCGATGGCATGCAGCCGGGAGACCTGGCGTTTTTCTATCACAGCAATTGTGCCGAGCCCGGCATCGTGGGGATCTGCAGCATTGCCGGCGCCGCCAAGGCGGACATGAGCCAGTTCGATCCGGCCAGCGATTACTTCGACCCGGCCAGCAAGCCCGAGGCGCCACGCTGGCTCTGTGTTGACGTCGCCTACAAGCGCAAGCTCAGGCGGCCGATCACACTGGCGCGTTTGCAGGATCACGCCGCGCAACTGGGCGATTTTGCGCTGACACGTCGCGGCAATCGGTTGTCGGTGCTGCCGGTGACGCAGGCGCAATGGGATTACATCCTGGCCTTGGAATAGACGAACTCGCGCGGGCACTGCAATGCAACGCTGTGAGTGCCAGGCCGGATGCTGGCAGAATAAGACCACACAACACGATTCCCCAGCATCGGAGCAGCGGCAGTGGACAAGGAAGCACAAAAGCGCCTGGCCGGACGCAAGGCCCTCGAGTACGTTGAGGACGGCACCGTCGTCGGTGTCGGTACCGGTTCGACGGTGGCGCATTTCATCGACGCACTGGCCACCATCAAGCACCGGATCGAGGGGGCGGTGTCCAGTTCAGAGCGCAGCACCGCGCTGTTGAAGGAACATGGCATCCCGGTGTTCGACCTCAACAGTACAGGTGGCCTGCCGCTGTATGTCGATGGCGCCGACGAATGCGATCCGTGGAATCGCCTGATCAAGGGCGGCGGTGCCGCCCTGACCCGCGAGAAAATCCTGGCTGCGGCCTCGAGCAAGTTTGTCTGCCTGATCGACCCGGCCAAGCAGGTCGACCTGCTTGGCGCGTTTCCGTTGCCGATCGAAGTGATTCCCATGGCGCGCAGCTATGTCGCCCGCCAGATCGTCAAGCTGGGCGGTCAGCCGGTCTGGCGCGATGGTGTCACCACCGACAATGGCAACTGGATCCTGGATGTCCACAATCTGCGCCTCAGCGATCCGGTGCGCGCCGAGGCCGACTACGGCCGCATCGTCGGTGTGGTCTGCGTCGGCCTGTTTGCTGCGCGCCCGGCCGATGTAGTGATTGTCGGCGATCAGATCAGGGCCAATCGCTGAGACCATTGCGTGGGCGTCGGGCGCCCGCTCAGGGTTTTTCCATCTGTTTCATCATGGCCGCCAGTCCACCCTGGAGCGCCACCGAGTCGAAGCCGACCTTGCTGAGGATGAAGGTGGCCGCTGCGCTGCGTTCGCCGGTGTTGCAATAGACGATCAGTTTGCGGCTGCGGTCGAGTTCGTCGATGCGGTCGCGCAGATGGAACAGCGGGATATTCAGGGCGCCCTTGATCGCGCGTTCCTCGAACTCCTCTTCGGTGCGCACATCAAGCACCTGGGCGCCCTGGCGTGCCAGGATGCTGGCCTTGCCGGCGCTGACCCAATCGACCACCGGAGGCGTCAGGATTTCGGCGAAGTCCTTGCTCGACAGCCGCATCAGCTTGCCATCGGACATCATCGACACACTGGCATTGCGCACGCTCTTGGTAAGCAGGGCGTCCTCACCGAAGGTGTCGCCGCGTACCAGGTAGGCGATGATTGCCTCGCCCTCACCGCTCTGCTTGGAAACCGATGCCGAGCCCTCCTTGACCACATAGAAGTAATCGGCCTCGTCGCCCTCGCGCACGATCAGCTGGCCCTTGACCACATGAACTTCTTCAAGGCGCTGGAACAGCCGCTCGACGGCGCCGGTGGGCAGCTTGTGCAAGGCGCGGTTGTGCAGAACGCGGAACACCCAGCGGTTGGCATTGGGGTCGGCGTCATAGTGGCGGAAGCCTTCGCTGCGGCTGAGCTGATCCCAGATGATGATCTTCTCGGTATAGCGCCGGTCCAGCTTGATCAGCACGGCAATCAGCGACTCGACCGTTGCGGTGAAGCGCCTGGGCTGCAGATCGCCGAGTGCGTAGCGACCCTGCAGCGAACTGCCGTCGGTGCTCTTGACCTTGCCATCGGGGTAGTCGCCGCGGACTACGCCACTGACCACATAGATCATGTGGTCATCGACATCACCGGCCTTGAACAACACGGTGCCCTTGCCGACATCCTCGGTCTTCGCCTCTTTGGCCAGCTGTTCCAGGCTCTCCGGGCGCAACTTGTCGAGCGGATAGAATCGGGCGAGCTGTTGCGCATCTACCGGCATGGACCTGCTCCCTGCGTGGCTGTGACGGAACTGTGGAACTGCGCGCCCAGTGTAGCCCCGTCGGGCGAAGCTGCGAAGCCGGCCGCCCGTAGCGACGCTCGGCGGGGACGCTGCCGCCGGAATGGCTGCGCCGGCTGAACCGCCAGCCTGCGGGCGACTTGAGCTGTCACGCGACTTGCGCCACCCTTGCAGCCTGGGGAGGGGAGTGAACGATGCCCGCCGGGCGCGTGGTCCCCCTGTCGCCAGCATGATCCGGGAATCCGCACATCGCATGTCGTCCGTACTCGAAACACAGGCCGTACCAGCCCCTCGGCTGCCTCTGCTCGGACAGTGGCAGCCGGGCGCCCGCCTCGCCCGGCACTGCGGGCGCGATATCAGCCAGCTCGAGTATCTGCAGGATGTCCGTGCGTTGGCGCGCCTGCTTCCGGACCGGCATTACGCCATCAACCTGTGCGAATGCAGCTACCATTTCCTGGTCGCATTCGGTGCGGTGCTGCTGCGCGGCCAGACCAATCTGTTGCCAGCGTCGCGCGCCGAGGCTGTGGTTGCCGAGGTGCAGCGCGATTGGGAGTCCAGTCATGTCGTCGATGATGCGCGCGTCGTCGCGGCCATCCACCAGGCAGAGCGGGGCACGCAGGCCGATATTCCGCTGATCGCGGGTGACCATATCGCAGTGATCGGCTTCACTTCGGGCAGCACCGGTCAGCCGCGCCCGCATCCCAAGACCTGGGCCGGCTTCGTCCAGAGTACGGCCAACAATGTGGCGGCGCTGCGACCGCTGGTTGGTGACGCCGGTTTTTCGATTCTGGCTACGGTGCCGCCGCAGCACATGTACGGGATCGAGATGTCGGTATTGATGCCGCTGCTGGCCGGCGCAACGCTGTACACCCGACGCAGCCTGTTTCCGGCGGATATTGCGGCCAGTCTGGCCGAGCTGGATGAGCCGCGCGTGCTGGTATCGACGCCGATACATCTGTGCGTGCTGGCTTCGTCCGGACAGCGCGTGCCGGCCACGGCTGCAGTGGTGTCCGCCACCGCCCCGCTCAGCGCCGAGTTGGCGCTGAGGGTCGAACAGGCGCTTGATACCGTGGTCCTCGAAGTCTTCGGCTCGACCGAGACCTGTGTGATCGGCAACCGCCGCACGGCAACGGAAGACAGCTGGCAGTTGATGGATCAGGTCAGCCTGAGCCCACAGCCCGATGGCACCCTGGTGCAGGCACCGTGGATCGCTCAGGCGACCCTGCTGCAGGATCTGGTGGAATGCCTGCCGGGTCGCCGCTTCGTAGTGCGTGGCCGGCATGCCGATCAGATCGAAATCGCCGGCAAGCGGGCCTCGCTGGCGGATGTGACGCGGCGTCTGCTCGCCATCGAAGGAGTCCGTGATGGCGTCGTGGTTCAGGACGAGGGCCAGGGCCGGGTGCGCCGGCTTACCGCCATCGTGGTGGCGCCCGAGATCGATCAGGCGGCGATTCTGGCAGCCCTGCGCAAATCCCTGGATGCCGCTTTCGTGCCGCGGCGCATCGTGCGGGTGGCCGAGCTGCCACGCAATGCACTGGGCAAACTGCCGCGACAGGCATTGCTCGAATGCATGCGTTCGGGAGCCGACGCCCCTGGCTCAGCGGTGTAGTCCGTCGATCTCGATCAGCAGATCGCTGCGGCAGACGTCAGCCTCCAGAATCAGCAAGGGTGCGTCGGCCGGCAAGCGTGCGCGCAGGACTTCGGCCACGTGTCCGGCATCGCCGCGGTGGCGCAAATAGACCTTGAGCAGGGTCGCCGGCCCAAAACGCTGCGGGCAGCGGGGGTCGCTGGCATGGGCATGCGCGAGCAGGGCATCGAGGTTGCAGAGCGTCTCGCCGAGTTGACGCCCCAGATCGCCATCGTGGTGGGTGGCGTGGCCGACCACGCTGGCGGTTCCCGAGATCAGTAGATCGCCCGCTGCGGTCAGGGTGGCGCGCGCGAAGCGCGGCGGCGCCGGCCCATACTGGCGCGGATAGTGATAGGCGCTGACCTGGCGTGGATTTTCCAGCGGGCGTCCCGGCTGGGTTGCCGCCAGCCAATAGACCTGGAGCTTGTGGCTGTTGTGGCGCCGACCGATCGCGGTCGCCGCTGGCAGGGCTTCCGGCCGATGTTCGCCGAGCCCGGCAGCGCGACCGACACAGAAGAGCTGGTAGCGCTCGTCGTCGCCGCGGCCCGCGGTGATGTGGTCAAAATAATTCCAGATGCGCAGCAGATGCGGCTTCGGCGACTGCGCCTGGAATGCCCTCATTTCCGCGTAGGCGGCTTCTGCGGCCGCCCCGACACAGCGGTAATCGCGCTCGTCGATCTCGAGGAACGCGAATACATGCTGGTCATCCTCGCGATAGTGCACTCTGCCATGGCAACCTGCGCGCACAGCGCCCTGGCCGTGCCAGACCTCGACCAGGTCAGCGCCCAGCAGGGGCTCAAGGGCGACATTCAAGGTCCGCTGATCCGGGGCATTGTCGTCGTGCGCCCGACCGAAGGTGATCAGCGCCAGGGTATCGTCGGCCATCCGGGACTCAGGCAGCCAGGGCTGATACGAGACCGACAGTGACTGGGTGGGCGGGAGCTGAAAGATGGGTTCAAACATGATCTTGCGAGGTGGTTCCGCCGCTGAAGGATTCCCGGATCTGACGGCGACGAAAGGCCGCGGCCGCGCGTTCCTTGCCGAGCATACCCAGACGGGTGATTCGGTAGAGCATGCGGAAGACGAACAGCCGCCAACGAACCCCCTGATCGCGGAACACGTCACCGGCGAGCATCGAGATTACAGCCTCTTCAACCTGCAGGAAGTTGCGCGGACTGGAAAACATCTGTGCCATGGCAGGTGACGTGAAGCGGTAAATGAACCATGAAAACCGCTGCAGTCCAGCCTGCAGACGTCGCCCATAGCGTTTTTGCAGGCGCGCCTCGGCCCGCGGATCGCGCAGGGACTGCGCGACCACTTCGGCAGCCTGCTCGGCGCTGTCCATGGCGAGGTAGACACCGGTCGAAAAGATGGGGTCGACAAAGGCGATCGCGTCTCCTGTCAGGAGCCAGCGCCGGCCTGCAATCGGATTGCAGGCATAGGAATAGTTTCCGGTGACATGAAAGTTGCCCTCGACCTCGGCGTCGCGCAGGCGATCGGCGACATCGGGCACGCTGCTGAGCGTTTCCAGCAGGAACTCGACGCCACGTCCGCGCCGCTGCTTCAGGTACTCCGGCCAGCAGACTGCGCCGACACTCATCAGCCCGTCTGGCAAAGGAATCATCCAGATCCATCCCTGCGCGAACCGGTAGATGCTGATGTTGCCGGCGTCGTCGCCTGGACGGTGCATGGCATTGCGGAAATGCGCGAACAGCGCCGCGCTCTGGTGCTCCGGGTGCTTGCGTTTCAGTTTCAGCTGGCTACCCAGCAGCGTGTCGCGGCCGCTGGCATCAACAAAGTAGCGCGATCGGATGACTTCGGTGCCGCCGTTCTCGCTGCGCAGCTCGGCGCTGACGCCCAGCTCATCGAAGCGGACATTCTGCACATGAGCCCCTTCCTCGGCATCGACACCCTGCTCGGCGGCATGCCGGAACAGCATCTCGTCGAACTGATCACGGCGGACCTGCCAGGCATAGGGCGCGGTCGGGCGCAGGGATCGCGAAAACAGGAAAGTGCCATAGCCCTTGACGCTGGCTGACTGGAAATCCGCCCCGAGCTTGCGTTTGCCGATGGCTTCGACTTTCTCAAGGACGCCGAGTCGCTCGAAGATCGGTCGATTCATCGGCAGCAGTGACTCGCCGATATGGAAGCGCGGATGACGATCGCGCTCCACCAGCTTGACCTTGAGGCCTTTGCGCGCCAGCAGGGCGGCAACGGTCGAACCCGCTGGGCCGCCGCCGGCCACCAGCACGTCGAAGCGCAAATCGTTGGCTGAATTCATGTAGGGGCGGGGGCCGCTCAGGCCTGCAATCAAGCCGCCATGATACACTGCCCGACCTTGCCTCCGCTCTGCGGAGGCTTTATTTTCTGTGGATTGCGACCATGTCAGACATGCAGACCCCCGCCGAGCAGGAGCTCGCCCAACTCATCGTGCAGGCGCTCAATCTGGAGACAGTCACGGCCGAGGAAATCAAACCGGAGGCGGCGCTGTTTGGCGACGATCTCGGTCTCGATTCGATCGACGCCCTCGAGATGGCGCTGGCGATTTCCAAACGCTACGGTTTCCAGCTGCGTTCGGATAACGAGGACAACAAACGGATCTTTGCGTCATTGCGTGCACTCAGTGCGCATGTCGAACAACACCGTACACTCTGACCGCGCTGCGGCACGGGGGCTGGCCGAGCGATCACTGACCGATGCCGACATTCGAGTCCATGTTCATGATCGGGGCCGGACATCCCGCGCTGCCCGGACACTTCCCCGGCGCGCCTGTCGTGCCGGGTGTGGTCTTGCTGGACCAGGTGCTGCAGACGCTTGCGCGTGCGCTTGGTCGGCAGCCGTCGTCTCTGCGGTTTCCGCAGGCGAAGTTCCAGGAACCTCTGTTGCCGGGCGAACTGGCCCGGGTCGAATTGCAGATCGACATCGCCAAGGCGGTCGCGCGGTTCTCCATTCACCGTTCGGATCGTCAATTGGCCAGCGGAAGTCTCGGCTGGCAGGCCGCTGCATGAGTACGGCGCCCAGCGGGGACTGGAAGCAGCGTCCCGAGGGTGGTGGCCATTTTGCGGTCCGGTTGATCCGCAATATCGCCCTGCTGTGTGGCCGCTCGGTGGCGCGGCTTCTGCTGTATCCGATCACGCTGTACTTCGTGATCCGGCGCGGGCCGGAGCGGCGGGCTTCGCGTGCCTATCTCGGCAGGGTGTTCGGACGTCGCGCCAGCCTGCTCGAAGTGTGCCGGCACATTCACTGCTTCGCTTCGACCATAGTCGACCGCGTGTTTCTGCTGTCCGAGCGTTTCCGCCGGTTCGACATGCGCCGCCATGGCGTCGAGCCTCTGCACGAGCTGCTCGATCGCGGCCATGGTCTGCTGCTGCTGGGTTCGCATCTGGGCAGCTTCGAGGCCCTGCGCGTGCTCAGTCTGGACCGGCCCGATACCAAGGTCCGTGTCGTGCTGGATGTCGGCCACAATCCGGCGATCACCTCCCTGCTGGCTGCGCTGAATCCCGAACTTGCGCGCACCGTGATCGACGCCGGACAGCATGGCACCGCCGTCGTCCTGGCGATCAAGGAAGCGCTGGAGGAAGGCGCCGTCGTGACCCTGCTCGCCGATCGCGTACATCCGGGCGAACGCAGCGTGACCGTGCCGTTCCTCGGTGCGCCAGCAGAGTTTCCGGCTTCGCCCTGGCTGATTGCCTCGGTGCTGAGTGTTCCGGTCGCGCTCTGTTTCGGCCTCTTCGGAGGTGCAAACCGATACGACCTGTACTTCGAAGTGTTTGCCGACTCGGTGCGGATCGACCGCAAGCGGCGCCAGCTGGACCTGTTGCAATATGTTCAGCGCTTTGCCGACCGGCTGGAGCATCATCTCCGCATCGCCCCCTACAACTGGTTCAATTTCTATGATTTCTGGAAACCTGCCGAGCCTGCTGGGATGCCTGCTGAGCGCGCTGAGTCCGTTGGCGATCGGCGCATCGACGCCTGAGCATCTGCTGGCCAGCCTGGCGCGTCCGGCGCCGGCAACCACGGCCTTTGTCGAGATTCGCTACTCGGACCTGCTCAGCGAGCCCCTGCTGAGCCGCGGCATGCTGAGTTTCGACGCCGCCGATCAGCTCAGCAAGCGCGTCGATGAGCCCTTTCAGGAGTCCACCGTGGTGCGCGGTGAGGCCGTGCGGGTAGAGCGCAGCGGCCGCAAGCCGATGCATTTCAGTCTCAAGCGTGCGCCCGAATTGCGTGCCCTGCTGGTCGGGTTCTCTGCGCTGCTGTCCGGCGATCAGGCGGCCTTGCGTCGTCACTTCGAGGTGGCTGTGTCCGGCGAATTCGGGGACTGGCAGATCCTGTTGTCGCCGATCGATGCGCGGATCGCCAAGCGCATCCGTTCCATCACCGTGCTGGGTGCCGATGCGGCACCACGTTGCTTTCTGGTCGATCAGGCCGATGGCGATTCCAGTCTGATGCTGGTCGATGTGGCCGCTGCGGAAGCGCTGCCGGAAAATATCGCGGTCGAGTCGTTGCTGGCGCATTGTCGCCGGAAGGCAGGCTGAGTGCCGCCCGCGCGCATCCTGCTTGCGGTCTGGCTGCTGGCCCTGGCCCTGCTGGCGATTTTCGTCAGCGTACGGCTGCAACTCAGTTCGGATCTGCGGCTGTTCATGCCCAAACCGCAGAATGCGGAGCAGCGCCTGTTGATCGATGAGATTGGTGAGGGCCCGGGTGCGCGCCTGCTTCTGCTCGCCATCGAAGGGGGCAGTCCGCAGGCTCTGGCCGAGACCTCGCAGTCCCTGCTGGAATCACTGGGCGCCGCGCCGCAGTTTCGCCAGATCAGCAATGGCAGCTCAAGCCTCGAGGCCTTTCCGGAGGCCCTGCTGCCTTACCGCTATCTGCTGTCACCGGGTTTCGACAGCGAACCCCTGGATGCCGGCAAACTCGGTACGCAATTGCAGCAGCGGGTGCAGGACCTCAATTCGCCGGCCGCGAGTCTGCTCAAGCCCTGGGTGCGGCGTGACCCGACGCTTGAAGTGATGCAATTGTTCGAGCGCTGGCGACCGCAAAACGAACCCGAACGCGCGCTTGATGTTTGGATGAGCGCCGATCAGACGCGCGCCCTGCTGGTGGTCGAGACGCGTGCGGCCGGGTTTGATCCGCACCAGCAGGCCGAAGCCATCGCCGCGATCGAGCAGGCCTTCGCCGACACACGCAGCGAGCCCGGCCTGCGCCTGCTGATCAGTGGCCCCGGAGCTTTTGCCAACATCATGCAACAGCGCACCGCCGGCGAGGCCAGCCGGCTCGGTGTGATGGCAAGCCTGGGGATGATGCTGTTGATGCTGTTTGCCTATCGACGCGCGCGCTTCGTTCTGCTCGGCGCATTGCCGATGGTCTCGGCAGGTCTCGCCGGACTGGCGGCGGTAAGCGCCCTGTTCGGCGATGTCCATGGCATCA
Source organism: Pseudomonadota bacterium (assembly GCA_022843465.1). Taxonomy (GTDB): domain Bacteria; phylum Pseudomonadota; class Gammaproteobacteria; order Xanthomonadales; family Ahniellaceae; genus 0-14-3-00-62-12. The sequence continues at coordinate 61,262 of JALHNO010000018.1, read as the reverse complement.
CGCTGGCTTTTGGCTTCACCCTGATCGGCGTGGCGCAGGACTACCCGATGCACCTGTTCAGTCATCAGCACCGCGGTATCAGCCCACGCGAAAACGCACGCGCGCTCTGGCCGACTCTGGCCACCGGCGTTGCCAGCACCTGCATCGCCTATCTTGCCTTTCTTTTTTCGGGGGTCACCGGGTTGGCGCAGCTGGCCTGCTTTTCGATGGTCGGTGTCGCCGTCGCGGGTCTCTGCACACGCCTGCTGATGCCGGCACTGCTGGGCGATCTCGATGCCGGCGCCGCCGATTCGCCACGCTTGGCACGATTGCTCGGCCTGTCTGATCGCCTGCCGCGGCCACGTTGGCTAGTGCCTGCGCTGGCGCTGGGCGCGGTAATGGCGCTGCTGCTCGGTCGCGGACCGCTGTTTGAAAACAATCTGGCCGCGTTGACACCGTTGCCCGCCGATCTGTTGCAGCGGGACATCGAATTGCGTCAGCAGTTGGGCGCGCCAGATGTCCGCCACATGCTGGTCCTGCGCGATCACGATGAGGAAGCCCTGCTGCAACGCAGTGAGCGGCTGATTCCCGATCTGCAGGCGCTGGTTGCTGCCGGAACGATCAGCGGTTTTGATCTGGCCGCCCGTTATCTGCCCAGTGTGGCGACCCAGCGCCAGCGCCAGTCGCGCCTGCCCGATGCGCTCAGCGCCCGTCTGATGCTTGATCAGGCGACCCAGGGCAAGCCGTTCCGTGCCGGAATATTCGAACCCTTCCTCGATGATCTGGAGCGCGCGCGTTCAGCCGATCCGCTGCGCGTCAGCGATCTGCGCGACACCCCTCTGGCCCTGCGTGTCGACAGCCTGCTGCGCCTGGGTGGCGATGACGCGGTTGCGCTGGTGTCACTGGCAGGCGTGCACGACACCGGAGCACTGTCCCGATTCTCTGCCCGGCATGCGGGCGTGCAGTGGCTGGATCTGAAGCAGACCTCTGAGCAACTGGTGATCGAGTATCGCGAACGCATTCTGATCAGCCTGTTGCTTGCAGCAGTGCTGTTGATTGCCGTCATCGCAGGCAGCCTGCGCGCGCCGGCCCGGGTTGCCCGGGTTCTGTTGCCGATGGCGCTGTCGAGTCTGCTGGTGCCGGCCCTGCTGCATCTTGTGGGCGTCCCGCTCAGCCTGTTCCACCTGATCGCCCTGGTGCTGGCTGCCGGACTCGGGCTCGACTACGCCCTGTTCTTCGAACATGCCGAATCCGATCCGGCCGCTCAGCGCCGTACCTTGCACGCCCTGCTGGTCTGCGCGGCTTCCACCCTGATGGTGTTTGCCCTGCTGGCCTCAGCTTCGATTCCAGTGCTGCGCGCAATCGGGCTGACCGTTTCGCTGGGTGTCGTGTGCAATTTTGTGCTGGCGGCGATGTTTGCGCGGCGGCCTTCGGGAGTGTCTGATGCGGCTCGATCGTGATCTGATCCTGTCCCTGATACCGCATCAGGGCAGTATGTGTCTGCACGATGAGGTGCTCGATTGGCAGCCCGCTGCGCTGCGCCTGCGCAGCAGCGGACATCGCGCACCGGATCACCCCTTGCGCAGCGGCGGCCAGCTGCGCGCCGTGCATCTGTGCGAGTACGGCGCCCAGGCGATGGCGGTGCACGGTGGCCTGCTCGCCCTGCAGTCGGGCCAGCGGGCGGCGCCAGGATTTCTGGTGGCATTGCGCGAGGTCCAGCTGCATTGCGCGCGCATCGACCTGCTCCCGTCTGATCTGATCACCAGTGCCGAGCGCCTGCTCGATTCGGGTACAAGTTGGCAATACGCCTTCGAGGTGCATCACGACGGGCAGCTGCTGGCCAGCGGCCGCGCCGCCGTGCTGTTGCGAGACGTTGATTCCCCTGTGCCGAAGGAGCCTGCGCCATGAGCCAAACCCAGCCCGGACGACGTGCCCTGGTAACCGGAGGAAGCGGTGATCTTGGTGGCGCAATCTGCACAGAGTTGGCGAGCGCTGGCTGGCAGTTGCTGGTGCACGCCCACAGCAATGGCGGGCGTGCCAACGAACTCGTTGAGCAACTGCGTTCCAGCGGTGCGCAGGCCGCCGCCCTGGTATTTGATGTGACCGATGCCGATGCCGCACAGGCCGCGCTGATGGAACAGCTGGAGCTCGGCCCGATTTCGGCGGTGATCAACAATGCCGGCATCCATGACGATGCGCCGATGGCCGGCATGGGCGCGAACCAGTGGCGCCGCGTGATCGATGTCAGTCTGCATGGTTTCTTCAACGTCACCCAGCCGCTGTTGCTGGCGATGGCGCGGCAACGCTTTGGTCGCGTGATCTGTGTTTCATCGGTGGCCGCGGTACTCGGCAATCGTGGCCAGACCAACTACGCCGCTGCCAAGGCGGGCTTGCATGGCGCCGTGCGTTCGCTGGCGCGCGAAATGGCGTCGCGCGGCGTCACCGCCAACGTGGTGGCACCCGGGCTGATTGCCGGACGCATGGCCGAAGGCAGTTTTGCGCCGGAGCAGATCAGGCAACTGGTGCCCGCTGGCCGTGCCGGACGACCCGAAGAAGTGGCCGCGCTGGTGCGCTTCCTGTGCAGCGATGAGGCCAGCTATATCACCGGTCAGGTGATCGGCGTCAACGGCGGCATGGGCTGAACCGGAAGCTGGCAGGCGCGCGGTTGCGTGGCGAGGCCTTGCCGTGGGCGGATCAATGCGGCCGTGGAAACAGCAAGGCAGGAGTTGCCGCGGACGTGGTGCCGATCAGTGCAGACAAAGTAGCGCTGTCGATGTCCGGCATGTCCTGTCGGGCGCGTTCAAGTGTTTCCCTGGCGAGTCGGCGCAACAGCAAGGCAGACTGCTCAATGCGTTGCTGAAAGCCGGTGTCATCCAGCGGCACGGAAAGCGCACGATTGAGGTCGGCAAACCACGGCAGCGCAGCATGATCCAGCATGACCGCCGGATTGCGCCGTCGACTGTGCGGCGACCACGCTCGCAGCAGCGCCTGCACTTCCTTGTTCAAGGCCTGGCACAGCGCCAGCTCCTGGCCGAGGCGCGACATCGCCGAAAGGTCGGTCAGGCGATTCTGGAAATAGATCTGGGCGAGCACGCCCCAGTAGTAGGCATAGTCCCAGATGATCTTGACCGGCATGACCTCGGGATCGCCAAACAGATCGTATTGGTCCTGATACAGAACCAGAGTGCTTTCATAGAACGACTGGTAGAGCTGGCCGTACAGCGCACAGTGCGCGGCCAGCCGCTGGCCTGCGCGATCGCGGACGATCAGGTCGCAGATATAAGTATTGCTGATCGCGATGAAATCGGAGCCCGGGGAATAGAAGGGGTCCAGAAACAGCCCGGCTTCACCGGTGATGGCCCAGCGATCTTCCGAAAACACCTGCTTGCAGCCATAGGAAAAATGCCGGAAGAATGCAAAGTCCTGCAGCAGTTCGCGACGGCCATCAAGGGCGTCGAACAGGCGTGGCTGATGCACCTGCAGCCAGTCCATGGTCTTCTCGAAACTGTTGAGCGTATCGAGCGGATGGCGGGCCTGGTCGGCGACGATGCCGATCGAGTGCGAACCGGAGGACAGCGGAATCAACCAGGCCCAGTAGCCGGTGCCGCAGAGGTGATTGGTCGACAGCCAGCGCGCCGCAGGATCGCAACGCTGCTGCCATTGGGTGCACTCAGACCATTCATCGAGCCGGATGCGGTCGGCGATGCGAAACCAGACCGCGTTGACGTCGTGTGGATTGGCTTCGGCGAGACCGAGCTTGCGCTTGAGCAGGCCGGCGCGACCGCTGGCATCGACCAGCCAGCGGGCAGTCGCCTGGCCCTCGGTGCCGTCGCGGAGCCACTGCACGCTATGCCCGTCGCGGTCCAGTTCGATGTTGCGCACGTTGCAACCGTCGAGAAATTCGATGCCGCGCCGGGCTGCTTCCTCGGCCAGATGGTTCTCCAGAATTCCGCGATCGATCTGGTACGCCGGTGTCGACAGGAAGCGGCTGGCGCCGACCTCGGTGACCTGGTCGATATCGCGGCGACCCTCCGAGAAGAAAAACCGGAAGCCGAACTTCTTCAACTGCCGGGTCTTCAGATGCTCACCGAGGCCGAGTGTGTGCTGCAGATAGTGCGCGCCGATCTCTACGGTCGACTCGCCGACCTTGTGCGCTGCCTCAGGCACCGGATGTACGCGGCGCTCCAGTACCAATACCCGCAGCTCCGGCGAGGCGGTCTTGAGTTGCAGCGCCAGACACAGACCGGCCAGTCCGCCGCCGGTTACGATCACATCGTATTGCGCTGCAGTTTCGGCCATCACTCAAGGCTCTGCGTGCAAGGCAGGCCGCAGCAGCGAGCGCAGCAGCGAGGGCAGGGCGAGCCCGCGGAATACGATCTTCCAGAAAATCATCCGGGTGATCCGGCCAACATCACGCAGGGGCTGAAAATGGCTGGCGCGCCGGCCCTCGTGATAGCGCGCCTGGATCGCCACCATCGCGATCGGAAAACCTGCCTGCGCGCTGTTGATCAGCACTTCGCTCTCGAAGGCGAAGCCATCGGCCAACGGTGCATCAATGGCCTGCATCAACGCGCGCGGGTAGAGGCGCTGTCCGCACTGCGAGTCCAGCACGCGCTGGCCGCAGGCCCAGGACACCCAGAAATCGGCGAAGTGGTTGGCAAAGCGACGGATCGCCGGCTGGGCGCCGCGATCGATCAGGCGTGCGCACAGCAGCAGGGCCTGCGGATGGCGCGCATGCGCCGCCAGCAGGCGCGGAATGTCTGCGCTGCTGTGCTGGCCATCACCATCGATGGTGATGACGCCGGTGCAGCCTGCCGCAAAGGCAGCCTGCATGCCATCCTTGAGGCTGCGGCCCTTGCCCATCCGTTGCGGATGACGGATCAGCTGGATCGGCAGATCGGCGATGCGAGCGGAGGTGTCGTCTTCGCTGCCATCATCGATCACGAACACATCCTGACAGTGGCTCAGCGCCGATTCGACGACGGCACGGATGGCCAGCGCCTCGTTGAGCGCCGGAATCACCACCGCGATGCGGCTTGGCTCATTCTGGCTCATTGCAGGGCTTCCATGCGAGTTGCAGTGCCAGGGCGGCATCCAGCGGGAGTTCGAGTTCGAAGCTGCTGCCGTCGGCAATACCTTCGAGCAGGGGCAGGCAGTCGGCGATGGCATTGACCGCCAGTGCCTGCGCCGCTGGCGAGCGCGCTCTCGGCGCACTCACCGCGGCTGTAACGAGTTGCCAGTCGAGTTGGCCGATACTCCGGGGGCCGCGCTCAGGCGCCAGCACAAACGCCACGGCCAGCATTTCGCGGCTGGTCGTGACCGAGGCCAGCGGCCCCAGCGCGGCAATGTCATAGGCGACCATCAGCACGCTGTGATGATCCGCGCTGCATTGACTGGCTGCCTCAAGCAGGCCCTGCGCGAAACTGTTCAGATAGGCGGTCAGTGCCGTGCTCGCCTGCATGCAGCCGGTGCCGATGGTCCAGTAGCCGGCGGCGGCGTTGTGTACGGAGTTGTGAAAGCGGGTCGGCGATATCGCGCCGGGCTCGGCGACCAGGGTGGCACACATGTAGTCATTGATCGCCAGATCGCCATGCGCCGAGCTGAAGACGCTGGGCAACTCGGTCGCCAGGCGGCCCGATTGGGCGACCGCGCGGCTGGCCACCTCAAGCGCGATGGCGACGGTATCGGGGGCGCGGCGACGCTCCGTCGGGGCGAGCAATTCGGGTGCCGGGCGCCGCACGGGCGGATCCAGCAGCGCAGCCTCGCCGCGGAAGGCCGCGCGCGCGCTGGGCCAGTCCGGCGTCCGCGGCGACCAGCAGGCCAGTCCGTCGACATACACGCGATGCCGGCTCATGGCGTCTCCCCATGTGCAAACACCAGCACGCAGTTGTTGCCGCCAAACCCGAACGAATTGCTGAGCGCATGTCGCACCGGCGCCTGCCCGGTGTGCAGGCGAATCTGCGGTCCACAGCGCGGATCGAGCGTGCTGGTGTTGACGGTACCGGGCCGGATACCGGTCTCCAGCGCCAGCAGCGCAATGCTGGCCTCGACGATCCCTGCGGCGCCGAGCGTATGCCCGGTATAGCCCTTGGTCGAACTCGCATGTGTGCTTGCAGGAAAACGCCGCGCCACCAGGGCTGCCTCGACCTCGTCATTCTTCTCGCTGGCGGTGCCATGCAGATTGATGTAGTCGATGTCGGTGCCATCGAGACCGGCGCGGGCGAGGGCATCATCAAGCGCGCGCTCGGCGCCCAGTCCCTCCGGATGCGGCGTCGACATGTGATGGGCGTCGCTCGATTCGCCGTAGCCGATCAGTTGCAATGCCCCATGGCCGCGCTCGAGCAGCGCAAATCCGGCGGCTTCCCCGATGCTGATGCCATTGCGGGCAACATCGAACGGGCGGCACGGCTGCGCCGACACCAGGGCCAGGGAATTGAAGCCAAACAGGACACTGCCACAGAGGGTATCGACGCCGCCGACGATCGCGGCGTCCGCCAGTCCCAGGCGCAGCAGGCGCTCGGCCTGGGCGAATACCTTGGCGCTTGAGCTGCAGGCAGTGGCAACGGTTACGCAGGGGCCCTGCAGTCCGAGCACGCCTTGCACGAAGATGCCCAGCGAATGCGGTGTGTGCAGGATCGGACTGGCGAGTGACGCCGGGAAATTCCCGTCTGCGTCCAGCTCGCGATAGGCCTGTTCCGTAGCACCGATGCTCGAAGTCGAAGTGCCCAGCACCAGGGCAACGCGCCCGGCGCTATAGCGATCGCGCGCGGCGATCGCCTGATCGATGAAGTCATCGGCCTGCAGTCCGTACCAGGCAAGCCGGTTGTTGCGGCAGTCGATTTCGCTGAATGCCGCCGGAAAATCCAGGGCCTCGAGCCCGTCAACACGACCGATCCAGGTGTCCAGTGGATGCACGCCGAAGTCATTGCGGCGCAGACCACTGCGTTCGTCTGCGAGAGCGGTGTGCAGGCTGGTCTTGCCATGTCCGCAGGCGGTGGTCGCTGTATAGGCAGTGATCTGCAGGGGGGAAATGCGCGCGGGCACGTGTTGATTGTCTGAGTGCGGGCAGCGAGTATAGGAAGCCCTTGCACGATCGGATAGCTCATTGAACCGCCGGAATGACGAAATCGAGGTCAATTCCCGGTACTTGGCGGCAAAAATCCATCACGGCGCAGCTTGATCCGATCCCGTCTTCACCCGCAGATCTGAGCCCTTGAGCCCACTCACTGTCCATCATGACGACCCACCGCGCGCCTAGCTGGCAGCGACATCTGCGTGATCCGGACGTCTGGCAGGCGTTTGCGGTCGCGAGCCTGGCCCTGATCGGCAGCGCCGGACTGGCCTGGCTGCTGCATGTCCGGCACACCTGGCGGGTGGCGCGTTCCGCTCCGGTGCTGCCAAGTGCTGACTGTCATCTCCTGCTGTTCGGCAAGAAGCTGGACAACGGGATTGCAGATCGGGATCTGATCGACCGCATTGCGCGTGCCCACGCGCTGATCCGGGCGGGGCGGGTGCGTGCGCTGATCCTGCTCGGTGGCAGTCGCGATGGTGGCCCCAGCGAGGCCGCTGTGGCGCAGGACCTGCTGCTGCAACTGGGGATGCCGGAGGGTTTTCCTATCGTGCTTGACGAAGCCTCGGGCGACACCCTGGAAAATCTTCGCCACGCTCGCGGGCTGCTGGCTGCACTGGGCGATGCACCCGTCGTTCTGCTGAGCAATCGCTACCATCTGGCGCGCTGCGCCTTGCTGGCGCACAGTATCGGCCTGCAGCACGAACTGTGCGCAGCCGAGTCGGACCCCGGGTTCGGCCGCGGCCACTGGCTGCGGTTGGTCAAGGAGGCAAGCCTCAGCCTTTGGCTGGACGCGGGCATCCGCTGGGCGCGCCTGATCGGCCACCGACGCATGCTTTCCAAACTCGGCTAGACACTTCACAATGCCGCGCTACCTTCGCGCAGACATGATGTCATGTGCCTTGTCGCGTGGACGCCGCTGCGGGCGCGTCCGCGCAGCGGTCGCGAACCAAAGCCGTTGTGGCGTTGTCCAACCGCAGGATTGCAGTCGTTGCCAGGCACCCATCTACGCCCAACCATCCGGGCCAGGAGAAACTTCATGTTGCGTCGTATCCTGATCTTGCTGCTGCTGATTCCATTCGCTGCCTTTGCTGGTGGCAAGGCCGAGCTGGTCAACCCGCCGCCAGTCCCGGTTCCCTCGGGACTCGATGCCAAGCAGGTATCCAATGCGATCAAGAGTGCCCTGATTGCGCGCACCTGGAATATTGCCGCCTCGGCGCCCGGGCAGATCGATGCCACCCTGAATGTGCGCGCGCACCGCGCCGATATCCGCATCCGCTATGACGACAAGAGCATCCAGATCAGCTACCTCGACAGCAGCAATCTCGATTTCAAGGAGAAAAAGGGCAAGCAGTACATTCACAGCAACTACCTCAGCTGGATCAACAATCTGGTGGGGGACATGTCGCGCAGCATGCAGTTGCTGGCCTTGGACTAGGCTTCGCTGCAGTTCCCGCCATGGTCGCCGTGAAGCGGGCGTCCCGCGATCGGGAAACCTGCGTGTATCTGGCTCACTACGGCCTGCAGCAGGCGCCGTTTTCGATCACGCCGGACCCGCGCTTTGTGTTCCTGTCGGAGCGCCATCGGGATGCCCTGGCGCATCTGCTTTATGGCATCGGGCAGGGCGGTAGCGGCGGCTTTGTCCAGCTGACCGGCGAAGTCGGAACCGGCAAGACCACCATCTGCCGGTTGCTGCTGGAGCAGGTGCCCGAGAACACGCGCATCGCGATGGTGCTGCATCCGCGGCAATCGCCGATGCAGTTGCTGGAGACCATCACCGAGGAGTTGCAGATCCGGCTGAAGAGTCGCCGGCTGTCGAACAAGCTGCTGATCGATGCCCTGCACGAGTATCTGTTGCAGGCGTATGCCGAAGGCCTGCGGGTGGTGCTGATCATCGATGAGGCACAGAATCTTTCGGTCGAGGCACTGGAGCAGGTGCGTCTGCTGACCAATCTCGAGACTTCGACGCAGAAGCTGCTGCAGATCCTGTTGCTTGGACAGCCCGAACTGCGCGATCTGCTGGCGCGACCCGATTTGCGCCAACTCGCGCAACGGGTCACCGCGCGCTATCACCTGACACCGCTCAGCCGCGCCGAAACCTCGGCGTACGTCCGCCATCGGCTCGCGGTTGCCGGCGCCACTCGCCCCTTGTTCACTTCCTGGGCATTGCGTTATCTGCACTGGCGTGCCGCTGGGGTGCCGCGGCTGGTCAATATCATTGCCGATCGTGCCCTGGTCGCGGGCTATGTCAGCGAACAACTGGTCGTGGGCCTGCCGATGGTGCGGCGCGCGGCACGCGAGGTGCTGGGTGAAGGCGCTGGCGCCGCCTGGCGGCGCAGCCTGGGGCTGGCCAGCCTGCTCATTGCTGCCATCCTCGTGGTTCTGGTGTCACAGTGGTGAACGCCGATGCCTTGATCGCGGTCAAAGTCAGATCGCAGTGCTTTCCCTGCGCCAGCCGAACACGGACAATGCGTGCATGTCACTGATTCTTGAAGCCCTGAAAAAATCCGAGGCTGAGCGTCGCCTCGGCGAGGCACCGCACCTCGGCACCCTGCCCGTGTGGGCACCACCCAAGCCGGTCTCGAAGGCCTGGTGGGCCTTGCTGCCGCTGATCGTGGTGATTGCAGCCGCGGCCTGGAGCAATCGCGACCTGCTCGGCGGCGACCAAGCGACGGGCGAGGAGGATTCGATTGCGGCTGCGGCCGACGAGTCGGCGCCGCCCGCCGTCAGCGCGGAAGCTCAAGCGGAACCGCCAGCGCCGTCGGCAGCGGCTCCCGCACAGCCAGCGGCGAGCCAGGAGGCGGCCAGGATCGGACCGCCGGCTGCTTTCGCCAACCGCAGTGGTCCGAGCCCGACCAGTGCGCGCCCCCCCAAGCCGATGCCGGAGCCGCTGCCCCTGCCGCAGAGCATGGATGACCTCGACGCAATGAAGGGTGTCTCCCCGGAAAATCGCCGGCGGATCGAGAGCGGCGAGTTGTACGTGCCCAATCCGGCTCTGCTCGCCGAGCGTGGGCCGACCACGGAAACCCAGATCATCACCGCCGATGCCGCCCTGCCGCCGCCGCTGGAAGAGCTCCCGGCCGATGGTGCGCCCTTGAGTCGGGATCAGCAGGCAGCGCGCGAACAGGCCAAGTTTGCCGAGAGCCTGAAGCGTGCGCGCGAACGAGCACAGGTGGCGCCGCGGCCGACGTCCGCGAGTCCGCCGATGCCAATGCCGACGCCCCCGGCTGCGCCGACCAGTGCCGTTGCGCAGCCGGCGCCGGCGCCAGCACCGCCGCCGCCGGCTGGGGCCACGATTCCGCTGATCCACGACCTGACCCTGGGGCAGCGCCAGGGACTGCCGGCCCTGAAGATGAGCGTGCACTTCTACAACAGCGATGTCGCGCGACGATTCGTCATCATCGATGGGCAACGCCTCAACGAGGGCGGCGTGATGGGTCAGGAACTCTGGGCGCGCGAGATTCGGCCCGACGGCGTGGTGATCGAATACCGCGGCGTCTATTTCCTGCTGCCGCGGCTCGGCGGCTGAGCCATGTTCGTCCGCGTCGAGACGCGTCGGCGCCGACATTTACCCTGGGCAACGCTGGCGATCGTCAGCGCCTGTCTGCTGCTGTTCCTGTTCGAGGGCCGCAGCGGCGGCAGTGAACGCAACGGTCTGCTGGCGGAGCTCGGCACCATTCCAACCCGCCTGGTCACGGCCTGGCACAGCGGAGGCATCGGTTGGTTGCGTGAAGTGCAGCGCCTGTTCACCGGCCTGTTCCTGCATGCCGACTGGCCGCACCTGATCGGCAATCTGGTGTTCGTGCTGATCTTCGGATTTGCCTCGGAGCGTCTGCTGGGCTCGCTGCGTTTTCTGGCGCTGTTCCTGCTCTGCGGCGCCCTCGCCAATCTCGCCGGCGCCGTGGTCTATGCCGAAGTCAGCGGACCCATCATTGGATCGAGCGGCGCGGTGTCGGCCATTGTCGGTGCCTATATCACGCTGTTTCCGCAGGCGCGGCTGGGGCTGGTGATTCCGCTCGGTTTCTACTTCGAGTTTGTCCGCATGCCGGCGAGCATCCTGATTGGCCTGTGGATACTGACCCAGTTCCTGTTCGTCATTGTCGGGCCGGAGTCGAGTGCGCTGGCCTGGCCGATCCATGTCGCCGGATTCATCCTCGGCATGCTGTTCGCTTTTCTGTCGCGACCGGCGATTGCGCGGCGGCTGCGCAATGACTGAGTGAGCGCGCGCCGGTCCCCGGAACGGCGCGCTTGATCGGTAGCCGAACGCGCGCCGTTCGAGTCTCTATTCGCCAAGGGTCAGCAAGCTGGCATTGCCACCTGCGGCGGTGGTGTTGACGGTCAAAGTGCGTTCGGTGATGAAACGCAGCAGATAGTGCGGTCCGCCAGCCTTCGGTCCGGTGCCGCTGAGGCCCTCGCCACCAAACGGCTGCACACCCACCACGGCGCCAATCATGTTGCGGTTGATGTAGCAGTTGCCGGCACGCACGCCCTTGCTGATTTTCTCGATGGTTGAGTCGATCCGGCTGTGCACACCGAGCGTCAGGCCGTAGCCGGTGTCATTGATCTGGCGAATCACGCCGTCGATGTCCTTGCCGGAGAACCGCAGCACATGCAGCACCGGGCCGAACACTTCGCGCTTGAGCGTGGCCAGCGACGGGATCTCATAGGCACGCGGCGCGAAGAAGGTGCCATGCGCGGTCTTCTCGGCATCGAGACCGACCTGCTTGATCAGCCGCGCCTCCTGGTTCATCCGTTCGGAGTGCTTTTCGAGCACCGCGCGCGCGCGGTCGTCAATCACCGGCCCGACATCGGTGGACAACAGCCCCGGGTCGCCGACGATGAGTTCTTCCATCGCGCCGGCGAGCATGCCCAGCACCTTGTCGGCAATATCTTCCTGCACGAACAGCACGCGCGCCGCCGAGCAGCGCTGGCCGGCCGAGCCGAATGCGGAGTTGATGGCATCCTTGACCAGCTGCTCGGGCAGCGCGGATGAGTCGGCAATCAGGGCGTTCTGTCCGCCGGTTTCGGCGATCAGCACCGGAATGGCGGTTTCGCGCGCGGCCAGCGTGCGATTGATCAGGCGCGCGGTCTCGGTGGAGCCGGTGAACACGACACCGACGACGCGCGGGTCCTGGGTCAGCAAGGCGCCGACATTGGCGCCAGTGCCTGGCGTCAGCTGCAGTACGGATTCCGGAATGCCGCAGTCATGCAGCAGCTTGACTGCTGTATGCGCAACCAGATTGGTCTGCTCGGCCGGCTTGGCGATCACTGCATTGCCGGTGACCAGGGCAGCGGCGACCTGACCGATGAAAATCGCCAGCGGAAAATTCCACGGGCTGATGCAGACGAAGACGCCGCGGCCATGCAGGCTGAGCTGGTTGAGCTCGCCGGTCGGGCCCGGCAGCGTCTCCGGCGTGGTCATCAGCTTGCGTGCCAGCGCCGCGTAGTAACGCAGGAAATCGACGGCCTCGCGCACTTCGGCAACACCATCCGCAATGGTCTTGCCGGCCTCGCGTGTGCACAGCGCGATGAACTCCGGCATCCGCGCTTCCATCTGGTCGGCGGCATGCTCAAGTATCTTGGCGCGTGCCGCTGCAGGCGTCTGATCCCAGCCCGCCTGTGCGGCCACGGCATTGTCCAGCGCCTTGGCGACACCGGCGGCCTCGGTGGCGATCCAGCTGCCGACCTGACGGCGCCGATCCGAGGGATCGCTGACCGGTGCTGGCTGTACTGCCGAGCGGTAGCCCGGAATCAGCGGTTCCGCGCGCCAGGGCCGGATCGCCGCGTTGACCTGGGCTGCGAGCTGGTGGAGTTCATTGTCGTTGGCTAGATTGACGCCCATGGAATTGTTCCGCTGTTGGCCGTAAAGCCGCGCCGGCGTATCGATGCGCGGATGGGATTTGCTCTCGAAGTCGACCACGACGCCGACCGGATCCTTGATGATGTCGCCGATCTCCTGCGACTCGTCGACAATGCGATTGACGAAGCTGGTGTTGGCGCCGTTCTCGAGCAGGCGCCGGACCAGATACGGCAGCAGATCTTCGTGCGATCCGACTGGCGCATAGACGCGACAGGGCAGGCCCAGCTTGTCGGCGCCGACCACCTCGGCATAGAGATCGGCACCCATGCCGTGCAGGCGCTGGAATTCGAAGGCGCGACCCTGAGCGTAATGCCGGATCGCCGCAATCGTATGCGCATTGTGGGTGGCGAACTGCGGATAGATCGCATCGTGATAGTCGAACAGGCGACGCGCGCAGGCCAGATAGCTGACATCGGTATTGGGCTTGCGGGTGAACACCGGAAACCCGCTGTGGCCATCGACCTGGGCGCGTTTGACCTCGGAGTCCCAGTAGGCACCCTTGACCAGGCGCACACACATCTTGCGTCCAGCGGCGCGGCACTGCGCGGCCAGCCAGTCGAGCACGAACGGCGCGCGCTTCTGATAGGCCTGTACAGCCAGGCCAAAGCCGTCCCAGCCCGCCAGCGAAGAATCGCGGAACACGCGACCGATGATCTCCAGCGACAGCTCCAGCCGGTCCGCCTCTTCAGCGTCGATGGTCAGCGCAAAACCGCGCGCACGCGCCAGTTGCGCCAGTCGCAGCACGCGCGGCGTCAGTTCCTGCAGCACGCGGGCACGCTTGCCTACTTCATAGCGCGGATGCAGTGCGGACAGCTTTACCGAGATCGAAGGCGCCGCATAGATGTCGGCATAGGGTCCGCGCGCGCCGATACGATCAATGGCTGCCTCATAGGCGCGGTAGTAGCGATCGGCGTCGGCCTGGGTCAAGGCTGCCTCGCCGAGCATGTCAAACGAATGCCGATAGGCGCGGCCTTCCTTGTCGAGTGAGCGATCGAGCGCTTCATCGATGGTGCGGCCCATGACGAACTGATGGCCCATGATCCGCATCGCCTGTCGCACGGCCAGCCGGATCACCGGTTCGCCGGTGCGCGCGACCAATCGCTTGATCGCGCCGAGAAAATTGCGCTGGGTTTCTTCCCCCAGTGAAACCAATTTGCCGGTCAGCAGCAGGCCCCAGGTCGAGGCATTGACGAACAATGAAGAGCTCTTGCCCAGATGGGTGTCCCAGGCAGCGTCACCGAGCTTGTCGCGGATCAGCCGGTCCGCGGTCTCGGCGTCGGGGATGCGCAGCAGGGCTTCGGCAACACACATCAGCAGTACACCTTCCTCGGAGGAAAGGTCGTACTCGCGCATGAAGCTCTCGACGGCACTCTGGTTGCGCGCGCGCTCGCGCACCCGGCGCACCAGATCGGCTGCCTGCGCCAGCACGGCGGCATCGGCGTCCTCTGGCAGGCGGGCGATGTCGATCAGTTCGGCCATGGCCTCGGTTTCGTCGCGGGCGTAGCTGGCCGTGATCTTTGCCCAGAGCGGATCTGCCGTGGCGGGCAATTCCGGAGTCAGCAGGGGAGCGGGGGCACTCATGCGCAGGAGTCTCATTACGGCCGCCGCAACCGGCAGCATCGGACCACCAGTGTATTCAGCCGTAGCCCGGGCCGCCATGCGCGAGGTCAATCCGCCCCAGTCCTTGCACAATTGCACCGCCGATGGGCGCGATCGGGCGCCGCAACCGCGGGCGATACGGCGTTGGCGGAGGCGGCCCCGCGGTGGCCTTGCTGCTGTCCTGGTGGGAGCGCAATGGAGCCCGGCGCGCGAAAACGGTACTCTGGCAGTTCTCGGCGCAGGCCGATCTGATCAAGTAGAACCATGAAACTTGCTGCACCGTTTATCCAGCTGCCGCTGCTTTTTGATGCGCCGGCGCTCGCTGCCGAGGTGGCCGTACTCGGCGAATCCGTCTGGATGCCGCATCCGCAGGGGTTCCCGGGCAATTCGATGCTGCCGCTGATCGCGGTGGACGGCGATCCGGCCAACGAGAATTTTGCCGGCGCCATGCGGCCTACTGCTTCCCTGCTGGCTTGCCCTTACCTGATGCGGGTGATGGCTTCGATGGGCGTGACCCTGGGCAGGACCCGGTTGATGCGCCTGAGCGGCCACGCCGAGGTCACCCGGCATGCCGACCAGGGCTACTACTGGGCCGATCGCGTGCGCATCCACGTACCGATCGTAACCCAGCCTACGGTGCGCTTTGAATGCGGTGACAGCCACGTCAACATGGCCGCTGGCGAGTGCTGGATCTTCGACACCTGGCGCCAGCATCGTGTCCTCAACGACGCCGAGGATTCGCGCATCCATCTGGTCGTCGATACCGTAGGTGGTGATCGCTTCTGGGGTCTGGTAGGCAGCGGACGCGACCATGCCGGCCGCGCCTTTTCAGGTGCCTGGAGCCCGGATCGCATTGCGCCGCTCGCGGGCTTCGAGCCACGCCTGCTCTTCGAAACCGTGAATGTGCCGGTGGTGATGACACCCTGGGAAATCACTTCGCGCATCGGGTTCCTGATCGGCGATGCCGTGCCCCATCCTGCCTTGCCCGCATTGCGCCAGGCAGCGGCGCAGTTCTGCCGGCACTGGCAGGCGCTGTGGGCTGCCTACGGCGAGTCCAGTCAGGGCTGGCCGGCCTATCGGCAGGCGATCGAAATGTACATGCAGCAGGTCAACGAGTTGGGCAAGGCGGTGATCCTGCAGAATGAACTGCTTTTTGCCAGCGCCATGTTCACCCTGGTCGGCAAGGTCGCGGTGACCGGTGGTGGCAAGGTCAGCACTTCGGACTATCCGACGCCGTCGCTGGCCAGCGCTGCCAAGGCAGCCCCGGCAATGCGCGCGCCGGACCCACGTTTCGAGCGGCCAATTTTCATCGTCTCTTCACCGCGTTCGGGTTCGACCCTGCTGTTCGAAACACTTGCCAGGGCGCCCGGCGTCTACACGATCGGCGGTGAGAGCCATGCGGTGATCGAGGGCATGCCCGAGCTCAGCCCGACCAGCAATGGGCTGGATTCGAATCGGCTGACCGCCGCCGAAGCGACGCCGGAGGTGGCAGCCGCTCTGCGGCAACGTTTCGACGCCGCGCTGACCGATCGTGCGGGCTTGCCGCCACCGGCGGGGCGCATTCGGATGCTGGAGAAAACGCCAAAGAATTCGCTGCGGGTTCCGTTCATGCGCGCGCTGTTCGAGGAGGCGGTGTTTGTCTACCTGTATCGTGATCCGCGGGAAGTCATGGGCAGCATGATCGAAGCCTGGCAGTCTGGCCGCTTCCGCACCTATCCGGATCTGCCCGGCTGGCAGGGGCTGCCCTGGTCGCTGCTGCTGACCCCGGGCTGGCGTCAGCTCAGCGGCCGCGATCTGGGTGAAATCGTGGCGCACCAGTGGGAGACCATGACCCGTCTGTTGCTTGATGATCTGGCCGAGCTGCCGCGCGAGCGCCTGGTCATCGCCCGCTATGATCGCCTGGTCGCTGACCCAGCTGCCGAGATCGCCCGTGTCTGTACCCAGGTGGGTCTGGGCTGGGATCAGCCGATTTCCGGCAGCCTGCCGCTGGCGCGGCATACAATTTCACAGCCTGGTCCGGAGAAATGGCGGCGCCACGCCGGCCTGATCGAGCCGCAACTCGAACGGCTGAGTGCCACCATGGCGCGCGCGGAACGCTTTGCCGCGATCTGAGGCAGGCGCCAGCCAGCGGTTGCCGCTCAGGCGAGCGCGCCGCTATCATGGAGCGCTGGCAGCACGGTGCGGTCGTGGGTCCTGCGTCTCGTCCTCCAAGGTGGTCCGGGGTGGCGTCTCTGTCAGAGGCCACAGCGTGCCCCGGTTCGGGCAGTTGGTTGATCCGGTACACGTCATTGCGCTGTTGTTGCTGCCGGTCGCAGCCTGGATCGCTGCGCACGGCTGGGTATTTGCGTCGCCCTGGCGGCGCTGGAGACTGGCATGCTGGGCCCGGCGATCGCAGTGTTCTGGCGGGCTGGGGATCGAGGGTTGCTGTGGCCCGTTGGCCGCACGGTGGAGATCGGCGCCTTCTGGCCGAAGACGAATGCAAGGCGCTTGCCGATACCATGCGGCAGGCACTGGATGAACTCAAAGCTGGCCCCGGCCTGACCGGATTGGAACGGAAACAATGATGCAGACCAAGAACTGGCACACCCGTCTGGGGCTTGCGCTCGCCGCGCTGGCAGTGAGTGCAGCGAGCTGGGCCGAAGCGCCTCATCGCTGGCAGCTCAATCTGGGCAAGGGCGTCACCCAGACCAGCCAATCGGCCTACGACCTGCACATGATCGCCTTCTTGATCTGCTGTGCGATCGGCGCGATCGTGTTCGGCATGATGTTTTATGCGATGTGGAAGTTCCGCAAGTCCAAGGGCGCGGTTGCCGCCAAGTGGAGCCACAACACCGCGGTCGAAGTGGTCCTGACCGTTGTCCCCACCCTGATCCTGATTGCCATGGCCTGGCCGGCAACCAAGGTGATGCTCAATTCAGCGGATACGGCGAATTCCGAACTCACGATCAAGGTGACCGGCTACCAGTGGAAATGGCGCTACGAGTACGTCGGTACCGACATCAACTTCATGAGCTCGCTCAAGCGCGACAGCGATGAAGCGCGCCGGATTGGTTCGGGTGTCGATCCCTACAGCGTCGACAACTACCTGCTCGATGTGGACCGTCCGCTGGTAATACCGGCCGACACCAAGGTGCGCTTCGTGATCACCGCCGAGGACGTGATCCATGCCTGGTGGGTGCCGGCGCTCGGCTGGAAGCAGGACGCCATCCCCGGCATCATCAACGACAGCTGGACCCGCGTGTCCAAGCCCGGAATCTATCGCGGCCAGTGCGCCGAGCTGTGCGGCAAGGACCACGGCTTCATGCCGATCGTCGTCGAGGTCAAACCCAAGGCCGAGTTCGATCAATGGCTGGTGGCGCAGCAGGCGAACAGTCTGCCGACATCCAATA
The DNA here is from genome assembly GCA_022843465.1 of Pseudomonadota bacterium. Lineage (GTDB taxonomy): Bacteria > Pseudomonadota > Gammaproteobacteria > Xanthomonadales > Ahniellaceae > 0-14-3-00-62-12. The sequence continues at coordinate 43,366 of JALHNO010000018.1, read as the reverse complement.
TCGCAGCCGCGGGCGCAAGTGCGCCGGCCGCAGCCAGCAATCTGAACTGAGGGAAAGGTCATGGCCTACGCAACCGCCACGCACGACGCTGGTCATCACGACGACCACGACCACAAGCCGCAGGGTTTCATCAACCGCTGGCTGTACGCGACCAATCACAAGGACATCGGCACGATGTACCTGGTGTTCTCGCTGATCATGTTCTTCATCGGCGGCGCCATGGCCCTGGTGATCCGCGCCGAGTTGTTCCAGCCCGGCCTGCAGCTGGTACATCCGGAAGTCTTCAACCAGATGACCACGATGCATGCGCTGGTGATGATCTTTGGCGCGGTGATGCCGGCCTTCGTCGGCCTCGCCAACTGGATGATCCCGATGATGGTGGGTGCGCCGGACATGGCCCTGCCGCGCATGAACAACTGGTCGTTCTGGATCATGCCGTTCGCGTTTACCCTGCTGCTGCTGCCGCTGGCGCTGTATCTGTTCTTCGGCATCGGCGGCGGTGGCCCGGCCGGTGGCTGGACGCTGTATCCGCCGCTTTCGATCCAGGGCGGTGACAATGTCGCCTTCACCATCTTCGCCATTCACATGATGGGCATCAGCTCGATCATGGGTGCGATCAATATCATCGCGACCATCCTGAACATGCGCGCGCCGGGTATGGATCTGCTGAAGATGCCGGTGTTCGTCTGGTCCTGGCTGATTACCGCCTTCCTGCTGATCGCGGTGATGCCGGTGCTGGCCGGCGCAGTCACCATGCTGCTGACCGACAAGTTCTTCGGTACCAGCTTCTTCAATGCGGCCGGCGGTGGCGACCCAGTGATGTTCCAGCACATCTTCTGGTTCTTCGGGCATCCCGAGGTCTACATCATGATCCTGCCCGCGTTCGGTATCGTCTCCGAGATCATTCCGACCTTCGCCCGCAAGCAGCTGTTCGGCTATCAGGCGATGGTCTACGCGATCGCCTCGATCGCCTTCCTGTCCTTCATCGTCTGGGCCCACCACATGTTCACCGTGGGCATGCCGCTGGGCGGCGAGATCTTCTTCATGTACGCGACCATGCTGATCGCGATCCCGACCGGCATCAAGGTATTCAACTGGGTGTTCACGATGTGGGAAGGCTCGATGAGCTTCGAGACGCCGATGCTGTTCGCGGTCGGCTTCGTCATCATGTTTACCATCGGCGGATTCTCCGGTCTGATGCTGGCGATCGTGCCGGCGGATTTCCAGTACCACGACACCTACTTCGTGGTCGCGCATTTCCACTACGTGCTGGTCACCGGTGCGATCTTCTCGATCATGGCGGCGACTTACTACTGGCTGCCCAAGTGGACCGGACGTCACTACAACGAGAAGCTCGGCAAATGGCATTTCTGGCTGTCGACGTTCTTCGTCAATCTGCTGTTTTTCCCGCAGCATTTCCTGGGCCTGGCCGGCATGCCGCGCCGGATTCCCGACTACAACGTGGTGTTCGCCGATTTCAATCTCTGGTCCTCGATCGGCGGTTTCGGTTTCGGCATCACCCAGCTGCTGTTCGCCTGGATCGTGTTCGATGTCTGCGTGCGCAAGCGCGGCGCCAAGGCAAGCGACGGCGTATGGGAAGGCTCGCACGGACTTGAGTGGACGCTCAGCTCGCCGGCGCCCTATCACAGCTTCACCACGCCGCCGGTCATCGACGACAGCAAGCTCGCCCATGGCGACGTGACCCATTGACCCTGCGACCGGCCCTGCACCGGTCACGCTCAATCTGGAATTCTGAAGATGTCACCGCGTATTGAACCTGACGAACTCGCCCAGCGACGTGCCCGCGCACGTAGGACCGGCGTGCTGGTCGCGCTCGCCGCAGCGAGCGTCTACGCGCTGTTCTGGCTGGGCGGAGTGCTGCGCGCATGAACCCGCCAGCCGATGCGACAATCCATGCGCTTCGGGCGCGCAACGTCCGGACACTGAAATGGGCGCTGCTGGCGACCGTTGCGGCCTTCGGCTTCGGCTTTGCCCTGGTCCCGTTCTACGATGTGCTATGCGAGAAGGTGTTGGGGATCAAGCCGGTGCAGACCGCCACAGCGCCTCCGGTGTGCACCGGTGTCGACACCAGTCGCCTGATCACGGTCGAGTTTGACACCAGCATCCATGCCGATCTGCCCTGGGCGCTGGACAGTCAACGCAAGACCGTGCAAGTGCATCCCTGCGCGCTGACCGAGGTGGTCTTTACTGCGACCAATCGCGGTGCGCTCGGCATGTCGGGCCAGGCGATCTTCGGTGTGGCGCCGAGCCGGGCGTCAGTCAACCTGACCAAGACCGAGTGCTTCTGTTTCACCGAACAGCATCTTTTCGCCGGCGAATCGCGGCAGATGCCAGTTCGCTTCATGCTGGATGATCAGTTGCCCGCCGACATCAGCACGATCACTTTTCGCTACGTCTTCAATCCGCTTCGCATCGACGCGCCTGCGACCGCACCGAGTTCAGCGGTCGCCACGCAGGATGCGGCCGTTCCACCTCACCAGATCTGAGATCGGGGAATCCCATGGCACACCAAGAATCCAGCCACGACGCCAGCCTGTACTACGTACCCCATGGCAGCCGTTGGCCGATCATTGCGACGCTGGCGCTGTTCACCACCATGCTGGGCGCTGCAATGAGCGTCAATCATGCGGCCGGTGGCAAGTGGATCATGCTGGCCGGTATCGCGGCGATGATCGCCATGCTGTTCGGCTGGTTCGGCGATGTCATCCGCGAATCGGTCAAGGGTTTCTACAACCGTCAGGTCGATGTCAGTTTCCGCATGGGCATGATCTGGTTCATTTTCTCCGAGGTCATGTTCTTTGCGGCGTTCTTTGGTGCCCTGTTCTACGCGCGTTCGCTGTCGGTGCCGTGGCTGGGTGGTGAGGGTGATGGCGCGCTGACCAACGAGTTCATCTGGAGTGGATACAGTGCGACCTGGCCGACCAATGGTCCGGGCCAGGTGGGTGGCAGCTTCAGCACGATCGGCCCCTGGGGTCTGCCCCTGGTCAATACCCTGCTGCTGCTTTCTTCGGGCGTTACCATCACGATCGCGCACCACGCGCTGCGCGCCGGTCAACGCACCAGCCTGCTGATCTGGCTCGGCGCCACGGTCCTGCTCGGCTCGGCCTTCCTGTACTACCAGGCGATCGAGTACATGCACGCCTACCACGAGCTTGGCCTCACGCTCGGTTCGGGTATTTATGGCAGCACGTTCTTCATGTTGACCGGGTTCCACGGCATGCATGTGACGCTCGGAACGATCATGCTGATCGTCGCCTGGTTCCGTTGCGCCAGGGGTCACTTCAGCCGCGACAACCACTTCGGATTCGAGGCGATTGCCTGGTACTGGCACTTCGTCGACGTGGTCTGGCTCGGCCTGTTCCTGTTCGTCTACGTGCTCTGATCAGCAACCCACGGAGCGCCATTGCTGCGCGCTCCGTGATCGTCGCAAACACCCCGGCGGCATGCTCTTGTGCTGGACCGGGGCGCAATTGGCCGGGTCGGGCTGCCCAGCTATCCGACCCGGATCCCGTGCGGTTCGATCCAGCCCATCCAGGCGGCAAAAGCGATCAGCAGCACCAGGCCGACCGATATCGCAATGCGTCGGGTCAGCGCGTTGACGGTTCGATTGGTCGTGCCCTTGTCGGTCATCATGTAGTACAGCCCGGCCCCCAGGTTGTACAGGATCACCAGAAACACGGCGATGATCAGTAGCTTTTGCATAGAGTCTGTCCCAGCATGAAGTGCGCCTTTCGACATCGGCAGTGTGCCGGACAGTATAGCGGGGGCCGTCCGTGAGCCGTTCGCGATGGCGGCGGCCGCGGCTTGCCGTTGTCCTCGTGTTCGCGGGCATGGTCGGTGTTTTTCTGAGTGCGGCCAACTGGCAGTGGCAGCGCGCCGCCGCCAAGGAGCTTCGCGCCAGCGAATTTGCGGCGGCACTGCTGGAGCCGGCGCGGCGCGATCTTGCCTCAGCGCTCGCTGCGCCCGCGGTGCAGGGCTTCGAACGCGTCCGGGTCCAGGGTGAACTCGATCGCGCGCGGCTGATTCTGCTCGACAATCAGGTGCGCGACAGCCGCTTTGGTGTCCAGGTCTATGCAGTCCTCGATGATGTGACCGGAAGGCAGGTGCTGGTCGATCTTGGCTGGCTCGCCAGCGATGCCAGCCGGCGTCAGCCCGCGCTGATTCCCGAACTGCCGGAACAACTCGATACGGAAGCCCTGCTGGCCGAGCCGCCGGCTTCCGGATTGCGCCTGGCCGGATCGGCAGTGCCGGCGGATGATGGGCGGCCATTGCTGGTGACCCGGATTGAACCGGCCGAACTGGCCGCAGTGCTGAAACGCCCCGCCTTGCAATCGTGGGTCGTGCAATTGCCAGCGGAAGCGGGCAGCGGTTTCGAGCGTGTCTGGCGCTTGCCGGGCCTGTCGGCTGACAAGCATCGCGGCTACGCCCTGCAATGGCTCAGCTTCGCCGTGGGTACGCTCGTGTTCTTCGTACTTTGGCATCGCCCTCGCAAAGGATCTCCGAATGAGTAAGCCCCATCGCGGTCGCCGTGTGCTGTTGCTGGTCGGCCTGTGTTTTGCCACGCCCTTTCTGGCCTCGATGCTGCTGAACAAGCTGGGCTGGATGCCGAGCGGGCGCAAGAACTATGGTGAACTGGTGACGCCGCCAGTGCCGCTCGCGCCGGTACAACTCAAGGATGCCAGCGCGTTCCCCTGGAAGACGCCGCCGGAATGGTACTGGACCCTGCTGGTTCGCCTGCCCGAGCAGTGCATCGCCGGCTGCCGCACGCAGCTCGATCTGGTGCCCAATCTGCGCACTGCACTGGCCCGCAACGCCATCAAACTGCGGATCGCCGTGGTCGATCCGCTGCCGGAAGGCGCAGCCCTTGGCAGTGAGTCCGGTGTCTACCTGCTGTCCCAGCCGGTCGAAGCGTCGGTCGCTGCCGCATTGCCGCGCCCGCAGCAGGCGCCCCGGCTGGCGCTGGTCGATCCCAACGGCTATGTCGTGCTTCGCTATCCGGAGGATGCCGATTTCAGTGGTGTCCGCAAGGATCTCGGCAAACTGCTGAAGTGAAGTTGTTGCACTGGCGGATCGCAGTCGGCGCGCGCCGTCTTCGCGCCAGCAAGGCATCCGGTCTGTCAGGATTCCAAAGACAACGTGGACCCATGCCAGGCGGGCGACTCCGCCGGGGGAGCTGAATCGATGAACAGCCCAATGCTGCGCCGCCTCACCGTACTCGCCGTCGCCCTTGCCATGGTCGTCATCGTCTTCGGTGCCTTCGTCCGCCTGTCCAATGCTGGCCTCAGTTGCCCGGACTGGCCGACTTGCTACGGCAAGGTCACCTGGCCCAAGGCCGATCATGAGATCGCCCAGGCGAACGCCGCTTTCGAGCGTGCCGTTGAGACCCACAAGGCCTGGCGCGAACAGTTTCATCGTCATATTGCTGCCCTGCTCGGCGTTCTGGTGCTGCTGATCGCCCTGGTAGCCGCCCGTCAGCGCCAGCACGCTTGGCTGCGGATCGTGTCGGCTGCGGCACTGGTCGCAATTTCGATTCCGCTTTACATCAAGCAGCACTACGGCGCTGCCATCGTCGTCGCCAGCCTCGGCGAGCTGATCCTGCTGTGGTCGGCCCTGCGCTGGCGCGGTGGCGATTACGCGCGTCTGGGCAGCCTGATCCTGATGGTGATCATCTTTCAGGCCCTGCTGGGCATGTGGACGGTCACCTGGCTGCTGAAGCCGATCGTGGTCACCGCGCACTTGCTGGGCGGACTGACGACCCTCGCCCTGCTGACATGGCTGCTGCTGCGACTGTACGGTGTCGCGGCGCAGCCGGGCGAAGTCCTGCTGCGACGTGGCCTGGTGATTTCCGGTCTGTGTCTGTTGACCCTGCAGATCGCACTCGGAGGCTGGACCAGTGCGAACTATGCCGCCTGGAGTTGTGGCACGGATTTTCCGCAGTGTCTGGGCTCGTGGTGGCCGCAGATGGATTTTGCCCAGGGCTTCGTGCTCTGGCGCGGCATCGGTGTCGACTACGAAGGCGGCGTGCTCGATGGCCCGGCGCGTACCGCCATCCAGATGACGCACCGCTTGTTCGCCGTCCTCGTTGCCGGACACCTGCTGATGCTGGCGCTGCGGGCGATCCGGACGCGGGTGCTGGCCCTGCCCGGTTGGATCCTGCTGCTCGCCCTGCTGGCACAGATCGGACTCGGGATCGCCAATGTCATGCTGGGTCTGCCCCTGCACGTGGCGGTGGCACACAATGCGGTGGCGGCTGTGCTTCTGCTGAGTCTGCTGGTGCTGCTGGCACGGATTACGCCGCGTACTTCCGACCCATGAGCTCGGGACGCTGCCACCAAAGCCGCGCAGATGGGAATAGCCAGTCAGGCACTACACTAGGGTCTCCCGAAAGCGCCCGCTGCCCGCCGCATCAACCAGGCGCGCCCAGCGGCGCCTTACACAGAGCGCCCACATGGACGTACAGAATCTCAAACCCGGCCAGTTCTTTGCGCTGACCAAGCCCAAGGTGGTCGCCCTGATCGTCTTTACGGCGATCGTCGGCATGTTGCTGGCCGTGCCCGGCCTGCCACCATGGCCTGCCCTGGTCTGGGGCAGTCTGGGTATCTGGCTGGCGGCTGCGTCGGCCGCTGCAATCAACCACCTGCTCGATCAGCGCATAGACGCCCTGATGGCGCGCACCCAGCACCGGCCGCTGCCTACCGGCCAGTTGAATACGCGCCAGGTACTGCTGTTCGCAGTTGTCCTCGGCGCGCTGTCGATGCTGATCCTGGTTGCCTTCGTCAATGTGCTGACCGCTGTGCTGACATTCTTCTCATTGATCGGATACGCAGTGATCTACACCGTGTATCTCAAGCGCGCGACGCCGCAGAACATCGTGATTGGCGGCGCTGCCGGCGCCGCGCCGCCGGTACTGGGTTGGGCCGCGGTGACCAACGAGGTGCATGCCTACGCCCTGCTGCTGTTCCTGATCATCTTCATCTGGACGCCGCCGCATTTCTGGGCGCTGGCAATCTATCGCCGCGAGGACTACGCCCGCGCCGCGGTACCGATGCTGCCGATCACCCATGGCGTCGAGTACACCCGCGCGCATGTGCTGTACTACACGATCCTGCTGTTTCTGATCACCCTGATGCCGTGGTTCGCCGGCATGAGCGGCCTGATCTATCTGGGTGGGGCGATTGTGCTCGGCTTGGGCTTTCTTTATTACGCGATCCGCCTGCTGAAGCCGCCGAGTGAGCTGTTTGCGATGGAAGTGTTCCGCTACTCGATCATCTACCTGATGGTGCTGTTTGCCTTCCTGCTGGTCGATCATTATCTGGCCCTGCCACGCCAGTTAGCCTGAGCAAACGTCGACCGGACCAGGTGATCACTGCATCAGGGCGCTGGCTGCTGCCGCTGCAGAAACTCCAGATAGGTCTGCACCGCGCTGTAGTCGGCATGGCTGTGATGGCGATCCGGGATTTCCAGCAGCAGGGCGCGGGCAGCGGCCATGTCGCCGTGTTTCTCGGCGAGGATGCGGGCGCCCAGCAGGACATTTCCGATCAGCTCGCTGTGCCTGGGAAAGCGCAACATTGAGGTGCGAATCAGTTGCAGCGCCTGCCCGTTGCGCCCGAGCTTGGCCGCGGCAGTGACCAGCGGCCGCACATCCTCCGGCTGCGATGGGCAGTAGTCGGGTTCCTGTGACAACTGCGCCTCGAACAGTCGGATAGCCTCGGTCTGCGCTCCCTGCGCCATCAGTACATCAATGTAGCGCCGGCTGTGCTGGCTCAGGGCCTGCTGGTCGCCAGCCTGGATCAACAGATTGCGATAGCGCTGATGCGTCCCTCGGGTACCGCCATTGCGCTCGATATGACTGGCAAGCAGCCTGATAGCCGCGGCGGCGTCGTGCTTGGCCAATGCCTCGGCCTCCGCCTGTATTTCGTGGTCGGCATCGACTAGATGACGATTGTCCGGCAGGCGTACATCCGGCTTCGCCACGTAACCGCGCTCGCTTTGATCGAGCAGCAGTACGTAGCCCATGGCATGAAAACTGGCGACGATGGTGTAGTGGCAGACGAACCAGAACAGGGGCACCGCCAGCCATCGCGGCAGCACCTGTGGCAGCACGGCGAGCGCCGCCAGTTGCAACAGCGCATACAGCAGGCACAGTGCCGCCAGCGCCAGGTAGCGGCTGCCGAGTCCACGCATCGCCTCGAACCAGGTGAGCGGGCTGAGTGCCAGCAGCAGACTGCGTTGCATGAACAGGGAAATCGTGGCAGCCGGTGTAATCAGGGCGATCACCAGTGCCGTCAGCATGCCGATCTTCCATCCCGCGAAAAACGCGATGAGGATGCTGGCCAGCACGAACAGCACCTGCAGACGCAGCTGATCGGCGGCCTGATGGTCCTCGATTCCGATGCTGTACTCGGGCGCATTCAATCGGCCCTCCGAGGTATTGAGCAGGGCCTGCACTGCGTAGCGATAGAGCGCCATCGAAATCATGAAATGCACAAAGGCAATCGCCAGTGTGCTGAAAATCATGTAGTTGGTGATGAAACCAATCAGCGGGTCGAGCAGACGCAGCAGGGCCAGCAAGGCCAGCATGCCCAGGGCGGCTGGCTGCAAGGGGTAGGCGATGATGCCCGGCAGGGCCTGCCAGAAAGGCTTCACCGAAACCGGTGCGGCGGCATCGCGCAGGCTGCTGCGCACCCGGTTCACGGCGCGCTCCGGGTGCGCACGCGGCTACGCAGCAGTTCGCGCATTTCATCCTTCTCGTCGTTTGAGAGCTGGGTGTGCTGCTGTCGGCTCAGCAGATCGTCGAGGCGCTGCTGGGCGGTCTGCCGATTGAGCTGGTCGAGGGCGTCGAGAAATTCTGCCTTCCAATGTTCGGGCGTGCTCGGAAATTCCATCATCACCAGCTTGCGCAGGGCGTCCTGGTCTTCGCGGCCGTCGAACTGCTCGAGCAGTACCGCGGTGGTGATCTCGGGTCGGCTCAGGCAGATCGACAGAATTTCCATCAACAGGGGAATGCCGGGCTGACGCAGGATTGCGAACACATATGGTGGCTCGATCTGCGCGGCCAATGCTGGCTGCTGCAACAACAGGGCGATTGCCGTGCGCACCAGGCTGCGACGTGGATTGGGCCCGCCGCTCGGTGCGCGGCTTGGGTACTGCGCGTGCGCCGCGTGCGGCTCGGCGTGCTGGCCACGTGCCTCGGCCAGACGGACGTCGAGCAACTCGCCCGCCTTCTCGCGCATGCTGCTGGTCAGGCCGGGCGAGAAGCTCCATTTGATCGTGCTCTTTTCCACCAGCATCTCGGTCAGACGATCCCGGAAGGCGCCTTCGGGAATCGAAGCGATATGCGCGCGGCATTTTTCCGCCAGCCGGGCGCGGCCATCGGCGGTATTCAGATCGGTCTCGGACTCCTGGTGCAGGAAAAAGAACTCCGACAGCGGCGTCGCGTTGCGCAGGCGTTGCTCGAAGCCGTCGGTGCCTTCCTTGCGGATCAGCGAATCCGGGTCCTCGCCATCGGGCAAAAACAGGAAGAAGGCCTGACGGCCATCGCGCATGCGCGGCAATACCGACTCGACGGCGCGCCAGGCAGCGCTGCGGCCGGCGCGATCGCCATCGAAACAGAAGTAGACATCGGCGGAATTGCGGAACAGCAACTCGGCGTGATCCTTGGTCGTCGCGGTGCCCAGGGTTGCCACCGCCTGGGTGATCCCGAACTGGAACAGCGCGATCACGTCCATATAACCTTCGACCACGATCAGGCGCGCAATCTTGCTGTGCGCGGTGCGCACCTGATGCAGGGCAAAAAGCTCACGCCCCTTGTGAAACAGCGGGGTCTCGGGTGAGTTGAGGTATTTCGGTCCCTCGGCGTCGCCCATCACGCGACCGCCAAAGGCAATGACCCGGCCGCGGCGATCATGGATCGGAAACATCAGCCGGTCGCGAAACTTGTCGTAGCTGGAGCCGCGTTCGCCGGTCGACAGCATGCCGACCTTGTCGAGCAGCCGCAGCTTGCGTTCATCGCTGCCGAGCGCAGACTTCAGCGCATCCCAGCTGTCCGGCGCATAGCCCAGACCAAACTGCTGGATGATCGCCGGATTCAGTCCCCGTTGTTTCAGGTAGGACTGCGACTTGGCACTGGCGGGCAGTTGACGCTGGTAGAAGCGGGCGGCCGCATCCAGCACCGCGTACATCTCGTCGCCCTCGCCATCCGTCTGGCGATTGCTGGCGCCACCCTCGTAGGGCACCTTGAGGCCGACCCGTCCGGCCAGTTCCTCGACGGCGTCCACGAACTCCATGCGGTCGTAGTCCATCAGGAACTTGATCGCCGAGCCGTGCACGCCACAGCCAAAGCAGTGGTAGAACTGCTTGGTGCCGCTGACCGTGAACGAGGGCGAGCGCTCGTCGTGAAAGGGGCAGCAGGCCTTGTGCTCACGACCGGCACGCTTCAGCGGCACGCGCGACTCGATCACCTCGACGATATCGACGCGGGCAAGCAACTCATCGATGAACGCGTTGGGGATTCGGGCCATCGCGCATTATGCCATTGTCGCCCGCGCCTACATTGCCTCGATGCCGCGGCTGATCGCCACCACGCCGGTCCGGCTGAGCTCGACGAGGCCAAGCGGCACCATCAGTTCAATGAAGGCCTCGATCTTGACCGGTGAACCGGTGACCTCGAAGGTGAAACTGGTGTGGGTAATGTCGATCACACGGGCGCGGAATACCTTGGACAGACGCAGGGCCTCGGCGCGCAGATCGCCTTCACCGACCACCTTGATCAGGGCCATCTCGCGTTCCACGCCGGGCTTGTCGACCGCGAGGTCGATCACCCGATGCACCGGTATCAAGCGGCCAAGCTGGGCCTTGATCTGTTCGATCACATCGGCCGTACCGCGGGTGACGATGGTGATCCGCGAAGTGTGCCGCAGGTGATCGGTTTCGGCGACGGTCAGCGACTCGATGTTGTAGCCGCGTCCGGCGAACAGGCCGACCACGCGGGCGAGGGCGCCGACTTCGTTGTCGACCAGGATGGAAAGTGTCGCGCGGGTCTCGCGCGAATGCTTGTCGACCAGAAAATACGCTGAGGCGGGTTGTTGGGGCATGCTCATACTCCGGGACTCAGACCAGCATCTTGCCGGCGTCGGAAACGCCAGCCGATTCCTGGTTGTCAGGCAGGATCATTTCGTCGTGGGGCGCGCCGGATGGAATCATCGGCAGGCAGTTTTCCAGCTTGTCGACCATGCAGTCGAAGACCACGGGGCCGTCGTGATCGATCATCTCCATGATCTTGGCATCGAGATCGGCGGGGTCGATCGCACGGATGCCCTTGGCGCCATAGGCCTCGGCCAGCTTGACGAAATCGGGCAGCGCCTCCGAGTAGGAATGCGCATAGCGGCCACCGTGCAGCAACTGCTGCCACTGCCGGACCATGCCCATGTACTCGTTGTTGAGGATGAAGATCTTGATCGGCAGCCGATACTGCACCGCGGTGGAGAGTTCCTGCATCGTCATCTGCACGCTGGCCTCGCCAGCGATATCAATGACCAGGGCATCCGGGTGTGCCACCTGTACGCCGACCGCTGCCGGAATACCATAACCCATGGTGCCGAGACCGCCCGAGGTCATCCAGCGGTTGGGTTCCTCGAAACGATAGTGCTGGGCCGCCCACATCTGGTGCTGGCCGACTTCGGTGGTGATGTAAGTCTTGCGCTCGCGGGTCAGCTTGTACAGTCGCTCAACGGCGTACTGCGGCTTGATGGTCTCGGTCGATGCCTGGTAGGCAAGCGACTTGCGCTCGCGCCAGCCTTCGATCTGCTGCCACCATTGCGCCAGTGCAGCGGCATCGCCGGGACGCTCGCGCGCCTTCCAGGCCTCGATCATCGCCGCCAGCACTTCAGCGCAGTCGCCCAGAATCGGTACGTCCACGCGCACGTTCTTGTTGATTGATGAGGGGTCGATATCGACGTGGATCTTGCGCGAACCCGGCGAGAAGGCGTCGAGCCTGCCGGTCACGCGGTCATCGAAGCGCGCGCCGATATTGATCATCACGTCGCAGCGGTTCATCGCCAGATTGGCTTCGTAGGTGCCGTGCATGCCGAGCATGCCGAGCCACTTGTTGTCACTCGCGGGGAAGGCGCCCAGGCCCATCAGGGTCGAGGTGATCGGAAACCCGGTCAGCGCCACCAGTTCGCGCAGCAGTTGCGAGGCGCGCGTGCCCGAATTGATGACGCCGCCGCCGGTATAGAACACCGGGCGTCGGGCATTGGCCATCAGATCGATTGCCTGCGCAATCCGCGCCGGATCGCCTTCCTTGCGCGGCCGGTAGGTGCGATGCAGGATGTTGGACGGCCCGACGTATTCGCCAAGCCTGAACTGCACATCCTTGGGAATATCGACAACCACGGGGCCGGGCCGGCCGGTGGTCGCGATGTAGAAGGCGTCGTGCAGAACGCGCGCCAGATCGTCAACGTCCTTGACCAGAAAATTGTGCTTGGTACAGGTGCGGGTGATGCCCACCGTATCGCATTCCTGGAAGGCATCGGAACCGATCAGGTGGGTCGGTACCTGGCCGGTAATGCAGACCAGGGGAATCGAATCCATCATCGCATCGGTCAGCCCGGTCACCGCATTGGTGGCGCCGGGACCGGAGGTGACCAGAAGGACGCCGGCCTTGCCGGTCGAGCGGGCATAGCCTTCGGCAGCATGGGCCGCGCCCTGTTCATGGCGCACCAGCACATGCTCGACCTCGTCCTGCTGGAACAGGGCGTCGTAGATGGGCAGCACCGCACCCCCGGGGTAACCGAAAATGTGTCGAACGCCCTGATCCCGCAGCGCGCGCACCACGATCTGGGCGCCGGTCAACTGTTTGTCGGACATGGAACCTCACCGGAAATGAAAGACGGACCGTCGCAATGGCACGCGCTCAGCTACCGGGGCTGGCCCGGATCGCAATCTCGACGGGCTCTTGGCTATACCAGCAGTCGATAGGAATGGAAACCTAATCGCCGGTCTGGTGGCGGCCCTGTCATCGCTATGCCCCGAACCGGGCCGCAATCAGCCCGGTCACGAGGCTTGAATTGCGCCCGCGGGCACGCATCTGCAAGGTTCTGTCCCTCAAGATGCCGACCATGTCCGAACTCACGCCGCGTCAGATCGTCCAGGAACTGGACAAGCACATCATTGGCCAGGATCAGGCCAAGCGCGCTGTCGCGATCGCCCTGCGCAATCGTTGGCGCCGGATGCAGCTTGATGAGGAGATGCGCAATGAGGTGACCCCGCGCAATATCCTGATGATCGGGCCCACCGGTGTCGGCAAGACCGAGATTGCTCGGCGACTGGCGCAGCTCGCCGATGCGCCCTTCGTCAAGGTCGAAGCAACCAAGTTCACCGAGGTCGGCTATGTTGGAAAGGACGTTGAATCGATCGTCCGCGACCTGATGGATCAGGCGATCAAGCAGGTCCGGGAACAGGCCAAGCTGCGCGTGCGCAGCCAGGCCGAGGCCAACGCAGAAGAACGCGTGCTCGATGCGCTGTTGCCGCGTGCCCAGGGCGTGCGCGTCTGGGGCGAGGAGCCCAAGCTCAGCGACGAAGACACCCGGACCCGGGAAAAATTCCGGCTGATGCTGCGTGACGGCAAGCTTGATGAGCGCGAGATAGAAATCGAGCTGGCGCAGAACATGGGCGTCGAAATCATGGCGCCGCCCGGCATGGAAGAAATGAGCCAGCAGCTCAAGCAGATGTTTTCCTCGCTGAGCAATCAGAAATCCCACAAACGCAAGCTCGGTGTCCGCGCCGCCATTCCGCTGCTGATCGAGGAGGAGGCCGGCAATCTGCTCAACGAGGAGGAAGTGCGCGCTGCCGCCCTCGAAGCCGCAGAGCAGCGCGGGATTGTCTTCATCGACGAGATCGACAAGGTCTGTCAGCGATCCGACTGGGGCGGCGCCGGCGTCTCCCGTGAGGGTGTCCAGCGTGACCTGCTGCCCCTGGTCGAGGGTTCCACGGTCAGTACCAAGCATGGTCCGGTGAAGACCGACCACGTGCTGTTCATCGCGTCCGGCGCCTTTCATGTGGCCAAGCCGAGCGATCTGATCCCGGAATTGCAGGGACGCTTTCCGATCCGGGTCGAACTGCAGGCGCTGGGCATCGAGGATTTCAAGCGCATCCTGACCGAGCCGCAGGCCGCAATGACCAAGCAGTATGCGGCCCTGCTCGGAACCGAAAGCGTCAATATCCGGTTTGACGAATCCGGCATCCAACGCCTCGCCGAGATCGCCTGCGCACTGAATGAAAGCCAGGAAAACATCGGTGCGCGCCGACTCAGCACCGTGCTTGAACGCCTGCTGGAAAAAATTTCCTTCGACGCCAGTGAACGCGGCGGCGAGGCGCTGCTGATTGATCGCGCACAGGTTGATGCGGAGTTGGGCGAAATCGCAGGCAATCCGGACCTGTCGCGTTACATCTTGTGATGGCGGTGGGGTGCGAACCGCGTCACGGCGCTGCGGTCGATGCCATCGGTTCATCCTTTCGAATGCAGGCTCCAGCCCGCCCCGCTAAACTGGCGCCATGAGCAAGATTGTCGAACTACGCCCCAAGTCCGTGCCGGCACGTCTGCGCGAGGCCATGCGCGAGCGCATCCTGGTGCGGGTCTGGCGCGAGCAGATGGAACCGGGCAGCTTCACTGGATACGTCGTTGCCGTGGGCAAGGACCGCTTCCTGCTGTGGGTGCTCGGCGACTACATCGGCTTTGATGGCTACTTTGTGCTGCGCTATCGCGATGTCACCCGTCTGGAAGCGCCGGATCAGCATGCCAGCTTTCTTGAGCGTGCCATCGCATTGCGCAAACTCGATCCGCAGTATCCAACCGATTTTCCGCTCGATGATTTCCGCGAATCCGTCGCTGCGGCTGCTGGTCAGGCCGCTGTGATCAGCGTCTATGTGGATACCGAAGCCGAGAACGAAGTCTGTTACATCGGGCGCCTGCTCGGGTTCGACAATGACGGCTTCAGTCTGCAGGAGATCTCGCCGCACGCCGAATGGCTGCGCGAGCCCTCATCGTTCGGATTGGACGAAGTCTCGGCGATCAGCATGCTCGAACCCTATGCGCTGGCCCTTTGCGAGGTTGCGGGTGCGCCGCCGCCGCTGGATATCAGCGCAAGCGAACCCGGCCTGAAGCAGTAGTGATGAGCAATCCATGGCCGATCGATATCAAGTTGCACCGCGTCTCCCGTGTGCTTGAGGTCAGCTTTGACACCGAAGAGACGTTCCGGCTGAGTGCCGAGTTTCTGCGTGTCCACTCACCCAGTGCCGAGGTCAAGGGCCATGGGCCGGGCCAGGAAGTGCTGCAGGTTGGCAAGGAGCAGGTCAATATCACCGCGATCAACCAGGTCGGAAATTACGCGATCCAGATCAGTTTTGATGATGGCCATGCCACCGGGCTGTATTCCTGGACCACGCTGTACGACTTCGGCAAGCATCAGGCCGAGTACTGGCAGCGCTATCTGGACGCCCTGGCGCTTGCCGGGCACAGCCGCCGGGCCTAGCCGTCGCCGGCTGGCAGCGCTCTTGCCAGATCCTTGCGCGCCGATGGCCTACAATGGAGTCTTGATTGCTACGGGTGATCGCAATGGCTGCGCAGAACAAGGACGAGGTCGACTTCGGTTTTCGCAAGGTACCGGCGAGCGAGAAGACGCGTCTGGTCGGTGAGGTATTTACATCGGTCGCCGGCAAGTACGACCTGATGAACGACCTGATGAGTTTCGGTATCCATCGCCTGTGGAAGCGCCACTTCGTCGCATCCAGCGGCGTTCGTCGTGGTGATCGCGTGCTTGATCTTGCGGGTGGCACCGGTGATATCGCTGCCCTGATGGTGGAGCGCGTCGGCCCCGATGGTGAAGTGATCATCGGCGACATCAATGCCGGAATGCTCGGTGTCGGTCGCGATCGGCTGACCGACCGCGGTGTCGTGGGTCAGGTGCGCTATGTGCTGCTGAACGCCGAATCGCTGCCGTTTCCGGATCAGTATTTCAATGCGGTCACGATTGCCTTTGGGCTGCGCAATGTCACCGACAAGGCTGCTGCGTTGGCCGAGATGCGGCGCGTCCTCAAGCCGGGTGGCAAGGCGATGGTGCTGGAATTCTCCGAGGTTACCGAGCCACTGCTCAAGCCGCTGTACGACATCCATAGCTTCGAGATCCTGCCGCGGCTTGGTCAATTGTTCGCTGGCGACTCGGCGAGCTATCGCTATCTGGCCGAGTCGATCCGCAAGCATCCCAACCAGCAGGCCCTGCGTCAGTTGATGCTGGAAGCCGGGTTCGATCGCGTTGACTACCGCAACCTGAGTGCCGGGATCGTCGCGATTCACACCGGCGTGCGTGCCTGAATGCGCGCGCTGTGCACAGCTACCGCGCGACAAATGACTTTGCGCGCTTGCAATTGTCTGCGCGCACGCGTCTAGTGACGGGCGTGGTCCGGCCCGGTGGCACCGGCGGCTGGGCGCTCTGATGTATACCCAACTCACCGAACCATGAGGTTGCCCATGCGTCTTTTTCTGCTGTTGTTGCTGCTCATGCCGCTGACTGCTGCGGCGGCTTCCGGGTCGTCGGACGCTGTGCCGGGTCGTGATGAACATAGCTACGCGCGTTATGACGAGGTGCGCATCCGTCACATCTTCCTCGACCTCGATGTGGATTTCGACCAGCGCCAGCTTGCGGGCTTTGCCGAATTGCACCTGGACTGGAAGGAGCCGGATGCGCGCAGACTCGATCTGGATACCCGCGATCTGACGATCGAGCGGGTCGTCGCAGCCGATAATGAGGGCAACTGGAAGGCCACTCCATTCCAACTCGCCAGGGCGCATCCCGCCTTCGGCCGGCGGCTCAGTATCCAGTTGACACAGCAGGTGCCCAAGCTGCGCGTCTATTACCACAGCAACCCTGCAGCATCCGGTCTGCAATGGCTGCTGCCGGAACAGACCCTGGGCAAGCACAAGCCTTTCATGTTCTCGCAGGCACAGGCCATTCATGCGCGCAGCTTCGTGCCGCTGCAGGACACGCCTGCCGTGCGCTTCACCTATGACGCCCGCATCACCGCGCCCACCGGCATTCGCGTGGTGATGAGCGCCAACAATGATCCGGCGGCGACCGGTGAGGGCGGCTATCGCTTCAATATGCCACAGGCGATACCTTCGTATCTGCTCGCCATTGCGGCCGGCGATCTGGCATTCAAGTCGATGGGTCCGCGCACCGGCGTTTACACCGAGCCGGGTCGCCTGGAAGCGGCTGCAGCGGAATTCGCCGACACCGAGGCGATGATCGATGCCACCGAGAAGCTCTACGGACCCTACCGCTGGGGGCGTTACGACCTGCTGATCCTGCCGCCTTCGTTCCCATTCGGTGGCATGGAAAATCCGCGCCTGTCCTTCATCACGCCGACCGTGATCGCGGGCGACAAGTCGCTGACCAGCCTGATTGCACACGAGCTGGCGCACTCCTGGTCCGGCAATCTGGTGACCAACTCCAGCTGGCGCGATCTCTGGCTCAATGAAGGCTTTACCAGCTACGTCGAGAACCGCATCGTCGAAGCCGTCTATGGGGTCCAGCAGGCGACCATGCAGCAGGTGGTCGATCAGCACGAGTTGCTCGAGGAAATGAAGGAATTGCCCGCAGCCGATCAGCACCTGGTGCTGGCACTCGACGGCCGTGATCCGGACGATGCCTTCTCCGGCGTGCCCTACACCAAGGGCGAGTGGTTGCTGCGCACGATGGAGCAGCGCTTCGGTCGTGCGCGCTTCGATGCCGCGATCCGTGCCTGGTTCGACGCCAATGCCTTCCAGAGCGCCAGCACAGCGGATTTCCTGAAATTTTTCGGCGAGCGACTGTTCGACGCCACTGACTCAGCAATGAAGCCGTCCGAGATTGCCGAGTGGTTGCACCAGCCTGGGGTTCCGCAGCGTGCCCAGCGTGCCCAGTCGGATGTGCTCGATGGCGTCGATCGTGCGCTCGCTGCCTTTGTCGCCAGCGGCGACGCCGCTGCGCTCGGCGCGCAATCCTGGATAACAGGCCAATGGCTGCATTTCCTCAACGGCTTGCCGGCGGATCTGCCAGCGCAGCGGCTTGCCGCGCTGGACGCCGCCTACAAGCTCACCGGGATCGGCAACAGCGAGATCGCGTTTCGTTTCTATCTCGCCGGCATCCGCGCCGGCTATGAGCCGATGCGCACTGCCCTGCGCGATCATCTGATCGAGATCGGTCGCCGCAAGCTGATGGTGCCGCTGTGGACTGAGTTGGCCAAGACGCCGGAAAACAAGGCCTGGGCGCTGGAGGTCTATCGCAAGGCGCGCCCTGGCTATCACCCGATCGCACAAGGAACTGTCGATGCCATCCTGGGCTATCGGGCGCCCTGACCGAACCAGTGATTGTCGCTGACTGAACGCGCAATACGACCGGCGCAGCGAGCGGACGCCGACCCAACGGTTGTCGACCGGCGTCACTGTGCACGCCGCGTTTGCGCCGGGTGCAGACTCCCTGGCTGATGCAATGGAACGGGTGGCGTCGGTCGCCCGGGGACTCTCGGCGGGTGGTGCGGTCGCGCTCGCGCCGGTCGCCGATTCTGCAATGCAGCAGGAGCACCCGGTTGCCCGGCCCTTGGCACCCGCAGCACAACATGGAACACTGGTCGCATGAATGTGATCGGACGAACCCGGAGTCGTTTTTCGCGTCGCCTGCTGGCGCTGTTGGGCGTGTCGATGGCGGTGCTGCTGATCATCTACCTGCTGCGTCCGGCTTGGCTGCTGGATGCCTACTTCGGCGCGCAGCGCTGGTATGCCGGCATGCAGATCGCCGAAGTCGAAGTGGCTGGCGCAAACTGGCAGTACGCCGAGGGCGGTCAGGGTGAGACGGTTCTGCTGGTTCATGGCATGGCCGGCAGCAAGGAAAACTGGATGCTGCTGGCCGCCCAGTTGACCGACCGTTACCGCGTGATCGCGCCGGATCAGGCCGGTTTTGGCGGTAGCGAACCGGCGCTGGATGCCGATTATCGGATCAGCAGTCAGGTGGACCGCCTGCACGCGTTCGCCGATGCGCTGAAATTGGAGCGATTCCATCTGGTCGGTCATTCGATGGGAGGGCACAGCGCGGGTGTATTCGCGGCCCGCTTTCCGGAGCGTGTGCAGTCGTTGACGCTGATGAATGCGGCCGGCGTACCATTCAAGCCCAATGCCTTTCGTGCCCGTATCGAGCAGGGCGAGAATCCGTTCGCGACCGAATCCATCGAGAAGTTCGATGCCTTCATGCGGATGACCTTCGAGCGACCGCCGTTCGCGCCACGCCGTTTTCGTCAGGTCTACGCCGAGCGCAATGCGGCGCGGGCCGCGCTGTGGAACCAGATTCTCCGTCGTGTCAGCAGCGAGAAGTCACGCTATTTCCTGCAGCAGAAATTGCCCGATATCAAGGCGCCGACCCTGGTGCTGTGGTGCGACCGGGACCAGCTGCTCGATGTCAGTTCAGTCGATGCGTTTCGCAGCGGACTGCCAGCGGCCACCATCAACATCTTCAAGGGTTGCGGCCACATGCCGATGATGGAGTTTCCTGAATTGACCGCTGCCGCCCTGGTCGCGCATTTCCAGACTGCGCCGGCCGTTGCTGCGGGTTCGGGCCAACCCTGAGCCCACGGTCGGACCCTGAACTCGCCGACAATCAGGTCGGAGCCGAGGGATCGGCGCAGCTGATTCGTCAAAACGCCCGCAAAACCCTGAAATTCAGTGGTTGACTACAGCTTCGCATGCACGACAATGGCGCCAGACCATCCCATGGATGGCGCGCGCAGCGCGAATGACCTAAATTCGCGCTGCGCCCGGATAGTCCGGACCAATTCAATCCAACCAGGAGTACGCTGCGTATGAGCAAAGCCAGCAAAGCCACAAAGACCAAAGCCCCCGCAACCGCGAAGGCCGCTGCCCCCAAGCCGGTGAAAGAAGCACTGAGCAAGTCCGGCCTCGTCGCCCATCTGGCGGAAGGTACCGGCGTCGCCGCCAAGGACGTGCGTGCAGTACTCGGCGCACTCGAGGGCGCGGTCGCTGGCTCGGTCAGCAAGAAGGGCGCAGGCTCGTTCACGCTGCCCGGTCTGCTGAAGATCACCGTGGTCAATGTGCCGGCCAAGCCCAAGCGCAAGGGCATCAACCCGTTCACCAAGGAAGAGGTATGGTTCGCCGCCAAGCCGGCTTCGGTGAAAGTGAAGGTGCGTCCGCTGAAGAAACTCAAGGACGCTGCCGCCTGATCAGGCGATAGGCGCTGCGAAGTCCCGGCATCGCGCTGGGGCTTCGTGGCGCAACCTGGCTGATGCAACGAACCCGGGTGCATTCCAGCCTGCGGTAGCGGCGCTGCCAGCACCGACTTCAACAGAACCAGATCTCTGCGACGCCAGCGCCGCTGCGCGGGTCAAGCGCGGCTCAGTTGGCCTTCATCGCGGCCCGTGCCTGATCCAGCCACGCGCGTTCCTTTTTCCGGTAGTAGGCAGGTGCAGTGCGATCGCGATCCAGCATCGACTGGAACACGCGCTTCGCTTCTTCCGCGCGACTGACGCTCAGCAACAGGACCACGTAGCGACTGCGTGCTTCTTCGCCCGGATAGCCGGTTTCCAGGGCTGCATACTCTTCCAGGGCCTTGTCGGTCTCGCCGACTTGCTCCAGTGCACGCGCGTAGAGCAGGTGTCCATCCGCTGAGCGAAAGGATGGATTGGCCGCAATCAATTTTTCCAGGGTTTGCCGGCATTCGGCAAAGCGACCCAGTTCGGCCTGTGCGGTGGCCATGCCCAGCATGAAATGCGGATCGCTCGCATAAACCCCGGTAAGGCAGCGTTGGTAGAGAAACTCGGCGCTGTCGAAATCGCCCAGCTGCATGCATTCCTCGGCGAGCCGGCGCCGGTTGTCCAGTGTGTCGGCGAGCTGCAACTCGGCTTCGATGCGGCGCCGGTTCTTTTCCGGATTGATCCGGTTGCCGATGTTGCGCAGGGCTCGGCGTGTGCTGGGATCGTTGCGCAGACCCGGCAACACCTCGGCAACCAGATAGGCGATGCCGCCGATCCAGGGCAGCATCACGATCAGCAGAATCCAGTACAGCGGGCGTCCGGTCCTGGCGACGTGGATCGCCAGAGCCAGTTGGAACAATCCGGTGACAATGAACAGAACAGGCATGGCGAATTATTCCGCAGCAGGACGTTGACTGGACGACCGCAACAGCGGCCTATTCGCGCTCGGCCTTGCTGGCGTCGCGCGCTGCCTTGAACTCGCTGCCTTCCTTCCACTCCGGCCATTCGCTGCTCGTTGCCAGTCGGCGACCAATCTC
The DNA here is from genome assembly GCA_022843465.1 of Pseudomonadota bacterium. Lineage (GTDB taxonomy): Bacteria > Pseudomonadota > Gammaproteobacteria > Xanthomonadales > Ahniellaceae > 0-14-3-00-62-12. The sequence continues at coordinate 22,016 of JALHNO010000018.1, read as the reverse complement.
GAAGTAGACGTGCACGTCCTCAACCAGACCGGCGTAGTCCCAATCCGGGTCGAACTCGTCGCCTGGCTTGTGATAACGCTCGTTGGTATAGGCGTCCGACTGTGCCTTGCCAAATTCGACGCCTTTGCTGATGTGATCCTGTCCGGCGCGGGCATGCAGGGCGGGTACGCCCTTGCGTGCAAAATTGAAATGATCCGATCGGAAATAGAAGCCGCGCTCGGGGGTCGGTTCGTCCTTGAGCACGCGGTTCTGGGTGGCGAGCACATCGGCCAGAATGTCCTGCAGATCGTTCTGGCCATAACCGGATATCGCGAAATCGCGGGTACGGCCGATGATCGGCAGGGCGTCCATATTGATCATCGCCACCGTGGTGGCCAGCGGCAACACCGGGTGCTCGGCGTAGTAGCGTGAGCCGAGCAGTCCGGACTCTTCCAGCGTCGGCAGCATGATCACGATCGAGCGTTCCGGGCGCGGTTCCATTGCGGCAAAGGCATGCGCCACTTCGAGTGCCGCCGCCAGACCATCGGCGTTGTCGATCGCTCCGTTGTAGATCTGATCACCTTCGGCCTGATCCGATTTGTTGCCCAGATGGTCCCAGTGACCGGAGTAGAAAATGCTTTCATTGGGGCGCGTGCTGCCCGGCAGGATGGCGACCACATTGTTCGAATAGGAGTTCTTGATCTCGCTGCGGAACTTCACGCTCATCTTGGCGTTGAGCGCTACCGCCTTGAATCCGCGCGCATCGGCTGCGAGTCGCTGTGCCTCAAGATCAAGCCCGGCCGCGTCGAACAGCGCGCGCGCCGCGTCCAGGCTGATCCAGCCCTGTGCTTCGAGTTTCGGACTGCTGTCTTCCGACGGTGGCAGATCGTGCTGCACGCCGCTCCACGAATTGGCCACCACTTCCCAGCCATAGCCAGCGGGGCCGGTGTCGTGGATGATCAGGGCGGCACGCGCTCCTTGCCGCGCCGCTTCTTCAAACTTGTAGGTCCAGCGGCCGTAGTAGGTCATCGCCTTGCCCTTGAAGAGCTCAGGGTCCTGACGCAGAAAGCCCGGGTCGTTGACAAGGACGACGATGGTCTTGCCCTTGACATCGATGCCGGCAAAGTCGTCCCACTGCTGCTCGGGCGCCTGCACCCCATAGCCGAGAAAGACCAGTTCACTGTCGCTGATGTCCGTCAGCGCGTTTCCGCTCTGGGTGCCGATCACCATTTCCTTGCCCATCGCCAGCGACTGCGACTGCTCGCCAATCTGGAAGTTCAGCGTGGTGGCGGAATCGGCCCGCGTCGACACCATCGGCACGCGTTGGGTATAGCTGGCACCGGCGCAGGGATAGCTCGGGCAGGGATTGCCATCAGGCACCGCCGGCAGGAATCCGATGCGCGAAAGCTCGGCCTCCAGATAGGCCAGTGTCATCCGCTCACCGAGCGTGCCGGGGTCACGGCCCTCGAACTCATCCGAGGCCAGACGCTGGATATGGTGGGCAAGGTCCTCGGCGCGGATCTCGGGGACAAATCGATGCGGTGCGCGCAGGTCGACCTTCAGCTCCTGATAGCTCTGCTTGTCGGAGTGTGCAGGTGTCTTCGGTTCGGCAACCGGTGCGTCCTTGCTGCAGGCAGACAGCAGGCAGGCGAGCAAAACGAGGATTACGGGGCGCATGCGGCAACTCCTTGAAACGTAAAGCCGGCATGATAGGTCATGCACGGCTTTCGTCCCACCCGCCAGGATGGCTTCAGCGCGGCTGCGGCGTAGCGACCGGCAACGGCGGGGTGGCTGCTGCAGACGGGCGCGCCGCGCTGCGAAGCTGGTCGCGGCGCGCCCTGCGAAACAGTCTTTCGCTGGCACCGATCGTGACCACCAGGACCAGCAACAGTCCCAGCACGAGGCTGAGTTCTGCGGCAAACGGAGCAGGTTGCCAAGCCTGTCCCAAGACGCCGGCGAGATCCAGGGTGGTCTCGATCGGCGTGCCGGCAACCGCAACAAATAGATGCATGGCTCAGTCCTCTCTGGTGGTCAAAGCGGTGATCGCAAACAATCGCTTCAGGTGCTGTCGCCGCGGCGGGCGCTGCGTCGCGCAAGTGCTTCGCGCAGTTTGGCGCTGGTCTCGTCGTCGCCGTTGATCGACTGCGTCAGGCCGTTCAGATCGCCGCCACTGATGCCGACTTCCTTCATCAGAGACTCGATCAAGGGCGCCTGCGCCCGGTAGCGCAGGGCACTCGAGACCACCTGGTCGGCAAGGTTGCCGGAGCCGGCCGCGGCACCGGCAGCGTCGCCACCGGAGTGGCCGCCGCTCTGCAAGCCTTCGATCTGGACGATCTTGATGCCGTCGATCGACTCCATCGGCTTGACGCTCTCACGGATGATGTCGGGCAGGTGGCGCAGCACGGCGAGCTTGATCTGCAGGGCGATCTGATCCACCGAGAGCATGTTGGCTGCCTCGTTGAGCAATCGCTGACCCTCGGCATCGACTTCGTAGCGCTTCTCGGCCGCTTCTGCCCGCAGCTTCTCGGAATCGGCATCTGCCTGGGCTTCAATGCGCCGCTGGTCAGCACCAGCATTGGCGAGCGTGCGGATCGCAGCGGCCTTGTCCTCGGCGGCGTGCTTCTCTGCCTCGGCGGCAATGGTCACGCCGATCATCTCGCGCTCGGCCTGGCGCGATGCTTCGACCAGCTCGATCTTTTTCTGGCGTTCGGCACGCTCTACCTCACGCACGGTGTCGACCTGCTCGGCGGCGCGCACGGCATTGGCGCGCGCCTCATCGGCCTGCGCCTGCGCCTCGGATTGGGCGCGCGATTTTTCGGCAATGGCGATGGCGCGATCCTGCTCGGCCAGCTGCACCGCCTTCTGCTGATCAATCTGCGCAGTCTCCACCGAGCGCGCCTTGACGATATCGCGCTCCTTCAACTGCTGCTCCATCGCAATGCGCTGGTCCTGGATCACCCGCTCGGATGCCATCCGCGACTGGTCAATCTGCTGTTGCGCGGCGATCTTGCTCTGCTCGGCATCGCGCGCTTTCTCGGATTGCTGGATCGAGATTTCGGCGTTCTGCGTCGCCCGGCGGATTTCGATTTCGCGCTGCTGCTGCAGGCGGGCGAATTCCTCCTCACGGGCGATGGTCAGCTTCTCCTGTGCTGCGATCAGGTTCTTCTTCTGGATTTCGACCTCGGTGTCCTGCTGGATTTCATTGCGCTTCTTGCGACGCAGTTCGATCGCCTCGGTCAGCTTGGTCAGGCCCTCGGCATCGAAGGTGTTGTCCGGATTGAAGTACTCCTTGCCGGTCTGGTCGAGGCCGGTCAGCGAGACGGCTTCGAGTTCCAGTCCATTCTTCAACAGGTCCTCTGATACGGCCTGCTGCACCTTCTGGACGAACAGCGTGCGCTGCTCGTGCAATTCTTCCATGCCCATTTCCGCCGCGACCGAACGCAGGGCATCAACGAACTTGCCTTCGACCAGCGCCTTCAATTCGTCGGGCGCGATGGTCTTGCGGCCGAGCGTCTGCGCCGCATTGGCGATCGATTCCTCGGTCGGCTGCACGCGTACATAGAATTCGGCGGTGACGTCGACGCGCATGCGGTCACGAGTGATCAACGCCTGCTCGGCAGCCCGATTGACGTCGAGCTTGAGCGTGTTCATGTTGACCGGGATCACCTCGTGGATGACCGGCAGCACCAGGCTGCCGCCATTGAGGATGACCTTCTGGCCGCCGAAGCCGGTGCGCACGAAGCTCAACTCCTTCGATGCACGGGTATACATCCGCGCAAACATCTTGCCGATGAAGATCAGCACGAACAGTGCGACCAGGGCGATGCCGAACACCACGGCGGGTCCCATCAATTGCTCGAACATGTGCTACTCCCGAAAGATTGGAACAGGATTTATTGCTCGTTTTCCAAAGCGGGCAGGCCGGCGCGGACCGCGCGATAGCGCCCACCCTCACGCACCATCAACCGCACTTGCTGACCCTGCTCGAGGACGTCCTGGTCATGCAGGGGTTCAACCATCACGTAATGGGAGGTGCCAAACTCATCACGCAACTTGGCCTGTGCCGGTGCGTTGCGCCGCGCACTGCCGATGACAATGACGGCGGTGCGTCCGACCAGGGCCTCCTGCGAGAGCACCTGCGTCTCGTCGCGCGGCAACAGGTCGCCGAGCAGTCCGGCAAACATGCGCACCAGGGGCATCGCCAGTACCAGCATCAAGGGCGCCGCCAGCAGGGCAGGCAGCAGGCCAGGTCCATACAGGCTGCTGAGCCACTGCAGCAGCAGGCCGCCGGCGCCAAACACGCCGAGGAAGATGGCCAGCAGCATCAGGGTGGGCACCTTGCCGGCCCGTACCCACGACAGCAATTTGCTGGGCATCGAATCACTGCCTGCGCTGCCGGCATCGGCGTCGATGTCCGGGATCAGGGTGTCGAGGAACTCGGTCAGTCCACCGCCCATGCCGAGTTCGAGCAGGACCAGCAGGCTGAGCAGGGCCAGTGCCACACTGAAGACGAGATTGGGTCCGGCAAACAGAAAGTCCATTGCATTGCTCCCGGCAGAGTGCTGCCTTGTGGGGTCGTGCCATCAGGCCGAAGGCGATGCCTTGCGGCTTTGTTCCAGTATCAGTTTGGCCAGTTCCAGTGTGCCACCCATATGGGCGGCGACGACATCAGGGTTGTAACAGGGTGCCTTGCTGGTCACCGCCAGCCGCAGCATGGCGTCAGTGAAACGGAAGATCCGGTGCGCGACACCGGCCTCGAACTCGACCAGTTCACGGCCATCGGCATTCACCCCGGTTGCGCCGGGGCCGGCGATCAGGAAGGCGACCAGGTCGGGCAGCCAGTAGAGCGTGTCCGAGATCATTTCCGAGCGCTGCCGGGTAACCAGTTCGCGTGCGCGCAGGGTTTGCGCGACGGGTTCCAGCAGGTCGCGCACCAGACCGAGCGCTGCTTCGTAGCTGCGACCCTGATCGCGGCGCTGACGCGCCTCGGCAATCAGATGGCGCAGCTTTTCACTGGGCGTCTGAGCGCCGGCCACTTCGAAATCCGCCAGGAATTCGGCGTCTTCCTCGCTGATGCGCACCGACAATTGAATCGTTTTGACTGACATACAAATTCCAATGAAACCATTTGTAGTGCAATCTAGCCAGGCGTGAACGCCGTGTCAAGAGCCCTGGTCCGGGAAGTCGCTTGCAAGCTTGCGTGTGGGGCGCCATCTTGCGGGCTCCCCCGTCCCGTTGGAGGCTCCATGTACAAGCTCTATTACGCACCCGGTGCAGCCAGTCTTTGTGTTCACCTGGCCCTGATCGAACTCAGGGCTGACTTCGAACTGATCGCGCTCGATCTGAAGGCGGGTGAGCAGAAGCGTCCCGAATACCTCGCGCTCAATCCTGCAGGCGTAGTGCCGACCCTGATGATCGATGGCGCTCCTGTCACCGAAGCCGCCGCCTTGCTGATGATTTTGGCCGAACGTCACCCGGAGGCGGGGTTGGCGCCGGCGCCGGAGTCGGCGGGGCGGCAGGGCTTTCTGCAATGGATGTTCTATCTTGCCAATACCCTGCAGCCCGCTTTCAGGCATTGGTGGTACCCGCACGAGATCGCGGGAGAACAAAACAGCGAGCGCGTGCAGGCCGAGGCAGGGCACCGAATCGGCCTGGCATTCGATCGCATCGACGCGCACCTCCAGGAGCACGGACCCTACATGCTGGGGACGCACTACACGGTGCTGGATATCTATGCCGTCATGCTGATGCGTTGGTCGCGCAACATGCCCAAGCCCGCGTTGGAGTGGTCAGCCTGTCGCGTGCTGGCCGATCGGGTGCGCGCGCGCCCGGCATGGAAGCAGCTCTATGCTGCCGAAGGACTCAGCGAGTGGGCATGAACCACCACAATCGTCTGATGGCAGTCCCGACCGCCTGAGGTCAATGTGTTTGCCCTGCCGGGGATGCGTTGTCCCCGCAACCAGGCCCTCGCTCGGGAACGGTCTGGTTGCAGGCTGGAGGCGGGCATCCCCGCCCCCGCCGACTTATTCCTTGAGCAGAACCAGGCGCTCGCCGTTTTCCAGGCGCACCCCCAGGCTCGACTGCATCGACACCAGGGCGCGCACACGCGGGCATAGCTTCAAGGCACGCCGCTCGATCTCGGCTGCCTTGCCCTCGATCCGGCGCTCGATATCGGCTTCAAGCTTCAGGGCGCGTGCCTCGATATCGGCCACGGCTTTTTCATCTCCGCTCAAGGCAGCGTTGATGGCGCGGGGGACAAACTCCCCCACCACGATCTGGATCAGTTCGGCGCCCAGCTTCTCGACCTGGGATTCGATCAAGGCCTCGAACGCACGCTCATCAAACGGGCGATGCAGCACCGCATCGCGAATCTGCGACTGGATGATGCTACGGGTTTTTTCCATGCTGCGCTCCAGACTGGCCTGGCGGCTGCTGTCCTCGATGAAGGCACGGCTGACTTCGCCGAGCGCATCAAACGCGAGATCGACCCCATCACTGGCGATCACTACCGCTTCGGCGGTGAGTTGGCGGACTTCACCCTCGATGTTGCGGATCGTGCTGCGATCGCTGCCGCTGAGCGGAATCTCGCGGCCATCGATGTAGAGCCGTCCCCTGTCGATCCGCACCTGCCGTGGCGAGGCCTTGTCGCTGTCGAAGGCGATGCCCTCGCCCTCGAGATTCAGCGAATAGGCGCTTTCCACCTCGCAGTTGTGCTCATCGCGCTCGAGCGACATGCCGGCCTGAACCGACAGCGAGGTCGCTGTGCAGAACGCGAACAGCATCAGCGAAACACTCGGACGGACCTTCATGACATGCACTCCTCGCGTGTGGGATATGCCCGGTAGATGCCCTTGCGGGCGGTCGGGTTTAAACGGGTGTCGCAGGCTGGCCATAAGTCACGGTGGCGGGCTGATGAATTCCGCCCGGACCGGCGCGCTCTGCAATTTGACGGCCGTCCAGGCAAAACCCGCGGCAAATACCAGCCCGAACAGCGCGCCGCTGATCTGCGCCGACCAGTAGTTGGCCGCCATCAAATCCATGATCCAGTCCGGCAGCCCGGCCAGATGCACGCGAAAATCATGCAGCAGCCAGGCATGCAGCACGATACCCACCAGATTGCCCAGGGCGCCGATCCAGAACATGGCGACACTGAACCAGAGCGCCCATCTCCGGCGGGCAAGCAGGCCCAGTCCGGCAAGCAAGGTGAGCAGGCAGAGCGCGAGCAGTAGCCACGACAGAGGCAGAAGATGACGGAGCAGCCAGCCCAGCCAGGCAGGAGCCTGGGAAAGTTCGGGGGCCTCCAGAATGAACTCGAAGACCTCAAGATGTTCCAGGTAGGCGACCAGGCCGACCTGGACCAGCGCCATAAGTATGCCGACGACGGCAAGCACCACCATCGACCATCCAGTCATCCGGACGAAGTTCCAGTCTTTCGAGTTGCTTGTGCGCGCCACCGCGTTCATTGAGCCGCACTCATAGTGTGATCCGGTCGCCCCGTCTGCCGGCCGTCGACGATCAGAGCAGTTGCCAGGCCAACTCGCGCTGGACATCCAGCACTTCGGTTCCGGTGAAGCTGGCCTGCTGACCCTGGGCGGCAAACCGTTCGCGCAGCTGTTTCGACAGGGCGCGAACCTTCTCGGCGTTGGCTTCCTTGCCAGGAGCGTATACGCGCGCGCCAAGCTCCGAGCAGAAGCGGTGCAGTTCGAAGAAATAGCGCTCCTGTCCTGTGCTGAGAAAGCTCAGCATCGGTGCGCCCGATTCGACATGATCCAGCGAGCGCCCGCTGCGCATCTCACGCTCGCCGGCGAGGCGAGCCGCGCTGTCGCAGAGATCGACAAAGCTCTCGCCAACGTTTGCAGTGTCGAGGTCGGATGCGATCAGGGCGAGATCGAGCGCGCGACGCAGGCCGGGTTCCTCCCGCCAGGAAGGATTGATCTTCTCCACCTCACGCTCAAGATGGGGCGCCAGCGGTCCTCCGGTGTGGATCACCTCGGCAGTGTTGTAGCGACTGCGATCGATCGGCGCGGGTCGTGCGTCAAAGGTGCTGCCAGCGATCATCACTTCGAGCGCGAGATACAGCTCGTGATCCTCGTTGCGGTCGAAACCGCAGCGGTCGAGGATGCGATGTGTTTCGGCAATGCTGGCCGCTTCGTTGCTGCCGATTGGATGGCCGGTATCGAGGTTCTCGCGCTGCCGCAGATCGTGGCAAGTCGCAAACAGCGAAAGGGCGATCCAGTCACCGCCACTCAGGGCCTCCGGGCCGAGCTGGCCGATCATCCGACCGAGCCGCCGTTCGAGCAGTTCGAGGGCATGCGATTCGTTGTGATACTGGTGGAAATCGCGTCCAAAGCGGCCATGTCGCAACGCCAACCGGCACAGGCTCAGACAAAGCGCGGCCTCGGCCTTGTCCCATTGCCAGGCTGTTTCAGCGCCGAAGGCATCGGCAAGAACACCGCGTCGCTGAGCCAGCAACAGCAGAATATCGGCGCGGCGAGACTCGATCTCGCGTCGGGCCTGGGCCGGGTCAGCGAGCTGAAGTTCCACCGCATCGGGTGGAAAGTTCTGGTCAAGACCGCTGATCACTCGACTCGGGCGTCGCCCCGCTCCTGGCTCGTTCGGCGCAGTATAGGCAAGCCGGGGCGGCTGGGGAAATCTGTTGCCGCGCAGCAGAGTCCGGACCGGCACCAGCGACCCGCGCCAGTGCCGGCGCGGCTACAACATTCCGCGCTCGGCGAGTGAGGTCGGCCGGCCATGACCCACGATCAGGTGGTCGAGCACGCGGACACCGATCAGGCCCAGGGTCTCCACGATTCTGCCTGTCAGGATGCGATCGGCCTGGCTGGGTTCGCTGACGCCCGAGGGATGATTGTGCGCCAGGATCACCGCGGCGGCATTGTGCGCGAGCGCGCGCCGCATCAGTTCGCGCGGATGCACCTCGGTACTGCTGATGCTGCCGCGGAACAGCTCCTCGAAGGCCAGCAAGCGATGTTGGGAATCGAGGAAGGCCACCGCGAACACCTCGTTGGGGTAGTTCCTGAGCTTCAGCGCGATGAACTCGCCGGCGCGCTGCGGATCGCTGAGTACCGACTCGTGCCGCAGTTGCGACTCCAGGAATCGGCGCCCAAGTTCCAGCGCAGCCAGCATCTGGCAGGCGCGCGCCGGCCCCAGGCCATGGGCCTTCAACAGTTCAGTCGGTTCCATGGCGAGCAGGCCCGCCAGGCCGCGGTGCTGGTTGAGCAGTTGCTGGGCAAGCTCGACCGCATTCAGTCCCTGCAGGCCCGTGCGCAGGAACAGGGCCAGCAGTTCGGCATCGGAAAGTGCGGTCGCGCCCAGCCTGAGCATGCGCTCGCGTGGGCGGTCCTGGTCAGGCAGTTCGGTCAGGCGCATCGGCTCATCCTTGGCTCGGGACTGCAAAATATCTGGACAGCAGTGCGCCGATCGCCAGATTCTGCCGCTGCAGCCGCTAAGATATTTCGGATTTCCCCAAGGCGAATCCGGTGTGAGCTCAATGGCGGGTAGCAAAAAACGCGTGGTGCTGGGTGTCACGGGTGGCATCGCGGCCTACAAGGCCTGTGAGCTGACCCGTCGGCTGGCCGATCATGACGTCGAAGTACAGGTCGTGATGACCGACTCGGCGCAGCAATTCGTGGCGCCCCTGAGCTTCCAGGCGCTTTCAGGGCGCCCGGTGCGGACCGAACTGTTCGACTCAGGGGCCGAGGCGGCCATGGGCCATATCGAACTGGCGCGCTGGGCAGACCTGATCCTGATCGCGCCCGCCAGTGCCGATTTCATGGCGAGGCTGGCGCATGGTCTGGCCCCCGATCTGCTCAGTACGATCTGCCTGGCGAGCACAGCCCCGATCGTGCTGGCGCCGGCAATGAACCGCCTGATGTGGGCCAATGCCGCGACCCAGAGCAATGCAGAATTGCTGGCGGCGCGTGGCGTCCGCTGCATCGGCCCGGTCGATGGCCCCCAGGCCTGCGGCGAAACGGGAGCCGGGCGGATGGCCGAGCCCGAGCAGATCATTGAGCATCTGCTGGCGCATTGGCCCGGTTCGACCGCACCCCTGTTGCAGGGTTGCCGCGTCCTGATCAACGCCGGTCCCACTTACGAAGACATCGATCCGGCACGCTTCATTGGCAACCGCAGCTCCGGCCGGATGGGCTTCGCGATCGCTGCCGAGGCGGCGCGAATGGGCGCCATCACCACCCTGATCGCCGGCCCGGTGCAGTTGGAAACGCCGGCAGGCGTTCGCCGGATCAATGTGCGCAGTGCCGCCCAGATGCGCGCTGCCGTGCTCGACGAGGTTGCCCATTGCGATGTGTTCATCGCGGCGGCCGCTATCGCCGACTACCGGCCGGCTGATCCCAAGACGCGCAAGATCAAGCGCAGCGGAGACAGCCTTGCACTCGGGCTGTTGCCCAATCCCGACATTGTTGCCGAGGTCGCCGGTCTGCCGAAGCGGCCGTTCGTTGTCGGATTTGCTGCGGAGACCGACGATCTTCTGCAGCATGCCCGCGCCAAGCTGGAGCGCAAGCGTCTCGATATGATCTGTGCCAACCTGATCGGAATAGAGGGCAGCGGCTTCGAAGCCGATTGCAATGAGATCACCCTGCTTTGGGCGGGAGGTCAGCACGCGCTGCAGCACGCGCCGAAGCCGGAAATTGCGCGTCAATTGCTCGCGGTGATCGCTTCGCGTGCCCATTGCGGGGAACCGCGGCCATGAACGTGGCGATTGACCTGCGCGTGCTCGATCCCCGTCTCGGCACCGAATTTCCGCTGCCGGACTACGCTACCGAGGACTCCGCCGGCCTGGACCTGCGCGCGATGGTCGCGGCGTCGACCCGCCTGGCGCCGGGTGATTGCCAACTGATCCCCACCGGGATGGCGCTGCACATCGCTGATCCTGGCTTGGCGGCCATCATTCTGCCGAGGTCCGGGTTGGGGCATCGTCACGGCATCGTGCTCGGCAACCTGGTCGGACTGATCGACGCCGACTATCAGGGGCCATTGATGGTTTCTTGCTGGAACCGCTCGGCCGAGCCCTTTACCATTGAGCCAGGGGATCGAATTGCCCAGCTGGTGATCCTGCCCATAGTCCGGGCTCGCTTCCGTGTGGTGGACGCCTTCTCGCAGAGTTCCCGCGGGGCCGGCGGATTTGGCCATACTGGACGCAGCTGATCCAAGGAAATCCTATGCTCAGTTTCAACAAGAAGCAGACTGCACTCCAATCGGCCATGTCGGGCAAGGCCGATGGACTCAATTTCCAACGGCTGGGCATGACCATTGGATTCAGTCTGATGCTGGGTGTGGCGGGCTTGTGCGGGTTTCAGGCAGTCATGGTCTGGTTGGAGAATCAGGCGATGGCCGGATTGGTCAGCGACCGTGACCAGGCGGTCGCCCGGATCGCTCGCCTGGTGGCAACCGAGCAGAACGCTCTTTCGGCTGCGCTGGCGGATGACGCCATCCGCGCTGCGCTGATGACGCCCGATCCTGACCGCGGCACAACCGCAGCACAGCTGTTGAAGGCGCGCATTCCCAGGCTGGACCATGCCGAGTTCTTCTCGCCCGAGCTGCCCGAACTGGTTGATGCGGACCTTGCCGTGTTCGGCTACGCCAAGGCTGACGTGTTGGCAGAGTCCCGCGGCAGCAATGGGCCAGCGCGTGCGCAGGCACACCATTGTGCAACCGGTGCCGGCGAGTGCCTGGCAATGGCGCAGCCAGTGCGTCAGGGTGACATCGTGATTGCCTATGCCTACACGCTGGTGCCGTTGGACGAAGTGCTGGCCGCGCTCGGCGATTTTGCATTGGGCGGTACACTCGAACTGCGGCAGGGCTCGAGCAAGGGCTCAGAGTGGACTCTGCGCCGGATTGGCGGCGAGACGCTTTCCGGTGACGCCAGTGTGCGCGAGGTCGCGACGATCCCCGAGAGCCATTTTCTGGTCGCCGCGCAACGTGCCGAGCTGTTCAAGCCTGGCCTGATCTTCAGTTTTGTCGATACCCGCAGCCTGGGCGCCTTGCTTGGCATCGCGTTGGTGTCGTTGCTGGGCGCGTTCGCGCTTGCTTTCAAGCGCATCTTCCCGAATGGCTGGGTCCGGAAGTCGGCTGCGGGCAAGGAGGACGAAGAGATATTCGCGCCGGTGCTCGAGCAGCGCGTGGTCAAGATCAAGGTGGCGACCGACGCCGGAGCAGACGCCTCCATGGTCGTCCAGGAGCTTGATGCGCCGAATGCTCAGCCGACGCCTGCCGCGCGCGCGCCGGTGCCCGTGCCGGCTGCGGTTGCGGGCGCAATTGATCGCAGCATTTTTCGGGCCTACGACATTCGCGGTGTGGTGGGCAAGACGCTCACCGCTCCGGTGGCGATGCTCATCGGTCAGGCAATCGGCTCACTCAATCGTGCGCGCGGACTCTCGCAGATATGTGTCGCCCGCGATGGCCGGCTGTCGGGGCCGCAACTCACCGACGCGCTGATTGCGGGATTGCGTGCCTCCGGTTGTGATGTCATCGATGTCGGCATGGTGCCCACGCCGGTACTGTATTTTGCGACCTACCATCTGAACACCGGAAGTGGCGTGATGGTGACGGGCAGTCACAATCCGCCGGATTACAATGGGTTCAAGATTGTCATCGGGGGCCAGACTCTGGCCGAAGATGCCATCCAGGAGCTGTTCGCCCGCATCGTCGAGGGCAATCTCACGCACGGCATGGGCGGGCTACAGTCGGTCGATGTCAAGGACGACTATCTCGACCGCATCGTCTCGGACGTGCAGACCTCGCGCAAACTCAGGGTCGTCATCGATGCCGGCAATGGTGTGGCCGGCGTCATCGCCCCCCAGGTCATCGAAGGCATCGGCTGTGATGTCGAACAGCTCTACTGCGACGTGGATGGCACTTTCCCCAATCACCATCCGGATCCCAGCGACCCCCACAATCTGGCTGCGCTGATCCTGTCGGTAAAACGAATGGATGCCGATATCGGTCTGGCCTTCGACGGCGATGGTGACCGGCTCGGTGTGGTCACCCGTGCCGGCGAGATCATCTATCCTGATCGTGTACTGATGCTGTTCGCACAGGATGTGCTCACACGCAACCCGGGCGCTGCAGTGATCTATGACGTCAAATGTACCGGGCAGCTGGCTGAAGTCATTCTGCGCGCCGGTGGCAGCCCGCTGATGTGGAAGACGGGACATTCCCTGATCAAGGCCAAGATGCGCGAAGAAGATGCCGCCCTGGCCGGCGAGATGAGTGGGCACTTCTTCTTCGCCGAGCGCTGGTATGGATTCGACGATGGCATCTACTCGGCGGCGCGACTCCTCGAAATTCTCGCCCTGCGCGACGAGTCCCCCGAAGAGGTGTTTGCCGAATTGCCCAAGGGTGTCAGCACGCCCGAGCTGAAGATCGAGATGAACGAAGGGGAACACTACGCCTTCATGGAACGCTTCCGCGAACGCGCCAAGTTTCCCGGTGCGCGGGTCACTACCATTGACGGCGTGCGCGCTGACTACAAGGACGGCTGGGGTTTGGTGCGCTGTTCCAACACCACGCCCTGTCTGGTCCTGCGATTCGACGCTGTCAACAAGATTGGCATCGAACGGATCCAGGACAGCTTCCGCAGCCAGTTGTTGAGCGTGGACAGCAATCTGAAGTTGCCGTTCTGAGGCGAGGCTTCCGGCCTGATCGTTGCGATCACGCGGGAGCCGGGAGCCTGAAACAGGGCGCCGGGCCGGAGGCGCTGCACACCTTGTCGCTAGAGTGCTTCCTGCTGAACGGTCACCGGTGCCGCCGGGAGCGGCAAGCGCAGCGATAGCGATCAGTGGCCGGCGCGCTGGCTATCGACCTTGGCCTTGAGCTCACGATAGCGTGCCAGTTTCGCCTCGTAACTGCCATTGATCCGTTTGAGTTCCTCGCCGCGCTCGGCCACCTGTTTGGACGTAATTTCGATCTGTTGCCGCACCATCTTCAGCTGATCCGCAGTGACTTGCGGCACCGGCTTCTTGGCACGTTCGAAGCTGGCCGCATGCGCGAGAATGTCAGCAAGGGCCTTTTCCTGGCTGGCCAGCGACAACTTGGTGGTGTTGATGCTGGCCTGGACCACTTCGAGTTCCTGGAGTCGCGCGCGCTCCAGGTCTGCTTCCGAGGTGTAGGACATCATCAGGGCACGATCCTGCTGCGCCTGGTTTTCGGCAACTACCTTGGCTTCGGCGTCGCGCTTGGCTTGCTCGCGATCAGCAGCCAGCTCCTCGGCGGTTTTCTGGCGCTCCAGTTTCTTGACTTCCATGCCCTGCGCATTGAGCTGACTGACGCCGCCGCCGCACATTTTGGGGTCATAGGTCTGGCTGTAATAGACCTTGCCCGCAGCATCCGTGCACTTGTATATCTTGGCCTGCACCTGGGTGCTGGCGAGCATCAGGCCGAGCGCGGCCAAGGTCAGAAATCGGATATGCATGCGTTGCTCCAGTGTCTTCAGGCAGCCGGATCAACGGCGCCATAGCGGTTACGATAGTCCAAAAGTACCTGGTGGTGCTGAATCAGCGTGGAATCCCGACTGGCAAGTACGAGGAGCTCGGTGAGGCTGGCGATGGCGAGCACAGGCAGGCCGAACTGAGCGGTGACCTCCTGTGCCGCCGAAAGGCCGCCTTCACCGCGTTCCTGTCGATCCAGGGCGATCAGCACGCCACAGGGCGATGCGCCCTGGGCCCGGATCAGCGCCACTGATTCGCGCACCGAGGTGCCGGCAGTGATCACATCGTCGATGATCAGCACCCGGCCGCGTAGCGGGGCACCGATCAGGATGCCGGCCTCGCCATGGTCCTTGGCTTCCTTCCGGTTGAAGCTTACCCCTACATCGCGTCCGTGGTCCCGTGCCAGTGCGATCGAGGTCGCCGTCGCCAGTGCGATGCCCTTGTAGGCGGGTCCGAACAACATGTCGAATTCCAGCCCCGATGAGGTCAGCGTTTGCGCGAAGAATCCGCCCAGCGCGCTGATCGACGCGCCGGAATTGAACAGCCCCGCATTGAAGAAATACGGACTGATGCGCCCCGACTTGAGGGTGAACTGACCAAAGCGCAGCACCTGATGGTCCAGTGCCATGCGCAAGAACTCCTGTTGGAACGGGTGCATACGGTTTCCTTGATTCGTCTGTCGTGATCATAGTGCCGGTCACTGCGGACGGGCAGCCCAGCCTGTCGCGGGATTCAATCGGGGCATCGGCATCGGAGCGGCCTTGCCACTAAGCTGTGGGTTTTCGACCATCGGCACGGACCAACGCGCATGCGCATCATGACCTTCAATGCCAATGGCATCCGCTCGGCAATCAGCAAGGGGTTCCTGCCCTGGTTCGCCACACAGGATGTTGATGTGCTTTGCCTGCAGGAAACCAAGGCACATCGCGAGCAGCTCGATGAGGCGGCGAGTTTTCCGCCCGGCTACCACTGCCATCTGCGCAGCCCGACGCAGAAGAAGGGCTATAGCGGCGTGGCGATCTTCAGCCGGAAAAAGCCCGATGCGGTCATCGACTCGCTCGATTGGCCGGAGTCCGACGAAGAGGGGCGCTACATCGAGGCGCGATTCGGCAATACCAGTGTCGTGTCCCTGTACCTGCCCTCGGGCTCCTCCGGTGATGAGCGCCAGCAGTTCAAGTTCCGTTACATGGAGCGCTTCGCTCCCATCCTGGCCGGCTGGGCGGCGAGTGGTCGCGACTATGTGGTCTGCGGTGACTGGAACATCGTGCATACCGAGCGCGACATCCGCAACTGGAAGTCGAACCAGAAGAACTCGGGCTGCCTGCCCGAGGAGCGTGCCTGGCTTGGTGATCTGCTTGAGCGCCAGGGCTGGGTAGACAGCTATCGGCACCTGAAGCCCGAGGGCGAGGACTACACCTGGTGGTCGCAGCGCGGGCAGGCGCGCAAGAACAATGTCGGTTGGCGCATCGATTACCAGTTAGTTACACCAGCGCTCAAATCGCGTCTGAAGGCCTGCGCGATCCACTCGGAGCCGCGGTTCTCGGACCATGCGCCGTTTGTGGTGGATTACGCATGAACCGGACCGCGGAAGGTGCAGGGCAGGTCACAAGCTATCGCGGCTGGGCCGGAATTCGCCGCGCGTTCGGCACGCCCTCGGCGCTGACCATGGTGTTCCTCGGATTCGGCAGCGGCCTGCCGTTTCTGCTGGTAGGCGGCACCCTGTCGACATGGTTACGCGATGAAGGCCTCGATCTGAGCCTGATCGGGCTGCTCAGCTTCATCGGATTGTTCTACGTCTTCAAGCCATTCTGGGCGCCGTTTCTCGATCGCTATGCCTTGCCGATGCTCGGTCGTAGACGCGGTTGGCTGCTCGTGACCCAACTGGTCGTAATGGCATCACTGGCCGGGATGGCGGTGCTGGATCCGAAGACATCACTCACCGGCATGCTCTGGTTGATCGCCCTGTGCGCATTCGCGGGTGCGACCCAGGATATCCTGGTCGATGCCTACCGAATCGAGATCGCACCACAGGAGTCGCAGGGGGCACTCGCGGCGACCTACAATCTCGGCTATCGCCTGGGCCTGATCATGTCTGGTGCAGCTGTGCTTTACCTGGCCGATCTGGTTGACTGGCGCACGGCCTATCTCGCGGCCGCGTCGGCGATGCTGCTGCCGGCACTTGCTACCCTGGTCTGTCGCGAGCCCGTGCGTCCCTTGGCATCGGCGACTCAGCGCCTCGACCTGGTCGAGGCATTCGCCAAACCCTTCGTCGAATTCTTCAGTCGCAACGGCGTGCTCCTGGCGCTGGCGTTCCTGGCCTTTGTCGGACTGTTCAAATTGCCGGACCAGATGCTGGGTGTGCTTGCCGGACCGTTCTATCTGGATTCTGGCTACACCAAGACCGACATCGCCACGGTTTCGAAACTCTACGGCGTGTGGATTGGATTGGCCGGAGCTTTTCTCGGCGGCTACTGCGTGTCCGTGTTCGCAATCCGGCAACTTCTGGTCATCGCGGCCCTTGGTGTAGCGCTGTCGAATCTGGCGTTCCTGCTGATGGCGGTCTTCCCGGCCCAGCAGTGGGCATTCTTTGCGGCGATCACTGCCGACAATGGCGCCCAGGGGTTCGCTGGCACGGTGCTGGTGGCGTTCATGTCAGGACTGACCAATCGTCACTTCACCGCGACCCAGTACGCGCTGCTGGTCTCGCTGGCAAACATGCCCGGCAGGATCATAGGCGGTCTGTCTGGCTATATTGTTGAGGCAAGCAGCTACTTCGCGTTCTTCCTGATAAGTTCGTTGTCGGTGGTTCCGACGCTCGCATTGCTGTGGTGGCTGTGGCCACGGATTGCACCTTCCGCTCCGGGTCAACAGCGGGAGTCGGTGGCCTAGTCGCAGCCGCCGCCGGGCCGGAATCAGATGCCGTTCGCAGTCGAAACAGCGTGATCGCGCTAGAATCGACGGCATACTGGCTTACCAAGTGCGTCGCTGATGCCCGACTTCACCGTTCGCGGAATCGATATCACCCTGGCCGAGCGGATCAAGGAGATCGCGCGGGCCAGGAACTGGTCGATCAATGATGTGGTGCTTGAGCTTTTGCAGAAGGGGCTGAACGCCGGTGGTTCGCCCGCGGCCGCAGCGCCGGTGCCCGAGGATCGCAATGATGTGGCCTTGCTGAGCGGAACCTGGGGCTCGGACGAAGCTGCGGCCTTTCGGGCCGCGGTAGAAGCCTTCGAGAGCCTGCCAGCGGAAACTCCATTGCTCAATCGCTAGGCTTCACCCTCAGGCCTGATATACGGCGCCCAGGATCCTGGGGCCGCGTGCGCCGGTGACCGCCGGCAGATTGCCGGGGCGAGCCGCCAGCGTTTCGCGGGCAAGCCAGGCAAATGCCGTAGCCTCCAGATAGTCCGGGTCAATGGCATGCGCTGCCGTGGATTCGATCGAAGTGTCCGGCAGAGCTGCCGAGAGGGCGCGCATCAGGGCGACATTGTGCGCTCCACCACCACAGACCAGCAGACGCCTGGTCAGGGGCGCTTCGCGCTGCAATGCTTCGGCGATGGATCGCGTCGTCAACGCCAGCAGGGTCGCCTGGATGTCTTCGGCTCCGAGTTGCTGTTCGCCAATCATCGAGGCCAACCAGCCCATATTGAAATGATCGCGGCCGGTGCTCTTGGGCGCGGCGCGAGCGAAATACGTGTCGCCCATCATCCGGTCCAGCAGTTGTGCGTCAACGCGCCCGCGACCCGCGTGGCGACCTTCGTCATCGTAGGCGACGCCGAAGCACTGCATCGCCCAATTGTCCATCAGCGCGCTCGCCGGCCCGGTATCGAAGCCCCGCACCTCACCGTTCGCGGGCAACAGGCTCAGGTTGGCAATCCCGCCCAGATTGAGTACGGCCCGATCTTCCGTGCTGCTGCCCAGGAAGGCGGCGTGAAACGCCGGCACCAGCGGTGCACCCTGGCCACCAGCCGCCAGATCGCGTCGGCGGAAGTCGGCGACCGTGTCGATGCCGGTGTGCTCGGCGATGATATTGGGGTCGCCGAGCTGGATGCTCGAGGGATGGGCGCCTGTTGGCGCGTGCCAGACGGTCTGGCCGTGCGAGCCGATGGCGCGGATATCCGTGGTCGCCAGGCCCGCCAGTTGGGCAACGGCGTTGGCGGCTGCTGCAAAGGCGAGACCGATCCGGGTATCCAATGCCCCCAATTCGGGAAGCCGGATGTTGCCTCCGCCCGTGCTGATATCGACGATGCGTGCGCGCAATTGTGGCTCGTACCTGACGGCGGTTGCGGCGAGCACGATGGGTTCAGGTCTGAACTCGACTACGACAGCGTCGATTGCGTCGACGCTGGTGCCTGAAATCAGGCCTATGAACCGAGCCGTTGCTGTCACTTCTTCACAACGAGCGTCGGCAGCCGGCTGTCGGCCAGCGTCAACTGTGAATTCAATGCCCTGGTCTTGTTGCGGAAGTCTGCCATCAGGGCGCCAGGCAGGGGTTCCGGTGGTGGCAGTGTGAGTTTGAGTGGATCACGGTGGACGCCACCGATCCGGAATTCGTAGTGCAGGTGCGGAGCAGTCGCGAGGCCGGTCTTGCCGACATAGCCGATCGTGGTCCCTTGCTGAACACGATTGCCACGTTTGCCGGCGTTGGTGAAGCGCGACATGTGCCCATACAGGGTGGTGTGGCCCTTGCCATGGTCGATGACAATCGTGTTGCCATAGCCATTCTGCCAACCGGAAAAAATTACTTTGCCAGCCGCCGCTGCGATGATGGGTGTGCCAGCTGGTGCCGCGTAATCCACGCCCTGGTGTTTGCGCACCGTGCCTAGAATCGGGTGCCGGCGCGCCGACGAGAATCGGGAACTGATCCGGGTGAATTCGACCGGCGTGCGGATGAAGGCCTTGCGCAGAGGGCGGCCGACCAGGTCGTAGTACTCGGTGTCGCCGCCAGGGCGGCTGTAGCGCAAGGCATCGAACTTCTTGCCCCGGTTGACGAAGGAAGCCGCCAGAATCTGGCCGCCACTGACCTTTTCGCCGTCGCGATAATGGTCTTCGTAGACCACGGAAAAACGATCGCCCTTGCGCAGATCCTGGGCAAAGTCGATGTCGTAGCTGAACACCTTGGCCATCTGCAGGATTGCCGCATCACTGAGCCCGGCGGCATCACCGGCAGCAAACAGGGACCCCTCGATCAGTCCGGAGGCAACCCGGACCCGCTTCTCGATAGTGCCCGAAACAGCGCGCTCCGAAACCTGACCGTCGCTTCCGACATCAACCTGGATGCGGCTCAGCCCTTCGGCATCGAACTGGATTCCGGTCAATTGACCATCGCTGCTTCGGCGCATTCCGATGTGTTCCCCCGGACTGAGCCGGGTCAGCATGGACGCACTCGGCATCTTGCTGAGCACGTCCATCATCTGCGTTGAGGATATGCCAGCGGCGCTGAATATCTCGCCCAGCGTCTGCCCGCTCTCGACCGTGGCAGAAGTCCACAGGCTGGTCTCCGACAACGGTATGTAGTTGCCATCGACGAGGGCAATCCGCTCGTCCTGTTCATCGCTGGTGTCGGTGATCGCCGGTGCCGACGGCAACGGAAGTTCCGACCAGTTGAGGGTCGGGTTGTCTTCGGACGAAAAGGCGCCCGCCCAACTGGGCAGAACGACCAGTGCCAGCAAGGCCAGCAGGCCCACCAGTGCACCGATCACCCAGCGCTCCCCAGCCCAGCGAATAGGTGCCGTGGCGAAGTTCTGGATGAAGTTGCCATCCAGACTGACCGCATAGAAACGCTGGTGGCGGCGCTGTGCGTGCCGCCGCACGGCCTGTCGGCGCTTGAGTTGCGTTTCGGAATTGGGATCGGGAAGGCGCATTCGGACACAGTCAGGCAGATCGGCCTGCACCATAACTGGGCCCGGAGTCGGCGTCAAACCCTTGTTTCAACAGCATTTTTTACACTTTTGACTTAACGCCATTTTAACTTTGCGCGGCGCCGCTGGCGATGCTGGTGTCAGCTGCGAATCCGGCCCTGCACGCGCCGGTGGTCTCGATACAGCTGATTCGGCTAAGTTAGCCGGCCCAGGGCGGATGTTCCGCCGCTTACCCCAGAGTACCTATGAGTGACCTAAAAGACGCCCTCGACCTGATTGGGCGCGGAACCGAAGAAGTCATCAAGCTCGATGAACTTGAGGCGCGTCTGAAGCTTGGGCGGCCGCTGCGCATCAAGGCGGGGTTCGATCCGACCGCGCCTGATCTGCACATTGGACACACGGTGCTGCTCAACAAGATGCGCCAGTTCCAGAATCTCGGACACCGGGTGATCTTCCTGATCGGGGATTTCACCGGAATGATCGGTGACCCGACCGGAAAGAACGTGACCCGCAAGCCGCTGTCAGTTGAAGACGTGGCCGAGAACGCCAAGACTTACGCGGATCAGGTATTCAAGGTGCTTGACCGCGAACAGACCGAGTTGCGGTTCAATTCGGAATGGTTCGGCAAGATGACTGCGGCCGAGATGATCAAGCTGGCCGCCAAGCACACGGTGGCGCGCATGCTCGAGCGCGATGATTTCCAGAAGCGATTCCGCGGCGAAATGCCGATTGCCATACATGAGTTTCTGTATCCACTGGTGCAGGGATACGACTCGGTTGCCTTGCAGGCCGACGTCGAGCTGGGCGGAACCGATCAGAAGTTCAATCTGCTGGTGGGTCGGCAGCTGCAGGCAGATGTCGGCCAGGCGCCGCAGATTGTGATCACCATGCCCCTGCTGGAAGGCCTTGATGGTGTCAACAAGATGTCGAAGTCTCTCGGCAATTACATCGGGATCAACGAGGCGCCAAATCAGATATTCGGCAAGACGATGTCGATCTCCGATGATCTGATGTGGCGCTACTTCGAACTCCTCTCGTTCCGCATGTCGCTCTCTGATCTGCGTGAAGCGCGGCGCGCTACCGAATCCGGCGAGAGAAATCCTCGCGATCTCAAAGTCGAGCTCGCGCGCGAGTTGGTGGCCCGATTCCATGGTGAATCAGCAGCGGAATCAGCGCAGGCGTTCTGGGACCAGACGGTTCGTGGTGGTGCAGTGCCGCAGGATCTGGTGACGCGCGAACTGCTGATTCCAGCGCAGGGCGAGACCATCAGCGTCATCCTCAAGATGGCTGGGCTTACCAGCAGCTCTTCCGAATCCGCCCGAAAAATTGCCGAGCGTGCAGTGCGTATCGACGGCGTCGTAGTCGAGGATCGTGCAGCCGTACTGGCAATCGGCTCGGAGTACCTGCTCCAGGTAGGCAAGCGCTCGTACTGCCGCGTGCGACTGGGTCCAGTGGCCAGCTGAACATCGGGCATCGATCAAGTCGCTACCGCGGGCGCACAGTTCCCAAAGCGGGCGCAATCAGGTAAAGTGACTTCCCCCTGCGACGAAATGTTCGCAGGAGCGCAAAAAAATTCGTCGAGAGACTGTTGACGAAGCAAAAAACTACTGTATAGTGCGCGGCTCGCTGAGACGGAAACGTCTCGCTGCTGGACGAAATGTTCAAGCAGATGCGCAGGATCTTTGACAGCGTGCACAGGTGACTTGTGTGGGCGCCT